>NZ_JBWKPL010000017.1:0-596 GCF_059418225.1 Caulobacter sp. GW821-FHT09B08 | reverse complement strand
AAGGCTCCGACACGCCGACCGACCCGAAAGGCCCCACCAGACCGGCCGACGGACGCTCCCCGCTCGACCACCCCTGAGAGCCGCAACGGTCGCCGTACGTGCGCCCTTCCCGTGCTTTCAGGTGAGATCAGGATACGGGCGGTTTGGAGTGTGGGGATAAGTTGGCTCGAAAAACTTCAAGCAATTGAAATCGCTGGACTCCGGTCGCTATCCGCTAGGGATAGATGCTTGCTGATGGGGACACACGCATGCGTGTGTCCCCAGCCGTGGCCGCTGAATCGTCGGGGACATGCACTCACGGCAAGACCTCGGCGGGCTGATCAACGGCCTTGAAGTGAGTGCGTGTCCCCACCTTCGGTCACGGCGCCCGCCAGGCTCAGCGGACGACTTGGGGGACACGCACTCACCCCAACCGCCCCGCACACCCGGCCAACACCCTGCCGTGAGTGCATGTCCCCAGAGCCCCGCCCCGTCGAACCTCCGCCCGCAGCGGCGAGGCCTCGCCTTAGACCCTTGGAGGCGAGCCTGCTCTGGCGTCTGGCCGTGTCAAGGACCGGCCGCCGGCCGGCCGCGCCGCGGTGGCCCCTGCGGGGCCA
>NZ_JBWKPL010000016.1:0-732 GCF_059418225.1 Caulobacter sp. GW821-FHT09B08 | reverse complement strand
GCCAAAGCCCAAGTGGCCAAAGCCCAAGTGGCCAAAGCCCAAGTGGCCAAAGCCCAAGTGGCCAAAGCCCAAGTGGCGGCTGGATTCGACCGAAGAGGGGTTGTCACGCGACGGTCACAGGCCTATATCCGCCGCCTGCTCGGAAACGCGATCGCGGCCGCGAAGGTGAGGCTTTCAGCCTCTTGCTTTCTTTGGCCGACTTCGCTAGTTTCCGCGCTCCAATCGACTCGGTTACGGATCCAGGCGGGCAGCCTCGGCAGCCCAGGGATCTCCTTTTGTCTCTTCGTCACGGCCTTGGCTGAAACGAAAGATGCGAAAACGAGGCGGTTGACTCCGGAGTGATGCTTCAATAGAAGCGCCGCTCCTCATCGCTACCAAGAATTCCAAAAGAATTCCGAAGTTCGATGAAGTATTCGGTTTCGTTGTTGATCTTATGATTGGTCAAAAACGAGATTGACACGGGGTTCCGGCTTCACTAGAAGGCGCGGCTCCGGAGGATCTGGTGAAGAGTTCGAAAGAATTCAAGCTAGGTCCTCGCAAGTTCGGAAAGAGTTTCTTGTAAATTCTTGCTTGACTTGATTGGCGCTCTTCTCTAGAAGGTCGCCACGACCTACTGGGTCTGGCTTCGGCCGGTTCTGGTGGGTTTGGTCAGAAAGTTTTGAAAAAAACGATTTGACATGGAATTCGGGGTTGGATAGATAGCCGCCTCCGCCGACATCGGGCGTTAAACGG
>NZ_JBWKPL010000015.1:0-1018 GCF_059418225.1 Caulobacter sp. GW821-FHT09B08 | reverse complement strand
GCCACTTGGGCTTTGGCCACTTGGGCTTTGGCCACTTGGGCTTTGGCCACTTGGGCTTTGGCCACTTGGGCTTTGGCGGCCGGGCCGCGCCCTGCGGTCGCGGATCCCGGCCGCCGCCTCCCCTCCCCGCGACCGAGGCGGCGGGGCTGAAGGGCGAAGGGGATCCGCCGATTCACGAATCGGCGGTCCAGGCATATCGGCCCTGTCCGCCGGGGCCGTTGAGTCGGCGGGACCTGGCGCTCAGCTCGGAAAGGTCGCCCGGACGCCAGCGGGAGGGAGGCGGCGGCGCAAGCGCGAATCGTTCCGTCGCCGGGGCAACCGGAACATGTCCGAAGCTCCTGGATCTTAGCTCAGGCGCCGCGGTGGCGGCGATCTCCGAGCGCGTGCGGATCTTCAGAGCGAATCGGCGCGGGGCGGCCTAGCCTGGCTGGATTCTTCCTGGAAGAGCTCGACAGCGCGTTCGCGTCGACGGTTTCGGCGCGACGACGGCGGAAATCTTGGATTCGGGGCCGACACGTCGGCGCCGGCGGCACGGTTTCGAATCGATTGGGGGCGTGGCCGACCCACATTCCGCTGGATCTGCAGACGAAAAGGAGGGGCTCACTCGCTAGAAGCCTCCGTTTTCCGACTCGGCGGCTGATCGGCGGCGTCGGCCAGCGTCGAATCGTCGCTCGAGCTCGGGTCGGCCAGGCCGACCAGGCGATCGTTTCCCCGCGGCGTGGCCTCGTGTCGCTCGGACATCGGAGCGCCGAGCTGGCGGAAAGCCCGCGAGACGCGCCGCAGGCTCGCCGGGCGGACC
The DNA here is from genome assembly GCF_059418225.1 of Caulobacter sp. GW821-FHT09B08. Lineage (NCBI taxonomy): Bacteria > Pseudomonadati > Pseudomonadota > Alphaproteobacteria > Caulobacterales > Caulobacteraceae > Caulobacter > Caulobacter sp. GW821-FHT09B08. The sequence continues at coordinate 219 of NZ_JBWKPL010000015.1, read as the reverse complement.
AGGACAGGCGGTTGAAAGGCGGGGGCGCAGGCCGGCCGTGGCCTCTCAAGCGCTCTGTGACGGTTCGGAGTCTGAAAAATCGCCCAGGCGCGCCAAAGCCAAGCGCACAAACGAAAATGGCCTCCCGAAGGAGGCCATTCTTGTCTTGGGTGCGGGGACAGGATTTGAACCTGTGACCTTCAGGTTATGAGCCTGACGAGCTACCGGGCTGCTCCACCC
>NZ_JBWKPL010000014.1:0-1043 GCF_059418225.1 Caulobacter sp. GW821-FHT09B08 | reverse complement strand
ATCGAGTTCGCCTGCGGCATCCCCCATGTGCTCAAGGGCGAATATACCGAGAGCGCCGGCCCGGGCATCGACGTCTATTCGATGCGCCAGCCGCTGGGCGTGGTGGCCGGCATCACCCCGTTCAACTTCCCGGCCATGATCCCGATGTGGATGTTCGGCATCGCCATCGCCGTGGGCAACACCTTCATCCTCAAGCCCTCGGAGAAGGATCCGACGGTGCCGGTGAAGCTGGCCGAACTGTTCATGGAGGCCGGCGCGCCTCCCGGCGTGCTCAACGTCGTGCACGGCGACAAGTCCACCGTGGACGGCATCCTGGCCCATCCGGACATCAAGGCCGTCAGCTTCGTCGGCTCCTCCGACATCGCCCACTATGTCTACCAGACCGGCACCGCCAACGGTAAGCGGGTCCAGGCCATGGGCGGGGCCAAGAACCACGGCATCGTCCTGCCCGACGCGGACCTGGACCAGGTGGTCAAAGACCTCTCCGGCGCGGCCTTCGGCTCGGCCGGCGAGCGCTGCATGGCCCTGCCGGTCGTCGTCCCCGTCGGCAAGAAGACCGCCGACGAGCTGCGCGAGCGGATGATCGCCGAGATCGAGAGCCTGAAGGTCGGGATCTCCACCGATGCGGGGGCCCACTACGGCCCCGTGGTCAGCGCCCAGCACCGCGCCAAGATCGCCGACTACATCCGCATCGGGGTCGAGGAGGGCGCCGAGCTGGTCGTCGACGGCCGCGACTTCGCCCTGCAGGGCTTCGAGAAGGGCTTCTTCATCGGCCCGTCGCTGTTCGACGGGGTCAAGACCGGCATGAAGACCTATCAGGAAGAGATCTTCGGTCCCGTCCTGCAGATGGTCCGGGCCGAGACCTTCGAGGAGGCCGTCGACCTGCCCTCCAAGCACCAGTACGGCAACGGCGTGGCCATCTTCACCCGCAACGGCAAGGCCGCGCGCGACTTCGCATCGCGGGTCAATGTCGGCATGGTCGGGATCAACGTGCCGATCCCCGTGCCGGTGGCCTATCACAGCTTCGGCGGCTGGAAGCGCTC
>NZ_JBWKPL010000013.1:0-5624 GCF_059418225.1 Caulobacter sp. GW821-FHT09B08 | reverse complement strand
GTTTTGAAAAAAACGATTTGACATGGAATTCGGGGTTGGATAGATAGCCGCCTCCGCCGACATCGGGCGTTAAACGGATGGGGCCGCTGAGGCGGTTCGGGTCTTTGACATTGTTGATTTGGAAAGAGAAACGCAGGCGGCGGCGCTCTGGCGATGGACTGAGAAGGTTCATCTCGACGCTGACAAATGCGGTCTCTTGAAGACACCATTTATACGCCGATCGGTCTTCGGACTGGTCGATGTGTGATGGGAACTCGTCAAGAAACTATGCAAACCAGATACCGGCCTTTCGGGGTCGAGGATCTGGGTCAATGTCAACTCAACCTGAGAGTTTGATCCTGGCTCAGAGCGAACGCTGGCGGCAGGCCTAACACATGCAAGTCGAACGGATCCTTCGGGATTAGTGGCGGACGGGTGAGTAACACGTGGGAACGTGCCCTTTGGTTCGGAACAACTCAGGGAAACTTGAGCTAATACCGGATGTGCCCTTCGGGGGAAAGATTTATCGCCATTGGAGCGGCCCGCGTAGGATTAGCTAGTTGGTGGGGTAAAGGCCCACCAAGGCTACGATCCTTAGCTGGTCTGAGAGGATGATCAGCCACATTGGGACTGAGACACGGCCCAAACTCCTACGGGAGGCAGCAGTGGGGAATCTTGCGCAATGGGCGAAAGCCTGACGCAGCCATGCCGCGTGAATGATGAAGGTCTTAGGATTGTAAAATTCTTTCACCGGGGACGATAATGACGGTACCCGGAGAAGAAGCCCCGGCTAACTTCGTGCCAGCAGCCGCGGTAATACGAAGGGGGCTAGCGTTGCTCGGAATTACTGGGCGTAAAGGGAGCGTAGGCGGATAGTTTAGTCAGAGGTGAAAGCCCAGGGCTCAACCTTGGAATTGCCTTTGATACTGGCTATCTTGAGTACGGAAGAGGTATGTGGAACTCCGAGTGTAGAGGTGAAATTCGTAGATATTCGGAAGAACACCAGTGGCGAAGGCGACATACTGGTCCGTTACTGACGCTGAGGCTCGAAAGCGTGGGGAGCAAACAGGATTAGATACCCTGGTAGTCCACGCTGTAAACGATGAGTGCTAGTTGTCGGCAGGCATGCCTGTCGGTGACGCAGCTAACGCATTAAGCACTCCGCCTGGGGAGTACGGTCGCAAGATTAAAACTCAAAGGAATTGACGGGGGCCCGCACAAGCGGTGGAGCATGTGGTTTAATTCGAAGCAACGCGCAGAACCTTACCACCTTTTGACATGCCCGGACCGCCTCAGAGATGAGGCTTTCCCTTCGGGGACTGGGACACAGGTGCTGCATGGCTGTCGTCAGCTCGTGTCGTGAGATGTTGGGTTAAGTCCCGCAACGAGCGCAACCCTCGCTATTAGTTGCCATCAGGTTTGGCTGGGCACTCTAATAGTACTGCCGAAGTTAATTCGGAGGAAGGTGGGGATGACGTCAAGTCCTCATGGCCCTTACAAGGTGGGCTACACACGTGCTACAATGGCGACTACAGAGGGCTGCAATCCCGCGAGGGGGAGCCAATCCCTAAAAGTCGTCTCAGTTCGGATTGCACTCTGCAACTCGAGTGCATGAAGTTGGAATCGCTAGTAATCGCGGATCAGCATGCCGCGGTGAATACGTTCCCGGGCCTTGTACACACCGCCCGTCACACCATGGGAGTTGGCTTTACCCGAAGGCGCTGCGCTAACCGCAAGGAGGCAGGCGACCACGGTAGGGTCAGCGACTGGGGTGAAGTCGTAACAAGGTAGCCGTAGGGGAACCTGCGGCTGGATCACCTCCTTTCTAAGGACTGCTTCTCCAAGCCTCGGCTTATTGAAGCGTCTAATTATACAGATGAGCGGATCGCCGCCGTCTTCGTTTCTCTTTCCACTCCTTGATCGCCGTTAGGTGGTCGAGGCGATCGCGAGCCCAGGAACGGGTCTCGTTTCCCGGCCTGTCTGGGAGATGAGGATCTGGTCTATGCGGCCTATGGGCCCGTAGCTCAGTTGGTTAGAGCGCACGCTTGATAAGCGTGAGGTCATAAGTTCAAGTCTTATCGGGCCTACCAACTTTCCAGCATAACGGACGCAAACGACGAGAGCTCTCCTGGGCTAACGCAACTCACACCGAGTGTGAGGGGCCATAGCTCAGTTGGTAGAGCGCCTGCTTTGCAAGCAGGATGTCGTCGGTTCGAATCCGTCTGGCTCCACCACCCGTCCCCAGTTCTTTTAGAAGATTGGACGGGAACGGTAACGCGATCGAGGATTGATCAAGTTTGCCGCCTGGCTCAGCCAGGCCGGCGAAATGACATCGTGAAGGTAGGGTTCACCCGCCGACAGTATCTCACCCTTGGGATGCTGAAGGTTCTAGGGCGGACTTTGAAGAAGACATCAAATGTCTGACTGTAAAGCGCATGCCGCAGGTCCCTAGACCTGTAGCGCATGGGTTTTGCTGAGAACGATCAAGCGCATAAGGGCTTCTGACGGATGCCTTGGCATTGAGAGGCGATGAAGGACGTGGCACGCTGCGATAAGAGCCGGGGAGGCGCGAGCACCCTTTGATCCGGCTATCTCCGAATGGGGAAACCCACCTTAACGGTCTTCCAACTTAGCTCTGCTTCGGCAGGGCCAGGCTTGGTGGATCGGAAAAGGTATAATGGGCTGAATACATAGGCTCCATTAAGCAAACCCGGGGAACTGAAACATCTCAGTACCCGGAGGAAAGGACATCAACCGAGACTCCCGTAGTAGTGGCGAGCGAACCGGGACCAGGCCAGTGCTGTCGTGACATAAAGCTGAACGACTTGGAAAGGTCGGCCATAGTGGGTGATAGCCCCGTAAGCGTCAAATAGCGACAGACTCGAGTAGGGCGGGACACGTGAAATCCTGTCTGAACATGGGGGGACCACCCTCCAAGCCTAAGTACTCCTCAATGACCGATAGCGAACAAGTACCGTGAGGGAAAGGTGAAAAGCACCCCGACAAGGGGAGTGAAACAGATCCTGAAATCGGAAGCCTACAAGCAGTCGGAGCCACCGCGCGTGGTGACGGCGTACCTTTTGTATAATGGGTCAGCGACTTCATGTACCGTGCAAGCTTAAGCCGTTAGGTGTAGGCGCAGCGAAAGCGAGTCTGAATAGGGCGACTAAGTACGTTGCATGACGACCCGAAACCAGGTGATCTATCCATGAGCAGGTTGAAGGTAAGGTAACACTTACTGGAGGACCGAACCGGTGAATGTTGAAAAATTCTCGGATGACTTGTGGATAGGGGTGAAAGGCCAATCAAACCTGGACATAGCTGGTTCTCCGCGAAAACTATTTAGGTAGTGCCTCAGACGGACTCCTCGGGGGGTAGAGCACTGAATGGATGCGGGGGGAGCGATCTCTACCAATTCTAATCAAACTCCGAATACCCGAGAGAGATATCTGGGAGACACACGGCGGGTGCTAACGTCCGTCGTGAAAAGGGAAACAACCCTAACCATCATCTAAGGCCCCCAAGTTCTGGCTAAGTGGGAAACGATGTGGGTTTGCTTTGACAACCAGGATGTTGGCTTAGAAGCAGCCATCATTTAAAGAAAGCGTAACAGCTCACTGGTCAAGCGAACCTGCGCGGAAAATGTAACGGGGCTCAAGCCAGACGCCGAAGGTATGGGTTTGCTCTATGAGCAAGCGGTAGCGGAGCGTTCCGTAAGCCGGTGAAGGTGAGGCGTGAGCCTTGCTGGAGGTATCGGAAGTGAGAATGCTGACATGAGTAGCGATAAAGAGTGTGAGAGACACTCTCGCCGAAAGCCCAAGGGTTCCTGCGTAAAGCTAATCTGCGCAGGGTTAGTCGGCCCCTAAGGCGAGGCCGAAAGGCGTAGTCGATGGGAATCAGGTGAATATTCCTGAACCAGTTGGAAGTGACGGATCTGGTAAATTGTTCGGGCTTATTGGATTGCTCCGGGCAGTGAACAGGTCCCTGGAAATAACTCCAACGGAGACCGTACCCGAAACCGACACAGGTGGGCAGGTAGAGTATACCAAGGCGCTTGAGAGAACTATGCTGAAGGAACTCGGCAAATTGCACGCGTAACTTCGGGATAAGCGTGACTCTTCTTTGGGCAACCAGAAAAGAGTGGCACAGGCCAGGGGGTAGCGACTGTTTATCAAAAACACAGGGCTCTGCGAAGCCGCAAGGCGACGTATAGGGTCTGACGCCTGCCCGGTGCCGGAAGGTTAAAAGGAGTGGTGCAAGCTGCGAATTGAAGCCCCGGTAAACGGCGGCCGTAACTATAACGGTCCTAAGGTAGCGAAATTCCTTGTCGGGTAAGTTCCGACCTGCACGAATGGCGTAACGACTTCCCCACTGTCTCCAGCATAGGCTCAGCGAAATTGAATTCCCCGTGAAGATGCGGGGTTCCCGCGGTCAGACGGAAAGACCCTATGAACCTTTACTGCAGCTTCGCCTTGGCGTTAGCAATAACATGTGTAGGATAGGTGGGAGGCTATGAAACCGGGGCGCCAGTTCCGGTGGAGCCATCCTTGAAATACCACCCTTATTGTTGTTGACGTCTAACCGCGGCCCGTTATCCGGGTCCGGGACATGGCGTGGCGGGCAGTTTGACTGGGGCGGTCGCCTCCCAAAGTGTAACGGAGGCGCGCGATGGTGGGCTCAGACCGGTCGGAAATCGGTCGTCGAGTGCAATGGCATAAGCCCGCCTGACTGCGAGACTGACAAGTCGAGCAGAGACGAAAGTCGGCCATAGTGATCCGGTGGTCCTGCGTGGAAGGGCCATCGCTCAACGAATAAAAGGTACTCTAGGGATAACAGGCTGATTTTGCCCAAGAGTCCATATCGACGGCAAAGTTTGGCACCTCGATGTCGGCTCATCACATCCTGGGGCTGGAGCAGGTCCCAAGGGTTCGGCTGTTCGCCGATTAAAGTGGTACGTGAGCTGGGTTCAGAACGTCGTGAGACAGTTTGGTCCCTATCTGCCGTGGGTGTACGAGACTTGAGAGGATCTGTCCCTAGTACGAGAGGACCGGGATGGACACACCTCTGGTGGACCTGTCATGGCGCCAGCTGTGCAGCAGGGTAGCTAAGTGTGGAATAGATAACCGCTGAAAGCATCTAAGCGGGAAACTAACCTCAAAACAAGGTCTCGCTGAGAGCCGTGGAAGACCACCACGTTGATAGGCCGGATGTGGAAGCGCTGTGAGGCGTGTAGCTTACCGGTACTAATAGCTCGATAGGCTTGATCGTTCTTCAGTCAAACCCATGACTGCTTTACAAGACATGCGATGTCTTCTTCACAACAATGCTCGGGTCGCTCAACCGCGACCCGACAGCATCCTTTTTGCTGACCTGGTGGCTATGCCGGGGGTTCCCCACCCGATCCCATTCCGAACTCGGTCGTTAAGTCCCCCAGGGCCAATGGTACTTCGTCTCAAGGCGCGGGAGAGTAGGTCGCCGCCAGGTCCGCTAAAAGGATGCTCCATTAGAGCTCACGCTCCAAAGTCCAGAACCCTACAACACGATACACAAACTACCTCCTTCGCCGCGGGGTGGAGCAGCCCGGTAGCTCGTCAGGCTCATAACCTGAAGGTCACAGGTTCAAATCCTGTCCCCGCACCCAAGAC
>NZ_JBWKPL010000012.1:0-103923 GCF_059418225.1 Caulobacter sp. GW821-FHT09B08 | reverse complement strand
GGGTGGAGCAGCCCGGTAGCTCGTCAGGCTCATAACCTGAAGGTCACAGGTTCAAATCCTGTCCCCGCACCCAAGACCCCAAAGCGAAGCTTCTGAACGCATGCCGACGTGTGGCGCGAATGCCACTTCCGGTGGCGTTTCGGCCGCTATCGACCCGTGTCACGCGAAAATTTATCGCCCGGACCGGCCTTGGCTTGAGATTCTGCAATGAAACCCCGTAGCGCGTTCCTCGGATTTGCGTCATGAGAGCAGGATGGAAGGACGCGGGTCGGCAACTGGCCCGCTGAATGAGGTTTTGAGGATAAGATGGCGAACGGTGTCGTTAAGTGGTTCAACCCGGCCAAGGGCTTTGGTTTCATTCAGCCCGAGGACGGCGGCCAGGACGTGTTCGTCCACATCGCCGCGGTTGAACGCTCGGGCCTGTCGGGCCTGAACGAAGGTGACCAGGTGGCTTACGAGCTGGAAGAGGATCGCCGCTCGGGCAAGACCTCGGCCGGCAATCTGCGCGTGACCGGCCAAGGCGCCGCTCCGTCGGCTCCGCGCCGTCCGGCCCGCGACTTCGGTGGCGGCGGTGGCTCGCGTGGCGGCTATGACGCTCCGCGCGGCGGCGGCTATGGTGGTGGCGGCGGCGCCGGCGAAGCCGGCACCGGCGTGGTGAAGTGGTTCAACAGCACCAAGGGCTTCGGCTTCATCCAGCCGGACAACGGCGGCGGCGACATCTTCGTGCACATCTCGGCCGTCGAGCGCGCCGGCCTGCGTGGCCTGAACGAAGGCCAGCAAGTCGGCTACGAACTGGAACAGGATCGCCGCTCGGGCAAGACCTCGGCCGGCAACCTGCGCATCCTCTAAGGATCGATCCGGGCGCGGAGCGCCCGATCGCCTCCTGAAGGACGAAAATCGGGCCCCGCCGGGGCTCCTCCTCCGTCGCAGAGACGGAGCGGGAGCTTCTGCGGGGCCTTTTCGCGTTCGAAATCGTCCCTTCCGACCGGCGGAGAGCGTCCATGCAAGCCGTAGCCTTCGTCGACGCGATGGGCCAAGCGATAGTGGAAGGGATCGTCGGGCCGGTGCCGTGGTGGAGTTTCACCAAGACGGTGCTGGCCATCGCCGCGTTACGCTTGGTCGAGCGCGGAGACCTGGCGCTGGATGCGCCGCTCGCCGGCCCGCCCTACAGCCTGGCGCAGTTGCTGCGGCACGAGGCGGGCCTGCCGGACTATGGCGGCTTGGCGCGCTATCACCAGGACGTGGCGGCGGGACGGCTGCCCTGGCCGGTCGAGCGCCTGCTGGCGGCGGTCGAGGCCGATCGTCCGCGTTATGAACCCGGCCAAGGCTGGGCCTATTCCAACATCGGCTATCTGCAGGTGGGGCGCCTGGTGGAGGCGGCTTCGGGCCGCGACCTGGCGGGCGCCCTGGCCGACCTGGTGTTCGCGCCGGCGGGCCTGGCGACCGCGCGGCTGGCGACCAGGCCGGAGGATCTGGCCGAGGTGAGCATGGGCGCGGCCGCCGGCTATCACCCGGGCTGGGTCTATCACGGCTTGGTGGTCGGCGAGGCGATCGACGCCGCCCGCCTGCTGCGTGCCCTGCTGACCGGCGTCTTGCTGCGCCCCGAAACCCTGGCGCGGATGACCCAGGGGCGGGCGCTGCCCGAGCATCGCGACGCCCTCTATCCCGATCCGGCCTACGGCCTGGGCCTGATGCAATGGGCGCATGACCCGTGGGCCCATCCGATGGGCCACACCGGTGGCGGGCCGGGCAGCGACATCGCCGTCTACGGGCGGGGCGGCCGCGCCTGCGCCGTCTGGAGCGACGCGGCGACGGGACCCGGACCTGTGGTGACGGCGGCGTTCGAGCGCCTGGCCGCCGGGCCGACCTAGCCCTTCCGCCCCTCGCGCTCGACGGCGGCCTGGTTGACGGCGATGGCGGTCATGTTGGCGATGCCGCGCGCGGTGACGCTGGGCGTCAGCACGTGGACCGGGCGGCTCATGCCCAGCAGGACGGGACCGACCAGCAGGCCCTCGGTGGCGGCGCTAAGCAGGGTCAGGGCGATATTGGCCGCGTCCAGGGTGGGCATGACCAGGAGATTGGCCGAGCCCTTCAGGGCGCTGTCGTGCACCAGGCGGTCGCGCAGGGCCTGGGAGAGGGCGGCGTCGGCGTGCATCTCGCCGTCGACCTCAAGTTCCGGCGCGCGCTCGCGCACCAGGGCCAGGGCGTCGCGCATCTTGCGCGCGGTCGGCGAGTTCGAGGCGCCGAAGCTGGAGTGCGAGAGCAGGGCCGCCTTGGGCGTCAGGCCGAAGCGGCGCACCGATTCCGCCGCCAGCAGGGTCATCTCGGCCACCTGTTCGGCGGTCGGGTCGACATTGACGTGGGTGTCGCAGAAGAACAGCGTGCCGTTGTCGAGGATCAGGGCCGACAGGGCGTAGATGCGGCCGACGTTCTCGCGCTTGGGGATAATCGGCAGGACATAGGTCATGTGCTGCCACCAGTCGCCGCTGCCGCCCACCAGGGCCGCGTCGACATGGCCGGCCTGCAGCAGCATGGAAGCGGCCACCGTGCGGCGGTTGGCCACCCGGCGCTCGGCGGCCAGGGGCGGCACGCCGCGCCGGTTGACCAGGCCCTGATAGCGCTCGACCAGCGGGGCGAAGAGCTCGCGGTCGGCCGAGGGATCGAGGATCTCGACGCGCTCGCCGAACCGCAGGCCCATCTGCTCGGCCTTGGCGGTGATCGCCTCGCGGCGGCCGATCAGCACCGGTTTGCACAGGCCCTCGTCCAGCACGGTCTGGACCGCGCGCAGCACGCGCTCGTCCTCGGCCTCGGCATAGGCGACGCGCACGCCACCCGACTCCTTGGCCGCCTTGGTCGCCTTGCGGGCCCGCTCGAACACCGGCCGCATCAGCTGGCCCGAGCGGTAGACGAACAGCTCCAGCTCCTGGCGATAGGCGTCGAAGTCGGCGATGGGGCGAGTGGCCACGCCGCTGTCCATGGCCGCGCGGGCCACGGCCGGGGCGATCTGCAGGATCAGGCGCGGGTCGAAGGGCTTGGGAATGATGTACTGCGCGCCAAACATCGGGGCGACGCCGCCATAGGCGCTGGCCACCACTTCCGAGGCTTCGGCCCGGGCCAGTTCGGCGATGGCCTCGACGGCCGCCACCTTCATGGCCTCGTTGATCTCCGAAGCGCCGACGTCCAGCGCGCCCCGGAAGATGAAGGGGAAGCACAGGACGTTGTTGACCTGGTTGGGATAGTCGCTGCGGCCGGTGGCCATGATGGCGTCGGGGCGCTGGGCGACGACGAGCTCGGGCAGGATCTCCGGCTCGGGATTGGCCATGGCCAGGATCAGCGGATTGGGCGCCAGCAGCGGCAACCACTCGGCCTTGAAGACGCGGGGCGCCGAAAGGCCCAGGAAGATGTCGGCGCCGGGCAGCACGTCGGGCAGGGTGCGCGCGTCGGTCGGCCGGGCGTAGCGGGCCATGTTGTCGGGCATGTCGGGCTCGCGGCCGGCATAGACCACGCCCTTGATGTCGGTCAGGGTCACGTTCTCCACGGGCAGGCCCATGGAGACCAGCAGGTCCACGCAGGCGAGAGCCGCCGCGCCGGCGCCCGAGGTGACCAGCTTGACGTCCTTGAGGGTCTTGCCCTGCACCACCAGGGCGTTGCGGACGGCGGCGGCGCAGACGATGGCGGTGCCGTGCTGGTCGTCGTGGAAGACCGGGATGTTCATCCGCTCGCGCAGCTTGCGCTCGATGACGAAGCATTCCGGAGCCTTGATGTCCTCTAGATTGATGCCGCCGAAGGTGGGCTCCAGGGCCGCGACCACCTCGATGAAGCGGTCGGGATCCTCGGCGTCGACCTCCAGGTCGAACACGTCGATGCCGGCGAACTTCTTGAAGAGCACCGCCTTGCCTTCCATCACCGGCTTGGACGCCAGCGGGCCGATATTGCCCAGGCCCAGCACGGCGGTGCCGTTGGAGATCACGGCCACCAGGTTGCCGCGGGCGGTGTAGTCGCGGGCGCAGTCGGGATCGGCGGCGATGGCCTCGCAGGGGGCGGCCACGCCCGGCGAATAGGCCAGCCCCAGGTCCCGCTGGGTGGCCATCCGCTTGGTGGCCTCGATGGCCAGCTTTCCGGGCCGCGGCAGACGGTGATAGTCCAGGGCGGCTTTACGGAAATCCTCGTCCATCGGTCGTTCCTCGGTCTGCGCAAGGTGCAAGCGGCGCGGGTCGTCTTGTGTCGACTGCGACCCGTCAGGGCCTAGCTACCGGTGTTGGCGCGGCATTTCCAACCTTACGCCAAGGGTTTCGGCGTTTTTTGCGCATCAGGGCGCCTGACGAGCGATCGAGGATGGCTCCATAAGTAATAAAAGACTTATATAACGCCCAAGCGACGGGCGCCGGACGCCTGGGTCCCGGGCGGTCGCGGGTCTTCCGCGCGAGCCGGGCGCGCCGGACTGGACTTGCGGGCGAGGCGGTTCCAGCATCGTCCGTGAGCCCCTGGGTCTGGAACGGCCCCCGAACGAGGAACGACGACAGCATGAGCGGCCTGACCACCCATATCCTCGACACCGCCGCGGGGCGTCCGGCGGCGGGGGTGGTCGTGCGGGTCTCGACGCGGCGCGACGGCGTCTTCGGCCTGCTGGGCCAGGTGCGCACCGACGCCGACGGCCGGGCGCGGCTGATCGAGGGGCAGGACCTGACCCCCGGCGGCTACCGGCTGGAATTCGCCGTGGCCGACTATTTCAAGGCTTCGGGCGCGAGCCTGAGCGATCCGCCGTTCCTGGACGTGGTGACGATAGACTTCGCGGTGGCCGATACGGCCCAGCACTATCACGTGCCGCTGCTGGTCTCGCCGTTCGCCTATTCCACCTACCGGGGCAGCTGATGGCCGGAACCGTCCGCTTCCTGCTGAACGGCGAGGTGGTCGAGGCCAAGGGCGTCGATCCTACCCGCACCCTGCTGGAACATCTGCGCGGCGACCTGCGGCGCACCGGGACCAAGGAAGGCTGCGCCGAGGGCGACTGCGGCTCGTGCACCGTGCTGGTGGGCGAGCTGGACGGGCAGGGCGACACCGCGTGGCGCGCGGTCAACAGCTGCATCCAGTTCGTGCCCATGCTGGACGGCAAGGCCTTGATCAGCGTCGAAGGCCTGGCTTCCGACAAGCCCCATCCCGTCCAGGCGGCCATGGTCGAGCATCACGGCTCGCAGTGCGGCTTCTGCACGCCGGGCATCGTCATGTCGCTGTACGGCCGGGCCGTGGCGGCCAAGGGGACGGACGCGCCGGTCGACGAGGTGCTGGCCGGCAACCTGTGCCGCTGCACGGGCTATGGCGCGATCATCGCGGCGGCGGGTGACATTCCCAGCGAGGCCGCGCCCGACGTGTCCGAGGGCCTCCTGGCGCTGCGGCGCGAGACGATGCTGGAGCTGGAGCACCGGGATGTCGTGGCCGGCGTCACGCGACGCTGGTTCGCGCCCCAAAGCGTCGACGAGCTGGCCCAGACCTATGCCGCCCATCCCGACGCGACCCTCGTGGCCGGGGCGACCGACATCGGCCTGTGGGTGACCAAGCTGCGCAAGCCGCTGAAGACCCTGATAGACATCGGCCGGGTGGGTGAACTGAAGACCCTTGTCCACGAGGACGGCGGCGTGCGGATCGGCGCGGGCGTACGCTATGTCGACGCCCTGGAGACGCTGGCGGGGCTCTATCCCGACCTCGGCAGGATGATGCGGCGGCTGGGGTCCACCCAGGTGCGCAACAGCGGTACGATCGGCGGCAACATCGCCAACGGCTCGCCCATCGGCGACATGCCGCCGGCCCTGATCGCGGCGGGCGCCCAGCTGGTGCTGCGCCAGTGGAACGCGCGGCGCACGATCCCGCTGGAGGATTTCTTCCTGGCCTATGGCAAGCAGGACCGCCGGCCCGGCGAGTTCGTCGAGGCGGTGATTGTGCCCGAGCCGAAGCCCGAGACGATCTTCAAGGTCTACAAGCTGTCCAAGCGCTTCGACCAGGACATCTCGGCCGTCTGTGGAGCTTTCGCCATCGAGGTTCGCGACGGCGTCGTGGCTTCGGCCCGCATCGCCTTCGGCGGCATGGCCGGCACGCCCAAGCGGGCCACGGCCTGCGAGGATCGGTTGATCGGCGAGCCCTGGAAACCGTCCACCATCGACGAGGCCGTGAAGGCCCTGGCGGGCGATTTCACGCCCCTCAGCGACGCCCGCGCCTCGGCGGCCTATCGCGCCCTGGCGGCCGGCAACATGCTGCGCAAGGTCTTCATCGAGTCCGCCCAGCCGGAGGTGGCGACCCGCGTGCCGGAGGCCGCGCATGGCTGATTCCGGAACCACGGTGATCGAGCCTGTCGTCTTCCAGGGCGTCCACGCCTCGCTGCCGCACGACAGCGCCCTGCGCCATGTCTCGGGCACGGCGATCTATGTCGACGACATTCCCGAGCCGCCCGGCACGCTGCATGTCCATCTGGGCATGAGCAAGAAGGCGCACGCGCGGATCGTGTCGATGGACCTGTCGGCCGTGCGCGCCTCGCCCGGCGTTGTGATCGTTCTGACGGCGGCCGATATCCCCGGCGAGAACGACGTCAGCCCGGTGATCCACGACGACAAGCTGTTCGCCGACGGCGAGGTGGTTTGCGTGGGCCAGAGCCTGTTCGCCGTGGCCGCCACCTCCATCGCCGCCGCCCGCGCCGCCGCCGCCAAGGCGGTGATCGAATACGAGGACCTGCCGGCCGCCATCGACATCGCCGCCGCCCGCGCCGCCGACCTGAAGATCGAGGCCAGCCAGCGCATGGCGCGCGGCGACGCGGCGGCCGCCCTGGCGGCCTCGCCCCGGCGTCTGCAAGGCGGCTTCGCCATCGGCGGCCAGGACCATTTCTACCTCGAGGGCCAGGTGGCCCTGGCCACGCCCCGGGAAGGCGGCGATGTCCACGTCTGGTCGTCCACCCAGCATCCCAGCGAGGTCCAGCACCTGGTGGCCCACGTGCTGGCCGTGCCCAGCAGCGCGGTGACCGTCGAGGTGCGCCGGATGGGCGGCGGGTTTGGGGGCAAGGAGACCCAGGCCTCGCTGTTCGCCGCCGCCGCCGCCCTGGTGGCGGTCAAGACCGGCCGTCCGGCCAAGGCCCGTCCCGACCGGGACGAGGACATGGTCATGACCGGCAAGCGGCACGACTTCGAGGTCGGCTACGACGTCGGCTTCGACGACGAGGGCCGGCTGACGGGCCTGAAGCTGGAACTGGCGTCGCGCTGCGGCTGCAGCACCGACCTGTCGATGGCCATCAACGACCGGGCCATGTTCCACGCCGACAACTGCTACTTCCTGCCGGCCGTCGAGATCGTCTCGCACCGCTTCAAGACCCACACGGTGTCCAACACCGCCTTCCGGGGTTTCGGCGGGCCGCAGGGCATGGCCGCCATCGAGCACGTGATGGACGCCGTCGCCCAGGCCATGGGTCTGGACCCGCTGGAGGTGCGCCGCCGCAACCTCTATGGCGGCGAGGGCCGGAACCTGACGCCCTACGGCCAGACTGTGGAAGACAACGTCGCGCCGCAGCTGCTGGCCCAACTGGCCGCCTCCTGCGACTACGAGGCTCGCCAGCGCGACATCGACGCCTTCAACGCCGGCAGCCCGATCCTGAAGAAGGGCCTGGCCCTGACGCCGGTGAAGTTCGGCATCTCGTTCACCACCACCCACCTGAACCAGGCCGGGGCCCTGATCCACCTCTATGCCGACGGCTCGATCCTGCTGAACCACGGCGGCACCGAGATGGGGCAGGGGCTGTTCGTCAAGGTGGCCCAGATCGTCGCCGAGGCCTTCAAGGTGCCGGTCGACCAGGTGAAGGTGACCTCCACCGTCACCGACAAGGTGCCCAACACCTCGGCCACGGCGGCCTCGTCGGGCACGGACCTCAACGGCATGGCGGCCCTGAACGCGGCCAACACCATCAAGGCGCGGCTGGTCGAGTTCGCGGCCAGGAAGTGGGGCTGCGAAGAGGCCGAGGTCGAGTTCACGCCCGAGGGCCTGCGGGCCGGGACCGAGCTGGTGCCGTTCAACGTGCTGTGCCGCCAGGCGCATCTGGGCCGGGTCTCGCTGTCGGCGACCGGCTTCTACGCCACGCCCAAGATCCACTACGACCGCAAGACCCATACGGGCCGGCCGTTCTACTACTACGCCTATGGCGCGGCCTGCAGTGAGGTGCTGATCGACACCCTGACGGGCGAGATGAAGGTCACCCGGGCCGACATCCTGCACGACGCCGGGCGCTCGCTGAACCCGGCCATCGACCTGGGCCAGATCGAGGGCGGCTATATCCAGGGGATGGGCTGGCTGACGACCGAGGAGCTGGTCTACGCCGCCGACGGCCGCCTGCTGACCCACGCCCCCTCGACCTACAAGATCCCCACCTGCGGCGACCGGCCGGCGGTGTTGAACGTCGAGCTGTGGGAGGCGGGCCGGAACGTCGAGGAGACGATCCACCGCTCCAAGGCCGTGGGCGAACCGCCCCTGATGCTGGCGCTGTCGGTGCTGTCGGCGGTGAGCCGGGCGGTGGCCAGCGTGGCCGACCACAAGGTGTTCCCCGACCTCGACGCCCCGGCGACACCGGAGCGGATTCTGATGGCGGTGGAAGACGTCAAGCGGCGGGCCGCGTCGTGAGCAACTGGGCCCGCCAATCCCTCGCGCGCCTGGCCGAGGACCGCCCCGTCGCCCTGGTCACCATCCTGGCCACCGAGGGCTCGGCCCCGCGTGACGCCGGGACCAAGATGGTGGTCTGGGCCGAGGGGCAGGCGGGCACCATCGGCGGCGGCAATCTGGAGCACCAGGTCGCCGACCAGGCGCGCAAGCTGCTGGCCTCGCCCGTGCATTTCGCCCTGCAGGACTATCCGCTGGGCCCGCTGCTGGCCCAGTGCTGCGGCGGCCGGGTGCGGCTGCTGATCGAGCGGCTGGACAGGACGGCCGTCGACTGGCTGACCGAGGCCGCGCGCCGGCTGGACGCGGCCCAGCCCTTCGAGGTCCGTACCCGCTTCAATCCCGGCGCCCTGGTCAAGACCATCGCGCCGGTCACCGCCCTGCGCCCCGACGGCGCGCCGATCACCCTGGCGGGCGAGCCGGCCACGGCGCGCGGCGCGCGACCGGCGGTGGGCGACGAACTGGTCGAGCCCCAGGATCTGCCGCGTCCGCCGGTGCTGCTGTTCGGCGCCGGCCACGTGGGCCAGGCCGTGGCGCGGGCCATCGAGCCGCTGCCGTTCCGCCTTCAATGGTACGACACTCGGCCCGAGACCGTCGACCTGCCCGGGGTCACCATCGGCACGGCGGCCGAGCTGGCGGCGGCGGCCATGGGGGCGGGCCAGGACGCCTATGTCCTGATCATGACCCACGACCATAATCTGGACTACGCCCTGACCTCCTCGGCCCTGGCCGGCGGCGGGTTCGGCTATCTGGGCCTGATCGGGTCCGACACCAAGAAGGCCCGGTTCCTCAGCCGCCTGCGCAAGGACGGCTTCGGCGAGGGGACCGTCGGGCGCGTGACCTGCCCGATCGGCCTGCCGCACCTGAAGAACAAGGCCCCCGAGGTGATCGCCGTCTCGGTGGTGGCCGACCTGCTGCTGCGGCTTGAGGCCGCTCGGCGTGAACACTCGAAGGAACTAAAGATTGCAAGCCTATAGGGCGTCGATCCTCCATCTGGAGGCCGACCCGAGCACCACCGACGGAGAGGCGCACGCCTTCCACGCCGACGGCCTGCTGCTGGTCGAGGACGGCCGCGTCACAGCCTGCGGCGACTACGCCAAGCTGGCCGACGAGCTGGGCGACACGCCGGTGGAGAACCTGACCGGCAAGCTGATCGTCCCCGGCTTCGTCGACACCCATATCCATTTCCCGCAGGTCGACATCATCGCCGCCCATGGCGAGCAACTGCTGGACTGGCTGGAGCGCCACACCTTCCCGGCCGAGGCCGCCTTCGCCGATCCGGCGCATGCGGAGGAGACCGCCGAGTTCTTCGTCGAGGAGCTGCTGCGCAACGGCACGACCAGTGCCCTGGTGTTCGGCTCGGTGCACAAGGGCTCGGTCGAGGCGCTGTTCGCTTCGGCCCTGAAGCGCGACATGCGGGTCATCGCCGGCAAATCGCTGATGGACCGCAACGCCCCGCCGGGCCTGACCGACACGGTCGAGACCAGCCGCGCCGACATGCTGGACCTGATCGCGAACTGGCACGGCAAGGGACGCCTGGGCTACGCCGTCACGCCGCGTTTCGCGATCAGCTGCAGCGACGAACAGCTGACCATGGCCGGCGAGATCCTGGCCGAGCACCCGACGGTGTGGATGCAGACCCACCTGTCGGAGAACCTGCGCGAGATCGTCGATACGGCCCGGCTGTTCCCGGAGGCCGAGGACTATCTGGACGTCTACGACCGCTTCGGCCTGGTGGGGAAACGCTCGATCTTCGCCCACTGCGTCCACCTCCAGGGCGACGCCTTCCAGCGACTGGCGGGGGCGGGCTCGGCCATCGCCTTCTGCCCGACCTCGAACCTGTTCCTGGGCTCGGGCCTGTTCCCGCTGGAGACGGCCTGCGCCCATGGCGTGAAGGTGGGGATCGGCACGGACGTGGGGGCGGGGACGACCTTCTCGATCCTCCACACCCTGGGCGAGGCCTACAAGGTGGGCCAGATGCGCGGCGAGGCGCTGGACCCGTTCCATGCGCTTTACCTGGCGACGCTGGGCGGGGCGCGGGCCCTGGGGCTGGAGGACGAGATCGGCAGCCTGGAGGCCGGCAAGATCGCCGACTTCCTGGTGCTGGACCTGGCGGCCACGCCGCTGCTGGCGCGACGGATGCCGGCGGCGAAGAGTCTGGAGGACCGGCTGTTCGCGCTGACGGTGCTGGCGGATGACCGGGTGGTGGAGAGGACGTACGTGGCGGGCGTGGAGCGGTATCGGCGTTAGTGGGCGCCCACTTGCCCCCACCTGACCGCTGCGCGGTCTGTCCGCCCCCGTAGGGGGCGGAGGACGAAAACTCCGCATCCTCTTCCCCCTCCGGGGGAAGGAGGGCCGAAGGCCCGAAGGGGGCAAGTGTTAGCCGCCTCAGGCCTTCATCGTCTCCGCATACAGCTTCAACAACCCAGCCTCGTTGACCCCAACGGTGATCGCCTGGATCGGCTGGTCGTCCCAGGCGCTCGGCCCGAACAGCTCGCCTTCGACCTTCTGGCAGGTCTGGCCCAAGGCGATCCCATCCGTGACCACCCGGATCGACCCACGCCGAACCTCGAACAGCGACGGATCGATCACATAGGCCACGGCCGCCGCGTCGTGCACGCAGCAGCCGACGATCCCGTCGCGCCCGCCGTAGAAGGCCGCGTAGGGCTTGGAGATGGCGTTGAGGAAGGCGCCGGCCGGACCAGCCTTGGCTTCCAGATCGTCCATATAGGCCGGGCTCATCACCACCTGGGTGGTGACGTCCAGGCTGACGGCGGTGACGAACCAGGGAGCGGTGAAGACCAGGTCCGCCGCCTCGGGGTCGTTCCAGATGTTGGCCTCGGCCACCGGCGTGACATTGCCCGGCTTGCCGGCCACGGCGAAGGCGCCGCCCATGATCACCACGCCCTTGAGCAGCTTGGCGACCTCGGGATCGGCCTGCAGCGCCAGGGCCAGGTTGGTCAGCGGCCCCACCGCGACCAGGGTGATCTCGCCGGGGTTCTCGCGGGCCAGGTCGATGATCGCCTGGTAGGCGGGCTTGGCCTCGGGCTCCGCCGGGACCAGGCCGGTCAGCTCGACGTCGCCCAGGCCGTTCTCGCCGTGCACGAAGGTGGGTGAGGGGTTGCGAGGCCGGGTCAGCGGCTTGTCCGTGCCCTTGAAGACCGGGGCCTGCAGGCCGAAGCGGTCCTTCAGATAGAGGGCGTTGCGGGTGGTGGTGTCGATGTCGGCGTTGCCGAACACCGTGGTGACGGCCACCAGATCGAGCGCGGGGCTGGCCTCGATGAAGAGCAGCGCCATGGCGTCGTCGATGCCGGGATCGGTGTCGAAAATGATCTTTTGCGTCGTCATTCGAAGGACTTATCTCATCGTGGGATGGAGGGGGAGACCCTCCGAAACGAACCATGCTCCCGACGCGGGCCGGGAGCATGGCTGGACGATGGCAATCCTTCGGTCTTCCGCCCGGCGGTGAGGCCGGGCGGGTCTTCTTGGGATTACCGCTTGGCGGTGATCGAGATGCCGATGATGCGGGGCTCGTTCACGAAGCCGGTGTTGTTGTCGAAGTCGATGCCGCCGCGCAGGTTCACCTCGTTGGTGATGTTGCGGGCGAACGCGGCGATCTCGTAGCTGCCGTCCTGCTTGGCGTAGCCGAGCTTCAGGCCGCCTTCGAAGTCGCCGTTCGTGTAGTACTCCTTGCTCTCGTAGAGGAAGATGTTGGTGTAGCCCTGGCGGAACCAGTCGGTGTAGGCGAACAGTTCGCCGTCGCCGATCGGATAGCTGTAGCGGGCCGTGAAGGTCAGGATCGACTTCGGCGCGTTCGGGAACGGGTTGCCGTTGATCAGGGCCAGGCCGCCGGTGGTGACCGGATCGGTGACCGTGCACTGGCCAGAGCCGCAGGCGGCGGTGGTCAGGTCGGCGTCCTTGATTTCGGTGTGGTTGTAGCTGTAGCCGGCCGTCAGCAGCAGGTTCTCGCTGACCGCCCACTCGCCGTCGACTTCGAAGCCGTAGGCCTCGCCCTTGTCGGCGTTGATCAGGCGGTTGGAGTTGCTGCCGCCGCCGATGGCGCTCAGCTGCAGATCCTTGACGGTGTAGGCGAACACCGCGCCGTTCAGGCGGACGCGGCGGTCCAGGAACTCGCTCTTCAGGCCCGCTTCATACGACATGATCGTTTCGGACTGGGCGATCGAGGAGGCGCTGCCGAAGGCGATGTCGCGGCCCTGGATCGACGGACCGCGGAAGCCCGAGGCGACCTTGGCGTAGAGGCTGACGTCCGGAGCGACGTCGTAGAACGCCGACAGGTCCCAGCTGACCTTCTCGTCCGACACCGAGACCGGCGCGGGGATGCCGAACGGCGAGCTCAGCACCGACATGTCCTTGTCGTCGCTGGTGTAGCGCAGGCCGCCGGTGACCTTGAAGTCTTCGGTGAACTTGTACGAGGCCTGACCGAACACGGCCCAGGCGGTGTTCTTGTGCTCGATGGTCGAGGGCGGGGCGAAGCCGGGGTCGCTGGCGACCGAGAACTTGGACTTGAAGTAGTAGGCGCCCACCTGCCAGGTCAGCGGCGAGGCGTCGTCGCTGGCGAGGCGGATTTCCTGGGTGTACTGGTCCAGGTCGATGGCGTCCTGCGAGGCGGAGTCGAACGGGATGAAGCCCGGGCCGACGCCGGCCACGCCGCCGTCGATGTCGCCGCGGCTGTAGCCGTTGGTGGTCTCGTAGGCCGAGATCGAGGTCAGCTTGGTGCTGCCCAGATCGTAGTCCATCTTCAGCGAGGCGCCGTTGCCGTCGAACTTCTGCGGGTTGTTGTTGCCGCCGTTGTAGAAGACCTTGTCGCGGTCGAAGTTGCCGTTGATCTTGTTGCTGCCGGTCGTGAGGATGTTGGCGCGGAAGATCGCGGCGGTGCCGTCCAGCGAGCGGTTGTGCAGGTTCAGCAGGGCGCTGAACTTGTCGGTCGGCGTATAGAGCAGTTGGCCGCGGATGGCGTATTCGTCATAGCCGCCCAGGGCGTTCTTTTCGCCGTTGAAGCCGTTGTCGATGTAGTCGTTGCGGTGCTGGGCCAAGACCGACAGGCGGCCCGACAGCACGTCCTTCACCAGCGCGCCGCCGATACCGCCGTCGAACGTGGCGGTGCCGTAGGTGCCGTAGGTGGCGGTGCCGATGGCCGAGAAGTCCTGGCTCGGCTTGACGCTGTCGAACTTCACGATGCCGGCGGTGGTGTTGCGGCCGAACAGGGTGCCTTGCGGGCCGCGCAGGATTTCAACCTGCTGGACGTCGAAGATCGGGGTGCTCTTCAGCACGACGTTTTCCATGACCACGTCGTCGATGATCACCGACACCGGCTGCGAGGCGGCCAGGTCGAAGTCCACGTTGCCCAGGCCGCGGATGTAGAAGCGCGGGGCGGCGCGGCCGTTCGAGGATTCGATGTAGAGGCCCGGAACGCGGCTCGACAGGCCCACGATGTCCTCGCCGGCGGCCAGGACGTCGCCCAGCTTCTCGCCCGACATGGTGGCGACCGAGACCGGAACGTCCTGGACGTTTTCCGAGCGCTTCTGGGCGGTGACGATCACGTCGTCCAGGGTGACGGAGGCTTCCTGGGCGAAGGCGGGCGCGGCGGCGCCGACGGCCAGGGCCAGGGCGGTGAGGGCGGCGCCGCGGTGGAGGCGGCTGCGCAGCTTGGTGGCGGTGGTCATTGAAGTATCCCCTTCATGCGCCGACGGCCCGGCGCTTGAGGGTGCAATGCACAATGCCGAAGGCGAATCCAAAGGTTTGATGACGCTGGCGCCGCCGTTTGGTGAAGTTTTTGCCCGGGATGTCACTATTTGACCACGCCGCAACAAGACTGCCCAAAAGCAGATCAGAAGTCAGAGGATTATTACTTATCGTCATGGGGCGGACGATCTGTCGCTTACGGAACAAGGCGTTGGTCGACGCCGTCCTGCAGCAGCGAAACGTGGGCCGAGACGATTTTCCAGCCGATTTCGGTGCGCAGCCAGGTCTGGCTCTGGCGGCCGGTGCGTTTTGCCCCTTCGCGTTGGAATTCGACATTGGCGATTGCGAAATCTCGCCCAAACGTAGTGATTTCGGTCCTTAGGCGCGAACGCTGCGGCGACCCGCCGGCCCGACCGATTCGAAAGGCCGCGATGGCCTCGAAGCCGTAGAGGTTCTCGGCCACGCCGTAGCGCACGGTCTGGGGCGCGTCGCGGAAGAAGCCGTCCAGGGCTTCGACGTCGTTGGTCATCAGCGCCACTTCGTAGGCGTCGACGGCGGCGGTCACCTCGGCCAGGGTTTCGGGATCGTCGATGATCATGCCGTGGGCTCCGGAGGCGTGTACGCGGCGACCACGCCTGCCTGTTCCAGGCGCAGGGCGGCGGCCAGGGCCAGGTCCTCGCGCCAGGCCGGGGCGATGATCTGCACACCGATGGGCAGCTTGCCGGGGCGGTTCACCGGGGCGGCGACCACCGGCAGGCCGATGTAGCTGATGGGCTGGGTGTAGGCGCCCAGGTTCTTGCGCACCGACACCTGTTGGCCGTCCACCTCCATGGTCGCCTGGCCGATGCCGGGGGCGGGGCAGACCGAGGCGGGGGCCAGCAGGATGTCGAAGTTCTCGAAAACCTCGCGGACCGCGTCGCGGAAGACCGGGCGATAGCGCCGCGCCGCCTCGGCCACGGCTTCGGGAACCAGGGCGCCGGCCAGCAGGCGGTCGCGCACGGCGGGATCGTAGTCCAGCGGGCGGGCCTTCAGGTCGGGCAGGTGTAGGTGGGCGGCCTCGACGGGAGTCAGGCAGAAGGCGGCGGCGCGGGCCTGCTCGGCGCCGGGCAGCTCGACGCCGCGCCGGGCCTGCAGGGCGTCGGCGACGATCTCCAGCGCTTCCAGCACCTCGGGGAAAGCGCCCTGCGCGAACCAGCCGCCCAGCACGCCGACGCGAAGGGGCGCGTCGAGCATGGCTTGCAGGCGAGGGGCGGCTGGTTCGGCGGGCCGACGGCAGAGGGGATCCAGCGGATCGGCCCCCTGCATCAGGTCGTAGGCGAGGGCCAGGTCCGCGACCGACCGCGCGAACGGTCCCACGTGGTCCAGGCTCTCGACGAAGGGAAAGGCGCCCTGGCGCGACAGGCGGCCCAGGGTGGGCTTGAGGCCGAACACGCCGCACAGGCCGGCGGGAATGCGGATCGAACCGTTGGTGTCCGAACCCAGGGTTAGGGGGACGAGGCCGCCCGAGACCGCGGCCGCCGAACCGCCCGACGAGCCGCCGGCGATGCGGGTCAGGTCATGCGGATTGCGGGTGGGGCCGTCATGGGCGTTTTCGGTGACGAAGCCATAGGCGAACTCGTCCATGTTCAGCGCCCCGATCAGCACCGCCCCGGCGGCGGTCAAGCGTTGGACGGCGGTGGCGTCGTGAGCGGCGGCGGGCGCGTCGCGGCGGATCTTGGAGCCGGCGATCGTGGTCCGGCCTTCGACGTCGAACAGGTTCTTGACCGCGAAGGGCGCGCCGGCCAGCGGCCCGACCGGGCGGCCGGCGGCGAGATCGGCGTCGAGGGCTTCGGCCTGAGCCAGGGCGCGCTCGGCGAAGACAGCGGTATAGGCGTTGAACGGATCGTTCGTCGCACGGGCTAGGGCCGCCTGGGTTTCCTCGCGGGCGGTGGTCTTGCCGCCCCGAATGTCGGCGGCGACGGTCGTGGCCGAGCGGAAATCGAAGCGGGAGCTCGGGGCGCTCATGGCTCGAAAGCCTCGGGCGCGGGCGGCGCATCGTCGAGCGCGGCGATGAAGGTCGCGGTCTGGCGGCGCAGCAGGATCAGGTTCTCGATCACCCCGGCGTGCGTCTCAGGCGGCAGGGACAGGCCCAGCGCGTCGGCGCGGGCGTCGGCATGGGCCGCCATCGCCTCGTCGTCGAGGGCCAGGAACGCCGAAAGCGCCGGATCGGTCGCCATGCGGAAGGGACTCCACAAGTAAGAAAATTCTTCATATCCGGGATATCCGGTGTCCGCCAGCGCCGCGCCGTCCGGATCGCCTCGACGCTCGCCCACACATCAGTGACGCGGTCGCGGCGCCCGCCGGATGGGCGCCGGCGGCTTCCGCGTCCCACCGCGATGGTCCAGGCTAGGGCGTCGCCGTCGGCGCGGGCCATTTGGGTTTGGTAATAGAGGGCTTACTTTATGCGACACCACCTGGCTTCGACTCCGCAGACTGTGCGCTTCGGGATTTTCGACGCGGCCTTCGATCCGGTGCTGACCGTCCAGCCCGGCGACACGGTGGTGATCGACTGCGTCTCGGGCGGTCCCGAGGTGATGCCCGAGCCGGATTCGGGGCTTTCGATCCCGCCTGCTCTGCAGGCGATCCACGACGCCAAGCTCGACCGGATCGGCCCGCACATCCTGACCGGCCCCGTGGCCATCGCCGGCGCCGAGCCGGGCGACACGCTGGAGGTGCGGATCGAGGCCATCGAGCCCAACAACACCTGGGGCTATTGCGCTGTCCGGCCGCTGGCCGGGACCCTGCCGGACGAGTTCCCCGAGCGTTATGTCAGCCACATCGCCGTCGACGCGGGAGCGGGAACCTGCAAGCCGGCCTGGGGACCGACCCTGCCGCTGCGGCCCTTCTTCGGCACCACCGGCGTCGCACCGCCGGCCAAGTACGGACGCCTCTCCAGCCGCGAACCCCGCGAGCACGGCGGCAACATGGACTGCAAGGAGCTGATCGCCGGCTCGACCCTGTTCCTGCCGGTCTGGGTTCCGGGCGCCAACTTCTCGGCCGGCGACGGCCATGGCCGCCAGGGCGACGGCGAGGTCTGCGTCAACGCCCTGGAGATGGGCCTGACCGGGACCTTCACCTTCGTGCTGCACAAGGCCGCCGACGTCGGCGCGCGCACCTGGCCCAGCGCCGAAAGTCCGACCCACTTCATCACCCTGGGCTTCGACGAGGACCTGGACCTCGCCATGAAGCAGGCCCTGCGCGGCATGATCGACCTGATCGTCTCGCGCTCTTCGCTCACGCGGGTGCAGGCCTATCAGTTCTGCTCCCTGGCCGTGGACTTCCGCGTGACCCAGACGGTCAACGGCGAAAAGGGCGTCCACGGCATGCTAGAGAAGGGCGTGCTGTTCTAGGCCTCACTCTTGCGGGCGGGGCATGTCGACCGACAGGGCCGTCACGATCGGCTCGGCGGCGTTGAACTGGCCCTGCGGCACGCCGGCGTCGTCGGGATTGGCGAAGATCACCAGGGCGCTGTCGAGGGTCTTGCGGCCGGGGGAGAGGTAGAAGCCGGTCTTGCCGCGCTCCTTGGCCATCAGGGCGCTGTGCAGCAGCAGCGCCTCGCCGGAGACCAGTGGCGTCGCGCCCGAGATATAGATCAGCTCGCCGCCGAACTTGGCGTCCTTGGGCTTGATCAGGTAGCGCGACTTGGTCGTGCGCCAGACGGGCTTTGTCACGGGGTTGAAATCGGCGGGCTTGAGCAGCGGCCGGATCGCGCCGTAGAGGCCGCTGGTGGCCTTGGGATTCTCGATCATGGCCCCGGCCTTGGCCGTCAGCCCGTCGGCGCGCAGCTGCTCGGGCGAGCGGGCCAGGGCGCCGGTCAGCTCGGACGGCTGGGCGCCGGCGCGCAGGCGCTCGGTCAGCGTGGCCACGGCGGGGGCGGTCGGCGCCATCCAGCGCGTACGGGCGGCGAAGGCCGTCCTCGCCTCCTTGACCCGGCCCTCGGCCAGGTCGCGGCCGACGGCCTGGAAGTCCAGAAGTTCCTCGGTCTGGCTGACCATGGTCTGGTCGTTCAGGCCCTCGCCGCTCTTGATCAGGGCGTCCACCGCCGTGCGGGCCTCGGCGGCCAGGGTGTTGGACCGCTCCAGGTCGCCGGCCAGCATGTAGGACACCGCCCGGCGCGCGGTGAACACGGTCGGGATGGGCGTGCCGTCCTTGACGAAAGCCTCCATGGTCGCGGTCAGGCTTTCCATGTCGCCCGCCGCGGCCTTGTAGTCGCCCGACCACAGATGGCTCTCGTAGCGGCGGTTCAGGCCCGGCGGATACAGGCGGCCGTAGCGTTCCAGGAAGACCTGCTTGGCCGGGGTCATCTCGGCCGTCAGCCCGACGTAGGGCGCGGCCAGCAGCTGGTTGTTCAGGTCGAACGGCGAGGCCTCGGCCATGCGCAGGGCCGCGTCCTCGGCTTCCTTGGGGCGGCCCAAACGCAGCAGGGCGGCGGCCTCCAGGTTGGCGCCCGACAGGCCCAGGCTGCGCTGGAAGCCGCGATTGGCGCTCTGGGTCGGGGCGATGGTGGGCAGCGACCGCGAATCGGCGAGAGCGGCCTCGAAGTTCTTGGCCTCGATCTGGTGGATGGCCCGGGCCAGAACCAGCTGGGCGCGGCGGGTCTCGTCCTTCTCGGCGGCGAGGGCGGCGGTGCAGGCCTCGACCCCGGCCGCCCCCTTGCTCTTCTTGCCGTCGTCGGCGGTCTCGGGCGCGCCGACCAGGCCGCCCACCACGCCGGCCGTGGCGGTGATCGCCAGCAGATAGCCGATGGTCTGGGCGGCAGAGAGGCCGGCGGGCTGGCCGTCGCAACGCACATGGACCGAGCCCTCGGGCTTGGCCGGTTCGGCGGTGGCGGCGGTGGTCGTGGTCGGAGCGACGGCCACGGGCGGGGGGATCGACTTGTCGATGACGGGAACCGGAGCCGGCGGCGGCGGGGCCGCGTCCTGCGCCAGCACCTGGCCGCCATAGGCCAACAACGCCGCCGTACAGACAGCGACCCGCAACGCTCCGCTCATGAACTCGTCTCCCCCAAACTCCCGGCATAACAGCCGAAGGTTGCGGCGGGCGCAACGGTCAAGGTTGGAGCGGCGCTACGGGCGCTTGGTCAGATAGCCTTCCAGCAGGTCCAGCGCATGGGTCAGGCGCGCGCGGCGCCATTCCGGCTTGCTCATGTCGGTGTCCAGCGTCACCGACAGAGAATAGCCGTTGGCCAGGTGGAAGCGGCTCATGGCGGCGATGGTCACGTAGATCTGGGCCCAGTCCAGGTCGTCGCGGAACAGGCCCTGCTGCCGGCCGCTGTCGATCAGCCGCTCGATGGTGCGGCGCAGGGGAAAGGCCGTCTCGGTGACCTTGCGAGACTGCGAGACGAACTTGCCCTGCAGCAGGTTCTCGTTGCGCAGCAGGCCGTCGATGCGGGGGTTCTTCTCGAAATAGTCGAAGGTGAAGCGCTGCAGGGCGAAGAAGCCCTCCAGCGGCTTGTCGAAGTCGATCTTCAGCTCGGCCTCGCGACCGCGCAGGTCCTCGTAGGCGGCTTCCAGCACCGCCAGGTACAGGCCCTTCTTGTCGCCGAAGTAGTGGTACAGCATGCGGATGTTGCACTTGGCGGCCTTGACGATCTTCTCGATCCGCGCGCCGGCGTAGCCCGCCTGGGAGAATTCCTTGAGCGCCGCGGTCAGGATCGCCTTGCGCGTCCGCTCGGCGTTGCGTTTTCGCGGCGCCGGGGCGGCGGCGTCGTCGGTCGTGGTGTCGGCCGGTGGCGTCTCTGCCGCGGTGGTCACTGGGTTTTTGCTCCCGCCTTGATCCAGGCGCCCAACTGGGCGCGTTCGGCATCGGTAATGTGAGTCTCGTTTCCGAGGGGCATGCTGGTGGAATCAACCGCACGTTCGCGGATCTTGCCCGCATAGCGGGCCATGCCGGCCGGGGTGTCGAAAGCCGCGCCGTTGGGCGGGGCGGTGAAGCCCGGATGGGTTGGGACCGCCGCGTGGCACATCACGCAGTGCTTTTTGACGATGGCCTGGGCCACGGGGAAGGGGACGTCCGCCATGGTCTCGGCCGTCTTGGGCTTGATGCTGGCGATCATGCTGACGGCGAAGATCAGGAACGCCCCCAGGATCAGGTAGTCCGGCTTGATGATCCCGTGGTGGCGCAGGATGAAGAAGTAGCGGATCGACACCCCGCCCGCCGCGATCAGCGCCAGCAGCAGCCAGGCCAAGTGGTGCCCCGTCACCGCCGGATAGTGGTTGCTGATCATGATGAAGATGACCGGCAGGGTCATGTGGGTGTTGTGCACCGAGCGCTGCTTGCCCATCGCGCCCAGGCGTGGGTCGACCGTGCGGCCGGCCAGCATGTCGGCGACGATCTTGCGCTGGTTGGGGATGATGATCAGGAACACGTTGCCGACCATGCAGGTGCCGATGATCGCGCCCACGTGGATGAAGGCCCCCCGGTCGGTGAAGATCTGGGTCAGGGCCCAGGTCGCGGCGACCAGAACCAGGAACCACACCACCCCGAACAGGCGCGGCCTGTCGCCCAGCGGCGAGCGGCACAGGCCCTCGTAGACGGCGAGGCCCCCGAAGATGAAGGCCAGGCCCGTGGCGATGGCGGCCGGCTGGCTGAAAGCGTGCCTGGCCGGGTCGATCAGATAGACCGGCGCCTGCCAGTAGTAGAGGACGATCAGCAGGGCGAAGCCCGACAGCCAGGTGGTGTAGGCCTCCCATTTGAACCAGTGCAGGTGGTCGGGCATGTGGGCTGGAGCCGTCATGTACTTCTGCGAATGGTAGAAGCCGCCGCCGTGCACCGCCCACAGCTCGCCCTTCACGCCGTCCTTCTCGGGCACGGGGGCGCGCAGGTTGTTGTCCAGCCAGACGAAGTAGAACGAGGCCCCGATCCAGGCCACGCCCGCGATCACGTGCAGCCAGCGCAGGCCAAGGTTCAGCCAGGTCGTGACGTCGTATTCCATCTTAGGCGGTCACCGCGTCTTGCAGTCGAAGTTTGGAGATCAGGCCGATCTGCTTGACCGCTTCGGCGACCTCTTCGGCCGGGTCGGTGGCCAGGCGCGCCTGCATGGCGGCCAGGATCGAGGTCTTGTCGTTCAGCCGCACGGCGATGATGAACGGGAAGCCGAAGCGCTCGCCATAGGCGGCGTTCAAGGCATGGAAGCGCTCGAACTCCTCCGGCGTCAGCTTGTCGAGCCCGGCGCTGGCCTGCTCGGCGTTGCTCTCGGCGGTCAGGGTCTTGGCGATGGCGGCCTTGCCGGCCAGTTCCGGGTGGGCGCGGATCAGGGCCAGCTTGTCGTCGATGGAGGCCGCGTCGAGCACGGCCATCATGGCGGCGTGCATGGCTTCGACGCTGTCGAACGGGGCGGCGTCGTAGGCGCGCTCGACCACCCACGGCGACAGCTCGAAGGCGAAGCCCAGGGTGGTGGCGAAGCCGGTGCGGTTCATCCGGTTCAGGTCGGCGAGGGTCAGGGACGGAGCGCTCATCGGGCGGCGGCCTCATAGGGATGGGTCGCGATCCAGTGCCGCGCGACGTCGATGCGCTTGGCCACCCAGACCTTGTCGTGGGCCGTCACGTGCTCGAGGAAGCGGCGCAGGGCCATGATCCGGCCGGGCTTGCCGACGATGCGGCAGTGCAGGCCCACGCTCATCATCTTCGGCGCGGTCTCGCCCTCAAGGTAAAGGGCGTCGAAGCTGTCGCGCAGATAGGCGAAGAACTGGTCGCCGCTGTTGAAGCCCTGCGGCGCGGCGAAGCGCATGTCGTTGGCGTCCAGCGTATAGGGCACGATCAGCTGGGGCTTGCCGTGCTGGTCGTCCCAATAGGGCAGGTCGTCGGCATAGCTGTCGGCGTCGTAGACGAAGCCGCCTTCTTCCACGACCAGCCGGGCGGTGTTGGGGCTGGTGCGGCCCTGGTACCAGCCCAGCGGGCGCTCGCCGGTCAGGGCCTTGTGGATCTCGACGGCCTTGGCGATGTGCTCGCGTTCCAGGTCTTCGGGGAAATGCTGGTAGTCGATCCAGCGATAGCCGTGAGTGGCGATCTCCCAGCCGGACTTCAGCATGGCCTCGACGGCGTCGGGATTGCGCTCCATCGCCTGGGCCACGCCATAGACGGTCAGCGGCAGGCCGAATTCCTCGAACAATCGCCGGATACGCCAGAAGCCGGCGCGCGAACCGTATTCGTAGAGGCTCTCCATCGACATGTGCCGGGCGTCGGGGATCGGCTGGGCGCCGACCATCTCCGACAAGAAGTGCTCGGCCTGCGGATCGCCGTGCAGCACGCTGCGCTCGGCGCCTTCCTCATAGTTCAGCACGAACTGCACGGCCACGCGGGCGCCGTTCGGCCATTGGGCGTGGGGCGGGTGCTCGCCGTGGCCAATGAGGTCGCGGGGGTAGGTCAT
Source organism: Caulobacter sp. GW821-FHT09B08 (assembly GCF_059418225.1). Classification (NCBI taxonomy): domain Bacteria; kingdom Pseudomonadati; phylum Pseudomonadota; class Alphaproteobacteria; order Caulobacterales; family Caulobacteraceae; genus Caulobacter; species Caulobacter sp. GW821-FHT09B08. The sequence goes on along the minus strand of NZ_JBWKPL010000012.1, from coordinate 81,134 downwards.
GCGCCGCAAGCCCCCTCAGTCGCTCCGCGACAGCTCCCCCAGAGGGGGAGCATCTGGGCCTTAGATCCTCCCCCTCTGGGGGAGGTGGCCCGAAGGGCCGGAGGGGGTAGCCGCAGGAAGCTCATGCGAACACCTTCGCCGCCGCGTCCACGCCCGCGCCGGCCGGCGCCCCAAAGCCCTCCCAACGCAGCACCGCCTCCAGCGCCGCCAGGGTCTGGAGCACGGCGTGCTTGCGGGCGTTCACGCCCATCGCCCCGATCCGCCAGACCTTGCTCGCCAGCGGCCCGAAGGCGGAACCGATCTCGATCTCGAACTCGGTGCGCATGCGGGCCTTCACCCGGTCGTAGTCGACGCCCGCCGGAGCCAGCACGGCGGTGACATTGGTCATCTTGTGGGCCTTGTCGCCGTAGACGGTCAGGCCCATGGCCTCGACCCCGGCCACCACCGCGGCGCCGGCCTGGGCATGGCGGGCGAAGCGGGCTTCCAGACCCTCCTCCAGCACCACCCGGGCGCATTCGCGGGCGGCGAACAGCATCGAGGCGGCTTCGGTGTGGTGGTTCAGGCGCTTGTCGGACCAGTAGTCCATGATCATCGCCAGGTCGAAATAGTTGGAGGCGATCCGCCGGCCATTGCCGTTCACCGCTCCCGGCGTGGCGATGCCGGCCTCGACGTGCTTGCGGCCGTTGATGTGCTCGGCCGCGCGGTCGCTGATCGTGATGGGGCCTGAACCCGACGGACCGCCCAGGCACTTCTGCAGGCCGCCGGTGACGATGTCGGCCTGCCAGGCGTCGACCGGGACCGACATGCCGCCGATCGTGGCTGTGGCGTCGACATACAGCAGGGCGTCGTAGCGGCGGCAGATCTCGCCGATGGCCTCGATGGGCTGGGCCATGGTGGTGGAGGTGTCGCCGTGCACGCAGGCCACGAGGCGCGGACGCACGCGCTTGACCGCGTCCTCCACGGCCTGAGGGTCGACCACCGTGCCCCAGTCGCCTTCGACGAAGGTGACCTGGGCGTCGCAGCGCTCGGCGATCTCGGCCAGCAGCAAACCGAAGCGCCCGGCGTTGACGATCACCACGTCGTCGCCCGGCGCCAGGGTCGAGACCAGGGCCGCCTCGATGGCCGCCCGTGACGTGCCATCGATCAGGAAGGTCCAGCGGTTCTGGGTCTGGAAGACCTGGCGGTAGAGCGCCATGGTCTCGTTCATGTAGCCGGTGAATTCGGGGTCGAACTGGCCCAGCAGCTGCACCGACATGGCGCGCAGCACGCGGGGGTGCACGTTGATCGGGCCGGGGCCCATCAGCAGGCGGGCGGGGTGGTCGAGTTCGCCGAAGGTTTGGGTCATGCGCGTTCGCGTCGTTCTAGCTGGTCGATGAAATGGAGCATGGCCCGGGCGGCCAGGGCGCAGTCGGCATCGGTCACGGCCTCGCGCGGGTTGTGGCTGATCCCGCCCTCGCAGCGGATGAACAGCATGGCGGTGGGGCAGAGATCGGCGATGACCATGGCGTCGTGGCCGGCCCCGCTGGGCAGGCGGCGCGGCGCCTGGCCAGCGGCGGCGACGGCCTCTTCCAGCAGGGCGGTCAGGCCGGGATCGCAGGGGCTGGCGTCCAGGGCCTGCATCAGGGTGACCGAGACCTCCAGGCCGCGCCGCGCGGCGATGGCTTCGATTTCGGCGGTGACCGCCTCGACGGCCGCGTCGCGCGTGGCGGCGACCTCGGACCGGATGTCCATGGAATATTCGACCGCGCCGGGGATGACGTTGAAGGCGCCGGGCAACGCCCCGATCCGGCCCACGGTGCCGACCAGCCCGTCCTGGCCGCCCGCGCAGATCCGCTCCAGCGCCAGGATCGCCTCGGCGGCGGCGGGACCGGGGTCCTTGCGCAGGTTCATCGGCGTGGTGCCCGCATGACCCGCCATGCCCGTGAACCGCACCATCAGCCGCTTCTGGGCGGCGATAGCGGTGACCACGCCTAGTGCGAGGCCCTCGGCCTCCAGGACTGGTCCTTGCTCGATATGGGCTTCGAGGAAGGCGAAAACCTCGCCGGGCTTGCGCGCGGCTTCCTCCAGGCGGGTCGGGTCGAGGCCGAACTTCGCGAAGGCTTCGGCGAGCGAAACGCCGTCGCCGTCCACCATTTCCATGACCATCGGATCGACGGTCCCAGCCACGGCGCGGCTGCAGGCCATGGAGGCGGGAAAGCGCGAGCCTTCCTCGTCGCCGAACGCGATCACCTCGACGGCGAAGGGCAGGCGGCGGCCGGTGGCGCTCAAGGCCTCGACCACGTCGACGCCCAGCATCACCCCCAGCGCCCCGTCGTAGCGCCCGCCGTTGCGGACGCTGTCGATGTGCGAACCGATCAGCAGGGCCGGGGCGCCGGGCGTGTCGCCCTCGTAGCGCCCGACCAGGTTGCCGGCGGTGTCGCGGCGGGCGCTCATGCCGGCCTGTTCCATCCAGAAGGCCAGGGTCTTCAGGGCCTCGTCGTGGGCGGGGGTGAGGAACCGGCGCACCAGCATGCCGTCGGCCTCGCTGTAGGGCGCCGCGCCCATCAGGTCGCAACGCGCCTTGGCCCGCACACCGATTTCGAAGGCTTCCGCCACCCTGCCGGGCTCCCCTTTGCCGCACACGTCATCCGTGACATGCTTCGCCTAGCATCGGCGAGCGGCAAAGCCCGCGATGATCGGCGGCGCGGGGCGGCTTCCTGCGCACATGCCTTCACAAGCGCCAGACCGGACGGCCGGCGCCTGAAGCTAAGTCATAAATCACTTACTTAGCGAAAGACAGGCCGGACCCGCGCCGGGGCGCGCCGGGCGGAACGTCGATCCCGCCCGCGTCGTTGGACATCCCAAGTTGGGTCGCTTGGGGCACGGACGATGTCGACACCGCCGATCACCTTGCCGCGCAGCTGGATCAGGCGCGCCAAGCGCCTGGACGTCTCCAAGGCGATCGAGCTGGCGTCGCGGCTGGGCTATGCGGCGCGGGGCCTGGTCTATCTGGGGCTGGGATCGATCGTGCTGCTGGCGGCGCTCGACCTCACGCCGCGCGCGCACGGCGCCAAGGGCCTGCTGCGCGCCTGGGCGGAGTGGCCGCTGGGCTGGGCGCTGATCGGCGCCGTCGGCCTTGGCTTGGCGGGCTTCGCGGCCTGGCGTTTCCTGCAGGCGGTGTTCGACGCCGACCGCCATGGCCGCTCGCCCAAGGCTTGGGCCGTGCGGGTCGGCCAGGCGGTCAGCGGCTTGGTCTATGGCGGCTTGGCCTTCTCGGCCTTCGAACTGCTGGACGAACTGGAGGACGTCGGCGAGCTCGACGAGGAGCAGGGCGTGCGCCACACCGCCCGGACCATCCTCGACCTGCCCCATGGCGACAGCCTGCTGATCGGCGCGGGGCTGGTGGTGCTGGCCTTCGGGATCGGCAATGTGATCCAGGGCGTGATGCAGGACTTCAGCAAGCGCCTGGACTGCGGCGACCGCCTGTGCCGGGTGGTCGTGCCGATGGCCAAGGTCGGCTACGGCGCACGGGGCCTGGCCAGCCTGCCGTTGGGCGTCTTCCTGGTGCTGGCGGGGATCGAGGCGAGGGCCGGCGAGGCCCGCAGCTGGGGCGGCGCGCTTCAGGCGGTCGAACGCCAGCCGTTCGGAAGCTCGGCGTTGTGCGTGGTCGCCGTGGGCTTGATCGCGTTCGGACTGTTCGGCCTGATCGAGGCCCGCTACCGCCGTATTCGTCCGCCGCCCGAGATCACGCCGTAAGGGGCGCGGCCTCCGACAACCCCAGCCGTTGCCGAGCCAGGGCCTCGGGAATCTCGTCGCGCAGGAAGGCCATCATCTGCTCGCGCACGTCGCAGCGCAGGTCGAAGGCCTTGGGGGCGCTGCGGGCGCTGACCAGGCAGCGGACCTCCAGCACCTGGGCCGTGACGTCGGTGACCTGAAGGTTCACCACCTTGCCGTCCCACAGGGGCGAGGCCTTGGCGATCTCCTCCAGCTTGGCGCGCAGGCGGTCGATGGGGGCGGTGTGGTCCACATAGAGCATGGCCGTGCCGATCAGGGCGGCGCTCTCGCGGGTCCAGTTCTGGAAGGGCGTCTGGATGAAGTAGCTGAGCGGCAGCACCATCCGCCGCCAGTCCCACAGGCGCACCACCACATAGGTGGCGTTGATCTCTTCGATATTGCCCCACTCCTTCTCGACGATCACCGCGTCGTCGATGCGGATCGGCTGGGTGATGGCGATCTGGATGCCGGCGATCAGGTTGGTCAGCAGCGGCTGCAGGGCCAGGCCCACGATCAGCGAGGCCGCGCCGCCGGCCGCCAGCAGGCTGACGCCCCACTGGCGCACGCCGGGGATGGTCATCAGCGCGAGACCCATGGTGACCAGGCCGACGATCAGGGCGCAGGCGCGGCGCAGAATCTTCACCTGGGTCAGGTGCTTGCGGGCCAGCAGGTTGTCCTCGACGTCGACCTTGAACTTGCGCAGGTGCAGGGCGGCGGCGATGTCGAGCGCCGTCAGCACGATCCAGCCGACCAGCACGATGAAGAGCAGCAGCAGAACGTGCTTGGCCGTGGCCGCCTGGGCGGTGGTCAGGGGCGCGACCGAGACGGCCAGGCTGAGGGCGGCGGCGATGAAGGCCAGGCGCGTGGGCCGTCGGGTGCGCACGGCCAGGGCCGACCAGAAGGCGTCCTTCTCCAGCGAGCGGCGAACGATCCGCACCAGCACGGCATGGGCGGTCAGGGCGGCCAGCACGGCGATGACGATCAGCCCCAGGCTGACGGCCCAAGGCGGCGCCCAGGCCAGGCGCAACGCGAGGTCGGCGATCCAGGGAGGAGAGTCGAGCATGCCTCCCCAACGCGCCGGCCTCGACGTGGCTCCGAGATCAGGCGTGATCGGTGGCGAGGGTCACCGCTTCCCAGGCGTCCATCTCGGAGATCTGGGCGTCGAGCCGCTCGCGCGCCCGCCTCAGGGCGTCCGAGCCCAGCAGCAGCTGGCGCGGCGGCGTTTCGGCGTCGACGGCGGCCAGGATCGCCTCGGCCGCCCGGGCCGGGTCGCCCAGCTGTCGCCCGGCCATGCCGTCGAACGCCTGGGCCGCCTTGCCCACCGAGGCGTCGTAGTCGCCGGACGCCGCCTGGCTCTTGCGGATCGAATGGCTGGACAGGAAGTCCGTGCGGAAGGCGCCGGGGGCCACGGCCGTGACGTGGACGCCGATGGGCGCCGCCTCTTGGGCCAAGCTGGCCGAAAGGCCTTCCAGGGCGAACTTGGCCGCCGCGTAGAGCCCCGATCCCGCTCCGGGGGCGCGGCCGGCGATCGAGGTGACGTTCAGGATATGGCCGTGTCCCTGCGTCCGCAGGTGGGGCAGGGCGGCGCGGATCAGGCGGAACGGGGCGAAGAAGTCGACCTCGAACAGGCGCGCGACCTCTTCGTCCGTCGCCGTCTCGATCGCCCCCAGCAGGCCGTAGCCGGCGTTGTTGACGATCACGTCGATCGCGCCGGCCAGGGCGAAGGCCTGGTCGACGGCGGCGGGCACGGCCTGGGCGTCGGCCATGTCCAGGGTCAGCAGATGCAGGGCGCCGGGGCCGGCGGTCAGGTCGGGCGCGCCGTTCCGCACCGTGCCGACGACGGTGTCGCCGCGCGCCAGGGCCGCCTGCGCCAGGGCCAGGCCGAGGCCGCGCGACACGCCGGTGATGAACCAGGTCTTCATGGAAGCTCTCCTTGTGAAGCGCCCTATATCGGCCTGGTGTCTGGGCTATATAATAGGCGAATTGATCATAAGACTTTTCAGGTGAGCTAATGAGTTCCGCCTCCGACGCGGTGATCAGCGGCAGCGACTTTGGGCAACTCCGGGCCTTCGTCACCGTCGGCGAGACGCTGAGCTTCAGCCGGGCCGCCGAAGCGTTGAACGTGTCGCCCTCGGCCCTGAGCCAGCTGGTGCGCGGCTTCGAGGAACGGGTCGGGGTGCGGCTGTTCAACCGCACCACGCGCAGCGTGTCGCTGACCGACGCGGGCGAGCGACTGCTCCAGCGAGTGCGGCCGGCGGTGGCCGAACTGGGCGCGGCGGTCGCCCAGGTCCGCCGCCAGGGCGAGCGGCCCACGGGCGTCGTGCGGGTGGTGACGTTCCAATCGGCGGTGGAGCTCTATCTGCGGCCCATGCTGGCCGGCTTTCACGCCGCCTATCCGGAGGTGGTGCTGGACGTCACGGTCGACGACGCGGTCAGCGATTTCGTCGGCGGGGGCTTCGACGTGGCCCTGCGCCTGGGCGAGGTGATCGAGAAGGACATGGTCGCCGTGCGGCTCGGCCCCGACCTGCGCCAGATCGCCGTCGCTTCGCCAAGCTACCTGGCCCGCCGGGGAACGCCGACCACGCCCCACGACCTGGTCGATCACGCCTGCATCCGCTGGCGCTGGCCGGGCACGGCCGCGCCCTACAATTGGGAGTTCTGGCAGGACGGCGACTGGTTCGAAGTCGCCGTCGACGGGCCGCTGATCGTCAGCGACAAGGCCCTGGCCGTGGCCGCAGCCCTGGACGGGATCGGCATCGCCTTCGCCGTCGAGCATCGCATCCAGGAGCATCTGGCCGAGGGACGCCTGGTCCCGCTGCTGGAGGCCTGGTCGGCGCCGTTTCCGGGTCTCTTCCTGGCCTATCCGCGCCAGCGCCAGATGGCGCCGGCGCTGCGGGCGTTCATCGATCACGTCCGCGCCGCGACCGGCCTCGGCGCTTAAGCCCGCGCGAACTTGCCCGCCGCGTGGATCGTGCCCGTCGGAGCGCCCGTCGGCGAGCCGCCCGGGGGTTCGTCGGTGACGGCCAGGGTGGCGGTATAGGTTCCGGCGGCCCGCAGATGGCGCGGGACGGCCAAGCGTTTGGGCGCGGACTTGTGCACCACGCCCAGCGAGATCGGCGCGGCGCCCTCGGGGATGATCCACAGCTCGGCGTCGCGCCCGTCGGGAACGTCCAGGTCCACCGGGGTGATCACCAGCTCGTCCGTCCCGTGGTCCAGCGTGGCCACGAAGCGGGTCTCCTGGGTGGTCGGATCGCTGATGACAGCCACCTCGCTCGCCTTGACCACCAACGGCGCGGGGGCGACGGCCGGCGGCGGGGCCGAACGGGGCAGGGCGACGAACACCAGGGCCGCGGCGGCCACCGCCACGGCGCCGGCCGATACGCCTTGCCACAGGCGGACATTGTTCAGCGGGCCAGGCGAGGCGGGCCCGCCGATCAGGTTGGAGATCCGTGGCCACAGGCCGGCCGAGGGCTGGACGGCGCCGATCTCGGCGGCCAGCGGGATCAGATGGTTCTCCCACCAGGTCACCGCGCCGGCGAAGGCCGGTTCGCTGGCGATGCGGCGCTCGGCCTCGGCGCGCTCGGCGGCGTCCAGCACGCCCAGCACGTACTCGCCCGCGAAGGGGCGCTCGTCTTCGGAAAGGGGGGCTTGGACGTCGGTCATGCTTCGAGGCACGCGCGCAGACTGATCAGGGCGCGCCGGATCCAGCTCTTCATGGTGCCCAGCGGGACCCCGAGGGTCTGGGCCAGGGCGTCATAGGTCAGGCCCTCGAAGAAGGCCTTGCGCACCGCGCCGGAATGCTTGGGGTCCAGTTGGTCCAGGCAGCCGTCCAGGCGGGCCTTGTCTTCGTCGGCTTCGACCAGGGCGGAGGCCAGGGGTGCGGCGTCCGGGAGGGCCTCGGCCTCCTCGACGCCGGCCATCACCCGCCCGCCCCGCGCCCGCAGCCGGTCGATCGCCCGGTTGCGGGCCAACACCGCCAGCCAGGTGATGGGACTGGCCTTGTCCGGGTCGAACCGGTCGGCCTTGTTCCACACCGTCAGATACACGTCCTGCAGCACGTCTTCCGCCTCCTCGCGATCGTTCAAGATACGGAGGACCACGCCGAACAGTTTCGCGGAGGTGTGGCGGTAGACGTATTTCAGGGCGTCTTCGTCATGCGCGGCGACCCGCGCCATGGCGCGAGAAAGCAAGGCGCGACTGGCTTCTACGTCCATCGGCAGAGGGTTTCCTTGGACCGTTTGCGACGGACGGTCGCACGGTGGTTTGCGGTATGCAATCACCTAGGATCGGCCAAGTTCACCCTATGCGTGATTTTTCGCCACAAACTCTCGGCTTGGTGATGCTACTCCGCGCCGCTCATCCACCCGTCCAGGTCCGCCAGGGCCCGGATGCTCATCAGCCGCTTCTTGGCCCGGCCGCGTTCCTTCAGCGGGATCTTCACGCCGTTCTCGTCGACCTTGGGGGTCTCCAGCGGCGGCAGCAGGCCGTAGTTGATGTTCATCGGCTGGAAGCTGGTCTTGCCGACTTCCGCGCCCTCGATGTGGCCGCCGGTGACGTGGTCGACCAGAGCGCCGAGGGCGGTGGTCGGGGGCGGCGCATCAAGGGTCTTGCCCAGGCGCTCGGCGGCGGCGAAGCGACCGGCAAGCAGGCCCGTGGCGGCGCTCTCGACATAGCCTTCCACGCCCGTCATCTGGCCGGCGAAGCGCAGGCGCGGGGCCAGCTTCATGCGCAGGGACCGATCCAGCAGGCGCGGGCTGTTGATGAAGGTGTTGCGGTGCAGCCCGCCCAGCCGGGCGAACTGGGCGTCCTGGAGCCCCGGGATCATCCGGAACACCTCGGCCTGGGCGCCGTGCTTCAGCTTGGTCTGGAAGCCGACCATGTTCCACAGGGTGCCCAGGGCGTTGTCCTGGCGCAGCTGGACGATGGCGTAGGATTTCACCGTCGGGTCGCGCGGATTGGTCAGGCCCACCGGCTTCATCGGGCCGTGGCGCAGGGTCTCGCGGCCGCGCTCGGCCATCACCTCGATCGGCAGGCAGCCGTCGAAATAGGGCACGTGCTCCCAGTCCTTGAACTCGGCCTTGGGGCCATCGAGCAGGGCGTCGATGAAGGCCTCGTACTGGGCCTTGTCCATGGGCAGGTTGATGTAGGCGGCCGCGTCGCCGCCGGGGCCTTCCTTGTCGTAGCGCGACTGGCGCCAGGCGATGTCCATGTCGATGGAGTCGACGTGGATGATCGGGGCGATGGCGTCGAAGAAGCTGAGCTGGCCTTCGCCGGACAGCTCCAGGATCGCGTCGGCCAGGGCGGGCGAGGTGAGAGGGCCGGTGGCCACGACCACGTTGTCCCAGTCTTCCGGCGGCAGGCCGGCGATCTCCTCGCGCACGATCGTGATCAGCGGATGGGCCTGGATGCGGCGGGTGACTTCCTCGGAAAAGCCGTCGCGGTCGACGGCCAGGGCCCCGCCGGCGGGCACCTGGTGCTGGTCGGCGGCCGACATGATCAGGCTGTCCAGCTTGCGCATCTCGGCGTGCAGCAGGCCCACGGCGTTGAACTGCCAGTCGTCGGAGCGGAACGAGTTGGAACAGACCATCTCGGCCAGGCCGTCGGTCTGGTGGGCGTCGGTCAGGACCGGGCCTTCGGGAAGGTTGCGGCGCATCTCGTGCAGGATCACCGGGACGCCGGCCTGGGCGATCTGCCAGGCGGCCTCGGACCCGGCCAGGCCGCCTCCGATGACGTGGACGGGGGGAACGGAAGAGGGGGAAGTGCTCATGGGCGCCCTCTTACCCCCGCTGGTCACGCGGCGAAACCTGCGTATAGGTTGTCGGCTTATCCAGGGGCGAGCCGGGGGGCATGCGGATGTCGAGGTTTTCGGTAGGCGGCGCGGCGACGTCCGGTTTCGGCCTGATCGGTCGCGAGCCGGTTGCGGTGCTGGTGTGGGGACTGGTGGTCCTGGCGACCCTGGTGCTGCCGTGCGTGGGCCTGGCCTGGACGGTGATCCCCGACTTCGCGGCGTTCGCCCGGTTGGCCGAGGCCCAGACCGATCCGTCCGGCCAGGTCGCCATGGGCCAGATGATGCAGCTGCAGAGCAAGATGATGCTCTTCAACCTGTTCTACTGGGTGGGCGGCACGGCGGTGAAGGCGGTGCTGGCCGCGGCGGTGTTCCGCGCCATCCTGGAGCCCGGCCAGAAAGGCTTCGCCTATCTGAAGCTGGGCGCGCAGGAGCTTTGGCTGGCCCTGGTGTCGCTGGTCATGGGCATTCTGGCCTACATGGCCTGCATGGCGGCCACGATCGTCGTCGCGATCTGCGCGGCCGTGGCCTATTTCGTCGGCGTCCAGTCTAGCCAGGCGGCGGGGATCGGGGCCTGCATCCTGGTGGCCGTAGTGTTGGGCCTGGCGGCGACGGCGGTGGTGGTCTGGGCCGTCCTGCGCCTGTCGATGGCCGGGCCGATGAGCTTCGCCGAGCGCAAGTTCCTGCTGTTCGAATCCTGGACCTTCACGCGCGGCCAGGCCTGGCCGCTGCTCGGCATGGTCCTGCTGCTGGGCGTGATCATCGTGGCCCTGGAAGGGGTGCTCTACGGAGTGCTGGGCGTCGGCTTCGTGGCCTTCGGCGTCCAGCTGATCCCGCAGCTCCAGGCCATGCAGGGGCAGCCGCCCGAGGCCTTCGTGCGCCTGCTCTGGCCCTATGCCGCCGCCATCGGCGTGATCGGTTCGCTGTTGTCGGGACCGGCCATGGCCCTGGTCTTCGCCCCGTGGGCGAGCGCCTATCGCGACCTGAAGGCCTCGGCCTGACGCGGCGCCGGGGCCACGCCCCGGCGAAATTCAGCGTGACACCCGCCGCGACTCGTCGCCAAGCCGGGGGACAAGCGCTTATGAATCCGACCGTTCGGGTTCGCGCGGACGCGAACGGGAGAGGGGCTTCATGAGCGAGGGATCGGCGGCGATCGGGCGCACCGTCCGCGCCGGGCTGTCGGGTTGGACGCCGGGCGTGCGGACCTGCTGGGCCGCGCTGCTGGCCGGCGCCCTGGTCGGCCTGTTGCCGCGCCTCCTGTCGCCCGGCCTGGCCTTCCTGGCCCTGCCGCTGGAATTCGCCGCCACCACCCTGGCCTATGGCGCGCTCTACCGCGCCGCCTTCGCCGGTCCCGCCGGCTGGAAGGGCCTGCGCTGGGGGATGGCCGAGTGGCGGCTGCTGGCCGTCCAGGCCCTGATCACCGTCATCCTGACCGTGGTGGCCGCCGTGCTGGCGGTGCTGGTCGGGGCGGTGGTGGTGGGCGTGGCCAAGGTCAACGCCCCCAGCCTGGACATCACCTCGCTGGACGCCTGGCGCGCGGCCCTGGACGGTCCCAGCGCGGTGCCCGTCGGCCTGGTCCCGCTGCTGTCGATGATCATCATGATCTGGCTGTTCCTGCGCTTGTCGCTGGCCCCGGCCGCGACGGTGGACCTGGATCGGATCCAGGTGCTCAGCGCCTTCGGCCGGTCGCGCGGCGCGGTGCTGACCCTGGCGGCGGCGGGCGTGGTGCTGGCCGCCCCGGCCGTCATCCTGGTGATCGCCGTCGGCTACGTGCGGGCCGTCGCCGGCTTCTCGGAAGGCACGCTGGTTCCGCAACTGATCAGCGTCGCCCTGCTTTTCTTCTATCTCATCCCGGTCTGGACGGCGGCCCTGGTCGAGGTCTATCGCCGCCAGCCCGCCCCGATCCCTGGAACCCTGCGGACATGACCACCTTCTCGCCCGTTCAAGCCGCCCTCGAGGGCCTGCGCCTGACGCGTCGCAAGCCGCTGGTCGTGCTGGCCTGGGCCGCCTGCTACTTCGCCATGCTCGTGGTGCTGGGCCTGATCGTGGCCTTCGCGTTCGGCGGCACGGTGCGGGCGGACCTGGCCCTGCTGTCGCGGACCAACGACCTGCGCGAGCTGTTCGACATCGTCGCCCGGCGCAAGGGCACGCTGCTGCCCCTGATCGCCCTGGCCGTGGCCCTGCAGTCGGTGATCACCGTGGCGATCATGCGCACGGTGGTGCGGCCGCAGGAACATCGCCTGGCCTATCTGCGGGTGGGGGCCGAGGAGGGGCGGCAGTTCGTGGTGGCCCTGGTCGGCTGGGCCGTGGCCCTGGTCGTCACCGCCCTGCCCAGTGCGGTTCTGGTGCTGATCGGCGCGGGCCTGATCAGCCTGGGCGCGGTCGAGACCAACCGCTGGGTCGAGGTGCTGGGCGCGATCGCCGTGGCCGGCCTGTCGATCTGGTTCGGCATCCGCCTGTCGTTGCTGTCGATCACCACCTTCGCCGAGGGCAAGCTGTCGCTGCGCCGCACCTGGGCCCTGACCGACCACCACTTCTGGCACCTGCTGGGCATGTACGCCCTGGCCTTCGTGATCACCTTCCTGGTCAGCGTGGTCCAGACCGTGGTGGCGGGCCTGATCCTGGGCTTTTCGGGCGGGGCGACCAACCTCGTCATGCTGGCCCTGAGCGGCCTGGCCAACCTGCTGCTGGCCCCGTTCTTCTTCACCGTCCAGATGGTGATCCTGACCGCCGCCCCGGCCCGCGCCTATTACGACCTGCACGAAAGCGAACTGGCGCCGGCGGCCTAGGTTTTCCGCGCGCTTAAGACTGTCGCGCCGCCGCGAACCTTGTTAGGCGTGATACGGAATTTCAGGGACCACGAAGACGCCATGCAACAGTTCTCGGCCACCGACGCGGCTTTGGCGGGTTTCCGCGTGGCGCGGGAGCGGCCCAAGACGGTGGGCGTCTGGACCCTGCTGATGGGCGTGCTGTCGTTCGCGGTCTCGGCCGTCGCCATCCTGACCTTCGGCGAGAAGCTGACCGCCCTGGCCGAAGCCCTGGCCGACCAGTCCGATCCCCAGGGCGCGATGACCGCCATGAGCGGCATGTGGCCCCTGTTCCTGGGCTCGACCTTCTACGTGGTGGCCACCAACGCCGTGCTGCTGGCGGCGATCAACCGCCTGGTCCTGCGTCCGGAAGACAGCGCCAGCGCCTATCTGCGGTTCGGCGGCGACGAACTGCGCCAGGCCGGCGCCCAGGTGCTGCTCTATCTGGTGCTGTTCAGCGCCTATCTGATCGGCGGCGTGGGCGCGGTGATGCTGGGCGCGATCGGCGCGGCCATCGCCGGCGCGCCCCTGGGCGTGATGCTGGGCGTTCTGGCCTTCATCGGCGTGCTGTGCGGCCTTGTCTTCCTGTCGGTGCGGCTGTCGTTCGTCAGCACCCTGGCCTTTGACACCCGTCGCATCGACCTGGGCGCGTCCTGGGCCCTGACCAAGGGCCGGTTCTGGCCGCTGTTCGGCACCTATGTGATCGCCATCGTGCTGGGCGCGGTGGTCTATCTGCTGCTCATGGTGATGATCTACGCGGTGGGCGTGATCGGGGCCCTGACCATGGGCGCCGACCTGGCGTCGGTGGGCGAGACCCTGCAGCACGAGGCCAACACCCTGGCCAGCCTGCTGACGCCGGCCGGCGTCATCAGCGCGTTGCTGTCGGGCCTGACCGCCGTGTTGCTGCAACTGATCGTCAGCGCCCCGGCGCCGACCATCTACGCCCAGCTGAACGGCCGCGCGGTCGCCGACACCTTCGGCTGACACCGGGTCGGGCGGGGGCATGGGCCGGACCTTCTCCTGGTCGCGCGCGACCCTGGCCGGCTTCGGCGTCCTGCGCCGCGAGCCGGGCCTGCTTCTGACCTGGAGCCTGGTGGGGCTGGTGCTGACCGTGGCCCAGCAGGTGCTGGCGGTGAACGCCGACATCTTCCGCAAGGTCAATTCGGCCAGCCTGACGGCGCCTCTCCTGGGCCTGGTCGGCGGGGTGATCGGCCTGGGCGCCCTGGCCATCTTCTCGGCCGCCGCCTATCGCGCCGTCCTGCTGCCCGAAGACCGGACGCGGGCGCGGCTGCGGTTCGGGCCGGAGGAGATCCGGCTGGCCCTGGTCTGGCTGGTGCAGGGCGTGCTGATCGTCGTGTCGTTCTTCGTCTCGGTCGTGCCGGCGGTGATCGCCACGACGGGAATGGCCAGGCAGGGATCGATGATCCCGGCCTTCGTCACCCTGGCCGCCTCCCTGCTCGCCGTGTTCGTCAGCGGCTTCCTGCTGGCGCGGTTGTCCGTGGCCGGGCCGATGTCGCTGATCGAGGGCGGCTGGAGCCTGCCGGCGGCCTGGCGGCTGACGCGCGGCCGGGCCTGGAAGATCGCCGGCGTCCACCTGTGCGTCATCCTGATGACGGCGGCCGTCTATTGGGCTGTCCGCCTGGCCTACACCCTGGTGGTCACCGCCCTGGGCGGACACTTCTGGCTTTCGCCGGTCCGGGGCGGGACCTCGGTCGCGGCGGTGTTCCAGCCCGAGACGCTGATCTTCACCATCCTGGCGGCCGTGCTGGGCGCGGCGAGCATGGCGGTGCTCTACGCCCCCGCCGCCGTGATCTACCGCGATCTGAAGGGCCTGACGCCCGACGACCAGGCCGCCGTCTTCGACTGACGTTTCGAGAAACGTCGGTTTTCATCTCAATCGCAGCTTAACCTTGCTAACCCATATTAGGGTTCGACCGGGGGGTCTTTCAGGACGGGTTGGGGCCAATGATGCGGCTGATGGGTAGGCGGGAGCCTATTCCGGCGAACGAGATCGTCGGATCCTACGTGCCTATTCTGCGCGGCTATCTGGTGGCCGCGGCGGCCTATTACGCCCTGATCAGCCTGTCGCATCCCTTCTACGAGAAGGGTTCGGCGCTGATCGTGCTGGAGGGCCTGGCGCTGGTGGCTTCAGCCGTCGGCCTGTGGCTGTGGCGTCGCCTGAAGACGCATCCGCCCGGCATGCCGGTCCTGGAAGCCGCCGCCCTGGTCATGAACAGCCTCTTCATGGCCAATGTGCTGGTCTATCAGCTGCTGCACTTCGAGCCGGCCAAGCTGGTCTATTTCGTGCTGATGGCCCTGGTGTTCGCCACCTCGGCCCCCACCCGGCGGGTGGCGCTGGTCAGCGTCGCGGCGGCCATCGCGGGCCTGGTCTACATGGCCCGCCAGGCGCCCGATGACCTGGTCGGCCAGTACGGCTTCATCGGCACGGCCGGGGCCTTCGCGGCCTTCGGCATGTCGACCCTGATGCGCGGGGCGGTGATGCGCGAGCTGCGCGCGCGCCTGGCTTCCGACGCCCTGAACCGCAAGCTCCAGGCCGAGCTGGAGGAGAACCGCCGCCTGCGCACCGAGGCCCAGGAGCTGGCCGTGGTGGCCCAGACCGCCAGCCGCGTGAAGACCGAGTTCCTCGAGACCATGAGTCACGAGATCCGCACGCCGCTGAACGGCGTGCTGGGCATGGCCCAGGCCATGGCGCGCGACCCGCTGTCGGCCCGCCAGCGCGACCGCCTGGCCGTGATCCGCGACTCCGGCGGCGCCCTGCTGGACGTGATCAACGCCGTGCTCGACATCTCGCGGATCGAGGCCGGCAAGATGGAGATCGTCCGCGCGCCGTTCGACCTGGACGCCGTGGCCGACACCCTGGGCCGGCTCTACGGGGGTCTGGCCCACGACAAGGGCCTGGACTTCGCCCTGGAGATCGCGCCCGAGGCTCGCGGCTGGCGCGACGGCGACGTCCAGCGTCTGCGCCAGGTGCTCAGCAACCTGATCTCCAACGCCGTCAAGTTCACCGACGCGGGGGGCGTCGTGGTGCGGATCGGCGGTGACGCCAAGGCTCTGGTCTGTTCCGTCACCGACACCGGTGTCGGCGTGCCCGAGAACCGCCGCGCCCAAATCTTCGAGAAGTTCGTCCAGGTCGACGGCTCCAGCACCCGCCGCACCGGCGGCAGCGGCCTGGGCCTGGCGATCTGCCGCGAACTGGTGACCCTGATGGGGGGGCGCATCGATTTCGAGAGCCCGGAAGCGGGCGGCGCCTGCTTCACCTTCCAGATCCCGTGTCCAGCCCTGACGCCGGTCGCGCCCGTCGCGACGCCCGGGGCGTCCGAGACGGCGATCGACCGCGCGGGCGGCGAGCTGCGACTGCTGGTGGTCGACGACAACGTCACCAACCGCGCGGTCCTGCAGGCGATGCTCGGCCACCTGGGCGCGACCTGCGGTCTGGCCCGCGACGGCCACGAGGCGGTGGCCATGTGGGACGCCGGGGCCTGGGACGCGATCCTGATGGATATCCACATGCCGGGCATGGACGGACTGGAGGCCGGCCGCACCATCCGGGCGCGCGAGGCGGCCCAGGGCCGGGCCCGTACGCCGATCCTGGCCGTCACCGCCAGTGTTCTCAGCCACGAGACCGATCGCTACCTGGCCGCCGGCATGGACGGCTTCGTCGCCAAGCCCATCGCCGCCCACCGCCTGGTCGAGGCCCTCGACGCGGCGCTGAGCGGCTCGTCCGACGAGGCGGCGACGGCGGCGCTGGGGTAGCTCACTGGGAGTGTCATCCCGGACAAGGCCCGAAGGGCCGCCGATCCGGGACCGACCTGGAGCTCTGAGTTCACGCGTCGGTCCCGGATCTTCGCGCTACGCGCTCGTCCGGGATGACAGGATTTTCGCTTAGAAGCTCTGAGCGCCCAGCGCCACGATGGCCTTGAAGGCCCAGAAGACGCAGAGGATGCAGACGCCCAGGGTGATGATGTCGTCGATCTCGGAACGCTGGCGCGCGACCTTGGCGGCTTTGCCGCCCTTGCCCTTGGCTTCCGGGGCCGCAGCCTCGTCCGCCTTCGCCGCTTCCTTCGCCGCCTTGGCCAAGTCCGTCGTTCCCGTCCGCCGCGCCCGACGCGCGACCTGCCGGACCTATAGACACCACGGGTGCTGAAGGTTGCCCTTCCAAAGGCGGTTTATCGTTGGTGAACGCCCTGCTGACACCTGATGTCAGCAGTCTGCCGCCACCAGCCGCCAACGCGACATTTGTTCGCACCTTGTTCTTGTGTTAATCGCGCGCTTGCGCCCTACATATAGCCGTCGCGCCGTGGCTCCTCCCACGGCCTCGAGCGTTCCGGAAAACATGGCTGAACAACTGAACTTCATCCGCGTGCGCGGCGCGCGGGAGCATAATCTCAAGAACGTCAGCGTCGATATTCCGCGCGGCGAGCTCGTCGTGCTGACCGGCCTGTCGGGCTCGGGCAAGAGCTCGCTGGCGTTCGACACCATCTATGCCGAGGGGCAGCGCCGGTACGTCGAGAGCCTGTCGGCCTACGCCCGCCAGTTCCTGGAACTGATGAGCAAGCCGGACGTCGACCTGATCGAGGGCCTGTCGCCGGCCATCTCCATCGAGCAGAAGACCACCAGCCGCAATCCGCGCTCGACCGTCGGCACGGTCACCGAGATCCACGACTACATGCGCCTGCTGTGGGCGCGGGTCGGGATTCCCTATTCGCCGGCCACCGGCCTGCCCATCGAAAGCCAGACCATCAGCCAGATGGTCGACAAGATCACCGCCCTGCCGGAAGGCACGCGTCTCTACCTGCTGGCCCCGGTCGTGCGCGACCGCAAGGGCGAGTACCGCAAGGAGATCGCCGAGTGGCAGAAGGCCGGCTTCCAGCGGCTGAAGATCGACGGCGAGTTCTATCCCATCGAGGACGCCCCGGCCCTCGACAAGAAGTTCAAGCACGACATCGACGTGGTCGTGGACCGCGTGGTGACCAAGCCCGACATGGAGCAGCGCCTGGCCGACTCCATCGAGCAGGCCCTGCGCCTGGCCGACGGCCTGGCCGTGGCCGAGTGGGCCAATATCGAGGAAGGCGAGAAGGAGCCCAAGCGGCTGCTGTTCTCCGAGCGTTTCGCCTGTCCGGTCAGCGGCTTCACCATCGCCGAGATCGAGCCGCGGCTGTTCTCGTTCAACAACCCGGCGGGCGCCTGCCCGGCCTGTGACGGCCTGGGCGCTAAGCTGGCCTTCGACGCCGATCTGGTGATCCCCGACAAGGACCGCAGCCTGCACAAGGGCGCCGTCGCCCCGTGGGCCAAGGGGCCGTCGCCGCTCTACACCCAGACCCTGCAGGCCCTGGCCCGCCACTACGGCTTCTCGATGGACGAGCCCTGGTACAAGCTGCCCCAGAAGGCCCGCGACGTGGTGCTGCAAGGCTCGGGCGGCGATAAGATCAAGTTCGTCTACGACGACAACGCCCGCAAGTACGAGGTGGCCAAGCCCTTCGAAGGCGTGCTGCCGAACCTGGAGCGCCGCTGGCGCGAGACCGATAGCTCGTGGGTTCGCGAGGAGCTGGGCCGCTACCAGTCCGACACCCCTTGCGAGGTCTGCCACGGCAAGCGCCTGAAGCCTGAAGCCCTGGCCGTGAAGATCCACGGCATGGACATCGCCGCCGTCTCCAACCTGGCCATCCGCCCAGCCCGCGACTGGTTCACGGCTCTGGAAGGTCACCTGACCGACAAGCAGATGGAGATCGCCCGGCGAATCCTGAAGGAGATCAACGACCGCCTGCGGTTCCTGGTCGACGTGGGCCTGGACTATCTGAACCTGTCGCGCGGCTCTGGCACCCTGTCAGGCGGCGAGAGTCAGCGCATCCGCCTGGCCAGCCAGATCGGCAGCGGCCTGACCGGCGTGCTCTACGTGCTGGACGAGCCGTCGATCGGCCTACACCAGCGCGATAACACCCGCCTGCTGCAGTCGCTGCAAGGCCTGCGTGACCTGGGCAACTCCGTGCTCGTGGTCGAGCATGACGAGGAGGCCATCCTCACCGCCGACTATGTGATCGACATGGGCCCGGCGGCGGGCGTGCACGGCGGCGAGATCGTCGCCGAGGGCAAGCCGGCCGACATCATGGCCAATCCCAAGAGCGTCACCGGCATGTACCTGACCGGCGCGCGCGAGATCGCCGTGCCCGAAGAGCGCCGGCCGATCAGCAAGAAGAAGATGCTCCGCGTCATCGGCGCCAAGGGCAACAATCTGAAGGACGTGACGGGCGAGATCCCGGTCGGCACCTTCACCTGCATCACCGGCGTGTCGGGCGGCGGCAAGTCGACCTTCACCATCGAGACGCTCTACAAGGCCGCCGCGCGCCGCTTGAACAACGCCAGCGACGCGCCCGCCGCCCACGAGCGGATCGAAGGTCTGGAGAACTTCGACAAGGTCATCGACATCGACCAGTCGCCGATCGGCCGCACGCCGCGCTCGAACCCGGCCACCTATACCGGCGCCTTCGGTCCGATCCGCGACTGGTTCGCCCAGTTGCCGGAGTCAAAGGCGCGCGGCTACGGCCCGGGCCGCTTCAGCTTCAACGTCAAGGGCGGCCGCTGCGAGGCCTGCCAGGGCGACGGCCTGATCAAGATCGAGATGCACTTCCTGCCCGACGTCTACGTCACCTGCGACGTCTGCAAGGGCAAGCGCTACAACCGCGAGACCCTGGACATCCTGTTCAAGGGCAAGACCATCGCCGACGTGCTGGACATGACGGTGGAAGAGGCCGCCGACTTCTTCAAGGCCGTGCCGCCGATCCGCGACAAAATGGAAACGCTCAAGCGCGTGGGCCTCAGCTACATCAAGGTGGGCCAGCAGGCGACCACCCTGTCGGGCGGCGAGGCCCAGCGCGTGAAGCTGTCCAAGGAGCTCTCCAAGCGCGCCACCGGCCGCACGCTCTACATCCTCGACGAGCCGACCACCGGCCTGCACTTCGAGGACACCAAGAAGCTCTTGGAAGTGCTGCACGAGCTGGTCGACCAGGGCAACACCGTGGTCGTCATCGAGCATAACCTGGACGTGGTGAAGACCGCCGACTGGCTGCTGGACTTCGGTCCGGAAGGCGGCGACGGCGGCGGCCAGATCGTGGCCGTCGGCTCGCCCCAGGACGTGGCCAAGGTCGAGGCCTCGTGGACCGGCCGCTATCTGAAGGACGTACTGGCGCGTCACGAGGAGCGGCGGCTGGAGCGCGTGGCCGAGCTGAAGAAGAGCAAGCGGGCTTAGTTCAAATCCGCTCATCCCGGAGACGGGATGAGCGGATGTTGGTTGGGCGCTCAAGCTTGCCGCCCGGCCTCAACAGGCCTATCTCAACACCTCAACCCACCGATGGAGGCAATCATGGACCGCGTGATGGACGACTGCTTCGCCCTTCCCGCCGACCTGTCCGTGGTTTGTCATGCCCGCCTTCGTCACTCTGGATTCCGTTCGCGCCGCCACGCCTGACGGCCGCGTCCTCTTCGACAATCTGAACCTCTCGATCGGGGCCGAGCGCATTGGCCTGGTCGGTCGCAACGGCGTGGGCAAGTCCACGCTGCTGGGTCTGATCGCCGGGACCCGCGCGCCCGCCTCGGGCGCGGTCAGCCGCGCCGGCGTGGTCGGGGTGCTGCCGCAGCTGCACGCCCCGCCGCCGGGCGCGCGCCTGGCCGACCTGCTGGGCGTGGGGGCGGCCTGGGAGCGTCTCGAGCGCATCGAGGCGGGGGAGGGGAGCGACGACGATCTGGCCGAGGCCGACTGGGCCTTGCCGGGCGCGATCACGACCGCCCTGGCCGAGGTCGGGTTGCCGGACTGGGACCCCTCGCGCTCCGCCCAGGCCCTCAGCGGCGGCCAGATGACCCGCGCCGCCCTGGCCGGCCTGCTGATCGCCGCGCCCGACGTGATCCTGCTGGACGAGCCGACCAACAATCTGGACGCCGCCGCCCGCGACCTGCTGGGCCAGGTGCTGCGGCGCTGGAAGGGCGGGGCGGTGGTGATCAGCCACGACCGGGCCCTGCTGCGTGGCATGGATCGCATCGTCGAGCTGACCAGCCTGGGCGCGACCAGCTATGGCGGCGGCTGGGACCTCTATGCCGAGCGCAAGGCCCAGGCCGTGGCCGCCGCCGAACACGACCTGGAGGTCGCCGACCGCCAAGTGCGCCAGGCCGCGCGCGAGGCCCAGGTGGCTCGGGAACGCAAGGCGCGCCGCGACGCCGCCGGCAAGCGCTTCGCCGCCAAGGGCAGCGAGCCCAAGATCCTGCTGGGCGCCCAGGCCGAGCGGGCCGAGAACAGCGGCGCGCGCGAGGGGCGCCTGGCCGACCGCGCCGCCCAGGACGCCGCCCAGGCCCGCGAGGCCGCCGACGCCCGGGTCGAGCGCCTGCGCCGCCTGGCCTTCGACCTGCCGTCCTGTGGCCTGCCCGCCGGCCGGACGGTGCTGGACTTCGACGGTGTCGACTTCGCCTATCCGGACGGGCCGCCGGTGCTGTCGGGCCTGAGCTTTCGCCTGGCCGGGCCCGAGCGGACAGCGATCCTGGGCGGCAACGGCGCGGGCAAGTCGACCTTGATCCGGCTCGCGACCGGCGGGCTGGAGCCGACGGCCGGAACCGTGACGCGCGGCGTGCCGACGGCCCTGCTGGACCAGCGGGCGGCGATCCTCGACGGCGACCTGACCATCCTGGAGAACTATCGCCGCCTGAACCCCGCCGCCGACGCCAACGCCGCCCACGCCGCCCTGGCGCGGTTCCTGTTCCGCAACGTCGCCGCCCACCAGCCGGTAGCGTTCCTGAGCGGCGGCGAGCGCCTGCGCGCGGCCCTGGCCTGCGTCCTCACCGCCGCCCGGCCGCCCCAGCTGCTGATCCTGGACGAGCCGACCAACCACCTGGACCTCGACTCGGTCCAGGCGGTGGAGAACGCTCTCGCCGGTTACGACGGCGCCCTGCTGGTGGCCAGCCACGACGAGGACTTCCTGGAGGCCATCGGGGTGGAGCGGCGGGTGGTGCTGTAGGGGCGTTACATCGCCGGGACGGTTCTCGATGGCCCCCGGATAGCCGCCGCCGGATTTTGGATCGAAGGTGCGCCCCAAAATCCAGGGAGGAGCAGTCATGGCCCAGGCCCAACAGGTCGCCGTTGTCACCGGCGCCAGCTCGGGGATCGGCAAGGAGGCGGCCAAGGCGCTGGCGGCGCGGGGCTGGCATGTGATCGCGCTGGGGCGCGACGCGGGCCGGACGGCGGCGGCCGAGGCGGAGATCCGTGCGGCCTCGCAAGGGGGCAAGGTCGACGTGATCCTGGCCGACCTGTCGCGCATGGCCGACGCGGTCCGCGCGGCCGGGGAGATCGCGGCCCTGACCGACAAGGTCCACGTGCTGATCAACAACGCCGGCGGCATGACCAAGAGCCTGGTGGTCACCCCCGAGGGGCTGGAGGAAAACTTCGCCGGCAACCACCTGGGGCCGTTCCTGCTGACCGACCGCCTGCTGCCCCTGATCCGCCGCGCCGCCGCCGAGGCGCCGCGCGGCAGCGTGCGCATCGTCAACACCTCGTCGGACGGCGGCGAGATGATCCCGGGCCTGAAGTGGGACGACTTGCAGCTTCTGGAGGGCTTCGATCCCGGCCGTGCCTATTGCCAGGGCAAGCTGGCCAACGTGATGTTCGCGCGAGGCCTGGCCAAGCGCCTGGCCGCCGACGGGGTGGTGGCCCACGCGGTGCACCCCGGCACCATCGACTCCAACTTCATCAACCACGCCGGGGAGAAGACCCAGGCCTATATGCGCACCCTGACGATGATGTCGCCGGAGGAGGGCGCCAAGGCCCTGGTCTGGCTGGCGACGGGGGACGAACCGGGCCAGTCGACGGGTGGCTACTACCACCAGCTCAAGCCGATGCCGGCCAATCCGTTCGCCGACGACGAGGCCAACAACGACCGGCTGTGGGCCGAGAGCGAGCGGCTGGTGGCGACGGCGGGAGCGTGATGGACGGCTTTCACCCGGAGTTGCGCAAGGCGGCCAGATGGCTGCCGAGGTTCACCTTCACGCCGAGGTTCACGCGCTTCGTGCAGGCCGTCCAGAAGTGGCGCGGAACGCCCAAGCCGCCTGTCGTCGAAGGCGTCGAGATCCGCGACGTCTTCATTCCCAGCGAGGCGCGGGGCGCGTCCGTGCGCGTGCGCCTGTACCGGCCGCGAGAGGTGACGGGGCCGCGTCCGGCGATGCTGTGGGTCCATGGCGGCGGCTTCATCATTGGCACCCCCGAGCAGGACGAGGCCAGCAACATCGCCCTGTGCCGCGACCTCGGGATCGTGGTGGCCGCCGTCGCCTACCGCCTGGCGCCCGCCCACGCCTATCCGGCGCCGATGGCCGACGCCTACGCGGCCTTGCAATGGCTGTCGCGGCAGGCGGGCGTGGCGCGCGACCGCATCGCCATCGGCGGCAACAGCGCCGGCGGCGGCCTGGCCGCGGGCCTGGTGCTGATGGCCCATGATCGCGGGGAAGTGCCGGTCGCGTTCCAGATGCTGGTCTATCCGATGCTGGACGACCGCACGGCCCTGCGCACCGACATCGATCCGTCGACCCTGCGGATGTGGAACAACCGCAGCAACCGGTTCGGCTGGACGTCCTATCTGGCGGCGGAGCCCGGCGGGGAGCAGGCTCCGGCCTATGCCGTCCCGGCCCGGCACGAGGACCTGGCCGGTCTGCCGCCGGCCTGGATCGGCGTGGGGACCCGCGACCTCTTCCACGACGAAGACGTGGCCTATGCCCGTCGGCTGGAAGCCGCCGGGGCGCCCTGCATCCTGAAGGTCGTGCCCGGCGCGTTCCACGCCTTCGACCTGGTGTGCGGCGACAGCGCCGTGGCGCGGGACTTCGCCGACAGCTACCGGTCGGCGCTCCGCGAGGGCTTGGGGTTATCGACGCCGGAGGAGGCCCGCCCCTAGGAGGGCGGGTCCAGTCTCGCCACGACGCCGTCTGTCCAGAGTTCCAGGGGAGCGTCAGGCTTTGTCAAAAGCGAAAACCAGAACACATCGCCCCAGATCGCATCGGTCCCGCGCGTCAACCCACCCAGCTTCCAGGCGCCGTTCTGGCGCTCGAGGAAATCGACGGGCCAACTCAGCTCCACATCATCGATCCGCGCTCGAATGAGGCCGTTGTCGGCGTTCGGAGCGTAGCGGATGCAATAGGCGCCATGAGGTCCGCGGAACGACGCCTCGAACGCCTTGGGTTGGTCCAAGATCAGGCCCGCTGGTTCAGCGTGATCGCCGTGCCGTTCTGACGATAGGCCGCGCCGGAGGAGGCGCCGGGGCCGTAGCCCGAGGCCTGGGGACGCTGGTTGGCGACTTCTTCGGCGATGGCGCGGACCAGGCCCTCGGTCACCTGCTTGGCGGCCGAGACCGCGCGACCCTGGCGGGCCAGGACGGAGTCGAAGGCCTCGGTGGCGCGCACCAGGCGCTGGCGGCGCTGGGGCGAAGCGCCTTGCACCAGGGCCACGTTGCCCCGCACGCGCGCGGACTCGTGGCGATAGAGGTTGGCGAGCTTGGCCACCTCGTCGACATACTGCGCCGCCTCGTGCGGGCGGCGGGCTTCGAAAGCGCTGGACTGCTTGGCGATCAGGTCGGTCAGGCGCTCGGTCAGGATGATCAGCTGTTCGACGCGGTCGTCGCAATCGGTGGCGGCCAGGGCCATGGGCTACTCCTTCAGACCTTGCATCTTCAGCATTTCCTTCTGGATCGAGGCGGCCACGCCGATGCCGCCCGCCTTGACGACCTGCTTGGCCATCTCTTCGCCCAGGAGGGACTTGAACATGTCTTCGCCGGCCCCGCCGCCGCCGATCTCCGGCGTCTTCATGCCGGCCGTCATCGACTGCATCATCACCGACAGGAACGAGGCCTCGAACTTCTGGGCCGTCTCGCGGATCTTGCCGCGCTTGAGCAGCTCGGCGGTCGAGGCGGCGGTCTGGCCGACGGTGTCGATGGTCGGGGTCGTGATCGTCGAGAGGGCGCTCATCACATCACCTCGATGTCGGCTTGCAGGGCGCCCGAGGCCTTGATGGCCTGCAGGATGGAGATCATGTCGCGCGGGGTGACGCCCAGGGCGTTCAGGCCGCCGACCAGGCTCTTCAGCGAAGCGCCGCTGCCCAGGGTGATCAGCTTCTTGCCCTTCTCCTCGTCGACGCTGACCGTCGATTGCGGGACGACCTTGGTCTGGCCCTGGCTGAACGGGGCCGGCTGGCTGACAGCGGGGTTCTCCTGGACCGAGATGGTCAGGTTGCCCTGGGCGATGGCCACCTGGCTGATGCGGACGTCGTCGCCCATGACGATCACGCCGGCCACCTCGTCGATGATCACCTTGGCGGGAGCGTCGGGCTCGACCTCCAGGTTCTCGATGGCGGTGACGAAGCTGATCATGTCCATGCCGGCCGGCGGGCGGATGGCCACGACGGTGGGGTTCTGGGCCTGGGCGCAGCGCGCGAATTTCAGATTGATGGCGTCGGCGATCCGGCGCGAGGTGGTGAAGTCCGGATTGCGCAGGGTCAGGCGCAGGACGTCCATGTTCACCATCTGGAAGCCGGTCTCCTTTTCGATGATGCCGCCGGCGGCGATGCGGCCGGCGGTCGGAACGCCTTTCGTGACCGAGCTGCCCGAGGCGCCGCCGGCCGAGACCGAACCGGTCTGCACCGAGCCCTGCGCCACCGCATAGGTCTGGCCGTCGGCGCCTTGCAGCGAGGTGACCAGCAGGGTGCCGCCCAGCAGGCTCTTGGCGTCGCCCAGGGTCGAGACCGTCACGTCCATGCGCGCGCCGGCGGCGGCGAACGGCGGCAGGTTGGCCGTGACCATGACGGCGGCGGTGTTCTTGGTGTTGAGGTTGCCGTCGCGGACGTTGACGCCCTGGCGCTCGAGCATGGCCTCCAGGCTCTGCTTCGTCATCGGCGCGTTGCGCAAGGAGTCGCCCGAACCGTTCAGGCCCACCACGATGCCGTAGCCGACCAGTTGGTTGTCGCGCACGCCCTCGAAGGCGACGATGTCCTTGATCCGCGACTTGGCGTCGGCCGGGCTGGAAATCAGCGCGACGGCGGCGAAGGCGAGGCTCAGAACGGAGGCAAAGAATGAACGAGACATGGCTTTCCTACGGCGGGGCGACATCCCCGCGGGCTTCCATGCCAGAACCGGGCCAACCCGGAATTTCGGAAAAGCTCAATAAAATCAGCGCAAAATTGGTGCGGGCGAGTGGATTTTCTGCCTGCGACATTCCGCTTCGGCAGATTCTGCCCGGCATTAACCATACCGCAAGCGCGCGCCCCCAGAATGTGGTTAACGGGAAGGGGTGACTCCCTTGTTTCGTCGTCGGAGCAGCGTTTCGTCATGAAGGTTTCCAGCACGGGGAGCGCGGGTGCGGTTGGCGCGTCGCGGGCCAAACCGGCGGGCGGCGGATCCGGGTTTTCCCTGCCTTCGGTGGGGGGCGCCAGCGCCGCCAGCGGCGTGGCCCAGACGGGCGGCGTGGCCGGGGTCGGATCGCTGGACGCGCTCCTGGCCCTGCAGGCCGACATGGACCCGATGGAGCGTAAGCGCCGGGCCGTGAAGCGGGCCGGCGGCCTGCTGGACATTTTGGACGCCCTGAAGATGGCCACCCTGGACGGCGACGTCTCGACGGGCACCCTGGCCAAGCTGAAGGCGGCCGTGAAGGAGCATCGCGAGGCGACCGACGACCCCAAGCTGGAATCGATCCTGAACGAGATCGAGACCCGCGCCGCCGTCGAAGCCGCCAAGCTCGAACAGGCGCGGCTGGGCTGAGCGTGGCCCGTGAAACCCGATCTTAAAGAACATCGTTCACCGACTATCCCCAGGATCGTGGCGTCCGTGCACGACGCTGAACGCGTCGCTCATGCGAGGTTCATTGAACCGGGCTATCGTTTTGGTATAAGCAGCCCGCCTGATCTGGGCGGAGTTCATCGGGGCGTGAGGCGTTAATGCAAACGGCCACTGTTCTTAAGTTACCAGACTCGTATCGTCCTTCGGACGACGAGCCTTTCATGAACGAGCGTCAGCTTGAATATTTCAAGCAAAAGCTGAACGCCTGGAAAGATGAGATCCTTCGCGAATCTCGCGAAACGGTCGCCCATCTCCAGAAAGAAACAGAAAACCATGCCGACCTCGCCGACCGGGCGTCGTCGGAAACTGATCGGGCGCTGGAGCTTCGCACCCGGGATCGTCAGAGAAAACTCATCTCGAAAATCGACCAGGCGTTGCGCCGAGTCGAAGACGGTTCCTACGGCTACTGCGAAGAGACCGGTGAGCCCATCGGTTTGGCTCGACTGGACGCGCGGCCCACCGCGACGCTCAGCCTGGAAGCCCAGGAACGTCACGAGCGTCGCGAGCGGGTTCACCGCGACGACTGAGGTTTAGGGACCTCGACTACATGTGTTTCGAACGGCCTCGCCCCTGACAGGGCGGGGCCGTTTTCGTTTGCTCACCAGAGGCTGGCCGCCGCCCGTTCGGGCCAGGCCTTGTCGTAGGTTTCGCCGCCGACCTCGCCGGCGCTCATCGCCGCCAGCATGGCGCCGGGCGAGGGCAGGGCTCGGGGATCCACCTGGTTTTCGGCCTTCCACAGGCCCGAGCGCACGACGGCCCGGGCGCACTGGAAATAGGCCTCGACCACGGTGACCACCAGGCAGGTGCGCGGCGCCTTGCCGTCGACCGCGAAGCTTTCCAGCAGGTCGGGATCGGCGCTGACCACCGCCCGGCCGTTGACGCGGAAGGTCGTGCCGGAGCCCGGGATCAGGAACATCAGGGCCACGCGCGGATCGCGGACCACGTTGCGCAGGCTGTCGATGCGGTTGTTGCCCCGGCGGTCGGGCAGGATCAGCGTGCGGTCGTCGGCGATGCGGACGAAGCCGGGCTGATCGCCGCGCGGGCTGCAGTCCAGGCCTTCGGGGCCCACTGTGGCCAGGGCCAGGAACGGCGAGGCCTCGATCAGGGCGCGATAGTGCGGGGTGATGCGGTCGGCCACCTTGACGGTCGAGGCCGGCACGGGAGCGGGCGTGTAGAGGGCTTCCAGCGCCTCCAGGCTGTCGATGATCATGGCGACGGCTCCCCTGCGGGCCGCCAGCATAGCCGGACTTGAGCGTGAAGGCCTAGGCGCCGGCGCCCTGGACCATGGCGCAGGCCTCGGCCAGGCGGTGGGGCGAGATCGGCTTGTCGACCACGGCCCGGGTGCGGGCGCCCAACTGGTCGGCGTTGCCGGTCACATAGACCACCGGGATCGGACCCAGCCGCGCGAGGATGGCCGTGACGGCCTCGACCCCGGTGCCGCCGATGATCCGATAGTCGGCCGTGATCAGATCTGGCGGCCGCCGCAGGGCGCAGTCGAGCGCTTCCTGAGGGCTTTCCGCGATGTCGAAGGTGTCGAACCCTTGCTCCTCGAGCAAAGCCTCGACTTCCATCGCGATGAGGATTTCATCCTCGATGATCAAAGCATGTCTGTGGGACATGTGCACTGCACGCCACCGCTTCTCAAAAACGTCCCTGCGCCTAGTAGAAGCCTATGATTCTGTTCCGCGCTAACGGTTTTTACGGCTCAGCTTGTCTAAAATGTCGCAGGGTCGCTGTTGCGTCTTGTTCGCGATTTCCAGGGGTGTTTCCAAGTCTTGTGTGTGATCACAAAGACAGCCGCAGAGTCTTGTCTTTTTGGCGAAGAGATCAGGGTTTTACCTAGGTTTGCAAAACGTTGTCCGCCGAGCGCGGGTCTCTTGAGTCCGCGGCGGCGATTTGCGCTATGCAGGCGAAAACAACAGGAGCGCCGCATGTCGCAGGACACCCCCCCGAACCCTTCGCCCCTGGTGCTGACCGAGAAGCGCGGCCACGTCGCGATCCTGACCCTGAACCGTCCCGACGCCCTCAACGCCCTGGGCGCGCCGGGCGACGGCGACCAGGTGGCGGCGGCCTGCGAGGCGATCAACGACGACCAGGAGATCCGATGCGTGATCCTGACGGGCGCGGGCCGGGCCTTTTCGGCGGGCGGCGACGTCAAGGCGATGAAGGCGCGCGAGGGGGCGTTCGGCGGCAACGGCGTCAAGGTGCGCGACGGCTACCGCAAGAACATCCACCGCATCGTGCGGGCCATCTACGGCCTGGAGGTTCCGTCGATCGCGGCGGTCAACGGCGCGGCCATCGGCCTGGGCTGCGACGTGGCCTGCATGACCGACATCCGTATCGCCGCCGACACCGCCAAGTTCGGGGTGACCTTCCTGAAGCTGGGCCTGATCCCCGGCGACGGCGGCGCCTGGCTGATGCCGCGCACGATCGGCATGAGCCGCGCGGCGGAACTGCTGTTCACCGGCGACGTCATCGACGCGGCCAAGGCGGCCGACTGGGGCCTGGTCAGCAAGGCCGTGCCGGCCGACACCCTGATGGACGAGGCCCTGGCCCTGGCCGAGCGGATCGCCCAGCAGCCGCCGCACGCCCTGCGCATGGCGAAAAGCCTGCTCAAGCACGGTCAGACCGCCAGCTACGACACCCTGATGGAGATGAGCGCCGCGGCCCAGGCCATCGCCCACCACACCGACGATCACATGGAAGGCGTCGAGGCGATCCTCGAGAAGCGCCAGCCGACGTTCAAGGGCTCCTGATCATGGGCAAGGAAGCCAAGGGCGTCTGGGGTCAGCTGCGCGAGGGCGACGGACCGGGCAAGCTGCTGTGGGAACCGCCGAAGCTGATCTTCCGGGGCGCGGTGACCGACAACTTCCAGGGCCAGGCCCTGCGCGGCCTGCGGGTCGAGGGCGACGACCTGGTGCTGAGCGACGGCACGCGCTTCACGCTCGACGCCGGCCAGGCCGCCAAGTGGCTGCACGCCATCCAGAACCCGCCCGGGCGCCTGGACAAGCTGGGGGTGAAGCCCGGCCAGACGGTGGTGATCGAGAACCTCGACGACGCGGAGTTCGTGGAGGAGCTGTCGAGCCGCGTGGAGCCCGTCGAGGCCTATGAGAACGTCGACCTGCTGTTCCTGGGCGTCGAGGACCTGGCCGATTTCGACCGGCTGGAGGACCTGATCGGCGGCCTGGGCCCCAAGGGCGCGATCTGGATCGTGGCCCAGAAGGGCAAGGGCGCGCCGCTGAAGGACACCGAGATTCTGGCCGAGGCCCGCGCCCAAGGGCTGGTCGACACCAAGGTCTGCGCCTTCTCCAAGACCCACACGGCCCTGCGGTTCGTGAAGCGCAAGGGCGAGGCCCCCAAGCCGCCGCCGGTCGAGGACGACGAGGGCTTCGACGACGAGGACTGATCCCAACAGCCATTGCCCCCGGTCCCGCCGATTTGTACGAGTAATGGTAGCGGTACAAAAGGCGGGGAAATGGGATGGGACAGCTTCGACGGCGCAGGCTTGCGATCCCCTTGGCGGCCCTCCTGGCGCTCGGCGCCTGGACCGTCCAGGCGGCCGAGCCCATCCCCCGGATCGTCCGCGACGGCGACCGGCACGCCCTGATGGTGGACGGGGCGCCGTTCCTGATCCTGGGCGTCCAGGCCAACAACTCCAGTTCGTGGCCTGACGTCCTGCCCAAGGTATGGCCGGCCGTCGAGCGGATCGGGGCCAACACCCTGGAGATCCCGGTGGGCTGGGAGCAGATCGAGCCGGAGGAGGGGCGGTTCGATTTCTCCATCGTCGACACCCTGTTGGCGCAGGCCCGGGCCCACGACAAGCGGCTGGTGCTGCTGTGGTTCGCGACCTGGAAGAACAACGGCCCCAACTACGCGCCGCGCTGGGTCAAGACCGACGGCAAGCGCTTTCCCCGCGTGGTCAACGCCAAGGGCGAGGTGCGAAACTCGCTGTCGCCGGTCTTCCCCGCCACCCTGGAGGCCGACAAGAAGGCCTTCGCCGCCCTGATGGCCCACCTGGCCAAGGCCGATCCCCAGCGCACGGTGCTGATGGTCCAGCCCGAGAACGAGGTCGGGGTCTACGGCGCCGTCCGCGACTTCTCGCCGACGGCCCAAGCGCTTTTCGAAAAGCCCGTGCCCGAGGCCCTGATCAAGGCCCTGGGCAAGCCGGCCGGAACCTGGACCCAGGTGTTCGGCAAGGACGCCGACGAGGCCTTCAACGCCTGGCACACGGCCCGCTTCGTGGATGCGGTGGCCCAGGCCGGCAAGGCCCAGTATCCGCTGCCGATGTACGCCAACGCCGCCCTGCGCGATCCGTGGAAGGACCAGGACCCCTACACCTATTCCAGCGGCGGCCCGACCTGGAACATGCTGGATGTCTGGAAGGCCGCGACCCCGCATCTCGATGCGCTGGGACCCGACATCTACATGCCCGACTACGCCGACTACACGCGGACGCTGGAACAGTACGCGCGGCCCGACAATCCGCTGTTCGTG
The DNA here is from genome assembly GCF_059418225.1 of Caulobacter sp. GW821-FHT09B08. Lineage (NCBI taxonomy): Bacteria > Pseudomonadati > Pseudomonadota > Alphaproteobacteria > Caulobacterales > Caulobacteraceae > Caulobacter > Caulobacter sp. GW821-FHT09B08. Next base: position 50,430 of record NZ_JBWKPL010000012.1, on the reverse strand, counting down.
CCCGAGACCGGTCGGGGCGAGGACTATGCTCGCTACGTCTACGAGGTGGTCGGGCGGCGGGCCATCGGCTTCGCGCCGTTCGGGATCGACTTCACCCACTATGCCGGGCTGGACCGGCCCGGCGAGCCGCGCACGACCAACGCCCAGCTCGACGTGCTGGGGCGGATCTACAAGGTCCTGGACCCGATCCAGCGCCAGATCGCCGCCCTGTCGTTCAAGGGCCAGGTCTGGGGCGCGTCCGAGCCGACCAAGACCCATGCCCAGACCCTGGAGGTGGGCGACGGCTGGCGCGTGAAGCTGACCTACGGTCAGGGCGCGTTCGGCGACGGGCCGGCCAACGGCAACGCCAAGCCGGTGGGCGGGGCGCTGATCGCCCGGCTGGGGCAGGACGAGTATCTCGTCACCGGCTCCTATGTGCGGGTGGCGTTCGAGCCGACGGCGCCCGGCCAGCATCTGCTGTTCGACCGGGTCGAGGAGGGGCGCTACGTGGACGGCCGCTGGGTGATGAGCCGCGTATGGAACGGCGACCAGACCGATTGGGGCCTGAACTTCGCCTCCGGCCCCGAGGTGCTGAAGGTGACGCTGGCGCGGTACTGATCCTTAAGCCGCCGCCTTGGCCTTCGCCGCCGCCCTCGGTTTCGAGAATTCCATCACCCCGTCCTCCACCGCGCCGAAGCGCAGGGCCATCATGTCCAGGGCGTAGTTCTGGTGGACCTTCCACGGCTTCTTGGCGCCTTGCCGGGGCAGGATCGCCAGGGCGCGCTGGACGTAGCCGGACGAGAAGTCCAGCCACGGCTCGACCTCCAGGTCCGGCTCGTTCAGGTGCGGGGTGCAGATGCGCGTGCCCGTGCGGTCCATGTGCTTGAGCAGGCGGCAGACATATTCGGCCGTCAGGTCGGCCTTCAGGGTCCAACTGGCGTTGGTGTAGCCGAAGGTCGAGGCCAGGTTGGGCACCTCGCTGAACATCATGCCCTTGTAGCTGGTGGTCTGGGGCAGATCGATCTTCCGGCCGTCGACGATCAGCTCCATGCCGCTGAGCAGCTGCATGCGCAGGCCCGTGGCGGTGACGATGATGTCGGCGTCCAGATGCGCGCCCGACTTCAGCTGGACGCCGGTTTCGGTGAAGGTGTCGATGTGGTCGGTCACCACCGACGAGGACCCGGCGCGGATCGACTCGAACAGGTCGGCGTCCGGCACCAGGCACAGCCGCTGGTCCCAGGGATTGTAGCGCGGGGTGAAGTGGGTCTCGATGTCGTAGTCCGGCCCCAGGTGCTCGCGCACCAGGCCCAGCAGGCGCTCCTTGGTCTTCTCGGGCTTCTTGCGGGCGATGTTGAAGAACAGCATCTGGAACAGCACGTTCTTCCAGCGGGTGATGCCGTAGGCCAGCTTGATCGGCAGGTTGTCGCGCATCCAGTTGGCGACGCCGTCCTGCGCCGGCCGCGAGACCACGTAGGTCGGCGAGCGCTGCAGCATCGTCACGTGGGCGGCCTTGCGGGCCATCTCGGGCACCAGCGTCACGGCCGTCGCGCCGCTGCCGATCACGACCACCTTCTTGCCGGCGTACTCGAGGTCTTCCGGCCACAGCTGCGGATGGATGACCTGGCCCTTGAATCGTTCGGCGCCGGGGAAGTCGGGCGTATAGCCGGCGTCGTAGGCGTAGTAGCCGCTGCACATCGACAGGAAATTGCAGCTGACCTGCACGGTCTTGCCGTCGCGCTCGGCGTCCACCGTCCAGGTGGCGGTCTCCGACGACCAGACCGCGCGCCTCACCTTGTGGCCGAAGCGGATGTGGCGCTCGATGTCGTTCTCGGCGGCGGTCTCGCGCACGTAGTTCAGGATCGACGGGCCGTCGGCGATGGCCTTGGAGTCCAGCCATGGCTTGAAGCTGTAGCCCAGGGTGAACATGTCGCTGTCGGACCGGATGCCCGGATAGCGGAACAGGTCCCAGGTGCCGCCGATGGCGCCACGCGCTTCGAGGATGGCGTAGGTCTTGCCGGGGCAGTCGCGCCGCAGGTGATAGGCCGCGCCGATGCCCGACAGGCCCGCGCCCACGATTAGTACGTCGAAATGCTCGATGGCCATCGCGCTTCCACCCTGGCGTCACCCGGCCCGGCGGCTCCGGGCGCTTGTAGTATGTGAACGCTGTTCACCAACAAACGACCGTTTAGACCCGACGTCAACTGCGACGTGATGACGGAGCGCGGCCGGGGACATGCGCATGCGCGTGTCCCCAGACTTGTTTCGGTGCGACGCCGTGCGGGCGATGGGGACACGCACAAGTGCATGTCCCCGGCCGTTTTCGTTGCAAACAGGCGTTCGACCCGCGTATGCGATCGTCCCATGTCCCCGCGCGACTTCGGGTTGCTGGTCCTGGTCTGTCTGGTCTGGGCCACCAACAACATCATCTCCAAGATCGTGGTCGCCCACTGGGGCGTGCCGCCGCTGTTCTACGCGGCGGTGCGCTTCGCCATCGTCGCGGCCGTGACCCTGCCGTGGCTGCTGCCGGCTCCGCGCCCGGCCTGGCGGATCGTGGTGGTGGGCCTGCTGATGGGCGTGGGCAATTTCGCCCTGCTGTTCATGGGTTTCCGCACCGCCTCGCCCTCGGCCGCCGCCGTGGTGATCCAGCTGGCCGTGCCGTTCACCACCATCCTGTCGATGCTGCTGCTGGGCGAGAAGGTCCGCTGGAAGCGGGGCCTGGGCATCGCGCTGACCCTGACCGGCGCCCTGGTGGTGATGTGGAATCCGCACGGCCTGCAGCTGTCGCCGGGTCTGTGGTTCATCGTCGGCTCGGCCTTCACCGGCTCGCTGGGCTCGGTGATGATGAAGCAGATCGAGGGGGTGAAGCCCCTGCAGCTCCAGGCCTGGGTCGGGTTCACCGCCGTCGCGCCCCTGGCCGTGCTCAGCGCCCTGTTCGAGCCGGGCGCCGTCGGCCTGGCCCTGCACGCCGGCTGGCCGTTCCTGGCGGCGCTGCTGTTCTCGGCCCTGGTGGTCTCGGTCATGGCCCACACGGCCTATTACGGCCTGATCCAGCGCCACGAAGCCAACCTGATCGCGCCGCTCACCCTGATGACCCCGCTGATGACCATTGGCCTGGGCGTCGCGATCACGCACGATCATTTCGACATGCGGATGGGAATCGGGGCGATCCTCGCGCTAGTGGGGGTGCTGATCATCGCCCTGCGCAAGAACCAGGTGATGGCGCTGCTGACGAGGACCCGTTTCCAATGATCTTCATCGACGCTCCGTCGCCGAACTTCGACGCGCGCAAGGCCGTGCCCGACTGCGTTGTCCTGCACTACACCGGCATGGAGACCGGCGAGGCGGCCCTGGCGCGGCTGTGCGATCCGGAGGCCAAGGTCTCGTCGCACTATCTGGTCGAGGAGGACGGCCGCGTCTTCCGCCTGGTGCCCGAGGAGCGCCGCGCCTGGCACGCCGGCGCCGCCTTCTGGAAGGGCGCCAAGGACATCAACTCCGCCTCCATCGGCATCGAGATCGTCAATCCCGGCCACGAGTTCGGCTATCGCCCGTTCCCCGACGCCCAGATCGCCGCCGTCATCAACCTCCTGGCCGACATCCGCTCGCGCTGGACCATCGACGACGACCGCATCATCGGCCATTCCGACATCGCCCCCGGCCGCAAGATCGACCCGGGCGAGCTCTTCCCCTGGAAGCGCCTGGCCGAAGCCGGTCACGGTCTGTGGGTCGAACCGCCCCCGTCGCCCGGCGCGCCGCTGGGCCGGGGCGAGGAGGGGACCGGCGTCTTCGCCCTGCAGGCCGGCCTGACGCGCCTGGGCTACAACTGCGCCCCGTCCGGTCAGTACGACGAGTGGACCGAGACGGTCGTGGCCGCCTTCCAGCGCCACTGGCTGCAGACCCGCTTCGATGGCGTCGCCGACGGCGAGACCCGCGCCCGGCTCGTGGCCCTGCTGCGGGCGGCGGGCTGATGCATCCGGACGCCCGGTTCCAGGTCGAGGACCGCGAGACCCTGCTGGCCTTCCTGGCCGAGCATCCGTTCGTGACCCTCGCCGCCGCCGTCGGCGGCCGGCCGTTCGTGGCCCAGACGCCGGTGGTGATCCGCCGGCTCGACGGCATCGCGGGCGAGGGCGAGATCGCGCTCGACTTCCACCTGTCGCGCGGCAACGTGCTGGCGCCGCACCTGGTCCAGGGCTTTCGGGCGGTGGTGCTGGCCACGGGGCCGGACGCCTATGTCAGCCCCGACTGGTACGGCGCGCCCGACCAGGTGCCGACCTGGAACTACGTCTCGGTCGAGGCCGAGGGCTCGGTCGCCCCGCTGGCGCCCCACGAGACCGTGGCCCTGCTCGACGACCTCTCGGCCCAGGAGGAGGCGCGCCTCGCCCCCAAGAAACCCTGGACCCGCGCCAAGATGAACCCCGCCCGCTTCGACGCACTCCAGCGCGGCATCGTCGGCGGCCGCCTGTTCGTCGAGCGGCTGGAGGGGACTTGGAAGCTGGGCCAGAACAAGGACGCGGCGATGCGCGCCGGCGTGACCGATGCGCTGGGGGATCATCCGGTCGCGGACCTCATGAAGACGCACGGCGCTTGACCCCAGGCGCGCGGACCGTCACTTAGGCCCCGGACCAGATGGTCGGGCGGCCGCGGCATCGTAGGATGTCGAGGAAAGTCCGGGCTCCACGGTGACAAGGCGGCGGGTAACGCCCGCCGGGAGCGATCCCAGGGATAGCGCCACAGAAAGCAAACCTCCTCCCCACGGGGCGGGAAGGGTGAAAGGGTGGGGTAAGAGCCCACCGCGGACCTGGCAACAGGGACGGCATGGCAAGCCCCGCCTGGAGCAAGACCGAATAGGGACCCCGCGCCGGCCTCGCGTCGGATAGGCCGTCACTGGCCGAGAGGGTCCGGGTAGGTCGCGAGAACCGTCCAGCGATGGGCGGTCCAGAGGAATGGCCGTCTCGCGGTCGTCTTTCCTTCGGGAGGGGCGGACGTAGACAGAACCCGGCTTACAGACCATCTGGTCCATTCGCGCTCCCGGAGGAGGGAGCGCCAAAAAACTGGGTTTCAGCCCCACTTTTCCCCATGCCGGCGCCGGCCGCGCCGCCCAATCCCTTGCCCATAAGGCCTCGCGTCGAGTCTAGCGGCCGCGAAGTCTTAACAGGTTCCATGTATGTTCTGTTGATAGATTCAGTTGGTCTGTGAAAGAGGCCTGCGACACCTTTGTTTTGACGGCAAAACGGCCGTTGGTGTCATTGTCTCCCAATCAATCCCATGTTAACCCACTTCTGCCGGAGCGATCGTGGCAGGGCGTCCGGCGGCGGGCTTTATCAGGGGTAGTGGGGTGTTTCTCTCGACGTTCGAGAAGCAGCTGGACAGCAAGCGGCGCATCGTCGTGCCGCAGGACTTCCGCGCCGCGCTCTCGGGCCCGTTCGACGGGATCTTCTGCTTCCCCTCCATCGAGGCCGACTGCCTGGAAGCTGGCGGAAAAAGCCTGTTCGACCGTTACCAGGGCGTGATCGACGAACTGCCGTTCGGCGATCCCCTGCGTTCGGCCCTGGAGACCAGCGTCCTGGGCGGCGTGGCGCGGCTGTCGTTCGACACCGCCGGCCGCATCACCCTGCCCGACACCCTGTGCGAGATGTTCGGCCTGACCGACTGGGTGGCGGTGGTGGGTCTGGGCGAGCGGTTCCAGATCTGGTCGCGCGAGGCCTTCCAGGCCCACCGCGCGGCCCAACGCGAACTGGCCCGCGACGGCCTAGCCGCGATGCGCGCCCAGCAGCGCACCGTGCGGATCGGGGGCGTGGCGTGAGCGACCTCGAAGCTGCCCAAGGCGCCGCCGCGCCGCACGTCTCGGTCCTGCTCGACGAAGTGGTCGGTGCGCTGTCGAGCGGCCCCGGCGACATGGTCATCGACGGCACCTTCGGGGCGGGCGGCTATACCCGCGCGATCCTGGCCTCGGGCGCTTCGGTCACGGCCTTCGACCGTGATCCGACCGTGCAGCGTTTTACGGCTGAGTTTTCCGCGGCTGATGGTCGCTTTCGGCTGATTCAGGACCGTTTTTCGCAAATCAGCGCGTATCTGGAGGATGCGTCGGTCGACGGCGTCACCCTGGATCTCGGCGTATCTTCCATGCAGCTCGACGAGGCTGAGCGCGGCTTTTCGTTCATGCGCGACGGTCCCCTGGACATGCGCATGGGCGCCGACGGCCCCACCGCCGCCGACCTGGTCAACACGCTCGACCACACCGAGCTGGCCCGCATCCTCTATGTCTATGGCGAGGAGCACGCCTCGCGGCGTATCGCCAGCTTCCTGATCAAGCGTCGGGAAGAGCGGCCGTTCACCCGGACCCTCGACCTGGCCCATGTGATCGAGCGCGCCCTGGGTGGCCGCAAGGGCGCCAAGGTGCATCCGGCCACCCGTTCGTTCCAAGGCCTGCGGATCGCGGTCAACGCCGAGCTGGAAGAGCTGGAAGAGGGCCTGCTGGCCGCCGAGCGCGTGCTCAAGCCTGGCGGCCGCCTGGCGGTGGTCACCTTCCACTCGCTGGAAGACCGCATCGTCAAGAACTTCCTGGCCGAGCGGGCCGGGCGCACCCCGGGCGGATCGCGCCACCTGCCCGCCGTCGAGGCCGGGGCTCCGGCCAGCTTCCGCCTGACCTCGTCCAAGGCCATCGCGCCGGGCGAGGCCGAGCTGGCCGTCAACCCGCGCGCCCGCTCGTCCAAGCTGCGCGCGGCCGTGCGCACCGACGCTCCCGTCTGGAGCGCCGCATGAGCCTGTCGGCCATCTTCGACCGCCGCGTGCGGGGCTTCCGGGTCGTGGAAGTGGTGTGCCTGGGGATCCTGCTGGTCCTGGTGCTGGGCGTCTACATGGCCAAGACCTTCGCCGGCCGCGAGCGGGCGCAGATCGCTTCGGTGGAACGCCAGATCGACGACGAGAAAATCCGTATCCGCCTGCTGAAGGCCGAGGTGGCCTTCCTGGAGCAGCCCAGCCGCATCGAGCAACTGGCGCAGGACAAGGGCCTGGCGCCGATCAAGCCCGAGCGCGAGACCACCGAGGACGCCCTGATCGACGTGGCGCGCCACGCGCCCGTGCCGCACGCCCCGGCCGCCCCGACGGCCGCCGCCAACGGCGACGCCGCCTCGGCCGAGCAGCCCGAGGCCACGCCCGACGACTATCCCTCGCCCGGGGAGGCTCCGCGATGAGCCTGTCCAATCTCTCTCCCGGCGGCATGCCCGCCGCCTGGCGCTGGCTGATCGAGCGGGTCTGGCGGCTGGAGCACGCCTTCGAGCGCTCGCGCGCCGCCGCGCGGCCCGAGGACGACACCCGCATCCGCATCTTCTTCGTGATGGCCATCTTCGGCCTCGGCTTCACCCTGCTGGCCCTGGGCGCCACCCGGGCGGCGGTGTTCGCCAAGGTCGGCGGCGGCGGACTGGCCACGCCCGTCGGTGGGGCGCGCGGCGACCTGCTGGACCGCAACGGCCAGCTGCTGGCCGTGGACCTGACCCACTACACGATGTTCATCGATCCCCGCGACCTGTGGGACCCCAAGGCCACCCGCAAGGCCCTGGCCAAGGCCCTGCCGCAGGTGCCGGCCTCGCGCCTGGACCAGGCGGTGTTCTCCGGCCGCCGCAGCTTCGTGGTGGGCGGCATGACCCCGGCCGAGAAGGACGCGGTGTTCGAGCTGGGCCTGCCGGGCGTGGTGTTCGAGGAGGAGGCCCGCCGGGTCTATCCGCTGGGCGCCAGCGCGGCCCACTTCATCGGCTTCGTCGACAAGGGCGGAGTGGGGCTCTCCGGCGCCGAGAAGGCGCTGGACAAGCAGGTGCGCGACGCCTCGACCCAGGGCCCGGACGGGGCGATCCCGCTGTCGATCGACCTGCGGGTCCAGGCCGCCCTGGAAGACGAGGTCCGCAAGGCCGCCATCGAGTTCCAGGCCAAGGACGCCGTGGGGCTGGTGACCAACGTCCATACCGGGGAGATCCTCGGCATGACCAGCTATCCCGACTACGACCCCAACCGGCTGGACCTGGCTTCGTCGGACCAGATGGTCAACCACGCCGCCGCCTCGGTCTACGAGATGGGCTCGACCTTCAAGGCCTTCACCGTGGCCATCGGCCTGGACACGGGCGCGGCGACGCCGTCCTCGACTTTCGACGCCCGCGAGCCGTTCAAGCTGGGCTACCGCACGATCCACGACTTCCATGCCGCCAAGAAGATCCTGACCCTGGTCGAGGTGTTCCAGCACTCGTCCAATATCGGCACGGCCATGCTGGCCGAGCGGATCGGCGGCGAGCGCCTGTCGCGCTACTTCACCGCCCTGGGCCTGACCAAGCCGGCCAAGGTCGAGCTGCTGGAGTCCGCCCGGCCGCTGACGCCCAAGAAGTGGGACGACGACGCGGTGGCCTCCACCTCGTTCGGTCACGGCATCAACGTCTCGCCGCTGGCCCTGGCCCAGGCGATGGGCGCGCTGCTGAACGGCGGCACCGTGGTGCCGATGACCATCCACAAGCTGGCGCCGGGCGTGCGGCCCGAGGGCGCGCGCGCCCTTTCGGAAGAGACCTCGCAGCAGATGCTGCAGATCATGCGCGCCAACGTCACCGGCGGCAGCGGCAAGTCGGCCAACATCCCGGGCCTGTCGGTGGGCGGCAAGACCGGCACCGGCGAGAAGTACGATCCGGCTATCAAGGGCTATAATCACCAGCGCCAGGTCTCGTCGTTCGCGGCGGTGTTCCCCACCGAGGGCGCGCTCGAGGCCGACCGCTACTTCGTGCTGGTGCTGCTGGACGAGCCCAAGGGCAACGCCAAGACGCACGGCTTCTCGACCGGCGGCTGGGTGTCGGCGCCGGCCGCGGGCCGGGTGATCGACCGCATCGCGCCGTTCCTGGGCGTGCGCCGCCAGAGCGACATCTTCACCGTGGCCCAGTCGCCGCAAACCGCTCCGGAGGCGGGACTTTGAGCAAGACCCTTTCCCAGATCCTGAACCGGCCGTTCGAGGCGAATCCCGTCATCACCGGGGTCACCGCCGACAGCCGCAAGGTGCGCGAAGGGTTCCTGTTCGCGGCCCTGCCGGGCAGCAAGGTGGACGGTCGCGCGTTCATTCCCGGCGCGGTCGAGTCCGGCGCGGCCGCCGTGCTGGCCCCCGACGACGTGGCGGGCCTGCAGGTCCCCGTGGTCCACGCCGGCGACCTGCGCCGCGCCTACGCCCTGGCCGCCGCCCAGTTCTGGGGCGAGCAGCCGGCCACCTGCATCGCGGTGACGGGCACCAACGGCAAGACCTCGGTCGCCGGCTTCGCCCGTCAAATCTACGCCAGGCTGGGCCGCAAGGCCGCCAGCATGGGCACCCTGGGCGTGGTGGTCAGCGAGGCGGGCAAGCCCGACCTCCAGCTGACCCCGCCCGGCCTGACCACGCCCGACGCCGCCGACGTCGCCGAGATGATGGCCAAGCTGGCCGGCATGGGCGTGACCCATCTGGCGGTCGAGGCCTCGTCGCACGGCATCGACCAGCGCCGCCTGGACGGCGTGCGCCTGGCCGCCGCCGGCTTCACCAACTTCACCCAGGACCACCTGGACTATCACGGCACCATGGGCGCCTATCGCGCCGCCAAGCTGCGGTTGTTCGAGACCCTGCTGCCGCGCACCAAGACCGCCGTGCTGAACGCCGACAGCGACGCCTTCCCGGCCTTCGCCTCGGCCGCCGTCACCTCGGGCCAGACGATCCTGTCGGTGGGCCATGAAGGGCAGGGGATCAAGTTGGTCGAGCGCACGCCCGTGCCTCAGGGCCAGCGCCTGAAGATCGCCGCCCAGGGCCGCGAATTCGACATCCTGCTGCCCCTGGCCGGCGACTTCCAGGCGTCGAACGTCCTGGTCGCGGCCGGTCTGGTCCTGGCCACGGGCGAGGATCTGGACGCCACCATTGCCGCGCTCGAAAGTCTGGAAGGCGCGGCCGGCCGGCTGCAGCGCGTCGGAACCGGCGCGCGCGGCGGCGAAGCCTATGTCGACTACGCCCACACGCCCGACGGCCTGGAGACGGTGCTGGCCGCCCTGCGTCCGCACACGCGTGGCAAGCTGATCGTGGTGTTCGGGGCCGGCGGCGACCGCGACCGGGGCAAGCGGCCCCTGATGGGCGAGATCGCCGCGCGCCTGGCCGACGTGGCCATCGTCACCGACGACAATCCCCGCTCCGAGGAGCCCGGCTCGATCCGCGCCGCCATCCTGGCCGCCGCGCCCGGCGCCAAGGAATACGGCGACCGCCGCGAGGCCATCCGCTTCGGGGCCGGCCTGATGGCCGACGGCGACGTGCTGGTGGTGGCCGGCAAGGGTCACGAGCAGGGCCAGCTGGTGGCCGGGGTGAACCACCCGTTCGACGACGTCAGCGAGACCGCTCAAGCCCTGGAGCTGGCCCATGTCTAGCGCGCTCTGGACCGCCGACGAGATCGCCGCCGCCACGGGCGGTCAGGTGCTGGCCGACTTCGAGGCCACGGGCGTCTCCATCGACAGCCGCAGCATCGAGGCCGGCGACCTGTTCGTGGCGCTCACGGGCGCCCGGGACGGGCACGAGTTCGTGGTCCAGACCGCCGACAAGGGCGCGGCCGGGGCGCTGATCTCCAAGCCGGTGGCCGTTCCCGCCGTGCTGGTGGACGACACCTTCGCGGCGCTGGAGCGCCTGGGCGTGGCCGCCCGCGAACGCGCGCCCCAGGCCCGTCGCGGCGCCGTCACCGGCTCGGTCGGCAAGACCAGCGTCACCCGCGCCGTCGAGGCCGGCCTGCGCCGGGCGGGCAAGGCCCACGCCTCGGTCAAGTCGTACAACAACCACATCGGCGTGCCCCTGACCCTGGCGCGGATGCCGCGCGACACCCAGCGGGCGGTGTTCGAGGTGGGCATGAACCACGCCAACGAGATCACGCCGCTGTCGGGCTTCATCCGTCCGCACGCGGTGGCCATCACCACCGTCGGCCCGGTGCACCTGGAGAACTTCGCGGACGGCGAGGAGGGCGTCGCCCGCGCCAAGGCCGAGATCTTCGCCGGGCTGGAGCCCAACGGCGTGGCGGTGCTGAACGCCGACAATCCCTGGTTCCCGCTGCTGAAGGCCCAGGCCGAGGCGGCCGGCGCCCAGGTGTGGAGCTTCGGTACGGGCGAGGGCGTCACCGCCCGCCTGGTGGTGTTCGCCGCGGGCGCCCACGGGGCCCAGATCACCGCCGAGGTGCATGGCGAGACCCTGCACTTCCCGATCCTGCAGACCGGCGTGCACTGGGGCCTCAACAGCCTGTGCGTTCTGCTGATGCTGGAGGCCCTGGACGTCGATCGCGAGACGGCCCTGGCGGCCCTGGCCGAGTTCGAGCCCATCGAAGGGCGCGGCGCCGAGAAGACGGTCCACGTGCCGGGCGGCGCCTTCACCCTGGTGGACGAGAGCTACAACGCCAATCCGGTCTCGATGCAGGCGGCCCTGGCCACCCTGGGCGCGCGCAAGGTCGCGGGTCGGCGGATCGTGGTGCTGACCGACATGCTGGAACTGGGGCCGCAGAGCGCCCGCTTTCATGCCGACCTGGCGACCCCGATCGCCGCCGCCGACATCGATCTGGTGTTCTGCGGTGGATCGTTAATGAAATCTTTATGGGATGCGCTTCCGCCGACTCGGCGGGGCGGGTACGCCGAGAGCGCAGCCGAGCTCGCGCCCCAGGTCGTCTCGGCGATGCGGGCGGGTGACGTGGTGATGGTGAAGGGTTCGAACGGATCCAAGGCGGGCCTCGTGGCCCAGGCCTTGGGGGCGCTCGACCTCGTGGGACAGGGCTGATGCTGTATCTTCTCTATAACTGGCTCTCGCAGGGCGGGCACGAGCATGTGCCGGTCCTCAACCTGCTGAAATACCTGACGTTCCGCACCGGGATGTCGATGCTGACGGCCTATATCGTGGCCGTGGCCATGGGCTCGCGCTTCATCCGCTGGATGAAGGCCAAGCAGGGCAAGGGCCAGCCGATCCGCACCGACGGCATCGCCCGTCACGTCACCGAGAAGGCCGGCACCCCCACCATGGGCGGCTTCATGATCCTGGCCGGCCTGTTCGTCGGCTCGCTGCTGTTCGGCGACCTGCGCAACGTCCACGTCTGGGTGGTGCTGGGCATCACCGCCGCCTTCGGCGTGCTGGGCTTCATGGACGACTACGCCAAGGTCACCAAGCAGACCACCGCCGGCCTCTCCAGCGGCCAGAAGCTGATCGCCCAGTTCGTGGTCTCGATCCTGGCGGCCGTGGCCCTGATCCTGATCGCGCCCAAGTCGCCGACGACGGCGGGCCTGGAGACCTCTGTCGTCTTCCCGATCCTGAAGAACCTGGTGATCAATCTGGGCTGGTTCTACGTGGCCTTCGCCGCGGTCACCATCGCCGGCTTCTCCAACGCCGTGAACCTGACCGACGGCCTGGACGGCCTGGCCATCGTGCCCGTCATGTTCGCCGCCTCGACCTTCGGCCTGATCGCCTACCTGGTCGGCAACGTGAAGTTCGCCGACTACCTGAACCTGCACTACGTGCCCAGCGTCGGCGAGCTGGCCGTGGTGTGCGGCGCCATCATCGGCGGGGGCATGGGCTTCCTCTGGTACAATGCCCCCCCGGCCAAGATCTTCATGGGCGACACCGGCTCGCTGGCCCTGGGCGGGGCCCTGGGCGCCATCGCCGTCTGCGCCAAGCACGAGCTGGTCCTGGGCATCGTCGGCGGCCTGTTCGTGGCCGAGGCGCTGAGCGTGATGATCCAGGTCGCCTACTTCAAGAAGACCGGCAAGCGGGTCTTCCTGATGGCGCCGATCCACCACCATTTCGAGAAACTCGGCTGGGCCGAGAGCACCGTCGTCGTCCGCTTCTGGATCGTGTCGATGATGCTCAGCTTCGTCGGTCTCGCCACCTTGAAACTGCGATAGGAGAGGGCGCGCCATGATCCCGGTCCGCGGTTTCGAGGGCAAGACCGTCGCCGTGTTCGGCCTGGGCCGGACGGGGCTGACGGCCGCGCGCGCGCTGATCGCCGGCGGGGCCAAGGTGGCGCTGTGGGACGAAAAGCCCGCCAGCCGCGAGGCCGCCGTGGCCGAGGGGCTGAACGTCGTCGACCTGGAGACGGCCGACTGGAGCCAGTTCGCCGCCCTGATGCTGTCGCCGGGCGTGCCCCTGACCCATCCCAAGCCGCACTGGACCGTGGTCAAGGCCAAGGCCGCCGGGGTCGAGGTGCTGGGCGACATCGAGCTGTTCGCCCGCACGGTGAACGCCGCCCCCGAGCACAAGCGCCCCAAGATCATCGCCATCACCGGCACCAACGGCAAGTCGACCACCACCGCCCTGATCGGCCACCTGTGCCGCCAGGCCGGGCGCGACACCCGGGTGGGCGGCAATATCGGCGAGGGCGTGCTGGGCCTGGAAGACATGCACGGCGGCGCGGTCTACGTGCTGGAGCTGTCGTCGTACCAGCTGGACCTGACCTCCAGCCTGCACCCCGACGCGGTGGTGCTGCTGAACATCTCGCCCGACCACCTGGACCGCCACGGCGGCATGGACGGCTACATCGCCGCCAAGCGCCGGATCTTCCTGAACCAGGGCAAGGGCGACACCGCCATCATCGGGGTGGACGATCCCTGGTGCCAGCAGATCTGCACCGAGATCACCGCCGCCAACCGCCGCACCATCTGGCCGATCAGCGCCGGCAAGGCCATGGGCCGGGGCGTCTACGCCCTGCAGGGCGTGCTGTACGACGCCACGGGCGAGCGCGTGACCGAGATGGTCGACCTGCTGCGCGCCCGCAGCCTGCCGGGCCGTCACAACTGGCAGAACGCCGCGGCCGCCTATGCCGCCGCGAAAGCCATCGGCATCCCCGCCGCCCAGGCCGTCGACGGCCTGATGAGCTTCCCGGGCCTGGCGCACCGGATGGAGACGGTGGGCAAGCTGGGCAAGGTCCGCTTCGTCAACGACAGCAAGGCCACCAACGCCGACGCCGCCCGCCAGGCGATGTCCAGCTATCCCAAGTTCTACTGGATCGCCGGTGGCGTGGCGAAAGCCGGCGGCATCGACGACCTGACCGACCTCTTCCCGCGCGTGGCCACCGCCTATCTGATCGGCCAGGCGGCCGAGGACTTCGGCAAGACGCTGGAGGGCAAGGCCCCGGTGCGCCAGTGCGGCGACATCGAGACCGCCGTGACCGCCGCCTATGCCGACGCCCTGGCCTCTGGCGAGGAGGCCATCGTGCTGCTGTCGCCCGCCTGCGCCTCGTTCGACCAGTTCGCCGACTTCGAGCAGCGCGGCGAAGCGTTCCGCGCGGCGGTCAACGGGCTGGGCAAGGCGCCGACGGCTAAGCGGGCATAGATTCTTCGGGCCAGCACTTGCCCCCACCTGACCGCTTCGCGGTCTGTCCGCCCCCATAGGGGGCGGAGCCACGTGGCGCCGACCAAGCTCCGCCCCCTATGGGGGCGGACAGGCGACGCGAGGAGCCAGGTGGGGGCAAGAGTCGATCTGCCGCATATCCGCCAACCTGCGCCGCAACATTCGCTTAACCCTAAACGCCGACCCTCCGCCCATGGCCTACCAGACCACCCACGCCTTCGCCCGCACCGACCGCTCGCGGCTCGGCGTCTGGTGGTGGACGACCGATCGCTGGCTGCTGGGCGCCACGGCGATGCTGGTCACGCTGGGCGTTCTGCTGTCGTTCGCCTCCAGCCCGGCCGCCGCCGCGCGGATCGGCCTGGACGACCAGTTCCATTTCGCCATCCGTCAATGCGTGTTCGGCCTGGGCGCGGCGATGATCGTGCTGTCGGTGTCGATCCTCAGCCCCAAGGGCATCCGGCGACTGGCCTTCTTCATCTATCTGCTGGCCATCGGGGTGATGGCGGCCCTGCCGTTCATCGGCCACAGCGCCAAGGGCGCGGCCCGCTGGCTGCTGATCGGCGGCTTCACTTTCCAGCCCTCGGAATTCATGAAGCCGGCCCTGATCGTGCTGGTCTCGTGGATGTTCGCCGAGGGCCAGAAGGGCGAGGGCGTGCCGGGCGTCTCCATCGCCTTCTTCCTCTATTTCGTCGCCGTGGGCCTGCTGCTGGTCCAGCCCGACGTCGGCCAGACCGTGCTGATCACCATCGCCTTCGGGGCCGCCTTCTGGATGGCCGGGGTGCCGATCTCGTGGATCATGGGCCTGGGCGCGGTGGCCCTGGCGGGGCTGGGCTCGACCTATTTCCTGTTCGACCACGTGCACGACCGGGTGCAGAAGTTCCTCAGCCCCGACACCGCCGACACTCACCAGATCACCCGCGCGGCCGAGGCCATCCACGCCGGCGGCCTGTTCGGGCGCGGCCCGGGCGAGGGCGTGATGAAGCGCCACGTGCCCGACCTGCACACCGACTTCATCTATTCGGTCGCGGCCGAGGAATACGGCCTGGTCTTCTCCCTGGCCCTGATCACCCTGTTCGCCTTCATCGTGGTGCGCGGGCTCTACAAGTCGATGAAGCTGAACGATACCTTCGAGCAGGTGGCCGCCGCGGGCCTGTTCGTGCTGGTGGGCCAGCAGGCCTTCATCAATGTGGCCGTGAACCTCAACATGATCCCGACCAAGGGCATGACCTTGCCGTTCATCAGCTATGGCGGCTCGTCGATGCTGGCCATGGGATTGACCCTGGGCATGGCCTTGGCGTTGACGCGCAAGCGTCCGGGGGCCTATGGCGGGGCCGGAGAGTTCGATCAGGCGGGGGCCTTCGGGTCGTAGCTCTCCCAGAGGAGAGTCGCCTTGCCCACTACCCGCTCGCGTACCGGAGCTGCTGACCTATGAGCAAGCTGGCTGTCGTCGCCGCCGGAGGCACCGGCGGACACCTGTTCCCCGCCCAGGCCCTGGCCGAGACCCTGGCCGCGCGCGGCTGGCGCATCGTGCTGGCCACCGACGAGCGCGGCGCGCTCTATGCCGACAAGTTCCCCGCCGAAGAACGCCTGGCCCTCTCGGCCGCCACCGCCAAGTCGGGCGACCCCATCGGCATGGCCAAGGCGGGCCTGGTGGTCTGGCAGGGCGTGAACCAGGCCAAGGTCGCCTTCAAGCGCCTGGACCCGGCCGTGGTGGTGGGCTTCGGCGGCTATCCCGCCCTCCCGGCCCTGCTGGGCGCCCTGGCCCAGAAGCGCCCCACGGTGATCCACGAGCAGAACGCGGTGCTGGGCCGGGTGAACCGCTTCCTGGCCCCCCGGGTGAACGAGGTGGCCTGCGCCTTCCCGACCCTGGAGAAGGCCAAGCCCGCCGTGAAGGCCCGCGCCCGCGTGGTCGGCAACCCCGTGCGTCCGCCGATCCGCGCCCTCTACGACGTGCCGTACCTGCCGCCGGAAGTGCAGCTGCGCATCCTGGTCACCGGCGGCAGCCAGGGCGCGCGCCTGCTGTCCGAACTGATCCCCGAAGCGGTGGCCAAGCTGCCCGAGGACATGCGCTCGCGCCTGAAGGTCTTCCAGCAGGCCCGCGCCGAGAGCATGGAGGGCGCGCGCAAGATCTACCGCAACGCCTTCGTCGACTGCGAGGTCGCGCCGTTCTTCCGCGACATGGCCGGCTATCTGCGCCAGGCCCACCTGGTGATCGGCCGCTCGGGCGCCTCGACCTGCACCGAACTGGCCGTGGCCGGCCGCCCGTCGATCCTGGTGCCCCTGAAGATCGCCGCCGACGACCACCAGCGCTTCAACGCCAGGCTCCTGGAAGAGGCCGGCGCGGCGGCCGTCTGCCTGGAGGACGAACTGACCGTCGACGCCATGGCCGGCGCGCTGAACGCCCTTCTGAAAGACCCCGAGCGCCTGGGCCGCATGGCGGCGGGCGCCCGCAGCGTGGCCAAGCCGAACGCGGCGGAAGAACTGGCGGATCTGGTGGAGAAGACGGCGCGGTAGCTTTCTCCTCACCCGTGAAACGGGGGAGGTGGCGCGACGCGTAACGTCGTGACGGAGGGGCGTTTTCAGAGGTTGAACGCCCCCTCCGTCTCGTCGCCTACGGCGCCGATCCACCTCCCCCGTTTCACGGGTGAGGAGATCAGGGTTCGAGCCCGGTCGCGATCAGCGGCCGGCCGATCTTCACCGCCTCCTCGACGCTGGTCGCCACCGGCGCACTCGCATAAGGCCGCCAGCTATCGCACACCACCCTGGCCACCGCGTCGTCGGCGCCGCCCTTGGGGATCGCCGTCGCCGGGCGCAGGTCGCCGCTGAGCGGGCCTTCCTTGCCGCCGGCGCGGATGCTGGAGAAGCCGGCGTGGGCGATGGTGCGGGCGTCGCAGTCGATCACCTCGTGACGCCAGCCGCCCCAGAAGGCTTCGGTCCCGGCCGTGAAGCCGTCTTCGGCCACCTGCAGCACGCGCAGGCGCGCCGTGCGGCCGGTCCAGGCGGTCCCGCCCATGTCGACGAAGCTGGCGAAGCGGCCGACGTCGGCCAGGCGCAGTTCGAGCGGAGCTTGCGCAAGGGCGGGCGAGGCGAGGGCGGTCAGGCCCAGAACAAGTCCGGCCAAGCTGGCTCGACGGCCAAAATCCACGGCTTCTGCACCAAACATCCCGTTCCACCCCGCCGCCAAATCGTCTAATCGAGCCGGATGATCCAGCGTCGACGCCCCGTACCCTTCGAACTCGGCCCCGTGCACTTCATCGGCATCGGCGGCATCGGCATGTCCGGCATCGCCGAGATCATGATCCGCATCGGCTACACCGTGCAGGGCAGCGACGCCAAGGCCAGCGCCAATACCGAGCGGCTGGAAAAGCTGGGCGCGCGCATCTTCATCGGCCACGACGCGGCCAATGTCGAAGGCGCTTCGGCCATCGTCTATTCGACGGCGGTCAAGGGCGACAATCCCGAGATGGTGGCCGGCCGCGACAAGCGCCTGCCGCTGGTGCGCCGCGCCGAGATGCTGGCCGAGCTGATGCGGCTCCAGTTTTCGGTGGCCGTGGGCGGCACGCACGGCAAGACCACCACCACCTCGATGGTCGCGGCCCTGCTGGACGCCGGCGCGCTGGACCCCACCGTCGTCAACGGCGGCATCATCAACGCCTACGGCACCAACGCCAAGGTCGGCGAGGGCGACTGGATCGTGGTCGAGGCCGACGAGAGCGACGGCTCGTTCCTGAAGCTGAAGTCCACCGTGGCCATCGTCACCAATATCGACGCCGAGCACCTGGACCACTGGGGCGACTTCGACGCGGTGAAGAAGGGCTTCCAGGACTTCATCGAGAACATTCCGTTCTACGGCTTCGCGGCGGTCTGCACCGACCATCCCGAGGTCCAGGCCCTGACCTCGCGGATCGAGAACCGCCGCCTGGTGACCTATGGGACCAACCCGCAGGCCGAGGTCCGCGTCTCCAACATCGAGATGGGGCCCGACGGCGCCCAGTTCGACATCGTCGTCTCGCCGCTGTCGGGCGAGCAGGTCCGCTACGAGGGCCTGAAGATGCCGATGGCCGGCCATCACAACGTGCTCAACGCCACCGCCGCCGTGGCCGTGGCCCGCGAGCTGGGCGTGGACGCCGAGGCGATCCGCGCGGGCCTGGCCGGCTTCGGCGGGGTCAAGCGCCGCTTCACCACCACGGGCGTGGCCAACGGCATCCGCGTGGTCGACGACTACGGCCACCACCCGGTCGAGATCGCCGCCGTGCTGAAGGCCGCCCGCGCGGTCTCGACCGGCAAGGTCATCGCCGTGGTCCAGCCGCACCGCTACACCCGCCTGCGAGACCTGATGACCGAGTTCAGCTCGTGCTTCAACGACGCCGACACCGTGATCGTCGCCGACGTCTACACCGCCGGCGAACAGCCCATCGAGGGCGTCGACCGCGACCACCTGGTGGAAGGCCTCAAGAAGTTCGGCCACCGCCGCGCCCTGCCGCTGGAAAGCCCCGCCGCCCTGCCGGCCCTGATCGCCGCCGAAGCCCAGCCGGGCGACCTGGTGGTGCTGCTGGGCGCGGGCGACATCACCAGCTGGTCGTACGCCCTGCCGGGGCAGCTGGAAGCGCTGGCGAAGTGAGCTGGAAGGTTTCGCTCCCCGCCGTTCGCGGCAAGCTGCTGGTCGACGAGGCCCTGGCGCCGTTCACCTGGTTCCGGGTCGGTGGCCCGGCCGACGTGGTGTTCCTGCCGGCCGACGAGCAGGACCTGTCGGACTTCCTCAAGGCTCTGGACCCGGCCGTGCCGGTGCTGGCCATCGGGGTGGGCTCCAACCTCCTGGTCCGCGACGGCGGCGTCGAGGGCGTGGTGATCCGGCTGGGCAAGGGCTTCAACACGGTCGAGCCCCTGGGCGATAACCGCATCAAGGCCGGCTCGGCGGTGCCTGACGCCATCCTCGCCCGCAAGGCGGCCGAGGCGGGCATCGCGGGGCTTGAGTTCTACGCCGGCATTCCCGGCACCATCGGCGGCGCGGTGATCATGAACGCCGGCTGCTACGGCTCCGAGACCGTCAATGTCGTCAAGTCGGTCCGCGTCATGGACCGCGCCGGCCAGGTGCGCGAGCTGTCGGTCGAGGACCTGCACTACACCTACCGCCACAGTGCGCTGCAGGACGGCGAGACCGTGATCGTGCTGGACGCGGTCTATGAAGGGACCGCCGACGAGCCCCCCGCCATCAAGGCCCGCATGGCCGAGATCACGTCGCGGCGCGAGACTACCCAGCCCATCCGCGAGAAGACCGGCGGCTCGACCTTCAAGAACCCGCCGGGCCACTCGTCCTGGAAGCTGGTCGACGAGGCTGGTTGGCGCGGCAAGCCGTATGGCGGGGCGATGTTCAGCCCGCTGCATTCCAACTTCCTGATCAACACCGGCGAAGCCACCGCCGCCGACCTGGAAGGCCTGGGCGACACCGTCCGCGCCGATGTGCTGGAGAAGACCGGAATCCAGCTGGACTGGGAAATCAAGCGGATCGGGCGGGCCGGCTAGGCGCGGCCGGGGACATGCGCTCGCGCGTGTCCCCAAACGCCGGCGCGGCGCCTGGGATGCGGCTGGGGACACGCACAAGTGCATGTCCCCGTCTCAGCCTCGAAGGTTACGGATAGTTCATCCGGATGTTGCCTATCCGCCGGCAGGAGCGGTGCTATGAAAACCACCCAAACGAGGGAGTTTCCATGCGCCTGTTCCGCACGCTGCTGACCGCCGCCGCCACCGCCGCCCTGATGGCCGGGGCGGCTCACGCTCAAGACGCCAAGACCGCCGAGAAGCTGGCCGACAAGGCCCAGTTGGACCGCACCGCCTGGGACATCACCGAGGACCTGACCACCAATATCGGCCCGCGCCTGGTGGGCTCGCCGGCCATGGCCCGCGCCAAGGACTGGTCGGTGGCCAAGTTCAAGGCCCTGGGCTTCACCAACGTCAAGGTCGAGGAGTTCGCCAAGCCGTCGTGGACGCGCGGCGAGGAGAGCGCCGAGCTGGTCGCGCCCTATCCGATGAAGCTGTCGATCGTGGGCCTTGGCCGCACCGTGCCCACCGGTCCGAACGGGATCGAGGCCGAGGTCGCCCTGTTCAAGACCTTCGCCGAGATGACCGCCGCGCCGGAAGGGGCGCTGAAGGGCAAGATCGTGGTGATCACCCAGCCGATGGTCCGCGCCCAGGACGGCGCCGGCTACGGCGTGGCCGGCATCTCGCGCCGCGCCGGCCCGGTCGAGGCGGCCAAGCGCGGGGCCGTGGGCCTGCTGATCCGCTCGGTCTCGACCTCGGACTCCACCGTGCCCCACACCGGCGTCACCGCTTTCGGCGACCAGGTGGCCACCATCCCCGCCGCCGCCATGGGCGTGCCGGAAGCCGAGCAGCTTGAGCGCCTGGCCGCCAAGGGGCCGCTGCGCGTCAAGCTGAAGCTGGACTCCAGCGTCGATCCCAACGACGTGGCCTGGAACATCTCGGGCGAGATCAAGGGCTCGGAAAAGCCCGACGAGGTGATCGTCATCGGCGGCCACCTGGACAGCTGGGACGTCGGCACCGGCGCCCTGGACGACGCCACGGGCATCGCCATCACCACGGCCGCCGCCAAGCTGATCGGCGACCTGCCCAAGCATCCCAAGCGCACCATCCGCGTGGTGATGTGGGGCTCGGAAGAGAGCGGCGGCTCGTCGGAGGCCTATCTGGCCGCCCACAAGGACGAGGTCCCCAAGATCGTGCTGGCCGGCGAAAGCGACAGCGGCGCCGACCGCGTCTACAGCCTGCAGATCCCCAAGGGCTCGGCCGGTCACCCCGCCATGCAGACCGCCGCCCGCGTGCTGGCCGGCCTGAAGGTCTATGTCGACCGCGCCCCCCCGTCCCACGCCGGGGCCGACATCGAGGGCCTGGAGGAGGCCGGCGTGCCGGTGGTAGCCCTGAACCAGGACGCCAGCCGCTACTTCGACTACCACCACACCATGGACGACACCCTCAACAAGGTGCGCCCCGACGAACTGGCCCAGAACGTCGCCGCCTGGGCCAGCTTCATCTACCTGGTGGCCGACAGCGACATCGACTTCCGCGCCCTGAGCGCGGCCGCGCCGGCTCAGGCGGGGCACTAGCAGGACGAAAGGGGACACGCCGCAAGGGCGCGTCCCCGGCCCAGGATCGGGGACATGCCCTTGCGGCGTGTCCCCAAGCCCTGCACCGAACTCCCAAGACCGCTCCCTCAGGTCTCGATGCGCCCTCGCTAGCCAGGACGCATGACCTCAGCGCCCCTCACCAACCGCCACGTCGCCGTCCTGCTGGGCGGACCTTCCTCCGAACGCGAGGTCAGCCTCGTCAGCGGCGAGGCCTGCGCCGCGGCCCTGGAGCGGCTGGGCGCGCGGGTCTCCCGCGTCGATCCGGGGCCGCGCCTGCCGTCCGACATCGCCCGCACCCTGAGCGCCCTGAAGCCCGACGTCGTCTTCAACGCCCTGCACGGCCGCTGGGGCGAGGACGGCGTCGTGCAGGGCGTGCTGGAGACCCTGGGCCTGCCCTACACCCACTCCGGCGTCCTGGCCTCGGCCCTGGCCATGGACAAGGCCAAGTCCAAGGCCGTGCTGGCGGCGGCCGGGATCGCCGTGCCCGGCGGCGGGCTGTTCGACCGCCACGACGTCGCCCGCGACCACGTCATGGCGCCGCCCTATGTGGTCAAGCCCAACGCCGAGGGCTCGTCGGTGGGGGTGTTCATAGTGCCGCAGGGCGCCAATTCGCCGCCGCGCGATTTGGCCGCGGAAAGCTGGGCCTTTGGCGACCAGGTGATGGTCGAGCCATATATCGCCGGTCTCGAACTGGCGGTCGCCGTGAGGGGTGAGTCAAATGGTCCCAAGGCCTTGGCGGTAACCGAAATCCGCTCATCCACAGGTTTCTATGACTACGCGGCCAAGTACGCCGAGGGCGGCTCGATCCACGTGATTCCGGCCCCGATTCCCGACGCCGTAAGGGACCGGGCGATGCGGATGGCCGAGCTTGGCCATGCAAGTCTTGGTTGCCGAGGTGTGACCCGGTGCGACTTCCGTTATGACGGAATTAACGACCTTCTGGTCCTTTTGGAGGTCAATACGCAGCCTGGCATGACACCCACTTCGCTCGTTCCCGAGCAGGCGGACCACGTCGGCGTCTCGTTTGATTTGTTGGTGTTCTGGATTTTGGAGGACGCTTATGCCCGCTGTAGTGCGGGGGGGACCGCGTAAGCCTACGCGCCCCCGGGCCGAAGCGCCCGCAAGTCCGAAGGCTCGAACGGCGCAGCGCAGCCCCGCGCCGCCGGCCGGGAAGCTGCAAGCCGCGCGCGGCGGCGTGGGCGTGTCGCCCCGCCTGGCCCTGAGCGTGACCGGCGGCGCGCTGGTCGTCGCCCTGATCGCCACCCTGGCCACCGGCCATCGCCTGGAGCGCCTGGGCGCGGCCATGATGCGCGGCGTCGACGGCGAGTTCGCCGACCTGGGCTTCAAGCTGAAGACCGTCCACATCGAGGGCGCCTCGCCGATGGCGAAGGCCGACATCCTCAACGCCACCCAGCTGTATCTGGACCAGCCGACCCTGGGCATGGACCTGGCCGACCTGCGGACCAAGGTCGAGGGCGTGGGCTGGGTCAAGAGCGCCAAGGTCGTGCGCCTGCTGCCCGACACCGTGTTCATCTCCGTCGAGGAGCGCCCGGCCCTGGCCGTCTGGCAGCACTCCGGATCGATGCGCGTCATCGACGGCGAGGGCCGGATCATCCGCGAGGCCGACGCCGCGCGCTTCCCGCAACTGCCGCTGGTGGTGGGGCAGGGCGCCGACCAGGCCGCCGGCGCCATCCTGCCGGCCGTCAATGCGCGCCCCCGCCTGCGCGACCGCCTGGAGGCGCTGGTGCGCGTCGACGACCGCCGCTGGGACCTGCGTTTGAAAGATGGTTCGCTGATCCAGCTTCCGGCCATTGACGAAGAGTCCGCGCTGATTCAATTGGATCAGCTCGATCAACGACAACGAATCCTCGATCTCGGTTTCGCGCGCATCGATCTGCGCGACCCCGAAATGGTGGCCGTTAGGCCTCGCGACACGATGCTGCCCGGGCAGCCCGTGGCCGGCGGGGCGTGATCATGATTGTGTGTGTGAGGTGACTGTAGCGATGTCGCGCTTGGATGACCGGAAGCAAGCCCGTGAAGGCTTGAAGGCGACGCTCGTGCGTCAGCCCGCGGTCGCGGCCGTCGACCTGGGCGCGTCCAAGGTCACGTGCTTCATCATGAAGGCCGACGGGATCCATCGCGACAACCGCACCCTGACCACGGCCGGCGTCGGCTATGTGCAGTCGCGCGGCGTGCGCGGCGGGGCCATCGTCAATCTGGACGAGGCGGCGCAAGCCATCGCCCAGGCCGTCGAGCGGGCCGAGACCGTGGCCGGCGTCAACGTCCAGGGCGTTTCGGTCTGCACGGCCGGCGGCCAGCTGGCCAGCAACCGCGTCCACACCCAGGTCTCGCTGGGCGCCCGTCCCATCGCGGACGGCGACCTGTCGCGCGCCATCGCTTCGGCGCTCGCGCAAGTCCGCATTCCCGGCCGCAAGCCGATCCACCTGCTGCCCATCGCCTGGTCGGTGGACGGCCAGAAGGGCATCCGCGACCCGCGCGCCATGTTCGGCCGCGCGCTCGGGCTGGAGCTGCTGGTCGTCTCGGTCAATGAGAACATCTTCCACACCCTGGCCCATTGCGTGGAACGCGCCCACCTCAGCTTCGAGGGCGTGGTCGCCGCGCCCTTCGCCTCGGCCCTGGCGGCCCTGGAAGAGGACGAGATGGACCTGGGCGCGGTCTGCATCGACATGGGCGGCGGCTCGACCTCGGTGGCCGTGTTCAACAACGGCGCCCTGTGCCACGTCGACAGCCTGGCCGTCGGCGGCGGGCACGTGACTC
This sequence comes from Caulobacter sp. GW821-FHT09B08, assembly GCF_059418225.1. NCBI lineage: Bacteria > Pseudomonadati > Pseudomonadota > Alphaproteobacteria > Caulobacterales > Caulobacteraceae > Caulobacter > Caulobacter sp. GW821-FHT09B08. The sequence goes on along the minus strand of NZ_JBWKPL010000012.1, from coordinate 26,202 downwards.
AGGACATCGCCCGCGGCCTGCAGACCTCGGTCGCCGGCGCCGAGCGGATCAAGACCCTGCATGGCAGCGCCATCGCCTCGGCCAACGAGGACCGCGAGATGATCGAGGCCCCGCCCCGCGGCGACGATCCCGGCGCCGGTCCGGTGATCGCGCCCCGCAGCCTGCTGAAGGGCATCATCCAGCCGCGCGTCGAGGAGACGCTGGAACTGCTGCGCGAGCGCCTGAAGGCCTCGGGCGCGCCGGTGGAGCCGGGCGCGGGCATCGTCCTGACCGGCGGCGCCAGCCAGCTGGCCGGCGTGCGCGAAGTGGCCGTGCGGGTGTTCGACCGTCCCGTGCGCCTGGGCCGTCCGCGCCGGGTGCCGCACCTGGCCGACGCCGCCTCGGGTCCGGCCTTCTGCGCCGCCGCCGGCATCCTGCACCGCACGGCCTTCGGCCCGCGCGAGGTGGTCTCGCCCAAGGCCCTGGCCGGCGCGGCCATCCGCAAGCGCCCGATGGACCCCAACGCCAGCCCGATGGCCAAGGCGGCCGCCTGGCTGCGGGATAATCTGTAGATCCTTCCTCCTCACCCGTGAAACGGGGGAGGTGTCCGCGTAGCGGACGGAGGGGGCGTCGAGGCGTTGGCCGGACGCCCCCTCCGTCACGCTGCGTATCCGCAGCGCGCCACCTCCCCCGTTTCACGGGTGAGGAGGAAGCTTCGCTGAATCACCCCCGCCCGGCCGCGACTGTAATTTTTTGTGAACGTCACAATTTTTTCGTCTTGCGACGCTTCGCAAGAACAGCCGCCAAGTCTTACCAGACCTTAAGCATAAACGTTTATGATCTAAGTGTCGGAAACACCTGAAAGCCTAGTTTCCAGAGGCTCGAAATCGGCTTTTCCCAAGGCTTTTTCGGTCAGCGGCGTTCCGCCGCACGGGGGTTTTGGGTACCCTCGGGAACCCAAGGAATCCCTAGTGATTCCTTTGGATAACTGGATTTTTCCGCCCTCTTTGGGATCGACCTCGAGCCGACTCACTTTATGGAGTTAACCACCGATTAAGGTTGGTGGTTGTTCTGTTAACCCGATCGTCGAGATGACTCCCGGCGGTTGATCCGCTCGGTAGTTGACGAATTCGGCGTTTAGGACGCGAGGGTCCCATGGCTATTTCTCTTTCCGCGCCGCGTACCACTGAACTGAAGCCGCGTATCGTGGTGTTCGGGGTCGGTGGCGCCGGTGGCAATGCTGTCAACAACATGATCGAGGCTGGCCTCGAGGGTGTTGAGTTCGTGGTGGCCAACACCGACGCGCAGCAGCTCCAGTTCGCCAAGACCGACCGTCGCATCCAGCTCGGCGTCCAAGTGACCCAGGGCCTCGGCGCCGGCGCGCACCCCGAAGTGGGCATGAGCGCCGCCGAGGAAAGCTTCCCCGAGATCGGCGAGCACCTGGACGGCGCTCACATGGTGTTCATCACCGCCGGCATGGGCGGCGGCACCGGCACCGGCGCGGCCCCGATCATCGCCAAGTGCGCCCGCGAGCGCGGCATCCTGACCGTCGGCGTGGTCACCAAGCCCTTCCACTTCGAAGGCCGCCACCGCATGCGCCTGGCCGACGCCGGCATCGGCGAGCTGCAACGCTATGTCGACACCCTGATCGTCATTCCGAACCAGAACCTGTTCCGCGTCGCCAACGAGCGCACGACCTTCGCCGAAGCCTTCGGCATGGCCGACCAGGTGCTGCACTCGGGCGTCCGCTCGATCACCGACCTGATGGTGCTGCCGGGCCTGATCAACCTCGACTTCGCCGACGTCCGCACGGTCATGACCGAGATGGGCAAGGCGATGATGGGCACCGGCGAGGGCACCGGCGAAGACCGCGCCCTGATGGCCGCCCAGAACGCCATCGCCAACCCGCTGCTGGACGAAGTCTCGCTGAAGGGCGCCAAGGCCGTGCTGGTCAACGTGACCGGCGGCATGGACATGACGCTTCTCGAAGTCGATGAAGCGGCGAACGCCATCTCGGATCAGGTCGATCCGGAAGCCAACATCATCTTCGGCGCGGCCTTCGACCCGTCGCTGGACGGCGTGATCCGCGTGTCGGTGGTCGCCACCGGCATGGACGGCGCCTCCATCGCCCAGATCGAGCCCAAGCCCGTTTCGCGCAACACCACGGCCCAGCCGCTGATCGCCGAGACCCGGCCCGCCGCGCCGCAAGCCGCTCCTGCTCCGACCCCGACCACCGCCGAGACCACCCGTCCGGGCATGCGCTACGAGCCGCGCCCGATCGAGCGTCCCGCTCCGGCCCCCGTCGCCTCCTACGCGCCGGAACCGGTCTATGAAGAGCCCGAGCCCGTCGTCGAGGCCCAGGAAGACCTGCACTTCGAAGAGCCGGTCATCGAGGAGCCCCGCGTCGCCGCCCCGGCCCCGCGCGTCACCCGCATCGTCGACCCGATGGTCGCCGAGGCCGAGGACGAGCCGCTGTACAGCGAGAACTACGACGACCGCCGGCAGCAGAAGTCGGGCGGCTGGATGAGCCTGTTCGGCGGTGGCCGCCAGCAGCGCTACGACCAGCAACCGGCCCAGCAGCCGCAACGCGGCTCGGCCCGTCCCCAGCTGCAGCCGATCGAGCAGCCGACCACCGACGAAGGCGAGGATCTGGAGATCCCGTCGTTCCTGCGTCGCCTGGCCAACTGAAAAGAGCCCAAGGCTCCACGTTAGTAAGCGTACCGAGTAAGCGTAACCGAGACCCCCGGGGCGAAAGCTCCGGGGGTTTTGTTTTTGGGTTCTGGGCCGTGCGAGCACACTTGCCCCCACCTGGCGACTACGTCGCCTGTCCGCCCCCATAGGGGGCGGAGCCGCGCTGAGCTAGCGGCGCCATGATTCCGCCCCCTATGGGGGCGGACAGACCGCGAAGCGGTCAGGTGGGGGCAAGTCGGCTCGCATTGCGCTTCCGATCCACTATAAGGTCACATCCTGCCAACTCACCGCCCAATCAGGTCACGATGAAGCTCACTCGCGCCGACCGGAAGATCCTGGAGATCCTCCAGCAGGACAGTTCGGTCACGAACGTCGAGTTGGCCGAGCGCGTGGGCCTGTCGCCCAGTCCGTGCCTGCGCAGGGTCAAGCAGCTGGAGGCCTCGGGCCTGATCGCGGGCTACGTGGCGCTGCTGGATCGCCGGAAGGCGCGGCTGGACCTGCTGGCCTATGTCGAGGTCCAGGTCGACCGCCACAGCGAGACCGCCGCCGAGGCCTTCGCCGACGCCGTGCGGCGCGAACCGATGGTGGTGGGCTGCCACGCCATGACCGGCGGCTACGACTACCTGCTGCGGGTGGTGGCGCCGAGCCTCGACGCCTATGCCGACTTCACCATGAAGCGCCTGCTGAAGATGCCGGCCGTCAAGGATATCCGCTCCAGCTTCGTGCTGGAGACCATCAAGGACGCCACGGCGCTACCTTTGGACTATCTGGAATAGCCGTCTGACATCGGAGGGCGGGTATTTCGATAAGATTGGCATAAAGTGACCTAATGTGGATTGTTTCGGGTCATCATAACCACATCCTGTTTTAGGTCCTGACCTATCCTGCCCGTTCCTCGGTTCAAGGAGCGCGGCGCATGCTGGTTGTCGATCAAAAGTCCCTGGCCCCCGCCCAGGCGCTGCCCGTGCGTCCCGCCCTGGAAGGCGTGGTCGCCTACAAGGCCGGCATGACCCTGGCCGAGGCCGGTCGCCTGGCCGGTCGCACCGACCTGTCCAAGCTGGCCAGCAACGAGAACCTGCTGGGCCCCAGCCCGCGCGTGGCCGAGGCCGTCGCGGCGGCGGCCATGAACGCCGAGATCTATCCCGACCCCTATTGCGAGACCCTGCGCGCCGCCATCGGCGAGCGGCTGGACTTCGACCCGGCTCGCATCGTCATGACCCCGGGCTCCGAAGCCCTAATCGACTACCTGTTCCGCGCCGTGCTGCACCCGGGCGACAGCATCCTGCTCTCCTCGCCGACCTTCCCGGCCTACGAGATCTTCGGCCGCTGCGCCGAGGCGACCTTCGTGGACGTGCCGCGCCTGGCCAATTTCGACCTCGACGTCGAGGCCTTCAAGGCCGAGGCCGCCAAGGGCCCCAAGCTGCTGGTGCTGTGCACCCCCAACAACCCGACCGGCAATGCGATGACGCAGGCCGAGCTGGTCGACATTCTGGCCGTCACCCCGCACTCGACCGTCGTCTTCGTCGACGAGGCCTATCGTGAATACTGCCTTGAGCTGGACGTGCTGGGCGCGCTGAAGGCCTGGGGCGGGACGTGGGTGTCGGGCCGCACCTTCTCCAAGGCCTATGGCCTGGCCGGCCTGCGGGTGGGCTACGGCCTGTGCTCGTCGGCCGAGCTGGTCGGCTACCTGGACCGCATCCGCCCGCCGTTCAACGTCACCGCCATCAGCCAGGCCGCCGCCCTGGCCGCCTGGAACGACGTCGATCACCTGGAGCGCACCGTGGCCCTGACCATCGCCGAGCGCGGCCGGGTCGAGGCCGTGCTGGACGCCATGGGCGTGGAGCGCACCGCCAGCGCCGCCAATTTCGTCTTCCTGCGCAGCCCGGCCGGTCCGGAAGCGACCGCCGCGCGTTTGTTGCGGGAAGGGATCATCATCCGTCCCACGCCCGTGCCCGGCGGCTGGGTCCGCATCACCATCGGCCGCTCGGCCGACAACGACCGCCTGATCGCCGCCCTGCCGGCCGCTCTCGCTCTCTGATCCTTCGGAGCCATCGCCATGTCCATGACCCCCGAAAACCCCCTCGGCCTCGACGGCTTCGCCTTCGTCGAGTTCACCAGCCCCGAACCGGCCGCCATGAAGGCGCTGTTCGAGCAGATGGGCTTCGTGGCCGCCTCGACCCATCCGACCAAGGCCGTGACCCGCTACAAGCAGGGCCGCATCAACCTGCTGGTCAATGACGAGTCCACCGGCCAGGTCGCCGAGTTCCGCGCCGCCCACGGCCCCTCGGCCAACGGCATGGCCTTCGGCGTCGCCGACGTGGAAGCCGCCTATGCCGAGGCCCTGAAGCGCGGCGCCGTGGCGGCCGACGCCTCGGCCACGGTGCTGGGCGAGGGCGCGCGGGTGTTGGAAGGCATCGGCGGCTCGATGCTGTATCTGGTGGAAGGCCCCGAGGCGGTGTTCGCTAGCTGGACCGCCGTGCCCGGCGCGGCCGAGGCCGAAGCGGCCAACAACGTCGGCCTGGACCTGCTGGACCACCTGACCCACAACGTCCGCCGGGGCCAGATGCGCACCTGGTCGACCTTCTATCGCGACGTCTTCGGCTTCGAGGAGCAGAAGTATTTCGACATCAAGGGCCAGGCCACGGGCCTGTTCAGCCAGGCGATGATCGCCCCCGACAAGGCCATCCGCATCCCGCTGAACGAGAGCCAGGACGACAAGAGCCAGATCGAGGAGTTCATCCGCCAGTACAACGGCGAAGGCATCCAGCATCTGGCCCTGACCACGGACGACATCTACGACACCGTCGAGCGCCTGCGCGCCCGGGGCGTGAAGCTGCAGGACACCATCGAGACCTATTACGAGCTGGTCGACAAGCGCGTGCCCGGCCACGGCGAGGATCTGGAGCGCCTGAAGAAGAACCGCATCCTGCTGGACGGCAATGTCGGCGAGGAAGGCCTGCTGCTGCAGATCTTTACCGAGAACCTGTTTGGCCCGATCTTCTTCGAGATCATCCAGCGCAAGGGCAACCAGGGCTTCGGCAACGGCAACTTCCAGGCCCTGTTCGAGAGCATCGAGCTGGACCAGATCCGCCGCGGCGTGATCACGGTCGAGGCGTAAGGCCTTCCACAAATCCCTTCCGTGTCATCCCGGCCGAAGCGTAGCGTAGGGCCGGGACCCAGGGGACTGGGCTGACGCGGTGCGGTTCTCCTGGGTCCCGGACAGCCTCTGCGAGGCTTCCGGGATGACAACGATAATGATGGCCAGAGGGTCTCGGGAACGCTGATGGACCTCACCTACCAATCCGGCTTCGGCAATCACTTCAGCACCGAGGCCGTCCCCGGCGCCTTGCCGGAAGGTCAGAACTCGCCGCAGAAGCCGCCGTTCGGCCTCTATGCCGAGCAGCTGTCGGGTACGGCCTTCACCGCGCCGCGTCACGAGAACCGCCGTTCCTGGCTCTACCGCTTGCGGCCCAGCGCGGGCCACGGCCCCTATGCGCCCTACGCCCAGGATCGCCTGAAGAGCGCTCCGTTCGACGGCCCGCCCACGCCCAACCGCCTGCGCTGGGACCCGTTGGACATCCCGGCCGCGCCGACCGACTTCGTGGACGGCCTGACGACCATCGCCGGCAACGGCGACGTGGCGACCCAGTCCGGCATGGCCGCGCACCTCTATCTCGCCAACACCTCGATGACCGACCGGGTGTTTCAGAACGCCGACGGCGAGCTGCTGATCGTGCCCCAGCAGGGCGCCCTGCGTTTCGTCACGGAACTGGGCCTGATCGACGCCGCGCCCGGCGAGATCGTGGTCATCCCGCGCGGCGTGCGCTTCCGGGTCGAGGTCGACGGACCGGTGCGCGGCTATGTCTGCGAGAACTATGGCGCGATGTTCCGCCTGCCGGAGCTGGGCCCCATCGGTTCGAACGGCCTGGCCAACAGCCGCGATTTCCTGACCCCAGTCGCCGCCTTCGAGGACGTGGACCGTCCCACCCAGGTGATCCAGAAGTTCCAGGGCGGGCTGTGGGCCGGGACCTGGGATCACAGCCCCTTGGACGTGGTGGCCTGGCACGGGACGCTGGCGCCCTACAAGTACGACCTGGCGCGGTTCAACACGATCAACACCGTCAGCTACGACCACCCCGACCCGTCGATCTTCACCGTCCTGACCGCGCCCAGCGAGATCCCCGGCACGGCCAATTGCGACTTCGTGATCTTCCCGCCACGCTGGATGGTGGCCGAGCACACTTTCCGTCCGCCCTGGTTCCACCGCAACGTCATGAGCGAGTTCATGGGGCTGGTCCACGGCGCCTACGACGCCAAGGCCGGCGGCTTCTCGCCGGGCGGCGCATCCCTGCACAATATGATGAGCGACCACGGCCCCGACGTGGCCAGCCACAAGGGCGCCACCGAGGCGGATCTGAAGCCGCACAAGATCGACGGCACCATGGCCTTCATGTTCGAAAGCCGCTGGGTGTTCCGCCCGACGAAATACGCACTGGAGACTTCCGCGCTTCAGGCCGACTATGACGCGTGCTGGACGGGCTTCCCCAAGGCCGTGCTGCCGTAAAACAACGATAGCGAAGAGGAAGCGCCCATGAAGCTTGCGTCCCTGAAGGGCGGCCGCGACGGCCGGCTGGTGGTGGTCTCCAACGACCTGGCCTGGTTCACCGACGCCGGAACGATCGCCCCGACCCTGCAAGCCGCCCTCGACGACTGGGAGCGCTGCGGGCCGATGCTCGAGGCCCTGGCCAGGAGCGTCGAGGACGGCGGCGTGCCGCTGGAGCGTTTCCACGAGCATGACGCGGCGAGCCCCCTGCCGCGCGCCTACCAGTGGGTCGACGGCTCGGCCTATGTGAACCACGTGCAGCTGGTGCGTCAGGCGCGGGGCGCCGAGATGCCCGAGAGCTTCTGGACCGATCCCCTGATGTACCAGGGCGCGTCGGACGGCTTCCTGGGCCCGCGCGACGCCATTCCGCTGGCCGACGAGGCCTGGGGCTGCGACCTGGAGGGCGAGGTGGCCGTGGTCGTCGGCGACGTGGCGCTGGGCGCCAGCCGCGAGGAGGCCCTGGCGGCCATCCGCCTGGTCATGCTGGTCAACGACGTTTCCCTGCGCGCCCTGATCCCGGCGGAACTGGCCAAGGGCTTCGGCTTCGTGCAGTCCAAGCCGGCCAGCGCCTTCTCGCCGGTGGCCGTTTCGGTCGACGCCCTTGGCGAGGCCTGGAAGGACGGCAAGCTGCACGGCGCCCTGCTGGTCGAGCTGAACGGCCAGGACTTCGGCAAGGCCGACGCCGGCGTCGACATGACCTTCGATTTTGGGACCCTGGTGGCCCACGCCGCCAAGACCCGTTCGCTGACCGCCGGCACCATCGTCGGCTCGGGCACGGTCAGCAACCGCGACGCCGACGGCGGGCCGGGCAAGCCGGTGGCCGACGGGGGGCTGGGCTATTCGTGCCTGGCCGAGGTGCGCACGGTCGAGACCATCCTGACCGGCCACCCCAAGACCCCGTTCCTGAAGGCCGGCGACACCGTCCGCATCGAGATGCGCGACGCCAGGCACCACACCATCTTCGGCGCCATCGAGCAGACGGTGGGCGGTTGACGGACAGCGCCGCCGTCGGCCGGCTCTGGGCCACGCCGCCCGGGGTGAAGCTGGGTCCGCTGGACCAGATCGCCGATCCCGGGGCGCGCAACTACGTGCTCCAGATCGGCGACAAGCGCTTCCATGGCTTCGTGGTGCGCCGGGGCGGGCAGGCGTTCGGCTATGTCGACCGCTGTCCGCACGCGGGCCTGCCCCTGGCCCAGGCGCTGGACCAGTACCTGACCCAGGACGGCGGGCTGATCACCTGCTCCTGGCACGGAGCGCTGTTCGAGGTGGAGACCGGCGCCTGCGTCGGCGGTCCCTGTACGGGCGGCAAGCTGTCGCCCTGGCCGGTGAGGGTCGAGGACGGCCGGATCGTGACGGCCTAGGGCGCGTCGATATTCGGTCGCGGCCCATTCCCAAAACGGTCGTCATTCCGGGCCTTGTGCCCGGAACCCCTGGTTCAGCTTACACGTGAGGCGCAAGCGGACCGCCAACGGTCCGCCCCATCCGCGCCTGCGGCGGACAGAGGGGTTCCGGGCACAAGGGCCCGGAATGACGGTATTTAAGGGCGTGGCGTGGCTGAAGGTCGATCCGACCTAAGCGGCGGCTCGGGCCAGCCTCGTCCGGGCGGTCTGGAAGCCCAGATAGACCCCCGCTGCAACGATGAAGGCCGGCAGGGTCGCGCCTAGGTTCGGAGCCAGCCGGCTCAGCGCCTGATAGGCCGCGATGCCGACGACCCAGGCCAGGACGCCGGGCAGGTTCAGAGCGCCCGTGACGCCGGCCTGTCGCCGCCGCACCACGAAGTGGTCGGTCAGCAACACGCCGAACAGCGGGGCGAAGACCGAGCCGATCAGCAGCAGGAAGCCCTCGTACCGGGCCAGCGGCGCCAGCAGGGCGACCAGGGTGCAGACCGCGCCGAAGGCCACGGCCAGGACGGTGGGCTTCACCGGCGCCAGGGTGGCGGTCGAGACGGCGGCCGAATGGATGTCGGCGAAGGTGTTGTCGGTCTCGTCGATGACGATCAGCAGCAGGGCGATCCCGCCGCCGCTGGCCGCCAGGGCCGTCAGCAGCAGGCTCTCGCCGCCCGCCGCCAGGGCGTAGGCCGCGCCCAGGGCCATGAACCAGATATTGGCCAGCAGGTAGCCCAGGCCCGCGCCTCGGAACATGCCGCCGGGCGTGCGGCCAAAGCGCGTGTAGTCGGCGATCAGCGGCAGCCAGGACAGCGGCATGGCCACCACCAGGTCGACGCCCGCGCCGAAGCTCATCTCGCCGGTGCCGGCCTTGGCCAGCATGGCGGGCAGGTCGAAGTCGGCCATCAGCTTCCAGGTCAGCCAGCCTGCGCCGGCCAGCAGCAGCCACAGGCCCCAGGCCCGCAGGAAGCGCCGCACGAACGACACCGGCCCCATCACCGCCAGGCCCGTGGCCAGGGCGCCGAACAGCAGGGTCCAGGCCAGCGGGTTGGAGATCCCGAAGGTCTGCCTGGCCAGGGCGTCGGCGGAATCGCGCATGGCGATGATCTCGAACGCGCCCCAGCCGGTCAGCTGGACGGCGTTGAGCAGGGCCGGGATCGCCGCGCCGCGCGCGCCCAGGGCCAGCCGCAGCGAGCCCATGGCCGACAGCCCGGTGTCGGCGCCCACCATGCCGGCGGCGGCCAGCAGCAGGGCGCCCAGCACCGATCCGGTGACGATGGCGGCCAGGGCCGCGCCCAGGCTCAGGCCCGGCACGAGGAAGGCGCCGGCCTGCAGCACCAGAAGACCGATCCCCAGGCTGAACCACAGCGAGAAGGCGTCCAGGGCGCTGAACACCCGGCGGTCTTGCGGCACGGGCGTCAGGGGATCGTAGGTGTCGTCGGAAGGGGCCATGAGCCTCTGTCTAGCGGGGCTGCACCAAAACTCCACCGTTCTTCCGCCGCCCGTGGAAGGCCCGGCCACGATGCGGTGAAACGGGGCGCCTAGGCTGCGGGGAGCCGTCCAAGGAGCCGACCCTCATGCCTTTCGATCCGATCCAGGTGCGCGACTATGCCGTGGTGATCCATCCGGGCAATGACGAATGGACGTGGCAGGTGATGGACTTCGACGCCCGCATCGCCGCCCAGGGCGCGGCGCCGGACCGCGAGAGCGCCTGGCGCAGCGGCATGTTCGCGGCGGGAGCGGTGGGGGCTCTGGCCCGTATCGGCCGGCGGGGATAACGCGCAAAAGAAAGGCCGCCTTCTCAGGAGAAGAAGACGGCCGGAAGTCGCATAGGAGGAAACGCCCACGAAGGGCTGACCTCTCTATAGCCCAGGTCGACGCCTGTGACAACGTTGTCATGGAATTTATTTCGCGCAGCGTGGAAATCCTTGATTTCACAAGGGGGCAGGGGGTTGGACCCGGGCCCAGTCGTCGCCAATTTCGAGGTCCACAGGAGAATCGCCGCGTGAGCCTGACCCTTCGCCTTGCCGTCCCCGAAGACCTGCCCGCCCTGCGCGACCTGATGAACCTGGCCATCGCCGAGCTGCTCAAGCCCTTCCTGCCGCCCGACGGCGTGGCCGCCTCGTTCGACATCATGGGGCTGGACACCCAGCTGGTGACCGACCGGACCTATTTCGTGGTCGAGGATGATGGAATCCTGGCCGGCTGCGGCGGCTGGAGCCGGCGCGCCACCCTGTTCGGCGGCGACCACTCGGCCGGGCGCGACGCGGCCCTGCTGGATCCGGCCAAGGACGCGGCGCGGGTGCGGGCGATGTACACCCACCCCGATCATGTCCGCAAAGGCGTGGGGCGGATGATCCTGGCGGCCTGCGAGAGCGCCGCCGGCGCCGAGGGGTTCTCACGGGTCGAGATGGCCGCGACCCTGGCGGGCGAGCCGCTGTACCGCGCCTGCGGCTACGAAGAGATCGAGAAGTTCACGGCCGCCACGTCCAGCGGGGTCGAGGTGCCGCTGGTGCGCATGGGCAAGCCCGTGGCGCCATAGAAAAAGGGCGGGTCCGAAGACCCGCCCTTTCTTACGCTACTGGCTCGGCTGGTCCGATTAACGGAACAGGCTGAGGATCGAGGACGACGACTGGTTGGCGATCGAGAGCGCCTGGATGCCCAGCTGCTGCTTGGTTTGCAGCGACTGCAGCTTGGCGCTTTCCTTGGCCAGGTCGGCGTCGACCAGGTTGCCCACGCCGGCGTCCAGGCTGTCTTGCAGCTTGCCGACGAAGGTCAGGTGGGTGTCCAGGCCCGTCGAGCTGGTGCCCAGCGAGGCCAGCTTGTTGGTGGCGGTGCCCAGAGCGGTCGAGACCGAGGTGATCATCGACTTGGCGGCCGCGGCCGAGGTGAACGACGAGGTCGACGACAGGCCCAGGCCCGCCAGCGACAGCGTCTTGGCGCTGACGGTGAACTGCGAGCCATCCGCGTTGGCCAGGAAGGCCAGCTTGGTGGTCGAGCCGTCGGCGATCGACACGCCGTTGAACTTGGCGTTGGTGACGGCCTTGGTGATCTGGTCACGCAGGCTGTCGAAGTCCGACTTCAGCGCGTTGAACGAGGCGGTGTTCAGCGAGGTGTCGGAAGCGGCCAGGGCCTTTTCCTTCATCTTGCCCAGCAGGTCCGTCACGGTGTCGCCGGCGGCCAGGGCCACGTCGATGGTCGACTGGCCGCGTTGCAGCGAGTCCTTCACCGAGTTCAGCGAGCTGGCGGTCGACGATTGGTTCTTGGCCATCGCCCAGATCGCGCCGTTGTCCTTGGCGTTACCGACCTTCTTGCCGGTGTTGATCCGTTGTTGCGTGACCTGCAGCTCCGAGTTCGTGGAGTTCAGGTTTTGCAGGGCGATCATCGCGCCCGAGTTCGTATTGATGCTGTTCAGAGCCATTTCGGCGAGTTCCCATTCAAGGTTGCCGACGTCGTTTTGACGGTCGGGAGCATTTTGCTCATCGCCAGTATCCACGGTCGTGCTTTCGAGATTGTAAAAGTGTCGCAGCTATTTTCGGCGAATGGATAATGTCTCGTTAGTCATTCCGATTCGAGTTCGCGCCGGACTTGAATCGAGTTCTTGGCGTCCAGAGTCTTGAAGTCCGATCTTAATCTGTCGTTGACTCTGTCGGGCGTCCGGCTGTGCCTGAAAATACAAGATGTGGTGGCGGCGCCCTGCAGGGTGGGTGAATCTTGATTCAGCCGGGCGGCGGCCAAAGAAAAAGGGCGGGTCCGAAGACCCGCCCTTCAAGGTGATGAACTCGAAGACCGAACCGCTTAGCGGAACAGGCTGAGCACCGACTGCGACGACTGGTTGGCGATCGACAGCGCCTGCACGCCCAGCTGCTGCTTGGTTTGCAGCGACTGCAGCTTGGCGCTTTCCTTGGCCAGGTCGGCGTCGACCAGGTTGCCCACGCCGGCGTCCAGGCTGTCTTGCAGCTTGCCGACGAAGGTCAGGTGGGTGTCCAGACCCGTCGAGCTGGTGCCCAGCGAGGCCAGCTTGTTGGTGGCGGTGCCCATGGCGGTCGAGACCGAGGCGATCATCGACTTGGCCGCGGCGGCCGAGGTGAACGACGAGGTCGACGTCAGGCCCAGGCCGGCCAGCGACAGGGTCTTGGCGTTGACGGTGAACTGGGTGCCGTCCGAGTTGGCGAGGAACGCCAGCTTGGTGGTCGAACCGTCGGCGATCGACACGCCGTTGAACTTGGCGTTGGTGACGGCCTTGGTGATCTGGTCACGCAGGCTGTCGAAGTCCGACTTCAGGGCGTTGAACGAAGCGGTGTTCAGCGAGGTGTCGGAAGCGGCCAGGGCCTTTTCCTTCATCTTGCCCAGCAGGTCGGTGACGGTGTCGCCCGCGGCCAGGGCCACGTCGATGGTCGATTGTCCGCGCTGAAGAGAGTCTTTGACGGCGTTCAGCGAGCTGGCGGTCGAGGATTGAACCTTGGCCGTGGCCCAGATGGCGCCGTTGTCCTTGGCGCTGCTGATCTTCTTGCCGGTATTGATGCGTTGTTGCGTGACCTGAAGTTCCGAATTGGTGGTGTTCAGGTTCTGCAGGGCGATCATGGCGCCCGAGTTCGTGTTGACGCTATTCAGCGGCATTCGACTTATTCCTATTCAAGGTGTCCGACGTCATTTTGACGGTCGGGAGCATTTTGCTCGCCACCAGGGTGTCGCCCGCTGGTTTAAAATGGATGAACCCGGAAGTTTTTGCTCAAGCACAACTGTAGAGTCGGCAAATAATGCAGGGTTGTATTTACAGTCTAGGGTGGTTGTGACGTTTTGACGCAATATTGGCTGATGCCCAGCAAACATTGAGGGGCGGGCCGCCGGGCGGGTCAAATCGTGCGATGCGAGGTTGTATCCGGCCTGCGGCCAAAGGTCCGGCGACCGGTCTTACGCGCACAGGCGCTGCGGCGCCGGGTCGCGGTCGTCGGTGTCGAAAAGATCGAAGGCCTCTTCCCAGGCGGCCAGCCGCGAGGCGCGCAGGGCGGCGTCGTCGATGATTCTGACGATCTGGTCCTCGCGGTCGTTCCACACCAGGCCGATGTCGGCGGCGCGCTCGGCGTCGCGGCCCAAGAGCAGGATGATGTCGGCCTTCAGCACCCGCTCGGGGCTCAGCCGCATCAGGGTGCGGCCGCCGCCCAGGTCGCGGTGGATGTCGGCGAAGTCGAGCACGGCCGAGATCATGGCGGCGTTGACCGGGGCGGTGTGCCAGTCCTGGGCGAGGAGGCGGTTCATGAGCGGGCTCCGAGGGGGCGTTCTGCCGGCGGGTTTCTGAGCCTCGCTTTTGAAGGTGCGCTACGTCAAAAACGGTCGTATAGAAACGGCATGCGACACGACAAGGCGACCCGACTGCTGGAATTGGCCCGGATGCTGGCCGGATCGTCCGAGGGGCTGACCCTGGACGAGATGGCCCGCGCCATGGACGTGGGCCGGCGCACGGCCGAGCGGATGCGCGACGCGGTCTGGGCGGCCTTCCCGCAGATGGAGGCCATCGACGACCCGCCCACCAAGCGCTTCCGCATCCCCTCGGGCCTGGACAGCCTGTTCCAGACGCCCACCGCCGAGGAACTGGCGGCCCTGCGCACCGCCGCCGACGGCTATGCGGCCAGCGGGGCCGAGGGGCGGGCGGCCGCGCTGCACGCGCTGGAGCGCAAGCTGATGTCGTCCCTGCGCGGCTCGGCCCGCCGCCGGGTGGCGCCCGACCTGGAGGCCCTGATCCAGGCCGAGACCATCGCCATCCATCCGGGTCCGCGACCGTTCGAGGACGAACAGGTGTTGGCCGCCATCCGGGCGGCGGTGAAGGGGTTGCAGGCCCTGTCGTTCCGCTACGAGGGCGGCAGCGCGCCGGGGCGCACCCGCAAGGTCACGCCGCTGGGCATACTGTTCGGCCATGCCAACTATCTGGTGGCGATGGAAGGGCAGGGTCCCGAGCCCCGCACCTTCCGCCTGGACCGTATGCACGCGGTCACGGCGCTGGACGAGCCCGCGCCGCCGCCGGAGGACTTCTCGCTGCAGGCCTTCGCCAACGAGAGCTTCGGCATCTTCCACGACGAGATCCAGGACGTGGCCCTGCGCATCGCCCCCGGCCGGGCCGAGGACGCCCTGCGTTGGCGCTTCCACCCCAACCAGACCGTGGCCCAGGAGCCGGACGGCTCGGTGCTGGTCGCCTTCCGGGCTGGCGGCATGCGCGAACTGGCCTGGCACCTGTTCACCTGGGGCGCGGCGGTCGAGATTCTGTCGCCGCCCAGCCTGCGCCGGAAGATGGTCGAGGAACTGCGCATCGCGCTGGAAGCCCACGAGGGCGAGCTTCACGGCTGAGGCGTCTCCTCAACGAAGGCGCGGACGATCTCGGCGAAGGTCCCGGGCCGCTCGACATACATCAGGTGGCCGCTGGCGGGCACGACCATGCGCTGGGCGTGGGGCATCAGGGTCTCCAGCGCCTTGGCCTGGTCCTGGACGTCCTTGATGTCGACCTCGCCGACCAGCACCAGGGTCGGCGTCTGGATCTCGCCCAGGCGCGGCTTGGCGACGATGGGCGAGCGCTCCTTCGAACCGGCCCCCAGATTGCCGGGATTGGCCTTCAGCCAGGCCACGACCTTGGCGCGCGAGGCGTCGGCGGACTTGGTCAGGATGTAGGGGTCCTTCACCGCGCCCTCGAGGTCGCCGGTCTTGACCTTGGCCACCAGCTTCAGGCTGCGGGCGATGAAGCCGAACGAGACGTCGAAGCCGCTGACCCACGGCCCCACCAGCACCAGACGGTCCACCGTCTCGGGGTGTGTCAGGGCGTAGTCCACCGCGATCCCGCTGCCCGAGGACGAGCCCACCAGGGTGGCGTGGTCAAACCCCGCCGCCTTCATGACGGCCTCCAGGTCCGCGACCGGATCGTAGTTCCCCTTGGCCGGCGACGAGGCGCCGTAGCCGCGGCGGTCGTAGCGCACGACCCGGAAGCGTTGGCACAGGACCGGCCAGACATCGTCATAGGCGGCCGAGTGCAGGATGCCGTCGTGCAGCAGCACGATGGCTTTCGGACCGGTCCCGCAGGTCTCGTAGGCCAGCTTGCCGCCGTCGATATCCAGCGTGGCGGTCTGGGCTTGGGTCTGGGCCTGGGCCGCGCCGCCGAGCAGCAGGCAGCCGGCCGCGATCGCCCAGGCGGGCGTCGAAAACAGTCTCATGGTGGTCTCCGGGGTTTAGGCGGCCGTCAGCCGGTTTGCTTGAGGTCGTCGGTCTCGCGGTCGGGCGCTTCGTCCGGCGCGTATTCCAGGATGTCGCCCGGCTGGCAGTCCAGATAGGCGCAGATGGCCTCCAGGGTGTCGAACTTCATGCCCTTCACCTTGCCGGACTTCAGTAGCGACAGATTGGCTTCGGTGATGCCGATGGCGCGGGCCAGGACGTTGGAGCGCACCTTGCGCCTGGCCAGCATCACGTCGAGACGCAGGATGATGGGCATCAGACGAAGGCCTCGCGGTCTTCCTCGATCTCGCGGCCCACGCGCATGACCTCGCCGATCACGAAGACCAGCAGGCCCAGCACGAAGGCCTGGAGGCTGGCCATGTGCGCCCAGTTCTTGTCGATCTCGTAGCCGGTGGCGCTGAGCACCAGGTGGCAGGCGAACGGCGAGATGGCGTAGGCGCACAGCCAGCCGCCAATCCGGCGAAAGCCCTGGCCGTTCGCGGGCGTGAATACCTTTCCCCTGGTGTAGAGGCTGAACAGCGACCGCAGGCTCCAGAACAGCATGATGATGGGCGTCGCCCGCACGATCGCCACCAGGCAGTAGACCAGCCGATGGACCAGCGGCAGCGAGCCGAACGCCACCGAGTTGGGCGGACCCTCGCCGATGTAGCAATTGTCCGGCCCGATCCGCACCAACTCGCCCTTGTAGAAGATCATGGTCACGAGGGCGGCGGCCAGGATGGCGCACGACAGGGCCAGCAGGCCCGTGAACAGCCAGGCCAGGCCTCGGCTGCCCAGGCGCACCCGGCGCTGGGCCGGGGTCTCGGGCGCGGTCAGGGTCTCGGCGCGCGGCTTCAGTTTGACGACGGTGCTCATGGCGTCCTCCGATGACGCCAAGCTCGTTCCGAAATTTCTTTCTGTCAAACGATAATATTCTGCCTCAAATGATCAGCAGGCCGGCGCCCGACGGTCCGCTGACGAAATGGGTCCGAACCCGCACGTAATATTTGCGCCCCTTGATCAGCTTGGCGACGATCGCGCCGTTGGCCTCGACGCCGGAGTCGTCCTCGGCCGCCAGGTGGCGGGGCTCGTTGTCGCGCTCCTCGAAGAGCACGATCTTGACGTCGGACGCGCCCACGGCCTGGATCCGGTAGTCGCGGGTCGCGTCGGGCTCGAACACGAAGTCGCGCTGGGCGCCGACCTCGGCGGACAGCGGCTGTAGGTCCATCACCGAAATCGCCTGGGCCTTTTCCTTGGGCGGATAGAACTTCCGCACCCACGCCTTGTCGTTGGGGGACAGGGCGACGTTCTCGCCGATGCCGTCCGCGTCGTAGGGCTTGGGCGCGGTGATCAGGCCCTTCTCGAAGGGGTAGTGCATGATCGAGTGGGGGTCCCAGGCCGAGCCCTCGACCTCGGCGCGCGGGATCTTGCGCAGGATGTTGGCGAAGATGGTGTCCCGGGGCCAGTTGTTGGGCGAGGCGGAGAAGGTGGTGTAGACGGCCTCCTCGTTCCAGACGATGCCGGCCAGCGGGTTCTGATGCTCGTGCGGCATGCCCAGGGCGTGGCCGATCTCGTGCAGGGCGGTGGCGCGGCCCCAGGTGCTGGTCAGGTCCCAGCCGTAGTTCATGGTGCGGCCGCGCGACTCGTAGTGCAGCACGTCGGTGCCGACATAGGACCACGAGCCGTCGGTCTGGTCGAAGCCGATGCGCAGTTCGGCCTCGCTGGCCGTCGCGACCTCGACGAAGGTCAGGCCGATGCCGACCTTCTTCCAGATCTTGAAGGCCCCGCGCACGACCTCCTTCTGGGCCTTGGTCCACGGCCATTGGGGCTCGTCGAGGAAGAAGTAGTGCAGCACCGTGCCGTTTACCCACTTGTTCTTGACCAACCGTATCGCGGACTCCCGGCCGGGCGAGATGTCGGCCGGCAGGATGATGGGACGCTGCGGCGGCTGCGCGCACATCGCCGGCTTATCGGCTTGGACCTCGGCCATGGGTTCACCTCGGACGGTCTGACGGACAGGGATGCGCGTCGTCGGGCGAGGACGGCGCGGACAGGTCACATTTGACGCGAACGGCGTCGCCGGACCGCCGCGGGGCGTCGGCATGGCGAACGGCCTCGACCTTGCCCACGCACAAAAGGTGAGTCAATCAGTGATGGAATTGACGGATATGCGTACCCTGGGCGTGTATCGCGCCTCAGCGCGTCACCAGCCTCAGCAGCGCCAGTTCCCGCGCCCGGGGCGAGGACGGGCGGCGCTTGGGCAGCTGGCTGGCCTCGAAGGCTTCCAGCACCTTGGGGTGAATATAGGCCGCGCGGCAGACGGCGGGGGTGTTGCCCAGCAGGCCCGCCACCGCCTTGACGCAGGTGTTCAGCGTGCGCTTGGCCTCGGTCTTGGTTTCCGGCTTGGGGCTCATGCTGAGCGCTTCCAGCGCCGCCAGCGAGCCGGACCAGGTGCGGAAGTCCTTGGCCGAGAAGTCGTCGCCGCAGGCGGCGCGGATGTAGTCGTTGACGTCGCTGCTCTCGATGGCGCGCCGGTGGCCCTCGTCGTCCAGATACTGGAACAGGCGCTGGCCGCGCAGCTCCTGGCAGGCGGCCACGATCCGCGCCAGGCGGCGGTCGCGAAAGCCGGTGCGGTGCTTCTTGCCGCTCTTGCCGACGAACTCGAACACCGCCCCGCCGCCGGCCAGCTTCAGGTGGCGCTTGCGCATGGTGGTCAGGCCGAAGCTCTTGTTGGTCTTGGCGTATTCGTCGTTGCCGACCCGGATCAGGGTCAGCTCTAGCAGGCTGACCACGGCGGCCAGCACCTTCTCGCGCGGCAGGCCCCGGCGGGACAGGTCGGCGGCGATCCGCTTGCGCAGGCGGGGCAGGGCGCGGCCGAAGTCGGCCATGCGGTCGTACTTGCGCGCATCGCGGTCGGCCCGCCACTCGGGGTGATAGCGGTACTGCTTGCGGCCCTTCTGGTCGCGGCCGACCGCCTGGATGTGGCCGTTGGGGTCGGGGCAGATCCAGACGCTGGTCCAGGCCGGCGGGATGACCAGGGCCTTGATCCGCGCCAGGGTGGGCTCGTCCTCCACCGGCTGGCTGTCCTCGTCGACATAGGAAAAGCCGTCCTTGCCGGGAAGGCGGCGGATGCCCTGCTCCTGGTCGTTGACATAGGCCAGCAGGGTGCGTTCGGCGGGTGTGGTTTCCAGGGTGTCGCGGGCCATGCTCATCGCCTCGTGGGGCGGGCGGCGCCGTCGCGTGCCGAATTATCCGGGACCATCGTTTCGCTCCCAACCCTAATCTCCGCCAACGTGGTAGACGGAGCGCCGGTTCCGGGGACGACACGCGCAGATGAACTACCGACACGCCTTCCACGCCGGCAATTTCGCCGACCTGCAGAAGCACGCGATCCTGCTGGCCCTGCTGAAGGCCCTGACCGCCGACGCCGCGCCGCTGTCGGTGGTCGACACCCATGCCGGGGCCGGGGCCTACGACCTGGGCGGCGACATGGCGGTGCGCTCGGGCGAGGCGGCGGCGGGGATCGGGCGGCTGCTGGCCATGGCCGACCTGCCGGCGGTGTTCGCGCCCCTGGTCGCGGCGGTGAAGGCGCTGAACGGCGGCGGGGAGGGTTCGCTCTATCCCGGCTCGCCCCTGCTGGTGGCCGGCGTTCTGCGCAAGTCCGACCGCTACACGGCCTGCGAGCTGCGGCCCGACGATTTCGACAGCCTGCGCCGCACGCTCGCGCCCTACGCCTTCGCCCAGGCGGTGAACGCCGACGGCTACGCGACGGCGGCCGCGCGGGCGGGGAAGGGCGGGCGCACCTTCGTGCTGATCGACCCGCCGTTCGAGCGCGCCGACGACTACGCCCAGATCGTCGCCACGACCAAGGCCGTGCTGGCCAAGGACAAGGACGCGGTGATCGCCGCCTGGATGCCGCTGAAGGACCTGGAGACCTTCGACGCCTTCATGCGCGCGATGGAAACCGTCACGAACGACGCGCTAGCTGCGGAACTGCGCCTGCGGCCTTTGACGGATCCCATGAAGATGAACGGCTGCGCGATGGTGATGGTCGGGGCGCCCAAGTCCACGGAAGGCGCGATCACCGAGATCACCAGCTGGCTGGCCAACAATCTCGGCCAGGCCGGGGCCAAGGCCAGGATCTGGCGCGCGTGACGTCTGGCCGGCCCAGCTTTCGCGAAGCGTTCTGGGTCTGGCTGAAGGTCGGCTGCCTGGGCTTCGGCGGTCCGGCGGGGCAGATCGCCCTCCTGCATCGCGAGGTGGTCGAGCGGCGCGGCTGGGTCGACGAGGCCCGCTTCGCCCATGCCCTGAGCTTCTGCATGCTGCTGCCGGGGCCCGAGGCCCAGCAACTGGCCACCTGGCTGGGCTGGCGGCTGCACGGGGTGCGCGGCGGGATCGCGGCGGGGCTGCTGTTCGTGCTGCCGGGCCTGCTGGTGATGCTGGGTCTGTCGGCGCTCTATGTCGCGCACGGACGATCGGCCTGGGCCGGTCCGGCCCTCCTGGGACTGAAGGCGGCGGTGGTCGCCCTGGTGTTGCAGGCTCTGCTGCGTATGGGCGGGCGGGCGATCAAGGGTACGGCGGCCTGGTGGGCCGCGGGCCTGGCCTTCGCGGTCCTGACCTTCACCGTGTTGCCGTTCCCGCTGATCATCCTGGCGGCCGGCGCGGTCGGCTGGGCGCTGGGTGGCGGTCCGGTCGTCGAGATGGAAGCCGAAGTCACGACGCGTCCGGCCTGGCGCACCGCCCTGGTCTGCTTGGCCGTCTGGCTGGCCCCCGTGCTGCTGGCCCTGGCCTTCGCGCCGGGATCGGCCCTGGCCAAGATGGGCGGGGTGTTCAGCGTGCTGGCGGTGGTCAGCTTCGGCGGCGCCTATGCGGCCCTGGCCTATCTGGGGCAGGCGGCGGGGGCGTTCGGCTGGCTGGCGCCCGGCCAGATGCTGGACGGCCTGGGCCTGGCCGAGACCACGCCCGGACCGCTGGTGCTGGTGTTCGTCTTCGTCGGTTTCGTCGGCGCCTACCAGACCGCCCCGCCGGAGTGGGCCTGGATCGCGGGCCTGGCGGGTGGGCTGATGGCCGCCTGGACCACCTTCGCCCCGTCGTTCCTGTGGATCTTCGCCGGCGGACCGTTCGTCGAGCGGCTGCGCGCCCGGCCCCGTCCCGCTCGCGCCCTGGCCCTGGTTTCGGCCGCCGCCGTCGGGGTGATCGCCAATCTGGCGGTGTGGTTCGCGATCCACCTGCTGTTCCGCGCCGGGGCGATGAAGGCCTGGGGACCGTTCCGCGCCGAACTGCCGGACGTCTCCAGCCTGAACTTCGCGGCCGTGGGACTGACCGCCCTGGCCTGCGGCCTGGTCTTCGCCCTGCGCGCCCCGATCCTGGCGGTGGTGGGGGCGATGGTGGTCGCCGGGCTGGCCATGGGCGCGATCGGCCTGACCTGATCGAGGTTGACCTGGGGTCAACAATTTCGCGGGTGCGATATCTGAAACCGTGTTATGCTGCATCGCAACAAAACGGTTGTTGGAGCCCCCTGCCATGACCCTGTCGTTCCCCGAATTTCCCAAGCTCGATCCCGAAAAGGGCCCCAACCTGTTCGCCGGCGCGGCCTCGCCGCTGTGGGCGGTGTTCGGCGGGGCGGCCGTGGCCGGAGCGACTTGGTGGTGGTGGTCGGCGCGCTGGCGCGAGGCGGTCAATGTCGAGGCGATGATGGCCCCGGCCCTGAAGACGCTGCCCGCGCCGGAACCCGTCGTGGAGGCCGCGCCGGTCGTCGATCCCGTCACCGAGGCCCCGGTCCTGGCCGCCGTCGCGCCGGAAGTCCCCGAGCCCGTGACCGCCGCCGCTGTCGCCGCGACCGAGGCCGTCGCCGAGGCGGTGCGGGAAACCCTCGACATCGCCGAGACCGTGGTCGCCGAAACCACCGAGACCCTCGAAGCGACCGCCGAACCGGTCGTCGAGGCGGTAGTCGAGCAGGCCAAGTCCGTCGCCGACGACCTCACCGTTGTGGTCGGCATCGGCCCCAAGCTGGCCGCCTCCCTGGCCGAGCTGGGTGTCACGCGGTTCGAGCAGATCGCCGCCTGGGGACCCGAGGAGCTGTCCAGCTTCGACGCCCTGCTGAACCTGAAGGGCCGCGCCGAACGCGACGCCTGGATCGCCCAGGCCAAGCGGCTGGCCGGCGCCTAAGCCCACACTTTTCAACCGTCATCCCGGGCCTTGTGCCCGGGACCCCTCTGTCCGCCGCAAGTGCGGAAGAGTGGCGCGCCGGCGCGCCAATGCCTCTCACGTGGAAAGCTGAACCAGGGGGCCCGGGCACAAGGCCCGGGATGACGGCTGTTGGGTAGGTGCGAGCCTATTCCAGCCCGAACGCCGCCAGCAGCCGGTCGGCCGCCGCCGAGGCGGGCAGGTCGCCGGCCCGCACGGCGCGTTCCACCTCCTCGGTCAGGGCCGCCACGGCCGGAGCCTCGCGGAACGCGGCGGCCAGGCGGTCCTGGACCATGGCCCACATCCAGCGGCTGTCCTGGTCGGCCCGCCGTTTCGCGCGGTCGCCGTTGGCGGTCATGATCTCGCGGTGGCGCTGGATCTGGGTCCACAGCACGTCCAGCCCGCCGCCCGTCAGGCCCGAGGCGGTCAGCACCGGCGGCGTCCAGTCGCGCGAGGCGGGCGTCAGGATGTGCAGGGCGTTGCGATAGTCGCGGGCCGAGCGCTCGGCCTTGGCCGGATCGGCGTCGGCCTTGTTGATCACCAACAGGTCGGCCAGCTCGATCAGGCCCTTCTTGATGCCCTGCAGCTCGTCGCCGCCGCCGGGGATCAGCAGGGCCAGGAAGATGTCGACCATGTCCGACACCACCGTCTCGGACTGGCCCACCCCCACGGTCTCGACGATGATCACGTCGAACCCGGCCGCCTCGCACAGCAGCATGGCCTCGCGGGTCTTGCGCGCCACCCCGCCCAGAACGCCGCCGGACGGGGAGGGCCGGATATAGGCGTTGGGATCGACGCTGAGCCGTTCCATCCGCGTCTTGTCGCCCAGGATCGAGCCGCCGTGGCGTCCGGACGAGGGATCGACCGCCAGCACCGCCACCCTGTGGCCGGCGGTGGTCAGCATGGTGCCGAAGGCCTCGATGGTGGTCGACTTGCCCGCCCCCGGCACGCCGGTGATGCCGATCCGCTGGGCGCGGCCGGTGCGGGGCATCAGCCGTTCCAGCAGGGCGCGAGCGGCCTGTTGGTGGTCGCGGCGGCGGCTCTCGACCAGGGTGATGGCGCGGGCCAGGGCGGCCCGGTCGCCGGCCAACAGGCGCGTTTCGAGGTCGGCGATGTCGATGGGCTGGCTCACAGGAGCTAGCTAGAGGACGACGGCCGTCCCGGAAACCGAAACCATCATCATCGAGCCGTGCGGGCCCACGGTATTGTAGTCCAGGTCGACGGCCAGGATGGCGTTGGCGCCCAGCTTCTCGGCTTCCTTGACCAGGTTCTTCATGGCGTCCTCGCGGGCCCGGGCCAGCACGCGCTCGTAGGACTTGGAGTGGCCGCCGATGAAGTCGCGGATGGCGGCCATCAGGTCCAGCACCACGTTCGCGCCAAGGATCGACTGGGCGTAGATCGCGCCCTTGTAGTCCTGGACCGGCCGTCCTTCGATGAAGGGGGTGGTCGAGATCAGCATCGACAGATCCTCGTCAGCCGCACCTTCCCCTCGCTTGGGGCGGCGCTCGCCGTTAACTTAAGCACAAACGGCCTGGATCGCGAGGGGCTCCCTCCCAGCGCGAGCGATTTGCGTTTCAAGTTCTCCTGGCGCGGGAAACTGCGCTTCAGGCCCTTCCTGCGCGCCCATGGTTAAGGCAGATTGGCCGCCGTCGCGTTCTGGGGGCCGCCGGGTGATCTTCGCCAAATCGCATCTCGACCTGCACAACATCCGCAACAATGTGGCGCGGGTGAAGAAGCTGTCGGACAACGTGGTGGGCGTGGGTCCGCTGGGCATCGGGCTGGACGGCCTGCTGACCTGGATTCCGGGCGCGGGCGAACTCTACAGCCTGGGCGCGGGCGGGCTGATCGTCTGGGACGCCGTGCGGGCGCGCTCGGCGCCGATGATCGTCGTGCAGATCATGGCCATCATCATCATCGACACCGTGGCCGGCGCCGTGCCGGGCGTGGGCAAGGTGGCCGACATGCTGTTCACCGGCCACAAGTGGTCGGCCGACATGCTGATCTCCCACATGGACGACACGATCTATTTCGAGGGCACGCGCAAGGAGGTGCAGGGCACCGCCGAATACCGCGACCTGTTGGAACGGATCCGGGCGGGCAAGGAAAAGCGCCGGGTCGTGTTCCTGGGCTGACGTTCGACAAAGCGTGCACACAACCATCGGGGCGCAGGTGCGTTGAGCCAGTCATGACCGAACGCACCGCCGAAACCCTCGAGGGCTACGTCGTCGACGAAGGCTCATCCAGCCGCCGTCACAAGGCGCATCGCGCTTGGCGTCACGCCGAGACCATCAAGCGCCTATCCGACCGGCTGATCGGCATCGGCCCGTTCGGCCTGGGGCTGGACGGCGTGCTGGCCTGGGTGCCGGGCGTCGGGCCGGTCTACAGCGTCGCGGCGGGCGCGCTCCTGATGTACCACGCCATGATGGCCGGAGCCTCGGCGGCCACTCTGGCGCGGATGCTGGCCTATGTGGCCATGGACACGGCCACCGACGCCGTCCCCGTGGCCGGCTGGGCCATCGACACCCTGTTCCCCGGCCACCTGATGGCGGCCAAGGCCCTGCAGAAGGACATCGAGTCCCGCCATGGCCTGCCCGACGAGATCGACGCCAAGACCCGCAAGAAACGCAAGGTCAAGAAGGGCAAGCGCTAGGCGGGATCGCCATCCAGCCGCGCCAGATCTTTTTAACGCCCGTCATTCCGGGCCTTGTGCCCGGAACCCCTCTGTCCGCCGCAGGTGCGGGAGGGGCGGACCGCCGGCGGTCCGCTGGCCTCTCACATGCAAGCTGAACCAGGGGTTCCGGGCACAAGGCCCGGAATGACGGCTGTTATGGGGGATGGGCCGCGGCTGAACGCTTTCACGCCAGGGCCGCCTTGCGCGCGGGCGAGGCCTTGCGCCGCCCGTAGGCGATCCGCCAGACGCCCAGGCCCGTCAGCAGACCCAGCACGGCGCTGAGCGGCCACAGCAGGATGACGTCGGCGCCGTGCCAGCCGGTCAGCTTGACCGCCACCGCCGCGCCGGTCGCCGCGCCGACCAGGGCGGCGAGGCTGGGGTGGTGTCGCCGGAACTGATGCAGGCAGGCCCAGGCGCAGCCGGCGCAGAACACATAGGGCCAGCCCAGCACCGCCCCGAAGGGCAGGGCGGTGACCGCCGCCGAAGCCGCGCTCGCCGCGCGCTGGGCCAGGGCGCTGGCGTCGTCGGTCCAGATGATCGCCTGAGACAGCACCAGGGCCGGAAAGGCGAAGGCGAAGACCAGGGCGGCGACGATGCGGGAAAAGCTGGTGGTCTCGCGGGCGGGCGGCGGGAGCATGGGCGGGGCCTTGATGAGGATGGCGGAGAGGCCCCATCAGGCGCGGCGTTGATGCGGTTGAGATCGCGGTCTTGGAGAAGAACGCGTCAAGAGGTCGTGCAGGTGAAGAGGCGCGGCGTGTCTAGGACAGCTCGCCCGGCCATTCCTGAGCGCCGTGAAGAACACGCAGAATGCGTACGGCGGTATCGGTCACGCGGTAGGCCACCGATGACCAGCTCACGCGTGCCCTCGACTCGCCTCGATGTAGTCGAAATCGCCTCGCGATCGGCCATCGCCAGGACAGACCACTCCAGCCTCACGGCTAGCCCTTGTCCGCCTTGAGGCGCGCGGCGGCGCGGCGTTGGGCAAAGTGGCTCTCGACAACGTCGTGGGCGAGCGCTGGCCGCGGATCATCCAAGGCTTCCTGGACCTTGGCCCGGAACCACGCGTCGTGGGCTGCAGGATCGGTGGTGAGGCCGACTGGCAGAGCGCCCTCCTTGGCGACCCTGGTCAGCAGGATGCGCACGGCGTCCGAGAGCGTCAGACCCATGTTCTCCAGCACGGCGCTGGCCTGTTCCTTGATCTCGGCGTCGATGCGCGCTTGCACGATGGCGTTCGCGGTCATGGCCAGCCTCTCGAGAATGAGGCATCGTTGTACTTCATATGAATGACAATGACGAGCTCTGAGCCATCTTGCCGGGCTCCATCCTTAGCGGATAGCGAGCGGAGTTCAGCGATTTCAATCACTTGAACTTTTTCGACCTAACTTATCCCCCTTCTCCAGACCTCCCGTATCCTGATCTCACCTGAAAGCACGGGAAGGGCGCACGTACGGCGACCGTTGCGGCTTTCGGGGGTGGTCGAGCGGGGAGCGTCC
>NZ_JBWKPL010000011.1:0-111440 GCF_059418225.1 Caulobacter sp. GW821-FHT09B08 | reverse complement strand
ACCCGCTGGACGTGGTTTCCCGCGTCCGGCTGGCCCGCCGCGCGGCGCCGGAAGCCGCGCCCAGCGCCGAGTCGGCCTCGTCGAACGTCAGCGCCACGGTTCCGGCCCCGGTGGCCGCCCCGGCTCCGACGCCGGTGATCGCCGCCCCGGCCGCCACTCCGGCTCCGGCCCCGACGCCCGCTCCGGCGGCGACCCCGGCCACTCCCGACGCGCCGATGTAACCCCAGTCAGTGGCGTAGCGTAAAAGAAAGGGCGGCTCCTCGCGGGGCCGCCCTTTTTTCTGTCCGGTCTAGCGGTGGAAGATCACCACCACTTGTCGGCCTTGGCCGTGAAGCCGGCGGCCTTTTCGATGGCTCCGGCCACCGAGAACACCGTGCCCTCGTCCAGCGGCTTGCCGATGATCTGCAGACCCAGCGGCAGGCCGTTGGCGTCCAGGCCGGCCGGCAGCGACAGACCCGGCAGGCCCGCCAGGTTCGTGGTCACCGTGAAGACGTCGTTCAGGTACATGGCGATGGGATCGTTGCTGTTCTCGCCCAGGCCGAACGCCGCCGACGGCGCCGTCGGGGTCAGGATGGCGTCGCACTTCTCCCAGGCGTTGTCGAAGTCCTCGGCGATGCGGCGACGCACCTTCAGGGCCTTCAGGTAGTAGGCGTCGTAATAGCCGGCCGACAGCACGTAGGTGCCGATCAGGATGCGGCGCTTGACCTCGTCGCCGAAGCCCTGGGCGCGGGTGTTCTCGTAGACCTCGGTCAGGTTCGCGCCCTCGGCCCGCAGGCCGTAGCGCATGCCGTCGTAGCGGGCCAGGTTCGACGAGGCCTCGGCCGGGGCCACGATATAGTAGGCCGGCAGGGCGTACTTGGTGTGCGGCAGGCTGATCTCGACGATCTCGCAGCCGGCCTCCTTCAGCCAGGCGATGCCGTCGGCCCACAGCTTGTCGATCTCGGCCGGCATGTTGTCGACGCGGTATTCCTTGGGAATGCCGATGCGCAGGCCCTTGATCGACTTGCCGACGAACTGGCTGAAGTCGGGCGTAGGGATGTCGAGGCTGGTCGAGTCCTTGGGATCGTGGCCGGCCATCGAGGTCAGCAGGATCGCGGCGTCCTCGACGGTCTTGGCGATCGGCCCGGCCTGGTCCAACGAGCTGGCGAAAGCCACCACGCCCCAGCGCGAGCAGCGGCCATAGGTCGGCTTGATGCCCACGGTGCCGGTGAAGGCGGCGGGCTGGCGGATCGAGCCGCCGGTGTCGGTGGCGGTGGCGCCCAGGCACAGGTCGGCGGCGACGGCCGCGGCCGAACCGCCGGACGAGCCGCCCGGGGTCAGGGCCTGGTTGGAGCCGGCCTTGCGCCAGGGATTGGTCACCGGCCCGTAGGCGCTGGTCTCGTTGGACGAGCCCATGGCGAACTGGTCCAGGTTCAGCTTGCCCAGCATCACCGCCCCGTCGCGCCACAGCTGGCTGGTGACGGTGGACTCGTATTCCGGCACGAAGCTGTCGAGGATCTTCGAGCAGGCGGTCGTGCGCACGCCCTCCGTGCAGAACAGATCCTTGATCCCCAGCGGCGCGCCGTCCAGCGGACCGGCCGTGCCCAGCGCCCGGCGGGCGTCGGACTTGGCGGCCATGTCCAGGGCCTTTTCCGGGGTCTCCAGAATGTAGGCGTTCAGGCCGCGCGCGGCCTCGACGGCCTCGATGTGGGCCGTGGTCAGCTCGACCGAGGTGAAGTCGCCCTTCTCCAGGCCGTCCAGCGCGCCCTTCAGGGTCAGTTTCGTCAGCGAAGTCATTGCTATTCAACCACCTTCGGCACGACGAAGAAGCCGTCCACGGTCTTGGGGGCGTTGGAGACGACGCGGTCGGCGTCGCCGCCCATGGTCACCACGTCCTCGCGCAGCGGCAGGCCCGAATGCACGACGCTGGTCAGCGGCTCGACGCCGTCGGTGTCGACCTCGGCCAGCTGCTCGATCCACGTCATGATGCCGTTCAGCTCCTGGGCCAGGGGCTCCAGGCGATCTTCCGGGGTGGCGATGCGCGCGAGCCGCGCGACCTTCCGCACGGTGGCGGCGTCAATGGCCATGGGGGCCTCCTGAATTCCAAGCGCGTGGGTTAGCCGTGCGAGGGGCGCTTTGACAAGCTGTTCCCCGTGCTATGAGGACAAATGCCCGTTCTCGACATCGCCGAATTCGCCGCCGCCATCCCCGACTACAAGCCCATCGTCGGCCTGGACCCGGGCGAGAAGACCATCGGCGTGGCCGTTTCCGACGTCACCCTGACCGTCGCCAGCCCCCTGGCCACCATAGCCCGGGCCAAGTTCACCCAGGACGCCGAGACCCTGTTCAAGCTGATGGACGGCCGCAAGGCGGCCGGGATCGTCATCGGCCTGCCGATCAACATGGACGGGACCGAGGGCGTGCGCTGCCAGTCCAACCGGGCTCTCGGCCGCAACCTGCTGCGCCTGCGCCCCGACCTGCCCATCACCTTCTGGGACGAACGCCTGTCGACGGCGGCGGTGACCCGCGTGCTGATCGACGAGCACGACGTCAACAGGAAGCGCCGCGGCGAGGTGGTCGACAAGATGGCCGCCGGCTGGATCCTGCAGGGCGCGCTGGAGCGGATGCGAGGGATCCGCGAGGCGGGAAAGGAAAGCCTCTAGGACCAGGCGCCCCCGGCTAGCGTCGCACCAGCCAGCTGATGTCCACCGCCACCAAGCCCGCGACGATCAAGGCGGTGACCAGGGGCGTCAACCAAGCCATCAGCCGCGCGGAGGTCGGGGTCTCTTCGATCTCTCCCCGCTCCACGCGGCGCAGGTGGATCAACAGCAGCACGAAGCTGGGCAATAGCATCAGCGGTAGCAGGATGGTGGGCACGCCTTCCCTGCGGGCCAGGACGGTCGCCACCACGCCGACCAGGACCGAGATCGCCGCCACGGCCGCGCCGATCGCCAGGACGAACCACCGGACCTTCAGCGACGTCAAGCACGCCTCCTCGCAGAGCCGTTTCCCGCGCCAGCTTGGGCGAGCTTCCGGCAAAGTCAACGGCGGCTGGAAACCCGCCTTCCCTCTCCGCCCAAAGCCGCCTATGACGCGCACTCATGACGGCAAAACCCCCGCCCCGTGAGCCCGCCGACCCGATCGAGACGATCCGCCAGCGCGTCTTCTCGTTCCCGCGTCGCCATTTCCTCTCGGCCGCCGACCTGAACGCCCTCCAGGCCACCGACCTGCTGGACCTGGCCGACGCCTTCGTCGCCCTCAATCGCCAGACGACCAAATCCCTCGACATCCTCAAGGGACGGACGCTGATGAACCTGTTCTTCGAGAACAGCACTCGCACCCAGTCCAGCTTCGAGATCGCCGGCAAGCGCCTGGGCGCCGATGTCGTCAATATGAGCCCGCGCACCTCGTCGATCACCAAGGGCGAGACCCTGATCGACACGGCCGTCACCCTGAACGCCATGCGTCCCGACCTGCTCGTGGTGCGCCACGCCTCGTCGGGCGCGGCGTCGCTGCTCAGCCAGAAGGTCAGTGGCAGCGTGATCAACGCCGGCGACGGCCAGCATGAGCACCCCACCCAGGCGGTGCTGGACGCCCTGTCGATCCGCCGCGCCTTCGGCCGGGTCTCGGGCCTGACCGTGGCCATCTGCGGCGACGTGCTGCACAGCCGCGTGGCGCGCTCCAACGTCGCCCTGCTGCACACCCTGGGCGCCAGCGTGCGCCTGGTCGGTCCGCCCACCCTGATGCCGGCCCAGGCCGAGCGCTGGGGCGTGACCGTCCACCACGACATGAAGGCCGGCATCGCCGGCGCCGACGTGGTGATGATGCTGCGCCTGCAGTTGGAGCGCATGCAGGGCGCCTTCGTGCCCTCCACCCGCGAATATTTCCGCTTCTACGGTCTGGACCGCGAGAAGCTGGCCCGCGCCGCCCCCAAGGCCAAGGTCATGCACCCCGGCCCGATGAACCGGGGCGTCGAGATCGACTCCGACGTCGCCGACGATCCCGAGATCAGCCTGATCCAGGACCAGGTCGAGATGGGCGTCGCCGCCCGCATGGCTGTGCTGGCCTCCCTTGCCCACCGGCTCGAGGAGCACGGCAAATGAACAATGCCCCTCCCCTCGCCCTGATCAACGCCCGCCTGGTCGATCCCGAGAGCGGCTATGACGGCCCCGGCGGCGTCATCGTCTCCGACGGCGTGATCTCCGACGTCGCCAAGGGCCGCGAGTTCGCCAAGCTGACCAAGGACGTCCGCGTGGTCGACTGCGGCGGCGCCATGCTGGCGCCGGGCCTGATCGACCTGCGCGTCAAGACCGGCGAGCCCGGCGCCGAGACCAAGGAAACCCTGGCCAGCGCCGCCAAGGCCGCGGCGGCGGGCGGCGTGACCAGCATCGTTGTCCAGCCCGACACCGATCCCGCCGTCGACGACCCGAGCGTCGTGGACTTCATCCTGCGCCGCGCCCGCGACATCGACGCGGCCCGCATCCTCTGCGCCGGCGCGGCGACCAAGGGGCTGAAGGGCGAGCAGATGGCCGAGATCGGCCTGATGCGCGAGGCCGGCTGCGTCTATGTGACCGACGCCGACAAGCCGATCGTCGACAGCAAGGTCATGCAGCGCATCCTGACCTATGCGAAGGGCTTCGACACCCTTCTGGCCCACCGTCCGATGGACCCCTGGCTGGCCAAGGGCGGCGCGGCCACCGGCGGCGAGTTCGCCGGCCGCATGGGCCTGCCCTCGATCTCGCCCATGGCCGAGCGGATCATGCTGGAGCGCGACGTGGCCCTGCTGGAGGCCACGGGCGGCCGCCTGCTGGTCGACCAGGTCACCAGCGTCCAGGCCCTGGAGACCCTGGCCCGCGCCAAGGCCAAGGGGCTGCGCATCCATGCCTCGGTGTCGATCAACCACCTGTCGTTCAACGAGCTGGACATCGGCGACTATCGCAGCTTCGCCAAGGTCACCCCGCCCCTGCGCGGCGAGGACGACCGCCAGGCCCTGATCGAGGCCCTGGCCTCGGGCCTGATCGACCTGGTGGTCAGCGCCCACGCCCCGGCCCCGGCCGAGGACAAGCGCCTGCCTTACGACGAGGCCGCCCCCGGCGCCGTTGGTCTGGAGACCCTGCTGCCGGCCCTGCTGTCGCTGTACCACGACGAGCGCCTGCCGCTGGTCGACCTGATCCGCACCGTCACCCTGGCCCCGGCCAGCCTGATCGGCCTGCAGTCGGGCCGCATCGCCCCCGGCGCCCCGGCCGACCTGGTTCTGTGCGACCTGGACGCCCCGCTGATCATCGACGCCGGCAAGCTGCTGTCGAAGTCCAAGAACTCGCCGTTCGACGGGCGCCGCCTGCAGGGCCAGGTGCTGATGACGATTGTCGACGGACGGGTGGTGCACCGGGCGGAGGGGTAGACGGGCCTGCTTGACAAGCAGGAGCGCCCTGCCGTCATGACCTGATGTTCGGATTTCTACGCAAGAAGCCCTTGAAGCTTGTCCCGTTCGCGGAAGCCAAGCCTCGGACCTTCATGCCGCTGCTTTGCGATGGCCTGGCGGCGCACCATCTGCCCGGCTTCCTTGATCTGCTGGCCCTGCATGCCCGCCTGCAGCGCGAGCATGCGGATGTGCGCGTCCTGGCTTCGCTCGATGACCTGGGTCAAGCCTCCTACACATCGGGACACGGCATCGATTCATACGGGCTGGACGAGGTCGAAGGCCACGACCTGTCGGGACTTGACCAGGAGGTGTTCGAGGATGGCGAACACCAAGGCTACCTCAGCACCCCGGCTGAATTCCCCATTCGCCTCGCCAACCTTCTCGAACGCGCGCGTGGCGTCCTGGTCGATCAGATCCATGGCCTGCTGGAGTGGGAAACAACCGGCGACGCGAACGACCTCGTCACGATCAACAAGGATCCTGAAACCGCCCTTCGGATCGGGCGCGAGAAGGAGGTTCTGTTCCAGTTCGTGCCTGTCGGCGCCGCGGCGCAGACGCTCGCCGCTTTTCCCAACGGCTATTTTCATTCGGATCTCAATCCGATGCAGAACTACGCCCTGGCCCAGCATCTAGAGACGCGATACGAGCTGGCGCTGTTCGGTGTCGGCTCGCGCATGCTCGGGTTTCGGCGCCATGAGGCATTGAGCGAAGACATGGCGCGAGCGCTCGCGACGGACCTCGCGGAGCTCTATGTCCGATCGCCAGCGACGGCGGCGGATGATCTGACGGCGCTGCTGACCGGCCGGGATTGGCTACTGATCCGCTACACCGAGAGCTGAACCGCGCGACGGTGAAGGTCCGTGGCGCGGGAACGCGGCCCTTGGCCATCGGCCGCGCCTTCCTCGAAAACGCTAGAGTCCCCGCCCCTAGCGCCGCTATAAAACCCGAAACCGGCGTTTTCGCCCTTGCCACGCCCCCGCTTCGCCGGGCAGCTTCACCACATCCATAGGTCGCATTTCGTGCAAGATCTCGCCCACGTCGCCTACCTGACCCTCGGCCTCACGATCCTCGGCGGTTATCTGCTGGGCTCGATTCCGTTCGGCCTGATCGCCACGCGGCTGGGCGGCGCCGGCGACATCCGGCAGATCGGCTCGGGCAATATCGGCGCGACCAACGTGCTGCGCTCGGGCCGCAAGGACCTGGCGGCCATCACCCTGATCGGCGACGCCGGCAAGGGGATCGTGGCGGTGCTGCTGGCCCGCTGGCTGAGCCAAGGCAATCCGGCGATCGTCGCCCTGGCCGGCGGCGCGGCCTTCACCGGCCACCTGTTCCCCGTCTGGCTGAAGTTCAAGGGCGGCAAGGGCGTGGCGACCTTCTACGGCGTGCTGCTGTCGGCCTGCTGGCCGGTGGGCGTGCTGGCCGCCGTCACCTGGCTGGCCGTGGCGGCCCTGTTCCGCATCAGCTCGCTGGCCGCCCTGGTCGCCGCCGCCCTGGCCGCGCCCTTCGCCCTGGCCACCGATCAGCCCTTCGCGTTTCTGGGACTGTCGCTGTTCATGGCCGTGCTGATCTTCATCCGCCACAAGGACAATATCGGCCGGCTGCTGAAGGGCCAGGAGCCCCGCATCGGCAAGAAGAAGACGACCGAAGAGTCGCCTCCGACCGCATGACCACACGGGGCCTGTCCGATAGCGAACGCCTGGCCTGGCTGAGGCTGGCGCGCACCGAGACGGTCGGCCCCGTCGCCTTCGACCATCTGATCCAGCGCTTCGGCTCGGCCGAGCGCGCCCTGCAGGCCCTTCCGGACCTGGCCCACCGCGCGGGCCGCGCCGCGCCCCTGCGCCCGCCGCCGGAAGACGAGATCCTGCGCGAACTGGACAGCGGCGCCCGCCTGGGCGCGCGGCTGATCTGCGCCTGCGAGCCTGATTTCCCGGCCCGCCTGGCCGCCCTGGACCCGCCCCCGCCGGTGCTGTGGGCCCTGGGCCATGCCGAGCTCCTGCCCCAGCCGAGCCTGGCCATCGTCGGCGCCCGCATCGCCTCGGCAGGCGGTCAGCGCTTCGCCCGCCAGCTGGCCATGGAGCTAGGACGGCACGGCTACGTCGTGGTGTCCGGCCTGGCGCGCGGCGTCGACGGCGCGGCCCACGAGGGCGCCCTGACCACCGGCACGGTGGCGGTGCTGGGCGGCGGCGTGTCCGACATCTATCCGCCCGAGCACGCGGCCCTGCACGCCCGCATCGCCGGCGAAGGCGGCTGCATCGTCAGCGAGAGCGCGCCCGACCGCCGAGCCATCGCCAAGGACTTCCCCCGCCGCAACCGCATCATCTCGGGCCTGTCGCTGGGCGTGATCGTGGTCGAGGCCGAGCTGAAGTCCGGCTCGCTGATCACCGCCCGCCTGGCCGCCGAACAGGGCCGCGACGTCTTCGCCGTGCCCGGCTCGCCGCTGGATCCGCGCGCCAAGGGCCCCAACGACCTGATCCGCCAGGGCGCGATCCTGTGCGAGGGCGTCGAGGACGTGCTGCGCTCGCTGTCGGGCCAGGTCCACCTGCGCGAGCGCGAACGCCCCTACTCGGCCGACGACGACGACGCCGAGATCGACCACGACGCCCTGCGCGAGGAGGTCGCCCGCCTGCTCTCCCCCACGCCTGTCTCCCGCGACGAACTGGTCCGCGCCACCAGGGCCCCGACCTCGGCGGTGATGGCCGCGCTCGTGGAGCTGGCCCTGGCGGAGCGAGCCGAGCTGCTGCCGGGCGGGATGGTGGCGGGGGCTTGAAGGTGATTGCCCTGAGTACGGAATACCCGTAGCATGGACACGACATTCGATTGGGATATCGAAAAAGCGCGGATCAATCTCGCCAAGCACGGCGTGAATTTCGAAGAGGCCTGTTTCGCGATCTTGGATCCTCACCGCGTCGAGGACATCGATGATCGTTTCGATTATGGCGAAGAGCGGCTGCAGATCATCGGCTTGAGCTCGCAACGCCTATTGTTCGTGGTGACCATCGCCCATGCCCAAGACCACTACAGGATCATCTCCGCCCGCATTGCCCGCCGGCATGAAGAGGGTCGTTATCTCGGGAATAGATCCTAAGTTTCCTGTCGGCGAGACCGATTGGGCGCGGCTCAACGCGATGACCGAGGAGGAGATCACCGCCGCAGCCCTGACCGATCCTGATTGTCCGCCCCTTACGCCGGAGCAGTTGGCCCGCTTCAAGCGCGTCAACGCCGTCAAGGATATCCGTCGTCGGCTGGACATGACCCAGGCCCAATTCGCGGCCACGTTTCGGCTGCCGCTCGCCACCGTTCGTGACTGGGAGCAGGAGCGCAGCTATCCCGACGCACCCGCCAGGGCGCTGCTTACAGCCATCGCCCGCGATCCTCAGACCATGATGCGCCTGCTGGGCGGCCAAGCCGCCTGAGCGCCAGAACCGGGCGCCAAAATTCCTCTCTCTAAAGAGAGAGCCAACCTCGACGCGCCATTCCCCCTCAAGCGCGCCGTTGACAGACCCCTGGCGACGCCCCCACTTTCCGGCCCTCGCCCTCCGGGTTCGCTCCGGAAGCGAACCCTCCTCCAGGCATCAAGGTCCTAATGAACGTCGTCGTCGTCGAGAGCCCGGCCAAGGCCAAGACCATCAACAAGTACCTCGGGTCCGACTTCAAGGTTCTGGCGTCCTACGGTCACATCCGTGACCTGCCCTCCAAGGACGGCTCGGTGGAGCCCGACAACGACTTCGCCATGAGCTGGGAAGTCGACGGCAAGGCGACCAAGCGCGTCAGCGACATCGTCGACGCCCTGAAGGGAGCCGATCGCCTGATCCTGGCCACCGACCCCGACCGCGAAGGGGAAGCCATCAGCTGGCACGTGCTGGAGGTGCTGCAGAAGAAGAAGGCGCTGAAGGACAAGTCGGTCCAGCGCGTCACCTTCAACGCCATCACCAAGTCGAGCGTGCTGGAGGCCATGGCCAATCCGCGCGACATCGACATGGAGCTGGTCGAGGCCTATCTGGCCCGCCGCGCCCTGGACTATCTGGTCGGCTTCACCCTGTCGCCCGTCCTGTGGCGCAAGCTGCCGGGCAGCCGCTCGGCCGGCCGCGTGCAGTCGGTGTGCCTGCGCCTGATCGTCGACCGCGAGCTTGAGATCGAACGCTTCAAGACCCAGGAATACTGGACCGTCGAGGCCGACGTCACGGCCGGCGCCGAGCCGTTCCTGGCCCGTCTGGTCAAGCACGAGAACAAGAAGCTCACCAAGTTCGACCTGGGTAACGAGACCTCGGCCCTGGCCGCCCGCGCCGCCGTGCAGAAGGCCGTGTTCAAGGTCGCCGCTGTCGAGAAGAAGCCCGGCAAGCGCTCGCCCGCCCCGCCCTTCACCACCTCGACCCTGCAGCAGGAAGCCGCCCGCAAGCTGGGCTTCTCGGCCCAGCGCACCATGCAGGCCGCCCAGAAGCTGTACGAGGGCATCGACATCGGCGGCGAGACCGTCGGCCTGATCACCTACATGCGGACCGACGGCGTGTCGGTGGAGCCCGAAGGCATCGCCGAGGCGCGCAGCGTGATCGGCAACGTCTATGGCGAGACCTACGTCCCCGAGACCCCGCGCTACTACAAGGCCAAGGCCAAGAACGCCCAGGAGGCCCACGAAGCCATCCGCCCGACCAGCCTGCGTCGCAATCCGGGCTCGCTGCGCCTGGAACCCGACCTGGGGCGCCTGTACGAGCTGATCTGGAAGCGGATGATCGCCTCCCAGATGGAAAGCGCCCGCATCGAGCGCACCACCGTCGACCTGGAAAGCGCCGACGGCCAGACCGGCATGCGCGCGACCGGCCAGGTCGTGCTCTTCCCCGGCTATCTGGCCGTCTACGAAGAAGGCCGCGACGACGAGGGCGACGAGGACAGCGCCCGCCTGCCGGCCATCGAGGAAGGCGCCGCCGCCAAGGTGCTGGACGCCCGCGCCGACCAGCACTTCACCGAACCGCCCCCGCGCTATTCGGAAGCCAGCCTGGTCAAGAAGATGGAAGAGCTGGGCATCGGCCGTCCCTCGACCTACGCCTCGGTCCTGACCGTGCTGCGCGACCGCGCCTATGTCCGCATGGAAAAGCAGCGCTTCATCCCCGAGGACAAGGGCCGCCTGGTCACCGCGTTCCTGGAGCAGTTCTTCAAGCGCTACGTGGAGTACGACTTCACCGCCGCGCTGGAAGAGCAGCTGGACCTGGTGTCGGACGGCAAGCTGGACTGGAAGCAGTTCCTCCGCGACTTCTGGAAGGACTTTCACGCCGCCGTCGGCGAGATCGCCGAGCTGCGCACCACCAACGTCCTGGACGCCCTCAACGAGGCCCTGGGCCCGCACATCTTCCCCGACAAGGGCGACGGGTCCAACCCGCGCTCGTGCCCGACCTGCGGCACCGGCCTGCTGTCGCTGAAGACCGGCAAGTTCGGCGCTTTCATCGGCTGCTCGAACTATCCGGAGTGCCGCTACACCCGCCAGCTGGCCACCAGCGGCGAAGGTGAAGGCGAGGCCGAGGCCGCCGACAAGGAGCTGGGGATCAACCCGGCGACCGGCCGCGCGGTGTGGCTGAAGAACGGCCGCTTCGGTCCCTATGTCGAGGAACTGGCGGCCGCCGACAGCGGCGACAAGCCCAAGCGCTCGTCCCTGCCCAAGGGCTGGGTGGCGGCGGCGATGGACCTGGAAAAGGCCCTGCGCCTGCTCTCCCTGCCCCGCGAGGTTGGCGCCCACCCGGACGATGGCAAGACCATCACCGCGGGCCTCGGACGCTTCGGGCCGTTCGTGCTGCACGACGGCACCTACGCCAACCTCGAAAACCCGGAAGATGTCTTCGACATCGGCCTGAACCGCGCGGTCAGCCTGCTGGCCGACAAGCGGGCCGGCGGCGGGCGTCCGCAGCGCGGCCAGGCAGCGGCGTTGGCCGAGTTGGGCAATCACCCGGAAGACGGCAAGCCGATCCGCGTGCTGTCGGGTCGCTTCGGCCCCTACATCAAGCACGGCGACACCAACGCCAACGTCCCCAAGGGCGCGGACCCGGCGGCCCTGACCCTGGAAGAGGCCGTGGCCCTGATCGCCGACCGCGTCGCCAAGGGCGGCGGCGGCAAGAAGCCGGCGAAGAAGGCCGCGGCGGCCAAGAAGGCTCCGGCCAAGGCGCCAACCAAAACAAAGGCGGCCGCGACCGACGGCGAGGCGCCGGCGAAAAAGGCTCCGGCCAAGAAGCCGGCCGCCAAGAAACCGGCGGCGAAAAAACCCGCCGCGAAGAAGGCCAAAGCCGAGGCGTGACGCACCTCGGCAGTTGGGGTTAGGGTGGGGTCATGACGTCGCTAGAACGCCCTCTGCCGTTGCCTGTCGTGGTCGTGATCCTGTCGGCGATCAGCGTCGGCGGCTTCGCGTTCGGCCTGAAGGGCGCGCTGGAGAAGACCGACCACCAGGCGGTCTCGACCGCGCCCCTGGCCGAGGTCTCGGGCGTGCCGGTGCGCGACGCCCAACCGGTCACCGTGGTGGCCGCCGCCCCGCCCCCGGTCGAGGCCCCCAAGCCCAAACCGGTGGAAGAGGTCGAGGA
The DNA here is from genome assembly GCF_059418225.1 of Caulobacter sp. GW821-FHT09B08. Taxonomy (NCBI): domain Bacteria; kingdom Pseudomonadati; phylum Pseudomonadota; class Alphaproteobacteria; order Caulobacterales; family Caulobacteraceae; genus Caulobacter; species Caulobacter sp. GW821-FHT09B08. The sequence goes on along the minus strand of NZ_JBWKPL010000011.1, from coordinate 99,482 downwards.
AGTCCCGGCCGACGCCGCCCCGGTGGTCGAGGCCCCGCCCTCCACGCCCGTCGAACAGCCCAAGCCCGCGGAGCCGCCCCCTCAGGCCACGCCGCAGCGGATCGAGGATCTGTACTGAGGGGTTGCTGTAGAGCGGCTGTCATCCCGGACAAGCACGTAGCGCGCCGATCCGGGACCGCCGGAAGCGCGGTGCTCAGGCGTCGGTCCCGGATCTTCGCTTCGCTACGTCCGGGATGACAGGTTTATGGGATTGAGCGCATCCCGTGCCCATTTCCCTTTCCCATCGCCCCCCTCGGCGCGTTAGACGAGGGACATGGCCAAACCGCGCACGCCCAAGTCGTCCAAGTTCCCCGCCGCTTCCAAGGCCGCCAAGCCGCCGGCCGGCCTGCCCGACCGCGAGACTCTGCTGGCCTTCCTCAAGGACGCCGGCGAGAGCGGCAAGGCCGACATCGCCCGGCACTTCGGCCTGAAGGGCGGCGACCGCCGGGCTCTGCGCGAGATGCTGCGGGCCATGGAGGCCGACGGGTCGCTGGGCAAGCGGGGCCGCAAGGGCTTCGCCCAGGCCGGCGCCCTGCCGCCCGTGGGCGTGGTCGATGTGGTGGAACGCGACGCCGACGGCGACCTCTATGTGCGCCTGACCAAGGATTCCGACGACACGCCCCAGGTTCGCCTGGCGCCCGGCAAGGGCGAGGTGGCCGGCGGCGCGCCGGGCCTGGGCGACCGCCTTCTGGTACGCTTCGAACAGCTGGAGAGCGGCGAGACCGAGGCCCGGCTGATCAAGCGCCTGGGCCAGAGCGCCCACAAGCTGCTGGGCGTGGTGCGCAAGCATCGTCGCGAGACCCGGATCGAGCCTGTCGATCGCAAGTCCAAGGAAAGCCTGCTGATCGACAACCAGGCCGCCGAGGGCCTGAAGGAAGGCGACCTGGTCCTGGCCCAGGTCAGCGGCAGCGGCGCCCGCTACGGACCCAAGTTCGGCAAGATCCTGGAGGTGCTGGGCAGCGAGGACGACCCGCGCGCCGCCTCGCTGATCGCCATCCACAGCCACGGCATCCCGACCGGCTTCTCTGAAGAAGCAGAGGAAGAGGCCCGCGCCGCCAAGGAGCCCACGCTGTCGGGCCGCGACGACCTGCGCGACCTGCCGTTCGTGACCATCGACCCGGTGGACGCCCGCGACCACGACGACGCCGTCTACGCCCATCCCGATCCGGACGCCAACAACGTGGGCGGCTGGGTGGTCTGGGTGGCCATCGCCGACGTCGCCGCCTATGTACGCCCCGGCTCGGCCCTGGACCGCGACGCCCGCGAAAAGGGCAACAGCGTCTACTTCCCAGACCGGGTGGAGCCGATGCTGCCCGAGACCCTGTCCAATGGCCTGTGCAGCCTGCGCGAAGGCGAGAACCGCGCCACCCTGGCCGTGCGGATGGTGTTCGACGCCGGCGGCCGCAAGAAGAGCCACAAGTTCGTGCGCGGCCTGATGCGGTCGGCCGCCAAGCTGTCGTACGAGCAGGCCCAGGCCGCCATCGACGGCGTGCCCCCGCCCGCCGGCCAGGACGCCGACAAGGCCGGCCCGCTGCTGGATCCGATCCTGAAACCCCTGTGGGCGGCCTTCCGCCTGATGGGCAAGGGCCGCGAGGCGCGCTCGCCCCTGGCCATCGAGAGCGACGAACGCCGGATCGTCATCAAGGAGGGCGAGATCCAGTCGATCACCCGCCGCGCCAGCCTGGAAGCCCACAAGCTGATCGAGGAGATGATGATCCAGGCCAACGTCTCGGCCGCCGAGAGCCTGGAAGCCAAGCGCACGCCGCTGATCTATCGCGTCCACGACACGCCCAGCCAGGAGAAGGTGCTGAGCCTGACCGAGTTCCTGCAGACGCTGGAGGTGAAGTGGTCCAAGGGCGAGGCCCCGACCACGGCGCGCTTCAACAAGCTGCTGGACGACACCCGCGAGAGCCCGCATGCGGCGATCATCAACGAGGTGGTCCTGCGCACCCAGATGCAGGCCCACTATTCGGCCGACAACATGGGCCACTTCGGCCTGAACCTGGCCCGCTACGCCCACTTCACCAGCCCGATCCGCCGCTATGCCGACCTGATCGTGCACCGCGCCCTGATCCGCGCCCTAGGCCTGGGCGACGACGGCCTGACCGACCAGGACATCGCCCAGATCAAGGACACCGCCGAGGTCATCACCCACGCCGAACGCCGGGCCATGGCCGCCGAGCGCGACGCGACGGACCGCTACATCGCCGCCTTCCTGGCCGACCGGGTGGGCGCGACGTTCACCGGCCGGATCACCGGGGTGACGCGTTTTGGCCTGTTCGTGAAGCTGGACGAGACGGGCGCCGACGGCCTGGTGCCGGTCTCGACCCTGGGCGAGGAATATTTCGTCCACGACGACCGCATGCACGCCCTGGTCGGTGAGCGCACCGGCAAACGCTTCCCGCTGGGCCTGGCGGTCGAGGTGCGGCTGCGCGAGGCCACGCCGGTGACCGGTGGCCTGCTGTTCGAGATGCTGACCGACGCGTTGCCGCGTGATCCCAAGGCGCCGCAGCCCAGGCTCGGCGTGCGGGCCCGAGCGCCGGTCAAGCCGCGCGGGGGATTGCCGAAGGGCGTCCGACGCGGGAAGCGGCGGTAAATCTTGCCCCCTCTCCCAGAGGGAGAGGGCGGGGCCCGCCGCGTAGCGGTGGGAGGGTGAGGGGTTACACCCTCGCCGACTTCGCACAGACGCCCTGCCGGCACGCCGTCCGACGCTTTAACCCCTCACCCTCCCAAGCTTCGCTTGGGTCCCTCCCTCTCCCTATGGGAGAGGGTTCAAAACGGTCCGCGCTGCTTCCTCCAGCCGATCCGCCATCATCTTCTGGTCCGCGACCGACGGGTGCCAATGGCAGGCGCCCAGATCCATGCCGGTGATCCGCACGGGTGTCGCCAGGCCCGGCGCGGCCGCGTCCACCGCCTGGACCACCTCCGCCACGTCGGCGGCGAAGCTGTCGCCGGCGATCAGCAGGAAGCGCGCCTGGGGCTGGCGGCGGGCCAAGTCCTGGACGAAGGCTACGTACTGGCGGCGATAGTCGGCGTGCAGGGCCGCGTCGTCCGGCCAGGCCTCGCCCGCATGCAGCGGCGTGGAGAAGTCGTTGGTGCCCAGGCCGATGACGATCAGGTCGGGCCGCCACGGATCGGCCGGATCGACGGTGGGCGAAGCCTCGCCCGGGATCAGGCGCGCATAGAGCGCCGGCAGCGCCAGGCCCGGCGCGACGCCGTCATAGTTGCGCACCACGCCCCGGCCCGAGAAGGCGACGATCCGGTAGTCGGCGTCCAGGCGCCGGGCCAGGGTCGGTCCGAACGCGAGACTGGTGTCGGTGGTGTCGTGGACCTCGGCGTCGGTGCAGTCGTGCTTGGTCGACCGCACGCCGTAACCCACCGTGTGCGAGTCGCCGACGAACTCGATCCGCCGCGCCCGCGTGGCCGGCGGCAGGGCCTGGCCGTCCGGGACGAAGAAGCCCAAGAACCGCGCCGAGCCGTTCTGGCTCTCGGTCAGCTTGTCCAGACGCACCACGTGCTCGCCCGGCCCAAGGCCGTCGAAGGTGACGCGCGTATCGCTGTCCTTGTCGAGCTCGGCGCGGACCTGGCCGTCGATGCTGAGCGCCAAGTGCTCGGCGTTCGGCTGCGTGGCCACGGTGATCGACGGCCCCGTGAAGCGGCCCTCGAAATAGACTCCCGGCCAGCCGAACTCCGCCCCGCCGTTCGGCAGCGGCACGACGCGCCCGCCGACATTGGGCGTCAGGGCGGTCTCGGCCAGGGCCGGCGTGGAAAGAACGAGGGCCGCGACGGCGGCGAGAATCGTGAACCGCAAGAACGTCTCCTTCGAAGCGGGCCTTTCTGGCTACTTCCGCCCCAGATAGTCCAGCGCCATCAGCACCTCGGCCTTCACGCCGGTCTCCAGCACCGCTTCGTCGACGTCGAAATAGGGCGAGTGGTTGGCCGGGGCCGTGGCCGCGGGGACCGAGGCGGGCCGGCCGCCCAGCTGGACGAACACCGCCGGGACCTTCTGGCCGTACATCGAGAAGTCCTCGGCCCCGGTGACCAGGGCGGCCTGGTCGTCGACCTTGCCCGGTGAAGCCTTCTCCAGGCTGGTCTTGACCCACGTCGACAGGGCCGGGTCGTTGTAGGTGACAGGATAGGGCTGGGTGAACACCGCCTCGGCTTTCGCGCCATAGCGGTCGCCGATGGCGGCCACGGTCTTCTGGACCTTGTCCATCACGTCGGCCCGGCGCTGCGGGTTGAAGGTGCGCAGGGTGCCGGTCATGGTCAGGTCTTCAGGGATGATGTTGTTGCGCACCCCCATGTTGATCGTCGCCACGGTCAGGACGGTAGGCGAGGCGCCGACGTCGATCTGGCGTGCGGCCAGCTGGTTGAAGGCCTGGACGATGTCGGCCGCGACACTGGCCATGTCGATGCCCGCCCAGGGCCGCGCGCCGTGGGTCTGCTTGCCCTTGACGGTGATCGTCATTCGCTCCGAGCCCGCATAGAAGCCTCCGGCCCGATAGTTCAAGGCGTGGGCGTCGCCGGGGCCGATGTGCAGGCCGAAGATGGCGTCGACCTTGGGACTGTCCAGCGCCCCGTCGCGGATCATCAGCTTGGCCCCGCCCTCCTCGCCCGGCTGCGGCCCCTCCTCGGCGGGCTGGAAGATCAGCACCACGGTCCCGGGGATCTGCGCCTTCATGCCGGCCAGGACCGTGGCGGTCCCCAGCAGCATGGCCACGTGGGTGTCATGGCCGCAGGCGTGCATGACGGGGACAGCCTTGCCCTCCCAAGTGGCGGTGGCCTTGGAGGCGAACGGCAGGCCGGTCTTTTCCTCGACCGGCAGGGCGTCCATGTCGGCGCGCAGGGCCACCACCTTGCCGGGCTTGCCGCCCTTCAGCACGCCCACCACGCCGGTGCGTCCCACGCCCTCGCGGACCTCGAAGCCCAGGGCCTTCAGCTCCTTGGCCACCAGGGCGGCGGTGCGGACCTCCTGGTTGCCCAGTTCCGGATGCTCGTGGATGTCGCGCCGCCAGGCCACGACCTTGGGCTGGACGGCCTTGGCGGCGGCCTGGACCTGGGCGGTGGACGGCGCGGCATGGGCGGCGCCCGCCAGCAGCGCGGCGGTCAGAGCCAGCCCGGAAACCCCTGCGAACATACTCTTCCCCCAACGCCTGGACGCGTCGCCGAGCTTGGGCGGCGCTTGGATGGGGGTCAAGACCGAGCGACGGCAAGGGATCGCACCGCCGCTTATCGTCACGGACGGCTGGCGTCGCTTCGCATACGTAATAAGCTCGCCCGCATGGACGAACCGATCGACGCCAAATTCGACACCCGCCATGACGGCGACGTCCGCGACGCCGGCGCAGGCGTGCTGACGCCGCGCCACGCCGCCACCCTGATCGTGGTGCGCGACGACGGTCCAAAGCCTCAAATCCTGATGGGGCGCCGCAACCGGGGCCTGGCCTTCATGGCCGACAAGTGGGTGTTCCCCGGCGGCCGGGTCGACCGCGGCGACTATGTGGCTCCAGCCGCCAGCGAGCTGTCGCCGGAGCTGACCGCGCGCCTGGGCGTCGAAGCTCGCCATGCCCGCCCCGCGCGCCTGGCCCGCGCCCTGGCCCTGGCGGCGGTGCGCGAGACCTTCGAGGAAACCGGCCTGCTGCTGGCCAAGAGCGCGCCGACACGCCCCGCCGCCGGGGTCTGGCGACCATTCCTGGCCCAAGGCGCCCTGCCCGACCTGGCGCCGCTGAGCTTCGTGGCCCGCGCCATCACCCCGCCCTATCGCACCCGCCGCTTCGACGCCCGGTTCTTCATGGCCCCCGCCTCGGCCCTCTTGAGCCTGGAGCGCCAGCCCGACTGCGGCGAGCTGGACGAGATCGGCTGGTTCGATTTCGACCAGGCCCGTGAACTGGACCTGCCCAACATCACCCGTTTCGTGGTCTCCGAGGTCGCCCAGCGCCTGGCCGACCCTGGACGTCCGGCCCCGTTCATGCGCTTCCTGCGCGGGGCGCGGCAGTTGAGTTACCTCTAGAGCGCCTCACGAGGTCGCCATGCTCGCCCTGATCCTCGCCGCCCAACTGGCCGGACCGCCCGCCACGATCGACCAGATGGCCTGGCTGAAGGGCTGCTGGATCCAGACCCGTCCCAACGGCGCGGTCGAGGAGTTGTGGATGAGGCCCGCCGGCGGGGTAATGCTGGGCATGGGCCGCACGGTGCGCGACGGCAAGCTGCGCGACTACGAATACACCCGCATCGTCGAGGCCGACGGCTCGCTGGCCTATGTGGCCGAGCCTTCGGGCCAGGAGAAGGCGACCTTCCCCCTCAAGGAGCTGACCCCGGACCAGGCGGTGTTCGAGAATCCCGGCCACGACTTTCCCCAGCGAGTGATCTACCGTCGCGCCGGACCCGACGCCGTCGTGGGCCGGATCGAGGGCCAGATCGGCGGCCAGGCCAGGAGCGTCGATTTCCCCTACAAACGATGCGATAGCGGCAATTGACTTTGGCGCGCCGCTGAGTATGTTCCGCGCCTCTTATTTCGACCGCGTAGGGACCTGCGCGACCATCGCAGGGATTCGACCATGGCCAAACCGGCTTCCATCAAGATCCGCCTGAACTCGACGGCGGACACCGGCTTCTTCTACGTGACCAAGAAGAACGCCCGTACCAAGACCGAAAAGATGGTGCTGAAGAAGTACGATCCGGTCATCCGCAAGCACGTCGAATTCAAGGAAGGCAAGATCAAGTAGGTCTTGCTCTCCGTAGCGACATGACAAACGCCCGGCCGCAAGGTCGGGCGTTTTTCTTTGGGCCATTCTTTCGCCGCTCAAGGCAGGCTAAGAGCTTAGGCATGATCCGTCGGACCGCCCTGCTCGCTTTTTTCGTTTTGCTGGCCGGCGCCGGTTCGCCGCTGGCTCACGCCGCCACGCCGGTCTACGGCTACGAGGTGGTCCGCACCTATCCGCACGATCCGCACGCCTTCACCGAGGGCCTGTTCCTGCGCGACGGCTATCTCTACGAGAGCACCGGCCTGCGCGGGGCCTCAACGATCCGCAAGGTGGTGCTGGAGACCGGCCAGGTCGAGAGCGGCCGCTCGCTGCCGCCCCAGTACTTCGGCGAGGGCATCGTCGACTGGAAGGACAGGCTGGTCCAACTGACCTGGACCGACCAGGTGGGCTTCGTCTACGGCCTCGACGACTTAGAGAAGCGCGGCCAGTTCGCCTACGAGGGCGAGGGCTGGGCCCTGACCCGCGACGACAAGAAGATCGTCATGAGCGACGGCACCGCCCGCCTGCGGTTCCTGGATCCAGAAACGCTCAAGGAGATCGGCGGGGTTGACGTCACCGACGAGGGCCAACCCGTCGACCAGCTGAACGAGCTGGAATGGGTCAAGGGCGAGATCTACGCCAATGTTTGGCAGACCGACCGCATCGCCCGCATCGACCCGGCCACGGGCAAGGTGACCGGCTGGATCGACCTGACCGGCCTGCTGCCCGCCGAGGATCGCCCCGGGACCGACGTGCTGAACGGCATCGCCTACGACGCCAAGGCCGACAAGCTGATCGTGACGGGGAAGCTGTGGCCTCGGCTGTACGAGATCAAGCTGGTGAAGAAGCCCTAGCCGGGGACATGCCCTTGCGGCGTGTCCCCAAGTCCTGGCTCGGTGGATGCTGATGGGGACACGCCGCGAGGGCATGTCCCCGGCCGTTACGCCGCCTTGCCCACGACCGCGTTGCGGCCGGACTTCTTGGCTTCGTACACCGCTTCGTCGGCCCGCTTGAGCAGGGTCTCGGGGCTGTCGCCGGGGCCGTTGGTGGCCGAGACGCCGACCGAGATGGTCACCGTCAACAGCTCGGAGCCGTGGGCCACGCGGAAGGGCGAGCCGGCCACGTGCATGCGGATCCGCTCGGCGATGCGCAGGGCGTCGGCCAGCTGGGTGTCGGGCATGATCACGGTGAACTCCTCGCCGCCGTAGCGGCAAGGCAGGTCGATGGCGCGGACGTTGGACGCCAGGCGCAGGGCGAACTCGCGCAGCACCTCGTCGCCGACATCATGGCCGAAGCCGTCGTTGATCTTCTTGAAGTGATCGATGTCGATCAGTAGGGCCGCGACCGGATCGCCGCCCAGGGCCGCGCGCTTGACCAGCGAGTCCAGCTGGCCGGTCATGTAGCGGCGGTTGTGCAGGCCCGTCAGCTGGTCGGTGACGGCCAGTTCCAGGCTGTGGTCCAGGTTCTGGCGCAGATAGTCGGTGTAGCGCTTGCGCTGGATCTGGGTCTTGACCCGAGCGGCCAGCTCCTGCGGGTCGATCGGACGCGGCAGGATGTCGTTGATGCCGATCTCCAGCGCCTTGACCAGGCGCGGGCGCTCGTCGGGGTCGACCATGGCCAGGATCGGCAGGTGACGGGTGCGCTCGTCCGAGCGCAGGCTGGCGGCGAAGCGCAGGCCGTCGAAGCCTCGGGCCGCGGCGTTGATGATCACCAGGTCCACCGGACCGCCGGCGCTGATCTGGGCCTTCACGGGATCGGATTCGATGACCGGCCGGTGCTCGACCGCCAGCTCGGCGGCCACGCGCTGGGCCTGGCGTTCGTTGTCGTCGACCACCAGCACCCGGCCGCCCAGGCCGTCCAGGCGCGAGGCGGCGCCGGCGATCACGCCCATGCGGCGGCCCGAGGCCTCGCGCTGGCGCAGTTCGTCGATCACCAGCTTGAAGCGGGTCAGGCTGCGCACGCGGGCGAACAGCATGACGTCGTCGATGGGCTTGGTGAGAAAGTCAGAGGCTCCCGCTTCCAGCCCCTGGATGCGGTCGGCGCGGCCGTCCAGCGCCGTGACCAGCACCACCGGGATGTGGCGGGTGGCGGGGTCTTCCTTGAGTTTCTTGCAGACGGTGAAGCCGTCCATGCCGGGCATCATCACGTCCAGCAGGATCACGTCGGGCAGTTCGGCGGCCGCCATGGCCAGGGCCGTGGGGCCGTCATAGGCCACCGACACCTGATAATACTCGGCCGAAAGCTTGGCCTCGAGCAGGCGGACATTGGCCTCGATGTCGTCGACGACCAGGATGCGCGCGCTCACGGCCCTACCTTTCCAGCAACCGGCGGATGGTGTCGAGGAAGTGCGACACCGAGATGGGCTTGGAGATATAGGCCTCGCAACCACCCTCGCGGATGCGTTCCTCGTCGCCCTTCATAGCAAATGCCGTAACCGCGACGACGGGGATATGTGACAGATCGTCGTCCTCCTTGAGCCACTTGGTGACTTCAAGGCCGGAAATCTCGGGCAGCTGGATATCCATCAGGATCAGGTCCGGACGGTGCTCCCGGGCGATGGACAGCGCCTGCAGCCCCTCACGGGTCTGCAGGGTCTCATAGCCCTGGGCTTCGAGCAGGTCATGAAAGAGCTTCATGTTCAGCTCGTTATCCTCGACGATGAGGACCTTCTTCGTCATCCTGACCCCGACCATTCCGGTCCGTGGCGACGCGTGAGGGATTCGCGCCGCTTCTGGATTCCAGATCGCACGAATATCCTTAAGCCCGCGCTAATCGCGTTTACCTCGACCTATCGTAGATCATGGACCCTCGTTTTTCAGACCTGCAGGCCTGCACCGTGCGCCCGGACGCGCCCTTGGTCATCGTCGATGTCGACGAAGTGCTGGCCAGGTTCATGCATGGCTTCGGAACGTTCATCGCGCGCCACGGATTCGAACTCCGATTCGACCGCTACGCCCTGTTCCAGAACATCTACCGGCCCGGCGAGACCGAGCACCTGGACCTGATCGCCGGCAAGGTGCTGTTCGACGACTTCTTCCGCGACGGCGCCGAGGACCTGCTGCCGGCCGTCGGCGCGGCCGACGCCCTGGCCGACCTGTCGACCCGGGCCGACGTGGTCATCCTGACCAACGCCCCCGAACACGGCCGCCAGGCTCGCGCCCAGTGGCTGAAGACCCACGGCTTCGACTATCCGCTGGTGATCAACAGCGGCCCCAAGGGCCCCTCGGCGGCCCACCTGGCCGAACGCACGGCCTCGCCCTCGGTGTTCATCGACGACCTGCTGCCGCAGCTGGACTCGGTGGCGGCCAGCGCGCCGTGGGTGAACCGCTTCCAGATGGTGGCCGACGAGCGCCTGCGCCCCCTCGCCCCCTCCGATCCCGAGCGGCACACTCGCATCGACCTGTGGTCCGACCTCAAGCCGGCCATCGAGCGCAAGCTGTTCCCGTGAAGAGCCCCCTCCCTTGAAAGCCTTATGCCGCGACTGCCTGGCGACGGGCGAGACCAAGGTCTCGCGCTGTCCGGCCTGCGGCTCGCCGCGGGTGGTGTTCCACGAGGAGCTGGGGTCGCTGTCGATGGCGCACCTGGACTGCGACGCCTTCTACGCCTCGGTCGAAAAGCGCGACGACCCGACCCTGCGCGACAAGCCGGTGATCGTGGGCGGCGGCAAGCGGGGCGTGGTCTCGACGGCCTGCTACGTGGCCCGGATGAGTGGCGTGCGCTCGGCCATGCCGATGTTCAAGGCCCTGAAGGCCTGCCCCGACGCCGCGGTCCTCAAGCCCAACTTCGGCAAGTACAAGCACGAGAGCCGGGCGATCATGGCCAAGCTGGAGGCCCTGACGCCCCTGGTCCAACCGCTGTCGCTGGACGAGGCCTGGATCGATCTGTCCGGCACCGAGCGCCTGCACGGCGCCCCGCCCGCCCTGATGCTGGCGCGGGTGCAGAAGGCGATCGAGGACGAGATCCGCCTGACCGTCTCCATCGGACTGGCCCCCAACAAGTTCCTGGCCAAGATCGCTTCGGAGCTGGACAAGCCGCGCGGCTTCTCGGTGATCGGGGTCGCGGGGGTGGAGGCGTTCCTGGCCCCCAAGCCGGTGTCGATCCTGCCCGGCGTGGGTCCCGCCACCGTCGCCTCGCTGGCCTCGGAAGGCTTTCGCACGGTCGGCGACATCGCCCGCGCCGACCTCAAGCAGCTGGTCAAGGTGCTGGGCTCCAGCGGCCTGCGCCTGCACCACCTGGCCCACGGCCGCGACACCCGCCTGGTCGATCCGGAGCAGGACCGCAAGACGATCAGCGCCGAGACCACCTTCAACGACGACCTCTACAAGCGCGAGGACCTCGAGGACGAGCTGTGGCCGCTGTGCGAGAAGGTGGCGCGCCAGGCCCGGGCCGGCGGGGTGGCCGGGCGCGTGGCGACCCTGAAGCTGCGCACGCCCGACTTCAAGATCCACACCCGCCGCCGCACCCTGGCCGTCCCGACCCAGACGGCCCGCACCCTCTTCCAGGTGGCGCGCGAGCTGCTGGCCGCCGAGCCCAAGGGGATCCACTACCGTCTGATCGGCGCGGGCCTGACCGACTTCGTCCCGGCCGAGGGCGCGGCCGACGACTTCTTCGCCGGCGACGAGCGCAAGGCGCTCAAGAGCGAGACGATGATCGACGGCTTGCGGGGCAAGTTCGGGGCGGGCGCCGTGGTGACCGGGCGGGCGCTGAAGGGGAAGTAGCATCCCCACTTGCCCCCTACGGATCGCTTCGCGATCGTCTTCCCCCATAGGGGGAAGAGCCTGAAGTACGTGGCTCCGCCCCCTATGGGGGCGGACAGACCGCGTAAGCGGTCAGGTGGGGGCAAGTGATCGCCCCCCTGGCCGCCGACTACATCAGCGAGCCCTTGCCGCTCGTCACCTCGGTATAGCGGTGCACGCGCACGGCCTGGACCAGGCCGAAGCCCACCATGACCGTCAGCATCACGGTGCCGCCATAGCTGAGCATCGGCATGGGCACGCCCACGACCGGGGCCATGCCCATGACCATCGCGCCGTTGATCAGTACGTAGAGGGCGAAGGTCGCCGTCACCCCGGCGGCCGACAGGCGTCCGAAGTGGCTGTGGCTGATCGAGGCGATGCGCAGGGCCATGAAGATCGCCACGCCGTACAGGAACAGCACCGAGATGCAGCCCAGGAAGCCGAACTCCTCGGCCAGGGTGGCGAAGATGAAGTCGGTCTGCTTTTCCGGCAGGAAGTTCAGCTGGCTCTGCGAGCCCAGGCCGAAGCCCTTGCCCAGCAGGCCGCCCGAGCCCAGGGCGATCTTGGACTGCATGATGTGGTAGCCGTTGCCGGACGGGTCCTTCTCCGGGTCCATGAAGGTCAGGATCCGGTTGCGCTGATAGTCGTGCAGCACGAAGAAGATGAACGGCGGCAGGGCCGCCAGGCCCGCCACGATCCCGGCGACGATCACCCGCAGCGACAGGCCGGCCAGCACCATGATCGACAGGCCGGGCAAGGCGATCAGCACGGCGGTGCCGAGGTCGGGCTGGTGGGCCACCAGCAGGGTCGGGGCGCCGATCAGGGCCAGCGGGACCAGGAGCTTCCACGACAGCCGGGCGCTGTCGGCCGTCAGGCCGTGATAGTAGCGGGCCAGGGCCAGCACGACCCCGATCTTCATGATCTCGGACGGCTGGAAGCGCAGCGGGCCGATGGCCAGCCAGCGCTGGGCGCCCAGGGATACGTCACCGACCGCCTCCACCGCCACCAGCAGCAGCAGGGCCACGCCGTAGATCGGATAGGCCATGGTGAACCAGACCCGCAGGTCGACCATGGCCAGGATGATCATCATCACGAAATAGATGCCGAAGCGCAGCAGGTGCTTGTCGGCCCACGGCTCCCACGAGGCGCCCGCGATCGAGAACAGCATCAAGGCCCCGGTGCCGGCGATCAGGCACAGGACCAGACACAGGGTCCAGTCGATCTCCATGAACTTGATGATCGGCCGGTCGCGTTCGCCGGGCCGGGACAGGCCGCCGCTGAGCGTCATTGGGGAGCTCCCGGAACGGGCGTGGGCGGCGGCGCGCCGATGGTCGGATCGTCGGGGGCCGCGCCCTCGACCGTCCCGTCGGGCGTGACCTCGACGGGGGCGTCGGGCATGGGCATGGGCTTTTCGATGCGGGCGCGGATCTCCGGATCCTTCAGCAGGGCCACGCGCATGACCTCGCGGGCGCGCGGGGCGCCGGCGGTGGCGCCGCCCATGCCGCCGTGCTCGACGATGACCGCCACCGCGTAGCGCGGCGCGTCATAGGGGGCGAAGGCGACGAACAGGTTGTGGTCCTTCAGGCGCCAAGCGACGCTGTCGCTCTTGCGGCTGGCCACCTTGTCATAGCTGCGCACCTGGGCCGTGCCGGTCTTGCCGGCCATCTTCACGTCGCCCAGGCCCAGCTGGCTCTGGCGATAGGCCGTGCCGCGCACGTCGTTGGCCACCGCCTCCATGCCGCCGCGCACATAGGCCAGGTGCTCCAGCGAGAACGGCAGGTCGGGCACGGCCGCGCCGCTGGGCTGCTCCACCCCGCCGATCGACTTGATCAGCCGCGGATTGAGCGCCTGTTTGCCGTTGGCCAGGCGCGCGGTCATCACCGCCAGCTGCAGGGCGTTGACGCTGAGCGCCCCCTGCCCGATCCCGTAGCTGGGGGTCTCGCCCGGAAACCAGGTCTGGTTGGCCGGATTCTTCTTGTTGGCCCGCTTCTTCCAGGCGCGGTCGGGCACCAGGCCCTTCTTCTGGCCGGGAATGCCGATGTCGAAGGTCGAGCCGAAGCCCATGGCCCGCGCGGCGCTGGCGATGGCGTCGGGGCCGATCTTCAGGGCGGTCTGGTAGAAGTAGATGTCGCACGAGTTCTTGATGGCGTCGTGCAGGTTCTGCGAGCCGTGGCCGCCCTTCTCCCAGCACCGCCACGTGCGGTTGCCGTAGTACCAGCTGCCGCCGCAACTGACCCGCGCCTCCGGATCGATCCCGGCGGTCAGGGCGGCTAGGCCGACGGTCGGCTTGAAGGTCGAGCCTGGCGGGAACGTGCCGTTCAGCACCTTGTCCAGCAGCGGCTTGCGCTCGTACTCGGCCAGGGCCCGGTACTCTGGCCCCGACAGGCCCTTGACGAACCGGTTGGCGTCGAAGCTGGGGGCCGAGACCATGGCCAGCAGATCGCCGTTGCGGATGTCCATCACCACGATGGCGCCGGACTCGTCGCCCATCACCTCCAGGGCGCGGTTCTGGATGTCGGCGTCCAGGGTCAGCCGCACTTCCTTGCCGGGCGCGGGCGGGATGTCGCCCTCGGGATCCAGGCGCACGACCCGGCCTTGGGCGTCGACCTCGGCCTTGGTGGCGCCCGCGCGTCCCCGCAGGTCGCGGTCGAGGGCCTTCTCGATGCCCGCCTTGCCGATCCGGAAGCCCGGGTGGTGCAGCAGGTCCTGGTCCTGGGTCGGATCGCCCTTGGCCTTCTCCAGGTCACGGTCGCTGACCTTGGCCACGTAGCCGATCACGTGGGCGAAGGCGCCGCCGAACGGATAGACCCGCACCTCGCCCATGTCGGCGGTGACGCCGGGCAGCTCGGGCGCGCGGATATTGACCCGGGAGAACTCCTCCCAGCTCATGTCCTCCATCACCGCCACGGGGGCCTTCTTGGGCGCGCGGTTGATGTCCTTGATCAGGCGGGCCCGGCGGGTGCCGTCGATGGGCACCAGCTGGGCCAAGTCGTCCAGCGTGGCTTCGGCGTCGAAATCCTTGCTGTCCTTGCTGACCATCAGGCGGAAGTTGGGCCGGTTGGACGCCAGGGCCACGCCGTTGCGGTCCAGGATCAGGCCGCGCGGCGGCGGGGTCAGGCGATAGTTGAACTGGTTGCCGGCCGAAAGCTTCTGGTAGCGCTGGGCCTCGATCAGCTGCAGCTGGGCCAGGCGACCGCCCAGGGTCAACAGCCCCGCGCCCGCCAGGCCGCCCATCAGGAACGCGCGGCGGTGGAACACGCCCTGCCGCTCGTTCACCTCGAAGAAGAAGATTGACGGTTCGCTCATGGCGTCACCGGAACCGCACGTCCGCGTCCTCGAACCGGTCGATCAGCCGGTGGGCGAACGGGAACAACAGGGCCGTGACCAGGAATTGCCAGAACACGGCCAGCAGGCTGGGCATGGCCAGGCTGTCGAGCATGCTGAACAGGAAGCCGCCGGCCATGGCCACGGCGGTGACGCCGGCGAACCAGGCCCACATCATCGGCCGGCTCTGGCCGGTCATCATGTTGCGACCGGCGAGCGCCGTGGCGTAGGCGACCAGCAGCGACAGGCCCCACAGGCCCGTCGGCCCGCCCCAGAAGGTGTCCAGGAACAGGCCCAGGATCAGCAGGGCGAACGGCGCCAGGATCGACGGACGGATCAGGGCCCAGGCGAAGGCCGGGACCATGGCGAACACCGGCTCGGGCAGCTGCAGGCCGTAGATGCGGATCGGCGCGGCGAAGACGATGGTCGCGGCGACGCACATCAGGGCCGGAACGCCCAGCCAGCGGCCTGGATGCAGAGGTCGGGCGCCGCCCACGTCAGATGGCTCCGCCGGGCTGGGCGGCGGCCGGAGTCGCGGGCTTCGGCGCGGGCGGCTTGGGCGCCGTGGCGGCCGGAGGCTTGGCGGCGGGCGCAGCCGGCTTAGGCGGCGTCGCACCCGGGGCCGGAGCGGTCGTGGCCGGCGTTCCCGTCTGGGCCGGGGTCGCGGGCTTCGGCGCGGTCGCGACCGGGCCCAGGATCGAGGCGCTGGGATCCTCGGTGGTCACCGGCGGCAGGCTGCGGGTCAGCAGGGCCTTCTGGTCGGCCAGCTGGGCGAAGTCCTTGAACAGCAGGATGCGGACATAGTCGATGGCGGTGTCGTCGGCGAACAGCACCACGCGCCAGCGGCCGTCCAGGCCCTTGACCGCCGCGCCCACGGGCAGGCCGCGCGGCACCACACCGCCGTCGCCCGAGGTGACGACCCGATCGCCCTCCTTGATGGGGTCTACGCCGCGCAGATATTCCAGCTTCGGATTGGGGCCGCCGTCGCCGGTCAGGATGGCGCGGGCGTTGGTGCGGTCGATCATCACCGGCGTGCGCGAGGCGATGTCGGTCAGCAGCAGCACGCGGCTGGCGCCCCGGGCCACGCCGACCACGCGACCGACCAGGCCGCGCTCGTTCATCACCGGATTGCCGACCACCACGCCCTTTTCCGAGCCGCTGTCGGCCAGGCGGGTGTTGGCGAACGGGCCACGGGTGTCGCTGACCACGCGGGCGGCGACCATCGGGATCGGCGGATCGGTTCGCAGGCCCAGCAGCTGCCGGTAGCTCTGGTTCTTGTCGACCTCGGCCAGGTACTGGTCGCGATAGCCGCGCATCTCCTTCAGCTCGGCCTTCAGCCGGCGGTTCTCCGAGGCGGTGAAGAAGTAGCTGGAGATGAAGTCGACGCCCAGGCCGGTCCAGCGACCCGGGGCGGCGATCACGCCGCTGACCGGCTTGGACACCGTGTCGACCGTCTGGCGGGTGACGCCATAGGCCTGTTGCTGGAGGGTCTCGCGCCGGTCGGCCAGCAGGAACGCCACCGCGATCACGACCGCGACGATCAACGCCACGGCCGCGGTCCACGTCAGCGGCACTTTCAGGTCACCGAGCGGACCTTCGCGAAAGGGCACGTACTATTCTCCCGACGCCCCCCGCGGCGTCATACGGATGTGACGCCTAGGCGAGAGTCGATTCAAGCACGCCCTTCATCCACTTGGGATGCTCGAGCACCTTGCCGCAGCCCAGAGCCACGCACGACAGCGGATCGTCGGCCACGGTGACCGGCAGGCCGGTATGGTCGCGGATCTCGGCGTCCAGACCGCGGAGCAGCGCGCCGCCGCCCGTCAGCATGATGCCCTTGTCGGCGATGTCCGACGCCAGTTCCGGCGGAGTGGCTTCCAGGGCCACCTTCACGGCTTCGACGATCTGCCCGACCGGTTCGGCCAGGGCGTCGGCGGCCTGCTTTTCGCTGATGCGCACTTCGCGCGGCACGCCCTGCATCAGGTCGCGGCCCTTGACGTCGATCGACAGGCCTTCGCCGTCGGCCGGGGCGCGGGCGGTGCCGATTTCCTTCTTGATGCGCTCGGCGGTCGTCTCGCCGATCAAGAGGTTATGGTGGCGACGCATGTAGCTGATGATCGCCTCGTCCATCTTGTCGCCGCCGACACGGACCGAGCGCGAATAGACGATGCCCGACAGCGACAGCACGGCCACCTCGGTGGTGCCGCCGCCGATGTCGACGACCATCGAGCCGGTCGGCTCGTGGATGGGCAGGCCGGCGCCGATCGCGGCGGCCATCGGCTCGTCGATCAGGCCCACGCGGCGGGCCGAGGCGTTCAGGCAGCTGTCGTTGATGGCGCGGCGTTCCACGGCGGTGGCGCCCGACGGCACGCAGACGATGACCTTGGGGTTCACGAAGCCCTTGCGGTTGTGAACCTTGCGGATGAAGTACTTGATCATCTCCTCGGCGACTTCGAAGTCGGCGATGACCCCGTCGCGCATCGGACGGATGGCTTCCATGTGACCCGGCGTGCGGCCCAGCATCTGCTTGGCCTCGATCCCGACGGCGTGGACGATCTTGCGACCACCGACATTACGCAGAGCCACGACCGACGGCTCGTTCAGAACGATGCCCTTGCCCTTCATGTAGATGAGGGTGTTGGCGGTGCCCAGGTCGATGGCGATGTCGTTGGAGATGACGCCGAAGAGGGAAGAGAACATTGAAAGCCCTGACTGAGGGGATAAGGGGCGAAGGCGGGACGTCGGACAGGCCGAATTCGGAAGACGAAGCGGAGCTATTTTTGCCGCGTGAACGGCGAAGGCGAAGGGAAAAGATGGCTCCTACTTCAATTCCAAACGAGGACAACATGATTCCCGCGAAATGCGGGCTTGCGTCCCTAGACGAGCGCCTCGCGCACGACGGAAGCGCAAGGCTTCCCGCCGCGCCATCGCCTGACTGCCGCTAAGCACGTCGACGAAGCCCGTTTGCCCTGCGAAAGCGTTGAATTCAAGGTCTATTGAAGCCCCTGGCTCACCTGATTTCGCAGAACGGCGGCGCCGGGGGTTTCATCCCAGAAACATGGCGTTTTCTAGCCGAGCGCGGCCATGGCCACACCGGCCGCCGCGATCAGGCCAAAGAGCATCTGGGCCGGGGTCAACCGCTCGGCGAACAGGCGTCGTCCAGCCAGGGCGGCCATGGGCATCTCGACGACTCCGACCGCCCTCACCGGCCCCACAGGGCTGAGCGCCATGGCGGTGAACCACAGGCCCGAGGCCGCCGCGCCGCAGAACCCGGCGCCCAGCGACCGCCGCCAGGCCTTGACCACCTCGACCAGGGCGTCGGGGTTGCGGAACGCCAGGAAGCCGCCCAGGGCCAGGGTCTGGATCGCCTGCACCACCATGACCGTGACCAGGGCCGACATGGCCGGATGGGCCGGGTCGAAGGTCAGGGACGCCTGACGGAAGCAGTTGGCGCACAAGGCGAAAGCCGCGCCCGAGGCCAGGCCGATCGTCACCGCCCCACGGCGCATCGGCGTCTCGCCCCGGGGCCAGGTCAGGGCGGCCAGCCCGCCCGTGGCCACCAGGCCGCCGGCCCAGGTCAGGGCCGACACCTTGTCGCCGAACAGGGCCACGCCCCAGACCAGGGCGAACAGCAGGCCGCTCTGCTGCAGGGCCGTGCCCAGAGCGAAGGACGAGCGGTGCATGGCCGTCAGCTGGGCGGCGGTGCCGCAGATCTGCAGGGCCGCCCCGGCGGCGCAGGCCAGCCAGAACGGCGCGGTGGCATGCGCGCGCGCCCCGGGCGTCACCAGCCAGGCGACCACCGCGAAGATCGTGGCGAACGGCAGGCCGAACAGGAACCGCACCAGGGTCGCGCCCCACGGCCCCGCCCCGCCCATGACCGAGCGCTGGGCGGCGTTGCGCGCGACCTGAAAAGCCGCCGCGGCGATGGTGATCGGAATCCAGATCATCGAGGGTCCTTACGCCGCCCTTATAGGGACGGCCGGTTTCGGAATGGAGGCCTTACGCGGCCCGGGCGCAAATTCCCGCCGTCGGCTCGTCCGGTGACGGGCGCGACCAGCACGAGGTTTCGACCATGTCGTCTCACCCCTTCCGCCAGGCCGCCCAGTTCCTGCTGGGCGTTCCGACCGACGGGATCCAACACACGCTGGGCCGCATGCTGGCCTTGGCGGAGGCCACGCCGCTGTGCTTCGTGGCGGTGACCGGACCGCAGGCCGGCGAGGCGATGAGCGTGCTGTGGCGACGCGGCTACGACCGGGTGGAGGCCGCCCGCCGCGCCACCTGCCGCGCCGCCGACGAACAGAGCGACGTGCTGCTGGTGGTCGGCTGCTCGACCGTGGCCGACGCCCGGGCCGCGGCGGCCTCGACCATGACCATGCTGCGTCCCGGCGGGGCGCTGGTCATCGACGCCGGCGCGTTCCTGGACCAGGCGCCCCGCCAGACCATTTGCGATGACCTGCGGGCGCTGGGCCTGGAGGTCGAACCCCAGGCGCACCTGTCGGCGGAACTGCTGGCGACGCGGCCGTTCGGCCGGAAGGCCGCGGCTTAAGGTCGGATCGGGGGACGGGCGCTTGCGCCCGCCCCTATCCGCGTTTGCCTAGAACCCGCTGGCGATCGCCGTGTCGGGACGGCTCTTTTCCTTGCGCGCCATGAGGTTGTTCAGGGCGTTCACATAGGCCTTGGCCGAGGCGGTCAGGGTGTCGGTGTCGGCGGCCTGGCCGGTGGCGATGCGGCCGTCTTCTTCCAGACGCACCGAAACCTGGGCCTGGGCGTCGGTGCCTTCGGTCACCGCGTGCACCTGGAACAGGCGCAGGGCGGCGTTGTGCGGCACGATGTTCTGGATGGCGTTGAACACCGCGTCGACGGGACCGTCGCCCGTGGCCTTGGCGGTCTTGGTCTCGCCGTCGACTTCCAGGGTCAGCTCGGCCGACTGACCGTCGGTGCCGGCCACCACCAGCAGGTGGGCGACGCGGATGCGCTCGGAGCCACGCGCCAGGGCGTCGTCGACCAGGGCGATGATGTCGTCGTCGTAGACGTGCTTCTTGCGGTCGGCCAGGTCCTTGAAGCGGCCGAAGGCCTCCTTCAGGGCGTTCTGGCCCAGCTCGTAGCCCAGGTCCTTCAGCTTGGCGCGGAAGGCGTGACTGCCCGAGTGCTTGCCCATGACCAGGCTGGACGGCGCCTGGCCGACCGATTCCGGGGTCATGATTTCGTAGGTCTCGCGGTTCTTCAGCATCCCGTCCTGGTGGATGCCGCTTTCATGCGCGAAGGCGTTCTTGCCGACGATGGCCTTGTTGTACTGCACCGGGAAGCCGGTGATGGCCGAGACGTAGCGGCTGGCGCGGGTGATGTGGGTGGTGTCGATGCCGGTCTGGTAGGGCAGCTTGTCGCCGCGCACCTTCAGGGCCATCACGATCTCTTCCAGCGCCGCGTTGCCGGCACGCTCGCCCAGGCCGTTGATCGCGCACTCGATCTGGCGAGCCCCGCCCTGCACGCCGGCCAGGCTGTTGGCCACGGCCAGGCCCAGGTCGTTGTGGCAGTGGGTCGAGAAGATCACCTTGTCGGCGCCCTCGACGTTCTGGGTCATCCAGCTGAACAGGTCGGCATATTCCGACGGATAGGTGTAGCCGACCGTGTCGGGCAGGTTGATCGTAGTGGCGCCGGCCTTGATGGCGGTCTCGATGGCGCGGCGCAGGAACTGGCGGTCGCTGCGGGTGGCGTCCTCGGCCGACCATTCCACGTCGTCGCGCAGGTTGCGGGCGTGGGTCACCGAGCGGGCGATCACGTCGATGACGGCGTCCGGCTCCATCTGCAGCTTGTGCTTCATGTGCAGGTCGGACGTGGCGATCACCACGTGGATGCGGCCGCGGGCGGCGGGCTTCAGGGCCTCCGCACATCTATCGATATCGACCATGTGCGCGCGGCACAGGCCGGCGATGGTCGAGTTCTTGACGATCTTGGAGATCTCGCGGACGGCCTCGAAGTCGCCGTTCGAGGCGATGGGGAAGCCGGCCTCGATGACGTCGACCCCCATCTCCTCGAGGATCTTGGCCAGTTCCAGCTTCTCGTCGTGCGACATCGAGGCGCCGGGCGACTGTTCGCCGTCGCGCATGGTGGTGTCGAAAATGACGACGTTGTCGCGCTTCTCAAAAGCGGCGGGCGATACGGAGCTCATGATCTTACTCGTCGGATGGTGTCTGCGTGCGGGCGGCGATTGGGTCAGTCATCCCCTGCGCGCCCGGCCACGACGATGCGCGGCCCCTAGAGCGCCCAGGGGTTGGTAAGCCGAAGCGAAAGCAGTTGGCGCGCGACGTTCATGCTCGCTTTCTACACAGCAGCCTAAATTGCGGCAAGCATTTTGCGTTTATCGATCAATTCGCCGCACACGGAGCAAGATTCCACCAAGATCAACGACTGATCGGGGTCGATCGTCACGCAAGACGCAGCGCTGCGCGCCTCAAACGCCCCGCCAGACCGGTGGAGGCGAGGCGAACCTCCTACTCGGCAGTATCCTCGCGCTTCTTGAGCCAGGCGCGGGCGATCAGGCCGGCGACGATCCAGACCGCCACCGCCACCACCAGCATGACGATGTGCCGCTGGCCGCCGCCCTTCAGGGCCTGGACGATCGAATTGCCGGCGAAGGCGGTCAGGGCGATCTTCGGAATGATGCCGATGGCCGTGCCGGCCGCGAAGTCGCGGATCTTCATCGGCGTGACGCCGGCGGCCATGTTGACGACGATGAACGGGGCCGAGGGCACCAGCCGCACGATCAGGCTGGCCAGGAAGCCGTTCTTGCCGATCAGCTTCATGAACTTGGCCACGCCGTCGCCGGCCAAGTCCTTCAGCAGCCGCCCGCCGAACGCTCTTCCCATCCAGAAGCCGATCATCGACGACACCAGGGTGCCGATCCAGCTGTAGGCGAAGCCGGTCCAGGGCCCGAAGGCCACCACCGCCGCGGCGATCAGCACGAACTGCGGCACGCCGATGAAGGCCAGCACCGCGAAGGCGCTGACGGCCACCGGCAGGGCCCAGGGGCCGTGTGCGGCGCTCAGCCAGTGCTCGACCGTCACCTCGCCGTTCAGGCCCAAGAGCTGGGCTCCGAACAGGAAGACCACTCCCACCCCGCCGAACAGGACGAACGACACGGCCACCGTGCGCCAGGCGCGGGCGTCCATGTTGGTGAAGAAGTCGATCAGGCGACGAAGCATGCGCCTGCCTCGCCCAAGCCCTGCTCGCGGTCAAGCACGGCGGGAGCGCAAATCGCCCGCCGGACGCCCATTTTACCGTCACGCTTTCGGCCAGGCGGCGTCGCGTCGTGGTTAAGATTCCCCCAACACGACATTTCCGTTGCGTCCCTGTCGTAACGGGCGGCTAAGTTATCCACAGGCTCTCCGGCCCCATCAGTGAAGGATGTTGGCCGGAAGCGCGTTGGGGAGTGCGTCGGACGTGAAGACCCTGGCTGTGATTTCCCGCAAGGGCGGGGCCGGAAAGACGACCCTGGCGGTCAACCTGACCCTGGCCGCCCATCTGGCGGGTCGGAAGACCATCCTGGCCGACATCGACCCGCAGCGCTCGGCCTCGGACGCCCTGAGGGCGCGCAGCGAGCCGGGCCCGGTCTTCGCCGAGATCAACGCCGGCAAGCTGTTCCAGACCCGCTCCCAGGCCATACACGACGCCTACGACGCCATGGTGATCGACACCCCCGCCGCGCCCGACGCCGACGTGGCCGTGGCCGTGAACTCGGCGGACCTGTGCCTGCTGGTCTGCCGCCCCACCTTCCTGGACATCGCCTCGGTGGCGCGTTCGGCCGAGATGGTGCGCCGCCTGGGCAAGGCCGGTCTGATCGTCCTCAACCAGGCCCCGTCCAAGCGCGGCGGACTGGAGCCGGTGGCGGTGCAGAAGGCCATCGAGGCCCTGCGGTTCTGCGGCCTGCCGATCGCGCCGATCGGGATGCGCTCGCGCACCGTCTACCAGCAGGCCATCGCCCGGGGCCGCTCGGTCAGCGAATGGGACGCCGCCAGCCCCGCCGCCCAGGAGATCGAGCGCCTGTGGGCGCACGTGGCCGCCCTGCTGGCCCTGGAGAGCCGCGACCGCGACGCCCGCGCGGTCTGATCGCGCGCCGCCGACCTCAGTAATCGCAGGTTGAACTTCTGTTCATACCTTGGCCCATAACAATCTGAACTTGGGAAACCTCGCGGCGTACGGCGAGGATGCCTGGTCGGGGAAAGTGGGCCAGCCATGAAGACGATCACCGTGCTTTCTCGCAAAGGCGGTTCGGGCAAGACGACCCTTTGCGTCAACCTGGCCCTGATGGCGTTCCTGTCGGGGCGCAAGGTCATGCTGGCCGACATCGACCCGCAGCGCTCGGCCACGGACACCCTGCGCGCCCGCGCCGAGCCGGGTCCCGTCCTGGCCGAGATCAACGCCGGCAAGCTGTTCCACGCCCGCTCGAGCGCCCAGCGCGAGGACTACGACTACCTGTTCATCGACACCCCCGCCTCGCCGGAGGCCGACGTGGCCCTGGCGGTCAACGCCGCCGACCTGTGCCTGGTGGTGGGCCGCCCCTCGTTCCTGGACCTGGCCCCCATCGTCCGCTCGGCCGAGGCCGTGCGTCGCCTGGGCAAGACCGGCTTCGTGGTGATCAACCAGGCCCACACCAACCGTTCGGACGTCGCGCCGGTGGCCTATCCGGAGATCATGGAGGCCCTGCGCTTCTGCGGCCTGCCGCTGGCCCCGCACGGCCTGCGCTCGCGCGAGGCGTTCCAGACGGCCATGGCCCACGGCCGCAGCGTGGCCGAGCATGAGCCCGGCAGCCCGGCCAGCCGCGATCTGCAACGCCTTTGGACTCACGTCGAGGCGAGCCTGGGCGATCTGGCCCAGACGCCGATCAGGACCGCCCTCACGGCCTGAACGCCCTTCACCGCGCCGCCGAGGCTGACTAGGGTCGCCGCCTTCCTGGAGTGCGGAGTCCCTCATGAAACTTCTCGGCGTCTCGGGCAGCCTGCGGGCCGCCTCGTTCAACACCGCCCTGCTGCGCGCGGCCCAGGACGTGGCGCCAGAGAGGGTGACGATCGAGATCTTCGGCCTGCACGACCTGCCGCTGTTCAACCAGGACGTCGAGGACCAGGGCGATCCCGCGCCGGTCACCGCCTGGAAGGACGCCATCCGGGGCGCCGACGCCCTGCTGCTGGCCTGCCCCGAATACAACGGCGGGATCACCGGCGTGCTGAAGAACGCCATCGACTGGGCCTCGCGCGGCAGCCCCTCGGTCCTGGCGGGCAAGACGGCATGCATCGTCGGGGCCTCGCCAGGCGTCACCGGCACGGTCCGCGCCCAGGACGCCCTGCGCCAGTCGCTGCGCAAGGTCTCGGCGCAGTACTGGCCGCTCGGCGAGATGCTGGTCGGCCAGGCCCACACCAAGATCGAGAACGGCCAGGTGATCGACGAAAAGACCCTGGCCTATCTGGGCCGCCATCTGGCCGCGTTCGTCGAACACCTGCGGAGCTAGCTCGCCGTCACCGCGGCCGATGAGCGGCCTTGAACGCGACGATGGCGAAGGTGATCAGGCAGATCCCGACAAGGCCAAGTCCGCCCGTGACAAGATAGTACGGCGCGGGCTCAGGGTTCGTCGCCAGATGCCGCGTCACGCTCAGAACGCCCGCGAACCCGACCACGCAACACACCACGCCCCCGCGCAGCACCAGATGGAGCGGGCCGCTGCGGAGGGCCGGTCGGGTTTGAGCCTTTTCCAGGTTCGGCTGAATGACGAGCCTGGAATAGGCCCGGGCGGCGATCTCCGTCGCGACCATGGCCAAGACAATCGCGCCCATCGCCAGGAACGGGCTCGCGACACCGCCGGCGTACAGGCCCGTCGCCAGGCAAGCCAAGCCTCCCAGAACCACGAAGATGCGTACGATCCGCCCCATGAGACCTATGTCGCAGGCGTGGGCGCGACTGTCGAGGCGTCCGCCCTCGCGGGCGGGCTCCCCCTACTTCACCATCGACGGATCGTAGTTCGGCCCGAAATCCAGGACGAACAGCGGGCCCAGCACGATGGTCTGCTTGGCGCCGCCCAGCTGCAGGCTGACGCCCGCCGCGCCCTTGTCGGCGTCCATCGTCGCCCGGCCGCTGAAGGTGTACATCTTCCATTCGCCGCCGATGGTCTCCACCTGGCCGCTGACGATGCCGCTCCACGGCGCGGTCGATTGCTGGACCCCCACCGAACTGATCGTCGCCGTCGCCGGCCCGCCGTCCACCGGCTCGGCCTTGGCCCAGAAGGCCACGGTGATGACGTCGCCCTTGGTGATCTTGCCGTCCACGCCCTGGCCGGCGGCGTTGCTCCACGGCTGATCCGGCGTCGGTGTCGTGACCTGGACCCGCACCGCGTTTCCGCCGGTGACCGACTTGTCCTTGATCGGAGCGTTGGTCTGGCCGGCGCCATAGACGTTCCAGCCCACCGACGGCTTGTTGATGGCGTACTTCATCACCCCGTCGGCGGCGTGGGCCGCCCCAGCGGTGGCGGTGGTCAGCCCCACGGCCACGACAGCGGCCAGGCTTGCGATCTTCTTCATGGTCTTCCCCCTTCAGAGACGTCGTTGCGTCCAGCCCCGTCCAGCGACGGGGCGATATGGTCGTTTCCTCCAGGGCCGCCCGCCATGCGGCGCGGCCTCTCGTGCTTACGGATGATAGCGGTACCGCGAGCCAGGGAGAGACGCAAGAACCCCGCGATATCCGGCCTTTGGTGCGTTGCACCGGCGCAAGCGCGGGCGTAAAGACCGCCCCAATCCTGAAACAGGCCTTTTTAGTCCACGTCCTCCCAGGGGAGTCCTGAACCATGTCGCTCGAGTCCGCCGCCCTGCGGCGCATCGCTCCGTCCGCCACCATCGCCATCAGCGCCAAGGCCCGCGCCCTGCGAGCGGCCGGCCGGGACATCATCGCCCTGTCCGCGGGCGAGCCGGACTTCGATACTCCCGACAACATCAAGGACGCCGCCATCGCCGCCATCAAGGCCGGCAAGACCAAGTACACCGATCCGGACGGCATGCCCGAGCTGAAGGCGGCGATCTGCGCCAAGTTCAAGCGCGAGAACGGCCTGGACTACAAGCCCAGCCAGGTCCACGTCGCCCCGGGCGGCAAGCCGGTGATCTACAACGCCCTGGTCGCCACCCTGAACCCGGGCGACGAGGTGATCATCCCCGCCCCGTACTGGGTGTCGTATCCCGACATGACTCTGCTGGCCGGCGGCACGCCGGTGTCGGTGGAAACCACCGCCGAGAGCGGCTTCAAGATCACCCCGGAAGCCCTGGAAGCGGCGATCACGCCCAAGTCCAAGTGGCTGATCATCAACAGCCCGTCGAACCCCTCGGGCGGCGCCTATACCCGCGCCGAGCTGCAGGCCATCGCCGACGTGCTGCTGCGCCACCCGCAGGTCTGGGTGCTGACCGACGACATGTACGAGCACCTGGTGTTCGACGACTTCGAATTCACCACCATCGCCCAGGTCGAGCCCAAGCTCTACGACCGCACCCTGACGATGAACGGCGTGTCGAAGGGCTATTCGATGACCGGCTGGCGGATCGGCTACGCGGCCGGTCCCGAACCGCTGATCAAGGCCATGGCCAAGATGATCAGCCAGACCACCTCCAACCCCTGCTCGATCTCGCAGTGGGCGGCGCTGGAGGCCCTGAACGGCCCGCAGGACTTCATCAAGCCGAACGCCAAGCTGTTCCAGGAGCGCCGCGACCTGGTCGTGTCGATGCTGAACCAGGCCAGCGGCCTGCATTGCCCCACCCCGGAAGGCGCGTTCTACGTCTATCCGTCGTGCGCCGGCCTGATCGGCAAGACCGCGCCCTCGGGCAAGGTCATCACGTCGGACGAGGACTTCGCCGGCGAGCTGCTGGAAGCCGAGGGCGTGGCCGTGGTCCACGGCGCGGCCTTCGGCCTGTCGCCGTTCTTCCGCATCAGCTACGCCACCGCCAACGACGTGCTGGAAGACGCCTGCCAGCGCATCCAGCGCTTCTGCGCCAGCGTGAAATAAGACTCAGGGCTCCGGGGAGGCCGCCTCCCCGGAGCCCTCGCTTTTCGGGGCTTGGTCCCCTCGACCTGCCATATCTGGATGTTTTTGATCGACCAGGACCGCACCAGCCTGGCGGTCGTGGCGCTGCATGCGCGGCGCTCATGAGAACGACTTGCAAGTGCGGCGTCCGAGGCCTAATCAGCCGCAGTCGCTCCCGATCCAGAGGCCTTCAGTGAACCGTTCCGCGCCGACGACGTCCTTCGGATACCAGCCGTGAGCCCCGCCTTGGCCGGTGGGCTGGCCTGGGCCGCCGTGGCGGCCAGCGCCGGCGGCGTGTGGCTGCTGTGGCGGGCGTGGAAGCTCAATCCCAAGCCGCGCGCCGCCCAGATCGCCAGCGGCTGGGCCTTGCTGATCGCCGCCGCCGCCCTGCTCGCCCCCTGGGCCGGCGGGGATCGCGGCGTGGCCATCTCGACCCTGCTGGTCGCCGTGGCCGCCACCGTCTTCATCGTCATCAGCGGCCGCTGGACCCTGCCGCACGGCAAGAAGGCCAAGCCGATCCGCGCCACGGCCGGTGGGGCCGATCCGGGGCAAGGCCCGGCCACGACCTGGCCCCGCACCCTGGCCGCCGTGCTGCTGGCCCTGCCCGCCTCGACCGCCGCCGCCACCGCCGCCGGCGTCGCCCTGGCCGTCTGGACCCCGGGCGCCCCCGCCGACAAGCTGGTCGCCGCCGCCTTCGGCGCGCCCCTGATCCTGGCCGGGGCCATGGTCTGGACCTGCGCCGACCGCAAGCTGCTGCGCACCACGCTCGGCCTGGTCGGCCTGACCGCCGTCTGCGCCCTCGCCGTCGTCCTGCGACCCCAATAGGAGCCCAGCATGGACGCCGCCACGCCTCCCGAAGTCGCCGCCCCCAAAAGCAAGGATGGGCCCGAGCCCGCCAACCGCCCGTCGATCTGGCCCAAGGTTCCGCCCGCCTTCGTGCGCACCGTGCTATCGGGCCACTCGGGCCTGGGCCTGGTCGCCGCCGCCCTGATCTACATCGTCTGCCTGTCGGGCACGGTCGCGGTCTTCATGAACGAGCTGAAGCTCTGGGAAGAGCCCGCCGTTCCCACCCTGACCCACGCCAGCCCGCAGGCCGTCCAGACCTTCGCCGAGGGTCTGACCAAGGCTCACCCCAAGGCCGGCGTCGTCTACATGGTGCTGCCCACGCCCGACCTGCCGCGCCTGCACGCCTATGTCGGCGAAGAGGTGTTCGTGGCCGACGCCCAAGGCCGGATCGTCGGCGAGGCCGGCGCGCCGTGGGTGCATTTCCTCGAGCACCTGCACATCTATTTGCACCTGCCCGAAACCGTCGGCCTGATCGTGGTGGGGCTGGTTGGCGCGGCCCTGACCGGCCTGATCGTCTCCGGCTTCCTGGCCCACCCGAAGATCTTCCGCGACGCCTTCGCCTTCCGCTGGGCCGGCGCCAAGCGGCTGTCCCAGGCCGACCTGCACAACCGCCTCAGCGTCTGGGGCGCGCCGTTCCACCTCGTGGTGGCCTGGACCGGGGCCTATATCGGCCTGGCCAGCCTGCTGCTGTTCGCCGTGGCCGGGGTGACGACCAAGGGCGACATCGCCAAGGTCACAGCCCCGATCTACGGCAGCGTGCCCAAGGCCGACCCTACGCCCGCCCCCTTCCCCGACCTGGCCAAGGCCATGGCCTGGTTCGACGGCAAGACCGACCTGGAGCCGGCCCTGATCTCGCTGACGGGCCTGGGCACCAAGGGCCAGCTGGTCGAGTTCAACGCCGCCATGCCCAAGCGCCTGGTCTATGCCGAGCGCTACACCTTCGACGCCCAGGGCGCCATGACCGGCACGCTGGGCCTGTCGAGCGACGGCATCGGCAAGCAGATCTTCGCCTCGTCCTATCCGCTGCACTTCGGCTCGTTCGGCGGCCTGCCGGTCAAGATCGCCTACGGCCTGCTGGGCGTGGCGCTGTGCGTGGTGACCAGCAGCGGCGTGACCATCTGGCTGACCCGCCGCCGCGATCGCGGCCGCCCGGCGCCGCGCCTGGAAAAGGCCTGGGCCGCTGTCGCCTGGGGCTGCGCCTTCACCTTGACCCTGTCGGCGGCCCTGCTGCTGACGTTCAAGGTCCCGCCGGAGTGGACCTTCTGGGCGCCGCTGGCCGTGCTGATCGCCGCCGCGGTGGCGGTGAAGGACGCGCGGTTCTGGACCGTGGGCCTGCGGGTCGCCACCAGCGCGACCCTGGCCGTGCTGGTCCTGATCCATGTCGTCAAGTTCGGCGGCCTGGCGTTCGGCGGCGTGGCCCTGGGCGTCAACCTGACCCTGCTGATCCTGGCCGCCGTGATCGCGCCGTGGCGCCGGCCGCTGGCCCGGACCGAAGCGGCCTAGCCGTCGATCCAGTCGGTCAGGCCCTCGCGGGCGTGGACCTCGCGCAACGACGGCATGGCCCGCATGATCGTGAGATAGCGGGCGATGTTCGGCCAGACCGTGGCGGGCTTGGGCAGGTTGCGCGACCAGCGCATCAGCATGGTGGCCAGGAAGTCCAAGGCCGAAAGCCGCTCGCCCAGCATGTAGGGCCCGGCCGCCAGTTGGGCGTCGACGCGGTCCCAGACCGCTTCGATCCGCGCCTGGGCCGCCGCCTTGACGGCCTCGGCATTGGCCTCGCCGGCAGGCTCGTGCGGGTAGTACCAGGCCCGGAAGCTCGGCATCAGCGCGTTGGCCAGATAGACCATCCACTGCAGATAAGCCGCCCGCGCGGGCGCGCCGGGCGCGGGCGCCAGCCCCCGCTCGGCGTGGCGCTCGGCCAGCAGCATCAGGATCGCCGTGCTTTCCAGCACCGGCGCGCCGTCGACGATCAGGGTCGGCACCACGCCGCCCGGATTGAGCTTCAGATAGTCGGGATGCTTCTGGCCGCCGGTCTCGATGTCGGTCAGCACCAGTTCGAACGGAACGCCCAGCTCGATCAGCATCCAGTGCACCGCCAGGCTGGCCGTGCTGGGGCTGTAATAGAGCTGGTACATGCGAAAGATCCCTCACCCGTTGCCGGGCGAGGGATCGGTCAGCATCGCGGGACTGTCAATCGCGCTAGTGCTTCTCGCGCCACTGGGCCTTGGCGTCGTCCTTGGTCAGGGTCAGGTGCACGCCGTCCTCGTCCACGTGGTCGACCCAGGTGATCGGGATCAGGTGGTGCTTGAGGCCGCCGCCCAGGTCCAGCTTGGCCAGTTCGATCTCGCCGCCGACCACATGGTCGACGCGGCCGACATGGCCGCCGTCCGAGCCGACCACTTCCAGATGTTCGCGGATTTCCGAGGGATTGATCATCGCCGTGCTCCTTGTTGGCGTTTCGCAAGGCACAACGGCCAGGCCCATGGCGCGGTTTCGAGAGACTTGCCGAGAAAGAACGTTCCCGTTACGTTCATGCTGAAGTTGCAATTTGACTTGGGCGCTCGCCCTGATATCAATAGTAAGTGAACGCTCACACTTTTCTCGGAACGGATTTACTGGATGATCAGACCGCTGGCCGCCGCCCTGGTGCTGCTTACCGCTTCCACCGCCTCGGCCCAGACCGTCGAGAGTGCGCCGCCCGCGCCTGTCGTGGCGTCGACTCCTGAAACCCCGGCCGCGCCGGCCGCCACGCCCCTGCCCCGTGTCGACGCGGTGTTCGCGCCCGACGGCGTGACCATCACC
Source organism: Caulobacter sp. GW821-FHT09B08 (assembly GCF_059418225.1). NCBI lineage: Bacteria > Pseudomonadati > Pseudomonadota > Alphaproteobacteria > Caulobacterales > Caulobacteraceae > Caulobacter > Caulobacter sp. GW821-FHT09B08. The sequence goes on along the minus strand of NZ_JBWKPL010000011.1, from coordinate 68,943 downwards.
GACGGCGGCAAGAGCGTGCTGTTCTACCGCACCACCGCCGCCGACACCCGTGAGCCGGGCCGGCTGAACTACGTCCACCCGATCTACGCGCCCGACGGAACCGTGCTGACCGAGGACCGTCCGGCCGACCACCTGCACCAGCGCGGGGCGTTCTGGAGCTGGCACCAGGTGATCGTCGACGGCAAGAACGTCGCCGACGGCTGGTTCATGAAGGGCCTGACCTTCCATGTCCGCGAAAAGCGCTTCAAGAGCGACAGCTCCGGCGGCGGGACCCTGGTGGTCAACGCCGACTGGATCGTCAATTCGGCGCCGGAAGTGAACTATGTGGCGCGCGAAACCACCAAGGTGCGGGTCTACGCCCTCAAGGACGGCGCGCGACGGATCGACTTCGACACCGTGATCACCGCCCGCAGCGACACCCTCGCCCTGGGCGGCAGCGACGACGCCAAGGGCTATGGCGGCTTCTCCGTGCGGCTGATCAAGCCCGACCGGCTGAACTTCGGCTCGGGCGGCAAGACCGTGACCCCCGCCGTCACGCCGGTCGAGGCGGGCAAGTCGATGGGCTTTGCCTGGACGCCCGGCGAGGGTTCGCCGGCCTGGACCGTAGGCCTGGCCTGCAAGGCCAACGGCGCGCCGATCACCCAGTGGATCCTGCGCAAGGAACTGTCGATGCAGAACTGCGTCTTCCCGGGCCGCGCGCCGTTCGTGCTGAAGAAGGACCAGACCCTGCGCCTGCAGTCGACCCTGATCATCCGGCCTGCTACGCCTGCCCCTGCTACGCCCGCCAAGGCGCCGACCAAGAAGGGCTGACCGATGGCCGAGATCCTCAACCTGAACCAGGCCCGCAAGGCCAAGGCCAAGACCGACGCCAAGACCAAGGCCGCCGAGAACCGCGCCAAGTTCGGCCGCACCAAGGCCGACAAGGCCTTGGACTCCGCCCGCGCCGACAAGCTGAAACGCGAGCTGGACGGCGCCAAGCGCGAGGACTGAGTCCGGCCCCCTCTCCAAACCGCAAGATCGGTCGAGCGTGAAGGGTCCCCGCGCGCCTAGTTGAGAGCGCCACGAGGGACGAGGACGATGACGACGGCGCTAGATCACTACCATGCCCGGATGCGGAGGGTGCTGGACCACATCGACCAGCATCTGGACGACGATCTGGACCTGGAGGCGGTCGCCGGCGTCGCGGCGTTTTCCAAGTTCCATTTCCATCGACAGTTCAAGGCGACCTTCGGGGTCTCGCTGCACCGCTACGTCCAGCTGGCCCGCCTGCAACGGGCTTCCAAGCGGCTGGCCGATGTGCAGGGGCAGAGTGTCACCGACATCGCCCTGGACGCCGGCTACGAGACGCCCGACGCCTTCGCCCGCGCCTTTCGGCAAAGGTTTCAGCAGTCGCCGTCCAGTTTCCGGAAATCGCCCGATTGGGTCCCGTGGCTCCAGGCCTTCAAGCCTCTCAACATTGCCAGGAGCAAGCTCATGCAGACGACCTTCACCCCCGACCAGGTGACCCTCCGCGACGTCGCCTCCACCCGCGTGGCGATCTTCGAGCACCGGGGCGATCCCGAGACCCTCGACGCCACCATCCAGCGCTTCATCGCCTGGCGCAAAGCCGCCGGGATGTCGCCGAAGACCAATCCGACCTTCAACATCTGGCATTCCGAGCGCCGCCCCGCCGATCTCGCCGACTACAGCATGGACCTCTGCATCGGCCTCGGCGCCGGCCAGTCGGTCGAGGGGGATGAAACGGTCAAGGCCGGCGAGATCCCCGGCGGGCGCTGCGCGGTGCTGCGGGTGACCGGCGACACCCACAATCTCGAGCCCGCCGCCCTCTACCTCTACCGCGACTGGCTGCCGGCCAGCAGCGAGGAGATGCGCGACTTCCCGATCTACTGCCAGCGCTTCTTCTTGGACGAGCCCGAACAGGGCACGGCGGCGGAGCTGTTCCTGCCGCTGAAGTAGGCGCGGTCGCCCTAACGCGGGGCCAGGTGGCGGCGCGGCGCCGTCCGCTTGGCCTCGGCCGCCTGGACCCGCGCCCGGCGGACCAGCCCGGCCCGGCGCCGCGCCACCAGCTCCTGAAGCGCCAGCACCCAGCCGAACGTGGTTTCCTTATGGGTCTTGAGGACTTCGTCCATCATCGTCGCCTTCCTTGGCATTCAACGACGAGGAATTTCCGCCTTCACCCTATGGATGACAAACGCGGCCTCCTTGGGTAATCATAAGCTTTACTTATGGCCGACATCCTCGCGACCCTGCCGCTCAGCGCCATCCGCATCTTCGAGGCCGCCGCGCGCCTGAAGAGCTTCACCCGCGCCGCCGACGAGCTGGGCGTCACCCAGGCGGCGGTCAGCTGGCAGGTGAAGGCCCTGGAGCAGCGCCTGGACCAGGCGCTGTTCGTCCGCCTGCCCCGTGAGGTGGCCCTCACCCCCGCCGGCGAGCGCCTGTCGCGGGCGGCCAGCGAGGCCATGAGCCTGCTGCGCGCGGCGGTGTCCGACCTGGTCGACGCCGAGGAGGGCGTGCTGTCGATCACCACGGTCCAGAGCGTCGGCGGCCATTGGCTGGCGCCGCGCCTGGGCGGCTTCCAGATCGCGCATCCCCGGATCGCGGTGCGCCTGGACGCCTCCAGCCGGGTCGTGGACCTGCAGCGCGAAAACTTCGACCTGGCCCTGCGCGCCGGCTCGGGCGAGTGGCCGGGTCTGGAGGCGCACTTCCTGATCCCCTCGGCCCAGACCGTGCTGTGCACCCCGGCCCTGCTGGAGCGGATCGGCGGCCTGGCCACGCCGGCCGACGTGCTGCGCGCGCCGCGCATCGGCGCGCCGAACTTCTGGGCGGCGTGGTTCGAGGCCGCGGGGGTCGACGTCCAGGACGACCACGCCCCGCCCCGCCTCTCGGCAGACGCCCAGGCGCTGGAAGTGGCCTCGGCCCTGGCCGATCAGGGCTTGTCCCTGGGCTCGCCGATCTTCTTCGCCCAGGAGATCGCCCAGGGCCGGCTGGTCGCCCCGTTCGACATCGTCGCCCGCTTCGGGGGCGGCTACTGGCTGGCCTATCCGAGCGAGCGACGGCGCGTGCGCAAGATCGCCGCCTTCCGCGACTGGGTCCTGGCCCAGGCCGCCGCCGACCCGCTGATCGCCCGCTATCGCGACGCCTAGCCAAAGCGTTTTCGAGCGAAGTGGAAACCGGTTCGCCTGAAGAAAACGCGTAAAAACAAAGAGATCTAAGCGGCGAAACGGTCGCGATATTGCGGCGGAATGGCCTGGTAGGTGGTGTTGGGCGCGATCTTCAGCTGGCGGCGGGCCTCGTCCAGCGGCAGGGCGAACAGGGCCGGATAGTCCACCGCCGGCAGCCAGGCCGCGGCCTTGCCGTTGCGACGCGCCTCACGCACCGCCTGGCCGTAGGGCTGACCCACCTTGGCCTTGCGCATCTGCCGCTCGCCGGCCAGGGCGATGACCGCGAAGCCCAGGCTGCGTGTCTGCTGGTACGAGAACGCCACCACGCACACCTCGCCCAGGGCGTCGGTGCCGTAGCCGGTCAGCACGTGCCAGACGTCGTGCACGTCGCGCATGCGCCGGGCGTACCAGGCCAGCGGGTGGGCGGCGTCGACATCGGCCTCCGGCACCTTGCGGCTCTCCTCGGCGAGGCCCTCGGCCGACAGGCCGCGCGGGGCGATGAAGTCGCGATAGGCCGCGCCGACAGTGCCCGGCGAGAACTGGGCCAACCAGGCGGGGTCCGACAGCCGCTCGGCGAACTCGTCGCGCTCGTAGGCGATGCGGCCGCCCTCCGGCGTGCTCAGCAGGCGGCGGTAGCCCCGGGGGATCGCGCGGCCCGAGAGCGCCCGCATGATCTCGAACACCTGGGCGGTGTCTTCCTTGTCGGCGATGAGGCGCCGGACGGCCTTGAACGCCCGCAAAGGCTGCAGGTTGAAGGCGTCGCGACGGTTCCGCATCGGTTGGCGGACCTTTTGCTCACCAAACCCTTGCGTGGCTGCGATCATCGGGCATGCTCCTGCTGCGCCCCTAAAGATGACATGGCGTCATCTTTATTCAAGGGGAATTCAGCGACGCCCGATCCGCGACATGCGTTCAGAAACATGGAAGCGGGCCGCAACCTGGGGACGGGCATGATGGGCAGTCTGAAGAAACGTTCGATAAACCTGGCCGGCCACGCGACCTCGCTGGCCCTGGAGCCCGAGTTCTGGACCGTGCTGCAAGGGGCGGCCAGCGCCGACCGCATCAGCATCGCCAGCCTGATCCAACGCATCGACGCCGGTCGCGGCGAGCGGCCGCTGGCCTCGGCCTGCCGCGTCTATGCCCTGCTTCACGCGCAGGCGGGCGCTTAACCGTCGGCGGCGACGCCCGGACCGGGCTTGGGCAAGGGCACGGGCGCCGGATCGGCCCCGCGCTTGGGCAGGCCCGGCGCGGCGGGCAACCGCATCGCCAGGTCCGACGACTTCACGGACAGCAAACCCGAGCGCCAACCGCCGATCACCAGGACGGCGATCAGCAGCAGCACGCCCAGCAGGGTCAGCCCCGCCAGGCCCACGTGCTGCGGCCGAAGGTCGTGACGCGCCATCGCGCCCTCCCCTAGCCGGCCGGCTTGGGCGCGTCCGGAACCTTGGGCGCGTCCAGCTGCGGCGCTTTCACGTTGATGTCGACGCTCTTCTTCTGGGTCATGCCGCCGGTGAAGACGAAGAAGGCGATCACCGCCACGACCACCACCAGGGCGCCGATGATGAACGCCAGACCCGTATTGCCGCCCCCGCTCGTATTGGAACCTTCAGCCACTGTGTTCTCCCGCGTTTCCATCCCCGCCGAACAAACGGGAGGCGTCGGGCGAGGTTCCGGCGCGGGCGCGCCCTAACCGCGACGGATGGGCGCGAGGGCTTAAGCCCGGCGAACTTTGTGCTACATATGTTCCATGTCTCAAGGCTTCGACTCAACCCCGCCCTTCGGCGATTTCCCCGGCGACCTCCCCGCTCCGCGCATTTCCGACCTGGCCCGCCCGCGCGGGCCCGAGGGCCATGCCGTCGCCAACTATCTGGACGGGCTGAACCCCGAGCAGCGCGCGGCCGTCGAGGCCACCGAGGGCCCGGTGCTGGTCCTGGCTGGCGCGGGCACGGGCAAGACCCGCGTCCTGACCACCCGCCTGGCCCACATCCTGGCCACCGGCCGCGCCCGCCCGTGGGAGCTGCTGGTCGTCACCTTCACCAACAAGGCCGCCCGCGAGATGCGCGAGCGGATCACCCACATCATCGGCGACGAGGCCGAGGGCCTGCGCTGGCTGGGCACCTTCCACTCGGTGGCCGCCCAGATCCTGCGCCGCCACGCCGAGCTGGTGGGGCTGAAGTCCAGCTATACGATCATCGACACCGACGACCAGGAACGGCTGCTGAAACAGCTGATCGAGGCCGAGAACATCGACGCCAAGCGCTGGACGCCCCGCGCCCTGGCCGGGCTGATCGACACCTGGAAGAACCGCGGCTGGACGCCCGACCGCGTGCCGCAGAGCGAGGCCGGCGAGTTCGCCAACGGCCGGGGCATCACCCTCTACCGCCAGTTCCAGGAGCGGCTGCGCATCCTGAACGCCTGCGACTTCGGCGACCTGCTGCTGCACAACATCACCATCTTCACCAGCAACCCCGACGTGCTGGCCGACTTCCAGCGGCGCTTCCAGTACGTGATGGTCGACGAGTACCAGGACACCAACGTCGCCCAGTACCTGTGGCTGCGCCTGCTGGCCCAGGGCCGCCAGAACGTCTGCTGCGTGGGCGACGACGACCAGTCGATCTACGGCTGGCGGGGCGCGGAGGTCGACAACATCCTGCGCTTCGAGCGCGACTTCCCGGGCGCCAAGGTCATCAAGCTGGAGCGCAACTACCGCTCCACCGAGCACATCCTGGCGGCGGCGGCGGGGCTGATCAATTCCAACAAGAGCCGCCTGGGCAAGACGCTCTGGACCGAGGAACAGGGCGGCGAGAAGGTCAAGGTCAGCGGCGTCTGGGACGGCGAGGCCGAGAGCCGGATGGTCGCCGACGAGATCGAGAAGGCCAAGCGCGCCGGCCGCAAGTACAGCCACATGGCCATACTGGTGCGCGCCTCGTTCCAGATGCGGGCCTTCGAAGAGCGGTTCGTGATGCTGCAGATCCCCTACAAGGTGGTCGGCGGCCCGCGCTTCTTCGAGCGCGCCGAAATCCGCGACGCCCACGCCTATCTGCGCCTGATCCAGTCACCCGACGACGACCTGGCCTTCGAGCGGATCGTCAACACGCCCAAGCGCGGCATCGGCGACACCTCGGTGCAGAAGCTGCTGCAGATCGCCCGGCTGGAGGGGATTTCCACGGTCGAGGCGGCGCGAGTGATCATCGGCGGCGACGACCTGCCGGCTCGCACCCGCACGGCGCTTTCCAACTTCCTGCGTGATCTCGACCGCTGGCGCCAGCAGGCCACGGTGATCCCGCACCAGCGCCTGCTGGAGCAGGTGCTGGAGGAGAGCGGCTATACCGACGCCCTGCGCCTGGACAAGGGTCCCACCAGCCAGACGCGGCTGGAGAACCTGAAGGAACTGGTCCAGTCGATGAGCGCCTTCGACACGCTGGAGGCCTATCTGGAGCACGTGTCGCTGGTCATGGACCTGGACAAGGGCGCCGGCGACGACGCGGTCTGGATCATGACCCTGCACTCGGCCAAAGGGCTGGAGTTCCCGCTGGTCTTCCTGCCCGGCTGGGAGGAAGGCGTCTTTCCCAGCCAGCGCAGCATGGACGACAAGGGCGAGAAGGGCCTCGAGGAGGAGCGGCGCCTGGCCTATGTGGGCATCACCCGCGCTCGCGAGGAGGCGCGGATCAGCTTCGTGGCCAACCGCCAGGTCTATGGCCGCTGGACGTCGCAACTGCCCTCGCGGTTCGTCGACGAACTGCCCCTGGCCCACGTCGATGCGGCCTCGGAGACCGGCTATTACGGCGGCGGTCCGGGCATGCAGCAGACGGTGTCGTCGCGCTGGGACGATCCTGGCACCAGCACCTTCACCGCCGGCAGCTACGACAGCCCCGGCTGGAAGCGCGCCCAGGACCGGGCCTCCGGCTTCGGCGAGCGTCCGACGCCGACCTGGCGAGCCGGTGGTTCGGCCGCCCGCGCCGCGCCCATCGAGGGCGAGGGCCGGCTGGTGGCGGTCTCGGCGAGTTCGGCCGCCAGCGCCTACAAGCGCGGCGACCGGGTGTTCCACGTCAAGTTCGGCTACGGCAAGGTCACGGGCGTCGAGGGCAACAAGCTGTCGGTGTCGTTCGACAAGGCCGGCGACAAGAAGGTGATCGACAGCTTTGTGGAAAAGGCGTGAGCCGGGGTCTCAACCCCGACTCTCCCCTGGCCCGGCTGATGGCCGCTCCCATGCGGCCGGGCGTGGTGTCCTGGATCGGTGTGCGGCCCGCCCGCAAGGCGCCGCTGACCGCGCTGGACGCCGTCGACATCACCCGTGAAGCCGGACTGGTCGGCGACCACTATGCCGGCAAACCGGGCGGCAAGCGCCAGGTCACCCTGATCCAGGCCGAGGACCTGGCCGCCATCGCCGGCTATCTCGACCGTCAGGTCACGCCGGACGACCTGCGCCGTAATCTCGTGGTCTCGGGCATCAACCTGCGCGCCCTGAAGGACCGCCGCTTCCAGGTCGGCGCGGCGGTGCTGGAAGCCACCGACGACTGCCACCCCTGCAGCCGCATGGAGTCCATCCTCGGCCCCGGCGGCTACAACGCCGTGCGCGGCCATGGCGGGATCACCGCGCGGGTGATCGAGGGCGGCGCGGTCCGCCTCGGCGACGCGGTGACAGCGCTGGACGCCTAGGTCGCGCGTTTGGATCGGGACCCGCCCGCGCCCATATCCCTTTCCATGCTTCCACCTCGCGTCCGCGTCATCGATCTGGAGACCGCCGGAAACGGCCCCCACGACGTCTGCGAGATCGGCTGGCAGGACGTCGTGCAGGGCCCCGATGGCCTCTGGCGCATCGACGAGGAACGCGGGGCGCGGCTGGTCAATCCCGGCCGCCCGATCACGCCCGAGACCATGGCGGTCCATCACATCCTCGACGCCGACGTGGCCGGCGCGCCGTTCTGGAAGGATGTCGCCGGAGAGATTCTCAAGCCCGCCGGCGGCGTCCAGGCCCTGGCCGCTCACCGCGCGGCCTTCGAGCAGCGCTACTGCACGCCGAGGTTCACGGGCGGCGCGCCCTGGATCTGCACCTGGAAATGCGCCCTGCGGCTCTGGCCCCACCTGACCGGTTTCTCCAACCAGATGCTGCGCTACCAGCGCATGCCCGAAGGCCTGGTCCACGAATTAGGCCTGCCCGCCCACCGCGCCCTGCCCGACGCCTATGTCACCGCCCATCACTTGCGCGACATGCTCAACGAGGCCTCGCTGGAGCAGCTTCTGGCCTGGAGCCTAGAGCCGGGCCTGCTGGTGCGCGTCCCGGCCGGACCCGAGCGCGGCAAGGCCTGGGACCGCGTCGGCGCCGAAGCGCTGCAAGACCTGGCCCGGGACCGCGACATCAATGTCCGCTTCAGCGCCGAGACCGAACTGCGCCGACGGGGCGAAGCCTTGGAGCCCGAAGTGATCATGCCCGCCCAGCGAACCTTGCTCTGAGCGCAATCGCGATCAAATGAGCTTCCGGCGGGCGCGCTATTCAGGCCGCACGCTTCGTCGCGAGACCCGCCCCATGAATCCCGTCCAGCAGGCCATCTGGTTCATCGAAAACCACGGCGCCAAGCCGATCGGCCTGGACGACGTGGCCAAGGCCGGCGGCGTCTCGCGCTTCCACATGTCCCGCGCCTTCGCGGTCGCCACCGGCTGGCCGGTGATCGGCTATCTGCGCGCGCGGCGGCTGACGGAGGCGGCGCGGCAGCTGGCCAACGGGGCGCCCGACATCCTGTCGGTGGCCCTGGAGGCCGGCTACGGCTCGCACGAGGCGTTCACCCGCGCGTTCCGCGATCAGTTCGGGGTCACGCCCGAACAGGTGCGGGCCACGCGCGACCTGGAAACCCTGCCCCTGGTGGAGCCCATCATGCTCGACAGCACGCCCCGCGCCGACCTGCCCCCGCCCCGTTTCGAGGACGGGCGTCCTCTCCTGCTCGCCGGGATCCTCCAGCGCTGCGACACCGCCGACGGCGGCGCCAGCATCCCCAGCCAGTGGCGACGCCTGGTTCCCTATCTGGGCCACATCCCGGGCCAGGTCGGCGGCGACCTGGCGGACGTCACCTACGGCGTCTGCACCAACGGCGACGACCACGGCAATTTCGACTATCTGGCCGGGGTCGAGGTCGAAGCCTTCTCCGACCTGCCGGCCGAGTTCTCGGCCCTGCGCGTGCCCGCCCAGCGCTACGCCGTGTTCCGCCACGCCGACCACATCTCCAAGATCCGCACCACCATGCACGCCATCTGGACGGTGTGGCTGCCGGCCTCCGACTACGCACCGGCGGACGCCCCACTGTTCGAGCGTTATGGGCCGCAGTTCGATCCGCGCACCGGCGAAGGCGGGCTGGAGGTCTGGCTGCCGGTGAAACCTAAGCCTTAGGCGCCCGCACCCGCGCGGGATTGCCCACCACCGTCGCGCCCTTGGGCACGTCGCGGGTGACCACGCTGCCGGCGCCGATGATGGCGTCGTCGCCGACGGTCACGCCCGGCAGGATGATCGAGCCGCCGCCGATCCAGACGTTCTCGCCGATCACGACGGGCCGCGAATATTCGATGCCCGTGCGGCGCTCGACCGGATCGCGCGGGTGCTCGGCGGTATAGATCTGGACGTGCGGCCCGATGGTGGTCGCCGCCCCGATGGTCACCTTGGTGACGTCCAGGATCACGCAGCTGAAGTTGAGGAACACACCCTCGCCGACGGAGATGTTGTAGCCGTAGTCGCAGTGAAACGGCGGGCGGATGCTGACCCGCGCGCCGACGTCCGCGAACAGTTCACCCAGTAGAGCGTGGCGCTCGGCCGGCGGCAGGTCCAGAGCGTTGTAGCGGCCCATCCAGGCCACAGCGGCCTCGTGGTCGGCCATCAGCTCCGGATCGATGGGACTGTAGAGATCGCCCGCGATCATGCGCTGCTTGTGGGTGCGGACGTCGGTCACGAGGCGAAAGGCTCCTTGGTCGCCTCCTCCATGCCAGACGCAGCCCCCGGCGACAAACCCCGGCGGCCTCAGATCGCCGGGGCGTGGCGGGGGCCTAGGCCCGCTCCAGCGCCTCGCGCACCACGTCCGGCGCATGGTCGATGACCCGCAGATAGGCGGTCAGGGCCGTATCGGGCCGTGCCTGGCCCAGCTCCAGCGCCGCCAACAGGTCGACCGGAATGCAGAAGGCCCGAGCAAACTCGTCCTGCGAGAGGCCGCTGCGCCAGCGCACACCCTGCACCAGGGCGCGAGCCGAGCGAGCGTGACCGGGATCGGCCTGTTCGTCCACGGCCAGGTCGCTGGCGGCGGTCTGGGATCTGGTCATGCTTACGCTCCTGCACTCCATCCCCCGGCACGAGGGTCTAGACGGCTTGCGTTGCAGGAATTCGACGGCAATGCGTCGGCGAGACGACTCTTCGGCGGCGACGGCCTATTTCGGAGTTTGGCCGGCCAGGGCGCGCGCCCGGGCCTCGACGGCGTCGACGCCCTTCAGGGGATCGCCGGCCGCTTCCAGGATCTGGTTGAACTGCCGCAGGTCCTTGGTGGTGATCTTCTGGACACCCTTGTCCTTGGCCCATTCCAGCCCGATCAGCTGGCCCAGGCGGCAGGCCTTGGGCAGCAGCGCCGGCTGCTCGGCCGGACCGCCCTTGGCTAGCAGCTTGCCGACGATGTCGTTCCAGTTGGGCGAGCCGGGGAAGCACAGGGCCAGGTGATCGCAGGTCCCCGTCCAGAACCGCTTGTACCAGCGCAAGTGCTCGTCGGTGTCGAAGCGCAGGCTGTCGGTCGACTTGACCACGGTGCGGCAATCGAAGCGCACGAACTCGCCCGCCCGCGCTACGGGCGCCGTCGCCAATACAGCCATGGCCGCGAACGCGACCCATCCTCTACGCAAAGCCACCGATATCCCCGAAAACCGACCGATCGCACCGTCTTCAAGCGGCGCTGTATCGAAAGACTGTCCGATCCCTGATTAAGACCGATCTGTCGACAAAAATGCGGCGGTGGCCTCGATCGCTTCCACAAGACTGACGCGTTCGATCGTCACGCCCTCGGGCAGGCTGGAAAACAGGCGGGTCGGGGCGGCGGCGTCCAGCATCACGAAAACCCCCCGGTCGTCGGCCCGGCGGATCAGGCGGCCGAAGGCCTGGCTGATCCGGGCGCGGGCGGTGGAGTCGTCGTAGCCCTTGCCGCCGAACCGCGCGCGACGAGCCTTGTGCAGCACGTCGGGACGCGGCCAGGGCACGCGGTCGAAGACCAGCAGGCGCAGGGACCGGCCCGGCACGTCGATGCCGTCGCGGATGGCGTCAGTGCCCAACAGGCAGGCGTCCTCCTCGGCGCGGAAGATGTCGACCAGGGCCCCGGCCTCCAGCGGATCGACGTGCTGGGCGTAGAGGGCCAGGCCGTTGTCGGCCAGGGGCGCGGCGATCCGCTCGTGCACGGCCTTGAGCCGGCGGATGGCGGTGAACAGGCCAAGCCCGCCACCGCCCGAGGCCAGGAACAGCTCGCGCATCGCCGCCGAAACCTGGCGAGGATCGTCCTTGCCGACGTCGGTGACCACGAAGGCCTTGGCGTTGTTCTCGTAGTCGAAGGGCGAGACCAGGCGCAGCACCTTGGGCGTCTGCGGCAGGCGGGCCGCGCCCGTGCGCATCTCGGCCAGGGCGAAGGGGTCCTCCAGCGCCGGGTCGGTCAGGGTGGCGCTGGTCACCAGCACGCCGTGGGCGGGGCTGAGGACGGCGGCGCGCAACGGCTCGGTGGGATCCACCCAATGGCGGCGGCAGGCGGCGTCGACCACCCGGCCGTACAGGAACGTGGCCTCGAACCAGTCGACGAACTCCGGATCGTCCTCGGCGTCCTCGTCGATGGCCTTCAGGATCGAGCGCCAGGCCGGCAGGGTCATGCGGGCACGGCGATCCAGGCCGCGCAGCGCGCCCTCGATCCGCGCGCGTTCGCCGGTGGGCAGGCTGTCGGCCTCCTCGTCCAGCACGTCTTCCAGGTGGCGTGCCAGGGCCAGCAGCGGGGCCTCAATGGCGGCCAGGGCCTTGGCGGCCTCGCCGGCCCGCTCGCGCACCAGGTCGATGGCCGGCCGGGCGGCGCATTGCAGCCCCTGCTCGGCCGCACCGGGACGGTCGGTGACTCGCGCCCGCAGCTGTTCAATGACCGAGACCAGGTAGGTCTCGATGGGGCCGATCGGATTGACCTGTCCGTCGGGCGGGGCGATGCGGCCCGACCAGCCCTCGCCCGGCAGGGCGGCGGCGGCCTGGAGGGCGGCGTTCAGGGCGCCGCGCGCGCCTTCCCGCTCGCCGATGATGTCCAGCAGCCGGGCCTCCAGCCCCCTGCCCCGTCGTCCACGCCCTTCGGGACCACGCAGCCAGCGGCGCAGCTCGGCGGCCTCCGCGCCCGACAAGGCTGCCGAAAAGGCGCTGTCGGCGGCGTCGAACAGGTGGTGGCCCTCGTCGAAGACGATGCGTTTCAGCGAGGTGGTCTCGTTGTCGCCCTTCAGCCCCCGCGCCGCCCGGGCGCCGTCGAAGGCCGCCTGGCTCAGCACCAGGGCGTGATTGGCGATGACGATGTCGGCCCGCTTGGAGGCCCGCACGGCCTTTTCGATGAAACAGACGCGATAGTGCTGGCAGCCGGCGTGGATGCACTCGCCGCGCCGGTCGACCAGGTTGGCGGGGCCGGCCTGGGCCGAGGGCGGGATGGCGAACAGGGTCGGCAGCCAGGCCGGGAAGTCGCCGCCGGTCATGTCGCCGTCACGAGTGGCCCGCGCCCAGCGAGCGGCCAGGCCCAGGCCGATCAAGTCGCCGTTGCCCAGCTGGGCGGTGTTGACCTGCTCCTGGAAGTTCAGCAGGCAGATGTAGTTCTCGCGCCCTTTGCGGACCACCGCCTTGCGGGCGCGAACCAGCGGATCGGGATAAATCGAGTGGCTCTCGCGCTCGATCTGGCGCTGCAGCGCGCGGGTGTAGGTGCTGACCCACACCGCCGGACCGTTCATCTCGGCCCACACCGAGGCCGGGGCCAGATAGCCCAGGGTCTTGCCGACCCCCGTGCCGGCCTCGGCCAGCATCATGTGAGGCTCGCCCTCCCGCTCGCGCGGGGCGAAGGCGAAGGCGGCTTCGCGGGCGAAGGTGTCCTGGGCCTCGCGCACCTCGTCCAGGCCCGAGCGATGCAGCAGCTCCTTCAGACGTTCGCTGGCGCGCTCAGGATCGACGGGACGGCTGCCGGGCTCGCCGACCGGGGCTTGATCCTCCCACTCGGTGGCCCGGGCCCAGACGTCCAGGCCCGAGCTGCGGAACTGGTTGCCCACCGGGGCCGAGCGCAGGGCGCCGACCACCGCCGGTCCCCACGACCAGCCGGCCCGGGCCAGGGTCTCGGCCACGGCCAGGGCCTCTTCCCGCGACGGCCGAGGCGTCAGCGACAGCTCGTGCAGCAGGGCGGCGGCGGCGTCGCGCAGGGTCTGGGCCTGGGCGGACGCGCCCTTGGGCTCGGGCAGGCCCAGGGCCGTGGCCAGGCCCACCGCCGACGGCGCGCAGAAGGTCGCGGGCCGGGTGAAGACATAGAGCTCCAGCACGTCGAACACGCCGCGCCCGCGGGCCGGGGCATGGATGTTCAAGCGCTTGGCGGTCATCGAGGCGTGGGCGACCAGCACCGGACCGTATTCGAACAGGTCGCGGGCGTCGGGCGTGCGCAGCACCCGCCCCTCGCCCGAACCGTCGGCCACGCCGGCGCGCGGGCCGGGCAGCACCACCAGGGCGGGCGCGAGATCGAGGGCAGGAATCTGTGCGGTCACGCGTCCTTTTAGCGGATCGTCGACCGAAACGGAACGGGAACGATCCGCCCTAGGCGATCGGGGTTTCCGACGAGCCGCCTTCCAGACGCTCGACGGCGTCTTCCGCCGCCTCGGCCACGTCGTTGTCGTCGCTCTCGGAGGCCACGCGATAGAGCTGGGCGGCCTTGAACCGGCTGGCCTTCACGCCCTCGCCGTCCTCGTACATCTGGCCCAGGTGGTAATAGGCCGACAGGTTGCCGCTCTTGGCCGAGCGAGCGTACCAGGTCAGGGCCTGTTCCAGATCGACCGCCACGCCCTCGCCGTCGTGATAGATCAGCGCCACATTGGCCATGGCCACGGCCAGGCCCTGGTCGGCCGCCGTCTGGTACAACTTCAGCGCCGCGGCCTTGTCGACCGCCACGCCGTAGCCCTGCAGGAAATAGGTCCCAAGGTCGTTGATCGCGTCGACCGAGCCGGCCTCGGCGGCCTTGCTCATCCAGGCCATGGACAGGGCCTCGTCTTCGCCCACGCCCTGCCCCATCTGATAGGCCAGGGCCAGCTTGTACATGCCGCCCTCGTCGCCGCCGGCGGCGGCCACGCGATACCACCCCACGGCCTGGGCGATGTCCTCGGCGTTGGTCTCGTAGACGAGGCCGGCGTTGTAGGCGCCCAGGGCGTCGCCCTTGGCGGCGGCGGCCGTGTAGAGCGAGAGAGCCTTGTTCGCGTCCTTGTCCAGGGCCTCGCCCTCGAAATAGAGGTTGCCCAGGTCGATCATGCAGGTGGTGTCGCCGGCCTTGACCCCCGCCTTCAGCCAGCGGATCGCCGCCTCCACGTCGCGCAGATCGCCCTTGGCGGTGAGATAGTCGTTGGCCAGTTCGTCATAGGCCGAGACGTCGCCCGCCTGGGCGCGGCGCAGTAGTTCGGCTCTCGCGGAGGGCAGATGAGCGCCGGGGGCCGCGAAGGCCGGAGCGCCGGTCGCCAGAGCGGCCGCCAGGATCAGGCCCGCCAGGCCAGACTTCGCCATGAGTCCCATGTTCCACGCCCCTCACGCAACAGACCCTTGATATGCCATCCCTTTTCAAACACCGGAAAGCGGCAGGTAGCCGCATGGAAACGGAACGAGAACATGCTATAGGCGTGGGCAATGCTCGCGGCGACCGCCCTTCCTGCACGCTTTGAACAATGGTTCGCCTCGCGCGGCTGGGCGCCCAGGCCGCACCAGCTGGCCATGGTCGAAAAGGGCCGCCAGGGCCGCGACGCCCTGCTGATCGCCCCGACCGGCGGCGGCAAGACTCTGGCGGGCTTCCTGCCCTCGCTGATCGAGCTGTCCGAACGCGCGCCGCGCAACACCCCGGCGGGCGTCCACACCCTCTACATCTCGCCGCTCAAGGCCCTGGCCGTCGATATCGAGCGCAACCTGGCCACGCCGATCCGCGAGATGGGGCTTTCCATCGTGGCCGAAAGCCGCACCGGCGACACCGGCGAGGCCCGCAAGCAGCGCCAGCGCCTGCGACCGCCCGACATCCTGCTGACCACGCCCGAACAGCTGGCGCTGTTCTGCGCCTGGGAGGGCGCGCGGACCTATTTCGAAGACCTCTCCTGCGTGATCATCGACGAGGCCCACGCCATCTGGCCCTCCAAGCGCGGCGACCTGCTGTCGCTGGGCCTGGCGCGGCTGCAGCAGTTCGCGCCGAACATGCGGCGGGTGGGACTGTCGGCGACGGTGGACGATCCGGATCTGGTGCGACGGTGGCTGGGCTACAACGGCAGTCCGACCGATCTAGACCCTCCCCCACAGGGGGAGGATCTGCACTCCGTCGACCTCGTCCTCGGCCAAGGCGGCGCTCAACCCATCGTCGAAGTCCTGGTCTCCGGCGGTCGCGTCCCCTGGGCCGGCCACACGGCCGAGCACGCCATGGCCGAGATCTACGAGATCATCAAAGGCGCCAAGACCGCCCTGGTCTTCGTCAACACGCGCTTCCAGGCGGAGTTCGCGTTCCAGGAACTGTGGAAGCTGAACGACGACGGCCTGGCCATCGCCCTGCATCACGGCAGCTTGGCGGCCGAGCAGCGGCGCAAGGTCGAGGCGGCCATGGCGCGCGGCGAGATCCGGGCCGTGGTCTGCACCTCGACGCTGGACATGGGCATCGACTGGGGCGACGTGGATCTCGTCATCCAACTGGCCGCGCCCAAGGGCGCCTCGCGGATGGTCCAGCGGATCGGCCGCGCCAACCACCGCCTGGACGAGCCCTCGCGCGCCATCCTGGCCCCGGCCAACCGCTTCGAATATCTGGAGTGCCGCGCCGCCGCCGACGCCATCGTGGGCGGACACCTCGACGGCGAGCCGGCCCGCGCCGGCACGCTGGACACCCTGGCCCAGCACATCATGGGCTGCGCGTGCTCCGAGCCCTTCGCCCTGACCGAGCTCTATGACGAGGTCCGCACGGCCGGTCCCTATGCCGACCTGTCGTGGGAGGACTTCGAGACCGTCGTCGACTTCGTCTCGACCGGCGGCTACGCCCTGCGCACCTACGACAAGTTCCGCCGCATCGTGCCAGGCCAGGACGGCCTCTGGCGGGCGCGCAACGCCCAGGCGGTGCTGGCCCACCGAATGAACGTCGGGGCCATCGTCTCGCCGGCCATGATCAATGTGCGGATCGGCGGCGGAAAACGCCCGATGGGCGGCCGCAAGGTGGGAGAGGCCGAGGAAGGCTTCTTCGAAGCCATGGCGCCGGGCGACACCTTCGTGTTCGCCGGTCAGGTCTGGCGGTTCAACAGCCTGGTCGGGGCCGACGCCTTCGTGACCCCCGCCCCGGACAAGGACCCGAAGATGCCCAGCTGGGGCGGCTCGAAGTTCCCGCTGTCGACCTATCTGGCCGGGCGCGTGCGCGAGATGATGCACGACGAGGCCGAGTGGCCCGCCCTGCCGCCGGACGTCCAGGAGTGGCTGAACTACCAGAAGGTCCGCTCGATCATCCCCGAGCGCGACGAGATGCTGCTGGAGACCTATCCGCACGGCAAGCGCTTCCACCTGGTCTGCTATCCGTTCGAGGGGCGCCTGGCCCACACCACCCTGGCCATGCTGCTGACCCGGCGGTTGGACCGGCTGGGCGTGGGGCCGCTGGGCTTCGTGGCCAACGACTACGCCGTGGCCATCTGGGCGCTGAAGCCGATGGATCAGCTGGATCTCGACGAGCTGTTCGCCCAGGACATGCTGGGCGACGACCTGGAGGCGTGGCTGGACGAGAGCTTCCTGATGAAGCGCGCCTTCAAGGCCTGCGCCTTGATCTCGGGCCTGATCGAGCGTCGCCATCCGGGCGCGGAGAAGTCGGGCCGGCAGGTGACCTTCTCGACCGACCTGATCTACGACGTCCTGCGCCGTCACCAGCCCGACCACCTGCTGCTGCGCTGCGCCCGGGCCGACGCGGCCACCAACGCCCTGGACGTGGCGCGGCTGGGCGAGCTGCTGGCGCGGATCGGCGGCGGGCGGATCCGTCACGCGGCCCTGGACCACGTCTCGCCCTTCGCCGTGCCGATCATGCTGGAGATCGGCCGCGAACGCGCCCCGGGCGACGCGGCGGGCGAAATGATCCTGGCCGAGGCCGAGGAAGACCTGATCGCGGAAGCGATGGCGTGATGAGAGTGAGTGAAGCGTGACGAGCCTGGCGTTCCAGACCAACGACTGCGGCGGCCTGCGGGTCGAGATCGCGAGAACGAGCGCGGTGCTGCGCCACTCCGGCGCCCTGTGGCTGGAGGCCGAGCGGACCCTGGTGGTGGCCGACCTGCACTTCGAAAAGGGCTCCAGCTACGCCGCGCGGTTCGGCCAGATGCTGCCTCCCTACGACACCCGCGAGACCCTGGACCGGCTGGAGCGTGAACTGACGGCCCTGTCGCCGGCCACCCTGATCTTCCTGGGCGACAGCTTCCACGACGGCGCGGGCGAGGATCGCCTGCCCGCCGACGACCACGCCCGCATCGCTGCCCTGGCCCTGGGCCGCACCCTGGTCTGGGCCGTGGGCAACCACGACGCCGACGGTCCGCGCGCCCTGCCCGGCGACGTCGTGGACGAGGCGGCTCTGGCGGGCCTGACCTTCCGCCACGAGCCCCTGCCTGGCGCCCAGCCCGGGGAGGTGGCCGGCCACCTGCACCCCGCGGCCAAGATCACCAGCGGCCGGGCCACGACCCGGCGTCGCTGCTTCGTCACCGATGGCGCCCGCCTGGTCCTGCCTGCCTTCGGGGCCTTCACCGGCGGTTTGAACGTGCTGGACCCGGCCTTCGCCCCGCTGTTCGGCGGCCCCGCCCTGGCGGCGGCCCTGGGGCCTCGGCGCGTGCACGCGGTGGGGTGGAAGTCGCTGCGGCCGGACTGAAACGGATCACAGGTCGCGTCCGGGCGTTCTGCTCCCGGGACGATCCGAGGAGACCTGTCATGCGACCGATAGTGATCGGCGCGATCATCGCCGTGTCGGCGGCGTCGCTGGCCCTGGCCGAGGAGCCGGTGCGCACCGTGGCCAAGCTCGACGCCAAGGATCCGAAATACGACAGCGAGCCGTGCAAGGCCGCGCGCGCCAAGGCCATCGACTACAAGGAACCCGGCGGCCTGATGACCAAGGCCATCGGCATGGGGGGCAACGCCGTCGTGCCGTTCGCCGGCACGGTGGCCAACGCCGCCCTGGGCATGAAGGCCAACGGCAAGGAGGACAAACTGAGCAAGGAGGTGGCCGCCGCCTGCGTGTCCGACCCGCTGAACGAGGAGACGCCGCTGATCAACGCGCCGGCGATCGAGCGGAAGGTGGTGGTGTCGACCCCGCCGCCGGTGATCGCGGCGGCGCCGGCGGCCACGGAAGCTGCGACTGGTACGGTCGTGGAGTCGTCGGCGACGGTGGCGACGACGCAGTAGCGTCTAGAGGTGCAGGGCTTGCTCGAGGGCGAAGGCCAGCGAGATGGCCGCGCCCGAGGTCAGGAGGGTGCGCAGGCGCGGACGCCAGGCGGGGCCCTCGTGGTTGGTCACATCCCACAGCCATTGCAGGATGAAGACCAGAAGGAAGCCTGAAAGCTGCCAGGCCGGCTCGAACTTCAGGCCGCCCAGCAGTAGGCCGAAGCCGGCCAGGGGGAACAGCAGCGACAGGCCCAGGGTGATCCAGCGCGGGCTGGGTCGTTCGATCTCCAGGCCGCAACGCACCCCGCCCAGATACGACATGATGGCGGTGGAATAGGCCAGCAGGCTGATCAGCGCGACCTGGCGCATGTCGATCGGGCCGTAGCAGAACAACGCTGAGCAGATGACGAAGGGAACCAGAGTGGCCAGGCCGCAGACCCATACGGCCGGTGGGACCGGCACACGGTCGTGCGTGTGATCGGCTGCTGCTGCTTCGAACGCCATCTCTACTCCCTTCGGACACGGGCTCCGGCACGTGTCCTATCCCCCCGGAAGGGACCGACTATTACCGAGGACTGGCCATAGGTCCACGGATGATCTTTGACCACAGGACACGACCTTGGGATGCGGGATCGGCGACAAAATCGCGCGGATTCCCACCTGGCGTTGCAAATTTCGAAATAGTCGAGCTTGGGCCGAGACTTAGCGGGCGAAGGCTGACAGGCGGCTCAGGGTCTCGCCGTCCAGAGAACCCGAGGTCGAGAGGCTCTGGTCGCGCTGGTAGGCGGCGATGGCCATGCGCAGGGCCGGCGAAGAGACGCCGTCCTGGGGACCTTGGTAATAGCCGAGCTTCGACAGGGCGCGCTGGGCGGTGGCGAGGCCGGCGCTGGGGGCGGCGGCGCTCAGGGCGGCGGTCTGGACCGGCGCGGCCGAGGCCTGCGAGCGGAAGCCGCTGGCCGAACGCTCGGCGATCCGCTGGCCCTCGGGGGTCAGCTGGGGCCGCAGGGCGGTGGCGCGGGCGCGGGCGGTGCCGTCGCCGTTACGGGCGGCGATCAGGTACCACTTGTAGGACTCGGCGACGTTCTGATCGACGCCGCGGCCGAATTCGTAGAGCTGGGCCAGGTTGAACTGGCTGTCGACCAGGCCCAGGTCGGCGGCGCGCCGGAACCAGCTGGCGGCCTTGGTCGAGTTCCGCTCGCCGCCGTCGCCCTTGTAGTAGTAGAGGGCCAGGTTGTGCATGGCGCCCGGCTCGCCGGCATTGGCGGCGCGCTCGGTCCAGCGGCGGGCCTCGACGAGGTCCTTCTTCGTACCGCCCTCGCCCGCCTCATACAGCTTGGCCAGGTAGAACTGGGCGCGCGGCAGGCCCAGATTGGCGGACTTGCGCAGGGCTTCCAGACCAGTGCGGTCCTTGGCCTCGATGCGGCGCACGCCCTCGTCATACAGGGCCTGGGCGTTCTCGGACGGCGGCGGGGGCGCGGCCTCGACCGGCGCGGCGTCGAGGGTCGGCTGGGTGGTCAGGACGGCGGCGCGGGCGCCGACGGGGCTGGTGTCGACCTCGGCCGAGCGGATTTCGCCGGTGGCCTTGTTGGCCGTGCCTTCGGCCACGCGCTCGGGCAGCGGGCCCTTGCCTTGGGCCATGCTCATGATGACGCCGGCCGAGGCCACGCCCATGCAGGCGGCGGTGGCCGAGACCATCAGGGCGGTCTTCATCGCGCCCTTCTTGGCCTTCTTCTCGGAACCCTTGGCGCCGAAGCCGGCGAACAGCGAAGTCCCGCCCTTCTTGACGGCCTTGGGCTGCTTTTCCTTGCCCTTGGCATCGCCGGTCGTGGCGGCCGCACGGGCGGCGGCGCGGGCCTGCTCGATCACTTCGCGCGTCGACAGCGGACGCGACGGCGCGACGGGCTCCTCGGTGGCTGAGAACTCCGAGGTGGTGAACTCAGGCGCGGCGAAGTCGCTGTCGTAGTCGGGCTCCGGCTCGAACGCCGATTCCGGCTCGGGAGCGCCGACGAAGCCGTCTGCCGCCTCGAAGTCTTCCTCGCCGAACTCGGGCGCGGCCGGTTCGCTGGCCGGGAAGGCCGGGGCGTCGAACGCCTGGTCTTCGTAGGCGACGGGCGGCGGCGCGGTGCGGGCCGGCGTCGAAGCCGAAGGCGCGGGCGGCGGAATAAAGGCGGCCGGCTGGTTGAAGACGTCCTCGGGGACGGCCTCGCCACCGAACGAATAGCGGTCGCCGTCGAACGGCGACGGGGCGGGACGCGCGGCCGGCGGCGGCGGAGCGGCGGCCTGTTCGGCCAGCTTGCGCTGAGCCTCGCCCAGACGGGCGTCGATCTTCTCGCGCGCCTCTTCGAGCATGCGCGCAGTGCGCTCCTCGCTCTGGCGGATGCGGTCGACCAGTTCTTGCGAGCTGCGCTCGTGACGTTGGTTCAGGCGGTCGGTGACGCGGCTCACCTGGTCGCCGACGTCGTCGATGGCCAGGGCGTTGCGGCGCTCGGCGTTGCTGATGCGCTCGGCCAGCTTCTCGGTGATGCGGGCGATCTCGGTGCCCAGCTTCTCCAGGGCCTGGGCCTGGACGCTGTCGGCGCGGTTCAGCTTCTGGTCGATGCTGGCGGCCACCTGCTCCAGAGCGGCGGCGTTGCGGGCTTCAGAGGTCTGGACGCGGCGGTTCAGGGCGTCGGCCATGCCGACGACCTCGCGGCCCATGCGCTCGATGGCCTGGGCCGAACGTTGCTCGGCGGCCTGCACGTGGGCGGTCATCTCGCCCAGCTTGCGCTCCATGCGGTCGAAGCGGCCGTCGGCGCTCTCGCGCAGCTTGGCGGCCATTTCCAGGCGCGCGGCTTCCATGCGCTGGGTCAGGCCGTTGGACAGCTCGTCCAGGCGCTTCTGCACGCCCTCGCCGGGATTGCTGGTCTCGACGGTGCGCAAGCGGCCGTCCAGGGCGGTGAACGAGGTCGTCAGGGCCTGCAGGGCCTCGGCGGTGCGGGTCTCGGCGGCTTCGAGGCGCTGACCCAAACGGGCCACGACCTCTTCGACCAGGGCCGACGGATCGCCGGCTCCGGCGCCGGCTTGATTGTCCAGGCGCTCTTCCAGGTGGGCGATGGTCTCGCGGGTGCGGGCCTCGCCCTCGTAGAGATGGCCGGCGACCTTGCCGAGCGCGCCTTCCAGGGCGCGCAGGGCCTCGGCCGAACGCGGACCAGCGGCTTCGGCCTCGATGCGGCGCAGGCGCTCGGCGGCGCGGACCTGGTCGGTCTTGACCTCGTCGACCGCGCCTTCGAAACGGGCGGCCACGGCGATCTGCTCGCGCTCGGCGGCGGCCAGGCGCTGCAAGGCGCCGCGCACGGACTCGTCGATGCCGGAGATGGCCTGGGCCGAGCGCTTCTCGGCCGCCTCGATGCGGTCGGTCAGGCGGTCCAGGGCGATGGCGACGCGGCCCACCTCGTCGGCGGGATGCTCCTGCGCCTCGATGCGCGAGGGCGCGCCGCCGCGGGCGGTCTCGAAATAGGCGGTGGCGCCGGCGCGGTCATTGTTGACCGCCAGGGAGGGACGGCTGGGCTCGCCGAAGGCTTCCAAGGACGCGGGGTCAACCTCGCCCTCGATGATCATGCGATTGAGCCACTCGCCGAGCGTCATGCCGGAGCGACGCGCGAGGTCTTTCGCGACCTCCCGTGCCTTGGGGTCTATCCCCTTAACGCTCCATGGCGCTGCGGCCGTCATCCGAATCGTTCCCTATGCACCTGGGAACCAACGCTAGTCACCGATTCCTAGCGTGTAAACGCGACCAAAACCGCTACATATAGCGATGGTCAAGATTAACTGTGGATGGTTAACAGGCACACCTTCCTAACGTGTGTACCTAAGATTCGGCTCCTTGTGGTTAACGCTCGTTAACGATTTGCAAGGCCGATTGTCGCAGTCCATGAGAGGCCCATGGACCTTACGACCACCCTCGCCGTCGCTGTCGCCGCCCTGCTGTTTTCCGTGTTCTGCGGCTGGCGCGGCGCGCGTCCGATCAATGTTTTAAAGGGTCCGCGCATGATCCCGTGGCGGCCGCTGATGGTGGCCGGCGCCGTGGTGACCCTCTTGATGGCGGCCCATGTCCTCAATCTGCTGGGGCTGAAGACGGGCGACCCGCGCTACTAGGTCGCGGCCGTTTCGTCAGGCCGGAGACGCCGCCAGACGAGAGCAGACCGATATCTGCAAGCAGAAAGGGTATGGCCCACTTGTGCGGCGCGGCAATGTAGCGCGGCTGCCAGACCGGATCGTACTTGTCCTTGTACCGCCGAACGCCCTGGAAATTGTAGATCTCCTCGCCGCGCTCATAGAGCAGACGCCCCACCCGCGACATGATCGGGGCCAGGGGGCGATCCTCCAGGCCGGCTAGGGGCGCGACGCCGAACTCGAACGCCTGGTAGCCCTGCTCCTTGCCCCAGCCCAGCAGCTCGACGAACAGGTAGTCCATCACGTTCTTGGGCGCGTCGTCGGAATAGCGCATCAGATCCATCGAGAACGAGACCTTGCCCGCCGTGGTCCACAGGGTGGCGAAGGCGACGATCCGGCCCTCGACCCGCACCAGGGCCACCGGGAACTCGGCCACGTAGCGCTCCTCGAAGCCGCCCATGGAGAAGCCCTTCTCGCCGCCGGCATGGTGGCCCAGCCAGGCGTCGGAGATGCGCTTGAGGTCGTCCATCACCGTGTGGACCTGGTCGGCGGGGATCACCTCGAAGTTCGCCCCGCCCTCCCCGGCCTTGCGCCAGTTGCGGCGCAGGACCTCGCGGCGGCGGCCGGCCAGCGAAAACGCCTCCAGCGGCACCGCGGCGCTCTCGCCGGTCTTCTGGATGGCCAGCCCCAGGTCCACGCTGTCGGGCAGGTCGGCGGGACCCAAGGCATAGAAGCCGGCGCGGGCGGCATGGGCGTCGGCCAGTTCGCGGAACCGCCAGAACAGCTCCATGCGCTCGTCCTCACGCCCGACCGGCGGACCCATGGCGATCCACGAGCGGCCGCGCACGCCGAACATCAGGAAGCTCTCGCCCGAGGCCGAGAACAGGAAGCGCTTGTCGCCCAGCAGGGCCAGGTTCGAGGGCGGCTCGGCGGCCTCGGCCTTGGCCAGGATGGCGCGCACCCGGTCGAAGTCGGGATCGGTGTCGTCGACGACCGGCGGGGTGGCCGGGGTGGCGATCAGGCGCCAGACGCCGATGGCCATCAGGGTGATGGCGGCGGCGGCCGACGAGCGGATGGCCCGTGCCACGTCCTTGTCGCCGATCATCTTCATCACCGACTGGTCGGCATATTCGGTGTGGCGGAACGTCCACCAGCCGCACAGCGCCACCCCGCCCAGGGCGGCGGCGGCCGACAGCAGCCAGCCGGGGGTGATCTCCATCCGGAACAGCGCCGCCTTGCGGGGGAAGGCCTCGTGGAACGGCAGGATGGCCAGCATGATGGCCGTCAGGATCAGCGTCTCTTCCCAGTTCAGCCCCTTGAACAGGGCCAGGATCGCGCCGCCGGCCAGGGCGAACAGCGCCGCCCACCAGGCCGCGTCCAGGCGCGAGCGCAGGCCGAAGGCCAGCAGCACCAGGATCAGGCCGATGATCGAGGAGATGAAGTGGCTGATCTCGATCAGCGGTCCGGGGGCGACCGCCACCCAGATCGCGAAGCGGGTCGGCTCGGACGGCGTCGCGCCCGAGGCCAGCAGCAGAATCCCCGCGCCGGCCGCCATGATCGCCGCCACGGTCGGGGCGATCGCGAGAAACGCAGGCCTCAGTTGTGGCGCGGACATCAGGACCCCTGATCGGCGAATCCCGGCGGGACACGTCATCGAGACTCTCTATAGCGCGGCTCGCGCCGGATGGTCGCCCATCGCGTGACGAACGGATGTTTGAATCGACTTGCCCCCGACGCGTCATGGCGTAGTCTGCCCGCCGACGACGCGAGGAAAGCGTCGCGAACGAGACAAGGGAGAACGGCCATGGCGGATTTCGGCGGCGGCGAACTGGATGCGTTTCGCGCCGAGACGCGGGCCTGGCTGGAGGCCAACTATCCCGCCTCGCTGAACGCCCCGATGACCGAGGACGACGCGCCCTGGGGCGGCAAGAAGTTCGTCTGGAAGAACCCCGACGCCAAGCTGTGGCTGGACCGCATGGCCGAGCGCGGCTGGACCGCGCCGATGTGGCCCAAGGAATACGGCGGCGGCGGCCTGTCCAAGGCCCAGAACAAGGTGCTGGAGCAGGAGTTGCGCCGCATCAAAGCCCGCCCCGCCCTGATGAGCTTCGGCGTCTGGATGCTGGGCCCGGTGCTGCTGGAATACGCCACCGAGGAGCAGAAGAAGCGCTTCCTGCCGGAGATCGTGCGCGGCGAGACCCGCTGGTGCCAGGGCTACAGCGAGCCGGGCGCAGGCTCGGACCTGGCCGCCCTGCAGACCAAGTGCGAGGACATTAAAGATCCCATTGGGGGCGATCACTGGCTGATCAACGGCCAGAAGGTGTGGACCAGCTATGCCGACCAGGCCGACTGGATCTTCTGCCTTGTGCGCACCGACACTACCAAGAAGCACGAGGGCATCTCGTTCGTGCTGTTCGACATGACCTCGCCCGGCGTCGAGGCCCGGCCGATCAAGCTGATCAGCGGCTCCTCGCCGTTCTGCGAGACCTTCTTCGACAATGTGAAGGTTCCCAAGGAACAGCTGGTGGGCAAGGTCAACGGCGGCTGGGACATCGCCAAGCGCCTGCTCCAGTACGAGCGCCAGAACATCAGCGCCTCGGGCTTCGGGGGCGGCGGCGGGCTGGACGTGGCCGAATCCGCCAAGAAGGAGATCGGGGTCGATGCGTCGGGCAAGCTGGCCGACGGCGACCTGCGGGCCCGGATCAGTCATCACCGCATGGACGCCCACGCCTTCATGCTGACCGTGCGCCGCGCCGAGGCGGAGTCCAAGCAGGGCTCGGGCCCCAGCGCCGCCGTCTCGATCATCAAGTACGCCGCCGCCAAGATGAACCAGGACCGCACCGAACTCCTGGTCGAGGCCCTGGGCCTGCAGGGCCTGGGCTGGGAAGGCGAAGGCTTCACCAAGGACGAGCTGGCCGCGCCGCGCGCCATGCTGCGCGCCAAGGGCAATTCGATCGAGGGCGGCACCAGCGAGGTGAACCTCAACGTCGTCGCCAAGCGCGTCCTGGGCCTGTTGGACCACCAGTAGAAGATGGCCCGGCCTCGGCAATCACTGTTTCGGCGTGGCCGGTTCTGGCAGCGGCGGCTGGTCTTTCAGCTGCAAGCGGGTCGGATAGACACGCCAGCCTTCTGGCCTGCGCACATAGTTTTGCGTGCGTGGCGCGAAGGCCTCGCGCCGATCGTAGCGCCAAAGAAAGGTGCAGGTCACGACATCCTCCGCCGGCGGCTGGCATCTGATGGCCCGAACCGCAGGACGGAAACGTCCACTAGGATGGTCGCGCAAGGCGTCCAGCAACGCTTGATGGTCATAGACCTCGGCGTCCAGCACCTGACTGGCGGTCGGCGCGGCGGCTTGGACCGCCAGACCCACGATGACCATGGTCAGAAACATCGGGATGGGCCCTCTCGACGGGGAACGCTGCGCTTGAGCCAGGGATATGCGACGGACGCGGATCTCGCCAGGGGTGTCGCTGGATGATCGAGTTCTGGTACGACTTCGCCTCGACCTACTCCTACCCCGCCGCCATGCGCGTGGAGGCGATGGCCGAGCGCGCGGGCGTGGCGGTGGCGTGGCGGCCGTTCCTGCTGGGGCCACTGTTCCACGACCAGCAGGGGCTGAACGACAGCCCGTTCAACACCTTCCCGGTGAAGGGCGACTACATGTGGCGCGACCTGCAACGGGTGTGCGACGGCGAGGGCCTGGCCCTGGTCCATCCCAGCCAGTTTCCGCGCAACAGCCTGCTGGCCGCCCGCGTGGCGACCGTCGGACTGGAGGACGGCTGGACGCCCGCCTTCAGCCGCGCGGTCTACCAGGCCAATTTCGTCGACGACCAGGACATCTCCAAGGCCGAGGTGCTGGCGCCGCTGATCGCCTCGGTGGGGGCCGGTCCGGACGCGGTCCTGGCCGCCGCCGCGAGCGACACCATCAAGACCCGCCTGAAGGACCACGTCCGCCAGGCCCAGGAGCGCGGCCTGTTCGGCGCGCCCTCTTTCGTCACCGCCGACGGCGAGCTCTTCTGGGGCAATGACCGTCTCGAACAGGCCCTGGAATGGGCCGTCCGTCATCAAAATCTGGAGCAAGCCTGACATGGCCGTCCTGACCGAAGAACAGACCATGCTGCGCGACGCCGCCAAAGGCTGGACGCAGGACAGCGCCCCCGTCGGCGCCCTGCGCAAGCTGCGCGACGGCGGCTCCAAGCAGAGCTTCGACCCGGCCGCCTGGAGCGAGATGGGCGCCATGGGCTGGGCCGGGGTGATCGTGCCCGAGGACTTCGACGGCTCGGCCTTCGGCTATCTGGGCCTGGGCCTGATCCTGGAGGAGACCGGCCGCAACCTGGTGGCCTCGCCCCTGCTTTCCACCGCCCTGGTCTCGGCCAGCGCCCTGGTGCTGGGCGGCTCGGACGCCCAGAAGGCCGCCTGGCTGCCGAAGATCGCCGCCGGCGAGATCGTCGCCGCCCTGGCCGTGGACGAAGGCTCGCACCACGCGCCGACCAATATCCGCCTCGAGGGCGGCCAGAGCGGCAGCGGCTTCAAACTGAACGGCGCCAAGACCTTCGTCATCGACGGCGACGCCGCCGACCT
The DNA here is from genome assembly GCF_059418225.1 of Caulobacter sp. GW821-FHT09B08. Taxonomy (NCBI): domain Bacteria; kingdom Pseudomonadati; phylum Pseudomonadota; class Alphaproteobacteria; order Caulobacterales; family Caulobacteraceae; genus Caulobacter; species Caulobacter sp. GW821-FHT09B08. The sequence goes on along the minus strand of NZ_JBWKPL010000011.1, from coordinate 41,436 downwards.
GCTGATCGTCGCCGCCCGCACCTCGGGCGTCGCGGGCGACAGCGACGGGATCACCCTGTTCCTGGTCCCCGCCGACGCCCAGGGCGTGACCCGCACCCACCTGGCCCTGGCCGACAGCCGGGGCGCGGCCCAGATCGTCTTCAACGACGTCGAGGTCGGCGCCGACGCGGTGCTGGGCGAGGTCGGCAAGGGCTGGTCGATCCTGGAGCCGGTGCTGGACCGCGCCTATGCGGGCCTGGCCGCCGAGATGCTGGGCAGCGCCACCGCCGCCTTCGAGATCACGCTCGACTACATCAAGACCCGCACGCAGTTCGGCCAGGTGATCGGCACGTTCCAGGCCCTGCAGCATCGCGCCGCCAAGCTGTTCACGGACCTGGAGACCACCCGCTCCTGCGTCGAGGCCGCCCTCGAAGCCGCTGACGCCGGCGGCGACACCCGCCTGCTGGCCTCGCTGGCCAAGGCCAAGGCGTCGGAGGTGCTGCACCTGGCCTCCAACGAGATGGTCCAGATGCACGGCGGCATCGGCATGACCGACGCCCACGACGCGGGCCTCTACATGAAGCGCGCCCGCGTGGCCGAGGCCCTGTTCGGCTCGGCCTCGTTCCATCGCGACCGCTACGCGACCCTGTCGGGCTTCTAGGCCGCGCTCTTCACCGGGACCGGGGCGGCGGACAGCCGCTCCGGCGGCAGGCGCAGTGGCCAGCGCCGCCGCTCGGTGATCAGACCCATGATCATCAGGCCCAGCAGGATGACGCTGAACTCGAACCCGATCGCGATCGGAGAGGTCCGGCCCGCCGCGCGCTCGACCAGATTGAGCACCTCGTTGGCCAGCAGGGCGTAGATCGCGCCGAAGGTGAAGACCGGCAGCGAGCGGCGTCCCAGCCGCGCCAGGAAAGCGTTGCGCCCCGCCTTGTGGATCAGCCGCAGCACCGGCGCGTCCGAATAGGCCGTAAAGATGTAGACCAGCGCCAGGACGTGCAGCAGGCGCAGGGGCGACTCGTAGGTCTTGCTGGAGCCCAGCCAGAAATGCTGGTCCCGCGCGACCGACCAGGCCTGGCCCGCCGGCCAATGGGGCAGCACGTACAGCAGGACGAAATAGCTCAGCACCATCGCCACGGCCGCCCCCAGGAGATAGGGCGAGCGCGGCATCCGCACGCCTTGGGCCATGCCCGCGCCCAGGGCCACGCCGCAGGTGAAGATCAGGGTCCAGGGCAAGATGGTCATGGTCAGCGACACGCCGGTGAGGCTGTCCCGGGCCACCAGGTGGAAATGTCCGGACACGGCCCAAATCACCACCGCCGGCGGCAGCGCCCACCACCACCGCTTCGACGCCAGCCAGAGGAACACCGGCGCCATCAGCATCAGGGCGATGTAAAGCCTAAGCACCATCGAATAGCCGACCGACTGCCGAAGCGTCAGGACATGCCAGGCCAAGGTGGCGGGATGCTCGTGGGCGATGGTCTTGAGAAACAGCGCGTCCAGCATGGTCTCGGAACCGACCAGCCGCGCCAGGACCAGCAGACCCAGCAGGGACGCGGCGATGATCCCAAGATTGTATTTGTAGAGCTTTCCGGCCCGCTTCCATAGCGTTGCGCAGGCGGCGCGGAAGTTCAGTCTTCCATAGGCTAGATAGGTGGATACCCCCGCCAGGAAGACGAAGATCTCGGCGCTGTCAGAAAAACCGAAGTTCGATGGCGAGACCTGATGGATAAAGCCCGACGTCATATGGTTGACGAATATGTTCGCCAGGCAGAACCCACGGATCAGGTCTATCGAATTGAGGCGCTTTCGCATCGATTTACCAAGGGCCGAGACGCGGTTCTCGCCTCGGAATTTACAGCCTCAGGGTAATTTTCGGTAAAGATCGCGACGTTCCGTCGCACCCAAGGTTGCACAGACAGCGCCCCTTCGAGGCCGCGCCGAACCGCGTTCGACACGAAAATCGAAGTGTCCAAGCCCCCTCGCCCGCGCCTCTCAAAGATATCGCCCCGGCACGGGATACCGCCGACCGCCTCACTTGGCCCCGGGAACTTTAATGTCGACCCGCCGACATAATGAAAAGTTTTCGACAGCCAGAAACGCCCAAGATTGCAATATGTCGACTACTCGACAGCGCACCGCGTTCTTCCAACCTATAGCTTGCAACCCTTGCCGCATAAGCGGCGAGCGAATCGCTCGACAGGGCTGCCGCACCTTTGAAAAATCGTCTGCTCGCCGCCTTGCCCCCCGAGGATTTCGCGCTCCTGTCGGCGCACATCTCGCAGCAGGAGCTCGAGAAGGGCCGTCACCTGTACGAGCCCGGCGATCCGGTCGACGTCGTCTACTTCCCGCACGACTGCGTCATCTCGCTGATGACGCTGATGGAGAACGGCGCGGCGATCGAGTCCGCGCCGGTCGGGCGCGAGGGCGCGCTGGGCCTGATGGCCGCCGTGGCGCCGCGCCAGTCGCTGGTGCGCGCCATCGTCCAGGCGCCGGGAACGGCGACGCGGATCAGCGCCACGGCCCTGCACGACGCCTGGCTGCGCAGCGCCACCCTGCGCGGCCTCGTCGATCGTCACAACGAGGCCCTGTTCGGTCACGCGATCCAGTCGGTGGCCTGCAACGCCCTGCACGGGGTGGAGGCGCGCTTCTGCCGCTGGCTGCTGTCGTGCCGCGATCGCATCGACAGCGACACCATCAACCTGACCCAGGAATTCCTGGCCGACATGCTGGGCGTCCAGCGCACCACGGTCACGGCCGTGGCCGGCGCCCTGCAGGCCAAGGGGATCATCCGCTATCGCCGCGGCGTGGTCGATATCCTGGACCGCGCGGGGCTCGAGGCCCTGACCTGCGAATGCTACGCCGCCGTCCGGCGCGGCTACGAGCGTCTGCTTCCACTTCCGTTCGGGTAAGCGGAAGCCCCTTCCCTACCGCTTGCGCGTCGGGAACGGCGCGTGAGCCAGGCGCAGCAGGTTGGCCGCGCCGGGGGCGCCGAACGGGGTGCCCGCCACGATCAGCACGCGCTCGCCTGGACCGACCAGCCCCAGCTCGCCGGCCTTGGCGACGGCGTCGGTGGTGACCACCTCCAGGCTGTCGGGCTGGGCCGAGACCCGCGCCTCCACGCCCCAGACCAGGCACATGCGGCGCACGGCATCGATGCGCGGCGACAGGGCCAGCACGGGCTGCAGCGGCCGCTCGCGCGACAGGCGGCGGGCGGTGGCGCCGGTGGTGGTGAAGGCCACCAGGCACTTGGTCGAACCGGCCTTGGCAGCCTGGGCCGCGGCCACCACCAAGACGTCGGCGTCCTCGTCGTCGTGCGGCTGCTCGGCCTGCATCAGTTCGGGCCAGCGCGGATCGCGCTCCACTCGCTCGATGATGCGGCTCATCATGGCCACCGACTCTTCGGGATAGTCGCCGGCCGCGCTCTCGGCCGACAGCATCACCGCGTCGGCGCCCTCGTAGACGGCGTTGGCCACGTCGGAGGCCTCGGCGCGGGTGGGGGTCGGCGAGCTGGTCATGGACTCCAGCATCTGGGTGGCGACGATCACCGGGATGCCGCGCTCGCGGGCGGCGCGCAGGATGACCTTCTGGGCCACCGGCACCTCCTCGGGCGCCATCTCGACGCCGAGGTCGCCGCGGGCCACCATGACGCCGTCGCAGAGGTCGAGGATCGGACCCAGCACCTCCAGGGCCTGGGGCTTTTCGATCTTGGCCAGGACGGCCGCACGACCCTCGACGATGCGGCGCAGTTCCGCCATGTCCTCGGGCGCCTGGACGAACGACAGGGCGATCCAGTCCACGCCCAGGCGCAGGGCGAAGGCCAGGTCTTCGCGGTCCTTCGGCGTCAGGGGCGACATCGGGATCACGACGTCCGGCACGGCCACGCCCTTGCGCTCCGACAGCTTGCCGCCGTTGACCACCTTGGTGTTGGCGTAGCCGGGGCCCGCGTCGGTGACGGTCATGCGCAGCTTACCGTCGTCCAGCAGCAGCGTCGCGCCGGGGCGCATGGCCACCAGGATCTCGGGATGCGGCAGGTAGACCCGGGTCTCGTCGCCCGGGGTCGGATCGCTGTCGAAGCGGAAGGCCTGGCCGGCCTTCAGCGTCACCGGACCGTCGGCGAACTTGCCCACGCGCAGCTTGGGACCCTGCAGGTCGGCCAGGATGCCCAGCGGGCGTCCGACCGTCTTCTCCGCCGCGCGGATGGCGTTGTACGAGGCCTGGTGCACCTCGTGGCTGCCGTGGCTGAAGTTCAGGCGGAAGACGTCCGCCCCGGCCTTGGCCAGGGTGACGATCATCTCCGGCGAACTGCTGGCCGGGCCGATGGTGGCGACGATGCGGGAGCGGCGCGCGCGGATCATGAACCTGCTCCGGAGAGGCTGGAAAATGCTGCAATGCGGCAAGGAATGCCGCAAAGCGGAAAGGATTTGCTTTGGGCGAACGTCATTCTCGAATTTCGCACCTGACAACGTTGTCTAGCGGTGGGAGGCCGGATTCGCCACCGCTGACTTAGCGTCAACTTGAAAGCCTTTCCACCGCGAAAGGAAAAATGACACCGGTGGGCGCGCCCTACGGGACGCCCGACCTAAACGCCTGGAACGGATTCCGGTCGCGGGAGGGAGACGATACCGATCGGCCCGGTGGACTCGCGCACCACCAGTTGGAAGTCGAGCAGACGCGAGGGGGGCGTATCGCCCTCCCCGACCTTGGCGCCGTCCAGCAGCAGGTCGGCCGCGGCCGCCGCCATGGCCTGGATCGGCTGGCGCACGGTGGTCAGCTGCGGCCACACCACCTTGGCGCCGGGCGTGTCGTCGAAGCCGGCCACCGACAGGGTCTGAGGCACTTCCAGGCGCAGGCGATTGGCCACCGCCATCACGCCCAGGGCCATGTCGTCGTTGGACGCGAAGATCGCCGTGGGGCGATCGGCGCGGGCCAGCAGCCGCTCGGCCGCCTCGAAACCCGAGCGGAACGAGAACCAGCCCTGCTCCACATGGTCCTCGCGCACGGCGTGACCGTGGTCCTTCATGGCCTGAGCATAGCCCTCGTAGCGCAGGTGCGAGGCGCCGTGGTCGGGGTGGCCCTTGATGAAGCCGATGTCGGTGTGGCCCAGGCCGATCAGGTGGGCGGTCATCTCGTAGGCGGCGCGTGTGTCGTCCATGCGCACATGGGCCGAGCGGTCCAGGTCCTGGTCGGGCGACAGACGCACATAGGGCACGCCCTCGGCTTCCAGAACGTCCAGCACCGCGACGTTGTCGCAGACCGGCGGGGTCAGGATCACCCCGTCCATCCGCAGGGTGGCCAGCATCGGCTGGACCTGGGCGGCGACGTCGCCCTCGGAGTCCAGCGGCTCGACGATCAGGTGGTAGCCCTCTTCCCGGCAGCGGGCGATGGCGCCCAGCTGCACGTCGGTGACATAGGCGGGGCTGGGGTTGTCGAAGAAGACGCCGATCAGATAGGCCTTCGACCCGGCTAGGCTGCGGGCCGAGATGTTAGGCCGATAGTTCAGGGCCGCCACGGCTTCCTGCACCTTGGTGCGGGTGTCGCTCTTGACGTTCGGCTCGCGGTTCAGCACCCGCGACACGGTCTTGATCGATACGCCCGACATGCGGGCGACCTCGTGGATCGTAACCTTGGAACTCAAGACGGCCTCGCGAAGCGTCGGAAAATCGACAAGCGACGCAATAGAGCCATGACAACCTTGTCAAGGCGAGCCCACTTTTGCGCGTGGCGCTCGCCCCGAGGCGGCCGGAGCTTCGGAAAGCCTTGTAGTCCTAGGAAATCGCCGCGCGACCGTCCGGCGTCATCGCCACGGCGGCGCCGATCAGGGCCGTGTGGGGGTTCATCACCACGTGGGTGGGGATGGCCTTGGTGTAGTCGCTGAGGCGGCCCTTGGATTCGAATCGGCTGCGGAACTCGCCCTGCTCCAGCAGGTCGATGATCCGGGGCGCGATGCCGCCGGCGATGAACACCCCGCCCCGCGCGCCCAGGGCCATGGCCAGGTCGCCGGCCGCCGAGCCGAGGATGGCGCAGAAGCGGTCGATCGTGACCTTGCAGCAGCCGTCGCCGGCCACGCCGTGCTCGGTGATCTGCTTGGCGGTCAGTTCCTCGGCCGGACGGCCTTCGATCTCGGCCAGCGCCACGTGCAGGTCTTCCATGCCAGGACCCGACAGGATGCGCTCGATCGAGCAGCGGCCGTACTTCTTGGCCAGAATGCGCAGGATCTCGATCTCGGTGTCGTCGAACGGCGCGAAGGCGATATGGCCGCCTTCGGTGGTCAGCGGGGTCTCGACGCCGTGCCGGCGCACCATGCCCGCCGCACCGAAGCCCGTGCCGGGGCCGATGATCGCCAGGTCGCCCTCGCCCGAGGTCTGCAGCGGACCGATCTGGCGCAGGTCCTTGGGCGCCAGACGCGGCGCGGCCAGGGCCTGGGCGGTGAAGTCGTTGATCAGCTTGGCCGAGCGGAAGCCGCCAGCCCGGCGCAGGCTGTCCTCCGACAGCTTCCAGTCGCTGTTGGTGAAGTGCACGGCGCCGTGCTCGATCGGGCCGGCCACGGCCACCACCGCCTGGTCGGGGTGCTTGAGGCCCATCTTGCTCAGATAGGCCTCGATGGCGTCCTCGGCCTGACCGTAGTCCTCGCCCTTGTACGAGGTCGGCTCGATCAGTTGGGGATCGGACCCGTCGAAATCGACCAGGGCGAACCGCGCGTTGGTTCCGCCGATGTCGCCGACCAGGCCAAGCCCGATGGAGTTCAAGCCGCTCATTTCCATCACTTCCTAAGCAAACAGCACCGAGGCGCCGTGGTCGGACGCGCCGACTCCCGCACGCATCAGACCGAAGAGTTCCCGTCCGAAGCCCGGCTTGGACGCCGGGACTTGTGCCGGCGTGCGGGCGCGCAGGGTCGCCTCGTCCACCAGGATTTTCAGTTCGCCCGTCTGGGCGTTCAAGGAGATGACGTCGCCGTCCTGGACATAGGCCAGCGGGCCGCCCTTGGCCGCCTCCGGCGTCAGGTGGATGGCCGCCGGCGTCTTGCCCGAGGCGCCGGACATCCGGCCGTCGGTGACCAGGGCCACCTTGTGGCCGCGATCCAGCAGCACCGAGATCGACGGCGACAGGTTGTGCAGTTCGGGCATGCCGTTGGCCGACGGGCCCTGGAAGCGCACCACCACCACGACGTCACGATCCAGCTCGCCGCGCTTGAAGGCGGCGATGAAATCTTCCTGTTCCTGGAACACCGCGGCCGGGGCCGTGATGACCTGGTGCTCGGGCTTCACGGCCGAGATCTTGATCACGCCGCGACCCAGGTTGCCGGTCAGCAGGCGCAGGCCGCCTTCCTGGCTGAAGGGGCTCGAAGCCGGGCGCAGGATGTCCAGGTTCAGCGACTCGTCGGCGCCTTCGCGCCAGGCCAGCTCGCCATCGACCAGGATCGGCTCCTGAGTGTAGCGCGACAGGCCGTGGCCGACGACGGTCAGCACGTCCTCGTGCGCCAGGCCCGCCTTCAGCAGTTCCTTGACCACGAAGTGGATGCCGCCGGCGGCGTGGAACTGGTTCACGTCGGCCGAGCCGTTCGGATAGACCTTGGCCAGCAGCGGGGTGGCCTTGGAAATGTCGTCCAGGTCTTCCAGGGTCAGGATGATGCCGGCCGCGTGGGCCATGGCCACGATGTGCAGGGCCAGGTTGGTCGAACCGCCGGTGGCCATCAGGCCGACCACGCCGTTGACCACGGCCTTCTCGTCGATCATCCGCCCGACCGGGATCCAGTCGTTGCCCTTGTGGGTGATGGCGGCCACGCGCTTGGCGGCTTCCTTGACCAGGGCCGTGCGCAGCGGGGTGTTGGGATGCACGAAGGCCGAGCCCGGCAGGTGCAGGCCCATCAGCTCCATCAGCATCTGGTTGGTGTTGGCCGTGCCGTAGAAGGTGCAGGTGCCCGGGCCGTGATAGCTGGCGCTCTCGGCGGCCAGCAGTTCCTCGCGGCCGACCTTGCCCTCGGCGTAGAGGGCGCGGATGCGGGCCTTTTCCGAATTGGGCAGGCCCGAGGTCATCGGGCCCGCCGGCACGAACATCGCCGGCAGGTGGCTGAAGGTCAGGGCGCCGATCACCAGGCCCGGCACGATCTTGTCGCAGACGCCCAGATAGAGCGCGCCGTCGAAGGCGTCGTGAGTCAGGGCGATGCCCGTGGCCATGGCGATCACGTCGCGCGAGAACAGCGACAGCTCCATGCCCGGACGGCCCTGGGTGACGCCGTCGCACATGGCGGGCACGCCGCCGGCGAACTGGGCCGTGGCCCCGACCTCGCGCGCGGCTTCCTTGATGATCGCCGGATACTCTTCCAACGGCTGGTGGGCCGACAGCATGTCGTTATAGGCCGAGACGATGCCCAGGTTGGGGGCGTTCGGGTCGAGCGCGCGGACCTTGTCGACCGCCGGCGAGGCGGCGAAGGCGTGGGCCCAGTTGGCGCAGGAAAGCTTGGCGCGGCCCGGCTGGGCGGCTGCGGCGGCGTCCAGATTGGCCAGATAGGCCGAGCGCGTGTCGCGGCTGCGTTCGACGATCCGGGCGGTGACCTCGGCGATGACAGGGTTCAAGGCCATAAGGCTACTCCGCCCACAGGATGCGGACCGGGGCGCGGTCCTGGTTCAGGATGGCCGCGACGGGCAGGCTCGGATCGACCGGACCTTCCAGCAGGGCCTTCTTCGCCGCGCCGGTGACCAGCAGGACGATCAGCGACGATTGAATCAACGCCTGGAAGGTCAGGCTGATCCGGGGCAGGTCCGGGGCCGGCTGGCCCGGCGGCACGGCGATCACCGTGCGTGGGCTGGCGGGGTCCAAGCCCTCGGCCAGCTTAGGATTGCCCGGGAACAGCGAGGCGAAGTGGCCGTCCGGACCCACGCCCAGCACCACCACGCCGAACGGCAGGGCCTGGGCGACGCCCGGCTCGGCCTTGGCCGCGACTTCGTCCTGGCCCACGCCCTCGAAATAGAGCGGCGCGAACGTCGCCTTCGCAGCTCCGCCGACCAGCAGGTGACGACGGACCAAGCCCTCGTTGCTGCTGGGATCGGTCGGCGGCACGAACCGCTCGTCGGTCAGGGTGACCACGACCCTGTCCCAGGGCACGGTCATGGTCGCCAGGCGGTCGTAGACCGGGGCCGGGGTGGAGCCGCCGGTCGCCGCGAAGCCGGCCTGGCCGCGCTTGGCCACGCCGTCGATCAGGGCCGAAGCCAGCACCGAGGCGGCGGCGTCGTAGAGCGCCTCGCGCGTCGGGAAGGCTTCGATCTTGGGGAGGGTCATGGCGGTCAAGCTACTCGTTCCAGGCCCGGCCCTGCGGCGCGATCAGGGCGCTGGAGCCGTGCGGCCCCCAGGTGCCGGCGGCATAGGGCGCCGGCTCGATCTGGGCCTCGGCCCAGGCGGCCGAGACGCCGTCCACGAACCGCCAGGCGTGCTCGACCTCATCGCGACGCACGAACAGGGTGCGGTCGCCGCGGAACACGTCCAACAGTAGCTTTTCGTAGGCGATGCGGCGACGGCTGCCCGGGGCGCTCATGGCCAGGGACAGCGGCAGGGACTGCAGGCGCATCCCCTCCTCCGACAGGCCCGGACGCTTGGTCATCACGGTCAGCGAGATGTCCTCGTCCGGTTGCAGGTCGATGACCAGGCGATTGGACTTGGTCTCGGCCTGGGCGGCGGGACCGAAGATGTTGTGCGGCACGGGCTTGAACTGCACGACGATCTGGGTGCGGCGGTCGGGCAGGTTCTTGCCGGTGCGCAGGAAGAACGGCACGCCGGCCCAGCGCCAGTTGTCGATATCGACCTTCATGGCCACGAAGGTCTCGGTCTTGGAGCCCTTGCCGACCTCTTCCAGATAGCCTTCGCGGGCCGTGCCCTCGACCACGCCGGCCACGTACTGGCCGCGCACGGTGTCGTGGGCGACATTGGCCTTGGTGAAGGGGCGCAGCGACCGCAGCACCTTGACCTTCTCGTCGCGCACCGCGTCCGGATCGAAGCCCGACGGAGCCTCCATGGCGACCAGGCACAGCAGCTGCAGCAGGTGGTTCTGCAGCATGTCGCGCAGGGCGCCGTACTCGTCGTAATAGGGCCAGCGCTCGCCGACCTTCTCGGTCTCGGCGATGGTGATCTGCACGTGGTCGATGTGCTTGTTGTCCCACAGGGGCTCGAACAGCACGTTGCCGAAGCGCAGGGCGGTCAGGTTCTGGACCGTTTCCTTGCCCAGATAGTGGTCGATGCGGAAAATCTGGCTCTCGTCGACCACCGCGCCCACGGCGCCGTTGATCACGCACGAGCTCTGGAAGTCCTTGCCGATCGGCTTTTCCAGCACGAGGCGCGTGCGAGGACCGGTCAGGCCGGCGGCCTGCAGGGCGCCGCAGACCGAGCCGTAGAGGCTGGGCGACAGGGCGAAATAGACCACCAGGTCGCCGTACTTGCCGATCTTGTCGGCCAGGGCCTTGGCGCCGGCCTCCTGGGTGATGTCGACCGACAGGTAATCCAGGCGCGCGGCCAGGCGATTCCAGGCCGCCTCCTCGACGGTGGCGCGCTTGCCCAGCTGCTCGCGGACCAGCTTGCGGTAGCTGTCGGCGTCGTGGTCGTGACGGGCCAGGCCGATGATCCGCAGATCGTGCGGCAGCAGGCGGTCGACCTCGAGAAAATACAAGGAAGGCAACAACATACGCAGGGCCAGGTCGCCCGCGCCACCCAGCAGGACCAGCACTTCCCGACCCGCTTGATCGGTGTTTGTCTCTTTGGCCAATGTATCCACCCTATGACAACGTTGTCATGACACGCCCGTCGGAGCAATGCAAGCGGGCCCGTCAGGCGCCTCTTGTCGACGTCCCGACCGGACCGCGCGCGCGGCGTCTAACTAAGGCGTTTGGGGCTGGGCCGCCATAAGACCAATCGCTTTTCCCGGGCGAAGGTTCACCGGCTGGACACGCAAAACGCGGCCGCCAAGCCAATGGCGACCGCTTAGGCAGGTCTGGAAGGAAAAATCGCCCCCGCGGGCGAGAATCACCGAGCCCTAGTTGCTCGCCTGGGCCCGGAAGCGGTCCTTCATCTTGGCCACCCAGCCGTTGAAGGCCTCGTTGTCGGCGGTGACCTTGCTGAAGTCGCTGCTGGACAGGCTGCCAGGGTCGGCGCCGGCCAGGGCCACGCGCAGGCCGTCGGGATTGCGGGCGCCGTCGATGAAGCCGCCGAACCGCTGGCGCAGACGGGCCAGCGAAGCGTCGTCGTCGGCCAGGCTGTAGGCCACGGCCGAGCGCAGCAGCTTGGACTCGTCGGCAGGGCTCAGCACGCCCGGCGTCTTCCAGCGGTCGGCCAGCGAGCGCTCGTACATCGTGCCGGCCAGCGGCCAGGTGTGCTGCTTCCAGGCGATCTCGGCGCGGATGTCCTCGGCGTCGCGGCCCTTGTCGCTCTCGATCACTTCCAGGGCGGCGTCGTAGCGGCCCAGACCCATCAGGGCGCGGGCGGTGGCCAGGCGGCGCTCGGCGTTCAGGGCCGGCGGCAGGATGGTGGTGCGGGTGTCGTTGATGGTGTCCAGCGCGCTCTCGGGCTTGCGGTCCATCAGGTAGATCCAGGCCAGGTCCGTGGCGACCTGGGCCTTGGGCACGCCGTTCAGGCGGTTGTCGACCTGGTATTTCAGCAGCTTGGCGGCCTCGTCCAGCAGGTCGACGTCGACCAGGCGGCGCACCAGGTTGCGGACCATCTGGTCGCCGTCGGCGCCGATGGGGGTCAGGTCCTGGAAGTCGTAGAACAGGCCCACCGCCTGGATCGGCTGCATGCCATCGGCCAGGCCGTCCAGGAACAGGGTGCGGAAGGCGGTGTTGAGGTCGTTGCGCAGGGCCACGGCCTGGGGCGTGCCCGACTGGACGTTGCCGGCCGAGTGCAGCACCTCCAGCGCCTCGCGATAGCGGCCCTGCCTGATCTGCAGCTGGCCCAGGGCCCGGATGGTGTCCAGCTCGACGCTGTCGCCGCGCCAGCGGTAGCGCAGCTGATCCAGGCCCTTGGCGGCGACGTCGGGCGTGATCTGGTTCTTGGCCAGGCGGATCTGGATGGCGTGCAGGGTCGCCGGGGCGGCCAGGCGGTCGATGCCGCAGCGGGCGATGGCCTGGAACACCGGCAGGGCGCGGCTGTCGCCCTTGGCTTCGAAAGCCTTGGCCAGGGTCAGGCGCAGCTCCAGCTGGTCCTCGACCGGAATGTTGGGCAGCTTGAGCGCCTGGTTGATCAGGCGGATGGCGGTCTCGGGCGCGCCGACGCCGACCGAGGCCTCGGCCTGGGCGCCCAGGAAGCGGGCCTGCCACAGGGCCGGGAACATGTTCAGAGCGCGCTGGCCGTCGGCGAAGTGCTGGTTGGCGTCGGTCCACTGGCCGGTCTTGGCGGCCACGTAGCCGCGCCACAGGGCGGCCGAGGGATCGTCGGCCAGCACCGGCGAGGCGAAGTCGGTCTCGGCCTCGGCGTAGCGATGGGCCAGCACCTTGGCCACGCCCCGCAGGCCACGGAACTCACCGTTGCCCATCAGGGTCTGGTGAGCGCGGCCGGCGGCGTTGAGCACGCCGATGGCTTCATAGGACAGGTTGGAGCCGACCAGGAAACGGGCCAGGGCCATGCGGGCGGCCGTATCGTCGCCCTTGCCGTCGGGGCCGGCGGCGGCGGGGATGGCGCCCAGCAGGGCGTCGTAGCGGGCCATGAAGCCGCCGGTGCCGGTCTTGGACCAGTTGGCGGGATCGATCAGGGCCGGCATGGCCATGGCCTGGGGCGCGCCGGCGACATCGGCCTGCCCCTGCCCGCTTGAGGCCGACGACAGCATCAAGCCCTTGGGCCGACCGATGCGGACGATGTCGCCGGCGGCGCTCATCTGCAGGTCGCCCGAATAGCTCTCCGCCGCCAGGCCCGTGGCCGACTGCAGCAGCGCCATCTCGACATAGTCGCGGCGCGACGGCAGGCCCTTGGACGGCGCCAAGGCCGTGGCCACGGCCATGCGGTCGCCCACCGCCGGGTCGGCCACCCAAATGGTCTTGGTCGTGCCGGCCACGGTGGCGGTCAGGGTGGCGGGGCTGGCGTTGTCGTCGCGGGCGACGCGGATCAGGTCCGGCGAGTCCTGGTTCCCCGCCCCCAGGGCGATGGTCCAGTTGGAGCCCACCCCGTCCGCGTAGAACGGCGCGCCCTGGGGCGTGCTGATCCGCAGGGCGGTGTAGTCTGGGCCCTTGAAGGCCTGGATGTTGCGGTACTGCTGGGTGCTGGGCGGCAGCTTGCCGATGTCGAGGCGCGCGGGGGTGTCGAACACCACCCACACCGCCTCGCCGCGCCGGAACACGGCCGCGCCAGCCGGATTGGCCCAGTCGAAGCTCAGCTGGATCTGGCCCGAAACCTTGGAATACTTGACCGGCACCACGCCGCCGGCGGGCATCGGATTGGGCCGCTGGGGCGCGACCATGGCCACCGGAGCCGGGGCCGTCGTCGGCTGCTGGCGGACGAACAGGTTGACGAAGTCGTCGCCGTCGGCGTTGCCGGCCCGGAAGTCGGCGTCGTCGGTCAGCGCCACCACCAGCTCCAGAACGCCGCCGACGTGGCGGGCCTGGGCGCCCTTGACCAGGCGCGGCGGACCGACGTTCAGGCCAGAGAGATTGGGATTGGCGTCGCGCGTGAAGCGCAGGACCACGGCGTTGCCCTCGCGGCGCGCCTGCATGCCGCGCGAGCCAGGGAATTCAAGCCGGGTGAAGTCGGGGGCCTGGGCGACGCGGATCTGCAGTCCGCCCGGAGCGGCTGGACGGGCGGCGGCGGGCGCGGCCTTGCGCGGCGCGGGCTTGTGGGCAGGCTTGGAGGCGTGATGCGGCGCAGCCGAGATCGCTGCCGACGGGGTCGCGACCCCGAGGATGCAGATCGCCGCGATGGCCGATCTCAGAGTCTCCCCCCGTTTCATGCCCCCTGCCCGTCTCCTGTCCTAGCCGGCCTTCTTGGCGGCGGGCTTGGCGCCCGCGCCGGCCAGCGGCGTGGCGGCGGCGGCGGCTTGAGCGTTGGGCGCGGCGGCGCCGGCGGCGGCCGGATCGGTAGCGGCCAGGGCGGCCTTGCCCTTGGCGATGGCCTCGGCCGAGGTGCGGTTGGCCAGGCGCTCGGTCAGGATCTTGGCGTCGGTGGGGGACATGTTGGCCAGCACCATCGAGAGCGTGCGCTCCTTCATCTTGGCGGCGATCGGCAGGCGCACGCTGTCGTCCAGCATGCTCATGCGGGCGGCGGCGTCCTTGGGCTTCATGGCCGAATAGACCAGGACCAGGCGGTCGGTCTCGGCCTGCTTCTGGGCGTCGGCCTGCCCCAGCAGGCCCTGGATCTCGCCCTTCATGCCGTTCAGGGCCTTCATCTTGGCGTCGAGCTTGGCCTCGGCGGCGGCCAGCAGCTGCAGCTGGACGTCGATGTCCTGCTCGCGCTGGTCCAACTGGCCGCGACGCTGGCCCAGGCTCTGCAGCACGCGCAGCTCGGCCGGCGACAGGCCGGCTTCCTTGGCCAGATCGGTGGCCGAGGGCGCGCAGATGCGCGACGGCGCGGCGTTGCTGGCGGCGTCCTTGCCGGCGTCGGCGGCCGAGGGAGCCTTCTCGCCGTCCTTGGCGCCGTCCTTCGCGTCAGGCTTGGCCACGCCCTCGGCGAAGGCCTTGGCGCCGCTCAGCATGTTCGGAACGGATTTCGCGCCGGCCAGGGCGTTGACGGCGAGCACGCCGACCACGGCGACACCCACCAGCGGCAGGATGCGCGGAACGTTTTTCATCGACGGCCTCTAAAGGTCGAGCCGGGGCGCGGCGGATCTTCCGGGCCCTCGAACAGGTCATCATCAATCCGCGCTCGTGAACGCGCGGTTTCCTTTGACGCGGAAGGCCGCGCGGCGGAAGGCGGCGGGGCGTCGCGGGGGATGCGGGATTCGCGCTCCAGCAGCTTCTCGAAGTCCTCGGCCCGCAGGCGGCGCGGGGTTTCGGGCGGAAGCTCCGGCTCGGGTGCGCGGATCGGACGCGGCTCCGGAGCCGGGCGCGGCTCGGCGGCCAGGCGCTGCTCGACAGCGGCCCGACCTTGCGAGACGGGCGGAGGCGTCACGATCGGACGGTTCAGGCGCTCGTCCAGCTGGGCGGCCAGGGCCTTCGCCTGGGCGATGCGGTCGGCCAGGGTGTCGGCGGCCTCGTCGGTGGCGGCGCGCAGGTCGGCCAGGCCCTGTTCGGCGCGCATGGCGGCGCGGTCCAGGTCGCCCACGGCCTTGGCGAAGCCCTCGTGGCTGTCGCGCAAGGCCTTCAGCCGGCGCTCCAGGCGCCAGCCGACCCCCAGCGCCACCAGGAGCAGCACCGCCAGGAAACCGTTGAGGGCGATGGCCGTCACGCTCATTTCAGCTTCTGAACCGCCTTCTTGGCCGCCGAGGTCAGGGGGGCCTCGGCCCGCACGGCGATCGAGTGGTTGCGACGGCCCATGCGGCCGCGCGTCAGCGGGATCGAACCCGCGCGCAGTTCGACCAGGCTGTCGGTGGTGGCGTTCAGCATCAGGGTGTCGCCGACCTGGAGGTTCAGCACACGGCTCAACGGCAGTTGCTGCTCGTCGAGCACGGCGCGCACCTCCATCTGGGTGGTCCAGAGTTCGGTGGCCAAGTGGCCTTCCCAGATGTTGTCGCGGCCGAACTTCTCGCCCATGAACTGCTGCAGCAGCATCTTCCGGATGGGCTCAAGGGTCGCATAGGGCAGCAGAAGCTCGATTCTGCCGCCGCGGTCTTCCATGTCGATCCGAAGCTTCACAAGAATCGCGGCGTTGGCCGGCCGGGCGATCGCGGCGAAGCGCGGATTGGTCTCCAGGCGGTCCAGGCTGAACGACACCGGATGCAGGGGCTCGAAGGCGGCCTTGGCGTCGTGCAGCACCACCTCGACCATCCGCTGCACCAGCACCCGCTCGATGGTGGTGTAGGGACGGCCCTCGATGCGCATGGCCGCGGTGCCGCGACGGCCGCCCAGCAGCACGTCGACGATCGAATAGATCAGGTTGGAGTCGACCGTCAGCAGGCCGTAGTTGTCCAGCTCCTCGGCCCGGAACACCGCCAGGATGGCCGGCAGCGGGATCGAGTTCAGATAGTCGCCGAAGCGGATCGAGCTGATGTTATCGAGGCTGACCTCGACGTTGTCGGACGTGAAGTTCCGCAGCGACGTCGTCATCAACCGCACCAGGCGGTCGAAGACGATTTCCAGCATCGGCAGGCGCTCGTACGAGACCAGGGCCGAGTTGATGATGGCGCGGATGCCGGTGCGGTCGTCGTTGCCGTCGCCGGACATGTCGAAGCCCAGCAGGCTGTCGATCTCGTCCTGGTTCAGGATGCGCTCGGCGCCCATGCCGTCGCCGCCGCCGTCGTCCCAGCCGCCCATGCCGCCGCTGAAGTCGCCGAACTCGTTGCCGCCGCCGGCGTCGCCGCCGAAGTCGTTCGGCGGGTTCTCCGAGGCCCATTGGGCCATCGCGGCCTGATCGTCGATTTCGTCCGCCATGATGGTTCGCCTCAACCAGCCGAAGCTAGTTGATCAGCATCTCCTCGATCAGCACCGCGTTCACGTGGGAAGGCGCGGCGACCAGATTAACGCGGCGCAGCAGCTCGGCGCGCAGCTGATAGCTGCCCTGGCTGCCGTTGAGGTCTTCCGGACGCAGTTCGCGCAGGAAGGTCTGGAACATATCCTGCAGACGCGGGAGGTTCGGCGTCAGGGTGTCGGCCGTCTCCTCGTCGGGCAGCTCGAAGGTGAGCTTCAGCTTCAGGAAGGTGGAACGGCCGTCGGCGGCCTGCATGTTCACCACGATGTCGGGCAGGGTGTAGAACACCACGCCGTCGGGGCCTTCCTTGATCACCGGCGCGCCGGCCGCGGGAGCCGCGCCCTCGCCGCCACCGCCATGACCGCCCTTCTCTTCCTTCTTTTCCTTTTTCTTTTCCTTCTTCGGCTTTTCGTGGCCCGCCTCGGCATGAGCGTCGGGCTTGGGCTTCAGAAGCAGGAACGCGGTCACACCGCCGCCGACCAGCACGACGGCGGCGGCCGCCGCGATGATGATCATCATCGGCGGCTTCTTCTTGGCGGGAGCTTCGCCCTCGGCAGCGCCCTCTTCGCCTTCGGGGGCGGGAGCTTCCTGGGCAGGTTTCTTGGCCACGCGCGCGGTTCCTTGGAATCTATGGATCTACTCATGCGGGGAGCATGGTTAACGATGTCTTTTAGAGGCCATTTCGCCGCAGGCTGAATCTGCCCGGCAGACTCCGCCGCCGAGGGCGCGTTAACCTTCCTTTTTGTTGAAATTGCTGAACTTTTTAAGTTGGCACGAGGGTTGCTTGCAGGGATGCGGCGCATTTGTCGCGCCAGCCGTCTCGGTAACCGGTCATGGACAACGCACTTTACGTCGGACTTTCGCGGCAGATGACCCTGCGCCGCGAACTCGACATCGTCGCGAACAACATCGCCAACGCCAACACGACCGGTTTCAAGGTCGAGGAGCTGATGGTCCGCACGGAACCGGCCAAGCCGGCCCGCACCGCCGGTGGCACGAACCCCGTCAAGTTCGTGCTGGACGACGGCGTGGCCCGCGACTTCGGCCAAGGCGCCCTGACCCAGACCGGCGGCGACTTCGACGTGGCCCTGGAAGGCCAGGGCTTCTTCAAGGTCTCGACGGCCGGCGGCGAGCGCTACACCCGCGACGGCCGCTTCACCATGAGCCCGGACGGCAAGCTGGTCACCCAGAACGGCCAGCCCGTGCTGGACGACGGCGGCGGCGAGATCCTGCTGGACCCGCTGAAGGGCCCGGTCACCATCGCCAAGGACGGCACGGTCAGCCAGGGCGCCGAGCGCGCCGGCAAGATCGGCGTGGTGCGCCCCACCGACCTGGCCGCCTTCCGCAAGGACGGCGACAACCTCTATCGCAACACCACCAACGACACGCCCCAGGCCGCCCCGGACGCCAAGGTCCATCAGGGCATGCTGGAAGCCTCCAACGTCCAGTCGATCACCCAGATCACCAAGCTGATCGAGGTCAACCGCGCCTACGAGAGCGTGGCCAAGATGATGGATCAAACCTCGGAACTGTCCCGGAGCGCCGTCGAGCGCCTGGGCAAGCCGCAGTAAGGATAACCCACGATGCAAGCGCTCCGCACCGCCGCGACCGGCATGTCGGCTCAACAGCTGAACGTCGAAGTCATCTCGAACAACATCGCCAACATGAACACCGTGGGCTTCAAGCGCCAACGGGCCGAGTTCCAGGACCTGATCTATCAGACGATCGAACGGGCCGGCTCGCAGTCGTCGGGCGACGGCAACGTGGTCCCGACCGGCGTGCAGATCGGCGGCGGTGTGAAGGCCGGCTCGGTCTACCGCATCCACGAGCAGGGCACGCCCACCATGACGAACAACGAGTTCGACGTGGCCATCCAGGGCAAGGGCTTCCTGCAGATTCTGCTGCCCTCGGGCGAGACGGCCTATACCCGCGCCGGCAACTTCTCGACCAACGACCAGGGCCAGATCGTCACCGAGGACGGCTACACCGTCCAGCCGGGCATCACGATCCCGCAGAACGCCGTCGCCACCACCATCAGCAAGACCGGCCTGGTGCAGGTGAAGATGGAAGGCAACCCCACGCCCCAGACCGTGGGTCAGCTGGAACTGGCCAACTTCATGAACGAAGGCGGCCTCGAGGCCATCGGCGACAACATGTTCATGGAAACCGCGGCCTCGGGCGCGGCCAACATCGCCGCCCCCGGCCAGCCTGGCTTCGGCACCCTGCTGCAGAACTACACCGAAGCCTCGAACGTGGACTCGGTCAGCGAAATCACCGCCCTGATCGTCGCCCAGCGCGCCTACGAGATGAACTCCAAGGTCATCACCACGGCCGACCAGATGCTCCAGGCCACCTCGAACCTGCGGTCGTAAGCTCATGAAACTGTTCGCTGTCTCCATCGCCGCCCTGCTGATCGCCACCCCGGCCCTGGCCGGACAGGCCGTATCGCTGCGCGCCGACACCACCGACGCCGACGGCAAGATCACCCTGGGCGAGCTGTTCGACGGAGCCGGCGCGGCCTCGGACATGGTGATCGCCACCCGCGTGGGTCCCTCGGCCGTGCTCGACGCCGGCGCGGTGCAGATCGCCGCCCGTCGCGCGGGCCTGGACTGGGACAACGCCATGGGCGTTCGCCGCATCATCGTGCGCCAGGGCGCGGGCTCCGGCCCGGCCCTGGCCGGCGCCCCGCGCGGCAACGTGGAAGTTCTTGCCTACGCCCGCAGCCTGTCGACCGGCGAGATGGTCCAGCCGGAAGATCTGGTCTGGGTGAAGATGGCCGCCGCCCCCTCGGACGCCCCGCGCGACGCCGACGACGTGATCGGCATGACCGTCAAACGCCCGCTGCGCCAAGGCGCGGCCGCCAGCCTGCGCGACGTCTCGACCCCGCAGGTCATCAAGGCGGGCGATATCGTCGCAGTCACCTACGAGGACGACGGCGTGGCCCTCACCTTGCAGGGCAAGGCCATGTCGGCGGCGGCCATCGGTGAAAGCCTGATGGTCCAGAACACCGCCAGCAAGAAGATCATCGAGACCGTGGTCACCGGACCCGGCTCGACCGCCGTCGGCCCGCAGGCGATGCGCCTGAAGGCCAGCCGTAACACCCTGCGCTACGCCGCTCGCTGAGAAGGTCACACATCATGCGCCCCGCCCTCGCCGCCCTCCTGCTGCTCGCCCCGCTCGCCGCCTGCTCGACCGTTTCGGAAGCCGTGAAGGGGCCGCAACTGGCCCCCGTCGGCTATCCCGCCCAACTGGCGCCGATGACCCAGCAATTCGCGCCCCAGCCCCAGGCCGCCTCGGCCAACTCGCTGTGGCGGACGGGCGCGCGCACCTTCTTCAACGACCAGCGCGCCAGCAAGGTCGGCGACATCCTGACCGTGATGATCGACATCGACGACAGCGCCACGACCAAGGATCAGACGGCCACGTCGCGCGCCTCGAACAGCTCGCTGGGCGTGCCCAACTTCCTGGGCCTGGAATCCAGCCTCGGAAAAGTTCTGCCGGGCGGCTTCGATCCGTCCAACATGATCAACACCAAGTCGGGCACGTCCAACGCCGGCGCCGGTTCGGTGAACCGCTCGGAAAAGATCAGCCTGACCATCGCCGCCATCGTCGCGGGTGTGCTGCCCAACGGTAACCTGATCATTCAGGGCACCCAGGAAGTGAAAACCAACAACGAAGTGCGCCAGCTGACCGTGGCCGGCATGGTGCGCCCCGAGGACATCTCCTCGGCCAACACCATCAAGCACACCCAGATCGCCGAAGCCCGCATCAGCTACGGCGGCCGCGGCGACATCAGCCGCGTCCAGAAGACCCCGGGCGGCCAGGCGCTGGTCGAGAAATTCTCGCCGTTCTAAGGGCTTGGCGCGCAAGCGCCTGGGCCGACTCCTTGATCGGGCGGACGTGCGGGACCAAGTTACCCTGCGTCCGCCCGGCTTTCCGGGCCCGTTCCCGGAGCCGACCTCATGAGCAAGACCGCTCGCGCCCTCACCGCCCTGGTCGGCGCCGCCGTGCTGACGACCGCCCTGCCCCTGGCCGCGAACGCCCAGACGTTCAGCGGCCCCATGGGCGTTTCCGGCCGCTGGGCCATCGACCTGCCGCGCTCCAAGTTCAACGAGGCCCTGACCGGCCCGCCGCCGCTGAGCGGCGAGCTGGACGTCACCATCGACGACGGCAAGACCCTGGCCTGGACCCTGGTCGAGGTGGACGAAGCCGGCGTCGCGGCCCTGCAGTTCGCCCACGCCGTGCTGGACGGCCAGCCGACCCAGGCCGTGGTCAATCTGAACCTGGTGAACATCAGCGTTCAACGCGTCGGCCAGAGCGCGGTGACCGTCACCACCCACGGCGACGGCGGCTCGCGCCACCAGTCGATGAAGGTGACCCGCACCGATCCCGACACCCTGCTGGTCGAGCAGGACATCGACGGCAAGCCCGGACCGCCGGACCAGACCCTGATCCTGACGCGGGTGAAGTAGGTCTAGCGGTAGCTCAGCGTCCAGCTCACCGTCAGCGGTTCCGACAATGTCCGCGCGCCGCCAGCGCACTCCACCAGACTCTGGAACGCGCCGGTCGGCGTCCGATAGGCTTTCTCGTCGTCCAGCGGACGTGACTTGCAGTCCAACCCGCTCACCTTGAAGCCCGTTACGTCGCCCTGGCGGTAGGTGGTGGCCCCGCCCTTGGTGGCCGGCCCGGCCGAAAACGAGGCGAACGACAGGTCTATAGCCTTCAGCTCTTGCCCCGTCTTGGGCATGAAGACGTCCGTGCGGCTGATTTTGCCGGGTTCCAGGACGTAGGTCGTCTTAACACTCAGGCGGTCGTCCGCGATCGGGGCGTCGGTTCCCAGCCTGTCGAGCCGGTCCTGTTCGTAGGTGACGATGGTCAGGGCGCCCTGCTCGGTCACCTTGACGTTGCGGGCATAGGCCAGCGGCGTCAGTTTCGATCCGTCGGCCAGGGTGACGCGCGGCAGCAGTTGCGGGAACTCGCCGTCGGCCACGCCCGCCAGCATCCCGGGCGAGAACGGGATCGGATAGTAGGGCGTGTTCTCGTGCTGGCTCTTGCCGCCGTTGATGATCGGCAGGCCGATCACGCGCCCCTTGTCCCGAAGTGTCACCACAAGCCGGTCGTTTTCACCCCGCGCGAACCAGGTCGTCCGCCGTTTGGGCAGCTTGCCCAGCCAGGCCGCGTAGCCGGGGTCGGGCGCCTTGTCCTTGAAGCCGAGCTCGTTCCAGATCGCGCTGGTATAGATGTGCTGGCGGGCCAGGCTGAGGTTCTCGCCCAGGATCCGGTGCTTGCCGCGATAGGCGTCGGTGCGCCGGCCGCCCTCCCACAGGTTCACTGATCCCATCTTCGGGTCGAACCAGAAGTCCATGTAGCGGGCGGTGACGCGCGAGGAGAAGGCGTAGGCCATTCTCTTTTCCTCGGGCGTCAGCACGTCCAGCTTGGCCGCCGCCGTCAGCACTTCCAGGAACGCCGTCTCGCCGTAGGTTCCGATGCTGCGGCCGTATTCGAAGCCTTCGCCGCGCAGGTTCAGGCGCGGCAGCATCAGGTCGACGGACTTGCGCAGCCAGCCTCTCACCTCCGGCGTGGCGGGCATGTCGGCCTCGATCAGGCGGTGGCTGATCTCGCCGATCAGCAGCACGCTGTAGCGGTCGAACCGCCCGTCGCCGTCGGTTTCGTCGGCGAAACCGTACTCGCCCGAATACTTGCGATAGTGGTCCAGCGTGCGCTCCAGCAGCGCCTCGCTGGCCGAGGCGTCCTCCCAGCCCAGCTGGTAGCGCAGCCGCGCCACGCTGAAGGCCACACCGTAATAGTTGTTGGGCAGGTCGATCAGGGTCAGGTCGTCGGCGCGGACGAACTTTCGCCAATCGAGCTTGGCCCGCAGCTTGACCAGGGTCTGGGGCGAGACCGCCTGCTCCAGCAGGCCAGCCTCCTGCAGCATGTGCAGGGCCTGGCAGTAGTAGTAGATGCCCCAGGTGTTGTTGGTGTCGTCGACCGTCATGTCGGCGATCTGCCGATAGCCCGCCAGATAGGTCTGGAACCTGGGATCGTCGCGCGGCGTGTCGACCAGCAGATAGGCCAGGCCGATGGCCACCTTGCCGGGCAGGAACTTGTCGTCGGCGTCGAACACCCGCACCCCGTCCAGGGTCATGTCGCGCTTCTCGACCATCAGCTTGTCGAGCAGCACAGCCATCTGCGGCAGCAGGCGGGTCTCGACCGTCCGGTTCATCGGCGCGACCGTGCGGTAGAGCCGCCCGCGCCCGCCGGGGTCAGGCTGGGCGGCGGGAGCCGGGGCGGCGGCGGCCAACAGGGCGGCCGCCAGGACGAAGGCGCCGGCGCGACGCGGCATGGACTTGGACGACATGGTTTCCCCGCCCGTCGCCGCCGAAACGCGCGGCGATCGTTATTGGTTCGACCACCTGCTAGCGACGCCACCAATATTGTCAAGCCAATCTACATATTGGTCATGTCAATGTGAAGGTGGCCGAACGTCCCGGATCACCAGTTGTACATCGTCCCGTCCTCCAGCCGGTTCACCGGCAGGTAGGCGCGCTTGTAGGGATATTGCTCGGCCAGGGTCTCGTCGATGTCGACGCCCAGCCCCGGCGCCTCGCCCGGATGCAGCATGCCGTCGCCGAAGCTGTAGGCGTGCGGGAACACCGCGTCGGTCTCCGGCGTGTGGCGCATATATTCCTGCAGGCCGAAGTTCGGGATCGACAGGTCGAAGTGCAGGGCCGCGGCCATGGTCACCGGCGACAGGTCGGTAGCCCCGTGGCAGCCGGTGCGCACATGGTGCAGGTCGGCGAAGGCGGCGATCTTCTTCAGGTTGGTGATCCCGCCGGCGTGCAGCACCGTGGCCCGCAGATAGTCGATCAGCTGTTCCTGGATCAGGATGTTGGCGTCCCAGACGTGGCTGAAGATCTCGCCCACGGCCAGGGGCGTGGTGGTGTGCTGGCGGATCAGGCGGAAGCCGGCCTGGTTCTCGGCGGGTACGGCGTCCTCCAGCCAGAACAGGCGGTAGGGCTCCAGATCCTTGCCCAGGCGCGCGGCCTCGATGGGCGTCAGGCGATGGTGGACGTCGTGCAGCAGATGGACGTCGTCGCCCAGGGCCTCGCGCGCGGCCTCGAACAGCTTGGGCGCGTGCTTGAGGTACTTGGCCGTCGACCAGACGTTCTCGGTGGGAAGATCCGCATCGGCCGGCTCGTAGAACATCTTGTCGCCCGACACCCCGTAGGTGCTGGCCAGGCCCGGCACGCCGGTCTGCAGGCGGATGGCCTTGTAGCCCAGGGCCTTGTACTTCTGGGCCTCGGCGATGGTGTCGGCGATGGTCTCGCCGTTGGCGTGACCGTAGACGGTGACGCCCTCGCGGCAGGCGCCGCCCAGCAGCTGGTAGACCGGCAGGCCCGCGACCTTGCCCTTGATGTCCCACAGCGCCATGTCGACGGCCGCCAGGGCGCTCATGCCCACCGGGCCGCCGCGCCAGTACGAGCCGCGATAGAAGAACTGCCAGATGTCCTCGATGCGATGAGCGTCGCGGCCGATCAGGCAGGGGATCATGTGGTCGCGCAGATAGCTGACCACCGCCAACTCGCGGCCATTCAGCGTGGCGTCGCCCACCCCGGTGACGCCGTCCGAGGTGGTGATCTTCAGGGTGACGAAGTTGCGCCCCGGGCAGGTGACGATCACCTTGGCGTCGACAATCTTGAGCATGGAAATCTGGTCTACCTGAATCTCTTAAGTGGCCTGACCAATCCATAGACAAGATATTACAATTGCGCCAGAGCGAACCGGCGTGGCGTCTTTCGCGGCCTTGCTCTAGGCTGGCGCGGGCCCGGCACGCGCGCCGGGCGGGAAAGTCGCATGACCACGTCGACCGCAGAAACTCGCAAGCTCTACCAGCAGGTCGCCAACGCGATCGCTCAATCCATTCGCGACGGCGCCTACCAGCCTGGCCACCGCCTGCCGTCCGAGCGCGACCTGGCCGAGGACTACAAGGTCAGCCGCCCCACCGTGCGCGAGGCGATGATCGCCCTGGAAATTCGCGGCCTGGTCGAGGCCCGCCACGGTTCGGGCGTGTATGTCACCGAGGCCGCGCCGGCCGAGGCCCCCGCCCCCGAGCTCGACATCGGCGCCTTCGAGCTGACCGAGGCTCGCCGGCTGATCGAGGGCGAGTCCTGCGCCCTGGCCGCCACCACCATCACCGACCAGGAACTGATCGACCTGGAAAAGATCCTCGACGACATGGTCGCGGAGAACGAACACGACGTGCGCGGCGACCTGGCCGACCGCCGGTTCCATGTCACCATCGCTCGCGCCACCCGCAACGCCGCCCTCGTCTCCGTGATCGAGAACCTGTGGGACCTGCGCTACAAGTCGCCCCTGTGCCGCGCCATGCTGGAGCGCGGCCGCCAGGTGGGCGTGCGCCCGCTGATCGACGACCACCAGGAAATCCTCAGCGCCCTCAAGGCCCGCGACCCCAAGGAAGCCCGCAACGCCATGCGCGAGCACCTGGGCCGGGTGATCGACAACCTGCTGACCGCCACCGAGATCGACGCCATGCAGCAGGCCCGCAGCGAAGTCGCCGCCCGCCGCAGCGAACTGGCGCGCCGCTCGCTCATCTAGCGATTCGGGAATTTGGATGGGCGGCTGGAGGGAAGGCTCCAGCCGCCCGTCGCCGGCCGGCCCCGGGAGGAGGTGCGGTTGAAGGACAAGTTCACCGCGTAGGCCGACGAGGTTCGTCGGACCTCACCATAGCGCCGTTCCACCTCGACGCAAGCAAATTGGCCTGACCATAAATCGTACAAAAGATAATTTTGGCCAGACCTATCATCCTGATACCGCTACACATTCATCTAGTGGCTTGACCAGCCGGCAAACCGACCTAGCACTGCCCGATGACGTGGCGGCACAGTCGCGCACTCCGGGGAGTCGTAGCCATGCGCGCCAGCCTGTTCATCGCCCTTGCCGTGCTGACCCTGGCCGCCGGAGAGGGAACCGAGGCCCGCCCCGACCCTCCCGCCCCGGTCGTGGCCACGCCCGCCGCCGCCCAGGCCGTGACGCTGGGCCGCCGGGTCGCGGCCTGGCAGTTTGCCCATATGGACAGGTTCGACTACGTCCACGCCCATCCCAAGACCGCCGATCCGCGCGGCTGGGTGCAGGGCGCGCTGTTCGTCGGCCTGGCCGCCTTCGCCGACCGGACCGGCGACGCCGACCTGGTCCAGGCCGCCCGCGCCCACGGCGTCAAGGAAGGCTGGAACCTGGGCGCCCGCCCGCTGCACGCCGACGACCACGTGGTGGGCCAGACCTGGCTGTGGCTCTACGGCAAGGACCACGACCCGGCCCAGATCGCGCCCCTGAAGGCCCGCTTCGACGCCATACTGGCCGATCCGCCCCACGCCGACATGACCTTCATCGACGGCGCCGAGGACCAGCCCTGCCAGGCCCGCTGGTGCTGGAGCGACGCCCTGTTCATGGGTCCGGCGACCTGGACGGGCCTCAGCCGCGCCACCGGCGATCCCCGCTACGCCGCCTATGGCGACAAGGAGTTCTGGGCGACGACCGACTATCTGTTCGACCAGCAGGAAGGCCTCTTCTACCGCGACAGCCGCTATTTCGACCGTCGCGACGACCAGGGCCGCAAGATCTTCTGGAGCCGCGGCAACGGCTGGGTCTATGCCGGGATCGTCGACATCCTGAGGACCCTGCCCGCCGATCATCCGTCGCGCCCGCGCTACGAGGCCCTGTTCCGCCGGATGTCCGACAGGCTGGTTGCGCTGCAGAAGCCCGACGGCTGCTGGGCCCCTTCCCTGCTGGCGCCCGAACACGCCCCGCCCGAGACCAGCGGCACGGGCTTCTTCGTCTACGGCCTGGCCTGGGGCCTCAACCACGACCTCCTGAAGGGACAGACGTACGAGACGGCCGTCGCCAAGGGCTGGTCCGCCCTGGCCGGCGCGGTCAAACCGGACGGCAAGCTGGGCTGGGTGCAGCAGATCGGCTACGCGCCCGACCACGTCGAGGCCGACGACACCCAGCTGTACGGTGTGGGCGCTTTCCTTCTAGCCGCGTCCGAGGTCGCCGCGCGATAGAACCGAAGCCCCGCCGCGCCGTTGAGATCAGGCCATGACCGAAACCGTGAACATCGTCTGCCCGCACTGCGACGCCACCAACCGCCTGCCGGCCGAGCGCGACGCCAAGGCGGCCAAGTGCGGGCGCTGCGGCCAGCCCCTGTTCACGGGCCAGCCCGTGGACCTGACCACGCCGCGCTTCCGCAAGCACGCCGCCAACAGCCAGATCCCGGTCGTCGCCGACTTCTGGGCGGCCTGGTGCGGCCCCTGCAAGGCCATCGCCCCTATCTATGCCCGCGCGGCCGCCGAACTGGAGCCCCGCGCCCGCTTCGTGAAGATCGATGTCGACGCCGAACCCGCCCTGGCCCAAACCTACGGCGTGCGCGGCATTCCGGCCCTGTTCCTGTTCAAGGACGGCAAGGTCGTCGCCAACCAGGCCGGCCTGCCCGATCCCGGCTTCTTCCGCCGCTGGCTGGACGAGCACGCCCCCGCACGCTGAACCCTGGCGTCGCCGGACCTGAAGGGGCAGTCTCGCGTTAAGCCTCGACACGACAGAGGGACGGACGCCCGCCATGCCCAAAGCCCATCACGCCCTGACGCTTCTCGGGCCCGCCGCCCTGCTGCTGTCGGCCTGCGGCGCGGGGCCCGCCCTGCCGCCAGAACAGGGCTACGGAACCGATCCCGCCCTGCCCGCCGCGAAGAAGCAGGCTCTGCCGGTCATCAAGATCGCGCCCGCCGTGGGCTGGGCCGACGGCCAGACGCCGGACGCCGCGCCGGGCTTCGTGGCCACCGCCTTGGTCCGGGGCCTGGACCATCCGCGCTGGCTCTACGTCCTGCCCAACGGCGACGTGCTGATCGCCGAGACCAACGCCCCGCCCAAGCCGGACGACAGCAAGGGCTTCAAGGGCTTCGTCGAGAAGATCATCATGGGCCGGGCCGGCGCGACCGTTCCCTCGGCCAACCGCATCACCCTGGTGCGCGACGCCGACAACGACGGGACGCTGGAGGCGCGCAGCGTCTTCCTGTCGGGCCTGAACTCGCCGTTCGGCATGGCCCTGGTCGGCGACACCCTCTACGTGGCCGACAGCGACGCCCTGCTGGCCTTCCCCTACCAGACGGGCCAGACCAAGATCACCGCCGCCCCGCGCAAGATCGCCGACCTGCCGGCGGGGCCGATCAACCACCACTGGACCAAGAACGTCATCGCCAGTCCGGACGGCTCGAAGCTCTATGTGACCGTCGGCTCCAACAGCAATGTCGGCGAGAACGGCATGGCCGCCGAGGAGCGGCGCGCGGCGATCCTGGAAATCGATCCGGCCACCGGCGCCAGCCGCGTCTTCGCCTCGGGCCTGCGCAATCCCAACGGCATGGGCTGGCAGCCTCAGAGCGGCGCGCTGTGGACCAGCGTCAACGAACGCGACGAGATCGGCAACGACCTGGTCCCCGACTACATGACCTCGGTCAAGGACGGCGGCTTCTACGGCTGGCCCTACAGCTATTACGGCCAGACCATCGACACGCGGGTGAAGCCCCAGCGCCCCGACCTGGTGGCCAAGGCCATCAAGCCCGACTACGCCCTGGGCGCCCACACCGCTTCGCTGGGCCTGACCTTCTACGACGCCGCCGCCTTCCCTGCCCGCTACCGGGGCGGAGCCTTCGTGGGTCAGCACGGGTCGTGGAACAGGAAGCCCGTCAACGGCTACCGCGTGGCCTTCGTGCCCTTCGCCAATGGCATGCCGTCCGGTCCGGCCGAGCCGTTCCTGACCGGCTTCCTCGATCCCAAGGGCCAGGCCCTGGGTCGGCCGGTGGGCGTGACGGTCGACAAGTCCGGCGCCCTGCTGGTGGCCGACGATGTCGGCAACGTCGTCTGGCGCGTGGCCTCGACCACCGCCCCGCCGCCGCCCGCGGCCAAGGCGCCCTGACCGGCGCCACCGACCACCTCCCGCTGCGCGCGAAACGGCCGGACGCGAAAAGACCGTGCCCGGCGTCGGCGTGTCACATGGTCAACGCCCTCCCGGAGGCCGTAAGAAGAGGCTCGCCCCCTCAGCTTTCAGTATCCGGGATTCCCCATGAGCCTGTCCTTCCTCATCGGCGCCGTCATCGGCTCGGGCGTCTTCATCCTGCTGGGTCGCGGCCCGGCCCAGAAGCTGGTGGACGCCGTCCAGGCGCGCATCGGAAAGCCGCGCTAGGCTCGCCCGAAAGCAACGCTTCAGACCCTTGAAAGTCTTGGCGCGCGGGACTTCGACGAACACGCAAGCGTGTCGGAACGAAAGTCTTGGCGACGGCCTTTATTGGCATCGGCGCGCGGCTTGCACGCCTTTTGATGCCAAGGAGGCGTACATGTCTATTCTTGCGTGGGTCGTGCTCGGCCTCGTGGCTGGCTTCATCGCCAGCAAACTCGTCAGCCGCAGCGGCGGCAGCCTGGTGGTGGACCTGGTGCTCGGGATCGTCGGCGCCGTGGTCGGCGGCTTCCTGTTCAACCAGTTCGGCGCCGCGGGCGTCTCGGGACTGAACCTCTACAGCCTTCTGGTTGCCGTGATCGGCGCCGTGGTGGTGCTGGCGATCTACCACGCCTTCACCGGTCGCCGAGCGCTCTGACGCTCGGCCACAGGCCGTACGAAACAGCGCCTTCGGCCCAGCCGGAGGCGCTTTTTCTTGGTCAGAGCTTGAGGGCCTGGTGGAACATCTTCAGCGCCACGCGCAGGCATTCGATGCGCAGCGGGCCACGGCCGATATCGTTGAACCGCACTTGGCGATGATGGGTGTAGCCGCCGCGCCGGGCGCAGGCGAAATGGACGAGGCCGCCGGGCCGGGTCGGGTCGCCGACCTCTTCGGTCCAGCCCGTGATCGCCACCGCCACGTCCGCTGCCGAACGCTGGATGGCGCCGTCGGCCATGGCGATCGCGGTCGGCTGCGACACCGCCCCGCCGTTCGCCAGGAACGCCGGCGGCACGCCCAGCATGTCGATCTTGGCCTGGTCGGTATAGGCCACGAAGGCCCGGTCGAAGATGTGCGAGCAGCCGGGTATATCGGTCAGCAGCGAGGCCAGCAGGCCGCCGGTGCAGCTCTCCGCCGTGGCCAGGCTCATCTCGCGCGCGCAGGCGATCTCCAGGACCGCCCGGGCCAGGTCGTCGACGTCCGACGGCAGGATCGGATCTAGCGCCTCCGCCATGGATCCTCCGGAAAAGGGGGAGGCTCGGCGCCTCCCGCCAGTTTCAGTCAGTTCGGCTGCGCGCCGCCCAGTTCGGCCATCAGTTCGTCCTTGCGGATCTTCAGGCGCTCGCCCATGGCGTCGAGGTCCTCGTCGCCCTTCTTGGCCTGGGCGAAAATGCCGCCCGGCTGTTCCTCTTCCTTGACGTGGTGCTTGATGTACTCGCCCAGCACCTTGACCTTGGCGTCGTAATATTCGTCGCCCGGCCGCATCGCCTCGATCTCGGCGATCAGCTTCTTGGCCCCGTCGTGCTCGACATAGGCCTCGTCCAGCAGGTCGTCCTCGACCTCGCCGCGTTCCTCCGGATAGAGGATCTCCTCCTCGATCTGGGTGTGGACCTTCAGGGCCAGGGCGATCTTGTTGAACAGCGCCAGCTTGTCGGCGTCGCCCTCCAGCTGTTCGTACTCGTCGAACAGGCCCTCGACCTCGCGATGGTCCTTCTTGAGCAAGCTGATGGCCAGCGGGTCGCGGCGGCCGGTGCGGCGCGTGCGACGAGGCTTGGCGGACTTTGCTTTAGACGGGGCCTTGGACGGGCTCTTGGCGGAGGTCGCCATGGTGTCTCTCCCTGAATGCTTGGTCGCCGAAGTCGGCGGATCACAAACACTTCAGTTCGAGGAGCGTTCCTCACAACTCGACTCCCTTCTCAAGTACTCCAGAATAAGTCGGATTCCCGACAAACAGTATTCGCGAGTCGATCTCACCTGAAGAGCGGACATGAAAAAGGCCCGGGCGCGAACGCCCGGGCCTTTCCCGTTTTTCGGAAGGATCGGGTCTAGTGGCCGCCGGCCACCGCGCCTTCCTGGATCTCGTGCACCGGAGCCTTGCGGGCCGAGAACGAGAACCACAGGACGTAGAGGTAGCAGACCAGCGGGGCGATGAAGCCCAGCGACTTGGAGCCGGTCGCCTGCTCGATCGTGGCGAAGATCAGCGGCAGGATCGCGCCGCCGGCGATGGCCAGGCACAGCAGGCCCGACGTCGCCGAGGCCGGGGCCGACGAGCGCTGCAGGGTCAGGGTGAAGATGGTCGGGAACATGATCGAGTTGAACAGGCCGATCAGCAGCGCCGCGAAGGCCGGGATCAGGCCGCTGGTCAGCGGGGCCTGGGCCAGGATCAGGTTCAGCGTGCCGGTGTGGGCCGTGGGGGTCATGTCCTTGGTGAAGATCACCACCAGGCACAGGATGATCGCGCCCACCGCCACGCCGGTCAGCAGGAAGTAGTCCTTCACCGCCTTCAGCAGGGCCGAACCGGCGAAACGGCCGATCATGGCGAACACCATGTAGAAGGTGGTCAGCTTGCCGGCCTGCTCGGCGGGGATGTTCAGGATGTGGGTCTGCTCGATGAACAGCAGCAGGTTCAGCGAGATCGCCACCTCGGCGCCGACATAGAGGAAGATGCCGATGGCGCCGAGATTGGCCCACTTGGAGGCCAGGGCCGAGAACGGGTTGACCAGGGCGCCCGTCGCCGGCGAGGCGGCGGTGATCTTCTTGCGCACCAGGAAGATGGCCAGGATGAACAGGGCCAGGCCGATCCCGATGGCCAGATAGACGTTGGAGACGAAGCCCAGGGCCTGTTCGCGCAGGGCGTCGGTGACCACGACGTCCTTCTTGAAGATGTCGCCCTTGAGCAGGAAGTTGGCGCCGAACCACAGGCCGCAGGCCGCGCCCAGCGAGTTGAAGGCCTGGGACAGGTTCAACCGGAACGAGCTGTCCTCGGGCTTACCCATCGAGGCGATCAGCGGGTTGGCGGCGACCTGCAGCAGGGTAATGCCCGAGGCCATCACGAACAGGGCGGTCAGCACCAGGGCGAAGGTGTGCAGCTTGGCCGCGGCGATGGCGATGAAACAGCCGGCGACGATGCCGCCCAGGCCGACCATCACCGACTTGGCGTAGCCGAATTTCGAGAGGAACGCCGCCGAGGGCATCGACATCACGAAATAGGCGATGAAGAAGGCGAAGCCCGTCAGGTTGGCTTCCACCGGCGTCAGCGTGAAGACCGTCTTCATGGTCTTCAGCAGCGGATCCAGGAGGTTGGTGACCAGAGCCCAGATGAAAAACAGCGCCGTGACGTAGACGACGGCCAAGGCCAGACCCTGCCCCGACTTGGACGCCGCTCCGGAATTCGGAGCCTGCGCCGCACCCATACCTGCCATGTTCGTTACTCCCCTGTCCGACGTTGCGGGACGCGACATCCACCCCAACGGTGACAACGTTGTCAAGCTCGGAGGCGAAAACCGCCCACGCCCGCCGCTCCGGGTCCGCCCATTTCCGTTACGGGGGAACCGGTCGCACGATTCGACGGTTAAGCCGAAAACTCGGACAAATCCTCGCGGATGGGAAGCCCATGACGCCGACGATCGCCATACTGCTGATGTCGAGCCTGGTGACGGTGATCGCCGTCATCGGTCTGGCGGACGCTTTCACGCACCTGCTGTGCCGGACGGCGCGGTCGCTGAAGGAGCCGCGGGCCCTTCGCGCGGCCAGTCCGTCGGCCGAGGCCTCGCGACGCGGACGTCTGGCGGCTTAAGCCGCCTTGCGGGTCGCCTGGACGCCCCAGACGTCGTGGGCGGCTTCGCCGGCCAAGATGTTCTCGGCGGTCAGCAGGCCGCTGAGCGGAGCGTGGTCGCGCTCGCCGTCGCGGTGCAGGCCGTTGCGGCCGGCCAGGTGCAGGCTCGGGAACTGCATCTTCAGGTCCAAGCGGATCATCGCCAAGTGCTCGGCGCAGTCCTCGTCGATGATCGGCAGCACCTTGCGCTGGCGAACGACCCGGGCGTCGCGCAGGGCGGTGGGGTCCATCAGCCCCATGACGGCGGCCTCGCGCCAGGCCAGGGCCACCAGGTCGGCGTCGCTGG
The DNA here is from genome assembly GCF_059418225.1 of Caulobacter sp. GW821-FHT09B08. Lineage (NCBI taxonomy): Bacteria > Pseudomonadati > Pseudomonadota > Alphaproteobacteria > Caulobacterales > Caulobacteraceae > Caulobacter > Caulobacter sp. GW821-FHT09B08. The sequence continues at coordinate 8,810 of NZ_JBWKPL010000011.1, read as the reverse complement.
CCGACCACAGGCCGTCGCCCTCGAAGCAGAAATATTCCAGCCCCAGGCAGTCGGCGCCCTCGGGCGCCAGGGCCGAAGAGCGGGCGCGGTAGTTCTGCACGCGGCCGACCTGCAGGTCAGTGTCGTGGACATCGATGCTGGCCTCGCGCAGCGGCTTGCGGGCCTGGCCGACCAGGGCGACCGTGATCTGGTCGCGATACATCAGCTCGCCGGCGTGAAACAGGCTGATCGGAGTGGGCTTGAGCATGCCGACCAGATCGCGCAGCGGCGCGGTCGAGACCACGTGGTCGGCGGTGCGGACCTCGTGGGCGCCGTCGGCGCGCAGCACCGTCACCGTCCACAGCTTGGCGGCGGCGTCGAACTTCAGGGTTTCCACGCGACGACCCAGGCTGACCTCGCCGCCCAGGGCGACGATGCGGTCGGCGCAGGTCCGCCACAGGGCGCCGGCGCCTTGGCGCGGATAGCGCAGGCTGGCCGACGGCCTGGCCGCGCCGCGTCCGGCCGGGGTCTGGTCGCTGATCAGGCCCGACACCTTCTCGACGAACGGCTTGAACAGCCGCGCCGACAGCTGGGCGCCGAAGCGGTTGCGGATCTCGTCGGCGAAGGTGCGGGGCGACTTGATCGGCGCCAGCTTGGCCAGGCCTCGCGAGACCAAGGCCGCGGCGCCGCCGCGCAGACCCAGATGCGCGAAGGTCTCCAGAGACTTCAGCGGATAGGCGTAGAAGCGGTCGCGGTGATAGATGCGCGCCGCGCTCGGCTGGTCGACGAAGCCGTCGGGCGCCAGCTCGGCCCACAGGTCCAGCACCTGGGACGAGGTCGAGACATAGGCGCCGCCGTTCGTCTCGATCTTGAAGCCGTTGTGATCGATGGTGCGGCTGGAGCCGCCGACCTGGTCGGGATCCGTCTCCAGCACGGCGACCTCGCGGCCGGCCTTGGCCAGGGCGTAGGCGGCGCTCAGACCGGCCGGCCCGGCCCCGATCACCAAGGTTTCGACGTGCTGTCCCATGACGCTGGTCCCCGTTCGGAAACCACCATGGTCCGACAAGGTTAAATTCACCCCGCCGGACGTGGTGAACCGAGCCTGAAGATCGTCGCTGGGACGCTTTGCCGCGCTTGCTCAGCTTAGGCCAATTGATCGCCCACCGGCAGGGTTCGGATGCGCTTGCCGGTGGCGGCGAAGATCGCGTTGACCAGGGCCGCCGGCGCCGGCGGCAGGGCCGGCTCGCCCAGGCCCGTGGGCTTGTTGTCGGTGATGCGGAAATGCACCTCGACATCGGGCGCGTCGGCGAAGCGCAGCAGCGGAAAGTCGCCGAAATTGCTCTGCACCGCCGCGCCGTTCTCGATGGTGATCGCCTGGCCCATGGTGCTGCCAATGGCGTCCAGGATCGAGCCCTGGACCTGCTGCTCGGCGCCGTTGGGATTGACGATCTGGCGGCCGACATCGACCGCCGCCCAGGCCTTGCGGACCTTGACCTTACCCCGCGCGACCTCGACCTCCATGACCACCGCCACATAGCCCAGGTGGCTGTAGTGGCAGGCCACACCCAGCCCCACGCCCTTGGGCGTCTTGCGGCCCCAGCCGGACTTCTCGGCCACGAGGTCGAGCACCCCGCGCATCCGGCCGGTGTCGAAGCTGTCGCCCTGGCCCGGTTCGCCCAGCAGGCGCGGCTCGCCCAGCAGACGGCGGCGGAACGCCACCGGATCCTGTCCGCCGGCCTGCGCCAACTCGTCGATGAAGCCCTGGATCACGAAGCCGAAGGCGTTGTTGCCCGGCGCCCGCAGCGGGCCGGTGGGCACGCCCAGCGGCATGACCGAGACGTCGAGCGCATAGTTGGCCACGGCGCGGCACGGGAACTGGGTGGCGTTCATCCCCGAACTGCCGGCGAAGGTCTCGCCCTGGCCGAAGGTCACGAAGTGGTCGCGCCAGGCCACCAGGTCACCCTTGGCGTCCAGCCCGGCGGTGAAGTTGTGGAAGCCCGCCGGCCGATAGAAGTCGTGCTGCATGTCGTCTTCGCGGGTCCACAGCAGCTTGACCGGCGCGCCCACGGTCTTCGAGATCCAGGCGGCCTCGACCATGTAGTCGTTCATCAGCCGGCGGCCGAAACCGCCGCCGCAGCGCACCAGATGGATGGTCACGGCCTCGGCGGGAATGCCCAGGGCGGCGGCGACCAGCCCCCGGCCGCCTTCGGGGTTCTGGGTCGGCGCCCAGATCTCGACCTTGCCGTCCTTGAAGGAGGCCGTGCAGTTCTGCGGCTCCAGCGGGGCGTGGGCGATGAACGGATAGGCGTAGGACGCCCTGACCACCTTGGCCGCGCCCTTCAGCGCCCCGGCCACGTCGCCGTCGGTGCGCAGGTTGCGATGCGGCGGCTGCTTGGCCAGTTCGGCGGCCTTGGCCGCGAAGCCCTCGCTGCCCTGGCCGCTGGTCGGGTGCTCGGCCCAGGTGACCTCCAGGGCGTTGCGCCCCTTGCGCGCCGCCCACCAGGTGTCGCCCACCACCGCCACGCCCGAAACCAGGCCGTTGAAGGCTGTCCCGCCCTCGACCACGAAGGCGTCGCGCACGCCCTTGACCGCCTTGGCCGGCGCGAGGTCGACCTGGGCCACCTTGGCTGTGAACACCGGCGCCTTCAGGAAGGTGGCGTACAGCATCCCCGGCAGGCGCATGTCGATGCCGAACAGCGGCTGGCCCGAGACGATAGCCGGGGTGTCGTAGGACGTCAGGGGCTTGCCGATGATCCGGAAGGCCTTGGGATCCTTCAGCGTCAGGCTCGCCGGATCGGGCGCGGTCAGGGCGGCCGCCGCTCCGGCCAGCTCGCCATAGGCCAGCCGGCGGTTGGAGGCCTTGTGGACCACGAAGCCCGGCTCGGTCTCCAGATCCGTGGACGGAAGGTTCCAGCGGGCGGCGGCGGCGGCGATCAGCATCGCCCGCCCGGTCGCCCCCACCCGGCGCATCGGCTCCCATTCCAGGTTCATCGCCTGGCTGCCGCCGGCCACCTGGCGGCCGTAGGTCTTGCTGTCGGCGATGGCCTGCTCGATCCGCACCGACGTCCAGTCGACGTCCAGCTCCTCGGCGATGATCATCGGCAGCGCGGTCTTGATCCCCTGCCCCACCTCCGGAACCTTGGCGGCGATGGTCACCGTCCCGTCCGGCGCGATGCGGACATAGGCGCTGAGCACGCCGGCCGTCTGGGCGCGGCCTTGGCCCGGCAGCTCGAACGACAGCAGCAGGCCCCCGCCGGCCGCCGCGCCGGTCTTGAGAAACAGCCGTCGCGACGGCGCGATGGGCAGGATCGCGTTCATGCCGACGCCCCCAGTTGGCCGGAGGCGGCCTTGATGGCCTTGCGGATGCGGATGTAGGTCGCGCAGCGGCAGAGGTTGCCGTTCATGGCCGCGTCGATCTCGTCGTCCGACGGCTTGGGCTCGGCGGTCAGCAGCGCCGTGGCCGACATGATCTGACCCGCCTGACAGTAGCCGCACTGCGGCACATCGATGGCCGTCCAGGCTTCCTGCACCTTGGCCCCGACCGGATTGGCGGCGATCCCCTCGATCGTGGTCACGGCCTTGGCGCCCACGCGGGCCAGGGAGGTGACGCACGAGCGCACCGGCACGCCGTCCAGATGCACGGTGCAGGCCCCGCACTGGGCCACGCCGCAGCCGTACTTGGTCCCGACCAGGCCCAGCACGTCGCGCAGCACCCAGAGCAGAGGCGTGTCGGTCTCGACGTCCACCGTGTGGACCTGCCCGTTCACCGTCAGCCTGACCGCCATCGCACCACCCCGCGCATCGCCTTGGCGATAGAGTGCCAAACCCGGGAGGACCCGGCCAGAGGCCCTGCGTCGTTATAAAACTGTCACATAAGACTTGAAGCCGGACGGCTTCCATGGTTCCGGTCCGCCCTCGCCGGCGTTGTCTCCGTATACGGAGGGCGCGCGGGATCTCCACCGCTTCGAACAGAGGATGAAGCGACCATGCTGGGCTTGTTCCGGGCCGTCATGCCCAAGGAAGACCGCTTCTTCGAGCTGTTCGCGCAGCATGCCGCCACCCTGGTGGCCGGCGCCAAGGCGCTGCAAGACCTGATGGAAGGCGGCGACGGCGTCGAGGCCGCCAGCGCCCGCGTCTACCAGCACGAGGAAGAGGCCGACGAGATCACCCGCCAGGTGATGGGCGCCGTGCGCCGCAGCTTCATCACCCCGTTCGACCGCAGCGACATCCAGGACCTGACCACCTCGCTGGACGACGCCATCGACCAGATGCGCAAGACCGCCAAGGTGGTCAGCCTGTTCGAGGTCAAGACCTTCGAGCCGCAGATGCGCGAGATGGCCGCGATCATCGTCCAGGCCGCCGAGCTGACGGTGCAGGCCGTGGCCCTGCTGCCCGACATGCGCAAGAACGCCCACCGCCTGACCGAGCTGGCCGTCAAGGTGACCCAGATCGAGGAACAGGCCGACCAGATGTACGACCAGGGCCGCAAGGCGCTGTTCCTGGCCAACCGCGATGGCGACCCGATGACCTTCATCGTCGGCGTCGACATCTACAGCCACCTGGAAAAGGTGGTCGACCGCTTCGAGGACGTCGCCAACCGCATCAGCGGCATCGTGGTCGAGCAGGTCTAGTGGACCCGACGCTTCTCATCCTGGGCTTTCTGGTCGTCGTCGCCCTGGCGTTCGACTTCCTGAACGGCCTGCACGACGCGGCCAACTCGATCGCCACCATCGTCTCCACGCGGGTGCTGTCGGCCAAGTGGGCGGTGCTGTGGGCGGCGTTCTTCAACTTCATCGCCTTCATCTTCTTCGGCACCAGCGTGGCCAAGATGGTGGGCGCGGGGATCATCGACCCGCACGTCATCACCGACCGCCTGATCTTCGGCGCCCTGATGGGGGCCATCAGCTGGAACGTGATCACCTGGTGGGCGGGCATCCCCTCGTCCAGCTCGCACGCCCTGATCGGCGGCCTGGTCGGCGCCAGCGCCGCCAAGGTCGGCGGCTTCGGCGCGGTGCAGTGGACGGGCCTGGGCAAGACGGCCGCGGCCATCGTGGTCTCGCCCACCCTGGGTTTCCTGCTGGCCCTGCTGCTGGTGCTGATCGTCTCGTGGACCTTCCTGAAGTCCTCGCCGTTCTTCGCCGACCGGATCTTCCGCAAGCTGCAGTTCGTCTCGGCCGCCGCCTATTCGCTGGGCCACGGCGGCAACGACGCCCAGAAGACCATGGGCATCATCGCCGCCCTGCTGTTCGCCCATGGCCTGAGCGGCCAACCCGGCCACATCCCCTTCTGGGTGGTGATCTCGTGCCAGACGGCCATGGCGCTGGGCACGCTGTTCGGCGGCTGGCGCATCGTTCACACCATGGGCAGCAAGATCACCCGCCTCACCCCGATGCAGGGCTTCTGCGCGGAGACGGGCGGGGCGATCACTTTGTTCTTCTTCACCCATCTGGGCATTCCGGTCTCGACGACTCACACGATCACGGGCGCTATTGTCGGCGTCGGCGCCTCGCGCCGGGTTTCGGCCGTCCGTTGGGGCGTGGCCAAGAGCATCGTGACCGCCTGGATCGTCACCCTGCCCGCGGCCGGTCTGGTCGGGGCGGCGTTCTACTATCTCGGGTTCTGGATGAAGTGACCGACAAGTCGGAGGGCAAGCAGGGGGGACGAAAGTCCAACGAGCGGCGACGCCAGGTCGCCGCCCTGCCCTGGCGCTCGGCCGGTCCTGATCGCGTCCTGGAAATCCTGCTGGTCTCGTCGCGCGAGACCCGCCGCTGGGTGATCCCCAAGGGCTGGCAGATGAAAGGCAAGCTGGACCATCAGGCCGCCGCCCAGGAAGCCTATGAGGAGGCCGGCCTCGACGGCCGCATCGTCGACACGCCCATCGGCGAATACCCCTATCTCAAGCGGCTCAAGAGCGGCGCGGCCAAGCCCGTGGTGGTCGACGTCTATCCGCTGGAAGTCACCGGCGAGCACGCCACCTGGCCCGAGAAGGGCCAGCGCACCCTGCAATGGATGAGCCCGGTCGAGGCGGCCCTGGCCGTGCAGGAGCCGGAGCTGCGCGACCTGATCGCCCGCTTCGCCCGCGTCGAGCTGCCCGCCGAGGAGCGCCCCGCCCCCGCTCCAGCCCCGACGCCGATGCGCGTGGCCTTCGACCGCTTGCGCCGTCGGGTCACGGCGCTGTGGGGCCGCGCCCGGCGCTGACCGGAAACCATCGTTTCGAAACAAGCTGGGGATAACTCGACAAGCCCCTTCGCGTTCACTATGTTCTCGTTCTGTTCGCAGCGAGAATCGCCATGCAGCTCTCCCTCGATCTTTCGACCTCGCCGCTGGAAGCCCTGCGCGACGGCCTGCTCAAGACGTTTGGCCCCCAACGGCCGACCAAGCGGCTGGACCCGGTGTCGCAACTGGTGAAGTCGGCGATCAGCGGGCGGACCAAGGACGCGGTGTCCTGGGCCGTCTACCACCGCCTGAAGGAACGCTTCGCCACCTGGGAAGAACTGGCCGAAACGCCGGACGCCGAGGTGCTGGAACTGATCAAGGAAGTCACCTTCCCCGAGGACAAGGCCCGCCATCTGCCCCACGCCCTGCGGCTGATCCAGGTGCGCAGCGGCTGGACGCTGTCGCTGGACCACCTGGCCGAGCTGGAGCTGGACAGCGCCCGCTGGTGGCTGCAGGGCCTGCCGGGCGTCGGCGTCAAGGTCGCCGCCTCGGTGCTGAACTTCAGCCCGCTGAACATGCGGGCCCTGGTGGTCGACACCCATGTCCACCGCGTCGCCGCCCGCTACGGCCTGATCCCGGCGAGCTACGACACCGCCCACGCCTATCGCGCCCTGATGGACCTGGTCCCCGACAGCTGGACGGCCGAGGACCTGTACGAGCTGCACTGGCTGATGAAGGGCCTGGGCCAGCTCCTGTGCAGCCATCATGCGCCGCGCTGCGGGGCCTGCGCCCTGAAGGACTCCTGCGGCCGGGTGGGCGTCGAGCGCAGCGCCGACATCCTGGCGTGGCGGCCTCGAAGCTGAACCGCCGGAGCGTTCGAGCGCTCCTGCTCCATGGCTCATGACATCCGCATCGGCACGGCCGGCTGGAGCTTTCCGCGCACCCTGACCGACTTCCCCGCCGAGGGTTCGGGCCTGGAGCGCTACGCGGCGGTGTTCGACTGTGTCGAGATCAACTCGTCCTTCTACCGGCCGCATCAGCGCAAGACCTACGAGCGCTGGGCGGCCTCGACGCCGGCGGGCTTCCGGTTCGCGGTGAAGGCTCCCCGGACGATCACCCACGAGCGGCGGCTGAGCGAGGTGGCCGAACCGTTGGCGCGGTTCCTCCACGAATGCGGCGGGCTGAGCGGGAAACTGGGGCCGCTGCTGATCCAGCTGCCGCCCAGCCTGAGGTTCGACGCCGGCGTGGTGGAGCGCTTCCTGGCCGGATGGCGACAGGCGACATCGGCGGCCAGCGTGCTGGAGCCGCGCCATGCGACCTGGTTCACGCCGCAAGCCGACGCCATGCTGGACGCCTTCCAAATCGCTCGGGTCGCCGCCGATCCGGCCGTGGTCCCGGAGGCGGCGAAGCCCGGCGGTTGGCCGGGCCTGGTCTATCGTCGCCTGCATGGCTCGCCGGTGATCTATGAAAGCGCCTACCCGCCGGCGGCGATCGCCAATCTGGCGACGCGGCTGGCGGAGGAGGCTCACCGGGCGGAGACCTGGTGCGTGTTCGACAACACCAAGTTCGGCGCGGCCACCACCGACGCCCTGGCGCTGATCGGCCTCACCGCGCCAGCTCGGTGAAGGTCTTGGTCCCGATGCCGTAGGCGCGCCAATCGCCGTAGTCGAAGTGCCACCATTCCTCGGGATAGACCTCGAAGCCCTGGGAGACCATGGCCTCGCGCAGGATGGCCCGCAGCGCCCGCTGCTTCGTCGTGCCGCCGATGAAGTCGGCATAGGAGCGGCCCGACATCTCGTCGTAGCGGCTGGGCATCTCGACGGGCTTGCCGGTCTTCAGGTCGTAGAGGGTCAGGTCCACCGCGCAGCCGCGATTGTGTCGCGAGCCCTTGGCGGGGTCGGCGACGAACATGTGGTCCTCGGGCGGGGTCGCCTCCCAGAACATCCAGGTCACGAACCAAGGGCGGTAAGCGTCGTGGATCAGGAGGCCGTAACCCTGGGCCTCCAGGGTCTTGGCGGCGCGGGCCAGGGCCTGGGCGGCGGGGCGCTGGAGATAGGCCGCCGTGCGCTCGTAGAGCGCCAGGCCCATGAAGTTGTCGTGGCCGGCATAGCGGATGTCCAGGCGGATGGCCGGGTCCAGGGTGGTCAGGTCGACGAGGTCGGCGGGCTTGTGCTCGGCGGTCTCGACCGGCGGCGTGGCGGCCAGGGCCCGGGCGCGCAGGGCGGCTGGATCGGCCCGCACCGCCGCGCGGATCTTGGCCTCGACCTCGGCCCCGAAGTCGTGGCGCGGCAGGCGCATTCCGTCCAGGCGCACGGCGACCGGTTCCAGCATCAATTCGCCGCCGCCCGTGACGCCGTAGCGGCCACGGCCCAGAGGCGTCAGCGCCGCGTCCTTGCGGCCCTGGCCGTCCAGGCGCAGGACGCCGTCGCGTTCGAACACCGTCAGGGGCGCGGCCTTGTCGCCGTACTGGCCGACGGCCGCCATCTCGGCGGCGTCCAGGGTCTGGGCAAAGGCGGGCGACGTCGCGGTCAGGATCAGCCCCATCAGGCCGGCGGCGAAGGCTAGAACCGGTCCACGCATCGCCGCCGCCTCTCCTACTTCATGGTGGGAATGACGAAGGCCGAATCCTCGACCTCGCCTTCGGGCCAGCGGGCGGTGACGGTCTTGACCTTGGT
>NZ_JBWKPL010000010.1:0-157095 GCF_059418225.1 Caulobacter sp. GW821-FHT09B08 | reverse complement strand
GGTTGCGCGGAGCGAACGGGCTTCGTCGAAACGGTACACACAAACACACACTCCGGACGTCGTCCGGCGCTCCGCGTTCCTTTCCATCACCTCACAGCCCTTGGCGTGAGAGCGTCCCCACTTGCCCCCACCTGGCGGCTTCGCCGCCTGTCCGCCCCCGCAGGGGGCGGAGGCTAATCTCCCGGAAACCCGTCCGTCTGCCGCAGGGCCTCGCCCAGGGCCATGGCGGCGGTGGTGGCCAGGTTCATCGAGCGGGCTTCGGGGCGCAGGGGAATCGTCAGTCGCATGAAGGCCGCTTCGTGCACTTCCGGCGGCGCTCCACGGCTCTCGTTGCCGAATAACAGGGTGTCTCCTGCCTGAAAGTCGAACTTGTGGAACGGCGCCGTCGACTTGGTGGTGAACAGCAGGAGCCGGCCCTCCCGGCGCTCCGGGGCGGCGATGAAGGCCTCCCACGACGCATGGCGGGTCATGTGCGCGAGGGGGCCGTAATCCAGGGCCGCGCGCTTCAAGCTCTTGTCGTCCAAGGGGAAACTGCAGGGCTCGATGACGTCCAGCCCCACGCCCAGGCAGGCGCCCAAACGGATAGCCGCCCCCACGTTTTGAGGAATGCCGGGTTGAAAAAGCGCGAGCCGCATTCTAAGCGAACCACCATAGAGCTGGCAGGGGTATTAGCTGCGAATCGAAAGCACTTGCGGACTTCGTCCGCAGGTCCGATAGGACGATCCGCTTTGCCCCTTGTGGCGAAGACCCGCTCGCGGGTCCAGACAGTATGCGCCGACAGGCGTTTCTCCAGGCCGGGTCGCTTTCGTGGCGGCGCGGCGGCATCGAAGGGTGACTTGGGTGGCCGACACCGCCGTGGGCGCAAAAACTGATCCGGCGCATGGGGAAGACCCCAGCCGCCGGGATTTCATCTACATCGCATCGATGGCCGTCGCCGCTGGCGGCGCGGCCGCGATCGCCTGGCCGTTCATCGATCAGATGAACCCGTCAGCCGATACGCTGGCCCTGGCCTCGATCGAGTTCGACCTCTCCAAGGTCGCCGCCGGTCAGCAGGTGACGGTGAAATGGCGGGGCAAGCCGCTGTTCGTCCGTAACCGCACGGCGGCCGAGATCGCCTCGGCGGTCAAGGACGACGGCGCCGCGATGAAGGATCCCCAGAAGGACGCCGACCGGGTCAAGCCCGGCAAGGCCCAATGGCTGGTCCTGATCGGCAGCTGCACGCACCTGGGCTGCGTGCCGACCTTCGGCGGCGGCGAGTACGGCGGCTGGTTCTGCCCGTGCCACGGCAGCGTCTACGACACCTCGGGTCGTATCCGTAAGGGCCCGGCGCCCCTGAACCTGGCGGTTCCGGAGTACGCCTTCCTTTCCGACACCAAGGTCAAGATCGGCTAAGAGATATGAGCGGACATTCGACCTACGAACCCAAGACCGGTATCGAGCGCTGGCTCGACGCCCGTCTGCCGATCGTGCGCCTGGGCTACGACAGCTTCGTCGACTACCCCACGCCGCGTAACCTGAACTACTGGTGGACCTTCGGCGCGATCCTGTCGCTCTGCCTGGCCTCGCAGCTGATCACCGGCATCATCCTGGTGATGCACTACACGCCCAGCGCCGACCACGCCTTCGCCAGCGTCGAGCACATCATGCGCGACGTGAACTACGGCTGGCTGATCCGCTACATGCACGCCAACGGCGCGTCGATGTTCTTCATCGCCGTCTACATCCACATGCTGCGCGGCCTCTACTACGGCTCCTACAAGGCGCCCCGCGAAGTGCTGTGGCTGCTGGGCTGCGTGATCTACCTCCTGATGATGGCCACCGCCTTCATGGGCTACGTGCTGCCCTGGGGTCAGATGTCCTTCCACGGCGCCGTCGTGATCACCAACCTGTTCGGCGCCCTGCCGCTGGTGGGGCCGGCGATCACCACCTGGCTGTGGGGCGGCTTCGCCGTCGACAACGCCACGCTGAACCGCTTCTTCTCGCTGCACTACCTGCTGCCCTTCATGATCGCGGGCGTCGTGATCCTGCACATCTGGGCCCTGCACGTGGTCGGCCAGAACAACCCGACCGGCGTCGAGCCGAAGTCGAAGGCCGACACCGTGCCCTTCACGCCGTACGCCACGGTGAAGGACGCCTTCGCGGTCAGCGTCTTCATGCTGCTGTTCGCGTTCTTCGTGTTCTACATGCCCAACGCCCTGGGCCACGCCGACAACTACATCCCGGCCAACCCCCTGGTGACCCCGGCGCACATCGTTCCGGAATGGTACTTCCTGCCGTTCTACGCGATCCTGCGCGCCGTGCCGGACAAGCTGATGGGCGTGCTGGCCATGTTCGGCGCCATCGCCTGCCTGTTCGCCCTGCCCTGGCTCGACACGTCGAAGGTGCGCTCGATGCGCTACCGTCCGACCGCCAAGCTGCACTTCTTCATCTTCGTGGTGGCGTGCTGCATCCTGGGCCTCTGCGGCGCCAAGCTGCCGTCGGATCCGGTCATTCCGCACCTGACGACGTTCAACCTGATCGACGCCGACCTCAACAGCTTCGTGTGGCTGTCGCGCGTCGCCGCCCTCTACTACTTCGCTTTCTTCCTGGTGATCCTGCCGGTGCTCGGTCTGACCGAGAAGACCCTGCCGGTGCCGGACTCCATCGCCTCGCCCGTCCTGTCGCACCCGGCCTCCACGCCGGCCGAAGCGACCGCCGCGCCTGAAATGAAGGGCTGATCTCGATGCTGCGCAAACTCTCCGTCATCGCAGCGGTCGCGGGTCTCCTGGCGGCCGGCGTCGCCGGGCAGGCGATGGCCAGCGGCCACGCCCTGCCCGCCAAGGAAGTGAAGTGGTCGTTCGACGGCCCGTTCGGCAAGTTCGACCAGGCCCAGCTGCAGCGCGGCTACAAGGTCTATCGGGAGGTCTGCTCGGCCTGCCACTCGATGAGCCTGGTCAGCTTCCGCAACCTCGGCGACAAGGGCGGCCCGTTCTACGACGAGAAGTACTCGGCGAAGTACGGCAAGACCTCGAACGACAACCCGTACGTCAAGGCGATCGCCAAGGACTACGAGGTGGCCGACATCGACAGCGAGACCGGCGACCCGATCAAGCGTCCGGCCACCCCGGCCGACCGCTTCGTCTCGCCGTTCCCGAACGAGGCCGCGGCCCGCGCGTCGAACGGCGGCGCCCTGCCGCCGGACATGTCGCTGCTGGCCAAGGCCCGCGAGGAAGGCCCCAACCACATCTACTCGATCGTGACGGGCTACAAGGACGCGCCGGCCGGCCTGAAGATCGGCCCCGGCCAGCACTACAACCCGTACATGGCGGGCGACCTGACCTCGTACTGGTCGGGCAACCACGAGCACGTGCCCCCGGGCGGCTTCATCGCCATGGCCCCGCCGCTGAAGGCGGGCCAGGTGACCTTCGACGACGGCACCCCGTCGACGATCGACCAGCAGGCCAAGGACGTCTCGGCCTTCCTGATGTGGGCCGCCGAGCCCAAGCTGGAAGAGCGCAAGCAGACCGGCCTGGCCGTGATGATCTATCTGCTGATCTTCGCGGGCCTGCTCTATGCCAGCTACCGCCAGGTCTGGAAGAACGAGTCGCACTGATCGACCCGCTTCCTGCCGGAAAAGATCAGGGCTCGGCGGAAACGCCGGGCCCTTTTTCTTTGGCCGCCGGCGTCAGCCAAAGGCGCAGCGCCCTGGGATCCAGCCGCAGGCGATAGGCCGCCAGCACCTGCACCCCCAGGGCCCCGACCACGCCCTGGGGCAGGTCGCCGGCCACCACGGCGGGCAGGTCCTGGCGCAGGGTCCCGTCCAGCGACAGGGCGCGCAGAGCGCCGGCCGGCTTCTGGCGCGGCCCGTCGGCGGCCCCCCGGGTCCGCACCCCGCCCGCCGAGGCCGTATCCAGGGCGAAGGGACCCGAGACGCCCTTGAGGCCGTCCGAAGCCGCCGCCACGACCGTGGGCACGCCCCCGACCATGGCCACGCGCAGGGCGTCTCCCGACGGCCTCGCGCCGGTCCCCAGCGGCTCCAGCCGCAGGCGGCAGGGGGAGAAGTCCAGAGTCACCACATAGCGGTCCAGGATGTCGGCCCCGATGACCCCGGCGATCGGGGTGGAGAAGCCCACGCTGCGATAGTCCAGATCGCGCACGGTGACCGGCGCGGTCGCCACCGCCTGGCCGGCCACCCGCACGGGCAGGGTCAGGGCCGTCTCCGCGAAGCCGCCGCGCTGGGCGGCGGTCTCGTGCAGCAGGGTCTGGGGCGCCGACAGGTCGATCACATAGTCGCCGGCGATGTCGCCGATGGCGGCGGGGGCGACGACCGCGCCGTTCTCGAACCAGCAGGCGGTCTGGCCGGCCACGGCCGGTCCGCCGCTCGCCGCCGCCAGGACGCTCAGGATCGACAGGGGCACGACGCGACGCATGCGGCGATCCTAGCCAAGGTTTGGCGCGGCGGCGACTGCCGTGCATTGAACGGCGTTCTATGATGTTGACTCAAAGAACTCTGTGTATCAGAGTTATCTGCAACCGATCCTTCCCAATAGCGAGACCTCCATGCGTGTCCTCCCGGCCTTGGCCCTGGTCCTTACGCTCTCCACCGCCGCCCCCGCCTTCGCCCAGGTGATGCCCGACGCCCCGGCGCGGATCGCCAAGCAGCAGGCGGCCATGAAGGCCCTATCCTGGATGGACGGGGTGTGGCGCGGCCCGGCCGTGACCACCGGCCCCGGCGGCCGCAAGTACGAGGTCACCCAGACCGAGCGCAGCGGCCCCCTGCTGGGCGGCTCGATCCACGTGGTCGAGGGGCGCGGCTACAACGCCGACGGTTCGACGGGCTTCAACGCCTTCGCGATCATCTCCTACGATCCCGACAAGGACGCCTACACCCTGCGCTCCTACGCCCTGGGGCGGGTGGGCGACTTCCTCATGGTCCTGACTCCGACGGGGGCCGTGTGGACCATCCCGGCCGGTCCGGGGACGACGATCCGCTACACCATCACCGCCAAGGACGGCACGTGGCGCGAGGTGGGCGAGCGCGTGGTCGAGGGCCAGCCGCCCGTCCAGTTCTTCGAGATGAACCTCAAGCGCATCGGCGACAGCGAGTGGCCGACGGCGGGGGCGATCCCGCCGAACTAGGGGAGCCTAGGCCTCGCCCTTCGATCCGCCGCTACGCTGGAACAGCTGCAGCGTCCGCAGCAGGGCCAGCTTGGCGCTGTCGTCGTGACGGCCGTTGGGGGCGACGAAGGCGTGGCCGGCATCGTAGAGCCACACCGGCAGGTCCGGATGGGCGGCCGTGATCGTCTCGACGTCGGCCATGGGGATCATCGGGTCGGTGCGGCCGAAATGCAGGATGGTCGGGACCTTGGGCTGCTCGTCCGCATAGCCGGCGATGTCGCCGCCATAGAAGCACGAGACGGCCTTCAGTCCCTCGCAGCGGGCGGCGGCCAGCCAGGCGGTCGTGCCGCCGAAGCAGAAGCCCATGGCGAACACCGGGCCCTTGTCCGAAAGGGCGTCGATGGCCGCCTGCACGCGCGGCAGGCTGGCCGCGCCCCAGCCGCCGGCCAGGCCCAGCGCCATCCGGGCGTCGAGATTGGGCGGATCGGTGTCGGCGGCGGGGAAGGGCGCGTCGGCCTCGTCCAGCAGGCTGGGGGCGATCACCTCGTAGCCCTGGTCGGCCAGGGTGTCGGACAGTTCGCGGATATGCGGCGTCACGCCCCAGATGGCGTGCAGCATGACCAGCCCCCCGCGCCGGGCGTCGCCGGGCGGGGCGTGCCACGCGGCGACCGGCTGGCCGTCGCGCGTGGTCAGGGTGACGCGCTCGCCCATGCTCAGGCCGCGCCGTTCGCCTGGAACAGGGCCAGGGTGCGCTGGCGGGCCAGCTTGGCGTCGTCCAGGTCGGAATCCGGCCGACCGTCGTTATTGAAGCCGTGGCCGCTGTTTTCATAGACGTACACGGGCACGTCGGGGTGGGCGGTGGCGATCTTGTCCTTCACCGCGTCGGCGGGAATGTGGCCGTCCTTGCGGCCCAGGTGGACGATCACCGGGGCGTTCAGCGGCAGTTCGGCGTTGGCGGCGATCATGCTGCCGTAATAGGCCGAGCCCGCCGCCAGGCCCTTCAGCTTGCCGGCCGCCAGCCAGACCAGCGACCCGCCCATGCAGTAGCCGACCGCGAACACCGGGCCGCGCTGGGCCAGTTCGTCGATGCAGGCCTGGACGTCCGACAGCATGGCGTCCAGCCCCACGGTCCCGACGGCGGCGATCCCCGTCTGGAAGCCCTGCGGGTCGTGCTCGGCCACGTAGCCGGGCGTCACGCGGTCGAAGACCGACGGGGCCAGCACCTCGAAGCCCAGGGCCGACCAGCGCGCGACATCGGCCAGTACGTACTGGTCCAGGCCGAAGATCTCCTGGATCACCACCACCCCGCCCTTGCGCTCGCCTTGCGGTGCGGCGTGGGCGGCGGTGAAGGCGAAGCCGTCGATGGCGGAGGTCAGGGTGACGGTGTCGGTCATGATCGGGTCCTGTACGCGAACAAATCGAAGATCTTCGCCGCGCCTCAGCGCCTGCCGGTCGGCAGGGTGCAAGCCCCCTGAGCCTTGTCGCAGGACAGCGAGGCGATCTTGGCGGTCGAGCCGGGCGTCGGGGCGTCGATCAGATAGCTGGTCTTTTCCGAACACAGCACCTGGTAGCGCGAGATCGGCGGGGCGCCGCCCTGGCCCAGGAACCCGCCCTCGATGACGTTGCAGGTCAGGCCGGCGGCCTTGGCCAGGCTCTGGAAGCCGGCGCGGCGGCTGGCGTTGCCGTTCAGCCGGCAGGTGTTGTTGATGTCCCAGTCCTTGCCGGCCGCCTCGGCCGAGGCGTCGACGGCGGCGCAGTCGAAGGCCGAAACCTGGTCGCCTTGCTCGGTGACGATCCAGCCCAGCGAATCCTTGCAGGCGACCTCGTAGCTGGTCAGCTGCACCGGGGCGCCGTTCACCTTGACCTTCTGCTTGGTGATCAGGCCCGCGTCGACGAACTCGCAGGCGGCGCCGGCGCGCGCCAGCAGGGTCTTGGCCTCCTTCAACTGGGGCGGGTTGGCGGATTCGCGCTTGGGGCCGGTCGCCACGGCCGTGTCGCGTTTGCTGACATAGTCGCGCGGCGTGTTCTGTGAAGGGGCCGACAGGGCCCTGGACGGCAGCGTGCCGCCGGTGGTCTGAGCCCAGGCCGCTCCGCTATTCGCGGCCAGCAGCAGCACGCACATCAAAGACGAAAACAGACGCATCACCAGGGCCTCCTCCCCCCGAAAAACAGAGCGCAACTCTGCACCGGTGCAAGCGGGAGCGGAAGAGCCCGGGACGCGCAAACCTGCAATGTCAGGGTGTGACGTCCCCGCCGCCGCCGAACCAAAGGATCACGACGATCAGCGGGGTGATGATCGCCACCGGCGGCTCGCGCGCCGTGGCCGGTTCCACCAAGTCAGACGTTGAAGCGGAAGTGCATCACGTCGCCGTCCTTGACGACGTATTCCTTGCCTTCGGCCCGCATCTTGCCGGCTTCCTTGGCCGGGCCTTCGCCGCCCAGCTTGACGAAGTCGTCAAAGGCGATGGTCTCGGCGCGGATGTAGCCCTTCTCGAAGTCGGTGTGGATCACGCCGGCCGCCTGCGGGCCGGTGTCGCCCACGTGGATGGTCCAGGCGCGGGCTTCCTTGGGGCCGACCGTGAAATAGGTCTGCAGGTCCAGAAGCTTGTAGGCTTCGCGGATCAGGCGGTTCAGGCCCGGCTCTTCCAGGCCAAGGGTTTCCAAGAACTCGGCCCTTTCTTCCGCATCAAGCAACGCGATCTCGCTCTCGATCTGGGCCGAGATGACCACCGACTTGGCGTTGTCCTTGGCGGCGCGTTCGGCGACCAGGTCGCTGTACTTGTTGCCCTTGTCGGCGCTGCCTTCCTCGACGTTGCAGACATAGAGGGCCGGCAGCGAGGTCAGCAGCTGCAGCATGTGCCAGGCCTTCTCGTCTTCCTTGTCCACGGTCGCGGCGCGGGCCGGGCGGCCCTCGCGCAGCTGGGCCAGGGCAAGGTTGATCAGGCGCAGGGTGTTGGCGGCTTCCTTGTCGCCGCCCGACTTGGCCTTCTTCTCGATGGCCGGCAGGCGCTTTTCCAGGCTCTCCAGGTCGGCCAGCATCAGCTCCATCTCGATGATCTCGAGATCGCTGAGCGGGTCGATGCGGCCCTCGACGTGGGTGATGTCGTCGTCCTCGAAGCAGCGGGCCACGAAGGCCACGGCGTCGCAGTCGCGGATGTTGGCCAGGAACTGGTTGCCCAGGCCCTCGCCCTTGCTCGCGCCGCGCACCAGGCCGGCGATGTCGACGAAGGTGATCCGGGCCGGGATGATCTCTTTCGAGCCGGCGATCTTGGCCAGGGCGTCCAGGCGCGGCTCAGGCACGGCCACGTCGCCGGTGTTGGGCTCGATCGTGCAGAAGGGATAGTTCGCGGCCTGGGCGGCGGCGGTCTGCGTCAGGGCGTTGAACAGGGTGGACTTGCCGACATTGGGCAGGCCGACGATGGCGACTTTAAGGGCCATGGAACTCTCGGTGGATTTCGTTGGCGCGCGCTTAGCATGGATCGGCGGGGAAGTCTCTTCCACCGCCGTGGATCGCCACTTGCCCCCACCTGACCGCTTCGCGGTCTGTCCGCCCCCATAGGGGGCGGAGCCGCGGAACGCCTGGCCTTACGAAGCTCCGCCCCCTATGGGGGCGGACAGGCGACGTCAGTCGCCAGGTGGGGGCAAGTGGGCGCGCACCGAGGCGGACCCTACCCCTTCACATGCGTCGTCGGCCGGTCGTCCCCCTCCGAGATCTCGTCGTGCCACTTGCCCTTCTCGTCCTCGTACGAGATGCCGGTGGACTCCGCGTCGGTGATCCGCTGCTCGCCGGCCACGCGCTGGGCGGCCTTCAGGGCCGCGTCGTGGGTGGGGAAGGTCTCGGAGAACACCCCGTCCATCTTGTAGGCCCAGCCGCCGTCGTGCTCGACGATGAGGTAGGTGATGTCGGTCATGGACTGGCTCCGTTGAGGACTGGATCAGGAAACTGCGCCTGGAAGGGCACGGTTCCAAGCGCGGAGTCTTGAACGGAGCGGTCGCCAAGCGCGTTGAGCCCCAACCTGTGGCCTCCCGGAGTTTTCATGTCCGTCACGCTGTCGCGCGCATTTCCCCTAATCGGCCTACTGGCCCTAGCCGCCTGTTCGGACAAGACGCCTCCGGCGGCGGAGCCGGCCAAGCCTGTCGAACAGGCCCAGTCGTCGTCGGCCGCGCCCGCTGCCCAGCCCACGCCGGCGGTTCCCGATACGGTCGCCGCCGCGCCCCGGCCCGCGCCGGGCGACGAACTGATCGAGCCCTCGACGGATCTGGGCGGCGTGCTGCCGCTCAAGCATGGGATCTTCGTGGCGTCGGACGTGGACTGCGGCAGCCCATCCTTCGCCGCCTTGCGCCGTTATGACGGCGTGGGTCTCAGCGGCGCTCACACGCACGATTGCCGCGCCACGGTGCTGTCGCACAAGGACAAGACCTACGAGGTCGATCAGTCCTGCATCGACGCCGGCTCGGGGCCGGCGCCGCGATCCAGCGAGCGCCAGACCATCGTGATCGAGAACAATCTGGAGTTCACGCTGAAGCGGGCGGCCGGCGCGCAGACGTTCAAGTACTGCGCGGCGTCGCTGCTGCCGCCGGGAATCCGCTAGGGCGCTAGGCCACCTTCACCCGCGCCGCGCTCTCGGGCAGGTCCTGCCCGAACGCCCGCTGGAAGAACTCGGCCACGGTCGGCCGCTCCAGCTCGTCGCACTTGTTCAGGAAGGTCAGGCGGAAGGCCAGGCCGATGTCGCGGTCGAAGATCTCGGCGTTCTGGGCCCAGGTGATCACCGTGCGCGGGCTCATGACGGTGGAGATGTCACCGTTCATGAAGGCGTTGCGGGTCATGTCCGCAACGCGGACCATGGCGGCCAGGGTGCGCTTGCCCTCGGGCGTGTCGTAGGACGGGTTCTTGGCCAGGACGATGCCGGCCTCGACGTCGTGGTCGAGGTAGTTCAGCGTCGTGACGATCGACCAGCGGTCCATCTGGCCCTGATTGATCTGCTGGGTGCCGTGATAGAGGCCGGTGGTGTCGCCCAGACCTATGGTGTTGGTCGTCGAGAACAGCCGGAAATACGGGTTGGCCCGGATGACGCGGTTCTGGTCCAGCAGGGTCAGCTTGCCGCCCGCCTCGAGCACGCGCTGGATGACGAACATCACGTCCGGACGGCCGGCGTCGTATTCGTCGAACACCAGGGCGATGGGGCGCTGCAGCGACCAGGGCAGGATGCCTTCGCGGAATTCGGTGACCTGCTTGCCGTCCTTCAGGACGATGGCGTCCTTGCCGACCAGATCGATCCGCGAGACGTGGCTGTCGAGGTTCACGCGCACCAGCGGCCAGTTCAGGCGGGCGGCGACCTGCTCGATGTGGGTCGACTTGCCGGTGCCGTGATAGCCCTGGACCATCACCCGCCGGTCGTTGGCGAAGCCCGCGCAGATGGCCTTGGTCGTCTGCGGATCGAACTTATAGGCCGGGTCGATCTCGGGGACGTGGCTGTCGCGCGTGCTGAAGGCGGGGACCTTCATGTCGCTGTCGACGCCGAACGCGTCGCGAAGCGTGACCCACTTGTCGGGGGCCAGGGTGATCAGGGGATCGGCGGCGTGGCTGTCGGTCAGGTCGGGCATGCTTCCCGATTAACGCCTTGACCCGGGGGAGGGGAAGGGCCGAGGCCCTTTTCCTGTTCGAAAAAACCAAACGCCCCGGACAGCGGAACTGTCCGGGGCGCTCGATGAGGTCCGCAAGGAACCTGGTTCCTGGGGAACCTAGTTGTTGGCGATGATCACCGAGGCGATCAGGCCGGTGGCGACGGCGGCCAGGACGTAGTCGTTGTTGACCCGGTGCCAGCGATAGCCGCGCGGCGGGGCGCGCAGGCCGTGACGGCGGTAGTCGCTCACATAGTAGCCGTTGCCGCGATAGCGGGCGTCCAGGCGCTGGCCGCGCTGCCAGTGGCGGGCGTCGTGGCGACCGTCGCGACGGCCGTCGCGATAGGCGTCGCGTTCGCCGCGGTCGTAGCGGTTGCCACGGTCGTCGTGGCGCTGGTCGTAGCGACCGCCGTGGCCGTCCCAGCGTTGGCCCGCGGCCATGGCCGTGCCCGACAGGGCGGTGCCGGCCAGCAGGGCGCCGGCCAGGGTGGTGATGATCAGACGCTTCATAACGAGGTCCTTTCCTGTTGCGTGGCAGTCCGACACTGCCGAACCTCTTCGATAGTCCGACACTAGCGAGAGTGAATTGGACCGGACATGAACGGCGGTAGTCAGCTTTGGTTCATCATGTTTCATTTGCGAAACATTTGGCGTGATCTTCCGTGTATTCGCTCGCAATACTCGGAAAGAGGCCAATCCGGCCGTGGAGCGTTGATCCCGCATGAGCCGCCTTTTCGCCTTCCAGCCCCGTCGCGACCTGCCCCGCCTGCTGGCCGCGGCCAAGAGCGAGCTGGGGATGGTGGCGGCCCTGATGGTGGCGGCCGGCGGGCTGCTGGCTTTCCTGCACGTGGCCGAGGAGATGGCCGAGGGCGACACCCGGGCGTTCGACCTGGCGGTGCTGACGGCCTTGCGGCTGCCGGGCGATCCGAACGCCCTGGTCGGACCCAAGTGGCTGCACATCGCCGCCACAGACATCACGGCCCTGGGCTCGGTGACGGTGCTGGGGCTGATCGTGACCCTGGCCGTCGTCTTCATGGCCAGCCTGCGGCGCTGGAGCGAGGCTCTGATGGTGTTGGTCGGAGCGGGCGGAGGCGTGGCGATCAGCCAGGGTCTCAAGCAGCTGTTCGGGCGCGAGCGGCCAGATCTCGTCTATCGCGCGGTCGAGGCGTCCAATCCCAGCTTCCCTTCGGGCCATGCCATGCTGTCGGCCGTGGTGTTCCTGACCCTGGGCGCCCTGGCGGCCCGGTTCTCCGACAAGCGGCGGATCAAGGCCCTGGTCCTGTCGGCCGGGGTGCTGCTGAGCCTCCTGGTGGGGGCCTCGCGGGTCTATCTGGGCGTCCACTGGGCCAGCGACGTGCTGGGCGGCTGGAGCCTGGGCGCGGCCTGGGCCATGATCTGCTGGATGGCGGCCTGGGCGTGGGAGCGGCGGTTCGGGTCCCTCAAATCCGCTCATCCCGACGAAAGTCGGGACCCAAGCTGAGGCTCAGAACGAGAACGACTCGTCCAGGTGCTCTAGGAGATCGGACCAGTCAGGATTCGCCGCCTCGATCAGCTGGATCTTCCAGGCTCGACGCCATTCCTTTATGCGGCGCTCACGACGGAAAGCCTGGTCGCGGCTTTCATGCTGTTCGACCCAGACCAGGCGCGTGACGCCGTACTTTCTAGTGAACCCCGGCCGTTCCATGGCCCGGTGTTCGGCTACCCGACGCCAGATATTGTCGGTCGAGCCCGTGTACAGCGTGCCATAAGGCCTGCTGGCCACGATGTAAGTGAAGAAGGCCAAGTCCCAGCTCCAATCCCTCACCTCGGCTTGGGTCCCGGCTTTCGCCGGGATGAGCGGAACATTATGTGAACTTTTGGTTGTGTCTAGGCCTACTTCGCCAGCCCAGACTTCTGCAGGGTCTTGTACGCCTTGATCACCCGCTGGAGCTTGTGCTCGGCGCTGCGGTCGCCGCCGTTCATGTCCGGGTGGCAGCGCTTGAGCAGGTCCTTGTACTTGGCGCGGATCGCCGGGCCGTCGGCGTCGGCGTCCAGATCCAGATCCGCCAGGGCCTGGCGTTCCAGCTTGCCCAGGGCGCGACCGGCCGCGGCCGATTCGGCCTTGCGCTGCTGGGCGCGGAACAGGCCGAAGGGGTCGTTCAGGTGGCGAGCGTCGCGGGCGGCGGCCGCGGCGGCCTCGCGCGAATTGGCGTCTGCCTTCATCGACCAGGTCGGACGGCCCCCGGTCATCTTCTCCTTTTCCTGCGCGGCGCGGATCTGGCCCTCGCTCATGCCGGCGTAGAAGTTCCAGTTCTTGTTGTACTCGGCCGCGTGCCGCTGGCAGAAATTGTAGTAGACGCCCGGCAGGTCGCGCGACTTGGGCGCCTTGGCCGTGGCGGCCGAGCGGCATTCAGGATGATCGCACCGCACTTCGCCCGGTTTCAGGGCGTAGACGTCGTTCTCCCGAGCCGCCTCCTCCGGCGATTTCGGGGGGCGGACACGGATGTCGAAAAACTTGGGGCGATATTCGAAGTCGGCGCTCATGGCGCTTAGAGTAAGCCGCAGCTATTTGCGTTCAAGGATTGACAAGCAAGGAAGCCGTCCATGGGCGCCGTCGCCGACACCATAGCCGCCAAACTGACCACCGCTTTTTCGCCCACACGGCTCGAGATCGTGGACGACAGCGACCGCCACCACGGCCATGCCGGACACCGCGAGGGGGGGGAGAGCCACTTCAACCTCGTGATCGAGGCCGAAGCCTTTGCGGGCAAGGGCCGCGTGCAGCGCCAGAGGCTGATTTTCCAGGCCCTGGCCGACGAGATGGCGGGCCCCGTCCACGCCCTTTCGATCATCGCCAAGGCGCCCGGCGAAGCTTGACGCTAGCCTGCGAAAACGGGCTTGCCAGGGCGGCCCGCGACTGATTGCCTCTCCGCCCGGCGCAGCCCCGCAAACAGCGGGAACGCCGGCGACGAGGCCGGCATGAGCGCGACAGACACCGATACTCCGATCCCCACCTTCCTGGACGAGGACAGCGAGGCGGCCCTGGCCGCCGCCCTGCCGGCCCTGCTGGCCCGGTCGTATGCGCGCTATTCCAACTTCACCGTGGCCGCCGCGGTGATCGATGCGGACGGGCGCGCGCACCTGGGGGTCAATGTCGAGAACGCGGCCTATCCGTCGGGCACCTGCGCCGAGCAGACGGCCATCGGGGCCATGGTCACGGCCGGCGGGCGCCAGATCGCCAAGGTGCTGATCGCGGCCGGCTCCGACGGCGTGGTCCAGCCGTGCGGCGCGTGCCGCCAGCGCATCGCCGAATTCGCGGCCGACACCTGCGAGATTGTCTCGGTGCAGGCGGGCAAGGCCACGCGCCGCACGCCGTTCTGGAGCCTGCTGCCCGAATCGTTCGGGCCGAAGGACCTGGGTTAGGCCACCTGGGCGGCCAGCCCCTCGAGCACGCGGCGCAGGTCGGCCTCGCGGAAGGGTTTCTGCAGCACGGTCGCGCCCTTGTGGCTTTCCGACAGGCCCGCCTCGCCGTAGCCGCTGGCGAAGGCGAACGGCACGCCGCGCTCTTTCAGGGCGTCGGCGACCGGGAAGATCGGGCGGCCGCCCAGATTGACGTCCAGCAGGGCCGCGTCGATGTCGGCGCTGCCGGCCAGGCGCAGGGCCTCTTCCAGCTCGGCGGCGGGACCGACGACCGCGCAGCCGAGATCGCTGAGCATGTCCTCCACCAGCATGGAGACCAGGGCCTCGTCTTCGACCACCAGAACCTTGAGGGCGGTGAGGGGCTTCATTGTTCAGGGCTCCAGGGCACGGATCGGCAACCTCATGGTGCATACGAGGCCAAGGCTATCATAGGCTAGGTCGACCTGTGCGGACAGTTCGCCCGCCAGGCCCTTTTCGAGCAGGCGTGCGCCAAATCCGCTACGGGTCGGCGAAACGACGGGCGGACCGCCGGTTTCGGTCCAGGTCAGGCGCAGCACGGGCATTTCGGAGGCCGGATCCGGCGCCCAGACCACCCGCACCCGGCCGTCGGGGATCGACAGGGCGCCGTATTTCAGCGCGTTGGTCGCCAGCTCGTGCACCGCCATGCCGAACGCCACCGTGGCCTTGGGGCTCAGCTGCAGGTCCTGGGCGTAGTCGAAGTCGATGCGGTCGCGGGCGGCGAAGGCCTCCAGCTCGAAATCGAAGATCTCGCGCAGGCTGGCGCCTTCCCAGTTCTGCTCGGTCAGCAGGTTGTGGGTGTTGGACAGGGCCATCAGCCGGCCCTCGAAGGCCTCGCGGAAGGCTTCGGGCGTATCGGTGGTGCGCAGGGTCTGGCTGGCGATCGACTGCACCGAGACCAGGGTGTTCTTCACCCGGTGGTTCAGCTCGTTGACCAGCAGCTTCTGGCGTTCCTCGGCGCGCTTGCGGTCGGTGACGTCCAGCGACACCCCGGCCATGCGGCGGGCCTCGCCGTGGTCGGCGGTCTGGGCCGCGCGGCCCCGGGCGTGGACCCAGCGCTCCTCGCCGCCCGGATGGCGCACGCGGTATTCGATGTCGTATTCGGCGCCGTGGCGGATGGCGTCCTCGATGGCGGCGGTCATCCGCTCGCGGTCGCCCGGATGCACCGAGGCCACCAGGTCGTCGAAGCCGAAGTCCTCGTGCGGCCCCCGCCCGTAATTGGCCTTGCAGATGTCCGAGGCCAGATAGGCGCGGGTCTGCACGTCCAGCTCCCACGAGCCCAGCCGGCCGGACTCCAGGGCGAACTTCAGGCGCTCCTCGGTGGCGCGGCGCTGCTCCAGCTCGGCCTGGGCGGCCTCGCGGGCCCGCACCGACTCGATGGCCACGGCGGCCTGGGCGGCCAGGCCCACCATCAGGCTTTCGGCCCGGGCGCTGAACCGGCCCACCTCCGGATGGCCGAAGAAGAGGCCGCCCAGCACCGTTCCCTCGCGGGTAATCACCGGCACGGCCAGATAGCTGCGCACCGGCAGGTGGCCCTCGGGCATGCCGCGACGGGGGGCGTTGCGGCCGTAGCGCGGGTCCTGGGTGATGTCGTCTGAGCGCACCACGCCCTGGCCGCCGAAGGTGGGGGCGAAGACCTCGGTGTTGCGCGGCATGGGAAAGCCGGCGAACGCCGCGCGCGGCGCGCCCGACAGGCTGTAGAGCATGAAGCTCTCGCCGGCCTCGTCGACCACGTTGTAGAAGAAGGCCCCGAACTGGGCGGCGGTCAGCTCGACCCCGCCGTCGACGACGATCTGGATCAGGCTCTCGGTGTCGCCGCCGCCGCCGATGGCTTCGGCGATGCGGTTGAGGGCGCGGGAGCGGCGGATCTCGTCGGCCAGGGCGACCTGGGCCATGGCCAGGCGCGCGGTGAGATCCTCGATCCCATCCTCCGCCACGAGGCCCAGAGCCTTGGCCAAGTCTTCGCCCCCTAAAGCTACGCCGTATCAACACCCCCGGCGGGCTGCAAACGCGCCGCCAGGGTTATGGTTCCGTACGTCCGTACTCTGCGCCCGCCCGCACGGTCTGGGAAAGCGATTACTTGCGGAAATCCGCATGAATCAAGCGGTTGCGTCGGGTTTCCGACCGAGGCGACCCTACCGCGCGCTCTCGTCCAGTCGCGCGCTGATCCGCAGGCCCGTCACCTGGTTGCGCTGGCGGCGCAGCACCTGGAAGCGGTGGTGGTGGAAGATGAAGATCTGGCCGGGCTCGGGGATGGTCTGGGCCTCGTGGATCACGAGGCCCGCGATGGTCACCGCCTCGCCTTCCGGCAAGCGCCAGTCCATGGCCCGGTTGAGGTCGCGCACCGTCACGTGGCCGTCGACATGCACCGAACCATCCGCTTGCGGACGAAGGCCCTCGACCTTGGCGTCGTGCTCGTCCTCGATCTCGCCGACGATCTCCTCGAGGATGTCCTCCAGGGTCACCAGCCCCTGCAGGGCGCCGTATTCGTCGACCACCAGGGCGAAGTGGCTGCGGCGCTTGAGGAACGCGTTCAGCTGGTCCTTGAGGTTGGTGGTGTCGGGGATGAACCACGGCTCGCGCTGGATGGCGGCGATGTCGATGGCGTCGATGTCGCCGTTGGCGCCGGCCAGGGCGTGCAACAGGTCGCGCGCGTGCAGCACGCCCACGATGTTGTCGGCGTTGTCGCGATAGAGGGGGATGCGGGTGTGCTGGGCCTCCAGGGCCTCGGCCACCAGCTCGCGCACCGGCAGGTCGGCGTCGATCAGGGTGATCGACTTGCGGTGGACCATGATCTCCGAGACGTCCATGTCCGACAGGTCCAGCACCCCGCCCAGCATCCGCCGGTCGCCGCTTTCGACCCCGCCTTCGGAGTGGTGGTACTCGACCGCGCCGCGGATCTCCTCGTGGGCGGCCAGGACGTCGACCTCCATGGTCAGCTTGACGCCGAAGAGGCGCAGGGTGCGGCGCACCACCCACTGGATGGCGTAGATGATCGGGCCGAAGAGGCGCACCACCAGCAGGGTGGGGCCCGACAGGAAGCGGGCCACGTCGTCTGACTTCAGGATCGCCAGGGTCTTGGGCAGCACCTCGGCGAACACCAGCACCAGCACGGTCATGGCCCCGGTCGCGGCGGCCACGCCCCACGGGCCGGGGATGGCGGTGGTCAGCACCTGGGTGGTCAGGGCCGAGGCCAGTATGTTGATCAGGTTGTTGCCCAGCAGCACCGCCCCGATCATCGTCTCCTGGTCGGAGAGCAGCTTGTTGACCCGCTTGGCCGGGCGGTCGCCCTCGCGTTCCAGCTGGTGCATGCGCGCGCGGCTGGCGGCGGTCAGCGAGGTCTCGGCCGCCGAGAACAGCGCCGAGGTCGCCAGGAGCAGGACGATGATCGGCGCGAGGCCGAGGATGGCGGTCAGGATCATGCCGTCTTCCTACGCTTCGCCGGCGCGATGCGGGAGTAGCTTGGTGAAATCGGAGCCCAATGGGTTCAGGGGAAGGGAAACGTCATGTCCAGGACCTGGTTCGTCACGGGCGCCTCGTCGGGCTTCGGCCGGATCATGACCGAGCGGCTGCTGGCGCGCGGCGACCGCGTGGCCGCCACCCTGCGCCGGACGGGCGCTCTCGATGACCTGAAGGCTCAGCACGGCGAGCGCCTCTGGATCGCGTCGCTGGACGTCGCCGACACCCCCGCCGTGCGCGCCGTGGTCGACCGCGCCTTCGCCGAGCTCGGCCGTATCGAGGTGGTGGTCAACAACGCCGGCTACGGCCTGGCCGGTTCGGTCGAGGAGGTGACCGACGCCCAGATCGACCATCAGTTGGCCGTCAATCTGGTCGGCGCGATCCAGGTGATCCGGGCGGTCATGCCCCACCTGCGCGCCCAGGGCGGCGGGCGCATCCTGCAGGTCTCGTCCCTGGGCGGCCAGGCGACCTTCCCCAATCTCAGCCTCTATCACGCCAGCAAATGGGGCGTGGAAGGCTTCGTGGAGGCCGTGGCCCAGGAAGTCGCCCCTTTCGGCGTGGAATTCACCATCGTCCAGCCCGGCGCGGCCAAGACCGGCTTCGGTGCGGGCCTGGCCGTGGCCGCGCCGATGGCCGCCTATGCCGACACCCCCGCCGGGGCGGTGCGCCGCATGAGCGCGGAGGGCGCGTTCCCCGCGCCCGGCGATCCGGCCAGGATCGTTCAGGCGATGATCGACTCCGTCGACGTCAGTCCAGCCCCCAAGCGCCTGACCCTGGGCAGAGACGCCTACGCCATGGTCCGCGCCGCTTTGGTCGAGCGGCTCGAGATCCTGGACGCCCAGAAAGCCCTGGCCCTGTCGACCGACGCCTGAGACGGCTCAAAAACCGGGCGTATCGGGGTCCGGCCGGCGAAACTTATGGAAAGTGTCATTCGGCGAACGCTGTTTCGCGGTATGGAGCCGACATGCCGGGGGGCAGGCCGTGATCTTCAACTCCATCACCTTCGTCGTCTTCTTCGCGGTGTTCCTGGCGCTGTGGAGCCTGCCGCTGGCCTGGACCGCGCGGCGGGTGATCCTGCTGGTGGCCAGCTATCTGTTCTACGCCAGCTGGAGCCCGCCCTTCGTGGTCCTGCTGTGGATCTCGACCGTGGTCGACTATTTCGCCGCCCGCTGGATCGCAAGCGAGGAACGGCCGGGACCCCGGCGCGTGGCCCTGATCATATCCCTGGCCGCCAATCTGGGCATGCTGGGCTTCTTCAAGTACGGCGGCTTCCTGGAGCAGAACTTCGAGCAGCTGGCCGCCCTGGCGGGGGTGACCTATCACGCCCCCAAGTGGAACATCGTCCTGCCGCTGGGTATCTCGTTCTACACCTTCCAGACCCTGTCCTACACGCTGGACGTCTATCAGCGGCGGATCGCCCCCAGCCGCTCGTTCCTGAACTTCGCCCTGTTCGTGACCTTCTTCCCGCACCTGGTGGCGGGCCCGATCATGCGGCCGCGGGACCTGCTGTCGCAGTTCTCCACCCCCAAGCGGGCGACCCGGCCGATGATGCTGTGGGGCCTGGCCCTGATGACCATGGGGCTGTTCGAGAAGATCGTGCTGGCCGACGGCTTCCTGTCCGGACCGGCCGACAAGGTGTTCGGCGCCAAGGAGGCCCTGCCGTCGCTGGACGCCTGGGCGGGCGTGCTGGCCTTCGCCGGCCAGATCTTCTTCGACTTCTCCGGCTACACCACCACCGCCATCGGGGCGGCCCTGTGCCTGGGCTTCGCCCTGCCGCAGAACTTCAACTCGCCCTACGCCTCGGTGGGCTTTTCGGACTTCTGGCGGCGCTGGCACATCTCGCTGTCCACCTGGCTGCGCGACTACCTCTACATCTCGCTGGGCGGCAACCGGAAGGGCGCCCTGCGCACCCACCTGAACCTGATGATCACCATGCTGCTGGGCGGGCTGTGGCACGGGGCCAACTGGACCTTCGTGGTCTGGGGCGGGCTGCACGGCCTCTATCTCAGCGGCGAGCGGCTGCTGACCGGCGCCTTCGGACGGTTCAGGGTCTTCCACACCGGGGTCTTCAAGCTGCTGGCGGGCCTTTTCACCTTCGCCATGGTCTGCGTGGCCTGGGTGTTCTTCCGCTCGGCCGATTTCGCCCAGGCCGCCCGTCTGCTGGCCTCGATGGCCACGACCCCGGCCGGGGCCAAGCCGCTGCTCTATCTGAACGACCTGATCGCCGTGGCCTTGATCGTGTCGCTGATGCTGGTCAGCCACTGGCGCCTGCGGGCGACCTCGCTGGAGGCGGTGGTGGCCCGCACGCCCGCCCTGGTCCTGGCCGTTGCCTGGAGCGTCATGGGCTTCCTCGTTCTCGCCAGTCAGGGCTCGGACAATGCCTTCATCTACTTCCAGTTCTGACATGCCGGCGCCCCCGCCCATCGACGGCCTGCGCCACGCCGACGAGTTGGAGGAGGCGCACCGCGACGTGCCCGACCGGCCGTGGGGCCGCATCGCCCTGATCGCCCTGGTGCTGACCGCGCTGATGATCGCCGGCTGGGAGGGCTTCTGGCGGACCCGCCAGTTCATGCCCGGCGACGTCAAGGACACCTATGCCGGCTGGTCCGAGCAGCGCCGCCACGCCACGGGCGACGCGGTGGTGCTGATCGGCACCTCGCGCAATCTCTACGACGTCGACCTGGATGTCTTCCAGAAGACCACCGGCGTGCGGCCCGTGCAGCTGTCCCTGGCCGGCACCAGTCCGCGCTTTGTGCTGGCCGACCTGGCGAACGACCCGAAATTCCACGGCCTGGTGATCTCGGACATGGTCACGGGGATGTTCTACACCACCTTCGACGGGCGGGGCGCGGCGGCCGTGCCGTACTATCACAAGGAGACGCCGTCGCAGCGGGCGGGGTTCTTCCTGGCCTATCCCTCGGAATACGCCTTCGGCTACATCGACGACCAGACCCGGCCCAAGGAGATCTGGCGGCGGGTCAGCCTGCCGCTGCGGCCCGGCCAGCGGCCGCCCTTCGTCGATCCCTACAAGCTCGAGACCGCCAAGCCCGACCGCAACACCGAGCTGTGGGGCCGACTGCTGATCGACGAGGAGTATCGCCAGCGCGCCATCGGCATCTGGGCGGTGCTGTTCCGCCCGCCGCCCGGCGCTCCGCCGCCCGACCCGCCCAAGGTGATCGCCGAGGTCGCCGCCAATGTCGCCAAGATCCGCGCTCGGGGCGGCAACGTGGTGTTCGTCATGCACCCGCAGGGCGGCTTCCTGGAGGCCGGCGAGCGCCACGCCTTCCCGCGCGCGGTGTTCTGGGACGGTTTGCTGGCCAAGACCGGGACCAAGGGCGTGCGCTACGACGACTATCCGCAGCTGCAAGGCTTCCGCCTGCCGGAGCTGTCGCACATGCACCCGCGCGACGCCGAGGTCTATACGGCGAGGCTGGCGCCGATGCTGCTGAAGGCGGACGCGGAGACGCGGCCGAAGAAGTAGGGCTGCGGTTTCAAATCCCTCTCCCCTTGCGGGAGAGGGTGGCCTCGCGGAGCGAGGTCGGGTGAGGGGTCTCGCAAGCCTTTCCGGACAGGTCTTTCGACCCCTCATCCGTCGGCTTCGCCGACACCTTCTCCCGCAAGGGGAGAAGGATCGCGCTTTCTCAGACCGCCCCTTCCTCCACCAGGAACACCCGCAGGGCTTCGCGGTCGACGTCCTTGGCGACGAACGCATCGCCGATGGCGCGGACCAGGACGAAGGTCAGGGTCCCGCCCTCGGCCTTCTTGTCCTGGGCGCAGTGGGCGATCAGGGCGTCGGCGGCGAAAGGCTCGGGGCGGATGTCCGACAGCTTGGTGGGCAGGCCGGCGGCCTTGATGGCGGCCTCGGCGCGGACGGCGTCCTGCGCCGAGCACAGCCCCTGGCGGGCCGAGAAGCGGAAGGCCTGCGCCATGCCCAGGCCCACGGCCTCGCCGTGCTTGAGCGCATCGCCGAAGCCCATCTCGGCCTCGACCGCGTGGCCGAAGGTGTGGCCGAGATTGAGCAGGGCCCGGCGGCCGGCCTCCTTTTCGTCCTCGGCGACGATCTGCGCCTTCATCTCCACCGACCGGCCCACGGCGCGGACCAGGGCGGCGGTGTCGCGCTCGAGCACGGCGTGGACGTTGGCCTCCAGCCACTCGAAGAAGGCGAAGTCGCCCAAGAGGCCGTACTTGACGATCTCGGCATAGCCGCAGGCCAGCTCGCGGGCGGGCAGGGTGGCCAGGATGTCGAGGTCGGCCAGCACCAGGCGCGGCTGGTGGAAGGCGCCGATCAGGTTCTTGCCGCGCGGGGTGTCGATGGCGGTCTTTCCGCCCACGGACGAATCCACCTGGGCCAGCAGGGTGGTGGGGATCTGGATGAAGTCGATGCCGCGCTTGTAGATCGCCGCCGCGAAGCCCGTCAGGTCGCCGACCACCCCGCCGCCGAACGCCACCACCATGTCGCCGCGCTCCAGGCCCAGGGCCAGCAGGCGGTCCGACAGCTCGGCCAGGCCCTCGAAGCTCTTGGTCTCCTCGCCGGGCGGCACCAGGATCACGTCGACGGCGACGCCCGCGTGCTCCAGGGCGGCAGCCAGGCGCTCGCCGTGGTGCTCGCCCACGATGGTGTCGGTGACGACGGCCACCCGCTTGCGCTTGAGCAGGGGCGCGATGCGCTCGCCGGCCCGGTCGATCAGGCCGGTCCCGACCACGACGTCGTAGGCGCGGGCGCCCAGGCCCACGGGAATGGTCTGAATCACGGAACTCGACTTTCGGAAGACTGGACGGGCCCCAGGTGAGCCCGCAGGGCGTTGATCACCGCCTCGACCGCCACGCTGTGGGCGGTGTCGCCGGTCTGGACCGTCAGGTGCGCCTCGCCATAGGCGGGGTAGCGCAGGCGGGCGTGCTCGCGCAGCACCTCCATCGGGTCGCGGTTCTTCAGCAGGGGCCGGCCCTCCTTGCGCCCCACGCGGCGGGCCAGGAGCTCCAGGTCGGCCTTCAGCCACACGGCGACGGCCTTGGACTTGATCAGGGCGCGGGTCTCGGGATTGACGAAGGCCCCGCCGCCGGTGGCCAGCACGTGGGGCGGATCGTCCAGCAGCCGGGCGATCACCCGCCGCTCGCCGTCGCGGAAGGCCGGCTCGCCCATCTCGGCGAAGATCTCGGGAATGGTGCGGCCGGCGGCGGCCTCGACCTCGTGGTCCGCGTCGCGGAACGGCAGCTCCAGCGCGGCGGCCAGGCGGCGGCCGACGCTGGACTTGCCCACCCCCATCAGCCCGACCAGCACGATGGTCCTGTGACGCAGGGCGGCCCTGGCGTCGGAGCCCTTGTCAGGGGGAGAGGGGATCGTATCGTCGGTCATGGCCTGCTCGCGGTTTACACGACCGTGAGGCCCGCCGCCAAGGTTTGGACCAACCCGGCGTCCAAGCTCGTTCAAAGGGCGAAAAGTTTCGCCAACCCCTGACCTGCGGCATAGTTGAACCATGGCCCTTTCCAAGCGACTCACGACCGGCTCGACCTTCGTCCTGGCCGCCCTGCTTTCCGCCTCCGTCGCGGCGCCCGCCTTCGCCCAGGTGCAGGTGCAGGCCCTGGCGCCGCCGGACCTGTTCTCGACCCCGGCGGGCGACACCGGCCTCTCCGGCGATCTGTGGAAGGACCTCTCGCCGGGCATCGCCCGCGACGTGCTGCCCAAGCTCGCCGCCAAGCCGCTGTCGCCCGCCTCGGCCGGCCTGGCGCGGCGGGTGTTGGCCACCGGCGCCAACGCCCCAGCCGGGGTGGGCGACGATCCGGACCTGGGCGCGGCCCGGGCCACGGCCCTGATCGCCCTGGGCGACGCGGCCGGCGCCGACGCGATCCTGGACCGCGCCCCCGGCGTGGCGGCCAGCTCGTCCCTGTCGATGGCGGCGGCCGAGGCGGCCTTGATCGTCGGCGCCGACGACAAGGCCTGCAGGATCGGCGACGCCCTGAGCGTGGATCGCGGCGGCGCCTACTGGCTGCGGCTGCGGACCTTCTGCCAGGTGCTGGCCGATCAGCACGACGCGGCTCAATTGACCCTGACCCTGGCCCTGCAGCAGACCAAGGACGCCGACTACGCCCGGCTGGCGGGCGCGGCGGTGTCGGGCACGCCGACGGGCGCGGCCAATCTGAAGAACGGGATCAACTACGCTCTGTCGCGCAAGCTGGCGCTGGACGTGCGGACGCCCGCCGCCCTCGCCACCGCCTCGCCGGCCATCAAGGCGGCGCTGAAGCCGGCCGACCCGACCCCCTTGGCGGGCGCCGACCTGACGGCCGAGCAGGCCTCCGCCGTCGCCGCCCTGCGCGCGGCCAAGGGTCTGGCGGCCTTCACCGAAGCGGCCAAGGCCGCTCTGCCCACCATCGCCGCCGTGGCCCGGGCCGACGCGCCGCTGGAGGATCCCGTCCTGCTGGCCCGCGCCGCCCTGGCGGCCGGCGATCCGGCCACCGCCCAGACCATCCGGGGCAAGCTGACCGGCGACGCCATTCCCAACGCCACCGGCCAGGACCTGGCCCTGCTGGACGCCGCCCTGGCCGCCGCCGAGGGCAAGAAGGACGCCCAGGTGCTGGACGGCCTGATCGAGCGCGGCGCCCAGGGTGGCGCCAAGTCCCCGGCCCAGCCGGCCGCTATCATCCTGGCCGCCCTGGGCGGCGCCATGGGGCCGGACGCCCGCGCCCAGTTCGCCGCCTTCGATCCCGGCAAGCCCGCCGCCGCCGCTCCGCGCCTGACGGTGCTGGACGACGCGGCCGCCGCCGGCCGCAAGGGCGAGGCGGCGCTGCTGGCGCTGTCGGTGGCCGCCGAGACAGGCGCCGCCGGTCCGGGTCCCGTCGACCGCGCCCGCCTGGTCCGCGCCCTGCTGCAGGCGGGGCTGGACGCCGACGCCCGCGCCCTGGCCGTGGAGGGCCTGCTGGCGCTGCAGGTGAAATGAGCGCCCCCTCTTCCGGCAAGGCTTCAGGCTGGATCGACGCCTTCCTCGAGATGATGGCCGTCGAGCGCGCGGCCGCCCGCAACACCCTGACCGCCTATGAGAAGGACCTGGCCGACGCGCGCCTGTTCCTGGCCGCGCGCGGCGACCTGGACGGGGCGGGCGCCGAGGCGGTCGAGGCCTATTTCGCCGATCTGGGCGCGCGGGGGCTTTCGCCGGCCACGGCCGCGCGGCGGCGCTCGGCCCTGCGCCAGTTCTACCGCTTCGTGCTGGGCGAGGGCTGGCGGGCCGACGATCCCTCGCGCCGGGTCGAGGCCCCCAAGGCCGGGAGACCCCTGCCCAAGGTGCTGTCGCGCGACGCGGTCGAGCGGCTGATCGCGGCGGCGGCGGCCAAGGACGGCCGCCAGGGCCTGCGCCTGGCCTGCATGATCGAGCTGCTCTACGCCTCGGGCCTGCGCATCTCCGAACTGCTGAACCTGCCCCTGGCGGCCTTGGCCCGCGACCCGGCCTTTCTGATGGTCAAGGGCAAGGGCGGCAAGGAGCGGCTGGCCCCGCTGAACGACGCCGCCCGCGCGGCGGTGAAGGCCTATTTGGAGGCAAGGTCGCAATTTCTGCCAAAAGGCGTTAAAGAGAGCCCCTGGCTGTTTCCCTCGCGCGGCAAGGGCGGGCGGCTGACCGCGCGGCGGGTCGCCCAGTTGCTGGAAGAGGCGGCCCTGGCGGCCGGCATCGACCGCGAGACGGTCAGCCCCCACGTGCTGCGCCACGCCTTCGCCACCCACCTGCTGGAAGGCGGCGCCGACCTGCGGGTGATCCAGACGCTGCTCGGCCACGCCGACATCGCCACCACCCAGATCTACACCCATGTCGCGGGCGACCACCTGGCCCAGGTGGTCAAGTCCAAGCACCCGCTCGCTAAAAAGGAACACGACGCATGATCGGAGCCCTGCTGCTGCCGCTGATCTTCGCGGGGCCCATATGGATCTGGCGCTGGCGATCCGGCCACGCGCTGGGCTTGGCCCAGAGCGACGCACGGTGGTGGCGGGCCTTCGCCGAATACTGCATCGGCTATGTCCTGGCGCTGATGGTGTTCATCGTCCTGAACGGCGTTCCCGCGACGCGAGGGCTCCTGGCCGGCGGCCTGCTGGGCCGGATGGGCTATTTCTACCTGTTCCTGGCCGGTCCCCTGGGCGTGCCCGCCCTGATCTTCGCGGTGCTGGAAATCCGTCGGCGAATCCTGGCCGGGCAGGCTAAGGCTTCGCCCGTGACCCCCAAGGCCTGATGGAGACGGCGATGTCCGACGAAACCCGAGACAGCAACGGCACGATCCTGGCCGACGGCGACAACGTCACCCTGATCAAGGACCTCAAGGTCAAGGGCTCGGGCGGGGTGACGCTCAAGCGCGGGACCCTGGTCAAGAAGATCCGCCTGACCGGCGATCCCGACGAGATCGAGGCCAATGTCGAAAAGGTGCGCGGCCTGGTGCTGCGGACGGAGTTCGTGAAGAAGGCTTGAGGTTCCGCTCATCCCGGCGAATGCCGGGACCCAGATCCCAAAGCGGTGTGGATGATTGGAAGAGCTCAGCGTTCTTGGCGTCAGCCTCAAAGCCATTCCATCTGGGTCCCGGCATTCGCCGGGATGAGCGGAATTATGCGGTTCCCTCGAACGCCGCCCGCAGCTTGTCGATGTCCAGCTTCACCATCTGCATCATGGCCGCGAACATCCGGCCCACCGCTTCCTTGTCCGGGCTCCCCGACAGCTCCAGGAATTCCTGCGGCACGATCTGCCAGGACAGGCCGTACTTGTCCTTCAGCCAGCCGCACTGGCTGGCCTGGCCGCCGTCGGCGATCAGGGCGTCCCAATAGCGGTCCACCTCCGCGCCGTCGGCGCAGTGGACGACGAACGACACCGCCTCGGTGAACTGGAAGTGCGGCCCGCCGTTCAGGGCCGTATAGGGCTGGCCTTCCAGCTCGAAGCCCACGGTCATCACCGTGCCGCCCGGCCCGGGCGAGGTCGAGGTGATCCTCGAATTTGGGAACAGCGAGACGTAGAACTCGGCGGCTTCCTGCGCCTGGGTGTCGAACCACAGGAATGGGGTGATCTTGGGCATGGGACGTTCTCCAGGGGCCGGTTGGCGGCTTTTCAGCACCTAGGACGATCAAGGCACGCCTGATCCGACATGGCCTGGGGATTCTTGCCCCGAGGATTTTGGCCCTGGGGATTTCTTGTAAGCCGCCCCCGTTGCCGCACCGGCCCGGTCGCTCTAGTTACGCTGCATGTCCGCCTCCGAGATCGAACCCTTCCACGCCATCGCCATCAGCCGTCTGGCTCACCAGATGAAGGCGCGGGGCCAGTCGATCATCCACATGGAGTTCGGCCAGCCCTCGACCGGCGCGCCTCGGGCGGCCATCGCCACGGCCCACCACGTGCTGGACACCGACGGCATGGGCTATTGGGAAAGCCCGGGCCTGAAGGCCGCCATCGCCAGGCGCTACGCCGAGCTCGACGGGGTGGAGGTCGATCCCGAGCGGATCATCCTGACCTGCGGCGCCTCGCCGGCCCTGGTGCTGGCCCTGGCGTCGAACTTCCAGCCGGGCGAGCGCGTGGCCCTGGCCCGGCCCGGCTACGTGGCCTATCGCAATACGCTGAAGGCCCTGAACCTGGTCCCGGTCGAGATCGCCTGCGGGGCGCAGAGCCGCTTCCAGCTGACCGCCGCCCACCTGGCCGCCCTGGAGCCCGCCCCCGCGGGGGTGATCATCGCCAGCCCCGCCAATCCCACCGGCACCATCATCCCCGCCGCCGAGCTGGAAGCCATCGCGCGGGTCTGCCGTGAGCGCGGAATCCGCATCGTCTCCGACGAGATCTATCACGGCCTCAGCTACGGCGAGCCGGCCCGCTCGATGCTGGCGTTCGAACCCGACGCCCTGATCGTCAACAGCTTCTCCAAGTACTTCAGCATGGCCGCATGGCGGCTGGGCTGGGCGGTCGTGCCGCAGGACCAGATTCCGCGCGCCCGGGCCTTCATGGGCAACCTGTTCCTGACCCCGCCGTCGCTGAGCCAGCACGCGGGCCTGGTCGCCATGGACTGCCTGGACGAGTTGGAAGGCCACCTGGACGTCTACCGCGCCAACCGCGCCCTGCTGCTGGACGCCCTGCCGGCCCTGGGCCTGGCCTCGATCGCCCCGCCGGACGGGGCCTTCTACATCTACGCCGACATCGGCCATCTCACGCAGGACAGCCTGGCCTTCTGCGAGGCCCTGCTGCGCGACACGGGCGTGGCCACCGCCCCGGGCGTCGACTTCGACCCGGTGGATGGCCGGCGCTTCATCCGCTTCAGCTTCGCGGTCTCGACCGCCGAGGTGGAAGAGGCCCTGCGCCGGATCAGGCCCTGGTTCGCGGCGCGGACGGCGGCCTAAACCAGCAGCCAAACTGGCGGCATGAGTCAGCGACCGGGCCTGTCGTAGCCCGGCTCCACAGTGGAGATCCCGAAGCCCATTAGGCCCGGGATTTTCATTTTTGGAGCCATTTTCATGACCACCTATTTTACCCCCGAAACCTACGGCGCGGTCGGCGACGGCGTCGCCGACGACACGACCGCCTGGCAGAACACCCTCAACGCCCTGCCGGCCCACGGCGGGACTATCCTGGCCGCCGGCATCTACAAGGTGGGCCAGCTGAACGTCACCACCCCGGTCAAGCTGGAGTTCCAGGGCGGCGTGGCCGGCGTCTCGGCCCGCCTGATGGCCCGTGACGCCACCGGCCCGGTGCTGAACGTCACGGCCCAGGGCTTCAACGCCCAGGGCCTGGTGATCGGCAGCGCCGCGCCGCGCACTTCCGGCGCCTATGTGCGGCTGGAGAACGCGCCGTTCTTCTCGATCAGCGACTTCGATTTCCGCGCGCCCTATGTGGGCGTCGAGGCGATCAATTCCTCGATCGGCCGCATCGTCCACGGCAGCATCCGCAACGCCACCAAGAGCAGCGTCTCGGCGGGCTCGGCCGGCGTCGTGATCGGCGGCAACGCCCAGGGCTTCACCGTCGCGGTCGTCATCGACGACGTGGTGATGGACACCGACCTGGCGCCGTCGCCGACCCAGGTGGGCGACATGCCGTCCTACGGGATCAAGATCACCCAGAGCGACGCGGTGATCATCGCCAACTGCGACATCATCCGCGCCGGCAAGGACCTGGCCTTGGTCCCCGCCAACGAACAGACGGTGGCCAACACCTACATCCACCACACCTTCTTCGACACGGCCGAATACGGGATCTATGTCGATCCGGCCGCTACCGGCCACGTGTCGCGGACCTGGCTGACCAACGTCTGGACCTCGTCGCACCTGCAGTACGGCGTGCTGCTGGCCGGGGCGGGGGCCATCGAAGGCTTCCACACCCTTCGCCACCAGGCCGAGCTCAACACCCACGACGGCATCCTGGTCGGCGCCACGGCGACCGACACCTGGATCGACTACGGCAGCTTCGCCCAGAACGGCGGGTCGGGGGTGTCGGTCGCGCCGAACACCCAGCGGTTCAAGATCCGGGGCAACCGGATGGGCCCGCACGACTACTTCACGGGCAACCTGTACGGCGTCTATGTCGGCGCGGGCTGCGGCGACTACGAGATCCGTGACAACGACCTGACGGGCAACACCACCACCGGCCTCAGCGACAATGCGCTGGCGCCCACCGGCTATGTCACCCGCAACCTCGGCTACGCCACCCGGGCCGCCGGCTCGACCAACGTGCCGTCCGGCGCCACCTCGGTGACGGTCAATCACGGCCTGGCCTCGGCGCCGCCCATCGAGCGGCTGTCGGTCACGCCGGTGTCGGGCTGGACCACCGCGTCCTCGTTCTGGATCGACAGCGCCTCGATCACGGCCACCCAGTTCGTCATCCGCGTGAACGCCGCGCCTAGCTCGGCGATGTACTTCGCCTGGCAGGCCACGACCGAGAAGGACTAGATCGGCCGGCCCCGGCGTCCGAAAGGGCGCCGGGGCTCTTCCGCGACGGGACCGGCTCCCTCATCATGCGCCGACCAAAGCGGGGACCAAGATGCGACTGATCGGGATGCTGGATTCGCCCTATGTGCGGCGCGTGGCCGTTTCGGCGCGGCTGCTGGGGCTGGCGTTCGCGCACGAGCCGGTGTCGGTGTTTCGCCACTACGACGCCTTCGCGGCGGTCAATCCGGTGGTCAAGGCGCCGACCCTGGTCACCGACGAGGGCGTGGTGCTGATGGACTCCACCCTGATCATCGAGCACTTGGAGCGCCTGGCCGGACGGGGTCTGGGCCTGACCGACCTGGCCGATCACGCCCGCGCCCAGCGCATCCTGGGCCTGGCCCTGGCGGCCAGCGAGAAGACCGTCTCCCTGGTCTACGAATTCAACCTGCGACCCGAGGACAAGCATCACGGTCCGTGGATCGAGCGGGTGCGCGGCCAGCTGGCCCACGCCTGGCGGCTGCTGGAGGCCGAGGTCGCCGATCCGCCCGCCGGGTTCGAGGGCTCGCAAGCCTGGCTGACCTGCGCGGTGGTCTGGACCTTCGCGGTGCGCACCCTGCCGGGCTCGGTCGATCCGGCGGAGCATCCGAACCTGGCGGCCCTGGCGCAGGCGGCGGAGGCCACGCCGGCCTTCCTGGAGACGCCCTTCGACTGACGCCTCCACGCGGGTTTGCTTGATCGCGCCGAGTTCTTGCCTGTTACTGCGTCGCCGTCGATTTCGGGGTCTCGGGAGGTTCCGGCGGACCGGACGACGCCCATCTTCTGGGCGCGATCAGACAAGAAGGAGCGATCCATGAAGACGCGCAAACTCGGTGACGGCCTGGAGGTCTCGGCCATCGGCCTGGGCTGCATGGGGATGAGCTGGGCCTACGGCCAGGCGCCCGACAAGGCCGACGTCTTCAAGGTGCTGGCCCGCGCGGTCGAGCTGGGCGTGACCTTCTTCGACACCGCCGAGGTCTACGGCCCCTATGCGAACGAGGAACTGGTCGGCGAGGGGCTGAAGGCCTATCGCGACAAGCTGGTGATCGCCACCAAGTTCGGCTTCGACATCGCCCCGCCGGAACAGGCGGGCGGCGCGGCGCGGATGGTCGGGGTCAACAGCCGGCCCGACCACATCAAGGCGGTGGCCGAGGCTTCGCTCAAGCGCCTGGGCGTGGAGGTGATCGACCTCTTCTACCAGCACCGCGTCGACCCCACCGTGCCGATCGAGGACGTGGCGGGGGCGGTCAAGGACCTGATCGCCGAGGGCAAGGTCAAGCATTTCGGCCTGTCGGAAGCCGGTCCCGAGACCATCCGCCGGGCCCACGCCGTCCAGCCGGTGGCGGCCCTGCAGAACGAGTATTCGCTGTGGACCCGCGACGTGGAGGCCAAGATCCTGCCGCTGCTGCGCGAGCTGGGCATCGGCCTGGTGCCCTATAGCCCCCTGGGCCGGGGCTTCCTGACCGGGGCCCTGAAGAGCGACGCCGCCCTGGCCGAGAACGACTTCCGTCGCGGCCTGCCGCGCTTCCAGGGCGAGGCCCTGACCAAGAACCTGTCGCTGGTCGAGGCCCTGACCCAGGTGGCCGCCGACAAGGGCGTCACCCCGGCCCAGCTGGCCCTGGCCTGGATCCTGGCCCAGGGCGAGGACATCGCCCCGATCCCTGGCACCACCAAGATCAGCCGCCTGGAGGAGAACATCGGCGCCGCCGAGGTGGTCCTGTCGGCCGACGACCTGGCCAGGATCGAGGCCGCCGTGCCGGAGGTCGCCATCGAGGGCGCGCGCTATTCGGAAGCCGGCATGGCGATGGTGGGGCGCGAGGCGCCCTGATCCAGTCTTCCCTCCCCCTCGTGGGGAGGGTGGACGCGAAGCGGACGGGTGGGGCCTGCTGAGTCTTTATGGGGTAAAGGGGTATTGCCCCCTTTACCCCGCCCGGCCCACACTCGGCCCATGGTCGCCGATCCCCTGCATCGTCCGGACGCCATCGAGCTGATCAGGCTGGGCAAGACCACGATCACGTTGGGCGGCCTGGCGGCGGCCATCGTCATCGTGGTGGCGTCGGTCTATCTGTCGCGTCTGGTGGCCTCGGGCCTGCGCAAGCTTCGCGAGCGCTCGGTGGTCAGCGCCCCGTCGCTGTACATCGTCGAAAAGCTCAGCACCTACGGCCTGCGCACCGTCGGCCTGCTGGTGGCCCTGTCGGTGATGGGGGTGAACCTCACCTCCCTGGCGGTGTTCGCCGGCGCCCTGGGCGTGGGCGTGGGGCTGGGCCTGCAGGGGCTGGTCAAGGACTTCGCGTCCGGCGTGTCGCTGATGTTCGAGCGGCTGGTGGCGGTGGGCGACTTCGTCGAGCTGCAGAACGGCGCGCGCGGGGTGGTGCACGAGATCGGCCCGCGCTCGACCCGCATCCGCACCAACGACAGCACCGACGTGATCGTGCCCAACTCGGTGCTGGTCAACGAGCAGGTGATCAACTGGACCCTGCACCACACCACCCGCCGCATTCGCGTGCCGTTCGTGACCGCCTTCGGGGTCGACAAGGAGGTGGTGCGCGAGGCGGTGCTGAAGGCGGCCCATTCGGTGTCGTTCACCGCGCCGGACGACGCCGTGCGCAAGGCCCAGGTCTGGCTGGTGGGGTTCGGGGAGTCGTCGCTGAAGTTCGAACTGATCGTTTGGCCGACCATCGACTCGGTGCGTCGTCCGGCGGCGATCCTGGCCGCCTATACCTGGGCCATCGACGACGCCCTGCGCGGGGCGGGGATCGAGGTGCCCTATCCCCAGCACGACGTGCGGCTGCGCGGCCTGTTCGGCGAGGAAGGCGACGACGCCCGCGCCGCTCTGCGGCTTGAGCCCCGCGCGGGGCGCAAGGCGCGGGCCAAGACCGCCGTAGCGTCCAAGAACGACGCGGCCGAGGATCTCAAGCGCGAGGACCCCGAGGAGCCGCCGCTGCCGGTGCAGGGACCGCCGGCGAAGGGGTAGCTTGGGGTGTCGGACGTTTCAGGTCAGCGGGCGATTTTCAGCCGGGGCGGAGACTGCAGCCGACGAAGACGGCGGCGCCTCATTGTCACAATCAGTGATTTGCCAGGGGTAGGTTGAGAGTCGCTGTATGCTTCGATGGGTAGAGGATCATCAGCCAACGCGACCCGAATGGCTTTCGATGTGATCGCGGACGCTCAAGCCGCGAGCACACTTGGTGGAAGAGACCGCTGGTTGGGCGCTTCGCTCCTACGGTTTCGACGTGGTGACGGCGGTCGAAATCTCGCGCCGAGGCAATGAGCGAACCGTTCAACCCTTGTTTGGCGACGTCGCCGCGCCTCCTATGCTGCATTACATTGAGCAGGGTCACGGCGCATACTGCCCGGTAGTGCAAGCCGCCTCGTCGGAACCTACCATCTGGACCGAGCTGAAGGCCCGACCACTCGCCAAGCGACAGCTTCTTGTCCTGGAAGAGCTCAAGGAGTTCGGCCTGCATAACGGTCATATTGTCGCGGTGCGGCGCGGGGATAGCCTTCCCGTGGCCATCTCGACGGCGGGCAGGCACGTCGCGCTGGACGATCCGGTCGATCGGATGGTGGTGCATTTTCTGGCCACCCACTACGGGCTGATCGGGGCGCGCCTGGCGCAGTCCGAGCGGGAGCCCGTCCGCCTGTCGGCGCGCCAGATCGAATGCCTGGAATGGGTTCGCGATGGCAAAAGCTCGTTCGACATCGGTCAGATCTTCGGTATCTCAGCACGAACGGTCGATCAGCATCTGCTGACCGCCTGCCAGCGTCTCGGCGTGCGGACCCGCTTCCAGGCCGTGATCGAGGCCTCGCTGTCGCGCGCCTTGCGCCTGTGACGCTAAGGCGCATCCGTAGGGTTACCTAGGGGCGCGTTGCGTAGACGCTGACATCCTGATCGGTGTGACGTCCTTGCCCTCGGAGGAGGCAGGACGATCGATTTGTCAGTCGGGGTACAGACATGAGCGCGATGACTTTTCAGCAAGCCTTTGACTATCTGCGTCGGTACGCCGAGACGCGATCCGAAGACGACGACGGG
Source organism: Caulobacter sp. GW821-FHT09B08 (assembly GCF_059418225.1). Taxonomy (NCBI): domain Bacteria; kingdom Pseudomonadati; phylum Pseudomonadota; class Alphaproteobacteria; order Caulobacterales; family Caulobacteraceae; genus Caulobacter; species Caulobacter sp. GW821-FHT09B08. The sequence goes on along the minus strand of NZ_JBWKPL010000010.1, from coordinate 123,568 downwards.
GTTTTGGCCGGGAAGGCCGAGGAGATCATCCTGGATCATCGTCCCTGCGACCGGGGGGAAGCGGCGGTCATCGTCGGCACGCTGATCGACAATATCGCGGCTGGGGTGCGTTGCGATCGTCGTGACGTCGGCGCCCTGACCGCCTTGCAGGCGTGGCTCTCGCAGGACGACGTTAGCGTCGCCGCCTAGATTGGTCCGGCCGGCGGCTGACAAAGCGAGCCTGAGGTTGTTGGGGGCGAGAAAGCCCAGGTTCGCGCCTGGCGCTCGGGATTGCCGTTCGTGGCCGAGATCGGCGGTGCAGCCGACCGGTCCCTGACCCATGCGTCAGCCTTGACCCCGTCACCCCCGCGCCGCACTCTTCTCGCAACTGCGAAATAAGAAACGACGACGCCGGGAGCCGCCGCCATGAAGACCCCTCGAGGCTTTTTCAAACCGCTGGCCATCGGCGCGCCCACGCCCTGGCGCGAGCCGCCGGCGCGGGTCGAGCGGATGATCCATTTCGTGCCGCCGCACCTGGACAAGGTGCGCGCCAAGGTCCCCGAGATCGCTCCGACCGTCGACGTCATCCTGGCCAATCTGGAGGACGCCATCCCCGCCGACGCCAAGGGCGCGGCCCTGGCCGGGACCATCGCCCTGGCCCGCGAGACCGACTTCGCGGCCCTGGGCGTGGGGCTGTGGGTGCGGATCAACTGCCTCAACTCGCCCTGGCACCTGGACGAGGTGGCGACCCTGGTCGAGAAGGCCGGAAACCAGATCGACGTGATCATGGTCCCCAAGGTCGAGGGGCCGTGGGACATCTTCTACATGGATCAGCTTTTGGCCTCGCTGGAGGCCAAGCACGGCGTCACCCGGCCGATCCTGCTGCACGCGATCCTGGAGACCGCCGAGGGGGTGATGAACGTCGAGCAGATCGCCGGCGCCAGCTCGCGCATGCAGGGGATTTCGCTCGGTCCGGCGGACCTCGCCGCCAGCCGCGCCATGAAGACCACCCGCGTCGGCGGCGGCCATCCCGGCTACCGCGTCATCGAGGACCCGCACGCCGATGGCGGCCCCCGCGTCTCGGTGCAGCAGGACCTGTGGCACTACACCTTCGCCAAGATGGTCGACGCCTGCGCCGCCCACGGCATCAAGCCGTTCTACGGCCCGTTCGGGGCCATCGACGATCCGGTGGCTTGCGAACAGCAGTTCCGCAACGCCTTCCTGATGGGCTGCGCCGGGGCCTGGAGCCTGCACCCCAGCCAGATCGAGATCGCCAAGCGGGTGTTCTCGCCCGCGCCCGATGAGGTGGCCTTCGCCAAGCGGATTTTGGAGGCGATGCCCGACGGCACGGGCGTGGCCATGCTGGATGGTAAAATGCAGGACGACGCCACCTGGAAGCAGGCCAAGGTCATGGTCGATTGCGCGCGGCAGATCGCGGCGAAGGATGCGGAGTACGCGGGGCTTTATGGGTTCTGAGGGCGTAGTGGATCATCACTTGCCCCCACCTGACCGCTTCGCGGTCTGTCCGCCCCCATAGGGGGCGGAGTTTGATCTGACGCGGCGCAGCTCCGCCCCCTATGGGGGCGGACAGGCGACGAAGTCGCCAGGTGGGGGCAAGGCGCTCGTGCCTCGCCTACCCCGCCTTCGTCACCACCTGCGACCCCGCCGTCAGCATCTTATGCACGGGGCACATCTCGGCGATCTCCATCAGCCGCGTGCGCTGGGCCTCGTCCAGGTCCCCCTGCAAGGTGATCACGCGCTCGAAGACGTCGGCCGGGAGCCAGCCCGGCTCGCGCCGCCAGGTCACTTCCACGTGCACCGCGCCCAGGGCCAGGCCCTTGCGCTTGGCGTAGAGGCGCAGCGTCTGGGTGGTACAGGCCGCCAGGCCCGCGGCGACCAGGTCGTGGGGATTGGGGCCGACATCCAGCCCGCCGTCGGCCGGCGTCAGGTCGCCGGTGAAGCGCACGGGGCCGGCGGTGACGAGGATCTGCACCCCGCCGTGGCCGCTGTCGTCGGCGATGGCGGAAGGACGGACGGGGGCGAGGGTCATGGGGCGGACTCCGAAAGGCGAGCCCGGACTATAGCGCGCGCGAACGGCGGCGCTTGAACCTTCGTGCGTGCTTTAAGCCGCCGCCACCTGGTGCGAGGAGACCTCGAACAGCCGGGTCGCCCCACGCCACACCTCGATGGTGTCGCAGCCGCGATGGACGCCGACCAGCTCTTCGGCGTGGCGACGCGCGGCGTGATCGTCGGGGCAGGGGGTGACGTCGAAACGCGGCACGGAGCCGTCCGAACCGACGCAGAAGAAGGTGAACACCTGCATGGGAACATCCGTTCGCTACAGGCGGGACCGGGTCCATATTCGATGGGCGGGGCCGCGGGCGTCGACTGGCTTCCGAGCCGACAAGAGGGGATATAGGCGAGAACCCGGCGATTAACCAGAGATCCCAGGTTTCAATACAGGACTCTCCACAGGACTCTCACGAACCGGAATCCCTGAGACTCCCAGGGGTTCCTGCCGAGTCATGGTGTCGCTGCGACGACGAGTCGCATCCCAGGGCCCGGCCAGACCTTTGTGCGATGGCAATGAGTCCGCCCCGAGGCGGGCTTGAGTCCCGCCCGAGTCCCTCGCGAGTCCGGGATTTGGCGATTTCGGGCGCGGAACCCGCCGAAACCGGTTCCGTTTTGCGTTATCGCGCTCTAGGTTCGCCACCTTTCCGCAACGGCGACGTTAAGAGACCCATGGCCGCGCATTATCTCGACTTCGAGCGACCCATCGCCGATCTGGAAAGCAAGATCGAGGAGCTGTCCCGCCTGTCGGAGACGGCTGGTCCCGGCGCGTTCGAAACCGAGATCCAAGCCCTGCGCGACCGCGCCCAGCAGCTGCGCAAGGAAGCCTATGCGGGCCTGGACGCCTGGCAGAAGACCATGGTCGCCCGCCATCCCGAGCGTCCGCACCTGAAGGACTACATCGCCGGCCTGATCGACGAGTTCGTCGAGCTGCGCGGCGACCGCAAGTTCGCCGACGACCAGGCCATCGTGGGCGGTCTCGGCCGATTCCGCGGCATCCCGGTCGTGGTCATGGGCCACGAGAAGGGCCACGACACCACCACGCGCCTCAAGCACAACTTCGGCATGGCCCGCCCCGAGGGCTACCGCAAGGCCGTGCGCCTGATGGACATGGCCGAGCGCTTCAACCTGCCGGTCGTCACCTTCGTCGACACCGCCGGCGCCTATCCGGGCCTGGGCGCCGAGGAGCGCGGCCAGGCCGAGGCCATCGCCCGCTCCACCGAACGCGGCCTGGTGCTGGAAACCCCGATGGTGGCCACCATCGTCGGCGAAGGCGGCAGCGGCGGGGCCATCGCCCTGGCCGGCGCCAACAAGGTGCTGATCCTGGAGCACTCGATCTATTCGGTGATCTCGCCGGAAGGCGCGGCCTCGATCCTGTGGCGCGACGGCGCCCGGGCCAAGGACGCGGCCACCAACATGAAGATCACCGCCCAGGACCTGATCGCGCTGAAGATCGTCGACCGCATCGTCGAGGAACCGGCCGGCGGGGCCCACTCCGATCCGGCCGCCGCCATCGAGGCCGTGGGCGACGCGGTCGAGGACGAGCTGAAGGCCCTGATGCAACTGTCGGCCGCCGAGCTGAAGAAGCAACGCGCCGCGCGCTTCTACGCCATCGGCCGCGAAGGCCTGCAATAGGCTTGGCCGGCGGGGGCGATCCGTTCCTGGGCGAGACGGTCGGCGGCAAGCGCAAGGATTCCGCCTGGGCCGACGCGGGCATTGAGGCCGGCTTCGGCGTCCTGTCCGAGGTCGCGCCCCTGCCCATGGCCGTGATCGGCGGGGTGATCGTCGGGGCGGGCCTGTTGGCCTTCCTGGCCTGGAAGGGCCTTGGACAAATCAAACGCGGAAAATTCGCGCGCTGATGTCACATCGCGCCGGGCGGCCTCGTCCTACCCTCGAAAGCCCGAACGCCGGGCCCCAACGAGGATCAAGACCATGTCCGCCGAGACCGCGCCCTTCCGCCACGACCTGAACGTCCCCGAGGTCTACAAGGCCTTCATCGCCGCCGAGACCGCGGTGGTGGCGTCGGGGATCGACCACGGCCTGCTGCACCTGATCAAGCTGCGGGCCTCGCAACTGAACGACTGCGCCTTCTGCGTGAAGATGCACTCCAAGGAGGCCCGCGACGACGGCGAGACCAACGAGCGGCTGGACCGCCTGGTGGTGTGGCGCCACGTCAGCGACTTCACCGCCAAGGAAAAGGCGGCCCTGGCCTGGACCGAGGCCCTGACCCAGCTGCCGGCCAAGGTCGACCTGGCCCCGCTGCGCGCCGGCCTGCGCGAGCACTTCACCGACGTCGAGGCCAGCGCCGTGACCACGGTGATCGCGATGATCAACCTGTGGAACCGGCTGGGCGTGTCGGTGCACTGATCCTTTCGTTGGGGAGGGGCTTGCCCCTCCCCAACGTCACTCGGCCATACTCCTCCAAAATCAGAGGGAGGCGTCCATGGCCATCAAGACCCGTTTCACGGAAATGTTCGGCGTCGAGCATCCGATCGCCCAGGGCGGCATGCAGTGGGTGGGCACCGCGCCGCTCGTTTCGGCCGTGGCCAACGCCGGCGCCCTGGGCTTCCTGACCGCCCTGACCCAGCCCACGCCCGAGGCGCTCAGCCAGGAGATCGCCCGCACCCGCGAGCTGACCGACAAGCCGTTCGGGGTGAACCTGACCATCCTGCCGGCCATCAAGCCGCCGCCCTATGCCGAGTACCGCGCCGCGATCATCGAGGCGGGGATCAAGATCGTCGAGACGGCCGGCTACAAGCCGCAGGAGCATGTTGACGACCTGAAGGCCCATGGCGTGAAGGTGATCCACAAGTGCACGGCCGTCCGACATGCCCTCTCCGCCGAGCGCATGGGCGTGGACGCCATCAGCATCGACGGCTTCGAATGCGCCGGTCACCCTGGCGAGGACGACATTCCCGGCCTGATCCTGATCCCGGTGGCCGCCTCGAAGGTGAAAATCCCGATGATCGCCTCGGGCGGCTTCGGCGACGCGCGCGGCCTGGTGGCGGCCCTGGCCCTGGGCGCCGACGGCGTCAACATGGGCACCCGCTTCTGCGCCACGGTCGAGGCCCCGATCCATGAGAACTTCAAGCAGCAGATGGTGGCCAACGACGAGCGGGCCACCGACCTGATCTTCCGCACCCTGCACAACACCGCCCGGGTGGCCAGGAACGCCATCAGCCAGCAGGTCGTGGCCATCGAGCGGGCCGGCGGGGCCAAGTTCGAGGACGTGGCGGATCTCGTGAAGGGCGCGCGCGGGAGGGAGGGGCTGCTCAGCGGCGACGTCGACCACGGCGTCTGGTCGGCGGGGATGGTCCAGGGCCTGATCCATGACGTGCCGACGGTGAAGGACCTGATCGACCGGATCGTCTCGGAGGCCGAGGAGATCATTCGCGGACGCCTGGCGGGGATGGTGCAATAGGGGCTGTCATCCCGGACAAGCGCGCAGCGCGCCGATCCGGGACCGACCCGAAGCGCCGAGTTCCAAGTCGGTCCCGGATAACGGCTGCGCCGTTTCCGGGATGACAACCGTTTTGGATGTCCCGGGCCGTCGCACCGGCTATACGTCGCCTCCGACTCGCCACCGGAGCCGACGACCGTGACCACGCCCCAAGTTCTCCCCAAGATGGTATTGGCCGACGCCACGATCCCCGAGCTGCCCAACGCCTATCACGGCAAGGTGCGCGACAATTACGACCTGCCCGACGGCCGCCGGGTGATCATCGCCACCGACCGGCTCAGCGCCTTCGACCGCATCCTGTGCGCCGTGCCGTGCAAGGGCCAGGTGCTGACCCAGACCGCGCGGTTCTGGTTCGAGGCCACCGCCGACATCTGCCCCAACCACGTGCTGGCCTATCCCGACCCCAACGTGGTGATCGGCAAGCGTCTGGACATGCTGCCCGTCGAGCTGGTGGTGCGCGGCTATCTGGCGGGCACGACCTCGACCTCGATCCTGACCCTCTACAAGGCCGGCCAGCGCGAGATGTACGGCGTGACCCTGCCCGACGGGCTGGAGCCGAACCAGAAGCTGCCCCAGCCGATCCTGACCCCCACCAGCAAGGCCGCCGACGGCGACCACGACGCCCCGCTGTCGCCCGCCCAGATCCTGGAGCAGGGCCTGCTGACGCCGCGGCAGTGGGAGACGCTGTCGGCCTACGCCCTGGCCCTGTTCGCGCGCGGCCAGGCCATGGCGGCCGAGCGCGGTCTGATCCTGGCCGACACCAAGTACGAGTTCGGGACCGACGCCGACGGGACCATCGTGCTGGCCGACGAGATCCACACCCCCGACAGCAGCCGCTTCTGGCGCGCCAACACCTATGGCGAGCGCTTCGCGGCCGGCGAGCGGCCCGACAGCTTCGACAAGGACTTCGTCCGCGCTTGGGTCGCCGCCCGCTGCGATCCGTACAAGGACGACATCCCCGAGATCCCGGACTCGGTGATCCAGGCGACGTCCGACGTCTATCAGGAGGCCTACGAGGCCATCACCGGCCAGGCCTTCCAGCCGTACACGGGCGACGCGCCGATCCTGGACCGCATTCGGCGAAACCTGGCGCCGTTCTTTCCGGCTTAGGGGGCAGGGTTTTCGAGCCCAACCTTTCAGCCGTCATCCCGGGCCTCGTGCCCGGGACCCCTCCGTCCGCCGCAGGTGCGGAAGCGTGGCGCACTGGCGCGCCAATGCACTTCACGAAAAAGCTGAACCAGGGGTCCCGGGCACAAGGCCCGGGATGACGGGAGTATGGGGAAGCGCGGGAAAAATTCGCGCGCCCGCAGGTCACAGTAAACGCCCCGGCAAACACTGTGACAGCGCCGTGAAGTTTTCGCGAAATGGTGAGGCTTGAAGACCTGAATTAGCACGCCGTTAGTCGAGAAATGGTCCTTCCAGCCCCAGTAAGAGGGGCTTTCCATGTTTACCTTGCGAGACACCGTGTCTTCCCTGGAGCCGGCGCGGGCCGACGACCTGGGCAAGACCCTGTACGAGCGGTTCCGCGAGGAGCCCGACACGCTGATCGTGCCGGTGCTGGACGCCGACGACCGCCCCATCGGCATCGTCGAGCGCAACGCCTTCTTCCTGCGGATGGCCGCCGAGTACGGCCGCGCCCTCTACGCTCTGCGCCCCATCTCGGTGCTGATGGACAAGGACCCCCTGGTGGTCGAGGCCGACGTCGAGCTGGCCGCCTTCACCAGCGACAGCCTGTCGTATCGCGCGTCGGACCTGCTGCGCGGCTTCATCGTCACCGACGGCGGGCGCTATCTGGGCGTGGGCACGGTGCTGGGCCTGCTGCAGGCCGCCAACGAGACCAACCGGCGGGGCGTCGAGGCCCTGGCCTCGGCGAAAGCCGACCAGGAACGCGCCCATACCTTCATGACCGCGGTGGTCGAGGCCATTCCTTCGATGGTGTTCGTCAAGCGGGCCGACGACCACTCGTACGTTCTGCTGAACCGCGCCGGCGAGAAGATCCTGGGCCACAGCCGCGCCGACATGATCGGCCGCACCGACGCCGACTTCTACCCGCCCGAGCAGGCCGCCATCTACCGCCAGCGCGACGCCGAGGTGGCCGCCTCGGGCGAGGTGCGGGTGATCGAGGAGGACCTGGTGCCGCGCAAGGACGGCACGACGGCCCTGCTGCGCACCAAGAAGATCGCCATCCCCGGTCCCGACGGCCAGCCGGAATACATCCTGGCCGTCTCGGAAGACATCGCCGAGCGCAAGCGCGCCGAGGCCCAGATCGCCCGCCTAGCCCACTACGACCCGCTGACCGAGCTGCCCAATCGCCTGCTGTTCCAGAAGGACCTGGCGGCGGCTCTGGGCCGGGCCTCGCGGCGCGAGGAGCTGGTGGCGGTGCACTGCATCGATCTCGACCGCTTCAAGACCGTCAACGACACCCTGGGCCACCCGGTCGGCGACGCGCTGCTGAAGACCGCCGCCGAGCGGCTGCGGGCCTGCGTGCGCGAGGGCGACACCATCGCCCGCCTGGGCGGCGACGAGTTCGCGGTGGTGCAGTGCGGCCTGACCGACCTGTCGGGCGCCACGCGCCTGGCCGGCCGTATCGTCGAGGCCCTGTCGGAGACCTTCCAGATCCAGAGCCACCAGGTGATGATCGGCGGCAGCGTCGGGGTGGCCGTGTCGCCCAACGACGGCACCGGCACGGACGAACTGCTGAAGAAGGCCGACATGGCCCTCTACCGCGCCAAGGCCGACGGCAAGGGCGCCTTCCACTTCTTCGAGCGGGCCATGGACGAGGCCCTGCAGGCCCGCCGCGCCCTGGAGCTGGACCTGCGCCTGGCCTTGGCCGAGGGCCAGTTCGAGCTGCACTACCAGCCGCTGTTCAGCCTGGGCGCCGACCGGGTGATGGGGTGCGAGGCCCTGCTGCGCTGGCGCCATCCCGAGCGCGGCATGGTCTCGCCGGCCGACTTCATCCCGCTGGCCGAGGAGATCGGCCTGATCAATCCGCTGGGCGAATGGGTGCTGCGCGAGGCCTGCCGCGAGGCGGCCGGCTGGCCCGACCACGTGCGCCTGGCGGTCAACCTCTCGCCCGCCCAGTTCCGCGACAAGCACCTGGTGAGCACCGTGGTCTCGGCCCTGGCGGCCTCGGGCCTGGCCGCCGAGCGGCTGGAGCTGGAGATCACCGAGTCGGTCCTGCTGCAGGACACCGCCGGCAACATGTCGATCCTGCACGACCTGAAGGCCCTGGGCGTGCGCATCTCGATGGACGACTTCGGCACGGGCTATTCGTCGTTGAGCTATCTGCGCAGCTTCCCGTTCGACAAGATCAAGATCGACCAGACCTTCGTGCGCGACATCCTCGACGACGCCGACGCCCTGGCCATCATCAAGGCGGTGCTGGACCTGGGCGCGAGCCTGGGTATCACCACCACGGCCGAGGGCGTGGAGTCGGCCGAGCAACTGGACGAACTGCGCCGCCAGGGCTGCGGCGAGATCCAGGGCTACTTCATCAGCCGTCCCAAGCCCGCCGCCGAGATCGCGGCCATGCTGGGGGTGACGGTCCAAGGCGGCGACAAGGCGCCCGTGATCGCGCTCGCCCAGCCCGCCGAGGCGGCCCCCATGCCGCCGGCGTGGACCGGCGAAGGGGACCTGCGCCAGGAAGCGTGACGGACCGGGGCGGTCACGCCCCGTCCACATCTATCGGCGCGCGCCCTCTAGCCTCGCGCCTTCGCCTTTGCGACACAGCCCCATGCGCAAGGTCGGCTATCTGAGAGTTCCGCCCGTTCGGGGCATGGTGATCGACGGGCCGCAGTCGCAGCGCCTGTTCGAGGCCGGCTGCGACCAGCTGTTCCACGACCGCTGCTACGGCCTGGCCGTGGTCAAGCCGGGCCTGGACCAGGCCCTGGCCGCGCTGAAGCCCGGCGACGCGCTGGTCGTCCTCAACCTGCACGCCTTCGCCGCCCATCTGGTCGACCTACTGGAAGTGCTGGCGCGGCTGGAGGCGGCGCAGGTCCACCTGGTGACCCTGGTCGAGGGCGTCGACACTCGCCAGCCCGGCGGCTTCTTCACCGCCTGCGCCCAGTTGGCTGCGTTCCACGACCAGCGCCGCATGGTGCGCCTGGCCGAGGAGAAGATCGTGCGCGAGGGCGGGCGGCGGCCTCAGGCGGACGAGCCGCCGACGGACGGCCCTTAAGCCACCGCCTTCAGCGCCTCGCCCAACTCCTCGACCATCTCGGGCGTGGTGGCCCAGGAGCACATGAAGCGGGCCGTGCCGTCCAGGAAGCGATAGACGAACCAGCCCGTTTCCCGCAGCCGCTCCAGGGCCTGGTCGTCCATGTCGACGAACAGGCCGTTGGCCTCGACCGGGTGGCGCAGGGGGAAGGGCATCAGGGCGGCCAGCTTTTGGGCCATGGCGTTGGCGTGGGCCGCGCGCGCCGCCCAAGGGCCGGCTTCGCCGTTTTCGCCCAGCAGGCCCAGCCAGGGGGCGCTGAGGAACCGGCCCTTGGAGACCAGCTGGCCGGCGTGCTTGAGGCGGGCGTCCAGGCGCCGGGCCAAGTCCTTGTTCAGGAACACCACGGCCTCGGTCGGGGTCGAGCCGGCCTTGGTGCCGCCGATCACCAGGATGTCGACGCCGATCTTGGCGATCTGCTTGATGTCGAAGCCGGCGGCCACGGCGTTGGCCAGGCGCGCGCCGTCCAGGTGCACGCCGTAGCCCTTGGCCTTCGCAGGCGCGATCAGGGCGGCCAGCTCGTCGGCGCCATAGACCGTGCCGTATTCGGTGGCGTTGGTCAGGGACAGGGCCGCGGCCGGCTGGCGGTAGGAGACGTCGGGCTCGTTCAGCGCCAGCTCCAGCCCCGGCAGGGCGATCTTGCCCGAGGCGCCGGCCAGGCCGATCAGCCCAACGCCCTGGCCGAAGAAGCCCGGGGCGCCGGTCTCGTCGGTGCAGATGTGGGCGTGCTCGTGGGCCAGCACCGCCTCGTGCGGATGGGCCAGGCAGGTCAGGGCGAAGGCGTTGGCCGCCGTGCCCGAGGCGGTGAACCGCACCTCCGCGTCGGCGTCCAGCAGGGCGCGGATGCGGTCGGCGGCGGCGGCGCTGACATGGTCGGTCCCGTAGCCGGAAGCGGTCCCGGCATTGGCGGCGACGATCGCCTCGATCACTTCCGGCATGGCGCCGGCGACGTTGTCGGAGGCGAAGTCGTAGCGGGCCATGGGTGGGGTCTCGGCGGGTGTCGGATCAGCTCCCGATGCCACGCCGAGGCGGATCAATCAAACACGATCACCGAGCGCGCCAGCTCGCCGCGCTTCAGCTCGTCGAACGCCGAGTTGACGTCTTCCAGCTTGATGCGGCGCGAGATCAGTTCGTCCAGCTTCAGCTTGCCGGCCATGTAGGCGTCGACCAGGCGGGGCATGTCGACCGGGAAGCGGTTGGAGCCCATGTAGCTGCCCTGGATCTTCTTCTCGCCCAGGAAGTCGGGGCCGTGCAGCTCGATCATGGTGCCCACCGGGATCATGCCGATGATGTTGGCCGTGCCGCCCCGGCGCAGCATCTTGAACGACTGCTCGGCGGTGACCTTCAGGCCGATGGCCTCGAAGCTGTGATGCACCCCGCCGCCGGTCAGTTCGATCACCTGCTTGACCGTGTCGGGGCCGGCCTCGATCACGTCGGTGGCGCCGAACTGGCGGGCCAGCTCCAGCTTGTGGGGCAGGCGGTCGATGGCGATGATCCGGCCCGCCCCGGCCATGGCCGCGCCGTTGATCGCCGCCAGGCCCACCCCGCCGCAGCCGATCACGGCCACGGTCTCGCCCAGGCGCACGTTGGAGGTGTTGATCACCGCCCCGACCCCGGTCATCACCGAGCAGCCGATCAGGGCGGCGCGGTCGAACGGCATGTCCTTGCGGATGGCCACGCAGGCGTGCTCGTGCACCAGCATCATCTCGGCGAACGACGACAGGTTCAGGAACTGAGCCATCTTGGTGTCGCCGGAGCCGCTAAGGTCCTCGCGGAACAGGCGCGGCTCCTCGCTCTTGGAGCGACGGGTCTCCGGGCTGATGCACAGGTTCATGTGCCCGGTCAGGCAGACCTCGCAGTGGCCGCAATAGGGGTTGAGGCAGGTGATGACGTGGTCGCCGATCTTGACGGTGCGCACCTCCGACCCGACCGCCTCGACGACGCCGGCGCTCTCGTGGCCCAGCACGGCGGGCAGGGGATGGGGGTAGGAGCCCTCGACGAAGTGCAGGTCGGAGTGGCAGACGCCCGCGGCCTTGGTGCGGATCAGCACCTCGTGCGGGCCGGGCTTGCCGATCGACACGGTCTCGATCGTAAGCGGCTGACCCACTTGGCGCAGTACGGCGGCCTTCATCGGCGATCTCCCTCTTTGTTGCGGGAGACCCTAGCGGGAGGCGTGGGGGAGAAGGAAGGGGCTATTCGAACAAATGTTTGGAGGGGCGAGCTGAGTTGCGTGTCTTCGGGCCCTCACTCACAAAGGTTGTCGAAATGCTCAAGCTCGCGCCATAGTGGGATAGGGAGGGCGTCATGAAAATTGGCATGCGCACACCAAGTCTACGCAAGAGCATTGCTGCACGCACGTCGCTCAAGCGCGTTGTCCGTCACAGCCTCGGTCTGAAGGCGCCCAGAGGGTATGGTTGGCTGACCAATCCCAAAAAGGCCGCTTACAACCGAGTCTACAATCGAACTTCGTTCAGCTTCGCCAAATTGCTCAGGCTGCTTTTTAAACAAGTGGACGGCTGAACGTCTCTCGCTCGGGGGAGTGCGATGGAATTTTGGGTTTGGGCGCTGGTGATCATCAGCGCGGTTGTGGGCCTAAACGTCTGGCATAGGCGCGTGCGGTGGAATGCGCTGATGGCGAAGTACGGCGACGTTGAGATCGTCAGAGGCATCCTACGCCACGAGGTTTGGCAAGGAATGACGAAGGAGCAGCTGATCGACTCGCGCGGTAGACCGGTAGCGATCGATGAGCGGGTGTACAAAACCAAGACCACATTGGTCTTCAAGTACGATCAAGACGGCCGTAAGCGCTTTGCGACCCGTATCACGGTCGAGAACGGCTCTGTCGTCGGTTGGAACCAGCGATAGTCGGTGCGCTGATTTTGGCCTCTAGGCCGCCAGGGCGACCTTGCGCTCGGGCAGGATGGCGTCGACGGCCAGCAGCACGATCATGGTCGCGTCGGTGGTGATCACGGCCGAGACCAGCGGCGAATTGGCGTCCTCGCCCAGGGGCGGCGGCGGGCTGATGCTGTCGGCCGAGACGATGAAGCTGTCGCAGACGGCGTCGACCAGCAGGCCGGCGACGTCGTCATGGTGCTCGACCACGATGATCACCTGGCGGGCGCTGTCCTGGGCCACGCCCTTGCCGAGGCGCTCGGACAGGTCGATGACCGGCATCACCTGGCCGCGCAGATTGATCACGCCGCGCACATAGGGCGGGGCGTCGGGAAGGGGAGTCGGGGGGGTGACGCCGCGGATCTCGCGGACCGCGCCCACGGGCACGCAATAGGTCTGGGTTCCGACTTCGAACGACAGGATCTGCAAATCCTCGCCGGCCGCGTAAGCCACGTTCCTGGACATCGCCTAGTCGCCTTCAAGCTCGTCGTCGCCCGTTCTGAGCGCCGTAGGGAGCCACCCTCGCGCGGAAAGGTGAACAAATAGGCCCCTTTCCGACGGATTTTCAGCGGCTTGCAGTCGCGCAGGGCGGTCGCGGCGAAGCTGACGGCCGCGTTCAGCCTGCGTTCAGCCGCCGGGGCGGAGGATGGGTCCCAAGATGGAGACGGACCCGTCGGGGTCGCCTCTCCAGAGAGGACATCGTGTCATGAACCGCAAACTGAAGACCTTCATCGGCCGCGCCGCCGCCGGCGTCGCCGCCCTGGCCATGGTGGCCGGCGCGACCGCCGCCTCGGCCCAGCCCTATCGCGGCGGCGGCTACTACGGCGGCCGCGGCCACCATCACAACGACAACGACGTGGGCGTGGCCATCGCCGGCGGCATCGTCGGCCTGGCCTTGGGCGCGGCGATCGCGGGCAACCACAACAACGGCCCGCGCTACAACAGCGGCTACGGTTACGGCTACGCCCCGCCGCCGCCTCCCCCGCGCTACTACGACGGCTACGGCTATGGCCGCCCCTATCGCGGCGACTGCTGGACCACCCGCGAGTACGACCGCTATCGCGGCACGATGTACGAGCGGACCGTCTGCCGCTAACGGCCCGCCCAGGACCGTCATCCTCGGACTTGTTCCGAGGACCCCTCGGTCCGCCGGCAAGTTGAAATGAGAAAGGGGCGCTGCCTGTGCAGCGCCCCTTTTTTCGTCTTTATGCGCGAGCTGAAGCACGGGTCCTCGGAACAAGTCCGAGGATGACGGCCGTGGAGCGGGTGATCAGCCCGCCGCCGCTCGCAGGCGCTCCAGCACCTGCGGGTGTAGTTCCTGGTTGGCCGCCAGGATCGAGACGCCCTGAACGGGGTCGCCGTGTTCCTCGATGGTGGTGACCTTGCCGCCGCTCTCGGTGACCATCAGCACGCCGGCCGCCACGTCCCAGGGCTTGAGGTTGCGTTCCCAGAAGCCGTCGAAGCGGCCGGCGGCCACCCAGGCCAGGTCCAGCGAGGCCGCGCCGAAACGCCGCACGCCCGAGACCTTCTGGCTGATCTGGTGCAGCTCCTTGAGGAACTGGGCGTGGCCGGGCTTGCCCAGGAACGGCACGCCGGTGGCCAGCAGGCTCTCGTCCAGGTGACGGCGGGCCGCCACGCGCAGGCGCTTTTCGGCGCCCAGGAAGGCGCCCTTGCCCTTTTCGACCCAGAACAGGTCGTTGGTGATGGGGTTGTAGGTGACGCCGGCCACCACTTCGCCCTCGCGCTGCAGGGCGATGTTGACCGCGAAGTGCGGGATGCCGTGCAGGAAGTTGGTGGTGCCGTCCAGCGGGTCGACGATCCAGGTGTGGGTCTTGTCGGTGCCCTCGATCAGGCCGCGCTCTTCACCGAGGAAGCCGTAGCCGGGGCGGGCCTTTTCCAGGATCTCGAAGATCACCTGCTCGGCCTTCTGGTCGGCGGCGGTGACGAAGTCGGCGGGGCCCTTCTTGGACACCTGCAGCTCGGTGACTTCGCCGAAGTCGCGGGCGAGGCCCCGGGCCGCCTTGCGAGCGGCGTCGATCATCACGTTCAGGAGGGCGGAAGCGGTGGCCAAGGCGGTGTTCCTCATAGTTCCCCCTGCGCAGCGTCGTGAGGCGACGGCGGGGGATATGCATGCGGGCGGATAGAAAGATCGGGAAAGTGGGCGCGATACCTAGTCGCCCGGGCCGCCGAAAGCAAGTTGGGGCGATTTTTCGCGCCGCCATGTCACATCCGCCGCGCCCGCCTCGTCCTGTCCCCAAACACGGAGGGAATGGCGATGCGATGGGTGAAGTGGATCCTCCCGGCGATCCTGGCGGCCAATGGCGCAGTGATGATGCTGGCGCCGGGCTGGTGGTACCCGCGCGTGCCGGGGGTGATCCAGACGGGGCCGCTGAACGACCACTTCGTGCGCGACATCGGGGCCGCCTATCTGGCCTGCGCCCTGGCCATGGGCTGGGCGCTGAGGAACCCGGCGCGCGGGCTGGGCGCGGCCCTGGCGGCGGCGACCTTCCTGACCCTGCATGCGGCCATCCACCTGATCACCCCGTTCTGCGGCTCGGCCCTGCCCTGGCCGCTGCTGGCGCGGGATTTCCCGGGCGTGTTCCTGCCCGCCATCATCGCGCTCCTGGTGGTAAGGTCTTGCCTGCGACGCCAGGACGATGGGAGGGCGGCATGATCGACAAGGATGCGCTCTTCGAGACCCGGCGCGGGGCGATGACGGGCCTGGCCTACCGCATGCTGGGCTCGCGGGCCGACGCCGAGGACGTGGTGCAGGACGCCTGGATCCGCTGGCGCGGCGTCGACGAGGACGAGGTGGCCAATCCGGCCGGGTTCCTCAACAAGGTGGTCACCCGCCTGTGCCTGGACCGGCTGAAATCGGCCCGCGCCCGGCGCGAGGTCTATGTCGGCGAATGGCTGCCCGAGCCGGTGGTCGACGACGACGTCGAGAGCCTGGGCGAGGACCTGTCCGTCGCCTTCCTGCTGGCCCTGGAACGCCTCACGCCGCTGGAGCGGGCGGCCTTCCTGCTGCACGACGTGTTCGACCTGCCCTTCGTCGAAGTGGCCCGCACCCTTGGCCGGGGCGAGGCCGCCTGCCGCCAGCTGGCCGCCCGGGCTCGCGAGCACGTCAAGAGCGCCAAGCCTCGCTACCGGCCCAGCGCCGAGGAGGAGCAGCGCCTGACGGGCGCCTTCCTGCAGGCGGCCCTGAGCGGCGACGAGACCCTGCTGCGAGGGATCCTGGCCCAGGACGTGGTCATGCATTCCGACGGCGGCGGCATCGCCAAGGCGACGATGAACCCAGTGTTCGGCCTGGAGAAGGCCGTGCGCCTGGTGCTGGGCATCAAGAAGAAGTGGCCGACGCCCGAGGGCACGACCGCGCGCCTGGCCCGCATCAACGGCGCGCCCGGCATCGTACTCAGCCACGACGGGGTGGTGTTCCAGACCATGGGGCTGGAGATCGCGGGCGGCCGCATCGCGGCGGTCTACACGATGCGCAATCCCGAGAAACTGGCGCGGTTGAACAGCTAGGGCAGCGACGCCTTCTGCAGCCCGTCCTTGCCCTCGCAGGCCACGCGGGCCGCGCCGCCGGCGGCGGCCTTGGCGTCGTCGATCTTCTCGCCGTTGCGCCAGCCCTTGGGCAGGGCCATGTCGCCCGAATAGTCGATGCCCAGGTCGATCCACTTGTCGGTCGCGCAGTCGATGGCGAACAGCATGATCGGACCCTTGCCGGCCGCCGGCCAGGCCTTGTAGGGGCCGTTGGGGCGGCCCTCGGCGATGCGCACCAGCACCAGGCCCGAGGCCTGGTCCACCCGCATGAAGTCCGCGTCGTAGAAGGTCTTGGCCTCGCCGGGCGAGGGCTTCCAGTCTTCGGCCCGGATCGCCGTGGCGGTCGCCATGGTCAGGCCCAGGATCGTTACGCCAAGCACATACAGACCGAGCCGCTTCATCGCCGCCCTCCCCGTGTCTTATCGTTGGGGGGACGTTACGCCCGGCAAACTTCAGCGGCAAGTTTCGCGAAACGGCGTTATTCGATCTCGTCGAACAGCCGGCCGATCAGGGCGCCTTGGCCCGCCTGCAGGACATGGGCCGCCGTCAGGGGAATCCAGAAGCATTCCAGGCGGGTCGGCGAGGCCGCGCCGTCGTGGGTCTCGCGCGACAGCCAGCGTTCAGGCAGGGGCCCGGTCGGGCGGGCGCGGAAGACATGTCGATGCTGGATCTCGGCGCGATAGGGCGTGATGTCGTAGGTCGTCTCGCCCAGGAAGGCTTCGATCTCGAAACCGTCGAAGCCGGTCTCTTCGCGCAGCTCCCGCAGGGCGGCCTCGCGCGGGTCCTCGCCGTCGCGGATCGAGCCGGCGGGAACCTGCAGGCCGACGGCCTCGGCGGGGAAGTCCAGGTGGCGAAACACCAGCAGCCGGTCGCCGTCCACGCAGTAGACGAGAACCTTCCGCCGGATGGTCTTCACCGCGCCGCCAAGCGCGCTTCGAGCCCCTGGGCGATGGCCGCGTTGAGCGCCGCCACGCCCGCCGCCGGACCGCCGGCGTGCTTCCACACCCCGGCCGAGACGGCCAGGAAGTCGGCCCCGGCGGTCGCGAGGCCCGCGGCGTTGTCGGCCGTGATCCCGCCGATGGCCACCGAGGGGACCTCCATGGTCTCCTGCCAGATCGACAGGATTTCCGGATCGGCGGTGGTGGGGACGTCCTTGGTGGTGGTCGGGAAGAAGGCCCCGAAGGCCACGTAGTCGGCCCCGGCCTCGGCGGCCTCCATGGCCAGGTGGCGGCTGTCGTGGCAGGTGACGCCAATCATGGCGCCCTGGCCCATCAGCTTGCGGGCGTCCTTGTAGGACATGTCGCCCTGGCCGACGTGCACGCCGTCGCAGCCCAGGCGCGCGGCCAGGTCGGGACGGTCGTTGAGGATCACCGCCACGTCGCGAGCCCGGGCGATGGGCGACAGGGCGTTCACCGCCGCCGCGACGACGTCGTCGGGTACGTCCTTGAGGCGGATCTGCAGCGCCGCCACATCGCCGCCCTCGAGAGCGGCGGCCAGGTCGCGGCCGAAGCCGGCCAGGTCGTCCAGGGCCGGGGGCGTGATCAGATAGAGGCGGCAGTCGGTCATGGCGCTCCGATACGCCGATTTGGCCGGCGGAGCTACGGTCGGGGACGCGTCTGGCCCATCGCCCCGGCGGCGTGAGCATTTGTCGCAATGCGAGTCAGTTGCAAAGGCCGTCCAGTGTGGTTAGATGCGAATGACAATCATCGGCGGGACGTGCTTTCGTGTACGTGTGCAATTGTAACGGTATCCGCGAGCGCGAAGTGCGCGCCGCCATCGAAGCTGGGGCCAGCCGTCCGGCCGAGGTCTTCCGTCACAAGGGCTGCCAGGCCCAGTGCGCCAAGTGCGTCTGCGAGATGCGCCAGATGATCCAGGACAGCCGCGAGGCCCTGGCCTTCGCCGCCGAATAGGCGGAAAACCTCGTCAAATCAGAGATCGCGAAGCACTCGCACGCTTTTGCGCGCTTTTCTCTGAGGCTGAGAAACACTTGCACACATAGCGGTTGAAGCCGCCTGCCCGATAGATCACGGTCCCGTCGAATCTGATCTTTTGAGGAGGCCGCCATGCAAGGCGATCCCGGCATCATCCGGCTCTTGAACGCGGTGCTCACCAACGAGCTGACGGCGGTGAACCAGTACTTCCTGCATGCGCGGATGTACGACAACTGGGGCTTCAAGCGCCTGGGCAAGATCACCTACGACGAGTCGATCGGCGAGATGAAGCACGCCGACAAGCTGATCAACCGCATCCTGTTCCTGGAAGGCCTGCCCAACCTGCAGGACCTGCACAAGCTCAAGATCGGCGAGACCGTGCCCGAGTGCCTGGGCAGCGACCTGCAGGTCGAGATCGGCGGCCGCGAGACCCTGATCCCCGGCATCATCCAGTGCGAACAGGCCCGCGACTATGTCAGCCGCGAACTGCTGCGCGAGATCCTGACCGACACCGAGGAGCACATCGACTTCCTCGAAATGCAGCTGGGCCTGGTCAAGGCGCTGGGCGAGCAGAACTACCTGCAGAGCGCCGTGGGCGAACTGCCGGCTTAAGTTCCTTTTTCACCCGTCATCCCGGGCCTTGTGCCCGGGACCCCTCTGTCCGCCGTAGGTGCGGAAGTGTGGCGCGCCGGCGCGCCATGGCATCTCACGTGGAAGCTGAACCAGGGGTCCCGGGCACAAGGCCCGGGATGACGATTGTGAGGTTGGGGCCTAGATGTCCCGCACCATGAAAACCCGCGCGTTCTCGTCCAGCCCGCGCGCCAGATGCTCGGCCCGGATGGTCAGCATCCCGGGCGTCAACGTCGCCACCTCGACGAACCCCAGTCGCCGGTAATACGGCGCGTTCCACGGCACGTCCCGGAACGTCGACAGCGACAACCCGCAAAGCCCCGCCGCCCGCGCCCGCCGCGCGACCTCGTCCAGCAAGGCCGCGCCGATCCGGCGGCCCGCGAAGGCCGGCAGGACGTCGATCTGCTCGACATAGAGATGGTCCTCGACCGGCCGGAACATCACAAAGCCGGCGATCATCTCGCCCTCGGTCGCCACGATCAGCCCACCGCTCGCGATCCGCGCGGCCAGCACCGGCGCGGGCGTCGGCGCGTCGTCGGCCAGGGCGTCCATCAACCCCACGAACCGCTGGGCCGAGGCGCGCTCCAGGGCGCGGATCGCGTCGATCTCGCCAAGCAGGGCGTCGCGAAGAACCAGGGTTTTCTCCTACAAACCGTTGCGCCGTTTGGGAACCAAGGTCCAGCTAGGCGGGTTACACGCATGTTTAGCGAGGAGTCCCGACATGCACATCCCGAACGGTAAGTCCCTAGGGAGGCGGACTCACGCCGGACGCGAAGCATTCGAAATCGACCCCAAGGCCGAGACGCCGCTGTCGACGGGCGGGCAGCTGGTCCTGGGCCTGACCATCGCCGGCGGGGCCATACTGGTCTCGACCCTGCTGGGCCGCCGTCACGAGAAGATGATCGACGACGAGGAATACGCGGTCGGCTACGCCGAGATGCACGAGCCGGTGGCCCACCAGCCCAAGGCCCTGACCAGCCTGATCCTGCCGCCGCTGTTCATCGCCATGACCCTGTCGGGCCTGCGCATCTGGAACGCCCCGTCCAGCCCCACCCGCACCCGGGCGCTGACTCTGTGGAGCATGGTCCAGGGCTTCAACGCCCTGTGGCTGGCCCTGGGCGCCAAGCGCGTGGGCGGACAGTTGGGGGCGGCCACCGCCTCTCTGGCGGCCTCGGGCGCCTACGCCCTGCAGGCCCGCAAGCTGGTGGCCCCGGCCTCGGGCTTCAACAGCCCGTACCTGGGCTGGCTGGGCTTCGCCAACGCCCTGACCGAGGAGCTGTGGAAGCGGCCTCGGCGGGTGACGTACCACTAAGCGGTCTGATGTGAGGGCGCGCTGGACGCCCCCTCCGTCACGATGCGTATTCGCATCGCGCCACCTCCCCCGCTTCGCGGGTGAGGAGGCCGCCGCGCTGACCTTCTCCTCCCCTGTGCAACGGGGGAGGTGGCGGGCGTAGCCCGACGGAGGGGGCGTCGGGCCGCTACGGCACGCCAAACACCCGATCCAGGCTCCACTTCCCGCCGCCCTTGGCCGCCAGGAACAGCAGGATCGCCGCCCACGACAGGTGGGTGCTCCAGGCGTCGGGATAGACGAACACCTCGATCACCAGGGTCATGGCCAGGAACGCCAGGGCCGAGACCCGGGTGAAGAGGCCCAGCACCAAGAGGATCGAGAACAGGTGCTCGCTCCAGGTCGCCAGGTGCGCGGCCAGGTCCGGCGGGATCAGCGGCAGGGCGTACTCGTCGGCGAACAGCGAATAGGTGGCGTCGGTGATGTGCAGCACGCCGTCCACCTTGGTGCGGCCCGACAGGAAGAACACCGAGGCCACGCCCAGGCGCGCGACGAGGGCCAGCAGGCCGTCGGGCAGGGCGCGGTGGGCCGTGGCGGCCAGCCAGTCGAACGGGCGCTTCAGGGCGGTGGTGGCGGTCACGACGGGTCTCCGGGGATCAGGCCGCTGAACACGCCGTCGGCGATCAGGGCGGCGAAGAGGGTGGCCAGGTCGGCGTCCGGATCGGCCTCGCCGGCGGCGACCATGGCCTCGGCGAGGCTCGCCCCGTCGGCGGCGGCCTGCAGGAAGGCATGGCCGGCGCGGTCGAGCAGGCGGGCGTGGACCGTGTCGTCGGGACGGACGATCAGCACGCCCTGCGGCTCGGGCGACAGTTCCATCTCGCCGGGATCGGGCGCGCGCGCCGCCAGCCACAGGCCGGGCAGGCCGCTGTCGAACCAGGCGAAGGCCAGGCTGGGGTGCAGGACCGGCCGGGCGGCGGCCAGGGCGTCGGGCGCCAGGGCGAAGGCCTCGGCGGTCAGAGGCTGGGCCTCAGCGGCGAACAGGGCGGTGGTCCAGCGCCAGTCCAGCCACGCCATGGCCGGCAGATAGGGCAGGTCGGCGGCGGGCGGGAAGGCGGCCAGCCAGTCGGGGAAGGCCTCGCCATAGGCCAGCAGGGCCGCGCTCGCCGGCGGATGCTCGGTGGCGAACAGGGCGGCGACGGCCCCGAACCATTCGTCGCCCACCAGCCTGGCCACGGTCGGGAAATTGGCCGCCAGGGCGTCGACGCAGCCCTTGGCGATGGTGTTGCGATAGACGGAAAGGCCCGGCGCGTCGGCGTCGGCCAGCCAGGGCGCCAGGGGCGCGGCTTGCCCGGCCAAGGCGGCGACGAAGGCGTCCTGGAAGCGGGCCAGCTCAGGCATCGGCGAGCTCCCGGGCCAGAATCCCATGCGCACGATCCCGCTCGGCCATCAGCACGTCAAAGGCCGGGATGTCGTCGTCGCGTTCGATCAGGGTGGGGCGGGGGCCGATGCGGTCGATCAGGCGGCGGTAGAGGGCCCAGACGGGCTCGGCCACCGGCGCGCCGTGGGTGTCGATCAGCAGGCTTGAACCGCCTTCGTCCGCGCCATGGCCGGCCAGGTGGATCTCGCCGATGGCGTCGGCGGGCAGGGCGTCCAGATAGGCCTGCGCCGCGTAGCCCAGGTTGGCGGCGCTGACGAAGACGTTGTTGACGTCGACCAGCAGGCCGCAGCCCGTGCGGCGGGTCAGCTCGATCAGGAACTCGCTCTCGTCGAGCTCGTGGCCTGTCAGGGGCAGGTACAGCGAGGGGTTCTCGACCAGGATCGTCCGGCCGAGGGCGTCCTGGGTGCGGCCGATATTGGCGGCGATGCGGTCCAGGGCCTGGTGGGTGCGGGGAAAGGGCAGGAGGTCGGGCTGGTGGGCGCCGCGCCAGGCGCTCCAGGCCAGGTGCTCGGAGACCACGAACGGCTCGAACCGGTCGGCCAGGGCCTTGAGGGCGGCAAGGTGCGCCGGGTCAGGATCGGTGTCGGCGGCCAGCGACAGGCCCACCCCGTGGAGCGACAGCGGACGCTGGGCCCGGATCGCCTCCAGCCGACGCAGGCGCGGCCCGCCGGCGGCCATGTAGTTCTCGGGATGGACCTCGAACCACAGCCCCTCGGCGTCGCTGGCGAGCGCCTGCGCGTAGTGCTGCGGTTTCAGGCCGAGGCCGGCGGTGGGGGGCATGGTTTCGAACTCTCCCTTCCCCCTCGATGGGGGAAGGGTCGGGGATGGGGGTGATGCGGCGGTGGGGGAGGAGCGCGACCGGCGTGAAATCGGCCGATGCTGTCACCCCCACCCCTGCCCCTCCCCCATCAAGGGGGAGGGGAGAGAGCCGTCAGGCCTTCGGCGGGGTCAGCGAGCCCATGCCGGTGGGGGTCTTGATGCTGACGCAGGTGCCCTTGGGCACCTTCTTCCAGGCGTCGGCCTGGTAGTCGGTCTTGGAGGTGCCCGCGCAGCTGGTGCCGGCGCCGGCCTTGCAGTCGTTCTGGCCGGCCTTGGCCACGCCGTAGCACTTTTCCATTTCCGGCTTGGCCGGCTTCATGTCGTCGCGGGCCATGGCGGCGCCGGCGCTCAGGGCGAACACGGCGGCGAGGGCGAGGGTGGGGGCACGTTGCATGGGGGACGTTTCCTTCGTCAGTGTCGAACCCGTCCTGCGGGGTCGAAAGCAGGTACGGATGGTCGCCGGACAAGGTTACACCCTGGGCGAACAAAAATATCCGAAGCCGTCCATCGGGCAGGTTTCCGCCTTCCGCGCGCGGGTGTAACCATCCGCCGGTCTCGTGCGAACAGGGGGAGGCGTGACGGATACCGAAGCCGCCCTGAAGACGTTGATGCTGCTGGGCCTGGACGGCGACGCCCCGGCCTATCGGCTTCTGCTATCGCAGCTGGGCGGCCGGCTCCGCGTCTATTTCGAGCGCCGCATGCGCGACGCCCCCGGCGATGTGGAGGACCTGGTGCAGGAGACCCTGATGGCGGTGCATACGCGGCGCGCGACCTACGATCGCGCCCAGCCGTTCACCCCCTGGGCCTTCGCCCTGGCGCGCTACAAGCTGATCGACCACTGGCGGCGAAGGAAGGTGCGGATGGCCGTGCCGCTGGACGACTATGTCGAGGTGCTGGCCGCCTACGCCCCCGAGCCGGGCTCGGCCATGGATCTGGACCGGGCGCTGGGAACCTTGCCCGAGCGGCAGCAGCGGCTGGTGCGCGACGTCAAGATCGAGGGGCTGAGCCTGGCCGAGGCGGGCGAGCGGGCCGGGGTCTCGGAGGGCGCGGCCAAGGTGGCCCTGCACCGGGCGCTCAAGAGCCTGGGAGAAAGGATGCGCGGCCGTGCGGACGGATGAGCTGATCGACCGGCTGGCGGCCGAGCCGCGCGCCATCCCCGCCGGGGCGGTGCAGCGCCGGTTCGCGGGCGTGGCCGTGGCCGGGGCCCTGGCGGCCCTGGTGGGGGTGCTGGTGTGGCTGGGCACGCGCCACGATCTGGCGCACGCCATGACCGGCCGGATGTTCTGGATGAAGGCGACCTACACCGCCCTCTTGGGCCTGGCCGGCTTTTGGGCGCTGGAGCGCCTGGCCCGGCCCGAGGGCGTTCCGAAGAGGGCCCTGCTGTTCGGGACAGTGGTGCTGGCGGCGTTCGTCGGGGTGGGTTTCGGCCAGTGGCTGGCCGCCGCGCCGGACGACCGCATGACGATGATGCGCGGCCATTCCTGGACCGTCTGTGCCCGCAATATTCTCATGTTGGCCCTGCCGGGCCTGGCGGCGACCCTGGTGGTGCTGCGGGGCATGGCCCCGACCCGCCCGGCCCTGGCCGGCTTCGCGGCGGGCGCCTTCGCCGGCGGCGTGGCGGCCACGGTCTACGGCCTGTCGTGCGGGGAGAGCACGATGGTGTTCGTGGGGGTCTGGTACACCCTGGGGGTGCTGGGGACCGGCGCCCTGGGCGCGGTGGTCGGGCGGTGGGCGCTGAGATGGTAGTGGCTCACCCACTTGCCCCCACCTGACCGCTTCGCGGTCTGTCCGCCCCCGTAGGGGGCGGAGGGCGCAAACGCGTGTCCTCTTCCCCCTACGGGGAAGGAGGGCCGAAGGCCCGAAGGGGGCAAGTGTTGACGCACCGCCCCCGACCGAAGACCTTAGTCCTTGGCGCGTTCCACGTACGAGCCATCCTCGGTGAGGATGATCACGCGGGTGCCGGCGGCGATATAGGGCGGCACCGAGGTCTTCACGCCGTTGCTGAGCACGGCGGGTTTGTAGGACGAGCTGGCGGTCTGGCCCTTCACCGACGGTTCGGTCTCGACGATCTCGAGCACGACGGTGCGCGGCAGTTCCAGGGCGATCGGCGCGTCGTTGTGCGTCGACAGCACCACGGTCATGCCCTCTTGCAGATAGGCGCCCAGGTCGCCGACCACGTCTTCCGAAGCCACGAGCTGGTCGTAGCTTTCCGGGTTCATGAAGTGATAGCCCTCGCCGTCCTGGTACAGGAAGGTGTGGTCGCGCTGGTCGACGAAGGCGCGTTCGACCTGCTCGGTCGTGCGGTAGCGTTCCGACACCTTCACGCCGTCCGAGATGCGGCGCATGTTCAGCTGGGTGACCGGCGTCCCCTTGCCGGGGTGGATGTTTTCGGCGGTGAGGACCACGTAGAGCTTGCCGTCCATATCGACGACGGCGCCCTTCCTCAGCGTGTTGGCGGCGACTTTAGTCACGAAGTACGTCCTTGATCCCGCGGCGGCCGGGGCCGCGCGAATTGCGTTAGATATCGCCCTCCTATAGCGATCCACGCCAAGTACGCCACCCCCGCCCAGGGACTTTCCCGTGTCGCAAGCCGATCCCTCGCCCTGGTGGCGGCCCGAAAGCCACGCCGACCGCCGGCCGTTCCTGCTCGTCCGCAACCGGATCAAGGCCGCCTTCCGCGCCTGGTTCGACGAGCGCGACTTCCTGGAGGTGGAGACCGCGGCCCTGCAGGTCTCGCCCGGCAACGAGGCCCACCTGCACGCCTTCGAGACCGCCGCCCTGACGCTGTCGGGGGAGCGCGCGCCGCTCTACCTCCACACCTCGCCGGAGTTCTCGTGCAAGAAGCTGCTGGCGGCGGGCGAGCGGCGGATCTTCGATTTCGGCAAGGTCTGGCGCAACCGCGAGCGCGGGGCGCTGCACCATCCGGAGTTCACCATGCTGGAATGGTACCGGACGGGCGAGCCCTACCAGACCCTGATGGACGACTGCGCCGCCTTGCTGGCCCTGGCGGCGGAAACCGCCGGGACGCTGGAATTCCGCTTCAGGGGCCACGTCTGCGATCCGTTCGCCGCGCCCGAGCGCCTGACCGTGGCCGACGCCTTCACGCGTCACGCGGGCGTGGACCTGCTGGCCTCCATCGGACCGGGCGGCGAGACCGACCGCGACGTCCTTGCCTCCTCGGCTCGGGCGACGGGAATCCGGGTCGCCGACGACGACACCTGGGCAGACGTGTTCAGCCGGGTGATCGTCGAGAAGGTCGAGCCCAACCTCGGGATCGGTCGCGCCACGATCCTCTGCGAATACCCCACCGCCGAGGCCGCCCTGGCCCGTCCCAAGCCCGGCGACCCGCGCGTGGCCGAGCGGTTCGAGCTCTATGCCTGCGGCGTGGAACTGGCCAACGCCTTCGGGGAGCTCACCGACGCGGGCGAGCAGCGCCGCCGCTTCGAGGCCGAGATGGACGAGAAGGCCCGCGTCTACGGCGAGCGCTATCCGCTGGACGAGGACTTCCTGGCGGCCCTGGCGATCATGCCCGAGGCGTCCGGCTCGGCCCTGGGCTTCGATCGGTTGGTCATGCTGGCGGCGGGGGCGAGCCGCGTGGACCAGGTGCTGTGGACGCCGGTGGCCGAGGTGAACCCTCTCCCATAGGGAGAGGGAGGGACCCGCGCGAAGCGTGGGAGGGTGAGGGGTTTAAGCGTCGGACGGCGTGCCGGCAGGGCGTCGCGAGAAATCTGTGAGGGTGTAACCCCTCCTCCCACGCCTCCCGGCGTGGGCCCCTCCCTCTCCCTATGGGAGAGGGTCTCCCCTACTCCCCCACCGGAACCAGCATCACCGGCCGCGACATCTGGAACGTCTTCCCCGTCGCCGTCAGCTTGCCGTCCGCCTCGACGTGGAACACCGCGATGTCGTCGCTGCGCTGGTGGGCCACGAACAGGCGCTTGTCGGCCTCGTCCAGCAGGAAGAAGCGCGGCCAGTCGCCGCCCGTGGGGATGGTCTGGAGCTGGGTCAGCTTGCCGTCCGCGCCGATGCGGAAGCTGGCGATGGAATTGTGCCCCCGGTTGGACATGTAGAGTACGTCGCCGGCCGCGTTGATCGTCAGGTGGGCCGCCTGGTTCTTGCCGGTGAAGTCGCCGGGCAGGGTGGTGATGATCTGCAGGGCCTTCAGCGTTCCGTCCGGTTCGCGGGCGTAGGCGACGACGGTGTTGGCGTACTCGTTGACGACATAGGCGAACCCACCCTTGGGGTGGAAGGCCAGGTGGCGCGGGCCCGAGGTCTTGATCAGCTTGGCGGCCGTGACCGGCGCGCCGGCCAGGCCCGTCTTGGCGTCGTAGGGATAGACGCGGATCTCGTCGTGGCCGAGATCGCTGACATAGATGCGGTCGCCCTCCGGCGACCACTGCACCCAGTGGGCGTGACCGGCCTTGAAGGCGGCCTCGGCGGCTTCGGGGGTCTCGCCGGCCGCGTGCAGGGCTTGCGGCCCGGGCAGGATCGCGCCGGTCTTGGGATCCAGGCGGAACACCGCCACCAGGTCGCCGAAATAGTTGGCCACGGCCAGGCGGGTCTTGTCGGTGCTGAGGGCCAGGTAGCAGGGCGCGCCGGCCCCGGACGGCTGGACGCCCAGCGGCTTCAGCGCCTTCAGGTCCTTGGAAACGGCATAACCGCCCACGAAGCCGGCGCTCTCGATCTCGTCGGTGACGTAGAGGCGGCCGGTCTTGGCGTCGTAGAGGGCGAACGAGGCGTTCTCGACCGCCTCGAAGGTGCGCACCGTGGTGAAGCCGTCGGTCGCCGGATCGAACTTCAGCAGCGACATGCCCTTGTGGCCGTCGGCGCTGTAGGTGCCGGCCAGGAACTGGGTGCGCGCCATGGTCTCTCCCGCCCCCAGGGCCAGGGTCGCCGTCAGCATCAGGGTGAGGATCGGTTTCATCGGCGGGGGCTCCGGCTTTCGGGTTCTTATCCGGCGATTCTGCCACGGATGCAGAGGCGCGCGCGGGCGGTCGCATTGCTTCGCCGCCCCCAATGAGCCATATCCCGCGCCTCATGTCCGCCCCCCGTCCCCTTCGTAGCGCCCAGGCCCTGGCCGAGGCCGGCCTGATCGCCCCCGAGCGCCTGCCCGCGCTCGAGGCGGTGGCGGCGCGCTACGCGGTGGCCATCACCCCGGACATGGCCGCCCTGATCGACCCGGCCAACGAGAGCGACCCCATCGCCCGCCAGTTCACGCCGAACGAGGCCGAGCTGCTGGAGAGCCCCGGCGAGGTCGCCGACCCGATCGGCGACGAGACCCACAGCCCGGTCGAGGGGATCGTCCACCGCTATCGCGACCGGGTGCTGCTGAAGCCCACCCACACCTGCGCGGTCTATTGCCGGTTCTGCTTCCGGCGCGAGGTGGTGGGGCCGCAAGGCGCGGCCAACCTCTCGCCCGAAAAGCTGGACGCCGCCTTCGCCTATGTCGCGGCCCATCCGGAGATCTGGGAGGTGATCGTCACCGGCGGCGATCCGCTGGTGCTGTCGCCGCGCCGCCTGCGCGATCTGAGCGAGCGCCTGGCCCGGATCGATCACGTCAAGGTCGTGCGCTTCCACACCCGCGTGCCGGCCGTCGACCCGGCGGCGGTCACCGACGAGATGGTCCAGGCCCTGAAGGCCAGCGGCAAGACCACGTATCTGGCCCTGCACGCCAACCACGCCCGCGAGCTGACCCCGGCCGCCCGCGCCGCCTGCGCGAGGATCGTCGACGCCGGCATTCCGATGCTGAGCCAGACGGTGCTGCTGAAGGGCGTCAACGACGATCCGGAGACCCTGGGCGCCCTGATGCGCGCCTTCGTCGAGACCCGCATCCGGCCCTACTACCTGCACCACGGCGACCACGCCCCCGGCACCGCCCACCTGCGCACCACGGTGGAGGAAGGCCGCGCCCTGATGCGCGCCATCCGCGGCCGCTTCTCGGGCCTGGCCCAGCCGACCTACGTGCTCGACATCCCCGACGGCCACGGCAAGGTCCCCATCGGCCCGAACTACCTGGCGGTCGACGGCGAGGTCGAAGACCCGAACGGCGGGGCGCACGCCTATCCGCCGAGGGACCCGGCGGGGTAACCTTGAGTGCAGTCTCCTTGCGCGGAGGTTGTATTTCACATTGCTTTTTTCCCCGCGCTCTCTAGCGTCCGGTCCTGCCTATAGCGGCTGGTTCTGGCGACGCTCGACGCGCGATCCAGACCGTCGCCAAACGCCGGGGGGAACATGACGACGATCGTGGGCGGCACGGGCAATGACGTGCTGATCGGAACCGACGTGGCCACGCCCGTCGCGCTGCTGGCGCTGCCGGGTATCGGCTTCAACGAGATGAACGCCCAGTGGTCGCCGGACGGGACGAAGATCTATTTCCAGACCGGCGCCATCGGCCTGATCCCCGAGGATCCGAACTTCAACACCGACGTCTATATCCTCGACGTCGCCACCAAGACCCTCAGCCTGGCCACAGCCGGCGCGGGCTTCAACGCCGACCAGAGCAGCTCCAGTCCCTCGATTTCCTGGGACGGGACCCAGCTTCTGTTCCTCGCGACGGACACCAGCGGCGCGTCGGACGGGCCGCTCTACATCCGCAACCTCGGGACGGGGGTCGTGACGCCGGTCGACCTGGGCGGTCGGCTCGAGGTCGAGGAGGCGCACTTTTCTCCGGACGGAACCCGGATCGTCTTCGCCAACTCGGTCACCCCGCGCGAGTCGAGCATCCAGATCAAGGACCTGACCAGCGGTGTGATCACGCTGGTGGCGGCGGACGGCCTGGCGCCGTCGTTCTCGCCGGACGGCGCGAAGGTCGTCTTCTCCAGCTGGAGCAACTTCGGGGCCGGCTACAACGGCTACGCCCAGATCTACACCTACGACATCGGCACGGGCGTCATCACCCTGGTCTCCACCAGCGGCGCGGGGGTCACAGGCGACGGGGAGGCTCGCAACCCGGTGTTCTCGCCGGACGGCACGAAGCTGTTGTTCGAAAGCGACGCCGCCAATCTGGTGGCGGGCGACACCAACGGGCGCTCGGACATCTTCCTGAAGGACCTGACCACGGGGGCGGTGACGCGGGTTTCGACCAGCGCCACGGGCGTCCAGGGCAACGGCTATTCCACCTCGGACGCGACGTTCTCGTCGGACGGAACCCAGGTGATCTTCGCCAGCAATTCCACCAACCTGGCCGGCGGCGCGGGCGGCTATTTCATCAAGGACCTGGCCACCGGCGCGATCACGCGGGTCACGGGCCAGGCGGTGAACGGCGTCGGCGGCGGCGGGGCCTTCTGGGCCATCCTCGCGTCCGACGACACCCATCTGGCCTTCATGTCGACCTCGCCCAGCTTCGTCGACACCATCTATCTGAAGGACCTGACCAGCGGTCTGGACCTAATCACCGGCGGCGACGGCCATGACCGGATCGAGGGGCTGAGCGGCGACGACGAGCTGCACGGGGGCCTGGGCAACGATCTGCTGCTGGGCGACGACGGCGACGCGACCACCCCAGACGGCAACGACGCGCTGTACGGCGAGGACGGCAACGACGTGCTGATCGGCGGCAAGGGCGACGACGTCCTGGTCGGCGGCGACGGCAACGACGTGCTGATGAATGGCGTGGCGCCGGGCGCGCTGACCCCCTCGGGCGTGGCCTCGACGGGCGTACACCTCAATGTCGACGGCGGCGCGGACGCCATCGACGGCGGGGCCGGCTCGGACCAGGCCATCCTGTTTTACAACGACCGAACCGCCTCCATCGTCTTCGACAACAGCAACAGCGCGGCGCTGAACACCATCTGGGTGGGCGGGGTGGCCAGCGGCTCGGTGACCAATGTCGAGCGCATCACCTTCCACGGCGGCCAGGGCGCGGACACCATCACGACCGGCGCCGGCAACGACTTCCTGTGGGGCCTGGGCGGCGCCGATATCCTGGATGGCGGGGCGGGCGTCGACGGCGCGATCTACGACGACAAGACCCTATCGGTGGTGGTGACCCTGAACGGCGCCGCCAATGCCGTCGTGACGGTGGGCGGCGTGGCCGAGGATACGCTGCGCAACATCGAGAACGTGTTCGGCGGGTCAGGCAACGACACCCTGACTGGCGACGCCTTGGTCAACACCCTGAGCGGGGCCGAGGGCGATGACGTGCTGGCCGGACGCGGCGGCGCCGACACGATCAACGGCGAGGAGGGCGTCGACACCGTCTCGTTCGACGACAAGGTCGATGCGGTGTCGATCACCCTGACCGGCGCGGTCAACTCCACGGCCTATGTGGCGGGAGTCGCCGAGGACACTGTCCGCAACGTCGAGAACGTGATCGGCGGCCATGGCGACGACTTGCTGGTGGGCGACGGCGTGGCCAACGCCCTGAGCGGCGGAGACGGCGCCGATATCCTGGACGGGGCCGGCGGCAACGATGTGCTGAACGGCGGGGCGGGGGTCGACACCGCCTCCTTCGCGTCGTCGGAAACCGGCGTCACGGTGGATCTGCGCCTGGCGGGGCAACAGGACACCGGCCAGGGTCTGGACACCCTGGTGGCGATCGAGAGCCTGGGCGGCTCGGCCTGGGACGACGTCCTGACGGGCGACGACGGCGGCAACGGCCTGACCGGCGGCTCCGGCCAGGACTGGCTGCAGGGCCTGAACGGCGCCGACGTGCTGATCGGCGAGGACGGGAACGACAGCGTCTGGGGCGGAGGCGGCAACGACTTCCTCGAAGGCGGCGACGGCGATGACACCATCGACGGCGGGCTGGGCAGCGACACGGCCGTCTATCTGACCGCCCAGAGCGGCGTGACCGTCAGCCTGGCCATCCTCGAGGACCAGAACACCTACGGCGCGGGGACCGACACCCTGGTCTCGATCGAGAACCTGATCGGCTCGACCTGGGACGACGTCCTGACCGGCAACGACCTGGCCAACTACCTGATCGGCGGGGCCGGGGCCGACGTGCTGATCGGCGGCGGCGGGGCCGATGTCTTTGCCTATTCGATCGTGCAGGACAGCCTGGCCGGGGCGGCTGACCTGATCGTCGACTTCACCCACGCCGGCGCTCCGGGTCAACCGCACGACACCCTGGACCTGTCGGCCATCGACGCCAATGTGCTGGTGGCCGGCGACCAGGCCTTCCACTTGGGCGCGACGGCGGGCCACGCCGGCGACATCGTGCTGACCTATGACAGCGCGACCAACCGCACGACCATGAGCCTCTATGTAGACGCCGACGCCGTCGCCGACGGAGTCATCCTGTTCGAGGGCGCGCACCTGTCGTTCCCGACCAGCGACATCGTGTTCTAGCCCACGAAAAAGGCCTTCCGGGTCTCCCCGGAAGGCCTCTTCGTCGCGTCGAAGTCGGAAAGCCTTACTCCGCCGCCGCCTTCTTGGCCGTGGCGCCGAACTTGGTGTTCAGCTCGCCGGCCGTGTAGCGCTTGGCCATGGTGGCGGTCGACAGGGTCTTGATCTTGTCGGCGTAGCCGGCCGAGCCGAACTCGACGAAGCGGGCCTGGCAGACCTTGCGCATGGCTTCCTTGGCGGGCTTGAGATAAGCGCGCGGGTCGAACTCGTGCGGGTGCTCGACCAGGATCTTGCGGATCGCGCCGGTGATGGCCAGGCGGTTGTCCGTGTCGACATTGATCTTGCGCACGCCGTGCTTGATGCCGCGCTGGATCTCTTCCACCGGCACGCCCCAGGTCTGGGGAATGGCGCCGCCGTACTGGTTGATGATGTCCTGCAGGTCCTGGGGGACCGAGCTGGAGCCGTGCATCACCAGGTGGGTGTTGGGCAGGCGCTGGTGGATGGCCTCGATCACGTGCATGGCCAGGATGTCGCCATCGGGCTTGCGCGTGAACTTGTAGGCGCCGTGGCTGGTGCCCATGGCGATGGCCAGGGCGTCGACGCCGGTGCGTTCGACGAACTCGACCGCCTGGTCCGGGTCGGTCAGCAGTTCGTCGTGGCTGAGCACGCCCTCGAAGCCGTGGCCGTCCTCGGCCTCGCCCGAACCGGTCTCCAGCGAGCCTAGAACGCCCAGCTCGCCTTCCACCGACACGCCACAGGCGTGGGCCATCTCGACCACCTTGCGGGTGACCTCGACGTTGTATTCGTAGGTGGCGGGGGTCTTGGCGTCCTCCATCAGCGAGCCGTCCATCATCACCGAGGTGAAGCCGTACTGGATCGCCGTGGCGCAGGTGGCCGGGCCGTTGCCGTGGTCCTGGTGCATGCACACCGGGATGTTGGGATAGATCTCGGCTAGGGCGTCGATCATCCGGGCCAGCATGATGTCGTTGGCGTAGTTCCGCGCCCCGCGCGAGGCCTGGATGATGACCGGGGAGTTCACGGCTTCCGCCGCCTCCATGATCGCCAGGCCCTGTTCCATGTTGTTGATGTTGAAGGCGGGCAGCGCATAGTCATGCTCCGCCGCATGATCCAGCAACTGTCTTAGCGTGATCCTCGCCACGTGGTGTTCTCCTGCAAGCGTGAGTGTGTTGGGTGGTTTCTTGTTGTTGGGGCCCGGCGCTGATGCGCTCTCTGCCCAAGTTTTTCCGGACCCGTCCCGAAGGTTTTCGGGTGGTCCGTATTGTCGTCCGGCGCGCCCTCCTGAGACGCGCCGAGAACGTTTCCTCTCCTAAGCTTCCAAGGCCTGGACGCCCGGGAGCGCCTTGCCTTCCATCCATTCCAGGAACGCGCCGCCGGCGGTCGAGACGAAGGTGAAATCCGCCGAGACGCCCGCGTGGTTCAGAGCCGCCACGGTATCACCGCCGCCGGCCACGGCGACGATCTTACCCGATTTTGCGAGTTTGGCGGCGTGTTTTGCCGCCGAAACGGTCGCTTCGTCGAACGGAGGGACTTCAAAAACGCCCAGCGGGCCGTTCCAGATCAGGGTGTTGGAGGCGTCCATGGCTTCCAGCAGGCGCTGGGCGCTCTTGGGACCGGCGTCCAGGATCAGGTCGTCGGCGGCCACTTCGGCGAGGTCGCGGGTCTGGGCGTCGACGCCCGGGGCGACCTTCTTGGCCACCACGACGTCGACCGGCAGCAGCAGCTCGCAGCCGCTCTTGGCGGCCGTGGCCATGATCTCGCGGGCGGTGTCGGCCAGGTCCTTTTCGCAGAGCGAGCCGCCCACGTCGTGGCCCTGGGCGTAGAGGAAGGTGTTGGCCATGCCGCCGCCGATGGCCAGGCGGTCCAGCTTCGTCACCAGGTTGTTGAGCAGGTCCAGCTTGGTCGAGACCTTGGAGCCGCCGACGATGCCCAGCACGGGCTTCTTGGGGTTGCCCAGGGCCGCGTCCAGCGCGTCGAGTTCGCGCTGCATGGCCAGGCCCGGATAGGCTGGCAGGATCTTGGCCAGGCCCTCGGTCGAGGCGTGGGCGCGGTGGGCGGCGCTGAAGGCGTCGTCCACATAGAGGTCGCCGTTGGCGGCCAGGGCGGCGGCAAAGTCGGGGTCGTTCTTCTCTTCGCCGGCGTGGAAGCGGACGTTCTCGAACAGGGCCACGCCGCCGTTCTCCATGGCGTCCACCACCTTGGCGGCTTCAGGACCGACGCAGTCGGCGGCGAAGGCCACCTCCTGCTCCAGCAGCTTGCCCAGCGGTTCGGCGACGAAGGCCAAGCTCATCTCGGGGACCACCTTGCCCTTGGGCCGGTCGAAGTGCGCCAGCAGGATCACCTTGGCGCTTTTCGATGACAGGTAGTGGATCGTCGGCAGGGCCGCACGCAGGCGGGTGTCGTCGGTGATCTTGCCGCCATCGACGGGCACGTTGAAGTCCACCCGGACCAGGGCGCGCTTGCCGGCGAGTTCGGCGGTGTCGAGGGTGCGGAAGGGCATGGGTGATCCTGTCGGCGGACTTGGGACTAGGCGGGGACTAAACGGGCAAGGAAAACCCCCGCGCCTCGGAGAGGGCGGGGGTTTGGCAGGCTTTAGAGGAACTTCGCCATTTCCAGAGCGGTGTCGCTCATGCGGGTCGCGAAGCCCCATTCGTTGTCGTACCAGCTGAGCACGCGGACCAGCTTGCCCTCGATGACCTGGGTCTGGGGCAGGGCGGCCGTCGAGCTGGCGGCGATGTGGTTCAGGTCCGACGAGACCAGCGGGTCGGTGGTGGTGAACAGCACGCCGTTCATGGCGCCGTCGGCGGCGGCCTTCAGGGCGGCGTTGACTTCGTCGACCGTGGTGTCGCGCGAGGGCACGACCTTCAGGTCGATGACCGAGACGTTCGGGGTCGGCACGCGGATCGACGAGCCGTCCAGCTTGCCCTTCAGGGCCGGCAGCACCAGGCCCAGGGCCTTGGCGGCGCCGGTCGAGGTGGGAATCATGCTCAGGGCCGCGGCGCGGGCGCGGTAG
Organism: Caulobacter sp. GW821-FHT09B08; assembly: GCF_059418225.1. NCBI lineage: Bacteria > Pseudomonadati > Pseudomonadota > Alphaproteobacteria > Caulobacterales > Caulobacteraceae > Caulobacter > Caulobacter sp. GW821-FHT09B08. Next base: position 88,989 of record NZ_JBWKPL010000010.1, on the reverse strand, counting down.
AGGTCCTTGTGCATGGTGTCCAGCGTGGGCTGGTCGCCGGTGTAGCTGTGGATCGTGGTCATGTAGCCACGCTCGATGCCGACCAGGTCGTGCAGGACCTTGGCCACCGGGGCCAGGGCGTTGGTGGTGCACGAACCGTTGGAGACGACGATGTCGTCGGCGGTCAGGGTCTCGTGGTTGACCTTGTAGACGATGGTCTTATCGGCGCCGTCGGCGGGGGCCGAGACCAGCACGCGCTTGGCGCCGGCGGCCAGGTGCAGGGCGGCCTTGTCGCGGGCGGTGAAGATGCCGGTGCACTCGAAGGCGATGTCGACGCCCAGGTCCTTGTGCGGCAGTTCTTCAGGGTTACGGATGGCCGTGACCTTGATCTTGCCCAGGCCCACGTCGATCCAGTCCTCGCCCGACGTCACCGTGCCCGGGAAGCGGCCGTGGACGCTGTCGTAGCGCAGCAGGTGGGCGTTGGTCTCGACGGGCCCGAGGTCGTTGATGGCGACGACCTCGATGTCGCGGCGCGCATGCTCGGCGATGGAGCGCAGGACGAGACGTCCGATCCGGCCGAAACCGTTGATGGCGACGCGAACAGCCATGAGGTCTTTCTCCTAACGAGCGTTTGGTCGACACGACCAACGTTACCTTGATTTTGCAGGGCGTTTTGCGGGCGCTGGGCCGGAAGTCAACCCCAGGAACGTTGAGGTCGTGCATGGTAATGTTACCAAGTCCGTTTCATCGCCCAATTGTCGCCATGGCGGCTGGCGAAGCGGACAGCGATCTATATGTTGCGCCGCATGATTGGACGATGCCGATGACCCCGGGCGAAGGGAACGCCCTCGAACTCGCCGCACGCCGCCTGGAGCGCGCCGTGGGCCAGCTGGAACAGAAGATCGCCGCCGAGCGCGCGGCGCGTGTCGCTTCGGCCGCCGCCGCCGCGCCGTCGGGCGCGCCTGGCCTGTTCGACGCCGACGCCGAGGCGGAAGCCGAGTCCCGCGCCGCCCGCCTGGCCGTCGACCTGGAGGCCGCCCGCGCCCGCGAGAAGGCCCTGGAGGAAGCCGGCGAGCAGGCGTCCGAGGCCCTGGGCCGCGCCATCGCCGAGATCCGCGCCGCCCTGGGCGACGAGAGCCTGATCACCGAAGGCGTCCATGACGACGACGAGGACGATCTCGACGACGAAGGGGGCGATCTCTTCCCCGAGGATCGTCCGGAAAGGGAGGCCTGACCCATGGCCCAACTGACCATCCAGGTGAACGGCCGCCCCTACACCGTCGGCTGCGAGGACGGGCAGGAGGCCCACCTGCTGGAAATCGCCCGCCTGTTCGACCGCCAGGTCCGCCAGGTCAGCCAGGACGTCGGCCAGCTGGGCGAGACGCGCCTGTTCCTGATGGGCGCCCTGCTGCTGGCCGACGAGCTCTCCGACCTGAAGCTGCGCCTGGCCCACGCCCAGTCGGAGCTGGCCCGCCTGCAGACCGAGCAGACCCGCGTCGAGATCCGCGCCATCAAGGCCCTGGACGCGGCGTCCGAGAAGATCGAGGCCCTGGTCCAGGGCTAGGGTTCAGGCGCGCCGGAAGTCGTCCGGCTTCCAGGAGCCGTCGAAGGCTCCGGCCTCGGGGCCGTAGATGCGGAAATAGACGAACCAGCCCTTGCCGGGGATCGTCCTGATCCAGCGCCCTTCGCCCTCGGCGGGCGGCTCGGGGCCGAAGTGCAGGTCGACCGACGCGCCGGACAGGTCCTTCAGTTCGAACATCGACCGCAGGGCCGCCTTGTTCTGGTCGGTCGCGATCTGGGAGCGGGTCTCGGCGTCGTAGACCGTCACCGACCAGAACAGCTTGCCCGGCACGGGCAGCGGCACGGTCAGCCGGTAGGCCTGGCCGCCCTCGAGATAGGCGCCGGTCTCGTCGCGATGGCCCAGCCAGTAGAGCGAGCCGGCCTGGGTGTCGCGCCGGAACATGGCCGGCGACGCCCCGATGGCCTGGAAGAACCACTTTTCCCGCGCCTCCAGGTCCAGATGGGCGCCGGTGTTGAAGTCGCCGTCCTCGAACCGCAGGCTGGCCCATTCCCAGCGGCGGTCGGGCCAGACGATCCGGTCCGGACGGCGGTCGTCGAACGACTGGACGCGCATCTGGGCGTTGCCCGTCCTGGCGGCCTCCTCGAGGACGCCGCGCATGCGCTCGTCCGGGGCGAACGGCTTGCCGCGCTCGATGCCCAGGGCGGCCAGCATGCCGTACTCGCTGCGATAGCCGGCATAGGGCGGCTGGGTGTCGATGGCGTATTTCAGCTCTTCCCAGAACCGGAAGTTGGTTTCCCAGGCCAGGGGCGTGGTGTCCTGCGGGACGTCGGTCAGGTCCTTCCAGACCGGCTCCTCCCAAGGCGTGGCCGGGTCCAGCGGATAGACCTTGATCGTGGTCAGCCGGGCCTTGGCGCCGGCGACGTCGCCGTTCACCGGCATGGAACGCGCGCCCACGACCTGGAGATTGGCGCTGGTGCGATGGATGTAATAGCCGCTCTCGGGCAGGGGCCCGGTATAGTCCGGCCCGACCAGCAGGTGCTTGCCGCCCTTGCCGCCGTCCGGTCCCGGCAGCCCCATGTCGGCCACCCAGCGCTGGTTGACGTCGATGGAGCAGACGATCAGCGGGCCCGGCTGCAGCTCGATCACCAGGGGACCGGCGCTGAGGTCCAGGTCCATCGGGCCGTAGGGGGTGTCGGAATTGCCGGTGTACATCAGCTGGCTGGGCTTCAGCTCCAGCATGCCGAACACCTTGTTGGGGATCAGGCCGACCGGCTCGTTGCCCTTGATCATCGCCACGCCCGAGACCGTCGGATAGAAGAACCTGTAGGCCTCGATGGCCCGCTGGAGATCGGTCCGGTCGTAGGCGGCCTGGCTCGCGCCGGTCTGGGGATAGCCGCCCTCGAAGGCGGCGGAAATGTCGTCCGGCTGAGTGGGCATGGCGAGCCTCCTGGGTCGGCCGCCAGATCATCGCGTCGCCCGGGACTCCTCAATCGGGCGAAACCCCGATGGGCGGACCGGGAACGCGCTAGGCGTCGCCGGCGCCGGCTTCACGATCCCCGCAGCAGCTCCGCCAGGATCGCCAGCCCCCGCTCGGCCGCCTCGGGCTCGGCCAGGCTGAAGTTCAGGCGCATGGTCGGCGAGGCGCCGCCCTCGGCCAGGAAGTGGCTGCCGGGGGTGAAGAGCACGCCGCGTTCGACGGCCTTCTTCAGCAGGGCTTCGATGTCGGTCCCGTCGGCCAGGGTCAGCCAGAAGAACAGGCCCCCCGGCGGCAGGCTCCAAGAGGCCAGATTGCCCAGATGCCGCGTCAGGGCGTCGGCGAAGACGTCGCGCTTGCGGCGATAGAGGGCGCTGACCTGCTCCATCCGCTCGGCGCGGCCCGGATCGTTCAGATACTGCAGCACCATCCACTGGCTGAGCCGATTGGTGTGCAGGTCGGCGGCCTGCTTCAGCTGGACCAGCAGCGGGAAGAGGTCGGGCGAGGCGGTCAGGTAGCCCAGGCGCAGGCCGGGGGCGACGGTCTTGGAGAACGAGCCCTGGTAGATCCACGAGCCGCCCTTCATCCAGGCGCAGGCGGGCGTGCGTTCCGAGGGCTCGTAGACCAGGTCGCGATAGGGATCGTCCTCGAACAGGATCACGTCGTGGGCGAGGCACGCCTCCGCCGTCGCCTGGCGCTCGGCGTGGCTCCAGCACTGGCCGGTGGGGTTCTGGAAGGTGGGGATGACGTAGGCCATCGAGGGCGGCGCGGCGTCCCAGCCGGCGGCGGGATCCTTGCGGTCCATGACCTGGAACTCGGCGCCGTAGAAGCGGAACACCTGCAGGGCGGCCAGATAGGCGGGCGACTCCACGGCCAGGCGCGTGCCGGCGTCGATCACCAGCTTGGCCGTCAGGTCGATGCCCTGCTGCGAGCCCGACAACAGCAGGATGCGGTCGGCGTCGGTGTCCAGGCCCAGGGCGGAGAGATCGGCGGCGATCCGCTCGCGTAGCGGCGCCTCGCCCTCGGTGGGGCCGTATTGCAGCAGGTCGCGGGGTGGCGGGGGCAGGTCCAGCCCCGCGAAGGTCTCGGGCGCGGGCAGGCCGCCGGCGAACGAGATCATGCCGGGCCGTTGGGACACGTTGAGCATGTCGCGCACGGGGGAGGGGCGGATGTCCCCGCTTCGCACCGACAAACGCGCCATGGCTGGCCTCCCTGGATGGCTCTCAACAGTGTCAATGACCTTGACCTATCGACACCATGGGGCGGCGCGACCTAATGTGTCAATATGGTTGACCTGGATGATCATGCCCCCTGCGGCGATTTGCGCGACGCGATCGAGCAATTCTATTTCGCCTATCGCGGCTTTACCGACCGTCCCGACCGCATTCTGGAGCGGCGGGGACTGGGGCGGGTGCATCACCGCATCCTCTATTTCATCGGCCGCCGGCCCGACGTGTCGGTGCGCGGCCTGCTGGACCTGCTGGCCGTCAGCAAGCAGGCCCTCAACGCCCCGCTGCGCCAGCTGATGGAGATGGGGCTGGTCGGGGCCGAGGCTTCTCCCGACGATCGCCGCGTCAAGCGCCTGAGCCTGACGGAGGCGGGGCGTCGGCTGGAGGCCGAGCTCACCGAAGCCCAGACTCGGCACCTGCGGGCGGCGTTCGACCGGGCCGGGCCGGAAGCGACGGCGGGGTGGCGGGCGGTGATGGGGGCGTTGGTCGAGGGGTGAGGCGCACCGACTTGCCCCCACCTGGCGGCTGCGCCGCCTGTCCGCCCCCGTAGGGGGCGGAGGACGAAAGCGCGGGTCCTCTTCCCCTTTCGGGGGAAGGAGCGCCGAAGGCGCGAAGGGGGCAAGTGCGGCAAGGTCACCCCTGGCAATCGGGGCCCCGAACGCCTATCTTGTTCGACGGCGGGTCTTGCTGTGGCCCTCGTCGAAGATTTCTATTCCCAGGGACCTTAATCTCTCTATCGGGACCTGTTCCCTCCCGTGGCCGTGGCTGCGGGAACACGGGGCCCACCTGTAACTAACAGGTTCGAGTGGATTGAAACGTCTTCACGGTTCTTCGCGGCGCCGCCACCCTATCTCCTCTTGTTCACCTTTTGGTTCGTGCCATACTCATGGGCATGGCGACCCCGCAGAAGAAATCGACCGCGCGCAAGGCGAAGGCTGGTTCGAGCCAGGGCGAGCGCCCGTTCCTGTATCGCGGGATCAAGATCCACCCGATGCCGGGCAAGCGGTCCGCCCTCGCCGAGACCATTCGCGAAGGCTTTCGGACCCTGAACGATACGACGCGTGCCCGCTCGTCCGAAGGGTAGGTCGGCGAAGGCCAGGTTCCCGGCGGCGCGTTCGGTTTTCATCAACTGCCCGTTCGACGAAGACTTCCAGCCGATCTTCCGGGCGATGGTCTTCGCCATCGTGATGGCCGGGCACCATCCGCGTTGCGCGCTGGATTCCACCGACGGCGCCGAGGTGCGGGTCGACAAGATCGCCCGCCTGATCGGCGAATGCGACTGGGGCATTCATGACCTCTCGCGCGTCGAGGTCGGACCCGGCGGCCTGCCGCGGTTCAACATGCCGATGGAACTGGGCCTGCACCTGGGCGCCCGCCTGCTGGGCGAGGGGCGCCATCGCCGCAAGCGCGCCCTGATCCTGGACGCCGACCGGCATCGCTATGACGCGGTCCTGTCGGACATCAGCGGCCAGGATATCGAGTCTCACGGCGGCGATCCGGACCAGGCGATCCGTTGCGTCCGCGACTGGCTGTCCGACCACCGGCCCCACAACGCGCCCCCGCTGGCCGGCGCGGCCGCGATGCGGAGCGACTACCGGGTCTTCAACGCCCAGCTGGCCGCCTTGCTGGCGCCGCGCCGGCTGGATCCAGAGGCGCTGACCCACAGTGATTTCCTGTTCGCCGTTCTGGACTGGATGCGCGACCGCACAGCGAGCCAGACGCCATGACCATCGCCGATCCCGCTTCCGCCAAGACCGCCCTGCGCGTGTTCGTCCGCAATCGTCGCAAGCAGCTGGCGCTGGAGCATCCCGAGGCCGGTTGGATGGCCGTGGACCTGGCGCGCGAGCCGCTGACCAAGCGTTTCCCCGATCCCAAGGGCAAGGTCGCGGCCGTCTATATGGGCCTGGGCTCGGAGCTGGAGAGCCGTCACCTGGCGGCCTGGCTGGCCGAACAGGGCTGGACCCTGGCCCTGCCCAGCGTCGAAGGCGAGGAGGGACGGATGGTCTTCCGGCAGTGGACGCCGGGCGACAACCTGGTCCGCGACCAGATCGGCCTGGCCGCGCCGCATCCCTCCAAGCCCGAACTTGAGCCCGACATGGTGGTCACGCCGCTCTTGGCTTTCGAGCGCAGCGGCGTGCGCCTGGGGCAGGGCGGGGGCTATTACGACCGGGCGCTGGAGGCCCTGCGGGCCCGCAAGAGCGTCTTCGTCCTGGGTCTGGCCTATGTGGGCCAGGAGACACACGGCCTGCCGATCGAGCCCCACGACCAACGATTGGACGCCATCCTGACGGAAAGCGAGTATATCGCCGTCCAAGAGGACTGATTTCATGCGTTTTGCTTTCTTCGGCGACGTCGTGGGCAAGTCGGGCCGCGACGGCCTGGCCGACCACCTGCCCGCCCTGCGCCGCCAGCTCCAGCTGGAGTTCGTGATCATCAACGCCGAGAACGCCGCCGCCGGCTTCGGCATCACCGAGAACACCGCCCGCGAGCTGTTCGAGGCCGGGGCCGACTGCCTGACGCTCGGCAATCACAGCTGGGACCAGCGCGAGGCCCTGACCTACATCGTGCGCGAGCCGCGCCTGATCCGTCCCGCCAACTATCCGATCCTGTCGGACGCGCCGGGCCGGGGCAGCCACCTGTTCCAGACGGACTCGGGCAAGACGATCTTCGTCGTCAACCTGCTGGGCCGAGTGCACATGGACGCCATGGACGACCCGTTCGCCGCCGCCGACCGCGAGCTGGACAAGGCTCCGCTGGGCCAGGTGGCCGACGCGGTGGTGGTCGACATGCACTGCGAGGCCACCTCCGAGAAGATGGCCATGGGCCACTATTGCGACGGCCGCGCCTCGCTGGTCGTCGGCACCCACACCCACGTGCCCACCGCCGACGCCCAGGTGCTGCCGGGCGGCACGGCCTACCAGACCGACGCGGGCGCCTGCGCCGACTACGACAGCGTGATCGGCAACCAGAAGGAAGAGCCCCTGCGGCGCTTCACCACCAAGATCAGCGGCGGCCGCTACCAGCCGGCGTCCGGCCCGGCCACGGTCTGCGGCGTCTTCGTCGAAACCGACGACCGCACGGGCCTGGCCAAGCGGGTGGAGCCGATCCGCGTGGGCGGCCGGCTCAAGGAAAGCGTGCCGACGCTGTAGAACCCTCTCCCAGCGGGAGAGGGAGGGGCCCGCGCGAAGCGTGGGAGGGTGAGGGATTACGCCCTCAACCGGAGCGCCGCGCCGATGGCCTCGGCCACGCCTCCGGGATCGGCCAGCACCAGTTCGTTGTCGAACCGCAGGACGTGAAAGCCGCAACGTTCCAGAGCCTCGGTACGGCGAGCGTCGTGATCCTCGCGGCCTTCGTGGGATGTACCGTCGAGCTCGACGATCAGGTTCGCATCACGACAGACGAAGTCCGCGAAATAGCGGTCGATCGGAACTTGGCGGCGGAACTTGTAGCCACCTAGCCGGCGGCCGCGGACGATCGCCCAAAGCTTTTCCTCAGCGAAGGTCTGGCCACGACGCAGGCGGCGCGCATTAGGGATCGGATCCATGACGCAAGTCTGGATCAAAACAAGAACGCGGCAAGCGAAGTAATCGGGGTTTCGCTTTTGGCGGCGTCACCCCTCACCCTCCCACCGCTTCGCGGCGGGCCCCTCCCTCTCCCCTCCGGGAGAGGGTTTCAATTTAACGCGGCTGCTTGGTCGTGCGCAGGTACGGCTTGTGCGTGGTCCAGCCGTTGGGGAACAGGTCCTTGGCCGCTTCGTCGGTGACGGCCGGGACGATGATCACGTCCTCGCCCTGCTTCCAGTTGGCCGGGGTGGCCACCTTGTAGCCGGCGGTCAGCTGGATGGAGTCGATCACCCGCAGGATCTCGTCGAAGTTCCGTCCGGTGGTCATCGGATAGACCAGGATCAGCTTGATGGTCTTGTCGGGCGCGATGATGAAGACGTTGCGGACCGTGGCGTTGGTGGCGGCCGTGCGGCCTTCCGAGGTGCCTTCGGTGTCGGCCGGCAGCATGCCGTAGAGCTTGGAGACCGACAGATCGACGTCGGCGATCATCGGGAAGTTCGGGGCGTAGCCTTGGGTTTCCTTGATGTCCTCGGCCCAGCGGGCGTGGTTGTCGGCCGGGTCGACCGACAGGCCCAGGGCTTTGACGCCGCGCTTGTCGAGTTCGGGCTTCAGCCGGGCCACCGCGCCCAGCTCGGTGGTGCAGACCGGGGTGAAGTCCTTGGGGTGCGAGAAGAATAGCACCCAGTTGTCGCCGGCCCACTCGTGGAAGTGCAGCGGCCCCTCGGTGGAGTCCTGGGTGAAGTCCGGCGCGATGGCGTTCAGTTGCAGGGTCATGGGAGCTCCGCGGGGCGGTGTTGGAAACGCAGGGGCCAGGGGTAACCCGTCGGGCGCGCGGGGGCGGAGCCAGAAATACCGGAAGCGGGGCGCGGAATCCTTCAAGCCGGCGGCGCTTGCGTCTGTCACATCCACGGTCGCAAGGTGAGGGCCGCGAACTCAACGCCCGCCAAGGAGCCTTTCATGACCGACGCCATCTACACCGCCCGCGCCCACGCCGTCGGCGGCCGCGAAGGGACCGCCAAGACCGACGACGGCCACCTGGACGTCAAGCTGGGCTATCCCAAGTCGCTGGGCGGCAACGGCGAGGGCACCAATCCCGAGCAGCTGTTCGCCGCCGGCTACGGGGCCTGCTTCCTGGGCGCCCTGGGCCTTGTGGCCCGCAGCCAGGGCGTCAAGCTGGGCGAGCACAGCCTGGATGTCGAGGTCGACCTGATCAAGGACGAGACCAGCTTCCACGTCGGCGCCCGCCTGACCCTGAACGCCCCGGACGTCGACGCCGAGACGGCCCAGAAGCTGCTGCACGCCGCCCACGAGGTGTGCCCCTATTCGAAGGCCACGCGCGGCAATATCGAGGTCGAGCTGAAGGTGGCGTAACCGCCGGGGACACGCCCTCGCGGCGTGTCCCCATCAGCTAGCGCTGCGCCAAGGCTTGGGGACACGCCGCGAGGGCATGTCCCCGGCCGTGTGGCGCTAGCGCCGTTTCTCCACGATCCGGCCGACGATCAGCTCGTCGATCTCCAGACGCCGAAACCGCGCCCGGCCCACCGAGAGCCGGCCGATGGCCACCGCGCCGATGGCGATGGCGCCCACCGCCACGGCTCCGATGGCCAGTCCGCCCAGGGCGGCCGCGCCGGCCGACAGGGCGCCGGTCGCCGCCGCGCCCGTGGCCACGGCCGGAGGCTTCTCGGCCCCGTACATCGCCTCGTGATCCTGCGCCTCCAGGGCGGCCAGGCGGGCCGGGTCGAACGGGTCGGAGGTGTAGTCGGGCGGGACCATCGAAGAGCCTCGGCGGAGGGGTTGAACGCTTGGAGGATGACAATGTGGGCCGCCAAGCGCTAGAAGCCCCGCCACACTTTCCTTTTGCAGACTGAAGAGCCTTCGAATGGCCGGCCACTCGAAATTCAAGAATATCATGCACCGCAAGGGCCGCGCCGACGCCGCGCGCTCCAAGCTGTTCTCCAAGCTGTCGCGGGAAATCACCGTGGCGGCCAAGGCGGGCCTGCCCGACCCGAACATGAATCCGCGCCTGCGCCTGGCCGTGAACAACGCCAAGGCCGAGAGCCTGCCCAAGGACGTCATCGACCGCGCCATCAAGCGCTCGCAGATGGGCGACGCGGCCGACTATTCGGAAATCCGCTACGAGGGCGTGGCCGCCGGCGGCGTCGGCATCATCGTCGAGGTGCTGACCGACAACAGGAACCGCGCCGCAGCCAACGTCCGCTCCTACTTCACCAAGATGGGCGGCAACCTGGGCGCCACCGGTTCGGTGACCTTCAACTACGACCGCGTGGGCCAGATCACCTATCCGGGCAAGGTCGCCAGCGAGGACGCCATGATGGAGGCCGGCATCGAGGCCGGCGCCGACGACGTCATCTCCGACCTGGACGAAGAGGGCGAAGGCCACACGATCTACACCGCCTTCGAGGACCTCAACGAGGTGGCCGCGGCCCTGGAAGCCAAGTTCGGCCCGGCGTCGAACACCAAGGTCGCCTGGCGCCCCAAGAGCACCATCCCGGTCACCGGCGACTCGGTGGCCACCCTGATGAAGCTGCTCGACGCCCTCAACGAGGACGACGACGTCCAGGACGTCTATTCCAACGAAGAGATCAGCGACGAGGACATCGCGAAGTTGGGCTAGTTCTCCTGATCCTTCTCCCCTTGCGGGAGAAGGTGTCGGCGCAAGCCGACGGATGAGGGGTCGAAAGACAGATCCGCCGCGATCAGCCGAAAGGCCGGTCGCGGCGGTTTTCGTTCGTGCGACCCCTCACCCGACCCCGGCTTTCGCCGGGGCCGCCCTCTCCCGCAAGGGGAGAGGGAAGGAGAAGGGGGAAAGGGATCGCGGTCCCGCTTCGTCCGTTCACCCCCTATGGACCCCCTCGCCGACATCGCCCCGCCCATCCTCGGCGCCCTGGTCGCGGGTGGCGCGATCGGGTTCGAGCGGGAGTATCGGGCCCGGCCGGCGGGGTTGCGCACCCACATGCTGGTGGCCCTGGCCTCGGCGGTTCTGATGCTGGCCGCCGTGCACCAGATCACCTGGCTGGAAGGCGCGTCCGAGGCGGTGGTGCGGATCGATCCGGTGCGCATGGCCCACGGCATCCTGACCGGCGTCGGCTTCCTGTGCGGCGGGGTGATCTTCCAGCAGGGCGCCTCGGTGCACGGCCTGACCACGGCCGCGTCGCTGTGGATCACCTCGGCCATCGGCACCCTGTTCGGCGTGGCGCTGTACGAGCTGGCCATCGGCGCGACGGTGCTGTCGCTGGTCGTGCTCAGCGGCGCACGGTGGCTGGACCGCCACATGCCCCAGAAGAACTTCGCCGAGATCGCCGTGCGCTCGCGCCGCGACGGGGTGATCGACGAGCCCGAACTGCGCCGCATCCTGAAGGCCTTCGACCTGGAAGGCGCCCGCATCAACCAATGCCTGCGCGATGGCGGGGCGGTGTTCGAGGTGGCCGGGCCGTTTTCGGGCCGGGGCGTGCTGAAGCTGGAGGCCCTGTCGGCGGCGCTGCGGGCCGATCCGCGCGTGGTGGAGTTCGACATCCTGCCCCGCAAGGATTGAAGCGGCGCCGTTTGAGCGGATTTCGCAAGCTGGAGTGTTAGTCCCGCAGAGGCCGTCCTGCCCCAGGGAAACACGATGGAAATCCAGCGCGCCCGACCGATCGGGGACCTGCTGTACGAGATGACGCTTTGGACGCTGTTCTATCCGCGCACCCTTTGGCGGGTGCTGCTGCGGCCGGCTGAACTGGACGGAGCGGGCGAGGGCGAGGAGCGGATCAGTCCGCCGCTGTTCCTGCTGATCTCGATCCTGACCGCCCACGCCCTGGACCTGGCCATGCGGGCCGAGCTGGACCAGCGCGTGGCGGGGCTGGATCTGAGCCTGCTGGCCTTCCGGACGACGGCCTTCGGCCTGTTCCCGGTGGTCATGGCCGTGGGCGTCCTGAAGCGGGAAGGCCGGCCCGTCGACCGCCAGACGCTGCGCGGACCGTTCGACCTGCAATGCCTCTACGCCGCCCCGTTCGCCATTTCGGTCTCGGTGGCCGCCGTGCTGGGCGGATCGCCGACGGCGGCGGTGAAGGCGGCGGGGGCGGGGCTGATCGCGGCGGCGGCGGCCTGGTACCTGTGCGTCCAGGTCCGCTGGCTGCGGGCGCGGCTGGCGGTGGGGCCGCTGAAGGCCCTGGCCGAGGCCCTGCGGCTGATCGCCCTGGCCCTGGCCGCCTGCCTGGGGCTGACCCTATTGGGGCTGCGTCCCGTCACCTGAAATCCTTGCTGGAGCGGCCTTCCCGGCGCCCTGGCCGCCGCGCTATGCTCGCCTTATGGCGCTGCGCTTGCACATCGACACCGACTGCGGCGTGGACGACGCCCTGGCCCTGGCCATGCTGGCGCGGTCCCGCGACGCCGTGGAGATCGTCTCGGTCTCGGCGGTGTTCGGCAACACCTATGTCGACCAGGCCGCCGCCAACGCCCGGGGGGTGCTGCGCCTCGCCGGCTGTCCCGCCGAGGTCTATATCGGCGCCGGCTCGGGCGTGGCCAAGCGGCGGGTCGAGCGCATGCGACCGGCCCACGGGGTGGACGGGCTGAACGGCGCCGGCTTCTCCCAGCGCTGGAAGCTGCCGGAGCTGGATCGCGGCCAGGGCAGCCTGCTGGCCTTCCGCGCCCGGGCGCGGGTGAGGGGGCTGTTCCTGGGGCCGCTGACCAACCTGGCCAACGGCCTGCTGGAGGACGCCGCCGCCTTCCGCGACTGGCGCCCCACCATCATGGCCGGCGCCTTCGCCGTGCAGGGCAAGGCCCACGGCGGCGCCGACTTCAACACCTGGAGCGACGCCGAGGCCCTGGCCCGGGTGCTGGAGCGCGGGGTCATGCCGCGTCTGACGCCGCTGGACGTCACCTCGAAGGTGACCCTGACCGCCGAGGCCATGGCCGCCGGCTCCACCGCCTGCGGCACGCCGCTGTCGGTCCGGCTGAACAAGGCCATCGGCCCCTACATGGCCTTCCACAGGCAGGTCTGGGGGCTGGAAGGCGAGGGTTGTCACCCGCACGACGCGGTGGTGGCCGCCAGCGTCGTAGCGCCCGAGCTCTTCACCTTCGAGCCGGCCCGCCTGCGGGTGCTGACCGACGGCGAGCACCTGGGCCGCATCGAGCGGATCGAGGGCGAGCCCAACGCCGAGGTCTGCGTGGCGGTGGACGTGGCGGCGGTGGAGCAGTTGCTGCTGGACCGGCTGTTCTGCGCGCCGGTGCTGGATCCGGCTTGAGGGACTTAGGCTTGGTGCGTAGGGAGCGACTAGATGCTCCTTCTCCCCTTGCGGGAGAAGGTGGCCTGCGAAGCAGGTCGGATGAGGGGTTGAAAGCCCTGTCCGGAAAGGTCTGAGAGACCCCTCACCCGACCCCACTGCGTGGGGCCACCCTCTCCCGCAGGGGGAGAGGGGCTTCGGTCAGCCCGGGGGGGCGTTGGTGGAACTCGCTCCCGTCGCTCCCCTCAGGCCGCGTGGGCCTCGACGGTCACGTGGGTCAGTTCGTGCACGCGCTTCAGTCGCTGGCGCACCTCGCCGGCCGGCGCCGCGCCCAGATAGCTGACGATGGCGCCATAGGCCCCCGGCCCCAGTCGCCAGACGTGCAGGTCGGTGATCCGGGCGTCGCCGGGGCCTTCGACCTCCTCGCGCATCTCGGTCTCCAGGGCCGGGTCGGAGGCGTCCAACAGCACCGAGGCGGCGTCGCGCATCAGGCCCCATGCCCACACCGCGATCACGGCGGCGCCGACGATGCCCATCACCGGGTCCAGCCAGGTCCAGCCCAGGAAACGGCCGGCCAGCAGGGCGGCGATGGCCAGGACCGAGGTCAGGGCGTCGGCCAGCACGTGCACGAAGGCGGCGCGCAGGTTGTTGTCCTGGTGCTTGTGGTGGTCGTGGTCGTCGTGCGCGTGGCCATGGTCGTGATCGTGGTGATGGTCGTGGCCATGGCCGTGATGGTGATGCCCGCCGCCCAGCAGCAGGGCGCTGACCAGATTGACGGCCAGGCCGATCACCGCGACCAGCGTGGCCTGGCCGAAGGCCACGGGCTGGGGCGCCAGCAGGCGGCCCACCGACTCCCAGGCGATGCCGATGGCCACCACGGCCAGCACCAGGGCCGAGGCGAAGCCGGCCAGGTCGCCGACCTTGCCCGTGCCGAAGCTGTAGCGGCCGCTGCGGGCGTGCTTGCGGGCATAGGCGTATGCGGCGGCCGCCACGGCCAGTGCCCCGGCGTGGGTGGCCATGTGGAAGCCGTCGGCCAGCAGGGCCATGGAGTTGAACACCGTGCCGGCGACGATCTCGCCCACCATCATGATGGTGGTCAGGCCCACCACCAGCAGGGTGCGGCGGGTGTTGTCGTCATGGGCGGCGCCCAGGAAGACGTGGTCGTGAGTCAGGGTCTGGATGTCGCGGTCGAGGGTCATGTGTCGGGCCTATTTGGCGTAGCGGCGGATGGCGGCGATCAGCTCGTCGGCGCCTTGCTGTCGGTCTTCGGGGGCGAGGCCGGGGGCGGCGACGTGTTCGCGCAGGTGGGCCTCCAGGATCTCGTCCATCAGCCCGTTCACCGCCCCGCGCACGGCGGCCACCTGCTGCAGGATCGAGGCGCAGTCGGCGTCGTCGGTCAGGGCGCGCTCGACGCCGTTCAGCTGGCCGGCGATGCGGCGGACGCGGGCGATCAGGGCCGTGTCGGATTTCAGATGTGCCATACTATACCCCTCTATAGTATATGGCCGGCAAAGGCGAGTCCCGCGCGGTTCCGGGCCTCCAACCGCCCAAGCTTAAGGTTTCATTAGGGAAGTCGCGGCTTTTCCTGGGAGGCGAAACCGGCGATGGTGCGAGAACACATGATGAACGCGAATCGCACGCCTATCCGAATCCTGGGGCTGGACCCGGGCCTCCGCCGCACCGGCTGGGGCGTGGTCAGCGTCGAGGGCTCGCGCATGAGCCACGTCGCCCACGGGGTGATCGCGCCCGACGACAAGGGCGACTTCGCCGACCGCCTGCTGGCCCTGTTCGAGGGCATCGGGGCGGTGATCGCCGAGCACCGTCCGGACGAGGCGGCGGTGGAGGAGGTGTTCCTCAACACCAACGCCCAGTCGACCCTGAAGCTGGGCCACGCCCGCGCCGCATCCCTGATCGCGCCCGCCCGCGCAGGGTTGGTGGTGGCCGAGTATTCGACCCGGCTGGTCAAGAAGGCGGTGGTCGGCACGGGGGCGGCCGACAAGGCCCAGATCGGCTTCATGATCGCCCGCCTGCTGCCCACGGCCGGCAAGACCACCTCCGACTGCGCCGACGCCCTGGCCGTCGCCATCACCCACGCCAATCTGCGCGTCGCCAACCGGAGGGTCGCATGATCGGCAGACTGCGCGGGGCCGTGGGCGAGATCGGCGAGGAAGAGGCGCTCATCGACGTGATGGGCGTGGGCTATGTCGTGCGCTGCGGCGCGCGGACCCTGCAGCGCCTGCCGGCCCTGGGCGAGGAGGCCCTGCTGCACATCGAGAGCCAGTGGAGCGAGAGCGCAGGCCTGCGGCTCTACGGCTTCCTGGCCCGCGACGAGCGCCGGGCCTTCGTGCTGCTCCAGGCGATCCAGGGCGTGGGTCCCAAGGCGGCCATGGCGGTGCTGGACGTGCTGTCGCCGGCCGAGCTGGCCAGCGCGGTGGCCCGCGAGGACAAGGCCGCCGTGGGCCGCGCCAACGGCGTGGGGCCGAAGCTGGCCCTGCGGATCGTCACCGAGCTGAAGGACAAGCCCATCGTCGACGGTCCGGTGTTCATGGGCGCGCCGACGACGGTCGCGGCGGCGCCGGCCAAGGCCGCGCCGACGGGCGACGCGGTGGCGGCGCTGATGGGCCTGGGCGTGGCCGAGGTCAACGCCCGCCGCGTCATCGAGGCCGCCGCCGACAAGCTGGGCGAAGAGGCCACGGTGCAGCAGTTGATCAAGGCGGGCTTGCAGGAGTTGGGACGGTGAGCGCGACCCACTTGCCCCCTACGGACCGCTTCGCGGTCGTCTTCCCCCATAGGGGGAAGAGTTGCGCCGCGCTGACCTCGGCTCCGCCCCCTACGGGGGCGGACAGACCGCGAAGCGGTCAGGTGGGGGCAAGTCAGCAATGACCCGCATCGTTTCAGGTGAAGCCCAACCTCACGAGGCCATCCCCACCGCCAGCGACCGCGCCCTGCGGCCGCAGACCCTGGCCGAGTTCGTCGGCCAGGAGCAGGCCAAGGGCAATCTGCGCATCTTCATCGAGGCGGCCAAGGGCCGGGGCGAGGCCCTCGACCACGTGCTGCTGTTCGGCCCGCCCGGCCTGGGCAAGACCACCCTGGCCCAGATCGTGGCCCGCGAGCTGGGCGTGAACTTCCGCGCCACCTCCGGCCCAGTGCTGAACAAGGCCGGCGACCTGGCGGCGATCCTGACGAACCTGGAAGCCAACGACGTCCTGTTCATCGACGAGATCCACCGCCTGCCCTCGACCGTGGAGGAGATCCTCTATCCGGCCATGGAGGACCACGTACTGGACCTGGTGATCGGCGAGGGGCCGTCGGCGCGCTCGATCCGCATCGATCTGGCGCCCTTCACCCTGGTGGCGGCCACCACGCGGGCGGGCATGCTGGCCACGCCCTTGCGCGACCGCTTCGGCATCCCGATACGCCTGGAGTTCTACACCCCGGCCGAACTGCGCCACGTGCTGCTGCACGCCGCCCGCAAGATGGGCGCGCCGCTCAGCGACGACGGGGCCGACGAGATCGCCAAGCGCGCCCGGGGCACGCCGCGCGTCGCCGGCCGCTTGCTGCGCCGCGTCCGCGACTTCGCCGCCGCCGACGGGGCGACCGTCATCGACCGCAAGGCCGCCGGCATGGCCCTGGCGCGTCTTGAGGTGGACGAGAGCGGGCTCGACAGCCTCGACCGCCGCTACCTGCGCGCCATGATCGACAACTACGGTGGCGGCCCGGTGGGCGTCGAGACCATCGCCTACGCCATCGCCGAGGCCCGCGACGCGGTCGAGGACGTGATCGAGCCCTATCTCATGCAGCAGGGCTTCATCCAGCGCACCCCGCGCGGGCGGATGGCTTGTGGGAAGGCGTATCTGCACCTGGGCCTGACGGAGCCGACCACGGTGCCGAAGATCGTGCAGGGCGGGCTGTTTGGAGACGAATAATTCTGACAAGTCTTTAGAGGGCTGACCATGGCGCCGATGGATGACCGTTCGGAAAAGCTGAAGGTGCTTGAGGCGCAATTTCAAGCAAGTGTCGATGCGCTCACTGCAGAACACGCCGCGCGTCTAAATTTTCATAACGACAATTACGAAGGCTGGTTTAGAGCCTGGATGTTATCGTTGGCTGTCGGGAATGGTGGAGGGTTAATTACCCTCGGAGCTGCTTTGATAAATGGTTGGAAGTTAGGTATTTGGTTTGCAATCGTGCCCGCATTGTGGGTTTTCGCAGGTGGGCTTTGCTGTGCTGGTATCGCTCCTCTTATTCGAAGTAGTTATCATTTAGCCTTGAAGGTTGAAAATGAA
This sequence comes from Caulobacter sp. GW821-FHT09B08, assembly GCF_059418225.1. Lineage (NCBI taxonomy): Bacteria > Pseudomonadati > Pseudomonadota > Alphaproteobacteria > Caulobacterales > Caulobacteraceae > Caulobacter > Caulobacter sp. GW821-FHT09B08. The sequence goes on along the minus strand of NZ_JBWKPL010000010.1, from coordinate 71,714 downwards.
TTTGGGAAAGTTTGGGTTCTCTCGGCGGAAGATCGTCGTGCTAAAATCGAAAATCGGATGGAGCGGCTCAGGAGCAGCGGGAACTCATCTCAACGATTAGCCGAAAAGTTTGCCATAGCCGCGATGGTTGCTTTTGCTTTCGGCCTAATCTGGCCGTTGGCCGTGGTTACGCTTTGGCTTTTTCACGCGCTTCCGCCCGAGCTGTCTTGGCCTTATCCAGTCCAATAATTTCACGCCGCTGCAGTAGGGCGCATGACTCACCCCCAACCCACCGCCGGTGTCTTCGAAGGCCGCGAGCACCAGCTTCCGGTCCGCATCTACTACGAGGACACCGACTTTTCCGGCATCGTCTACCATGCCAACTACCTGCGCTATTTCGAGCGGGGGCGGAGCGACTTCTTCCGGCTGGTGGGGATCTCGCACACCGAGCTGCACAAGGCCGACACCGCCTTCGCGATCATCCGCATGGAGCTGGACTTCAAGCGCTCGGCCAGGGTCGACGACGCCCTGGTGGTGCGCACCACCTACGACCGGGTGAAGGGGCCGCGCCTGTTCGTCAGTCAGCGCATCACCCGGGGCGAGGAGTTGATCTGCCAGGCGGCCGGCGAGGCGGTCTGCATCACCCTGGACGGACGGCCGCGCAAGCCGACGGCGGAGATGCTGGCCCAGCTGGCGCCGTGGCTGGAGGGGTAACCCCCACGCCCGTCATCCTCGGACTTGTTCCGAGGACCCCTCGGTCCGCCGAGCTGTCGTTCGAAGATCAGCCGCGAGCTTTCCGTCTCACCGTCTTCGTTCTTCGCGGTTGAAGCAGGGGTCCTCGGAACAAGTCCGAGGATGACGGACGGTGGAGCAACACACAAAAACCCGCACCCCCACCGATTGTCATAGTTTCACCATGGCCCCGCTTCATGCCAGTAAGGGCGCAACGGAACCCCGGGAGGTGCGCTATCCACCTTCCACCCTACTGACGCCCCAACGGAGTTGACCCCGCATGGACGCCGCCGCAGGCCCCCAGAGCTTTTCCTTCATCTCGCTGTTCATGCAGGCCGACTGGGTGGTCAAGGGCGTGATGGTCGGCCTGATCCTGGCCTCGCTGGGCTCGTGGGCGGTGATCATCGACAAGCTGTTCCGCTTCTCGTCGCTGAACAGCGCCGCCAACCGATTCGAGGATCAGGTCGGTTCGGGCCAGGGGCTGGAGGAGATCGCGGCCCAGCACGGCCCCAACCCCAAGCAGCCCCTGCCGCGCATGCTGCAGGCGGCCCTGAAGGAATGGCGCGACGCCAAGTCCAAGGGCGCGCTGGGCGAGGCCCAGGCCGCCTTCCTGATCCAGCGCATCGACCGGATGATGGACACCCTGATCTCGCGCGAGACCGGCAAGGCCGAGGAAGGCCTGGGCAGCCTGGCCATCGTCGCCACCGCCAGCCCGTTCATCGGCCTGTTCGGCACGGTCTGGGGCATCATGCACGCCTTCCAGAACATCGCGATCTCGAAGAACACCTCGCTGGCCGTGGTGGCCCCGTCCATCGCCGAGGCCCTGTTCGCCACCGCCATCGGCCTGATCGCCGCCATCCCGGCCTATATCGCCTACAACAAGTTCTCGACCGACGCGGGCAAGTTCGCCGGCCGGCTGGAGAACTTCGCCGACGACCTGTCGACGGCCATCCAGCGCCGCCTGAGCGAGCGGGTCTAGTCCCATGGCCATGTCCGCCAACGACGCCTTCGCCACGGGCGGCCGTCGCGGCCGCCGCCGGGGCCGCCGCCGGGGCAAGGGCGCCCTGTCCGAGATCAACGTCACCCCGCTGGTCGACGTGATGCTGGTGCTGCTGATCATCTTCATGATCAGCGCCCCGCTCTTGACCGCCGGCGTGCCGCTGGAGCTGCCCAAGACCGAGGCCGCCGCCCTGCAGAACCAGCAGGAGCCGCTGACCGTGTCGATCAAGGCCGACGGGGCGGTGTTCATCGGCGAGGCCGAGAGCCCGTTCGCCGAGCTGGCCCCGCGCCTGTCGTCGATCGCCGGCGACGGCTACGACAAGCCGATCTTCGTGCGCGCCGACGGCAAGGCCAGCTACGCCATCGTCGCCCAGGTGATGGCGGCCCTGTCGAACGCCGGCTTCACCAAGATCAACCTGCTGACCGACACCGGCGGCCCCTCTTCGGGCAAGACGGAGGCGGCCGCTCCGGACGCCCTGCGTCCGGCGCAGTGAGGTGATCGCGCGGTGAGCTATCGCGAGGACAGAACCAACTTCACCCCGGCTTTCATCGGGGCGATCGGCCTCCACGCCCTGGTGGTGGTCGCGATCATCTTCATGCCGCACACCTCCAAGCCGATCACCATCGGCGAGAGCGTGCCGGTGACCATCGTCACCGAAGGCCCCACCAACGTGCGTCCCGCCATCGAGGCGCCCGAGGAACAGACGGCCCAGACCGAGGAGCCGACGCCGCAGGCCGATCCCCAGCCGCCGGCCCCCGTGCCCGCGCCGGTTCCTACGCCCGCCCCGGCGCCGCCCAAGACGGTCGCGCCTGCCCCGACGCCCAAGCCCACGCCCGCCAAGCCGACCCCGGCCAAGCCCGCCAAGCCCGAGCCGGACTTCTTCGCCTCGCTGGAAAAGACCCTGGCCAAGACGCCCAAGTCGACCGGCAAGCCCGTGGCCAACGCCCCCAAGGGCCCGACCCGTCCGGAAACCGCCACCCAGGCCCGCCCGGGCGCGGGCGCCATGACCGGCGCGCAGGCCGCCGCCATCGCCGGCATGAAGGACGAGATCCAGCGCCGCTGGAACCCCAACTGCGAGGTCGAGGGCGGCGGCGACGTGCAGGTGAAGGTCAACTTCACCCTGGCCACCGGCGGCCGCATCGTCGGCAAGGTGACGGCCAACGGCGCGGAGAACTCGCCCAACGCCACGGTCAAGGCCGCGGCCGAACGCGCCATCCGCGCGGTCTACCAGTCGGCGCCCTTCGAGGGCTTGCCGCCGGACTATTATGGCCCGCAACTCAATTTGAACTTCAAGGCGCGCGACGCTTGCGCGGCGCGATAGGGAGGACCCGAAGAATGAACCTGAAGTCCGTCTTCACGGGGCTGGCCACGGCCGCCGTCCTGGCCGTCTCGATGGCCGCCTTCGCGCCGACCCCGGCCCGTGCCCAGATCGAGATCGACATCGACAAGGGCGCGGTCAAGCCGCTGCCCGTGGCCATTCCCGCCTTCTCGGGCGGCGGCCAGCGCGGCGCCGACATCAGCCAGGTCATCAGCGGCAATCTGGAGCGCTCGGGCCTGTTCCAGCCGTTGAACGTCTCCAGCGTGGCCGACAAGCTGACCGACGTGAACGTCCAGCCGCGCTTCCCCGACTGGCAGGCCACCGGCGCCCAGGCCCTGATCAACGGCCAGGTGACGGTCGGCGCCGACGGCGTGCTGCGCGTCGACTTCCGCCTGTGGGACACCTTCAGCCAGCAGCAGCTGCTGGGCCTGCAGTTCACCTCCACCGCCGAGAACTGGCGGCGCGTGGCCCACAAGATCAGCGACGCGGTCTATGAGCGGCTGACCGGCGAGAAGGGCTATTTCGACACCCGCGTGGTGTTCGTGGCCGAGAGCGGCGGCAAGATGAGCCGCGTCAAGAAGCTGGCCATCATGGACCAGGACGGCGCCAACCCGCAGTACCTGACCGACGGCTCCTACATCGTCATGACGCCGCGCTTCTCCTCGACCAGCCAGGAGATCACCTACATGGCGCTGCGGCCCACGGGCTCCAGCATCTATCTGCTGAACCTGCAGACCGCCCGCCAGGAGACGGTGGGCAAGTTCCCCGGCATGGTCTTCGCCCCGCGCTTCTCGCCCGACGGCGCCAAGGTGGCCTTCTCGGTCGAGAAGAACGGCAACAGCGACATCTACGTGATGGACCTGCGGTCGCGTCAGTCGACCCGCATCACCACCGACCCGGCCATCGACACCTCGCCGTCGTTCTCGCCGGACGGCTCCAAGATCGTCTTCAACTCCGACCGCGGCGGCCAGGCCCAGCTCTATGTGATGAACACGGACGGTTCGGGCGTGCGCCGCATCTCGTACGGCGGCGGCCGCTACACCACCCCGGTGTGGAGCCCGCGCGGCGACTTCATCGCCTTCACCAAGCAGACGGGCGGCGAGTTCCACATCGGCGTCATGCGCGCCGACGGCGGCGACGAGCGCCTGCTGACCACCAGCTATCTGGACGAGGGCCCCACCTGGGCGCCCAACGGCCGGGTGCTGATGTTCTCGCGCGAGGGCGCCAGCGGCAATTCGCGGCTGTGGACGGTGGACATCACCGGCCGCATCCTGCGCCCCGCCGCCTACCAGGGCGCGGCGTCGGACCCGGCGTGGTCGCCGCTGCTGGATTGATCGATCCGCCCCCTATGGGGGCGGACAGGCCGCGCAGCGGCCAGGTGGGGGCAAGTGGCGAAGGGCTCCGGCGTCTATCCACACCACTTTCCCGCAACCTCTGCCGTAGCCGCGCGTTGGCGTTAAGTCGTTCATCCAGCGTTCACCCACTGGGTGAAACGAGGTGCTGTGCGACATTCTGACGCCATTGTGAGGTGCAGGGGATGTTTTTGCGCGGCGTCGCGAAGGCTTCGCGCGTTAGAACTATGAACCTTGGCCGTGGACTTGAGGAGAAACTTGATGAGCTTCGACACCCAACGCGTCGCTAGACTGGCGCTGATCGGCCTCGCCGCCGCTTCGCTGGCCGCCTGTACGTCGCGCCCGAAGCCCGCGGGTCCCGTGGCCACCACCCAACCGCCGGCGGCCCAGCCGACGCCGTCCTATCCGCAGGCCCAGCCGCCGTCGCCGGTGAACCAGGGTCCGCTGCCGGGCACGGTGCAGGACTTCGTCATCAACATCGGCGAACGCATCTACTTCGACACCGACAGCTACGACGTCCGCAGCGACGCCCAGCCCACCCTGGCCGCCCAGGCCCAGTGGCTGAACCGCTATCCGGCCGTGCGCGTGCGCATCGAAGGCAACGCCGACGAACGCGGCACCCGCGAATACAACCTGGCCCTCGGCGCCCGCCGCGCCAACGCCGTGCGCGAGTTCCTGGTCGCCCAGGGCGTCTCGGGCGCGCGCATCGAGACCCTGTCGTACGGCAAGGAAAAGCCGATCGACGGCGGTTCGGGCGAAGACGCCTGGGCCAAGAACCGCAACGCCCGCACCGCCATCACCGACGGCGCGCGGTAATTGAAAGCTCCCTTCCCCCTCGATGGGGGAAGGGCCGGGGATGGGGGTGATGCGGCGGTTCAGCTGTACGGCCGCGACACCCCCACCCAACCCTCCCCCATCCAGGGGGAGGGCTTTTATTTTGGCCGCACTTTTGTCCGCAACCGGGTCATAATCGCCGACATGAAGCTGAAAGCCGCTCTGCTCGCCTCCGTCCTGGCCCTGACCGCCATGCCCTCCTTCGGCGCGTTGGCGCTGGCCCAGACGCCCATGGCCGATCCGCTGGACGACCGCTCCAACAAGCGGCTGGACAAGATGGACAAGGTGGTGCGCGAGCTGCGCGCCATCGTCTTCCAGGGCCGCGACACGGGTAAGCCCGTGGTGGTGCAGCCGGCCGAGACCGACGCCCAGATCGCCGCCCTGTCGGACAAGCTGAGCGACCTGGAACAGACCCTGACCAAGCTGAACGGCCAGAACGAGACCCTGACCCACGACCTGGACCAGGCCCGCCGCGCGAGCGACGCCGAGAAGGCCCGCGCCGACGCCCTGGACCAGCGCCTGGCCGCCCTGGAAAAGCGCATCGCCGACCAGGAGGCCGCTGCCGCTGCCGCCGTGCCCGCCACTCCCGCCCCGACGGCGGAGGCCGCTCCGGCCGATCCGGCCCAGGCCTTCAAGTCCGCCCGCCAGCTATTGCTGGACGGCGACTACGGCGGCGCCGAGCAGGCGTTCGGCAGCTATGTCGACACCTATCCCGACAGCGCCAAGACGCCCGAGGCCCGCTACTGGCTGGGCGAGACCCAGTTCATCCGCCAGGCCTATGGCGACGCGGCCGGCAGCTATCTGGGCGCCGTGCGCGGCTGGCCCCAGACCAGCTGGGCGCCCGACGCGGTGCTGAAGCTGTCCCGCTCGCTGGTGGCCCTGAAGAAGCCCGCCGACGCCTGCAAGACCCTGGACGAACTGGCCAAGCGCTACCCCAAGGCCCCGGCGGCGGTGACCTCCAAGGCGGCGTCGACGCGCGTCCAGGCCAAGTGCGCGGCCTAGGGGCCTCGCTGATCCGATGACGATCTCCCCCCGTCCTTCTCCCCTTGCGGGAGAAGGTGGCCGCCGAAGGCGGTCGGATGAGGGGTCTCTCAAACGGCGACCGCCGCGACAGGCCTGTCCGTGGGGCGCGGCTTTTGGCGTCTATCGACCCCTCACCCGACCCGCTTCGCGGGCCACCCTCTCCCGCAAGGGGAGAGGGAAGGCGAGGGCGGCATGACCTTCTCCACCTTCACCCCCATCCTCGACCGCCGTCTGCGCACGGACGCCGCCGCCCCTCTCGCCGTCGGCTTCTCCGGCGGCGGCGACAGCCTGGCCCTGCTGATCCTGACCCTGGACTGGGCCCGCGCCCACGGCCGCGCCGTGGTCGCCCTGACCGTCGACCATCGACTGAACCCCGCCAGCGCCGCCTGGACCGCCGACGCGCTCGCCAAGGCCGGCCGCCTCGGGGCCGAGGCCTGGGCCCTGGCCTGGGCCGGCGACAAGCCCGCCGCCGGCCTACCCGCCGCCGCCCGCGCCGCCCGCCACGCCCTGCTGGCCGACGCCGCCCGGGCGGCCGGGGCGCGGGTCCTGCTGCTGGGCCACACGGCCGACGACCTGACCGAGGCCGCCGCCATGCGGGCCCAGGGCTCGACGGTCTCCGATCCTCGCGACTGGGCGCCGTCGCCGGCCTGGCCGCAGGGGCGGGGCGTCTTCGTGTTGCGGCCCCTGCTGGACGTCGGACGCGGTGAGATCCGCGACTGGCTGACGGCGCGCGGCGAGACCTGGCTGGACGACCCGGCCAACGACGACCCGAGGTTCGCGCGGGCGCGGGCCAGAGCGCATCTCTCTTCCCAGCCCGCCGGGGGAGCCCCCTCCGCCACGCCGCTTCGCGGCGCGCCACCTCCCCCGTTTCACGGGGGAGGAGAGGGGTTCCTGACTCTCGACCGCCAAGCCCCCGCCGCCCATGTCGCCGCCGCCTGCCTTTGCGCGGCGGGCACCTCGCAGCCGCCGCGCGGCGAGCGGCTGCAGCGGCTGGTCGACCGCATCCGGGCCGGCGAGGACTTTACCGCCACCCTGGCCGGGGCGCGGGTGGAGGCGGCGGGCGACTCCGTTTCCTTCTTCCGCGAACCGGGCGAGGCGCGTCGAGCCCCAAATCCTCCCCCTGTGGGGGAGGTGTCGGCGAAGCCGACGGAGGGGGGCGTGGCGCTGCCCGCCAACCAACCCCTCGTCTGGGACGGCCGCTACGAGATCGCCGCCGCCCAGCCCGGCCTCTACGTCCGCCCGCTCCAAGGCCTGGCCGCCCGTCTGCCGCCCGCCCAGCGCCAGGCCTTGAAAGCCCTGCCCCCCGCCGCCCGCCCCGCCTTGCCAGCCGTCGTCGACCCCGACGGAACCGTCAGTTGCCCGATCCTTGCAGAGCCGAACGGGACGCTGGCGCGTTGTCTTGTCATGGATCGTTTCGAGGCGGCGACGGGCCGTGTCGATCAAGAACCCGCGACATGATATCCCGCGCGTGGCGAAACCGGCCGGACCATCCTATCTTGGAAGGTCAGAGACTATCGTTGGGAAGACAACGCGTATGAATTTCAAGACCCTGGGCATCTGGGCCGCGATCATAGTGGTGCTGATGACGGCCTATGCAGTCTTCAGCTCGGGCGCGCGCCCCGGCGGTGGCGGCGGCGAGCACAGCTATTCGCAGCTGCTCAAGAGCATCGACAGCGGCGACGTCAAGAAGGCCGACATCAACGGCGACGTGGTCAAGGTCGAGCCGCGCTCCGGCAAGCCGTACACGGTCAACATCCCGCCGAACTCCGACGACCTGGTCAAGCGCCTGGAGGCGCGGGGCGCCGAGATCGTCTACCAGAAGGGCGGCAACCTGCTGCTGGGCGTGATGATCAACATGCTGCCGATCCTGCTGCTGATCGGCGTGTGGATCTTCTTCATGCGTCAGATGCAGGGCGGCACCAAGGGCGCCATGGGCTTCGGCAAGTCCAAGGCCCGGCTACTGACCGAGAACAAGAACCGCGTGCTGTTCGACGACGTCGCCGGCGTGGACGAGGCCAAGGAAGAGCTGCAGGAAGTGGTCGAGTTCCTGAAGGACCCGGCCAAGTTCCAGCGCCTGGGCGGCAAGATCCCCAAGGGCGCCCTGCTGGTCGGCCCTCCCGGCACCGGCAAGACCCTGATCGCCCGCGCCGTGGCGGGTGAGGCCGGCGTGCCGTTCTTCACCATCTCCGGTTCGGACTTCGTGGAAATGTTCGTCGGCGTCGGCGCCAGCCGCGTGCGCGACATGTTCGAGCAGGCCAAGAAGAACGCCCCCTGCATCATCTTCATCGACGAAATCGACGCCGTCGGCCGCCATCGTGGCGCGGGCCTGGGCGGCGGCAACGACGAGCGCGAGCAGACGCTGAACCAGCTGCTGGTCGAGATGGACGGCTTCGAGGCCAACGAAGGCATCATCCTGATCGCCGCCACCAACCGTCCCGACGTGCTGGACCCGGCCCTGCTGCGTCCGGGCCGCTTCGACCGCCAGGTCGTGGTGCCCAATCCGGACGTCTCGGGCCGCGAGAAGATCATCCGCGTGCACATGAAGAACGTGCCGCTGGCCGCCGACGTCGACGTCAAGACCCTGGCCCGCGGCACCCCCGGCTTCTCGGGCGCCGACCTGGCCAACCTGGTCAACGAGGCGGCCCTGACCGCCGCGCGCAAGAACCGCCGCATGGTCACCATGCACGACTTCGAGCACGCCAAGGACAAGGTCATGATGGGCGCCGAGCGTCGCTCGATGGCCATGAGCGAAGAGGAAAAGAAGCTGACGGCCTATCACGAGGGCGGCCACGCCATCGTGGCCCAGAACGTCGCCGTCGCCGACCCCGTGCACAAGGCCACCATCGTGCCGCGCGGCCGGGCCCTGGGCATGGTCATGCAGCTTCCCGAGGGCGACCGCTACTCGATGAGCTACGACATGATGACCTCGCGCCTGGCCATCATGATGGCCGGCCGCGTGGCCGAGGAACTGATCTTCGGCAAGCACAAGATCACCTCGGGCGCGTCCAGCGACATCAGCGCCGCCACCAGCCTGGCCCGCAACATGGTCACCCGCTGGGGCTTCTCCGATGAACTGGGCACCGTGGCCTATGGCGACAACCAGGACGAGGTGTTCCTGGGCCACTCGGTGGCCCGCACCCAGAACGTCTCGCCCGAGACCATGGTCAAGATCGACAGCGAAGTGCGTCGCCTGGTCAAGGGCGGCGAGGACGAGGCCCGCCAGATCCTGACCGAGAAGCTGGAAGGCCTGCACCTGGTGGCCAAGGCGCTGCTGGAGTTCGAGACCCTGTCGGGCGACGAGATCATCAACGTGATGAAGGGCGTCCAGCCCGTCCGCGAGGAAGAGGAAGAAAAGAAGCCGACCGGGCCGGTGGCCTCGGTGCCGGTCTCGCCCACGGCGGACGTCACCGCCTAGGCCTTCTCTTCCAAGACTTCGAAGAAGCCGGATCGGTCCGCCCGATCCGGCTTTTTCTTTGCCGCGCCACGGACTAGCTTGATCGCCGTTGGGCCGCGAGCGTGCGGCGTGGGGGAGTGCTCACGATGAAGACGGCGATCATCGCCCTGGCGGCCGCGACGGCCCTGTCCGCGAGCCTGGGCGCCGGCGCGGCCCAGGCCCAGGCGATCCATTCGGACGGCCTGACCGGCGCCGAAGGCGTCGCCTGGCTGCAGAAGGCCGGCTACAAGGCCGAGCTTTCCAAGGACGACGGCGGCGATCCGCTGATCAAGAGCGCCGCCGACGGCCATAGCTTCAACGTCTATTTCTACGATTGCGACAGCGCCGCCACCAAGCGCTGCAAGGCCCTGCAGTTCTCGGCCGGCTTCGACCTCAAGGACGGCCTGACCCTGGCCAAGGCCAACGAGTGGAACCGCAAGAACCGCTATCTGAAGGTCTATCTGGACGACGACCTGGACCCCTACGTCCAGTACGACGTCAATGTGAACGCCGGCCGGACCTTCTCGGGCCTGGACGACGACTTCGCCGTCTGGACCGGCATGCTCGACGACTTCGCCACCTTCATCGACTGGTAGGGCGGTCGGACGCCCCCTCCGTCGGGCTTCGCCCGCCACCTCCCCCGCTACGCAGGGGAGGAGAAGAGCAACGTTGCTTCCTCCTCACCCGTGAAACGGGGGAGGTGGCGCGATGCGAATACGCATCGTGACGGAGGGGGCGTCGCGGCGCTAGAAACGCCCCCATGACTTCCCCCCACTCCCGCCCCCGCGTCATGGGGATCGTCAATGTCACGCCCGACAGCTTCTCGGACGGCGGGCGGTTCCTGGAGGCCGAGGCGGCCCTGGCCCAGGCCCTGAAGCTGATCGAGGACGGGGCCGACATCCTCGACATCGGCGGCGAGAGCACCCGCCCCGGCGCCGCGCCCGTGCCCGCCGACGAGGAGATCGCCCGCGTCGTGCCGCTGATCCAGGCGATCCGCGCGACGAGCGACGTGGCCATCTCCATCGACACCATGAAGCCCGCCGTGGCCCGCGCCGCCGTCGCCGCCGGGGCCAGCATCTGGAACGACGTGGCCGCCCTGCGCTTCGCTCCCGACGCTCCGGAGGTCGCCGCCGAATTGGGCTGCGAAGTGGTGCTGATGCACATGCTGGGCGAGCCGGGGACCATGCAGGACGACCCGCGCTACGACGACGTCGTGGCCGAGGTCGAGGCCTTCCTCCTGGCCCGCGCCCTCACGGCCATGGCCGCCGGGGTGGCGCGCGAGAAGATCTGGCTGGACCCCGGCATCGGCTTCGGCAAGACGCCGGCCCACAATGTCGCCCTGCTGGCCGCCCTGCCGCGCCTGGTGGCCCTGGGCTATCCGATCCTGCTGGGCGCCAGCCGCAAGCGCTTCATCGCCGCGCTCGACCCGCTGGGCGCCGAGCCCACGGCCCGCCTCGGCGGCTCCCTGGCCGCCCATCTGCGCGGCGCGGCGGCGGGCGTGGCGGCGGTGCGCGTCCACGACGTGCGGGAGATGAGCCAAGCGCTGGCGGTGTGGGGGGCGATCGGCGGACTTTGAACCCTCTCCCAGAGGGAGAGGGAGGGGCCCAAGCGGAGCTTGGGAGGGTGAGGGGTTACGCGCTCTGCCGGCGCGCCGTCGAACGCCCAAACCCCTCACCCCGGCCCTCTCCCTCTGGGAGAGGGAGACGTCCTAGACCCGCGCCAACCCCGCCCGCTCCGGCAAGGTGTCCGGCGTCCGCACATCCCACGCCAGCCCCAGCCGTTCCAGCAGGCGGATGAAGGCGAAGCCCCAGTCGGCCTGGCCCGGATAGAGGCCCAGCTTCGCCGAGCCCGGCCAGGCGTGGTGGTTGTTGTGCCAGGCCTCGCCCATGGTCGGGATCGCCGCCCAGGGCACGTCGTGGGCCTGGACGCCCGAGGCGGTCACCAGCCAGCTCTGCGGTCCGGTCGTATGGGCCAGCCGTCCGACGTACCAGTGGCCGCTCACCGACACGCAGACCCGCGCGCACACGCCCCACAGCAGCCACGACCAGCCGCCTAGGGCGAACAGCACGAGCGCCACCGGCAGCTGTTGCAGCATCCAGGTGCGCTCCAGGAAACGGTAGAACCGGTCGCCCGCGATCCGCGCCGGGATCGCCTGGCGCGGCGGCCGGGCCAGCACCAGTCGGCCGTGCAGGTTCCAGGCATAGTCGGTCCAGAAGCCCGCGCGATTGGCGAGGTAGGGATGGCAGGCCGGCTGCCTCTGGCCCCAGTCGCGCAGGTCGTGGGCGGCGATCATCGCCAGCGGCCCGCTCATGCCCACCAGCGTGCCCAGCCACATCATCAGGTGGTCCAGCCACAGCGGGCTCTGGAAGCTGCCGTGGATCAGCCGCCGGTGGAAACCGACCGAATGGCCGACCAGCAGGGTCGCGCCGGTCAGGACCACGAAGACGGCCAGACTGCTCCAACTGAAGACGAACGGCGCGGCCAGGGCTCCGGCCAGCATGACCGCCTGCCAGAGCGAGGTCGCCGGCGCCCAGACCACGCGGCCGTCCACGGCGTCACCGCCGGCGTCCTTGGCGATGGAATGGACGGCGTAGGGGTCGTGGTGGAGGGGATGGGAGGTCATTGCACGAGCTTTCGGAAGGCAGCCGTGGAGGTTGAACGAGGGCCGTACGCGACCCTGGTCACCATCCAACCCACGACGGCGCCGATGGCCGCCAATGTCAGATAGAGCCTCCATTCATCCCTGAGGGCCTGAATGACCGAGCCGGGGCGGCTGTGGAGGCTGCAAGCGAGGTAGAGGGCAGAGGGGATGATGGCCCCGAACAGCGCCGCGAGCCGAGCCGAGCGCAAGCCCACATGGTGTGTCACCCACCAGACCGGCGCGCCCAGGACCAGCAAGCCGAGAAGCCAGACGATGAAGGCCACTAGGATGACGGGCACAGCCACGAGCAGTGAAAAACCAAGAGCCCTGGCAATCTCGATCGGCAAGGCGGCTGCCCAAGGGCTACGATTAGTGGCGGCTTCGACGATGAGATACGCGGTCAGGGCAAGGTCGGTCATGACCCCACCGCAAGCGGCGCCGGCGCCCAGGCTGGCGAAGGCATGCTCAAACGTGAGGGGGCGGCGGGGCGTTATCTGGGACATGGCTTCCCCCCAAAGGATAAGCTATTCCTTAAATACCTCACTGCTAATTTGCAAGCGTTTAGCGAAGCGCTTAAATGTCGACGCATGCAGCGCGTGTTCGAAGCCCTCTCCTCGACGGTCCGCCGGAAGATCCTGGCCTATCTGGCCCATGCCGAACTGACGGCGGGGGACATCGCCTCGCGGTTCGAGATCTCCAAGCCGGCGGTGTCGCAACACCTGTCGATCCTGGAGGCGGCGGGCCTGGTGCGCAGCGAGAAGCGCGGCCAGTTCGTGCACTACAGCCTGGTGCGCGACAGCCTGGTCAACACCCTCAACGACTTCGTCCAGGAGGTCTGCCCGGTCTCCAAGCCGCTGAAGGAAGAGAGCGCGCGGTTGAAGGGCGAGGGGGAGTAGCAAGGCGGATCGGTCAAGGCTGGGCATCCTCCTCACCCGTGAAACGGGGGAGGTGGCTCGGCGCGCAGCGACGAGACGGAGGGGGCGTCGGGCCACCGCACCGTGTCGGCTGGACGCCCCCTCCGTCACGATGCGTATTCGCATCGCGCCACCTCCCCCGCTGCGCGGGTGAGGAGGAAGGAAGATCTATCCCTAGCGGATAGCCGATGAATTCCAGTGATTTCAATCGCTTGAACTTTCTCGACCCAAACTTATCCCCACCCTCCAAACCCGCCGTATCCTTGTCTCACCTGAAAGCACGGGAAGGGCGCACGTACGGCGACCGTTGCGGCTTTCGGGGGTGGTCGAGCGGGGAGCGTCCGTCGGCCGGTCTGGTGGGGCCTTTCGGGTCGGTCGGCGTGTCGGAGCCTTGGATTGGGCTCGCGGCGGGTCGGGCCGGACGAGGGGAGCATCCCCACGGGGCCGAAAGACGATGCGCAACAGGCAGGGGCTGAAATCGCCTCTGCGGTCCGGGATGTGCCAGCATCCCGCCCGTCGGGGGCCTCCATCGGAGCGGGTTAAAAATCCGCGATCCGAAGGCTTCCGGATAACGGCCGCGCGAAGCGCACGGACTTCGTCGAAACGGTACACATACTGCAAATCATCCGGGCGAGGCCCGGGCGCTTCGCACCCTTCCCACTTCTCACAGCCGCTGGCGTGGGAGCGCACCCACTTGCCCCCACCTGACCGCTTCGCGGTCTGTCCGCCCCCGTAGGGGGCGGAGGACGCCGCGCTATCGCACCTCTTCCCCCTACGGGGGAAGACGACCGCGAAGCGGTCCGTAGGGGGCAAGTGCGTCGCGCCGAGCAAGACGCCTACCGTCCACCCCCGACTCCCCGCTAGAAAGGCCCCATGACACAGACGCACCAAGGTCGCGTGCTCGTCCTGGCCGGATCGGATTCCGGCGGCGGGGCGGGGATCCAGGCCGACATCAAGACCATCACCGCCCTGGGCGGCTACGCGGCCACGGCGATCACGGCGATCACCGTGCAGAACACCCTGGGCGTCACCGGCGTCCATCCGATCCCGCTGGACATCGTCGAGGCCCAGGCCCGCGCCGTGCTCGACGACATCGGGGCCGACGCCATCAAGACCGGCATGCTGGGCGACGCGGCCACGGTCGAGGTCGTGGCCCGGGTGCTGGACAGCGCCAAGGGGACGCCGGCCGTTATCGATCCCGTGATGATCGCCAAGGGCGGGGCCTCGCTGCTGGCGCAGCAGGCCATCGGGGCGCTGAAGACCCTGCTGATCCCCCGCGCGGCCCTGCTGACCCCCAACGCCCCCGAGGCCGCCGCCCTGACGGGCCTGAGCGTGGAGACCACGGACGACCTGCGCCGGGCCGGTGATGCGTTCCTGGAGCTGGGCGCCCATGCGGTGTTGATGAAGGGCGGCCACGTTGCCGGAGAGCGGGTCGTGGACCTGCTGATCACCCGCCAGGGCGAGACGGCCTTCGAGGGCGAGCGAATCCAGACCCGCCACACCCACGGCACCGGCTGCACCCTGGCCAGCGCCTGCGCCACGGGCCTGGCCCAGGGGCTTACCCTGACCGACGCCGTCGCCCGGGCCTGGAACTACGTCCACGAGGCCATGCTGCGCGCGCCGGGCTTCGGCAAGGGGCACGGGCCGCTGGACCATGCCTGGGTGGTTCGGAAATGAGCGACCTGGAAGCCCGCCTGGTCGACATCGTCCGCGCCACGCCCACCACGATGCAGGTGCTGCGCGTGGTCCGCGAGCTTGACCTGCCCGACGGCATGATCTTCTCCGGCGCGGTCTATCAGCCGGTCTGGAACCACCTGACCGGCCGAGCGCCCGACTATGGGATCAAGGACTACGACGTGGCCTATCACGACGCCTCGGACACCTCGTACGAGGCCGAGGACGTGGTGATCCAGCGCGTGGCCGCCGCGTTCGCGCCGCCGCTGCGCGAGCTGGTCGAGGTGCGCAACCAGGCCCGCGTCCACCTGTGGTTCGAGCAGAAGTTCGGGGCCGACGAGCCCTATCCGCCGCTGGTCTCCAGCGCCGACGCCCTCAAGCGCTTCGTGGCCACGGCCTTCTGCGTGGGGGTGCGGCTGGAGGCCGACGACAGCCTGTCGGTCTTCGCGCCGTTCGGTCTGGAGGACCTGTTTTCCCTGCACTTGCGGCCCAATCCCCTGCGGGTGAAGGGGGCGGGCGGCTGGGCCCGCACGACAGGCTCGGCCAAGGCGCGCTGGCCGGAGATCACGGTCGAAGGCGAGTAGGGCGGCGGGAGAACATTGTCCCGCGTGACAATGTTCGAATTGATCCGTGACGGGGCGCTGGCTAGGCGTTGCGAAACAGGAGATCCGCCATGCGCCAGTGGTCTGTCGACGCCTTCGCCTCGGGCCCGTTCAAGGGCAATCCGGCCTGCGTGGTCGAGCCGTTCGATGCGTGGCCCGACGCGACCTGGATGCAGGCCCTGGCGGCCGAGAACAACCAGGCCGAGACGGCCTTCCTGCTGCGCACCGCCGACCCGGCGCGGTTCGGCCTGCGCTGGTTCACCCCGGCCATCGAGGCCCCGCTCTGCGGCCATGCCACCCTGGCCGCCGCCCACGCCCTGTTCGCCGAGATGGGGGTGGACGTGCCGCTGCTGACCTTCGAGACCCTGTCGGGCGAACTGACCGTGCGTCGCGCCGGGGAGGGGCTGGAGATGAACTTCCCGTCCGATCCGCCGCGCCGCCTGGCCGGCAGCGAGGGCCTCGCCGAGGCCCTGGGCGCCGAGCCCGTCGAGGTCTGGGCGGGCATGTACCTGGTGGCGGTGCTAAAGGACGAGGCCGCGGTCCGGGGCCTCTCGCCCGACCTGGCGGCCCTGCGGAAGGTGGGCGGCGAGGCCACCGGCGGGCCAGGCCAGGTGATCGCGGTGGCCCAGGCCGACGCCGGCAGGCCCTACGCCGTGGTCAGCCGTTTCTTCGCCCCGACGGCCGGCATCCCCGAGGACCCGACCACCGGCTCAGCCCACTGCATCCTGGCGCCGCTCTACGGCGACAAGCTGGGGGCCAGCGTGCTGCGCTTCTACCAAGCCTATCCCGGCCGGGGCGGGGACCTGGAATGCGAAAGCCGCGGCGCACGCGTTCTGTTGCGTGGCCGCGGCTTCACGATGATCGAGAGCCGGCTGAGGGTGGGGCCGGCCCTCGACTAGTCCATGTCTAGGCCGTCAGGCGCTTAGTAGCGGCGACCGTAGTCGTAATCGTAGCCGCGACGGTCGCCGTCGTGACGCTCGTAGCGGATCTGGGCGCTGATGCGGTCGAAGCGGCGGTCCAGGTCCTGGCGCTCCCAGCCGCTCAGGCCGTTGCGGCTGTAGCGGGCCTGCAGGCGGGCGGTCTCGCGCAGGTCGCCCTTCAGGCGCCAGGCTTCGTTGCGGGTCAGGCTGCCGTTGCGGATGCCCATGTCGATCCGCTGGTCGAGGCGGGCGACGCGGTCGCCTTGGCCGTAGCCATAGCCACGATCATACGACTGGGCCGAAGCGACGGCGGGGACGGTAGCGGCGGCGACGGCCGAGACCGCGGCGATCGAAAGCAGAATCTTTTTCATCGGTACGGTTCCTCTTGAATGTTTCCGACGCCCGACGGGGACGACGTTGACCTCAAGAGACCACAGCCAACCTGAAACGGTTCTGAGCCGCTCGTTATGTTGGGTTCAGGTAGATGAACTGAGCCGTGGGGGGCCGGAGTGGGCCTAAGCGGCCGCCACCTTCGACCCGTCGCGCCGGGCGGCCGCCACGGCGGTTTCGATGGCGTCGTAGAGCTTGGTGACCTCGATCGGCTTGGCCACGTGGCCGTCCATGCCGGCGGCCATGTAGCCCTCGACCTGGTGGACCAGGGCGTTGGCGGTGACCGCCACGATGGGGATGCGCTTGCGGCCCTCGCTGACCTCCAGCGAGCGGATCGTGCGGGCGGCCTCGACGCCGTCCATGATCGGCATGTGGATGTCCATCAGCACGATGTCGTGCCCGCCGCGCTTCCAGGCCTCGACGCAGGCCGCGCCGTCCGAGACCATCTCGACCTCGGCGCCCAGCGGGGCCAGGACGGCGGCGATGACCTTCTGGTTGGTGGGATTGTCGTCGGCGGCCAGCACGCGCAGGCGGCGCTCGGACTCGATCGGCGGCGGGGCGACAGGGGCGGGGGCCTGCAGGGCGGCCTCGCCGCGCGGCATGGCCACCACGACGGTGAAGGTCGAGCCCTGGCCCTCGCGGCTCTGCACGTGCACGCCGCCGCCCATCAGGGCCGCCAGCTCGTTGCAGATCGACAGGCCCAGGCCCGAGCCGCCGAAGCGGCGGGTGGTGGAGGTGTCGGCCTGGACGAACTTGTCGAACAGGCGCGGCAGGGTCTCCGCATCGATGCCGATGCCCGTGTCGACCACGTCGACCCGCAGGCCCGAGCCGTCGTCGGCCGAGGCGAAGCGCACCGAGACGCTGCCCTCCATGGTGAACTTCAGGGCGTTGGACACCAGGTTGCCCAGGATCTGGCGCAGGCGATCGGCGTCGCCGCGCCACGAGCCCAGGGCCTCGGGGGCCACGAAGACGCCGAACTCCAGGTTCTTGGCGCGGGCCTGGGTGGCGTAGGATTCGCGGATCGACAGGGCCAGGCTGGCCAGGTCGAAGTCGCGCTCGACCAGGTCCAGGCGCCCGGCCTCGATCTTCGACAGATCCAGCACGTCGTTCAGCACCGACAGCAGCAGGGTTCCCGATTCGCGGATCACCGACAGGCGCTCGCGCTGGGCGGCGGAAAGCTCGCCCATGGCCATCACCTCGGTCATGGCCAGCACGCCGTTCAGCGGGGTGCGGATCTCGTGGCTCATATTGGCCAGGAAGTGCGACTTCAGCACGTTGGCGGCGTTGGCGTCGTCGCGCGCCTTGACTAGTTCGGCCATGGCGCCGCGCAGGTCGTGGTCGTTGATCTCCAGCCGCGAGACCAGGTGGTTGAAGCTGGCGGTCAGGCTGTGGAAGACGTCGTCGTCGGCGGCCTGCTCCACGGTCTTGAAGCGGCCGTCGGCGGCCACCTCGCGCATGGCCTGGGACAGCCGCTCCATCGGCTTGGTCATGCGGCGCGCCAGGCCGTTGGCCAGCAGGATCGCAAGACCCGCCGAGCCGAAGAACAGGGTGCCGGTCAGGGCCAGGTCGCGGGCCATGATGTCGGTCAGGCTGGGACGGCGGGCCGTCAGGGCCAAGGTGCCCACGGTTTGGGCGCCCAGCTTGATCGGCCGGATCAGGGTGTCGACCTCGTCCTCGCGACCGCCGCCGACCTGGGCGACGACCTGGCCGTTCATATCTGTCAGGCGGACGGAGACGACATTGGGGGCCTTGGTCACCGCCTCCAGGGCGCGATAGGCGCCGACGGTGTTGTGATCGGCCATCGGCGCGGCGGCGCCGGCGGCGACCATCTGGGCCAGAATCTCATGATTTGATTGGGATTCTTGGCGGGCGACGCTCCACTGCTGGAGCATGAAGCACAGGCACGCGGCCAGGAGCGCCGCCACCGTGGTGGTCAGCGCGACCGCCGCGATTCGCGCCTGCAAGGGGGCGTGCGTCGCGGCTCCAGAGCTGCGGCTGTCGTCGGTCATTTCCCGTCCCAGGAGAATCCTAGAGGTCCAGCTTCTCGCAATCTCCCTAACGCTTCGCTTCCAAGATACGACGAAGCCGCGACAAAACAACGTTAACGCGCATTTCTCATTGCACTTCTCTTAACTTTTCGTTTACCTCTATTCTTAGTCTTTCATTAAGGAGATGGGGCGTGGAAAAGGTTTTTGTCGTCAAGCGTGTGGCCTCGAAGCTGCATGGAAGCGAAGCCGCTATCGACGCGGCCATGGTCCAAGCCGCCGAGCTGATGGCGGACCTGGTCCAAGCCCGTAAGGAACTGGGTCTGGCCGCCACCGTCGGCGCCGACGCGACCGCCAAGGTCATGGCCGCCATGGCCGCCATGTCGGAAGCGCGCACCGCCCTGGTCGGCGCTCACGCCGGTCTGGACGAGGTCCGCCTGCGTCTCGGCGTCCGCACGAAGATGATCGGCTGGGACAAGATGGAAGGTTCCGCTCAGGTCCAGGTTGAAGAAGAGCGGATCGCCGTCGCGAGCTAAGCAATATTGCAAGAGTTTAATCCCTAGGGTCGCTAATTCGCGTTAGAGACTCTAGGGATGCACCTTCAGTTCGCACCTTTCCTGGGATGGAGCGCCACCTTGCTGGTGTGCGCTTTGGCATGGGCCAAGGGCTCCGCCGCCGAGCGCTGGGGGGCCGGGATCGTCCTGGCGGGATCCATCGCCGCCGCGTTGATTCAGATCCTGCTGCCGGCGAAACCAGAGGCCATCGCGCTGCTGCTTTCCGAGGGCCTCTACAGCCTGGCCTTCCTGATGCTGGCCCTGCGCTACACCAGCCCCTGGCTGGGCGCGGCCATGCTGCTGCAAGCCCTGCAATTCGGGCTCCATGCCTTCTACATCGTGGCCGAGCGCCGGCACGACATGACCTACGGCCTGGTCAACAATCTCAACTCGATCGGCGTGTTGCTGTGCATCCTGTTCGGCATCTTCGCGGCCGTTCGCAGACGGGCTAACGCCGCAAAATAATTGCCGCGCGCGGATGATTCGCCTGATCCGCGGCAAAATCTCTCCTTGCTTTCGCCGACGAAACCGGGTTTCTCGCCGGCGGGCCACACCCCCCCAACGGGGTGCAGTCCATCTGTAAGGATGGGAGACATCGCTATGACCACGACCCTCGCCAAGCCGGCGATCCGCCCGGCTCGCCCCGAGTTCTCTTCCGGCCCCTGCGCCAAACGGCCCGGCTGGACCCCCGAAAATCTCAGAAATGCCGTGCTGGGCCGGTCGCACCGCTCCAAGCTGGGCAAGGGCCGCCTGAAGGCCGCCATCGATCAGACGCGCGAAGTCCTGGAAGTCCCCGCCGACTTCCTGATCGGCATCGTCGCCGGTTCCGACACCGGCGCCGTCGAGATGGCCATGTGGTCGATGCTGGGCGCCAAGCCCGTGCAACTGCTGGCCTTCGAATCCTTCGGCAAGGACTGGGTCACGGACGTCACCAAGCAACTGAAGCTGCCCGACGTGCAGGTGCTCGACGCGCCCTACGGCCAGCTGCCCGACACCTCCAAGGTCGATCCGGCCAAGGACCTGGTCTTCACCTGGAACGGCACCACCTCGGGCGTCCGCGTTCCGAACGCCGACTTCATCAGCGCCGACCGTGAAGGCATCACCATCTGCGACGCCACCAGCGCCGCCTTCGCCCAGGACCTGGACTGGACCAAGCTGGATGTCGTGACCTTCTCCTGGCAGAAGGCCCTGGGCGGCGAAGGCGCGCACGGCGTGCTGATCCTGTCGCCCCGCGCCGTGGCCCGCCTGGAAAGCTACACCCCGGCCTGGCCGATGCCGAAACTGTTCCGCATGACCAAGGGCGGCAAGATCGCGGCCGACATCTTCGAGGGCGCGACCATCAACACGCCGTCGATGCTCTGCGTGGAAGACGCCCTGGACGCCCTGAAGTGGGCCGCCTCGATCGGTGGTCTGGAAGCCATGCAGGCCCGCGCCGACCAGAACCTGGCGGTGCTGGCCGACTGGGTGGCCAAGACACCGTGGGTCGATTTCCTGGCCGCGACGCCGGACATCCGCTCCAACACCTCGGTGTGCCTCAAGGTCGTCGATCCCACGATCGCCGCCCTGCCGGAAGACGCCCAGGCCGACTTCGCCAAGAAGCTGGCCAGCCTGCTCGAGAAGGAGGGCGCGGCCCTCGACATCGGCGGCTATCGCGACGCCCCGGCCGGCCTGCGCATCTGGTGCGGGGCCACCGTCGAGGCTTCCGATCTGGAAGCCCTGACGCCCTGGCTGGACTGGGCCTTCGCCACCGTCTCGGCCGAACTGGCCGCCGCTTAAATCCGCAATGCGCCCTCCCTCCCCCCTTGATGGGGGAGGGGCAGGGGTGGGGGTGAACCCCGCCACCTCAGCAAGCACCCCCATCCCAACCCTTCCCCCATCAAGGGGGAAGGGCTCGAATTCGGAGAAGACCTCCATGACCGCTCCCCGCGTCCTCATCGCCGACAAGCTTTCCCCCGCCGCCGTCGACATCTTCAAGAACCGCGGCGTCGATTTCGACATCAAGACCGGCCTGTCCAAGGACGAGCTGATCGCCGTGATCGGCGACTATGACGGCATCGCCATCCGCTCGGGCGCCAAGCTCGACAAGGACGTGATCGCCGCCGCCCACAAGCTGCAGGTCATCGCCCGCGCCGGCATCGGCGTCGACAATGTCGACATCCCCGCCGCCACCGCCAAGGGCGTGGTGGTGATGAACACCCCGTTCGGCAACTCGATCACCACGGCCGAGCACGCCATCGCCATGATGTTCGCCCTGGCTCGCCAGCTGCCCGCCGCCGACGCCTCCACCCAGGCCGGCAAGTGGGAGAAGAACCGCTTCATGGGCGTGGAGCTCTACGCCAAGACCCTGGGCCTGATCGGCGCCGGCAACATCGGCGGCATCGTCGCCGACCGCGCCCTGGGCCTGAAGATGAAGGTCGTGGCCTACGACCCCTTCCTGTCGCCCGAGCGCGCCGTGGAAATGGGCGTTGAGAAGGTCGAGCTGGAAGACCTCTTGGCCCGCGCCGACGTCATCACCCTGCACACCCCGCTGACCGACAAGACCCGCAACATCCTGTCGGCCGAGAACCTGGCCAAGACCAAGAAGGGCGTGATGATCGTCAACTGCGCCCGCGGCGGCCTGGTCGACGAGGTGGCCCTGCGCAAGCTGCTGGACGACGGCCACGTGGGCGGCGCGGCCTTCGACGTGTTCGTCACCGAGCCGGCCAAGGAAAACCCGCTGTTCGGTTCGGACAAGGTGGTGGCCACCCCGCACCTGGGCGCCAGCACCAACGAAGCCCAGGAGAACGTCGCCCTGCAGGTCGCCGAGCAGGTCAGCGACTACCTGCTGACCGGCGCGGTCACCAACGCGCTGAACAGCCCGTCGGTCAGCGCGGAAGAAGCCCCCAAGCTGAAGCCGTTCGTGGCCCTGGCCGAGAAGATCGGCGCCCTGGCCGGCCAGATGGTCGACTTCGGCATCAGCGCCATCGACATCGCCTTCGAGGGCGAGGTCTCCAAGCTGAACGTCAAGCCGATGACCTCGGCCGCCCTGGCCGGCGTGCTCAAGCCGATGCTGGCCGAGATCAACATGGTTTCGGCCCCGGCCGTGGCCAAGGAGCGCGGCATCACCGTTTCGGAGAGCCGCCAGGAAGTCAGCCCCACCTATGACAGCCTGATGCGCGTCACCATCACCACCGAGAAGGGCAAGCGCGCCTTCGCCGGCACGGTGATCGCCGGCGCCCCGCGCATCGTCGAGGTCAAGGGCATGGAGCTGGACGCGGGCTTCTCGCCGGCCATGCTCTACATCAACAACCTGGACAAGCCGGGCTTCATCGGCGCCCTGGGCATGCTGCTGGGCGAGGCGGGCGTCAACATCGCCACCTTCAACCTGGGCCGCGTCTCGGCCGACGAGGACGCCATCGCCCTGGTCGGCGTCGACCAGGCCCCGGACGAGGCCCTGCTGGCCAAGATCCAGGCCCTGCCGCACGTCAAGGAAGCCCGCGCGCTGACGTTCTGATCCTTCGTGATCCTTCTCCCCTTGCGGGAGAAGGTGTCAGCGAAGCTGACGGATGAGGGGTCTCTCAGACCTGACCGCCGCGATCAGCCGAAGGGCCGTTCGCGGCGGTTTCCGTTTGGGCGACCCCTCACCCGACCTCCTTCGGAGGCCACCCTCTCCCGCAAGGGGAGAGGGATTTCAGCGTGCAGAACCCATGCAGTCTGCGAGGCGATCCGGCCGAGGCGCCGTCCCGCCATTTTCAAGCCTCACCGGAACGGCTAGGTGCGGATCGTCCAGCCAGGAGACCCGATGTCCGTCCGCGCCCGCAAGATCAACCGCCTGGTCTTCATCGCCTTCCTGGCCGCTTCGGCCTACGCCCTGGCCAAGGCCCTGCTGCCGGGCGACGACACCACGGGCCTGATCCCGTGGGACAAGGCCAAGCACTTCATCGTCTTCTATGTGCTGAGCGTTCTGGCCAGCCTGGCCCTGCCGCAGAGCCGGCTGCACCGCATCGGCCTGGTGATCCTGGCGTTCGGCGGGGCCATCGAGGTGTTGCAGGGCTTCGTCGGCCGCGACGCCTCGTGGTTCGACCTCTTCGCCGACGCCTGCGGCATCAGCGCGGCCTTCGGGCCGATGCTGGTTTCGAAGTGGTGGCGCGAAGAGGCGCGGTTCTAGTCAAAAACCCGCTCATCCCGGCGAATGCCGGGACCCAGATCCCATAGCGTGGTGGATGATTGGAAGCGTTCGGCGCTTATGGCGTCAGACCCAGAGCCATTCCATCTGGGTCCCGGCATTCGCCGGGATGAGCGGATTAAAAGGAACCCCCGCGCCCTTCGCCGTCCTTGAACCGCGCCGCCCCGGCCCGGGCCTCGCGGCGCAGCGGCTCCAGCCCGCCGATCCCCTCGACCTTCAGAGCCTCCTCCAGCGACACGTCCCATTGGGCGAAGGCCGAGGCGCGGTCGGCGCGCAGGCAGATCTGGGGGAAGGCGGCGATCTGGGCGGCCAGGGCCTGGGCCGCCGCCCGGGCCTGCCCCGCCGGGACCACGCGGTCGGCCAGGCCCCAGGCCAGGGCCTCGGGGGCCTCGACGGGGCGGCCGGTCAGGATCATGTCCAGCGCCCGGCCCTGGCCGACGATCCGGGGCAGGCGCACCGTGCCGCCGTCGATCAGCGGCACGCCCCAGCGCCGGCAGAACACCCCGAAGATCGCGGCTTCCGAGGCCACCCGCAGGTCGCACCACAGGGCCAGTTCCAGCCCGCCGGCCACCGCGTGGCCCTCGACGGCGGCGATCACCGGCTTGGAGAGCAGCCGCCGCGTCGGCCCCATCGGGCCCTCGCCGACCGGATCGTAGCGCTCGCCCTCGCCCGAAGCAGCCACGGCCAGCTCGAAGCCGGCGCAGAACGTCCCGCCCGCGCCGGTCAGCACCGCCACGGCGGCGACCTCGTCGGCCTCGAAGGCGTCGAAGGCCGCGCGCAGCTGCAGGGCCGTCTCGGGGTTCACCGCGTTGCGCTTCTCCGGCCGATTGATCGTGACGGTCCAGACGGGGCCGTCGATCTCGACATCGACTTCGCTCATCTTGAGGCTCCTTCAGCCGCCATCCGCAGCTCACGATAGGCCTCGACCAGGGCGTCCAGGCCGAAAGCCAGGTTGCGGCCGCTGGGATTGGGCAGGACCCAGGCCACGGCTCCGCCGAACGGTTCGTTCTGCCGGCCCCACGACACGTCCCGGCGACCCAGCATGGCGCCGTAGGCCGCCTTGCCCAGGAAGGCGACGTAGCGCGGAGACCAGCGCCGGACCCAGGCCTCGAACCCGGCGGCGGCGTCCACGAACTCCGACCGGGCCAAGTCGTCGACCCCGGCCGTCGGCCGCTCGACCACGCTGGTGATCCCCAGGCCATAGGCGAGCAGGCTGGCGTCGTCTTCCGCCGCGACCAGCGTCGGCGTGAACCCGGCCAAGTGCAGCACCCGCCAGAACCGGTTGCTGCGCCCGACGAAGTGATGCCCCTCGACGGCCGCCGACAGCCCCGGGTTCAGCCCGCAGAACACGACCGACAGGCCCGGCGCGACGATGTCGGGCAGCGGCTTAGACATTCAGCGCCCTCGTCCCGCTGACGAACGGACTGCCGCGCACATAGAACCGCAGCGGCAGGTCGGCGGCCTTGGTGATGCCGATCCGCACGCTCGCGCCGACCTCGCCGGGCTGGTGGTCGTCGCGCCCCAGCCAGAGCAGGCCTTCCGCGCAGAGGTCCAGGCCGTCGGCCCAGGGGCCGATCTGCAGCGCCTTGCACAGCCGCCCCGGGCCGCGCGTCAGGTCGCGCAACTTGTCGGTCCCGCGATGGGTCTGCATCAGGGCGATCCCCTCCAGCGGCTCCAGCGCCCGGATCAGGACGCCGGCGCCGATCCCGGCCGCCTCGCCGGAGACGTTCAGCATCCAGGACGTGCCGTAGTTCAGATAGACATAGGCATGGCCGCGCTCCAGGAACATCGGCCGTGTGCGGGGCGTCATGCCCCGGAAGGCGTGGCTGGCCGCGTCGCCCAGCACATAGGCCTCGGTCTCGACGATCCGGCCGCTGATCACGCCCTCGGGCGTCTGCCGCACCACGATCTTGCCGATCAGGAAGCGGGCCAGGGCGGCGGTGTCGACCGGCAGTTCCTCCCGGGCAAGGGGCGTGGTCACCAACTGTCCACCCGCACTTCCCAGGGCCGCGTCGTTCCCGCCGCCGCGTCGAGGCCGCCCAGGATCCAGCGGCGGGTGTCGGCCGGGTCGATCACCGCGTCGATCTCCAGGGCGGCGGCCATGCTGGTCGCCTTGCCGGCGGCGTAGAGCCGGGCCACCAGCTGGTCGTAGAGCGCCTTCTGGGCCACGGGATCGGTCTCGGCCTCCAGCTCCTTGCGGTAGCCTAGTCGCACCGCGCCCTCCAGGCCCATGCCGCCGAACTCGCCGGTGGGCCAGGCAGCGATGACCAGCGGCGAGTGGAAGCTGCCGCCGGCCATGGCCTGGGCGCCCAGGCCGTAGCCCTTGCGGGTCACCACGGTCAGCAGGGGCGTGCGCAGCTTGGCCCCGGCGATGAACTGCCGGCTGACCCGGCGCACGGCCCCGGCGTCCT
This sequence comes from Caulobacter sp. GW821-FHT09B08, assembly GCF_059418225.1. Classification (NCBI taxonomy): domain Bacteria; kingdom Pseudomonadati; phylum Pseudomonadota; class Alphaproteobacteria; order Caulobacterales; family Caulobacteraceae; genus Caulobacter; species Caulobacter sp. GW821-FHT09B08. The sequence continues at coordinate 45,787 of NZ_JBWKPL010000010.1, read as the reverse complement.
CGCTGGCGGGGCCCACCATGAAGCCGGGGGTGTCGCATAGCGACAGCACCGGCAGGCCGAAGGCGTCGCAGAGCTGCAGGAACCGCGCGGCCTTCTCGGCCCCGTCGCCGTCGATGGCCCCGCCCAGGTGGCGCGGGTCGTTGGCGATCAGCCCCAGCGGCCGGCCTTCGATGCGGACCAGGCCGGTGATCATCCCGGCCGCGAAGCCGCCGCGCAGTTCGAGGAACGAACCGGTGTCGACTAGCCCCTCGATCAAGGCGCGCACGTCATAGACCCGCAGCCGGTTCTCCGGCACCGCCTGGCGCAACAGCCTCTGATCCGGACAGGTCCAGTCCTTCACGGCGCCCTGGAAATAGGACAGGGCCTGCTTGGCCAGCCGCGTGGCGTGGGCCTCGTCCTCGGCCAGGAGGTCGATCACCCCATTGGCCCACTGATGCGCCGCCGGGCCGATCTGCTCGGGCCTGAAGACGCCCAAGCCGCCGCCCTCGATCATGGCCGGTCCGCCCATGCCGAGATTGCTGTCCTTGGTGGCGACGATGATCTCCGACAATCCCGCGATGGCGGCGTTGCCCGCGAAGCAGCGGCCGGCGACGATGGCGATCTTGGGGACCAGGCCCGACAGGGCGGCCATGCTCCGGAACGTCGGCACGTCCAGCCCCGCCACCGCCGTGGTGTCGGTGTCGCCCGGCCGCCCGCCGCCGCCCTCGGCGAACCACACCACCGGCAGGCGCTGCTCGGCCACCACGGCCAGCAAGCGGTCGGACTTGCGGTGGTTCATCGCGCCTTGCGTACCCGCCAGCACCGTGAAGTCGTAGGCCAGGGCCGCCACCCGCGCCTTCTCCGGCGGGAACAGGGCGCCGTTGACGCTGCCGATCCCGGTGATCAGCCCGTCGGCCGGGGTGGCGGCGATCAGGTCCTCGACCGTGCGCCGGCGCTTCTGGGCGGCGATGGCCAGGGCGCCGTATTCCAGGAAGCTGCCCGGATCGACCAGGTCGTCGATGTTCTCGCGCGCCGTGCGATGGCCGGTCTTGCGGCGCTTGGCCACGGCCTCGGGCCGGGCCTCGTCCAGGGTGAAGCGGTGGCGGGCGATGATCTCGGCGTGGTCGAGGCGGATGGCGTCGGGGTCGATCTCCTCGGCCGCCAGGACCTCGCCGCCCTCGACCTCGGCGGGCTCCAGATAGAGCAGGGCTTGGCCCGGACGGACCGGGTCGCCCGACGCCACCGCGATCCGCGTCACCCGGCCGCCGCTTTTGGCATGGACCAGGTGCTCCATCTTCATGGCCTCCAGCACCGCCACCGCCTGGCCCGGCCGCACCAGGTCGCCTTCGGCCACTTCGATGGAGCCGACCAGGGCCTGGAGCGGCGCCGTGACCGCGCCCTCCTCGATAGGAGCGGCGCTCGGAGGCGGCGCGCCGATGGCCTCCAGAATCCGCCCCACCTCCCGGTCGAGGAAGTCGGTGGTGGCCGTCCCGTCCGTGACCGCCGGCTCGGCCAGCAGGGCGCGCAGCAGGGGGATAGCGGTGTCGACGCCCTCGATGCGGAACTCGGCCAGGGCGCGGTCGGCGCGACCCGCCGCCTCGATCACGGTGCGGCCCCGGCCCACGACCTTGGCCAGCAGACTGTCATAGGCCCCGGTGACCACCAGCCCCGTTGCGCCCGCGCCGTCGACCCGCACGCCGGGACCGCCCGGCGGCTGGTAGAGGCTGATCGTGCCCGTCGAGGCCTGGGGCGTCCCGTCGGCCGCCAGGGTCTCCAGATTGACCCGGGCCTGGACCGCATGGCCCTGGGCGGGCGGCGTCGTGGCCAGCCCGACCTCGGCCAGGGTCGCCCCGCCGGCCAGCTCGAACTGGGCGCGGACCAGGTCGACGCCCGTGACTTCCTCGGTGACCGTGTGCTCCACCTGGAGCCGGGCGTTGACCTCGATGAAGGCGAAGGTCCCGTCGGATTCGACCAGGAACTCCACCGTCGCCAGGGTGCGATAGCCGGCGGTCAGGCGGGCGGCGGCGTCGAACAGGGCCGCGCGGGTCTCGTCGGAAAGATTCGGCGCGGGGGCGATCTCGACCAGCTTCTGGCGCCGTCGCTGCAGCGAGCAGTCGCGGTCGCCGACGGCCGTGACCTGGGTCCCGTCGCCGACGATCTGCACCTCGATGTGGCGGGCGTTCTCCACCAGCTGTTCGGCATAGAGCGCGCCGTCGCCGAACGCGGCCTCGGCTTCGCGCCGGCAGGTCTCGAAGGCGGCCTCGACGGCTTCCGCCTCGCGCACCGGCCGCATCCCCCGCCCGCCGCCGCCGGCCGAGGCCTTCAGCATCATCGGGCCGTTCCTGGCGAAGAACCGCTGGGCGCCGGCCAGGTCCAGGGCGCCGGTGCCCTCCAGCAGCGGCACGCCCTTGGCCAGGGCCAGGGACCGCGCCAGGGCCTTGTCGCCGAAGGTCTCCAGGTGTTCCGGACGCGGGCCGACGAAGGCGATCCCCGCCGCCGCGCACGCCCGGGCCAGGGCCGGGTTCTCCGACAGGAAGCCGTAGCCGGGGTGCAGGGCGTCGCAGCCGCTCTCCCGCGCGGCGGCGATCACGGCGGCGATGTCGAGATAGGCGCGGGGACCCGAGCCCGGCAGGGCGACGCGGTCATCCGCCGCCGCCACGTGCGGCGCCTCGGCCTCGTCCTGGGCGAAGGCCGCCACGCCGGCGATCCCCAGCTCGGCCGCCGCGCGGGCGATGCGGATCGCGATCTCGCCGCGATTGGCGATCAGGACGCGCTTGAAAGGCAAGGCGAAGGGCATGTGGACTCCCGGCGGCTTCATACGGCCGTTTGCCGCACCATGCAGGGCCGCGCTTGACTCTCCAACCCCGGAAGATCAGAACAAAAGTGGAACATGGAGTGCGCAGCATGCCCGGGGCGAAACCCGCCCTTTCGGCTTTGAGAGCCCAGATCGCCGCCCTGGAAGCGGGGACTCGGACTCCGCCGCCTGTCCTGCCGTTCGGCGATCCGCGCATCGACGGCTGCTTCCCGGCCGGCGGCCTGCCGCGCGGCGGTTGGCACGAGGTGGGCGGATCGGGGCTGGAGGAAGAGACCGGCGCTGCGCCCGCCGCCGCCTTCACCGCCCTGATGCTGCGGCCCCTGGCGTCGCAGGGCGCGGTGGTCTGGGTGATGCGGCGCGATGACCTGCACGTGCCCGGCCTGGTCCATCTGGGTTTTCCGGCTCGGCGCCTGATCCAGGTGAAGGCCCGCGACGAGGCCGAGGTGCTGGCGGTGCTGGAGGACGCCCTGGCCACCGTGGGCGTCGTCGCCGCCATCGGCGAGGCCGAGAGCCCCGACCTCAAGGCCGGCCGCCGCCTGCAACTGGCCTGCGAGCGGCGCGGGGCCACCGGGGTGCTGCTGCGAAGACGGCCTTACGGCGGGCCGGCGGGCGCGAGGCGGGAAGTCTCCGGCGCGGCCGCCCAGACCCGCTGGCGGATCGCTGCCGCCCCCAGCCGGCCGCCGCCCGACGAGCCGGGCCTGGGACCGCCATGCTGGCGGGTCGAACTCGAACGCTGCCGGGGCGGACGTCCCGGCGCCTGGATCCTCGAACGAGCGGAGGCCGCCGATGGCCCGCATCCTTTCCGTCTGGTGTCGCAACTGGCCGATCACGACGTGGCGGCGGGCGAACCCGAGCTTCGGCGAGCCGGATAGATCCTCCCCCTTTATGGGGGAGGTGTCGGCGAAGCCGACGGAGGGGGCTCCACCCCCGCCCGTCGCCCTGATCGCCACCGAGGGCGGAACCCGCCGCCTGGCCGCCGTCGACGAGGCGGCCGCCGCGCTGGGCCTCCACGTCGGCCAGAAGGCCGCTGACGCCGCGGCCCTGGTCCCCGACCTCCACACCGCCGACCACGACCCCATCGGCGACCGCGCGGCGCTGGAGATCCTCTGCGACTGGTGCGTGCGCTTCTCGCCGGCCGTGGCCATCGACGGCCTGGACGGCCTGTTCCTCGACATCGAGGGCGTCTCGCACCTGTGGGGCGGGGAAGCGGCCATGCTCGACGATCTCCTGGCCCGTCTCGCCCGCTGGGGCGCCCCGGCCCGGGGGGCGGTCGCAGACACCCCCGGCGCGGCCTGGGCCCTGGCCCGCTACGGCGCCGATCGCACCATCGCCCCGCCCGGTGCCCAGGGCCCGCTGCTGGCCCCGCTGCCGGTGGCCGCCCTGCGCCTGGACGACGCCGCCCAGGCCCAGCTGCCGCGCCTGGGGCTGTTCCATGTCGGTCAACTGCTGGCCCTGCCGCGCGCCCAGCTGGCCAAGCGCTTCGGCCTCGCCGCCGTGCTGCGCATCGACCAGGCCCTGGGCGCGGCCGCCGAGGCCCTGGCCTTCCGCCGCCCCGCCACCCCCTGGTTCGACCGCCTGGCCTTCTTCGAACCCATCAGCGCCCTGGAGGACCTGGAGCGGGTGACGGGGGACGTCTGCGCCCTGCTGTGCGCGCGCCTGGAGGCCGAGGGGCAGGGGGCGCGACGGTTCGAACTGGTTTTCCACCGCCTGGACGGCAAGGACCAGCCGGTGCGCGTGGGCCTGTCGCGTCCGGGGCGCGACGCCGTCCGCATCGCCAAGCTGCTCAAGCCGAAACTGGACAAGGTGGACCCCGGTTTCGGCATCGAGATCGTCACCCTGTGGGCGGCCGACGTCGAGCCGCTGTCGATCGCGCAACGGGGTCTGGACGCCAATGGCGGGATCAGCCTGGAGGAAGGGCTGGCGCCGCTGGTCGACCGGCTGGTCAATCGTCTGGGCGAGGACCGGGTGTGGCGGGCCGATCCTTACGAAAGTCACATGCCGTCCCGTGCGGTGAAGCGGGTCGCGCCGCTGGACCCGGCGCCTGCGGCCACGTGGGATCCGGAGCGTCCCCGGCCGTCCCGCCTGCTGCGCCGACCCGAGCCGATAGAAGCCACCGCCATGCTGCCCGACGACCCGCCGATCCAGTTCCGCTGGCGCGGCAAGTCGCGCCGCGTGCGCCTGGCCGAAGGGCCCGAGCGGATCGGTCAGGAATGGTGGCGCAAGGCCTTCGACGAGGCCGGGCCAGGCAAGGTGCGGGACTACTACCGCGTGGAGGACGAGACGGGCGAGCGGTTCTGGATCTTCCGGGCGGGGCTCTACATGGACGGGGAGAAGGCCCCGAAGTGGTGGTTGCATGGCCTGTTCGGGTGACCCGTCATGAAGACCCATGCCTATGCCGAGCTCCAGGCCACCACCAACTTCTCCTTCCTGCGCGGGGCCTCCCACGCCCAGGAGCTGATGCTGACCGGCGAGGCCCTGGGCCTCACCGCCGTGGGGGTCACCGACCGCAACAGCCTGGCCGGGGTCGTGCGGGCCTGGACCGAGGCCAAGACGCTTAAGACCGAGGGGGCGAAGATCCGCGCCCTGACCGGTTGCCGGCTGGATTTCATGGACGGGACGCCGAGCCTGCTCTGCTATCCCTCCGACCGCGAGGCCTTCGCCCGTCTGACCCGATTGCTGACCGTGGGCCAGCGCCGGGCGGAGAAGGGCGAGTGCCACCTCACCTGGAAGGATTTCCTGGATCACGCCGACGGCCAGCTGGCCCTGATCGTGCCGCCCGCCAAGCTGGACGAAGCCTTCGAAGGCGACCTGGCGCGCATGGCCGGCGAACTGCGCGGTCACGTCTGGCTGGCCGCCAGCCGGGCCTATGCCGCCCAGGATCTCAAGCGCCTGTCGCGACTTTCGAGCCTGGCCCGTGACGCCCGCGCGCCCATGGTGGCCACCAACGACGTGCTCTATCACGATCCCCGCCGTCGTCCGCTGCAGGACGTGCTGACCTGCATCCGCGAAGGCTGCACGATCACCGAGGCGGGCTTCCGACTGGAGGCCAACGCCGAGCGACACCTCAAGACGCCCGCCGAGATGGCGCGCCTGTTCGAGCGCTGGCCAGGGGCGGTGGAGCGCACGGTCGAGATCGCCGAGCGCATCGACTTCGACATGAGCCACTTGAAGGAGGTCTATCCCGACGAGCCGGTGCCGCCGGGCAAGACGGCGATGGAGCACCTGACCGACCTGACCTGGAAGGGCGCGGCCTGGCGCTATCCGAACGGGGTCGAGGACAAGGTCGCCGACCAACTGCGCGAGGAGCTGCGGTTGATCGCCAAGATGGATTATCCCAACTACTTCATCACCGTGCACGACATCGTCCAGGAGGCGCGAAGCCGGGGCATCCTTTGCCAGGGGCGCGGCTCGGCGGCCAATTCCTCGGTCTGTTTCTGCCTGGGCGTGACGGCGATCGACCCTACCGAGCATCGCCTGCTGTTCACGCGCTTCATCTCCGAAAACCGGGGCGAGCCGCCCGACATCGACGTCGACTTCGAGCACGAGCGGCGCGAGGAGGTGATGCAGTACGTCTACGAGCGCTACGGTCGGGACTACGCGGCCATCTGCGGCACGGTGATCCATTACCGGCCGCGCAGCGCCATCCGCGACGTGGGCAAGGCCCTGGGCCTGACCGAGGACGTCACCGCCATCCTGGCCAACACCGTCTGGGGCAGCTGGGGCGACGGCCTCCCGGACGAGCACGTCCGGCAGACCGGCATCGATCCGCAGAACCCCCAGATCGCCCGCGCCATCGCCCTGGCCACCGAGCTCCTGCAGTTCCCTCGCCACCTGTCGCAGCACGTGGGCGGCTTCGTCCTGACCAAGCGGCGGCTGGACGAGACCGTGCCGATCGGCAACGCGGCCATGGCCGACCGCACCTTCATCGAGTGGGACAAGGACGACATCGACAGCCTTCAGCTGATGAAGGTCGACGTGCTGGCGCTAGGGATGCTGACCGCGATCCAGCGGGCGATGACGATGCTGCGCGACGACCACGCGCTCGACTGGCTTCAGGATCTGGCCGATGTGCCCAAGGAAGTGAAAGGCGTCTACGACATGCTGTCCAAGGCCGACAGCGTGGGTGTGTTCCAGGTCGAGAGCCGGGCGCAGATGTCGATGCTGCCCAGGCTGAGGCCGGCGAAATTCTACGACCTGGTGATCGAGGTGGCGATTGTCCGTCCCGGCCCGATCCAAGGTGACATGGTCCATCCGTACCTGAGACGGCGGAACAACCTTGAGCCCGTGGACTTCCCCGAGCCTTTGAACGAGCCCGACTGCAAGAACGAGCTGCGGGAAATCCTGGGCGAGACCTATGGCGTGCCGCTGTTCCAGGAGCAGGCCATGAGCCTGGCCATCGAGGCGGCCAAGTTCACGCCCGACGAGGCCGACGGCCTGCGCAAGGCCATGGCCACTTTCAAGAACCTCGGCGACCCGGCCCAGTACCGCGACAAGTTCGTCGAGGGCATGGTGCGGCGCGGCTACGAGCGCGACTTCGCCACGCGCTGCTTCAAGCAGATCGAGGGTTTCGGTTCCTACGGCTTTCCGGAAAGCCATGCGGCCAGCTTCGCCAAGCTGGTCTATGTCTCCGCCTGGATCAAATGGGCCTGGCCCGACGTGTTCTGCGCGGCGCTGATCAACTCCCAGCCGATGGGCTTCTACCAGCCGGCGCAGCTGGTGAGGGACGCGCGCGAGCATGGGGTGGAGGTGCGGGCGCCGGATATCCTGATGAGCGACTGGGACTGCACGCTGGAAGAAGCCGCGCCCTTGACCGGGCGGGAGCGGCGGGTCGCCGAGGACAAGATCTTCAATTCCGAGACACGGCCGTTCTGGAAGGCCGTTCGCCTGGGGCTGCGGCAGATCAAAGGGTTGCAGAAGAAGAAGCACGAGAAGGACGCCGATCTCGACGCCGACCTGATCATGGCGGCCCGCGACGCTGGCGCTCGCACGCCCGCCGACTTCGCCCGGGCCGGGGTCTCGCAGCGGGCGCTGGAGCTGCTGGCCGAGGCCGACGCCTTCGCCTCGACGGGTCTGGCCCGGCGCGACGCCCTGTGGGCGGTCAAGGGGCTGAAGGGCGAGGCCAGGACGGGCGTCCAGGCACCGCTGCTGGCCGGCCTGCCGCTGTTCGAGACCGCCGTCGCCCTGCCGGCCATGGCCATGCCCCAGCAGGTGGCCGAGGACTACCGCACCACCAGCCTGTCGCTGAAATCCCACCCCCTGCGGTTCTTCCGGCCGGGGCTGGAGCGCCAGGGCGTGATCCCGGCCGAGCGGCTGAAGGACATCCCCAATGGCCGCAAGGTCAGCGTCGGCGGGCTGGTGTTGATCCGCCAGCGGCCGGGCACGGCCAAGGGCGTGGTGTTCCTGACCCTGGAGGACGAGACGGGCGTGGCCAATGCGGTGGTCTGGAAGGACTGCTTCGACACCCATCGTCGCACGGTGATGAGCGCCTCGTTCCTGGTGGTCCACGGCAAGGTCCAGGCCGCCGAGGGCGTGATCCACGTGGTGGCCGAGGGCTTTACCGACCTCTCCGCCGAGCTGGCCCGGATGAAGGAGGCCCCCGAGGCCCCGGCCCCGACGGTGCGCATGCGCACGTCCGGACGACTGCAGCGGAGCCGGGATTTCCACTGAGGAGCTTCAGGCGGACGGAGCGAAGGTCCGCTTACGACCCTTAGCGGTCTCTCGGTCCCTGTGTACGATGGCGGCATGGACCAACGCTCATTGATCGCCTTCCTCACCGGGTCGCTTAGCGCGGACGTGTTCAGCGCAGAAATTCGTGGCGAAGTGCGGGCGTGTAATGAAGCTCTCGCTTCCGGCGGCGTCGGCTCGATCATCCTGACGGATGCGCCCGAAACCCGCGTGACGCGTGAGCATGCTTCAAGGCTCCTACAAGCGGTCTCGGAAGGGACGCTCGATTTCGAGTTGGCCAACTATATCGCTGACGCGCTCATTATGAGCGACGACTTCGAGTTTGAGGATGAGGCAGTCAGCGAGGCGATCTTCTTTCTTGAGGACGACAGCCGCGCGCCAACCAAAGCGGAAATTGACGCCGCGCTCGCTCAACTGCGGTCGGCTGGACCGGCGGAAAGCACTCTCGTTGCCGCGCATAAACACTGCGCACGTCACGACGAAGAGATCGCGAGAAGTACCTCCTGTGGCTGCTTCTATTGCTTGGCTGTTTTCCCGCCCGCCGATATCGAGGACTGGGTCGATGATGAACCCAGAACGGCCCTCTGTCCGCGCTGCGGCATCGACTCTGTCATCGGCGACGCATCAGGCTTCCCGGTGATGGCGGCGGACTTCCTGGGTGCGATGAATGTGTATTGGTTCCAGAGAACCGTCTCTTTGGGGAAACCCAAAGATGCATTGTTCACCCGTAAGGTGGTCGGGGCTTGGCGGGCTTTTAGGGGTTGGTTGAGCGCTCTGCTCTAACGTCTCCTAACCACCCCAGTCCGACGATCGAACTCGGCTTTAACGCCCATGCGGTGCTTGGCAAGGGATGGCGGACGCTCAGTGGGCCGCGTTCGCCGCTGAATCGATGCGCCGTCTCGCCCCGGCCTCCGCGTCGGTCAGTCTGGCCCGATAGGCCTCGACCCTCGCCCGCAGCGCATCGTGGCGCGCCTTCAACAGGGCCTTGGCTTCCTCCCGGAAGGCTACCGGCCGGCCGGCCGTTTCGCGGTCCGTGAGGTCGATGGACATGGCCGTGTCCTCGTCGGTGGCGAGAATAGAGATGCAGGTCTCGGCGTCGGTGATGGCGATGCTGGTCGCCACGTTATTGTCGGTCGTGGCGATGCTGGTCGCGACTTCGTTGTCCGTCCGCCGGATCGATTCCCGCACCTGCGCCGTGTATCGCTCAAGCTCCGCCTGGTTGGACAGATTGACGAACCCGCCGCCGCCCGCCCGCGCGACCGCGGTCAGTTTCGCCGCTTCGGCCAACGGCAGGTTGAAGCCGATGACGTTGACGATCGCCCGCGTGCGGCCGCCGTTGATCCGGCGGGCGACGGCCACGGGATCGCCGCCGCACGTCTCTTCCCCGTCCGACACGACATAGATGACCTGTTCCCCAGGCGTGGCGGAGGCGGCCAGCAGCGCCTCGGCGCGATCGAGCCCGGCGGCGAGCGGCGTCCAGCCGACCGCGCCGACCTGTCCCAGCGCCGTTCGCAGTTGTCCCCGGTCCGTCGACATCGGCGCGAGCACGTCGATGGCGGAACAGGATTTCGCCTTGCCGGACTGGCTGTTGTTTCCCTGTTGGCCGAAGACCAGCAGGGACGTCTGCACCGATGCCGGCAGTGCGTCGACAAAGCCGAGCGCCGCCTCGCGCGCCAGTTCGAGCTTGGTTCGGCCGCCCATGCGTCCGGCCATTGAACCGGACCCGTCGATCATCACGATCACGCGCGTCGGCGGAACCCGTGGGCCGATGTCATGGGCAGGTCCCTTCAGCTCCGGCTGTTTCAGCGCCACATCCTTGAAGCAGGCCTCGGGATCCTTCTTCGTGAACTGGGCGACATAGGCCCGGGCCTCCGCCGAACCTGTCGGGGCCTTTCCGCCAATGCCGACATCGTTCCGATCGCCCGAGGGGCGGCCGCAGCGATCAGCGCGAGGGCGAGCGCGCAGGTCACAAGACCATGGACTGGGACGGCCGTCATTTCCGCGTCGTTTCTCTGGCAGACCGAGGCTCCCAGGCCAGGCGCCCGCGACGGTCTGTCCGGGATGCGAACGAGCCGCAAAACATTGAGTTCCGGAAATCGCCTCAGGCGATGAGCCGTCGCTCTTCCTCGATCTTGGCCTTCGCTTCGGCCACCGCCGCCAGCAGCGAGAACAGGGCCACGGTGTCGATCGGCTTGCGCAGCACCCCGTCGGCGCCGTCGGCGCGGTAGCGGGCGACGTCGTCGTCGAAGACGTTGGCGGTCAGCATCCAGACCGGCACGCGCGGGCGGGGCGAGGCGGCCTCGATGCGGCGCATCTCGGCCAGGGCGGCCAGGCCGTCCAGCACCGGCATGTTGACGTCCATCAGCACCAGGTCGAAGGCCTCGGTCCGCCAGGCGTCCAGGGCCTGGGCGCCGTCCTCGGCGAAGACCAGTTCCACCGGCGAGGCGGCCAGCAGGGCGGCCAGCACCCGGCGGTTGGCGGCGTTGTCCTCGGCGGCCAGCACCCGGACCGGCCCGGCGACGCGGGGCTCGGCGGGGGCGATGGCGGGCGGGGCGACCTGGACGGCGACCTCGAAGGCGAACCAGAAGACCGCGCCGCCCTTGGCCTGGATCCCCTTGCCGCGCGGCGTGGGGTCAGGGGCGTCGTCGACGCCGATCTCGCCGCCCATCAGGGCCAGATTGGCCGCGCAGATCGACAGGCCCAGGCCACTGCCGCCCAGGGTGCGGCCGCGCTCGGTCTGGTCGAAGGCGTGGAACATGTGGGCCCGATCCTCGGCCGGCACGGCGGGGCCGGTGTCGCGCACCTCGACCAGGGCGGCCAGGGTCAGGCCCTTGGCGACGCCGGCCAGGCGCACGGTCACCCAGCCGCCCGAGGGCGTGGCTTTCAGGGCGTTGGAGACCAGGTTGGCCAGGGTCTGCTCCAGCTTGGCCTCGTCGGCCAGTACGCCGTAGGCCAGGGTCGGGTCGGCGTCCTCGAAGGCCAGCGATACGCCCACCGCCTGGGCGTGGGCGCTCCAGACCCGCACCACGCCGCGCGCCAGGCGGCGCAGGTCTACGGGCGCCAGGGCCAGGCTGGCCTTGCCGGCCTCGACCTTGGTCAGGTCCAGCACGGTGTCCAGCAGCCGGGTCAGCTGGGCGCCGCCGTCGATCACCCCCTGGGACAGCTCGGCCTGGGTGGGGGTCAGGAAGGTGTCGCGCCGCAGGGCGTGGGCAAAGCCCAGCACGGCGTTCAGCGGGGTGCGGATTTCATGACTGGCCACGGCCAGGAGGTCGGACTTGGCGCGGGCGGCGGCCTTGGCCTCGGCGATGGCCTGGGTCAGGTCGGCGTTCTTGCGGGCCAGGTCCCGCATCGCCTGGGCCAGGGCGCGGTCGGTGGCCTGCTGGCGGCCGGTGGCGGCGAGGACCGCGACCACGAACAGCGTCATGGCCATGAAGTAGTGATTGGCCGCCAAGGGGAGGGCCGGGTCCAGGGTGATCCAGATCAGGGTGGCGACCGGCGGGGCCACGGCGGTGACATAGCTGACCTTGCCGGTGTGCACGCGCAGGGCGGCGAACAGCAGCACGCACGTGGCCAGCAGGGCCGACTCCACCCGCATGATCGCCCCGTCCAGCAGGCGGATCTTCACCGCCAGGGCGCAGACATTGACCGACAGCAGGCAGACCAGGACGATCGAGCGCCGGTGCAGGCGGGGCAGGGCCACCAGGGGCTCGGGATGGCGCAGGGCCAGCTCGGTGGCCAGGAACAGCAATGCGTAGAGCGCCGCTTCCACGACGCCGAACAGAATCATGTCGGGCGTGCCGTGCAGGGCCAGCAGGATCGACAGGCCGCCGACCAGGATCAGGCGCGCCCGGACGATGCCTCGGGTGTAGCGTACGAACCCGTCCAGGCGGGTGACGTCCACCGTCTGATCGAACATTCAGGTTCCCATCGGCCCGCCGACCGTCCCGACATCGAGACGCTCGGCCTTGCCCGCCCTTTGAAAGCGCGGCGAGCCAAAGCATGGGACTCTGATTCTGGCTTTTCCGCTCGCCTGTCGCGCGACAGCTCAGGCCTTGGTCGCGGCCTTGGCTGTTCGGGCCCGGGCGGGCTTGCCGGAGGTCGGTGGGGCAGAAAGCGGAGCGGGAGAGACGCCGCGCAGGCCTTCGACCATGGCGAACAACTGGGTGCGCACGCCGAACTCGTCGCCGGCCAGGGCGGCGGCCTCTAGGGCGGCCAGGGCGGCGGGGGCGATCGGGGCCAGGGGCGAGACGGGCGCGGCCTCGGTGACGCCCTGGGCCTTGGGCCGGGCGGTCTCGTTGATATCGACCAGGGCCTCGGTCAGCTTCTCGCCGGGGCGCAGGCCGGTGATCCGGATCTCGATGTCCTTGTCGGGGACCAGGCCCTGCAGCTCGATCATCCGCCGGGCCAGGTCGATGATCTTGACCGGCTCGCCCATTTCTAGCGTCAAGACGCCGGTGGGGGGCTCGATATCGCCGGCCGACAGGGCCACCGCGCGCAGCACCAGCTGCACGGCCTCGGGGATGGTCATGAAATAGCGTTCGACCTCGGCGTCGGTCAGGGTGACCGGGCCGCCGCGGGCGATCTGGTGCTGGAAAATCGGCACCACCGAGCCGGCCGAGCCCAGCACGTTGCCGAACCGCACGACGCTGACCCGGGTATCGCCGCCGAACTGCCGGACCACGGCCTCGGCCACCCGCTTGGTGGCGCCCATGACGCTGGCGGGGGCCACGGCCTTGTCGGTGGAGATCAGGGCCAGGTGGGCCGCGCCGCAGGCCTGGGCGGCGGCGGCCACGTTGCGGCTGCCCAGCACATTGGTGCGCACGCCCTCGCAGGGGTGGTTCTCGACGAGGGTCACGTGCTTGAGGGCGGCGGCGTGGAAGACCAGGTCGGGCTTCTCGGCGGCGAACACCAGGTTCAGGCGGGCGGCGTCGCGCACGTCGCACAGCACCTCGCGTCGGGGCAGCGTGGGCCAGGCCTCGCCCAGCTCGCGGTCGATGTGGAAGAGGTTGGCCTCGGCCGCGTCCAGCAGGGTCAGCTGGGCGGGGCCGGCGGCGGCGATCTGGCGGGCCAGCTCCGAGCCGATGCTGCCGCCCGCGCCGGTGACCAGCACCCGCTTGCCGGCGATCAGGGCGTGGACCGGGGCAGGGTCCAGGCGGACCGGGGCGCGGCTGAGCAGCTCTTCCAGGCTGATCTCGCGCAGGGCGGCGCCGCCAGCCATGTCGACCAGGCCGCCCTGGCGGCGCAGCAGGCGCACGCCTTCGGTCTTCAGCCGGCCCAGGCGCTCGGCGCCGAAGGCGCTGGGCGGGCCGTCGGCCAGGAACAGCAGGGCGGCCGGCTGCAGGCCGCCGTCGCGCAGCTGGGCCATCACCGTGTCGAAGTCGTCGACCACGCCGAGCACGCACACGCCGCCCAGCTCGTCGCCGGTCTCGCGGGCGTCGGGGGTCAGCACGCCGACCGGGGCGTAGCGCTCGCCCAGGGCGGCGGGCGCGCGCAGGAAGGCCTCGGCCTCGACGGCCGAGCCGACGATCAGCAGGCGCGGCAGGGCCGGCGAGGCGGGCGCCGGGCGCAGGCGGGTCAGGGACTCCACCAGAATGTCGTCGTGCAGGGTGCGCCGCACGATCCGCAGACCCGCCAGCAGGATCAGCTGCAGCAGGAAGGCGGCGGCCAGGGTGCGCAGGCCGCCCGGCTGTCGCACGTCCAGCAGGCGGGCGACCAGGGCGAAGGTCAGGACCGACAGCAGGGCCGAGCGGGCCAGGCGCAGGCCGTCGCTGGCCGCGAAGAACCGCCAGGGCGAGCGCTCGACCTGGAACAGGATCTCGACCAGCAGGGCCGAGCCGGCGAACAGGGCCGCGTGGGCCGCGAACGACAGGGCCTGGGCGGAGAAGGTTTCGAGACCGGCGGTCAGCAGCTGGGCCAGGAGCATGGCCACGAAGGCCAGCGCCACGTGCGCTCCGATCTTGCCCGCTCGACCCATCGACGAAACTCCCGCCGCGGCCGTCGCGAAGCCGCTTCGAAGCGGGCTTAGCACGCTGCGCGTGCGTCGTCGCCTCTGTCGCCAGTCGGGTCAGCGCGACAGGTAGCGGCCAGGCGTGACCTCGAACTGGCGCGAGAAGGCCCCGATGAAGGCGCCGACGCTGCGATAGCCGCTGCGCAGGGCCGCCTCGGTGACGCTGGCGCCGGCGGTCAGGCAGGCCACCGAGTGGATCAGCCGCGCCTTCTGGCGCCAGGCCTCCGGGGTCAGGCCGGTCTCGCGGACGAAGACCCGCTGCAGGGTGCGCAAGCCGGCGCCGGCCTCGCGCGCCAGGTCGGCCAGGTCGCGGTCGTCCTCGGGGCGGTCCCGCAGCAGCGCCGCCAGGGCGAGGGCGCGCCGGTCGCTGGGCAGGGGCAGGGACAGGTCCTGCGGCCGAGCGTCGGCCAGCAGGTCGATCAGCAGTCCGGCCAGCCGGTCGTGCTCGGGCCGGTCGGGCGACAGCATGCCGATCTTCAGGATGTGCAGGATCAGCTCGCGCAGCAGCGGCGCCACCTCCAGGGCCCGGAGGTCGGGCGGCAAGGCGGCGGCGCGTTCGGGGGCGATGTAGAGGGTGCGCATGGCCACCTCGCTCCCGAACAGGATCTGGTGGGAGAGGCCCGCGGGGATCCAGATGGCCTTGGTGGGCGGAACCAGCCAGGTCGCCGTGTCGGTGGCCACCCGCATGACGCCGGTGCTGGCGAACACCAGCTGGCCCCAGGCGTGGGCGTGCCGGCCCAGGACGGCGCCGGGCCGGAAGGTCAGGGCCAGGGAGCGGACGTCGAACCCGTCGCCGACCTGCTGCGCGCCCTTGGGGCTCAATCGAAGACGCCCGGCTCGTACTGCATGGCCCCGGCCAGATTGCCCTCGGTGTCCTCGAAATAGATCAGCTCGCCCACGCCCTCGATGCGGTAGGGCGGCATGACGATCTTGCCGCCGCCGGCCTCGATGGCGGCGATGGTGGCCTTCAGGTCGGCCACGCCCAGGGTGTTCTCGTAGCCGGTCATCCGCACGCCCGGAACCAGGTCGCGGCGTTCGTGCAGGGCGCCCTGCACGCCCTGGCCGGCGTTCTTGACCTGGTAGAAGTTCGGCGGGCCCCACGGATCGAAGCGCCAGTCGAACACGGTTTCGTAGAACGTCTTGGCGCGCTGGACGTCGTCGGCGTTGATGGCGAAGTGGCGAAGCTGGGCGGGCATGTCAGGCCTCCTGAGGAAGCCTGAACCCTAACATCGGTGAAGCTGGCGCGCTTTCGTCAACCGGACGAAAAACTTCGCCCACGCGTCAAAGCTCAGCCTCGCGCCAGGGGCAGCAGGCTCACCGCCTCGCCGACCGCCGCCGGCGGGGCGCCGGCCGGGCGGACCACCAGGCAGTCGGCGCGCGAGAACACCCCGATCAGCGAGGAGTCCTGGTCGGGGAAGGGGGTGACCCGCACCCGGCCTTCGGCGTCGATGGTCCGGGCCGCGCGCATCCAGTGCTCGCGGGGGCCGCCGGCCGACAGGGGCGTCTCCAGCACGCCGGCGCTCATGGCCAGGGCGGGATCGGCGCCGGTCAGGGCGGCCAGCAGCGGACGCAGGAACAGCTCGGCGCAGACCAGGGCCGACGCCGGATTGCCCGGCAGGCCCAGCACGCGGCGGCCGTCTCCAAGCGTTCCGAACCAGGTCGGCTTGCCGGGGCGCACGGCGATGGTCTCGACCCGCAGCGTCAGGCCCAGGACCACCAGGGCCGGCTTGACCAGGTCGTGATCGCCGACCGAGGCCCCGCCCACGGTGACGATCAGGTCGGCCTGGGCGCCCTCCACGGCGTGGGCGATGGCGTTGAGGTCGTCGGCCTGGGCTTGCAGCTTGATCGCCTCGCCGCCCCAGGCCTGGACCAGGGCCGCCAGGCTGAACGAGCCGGATTCGAAGATCTGGTCGGGGGCCGGTGTGGCGCCGGGCGGGACCAGCTCGTCGCCGGTGGCCAGGATGGCGACGCGCGGCCGTCGGGCCACGGCGAGCTCGGCCCGTCCCGCGGCGGCGGCCAGGGACAGCCGCCAGGCGTCGATCCGAACCCCCTCGGCCAGCAGGCCGTCGCCGGAACGGAAGTCGCCGCCGGCCGGCCGGATGTTGCTGGGCGGCGGCTCGCGGTCGATCGAAAAGCCGACCGTGTCTCCGTCGCGGGTGGCGTTCTCCTGGATCACCACCAGGTCGGCGCCGGGCGGCACGGGGGCGCCGGTGAAGATCCGCACCGCCTGGCCCGGCTCGACCGGGCGGTCATGGGCGCGGCCGGCCGCGCTCTCGCCGGCGATCTGGAACAGGGCGCCGGGCGCGAGGTCGGCGCGGCGGATCGCCCAGCCGTCCATGGCCGAGGCGTCGAAGGGCGGCTGGTCGCGGTCGGCGGTGACCGGAGCGGCCAGCACCCGGCCCAGGGCCTGGGGCAGGGCGACCGATTCCACGCCCAGCCGAACGGCGTCGGCCAGCATGCGGCCGCGCGCTTCCTCGACGGAGAGGTTCTTCAGTTGCGGCCGGTCTTCGCTCACGCGCCGAACACTCCTTGCCAGGTCGGACGAGCGGAAACCCTGCTAGCCGACGAACGCCCGCTCGATCACGAAGTCGCCCGGCTCGGCGTTGGAGCCTTCCGTCAGCCCGTGGGCTTCCAGCAGGTGGGCGGTGTCCTTGATCATGGCCATCGAGCCGCACAGCATGGCGCGGTCGTGCTCGGGATCGAACTTCACCTGCTCCAGGCCAAGGTCGGCGAACAGCTTGCCGCTCTCGATCAGGTCGGTGAACCGGCCCTGGCGCTCGAACGGTTCGCGGGTGACGGTGGGGTAGTAAACGAGCTGGGCCTTGGCCTCGTCGCCGACCAGCGGGTCGTCGTGAATCTCGGACGTGAACAGGTCGCGATAGGCCAGTTCCTGCACTTCGCGCACGCCGTGGGCGACGATCACCTGCTCGAAGCGGGCATAGGCGTCGGGGTCGCGGGCCACCGACAGCCAGGGCGCCAGGCCCGTGCCGGTGCCGAACAGGAACAGGCGCTTGCCGGGACGCACGGCGTCCAGCACCAGGGTGCCGGTCGGCTTCTTGCCCAGCAGGACCTGGTCGCCTTCCTTGATCTGCTGCAGGCGCGAGGTCAGGGGGCCGTCGGGCACCTTGATCGAGAAGAATTCCAGTTCCTCGGCGAAGTGCGGCGAGCCGATCGAATAGGCGCGCAGGATCGGCTTCTTCTCGCCCAGCTCCTCGCGGGGCGGCAGGCCGATCATCACGAACTCGCCCGAGCGGAAGCGGAAGCTGGCCGGGCGGGTGATGGCGAAGCTGAACAGGCGGTCGGTCCAGTGCTTCACCCACAGCACCGTCTCGGTGTTCCAGGCGGCTTCCTTGGCGGGAGCGGCGGGCGGGGCGGCGGTTTCGGTGGCCGTCATAATGTGCGTTTCAAGTCCTGGACGCGCGGCGCACCGCGGGATTCTAGATGGAACGCCGCCACGGCCCTGAGGCGGCAAGGTGTCATGTGAGCAGACCCGGCTGGATGTCAACTTTCGCGGTCTGAAAGGGCTTTGAGAAAATCTTCCGCAAAACCGTCAAAACCGGCGAAGAGCGATTTTTGAACCGTGTCAAAATTGTGATTGCCGCCCCCTGAAACCGGGCGCACTCTTCCTCTTGCCCCACCACCTGACCGGGTGTTGGAGCCAACGATACGGAGGAACGGATGCGGGTAAGGTTTGTGATGGCCGCCGCGGCGGTCAGTGTGTTGGCGTTCGGCTTGACGGCCTGTGGAAACGAGACCGGGAACACCGGCCAGTCCCAGGCGCAGCAAGTCTCTCTCGAAGGCAAGGCGGTCTCCGCCTCGGGCTGCGTGCGGCCGGTCGAGAACACTTCGTGCATGGTGGTTCGCGGTCCCGGCGGCGGGTACTACGACCTTTCGGGGGCCACGCCGGCGCCCGATCCCGCCAAGGGCGTGGCGATCTCGCTGCAAGGACGCGACCAGGGTGAGAACACCCAGTGCGGTCGCAAGCTGACCGACGTGAAGTGGTCGTATCTGAACATCCAGTGCGCCGCGCTCACCCCGGCGCCCGCGCCGGAAAAGGCCGGCTGATCGGCCTTCAGGCCTCGCCGGAGCCCGGATCGGTCCGGGTCTTCGGCGAGTCCGAGCTCTTCTCCGCCCCGACGGGTTCGGTGGCGGGACGCGGCGCCTTGCCGTCGTGATGGCTGGCGTCCAGCCCCTTGGACGGGCGCTGGTTCTCGTTCTCGACCTCGTGGTTGGACGGGCGGTCCGGGGTCAGGCTGTGGGCGGTCGGCATGGCGCGTCCTCCTTCTGGCCGTTCGGCGCTGGACCAGACCTAACGCGCCGGACGCGGGCCCGATCCCCGTCTTTCAATACGAGAACCGCCCCGGGCCGCTTGCCGGGCTCGAACGACCCTGCTACACGACGCGGCTCTGGCGATGAGACCAACGCGCCGGCGGGCTTCAAAGAGCCTACCGGCGCGATGTTCATTGCCGGAAAGCCGGAATCTCCGCTAAGGGGATCGCGGTTCCGCAGGAGTGTAGCTCAGCTGGTAGAGCATCGGTCTCCAAAACCGAGGGTCGTGGGTTCGAGTCCCTCCACTCCTGCCACTATATGTCATCGGTCGCCCGGTTTTCGGGTCGACCATCGAAAGTCGCGAGCCTCTTAAGTCATGGCCAGGAAACCGGGTTCCAGCCCGTCAGCGATCAAGAACCGCGCCGCGAAGACGGCCGCGGCGCTCGCGCCCGCCGGTCAAGCGACCGCCGCTGCGGCCAAGGCTCCGGCCGCGCCGAAGAAGCCGTTCAATCCGATGCGGTTCGCGCAGGAAGTCCGCGCCGAGGCCCGCAAGATCACCTGGACCACCCGCAAGGAGACTTGGATCACCTCGGTGATGGTCTTCATCATGGTGGTCATGGCCTCGCTGTTCTTCACCTTGGCCGACTGGATCCTGGGCATGGGCTCGCAATTGCTCCTCAAGATCGCGGCGGGATAAGAAACCTCATGAGCAACGAAACCGCGTCCAATCCGAACCACAAGTGGTACATCGTCCACGCCTACTCGAACTTCGAGAAGAAGGTGGCCGAGAGCATCCGCGAGCAGGCCAAGAGCCACGGTCTGGAAGACAGCTTCTCCGAGATCCTGGTTCCGACCGAGGACGTCGTCGAGATCCGTCGCGGCCGCAAGGTCAACGCCGAGCGCAAGTTCTTCCCGGGCTACGTCCTGGTGAAGATGAACCTCTCGGACGAAGCCTACCACCTGATCAAGAACACCCCGAAGGTCACGGGCTTCCTGGGCAGCGCTTCCAAGCCGCAGCCGGTCTCCGAAAAGGAAGTCCAGCGCATCATCGGCACGATCGAAGAGGGCGTCGAGCGTCCCAAGACCGTGGTGCTGTTCGAGGTCGGCGAGAACGTCCGCGTCACCGACGGTCCGTTCGCCAGCTTCAACGGCTCGGTCGAGCAGGTCGACGAGGAGCGGGCCCGCCTGCGCGTCACCGTCTCGATCTTCGGCCGCGCCACCCCGGTGGAACTGGAATACAGCCAGGTCGAAAAGATCGCCTAAGGGCGGCCTGATCGCCGAAGCTTTCGAAAACCCCGCGCTCGCAAAGCGCGGGGTTTTTGCTGTTTCAGGCGTCCTCCGCCCCCTACGGGGGCGGACAGACCGCGAAGCGGTCAGGTGGGGGCAAGTGGGTGCGCTCTCACGCCAAAGGTCATGAGCGGGTGGGAAGGGTGCGAAGCGCCCGGGCCTCGCCCGGATGATTTGCAGGTTTGAATACCGTTTCGACGAAGTTCGAGCGCTTCGCGTGGACCGTTATCCGGAAGCCTTCGGATCGCGGATTTTTAACCCGCTCCGATGGAGGCCCCCGACGGGCGGGACATTGGCATGTCCCGGACCGCAGAGGCGATTTCAGCCCCTGCCTGTTGAACCCGCCGACCACCGAGGCGCCGAGGCTTCGGCCCCTTGCATCGGAGCGCCTGCCTCAAGCCGTCCCTGGCGTCCACTGAAGGACCACCGGCGAGCGCTTCCCGCTCGACCACCCCTGAAAGCCGTTCGGTCGCCGGCCGGACGCCCTTCCCGTGCTTTCAGGTGAGATCAGGATACGGGAGGTCCAGGCGATGGGGATAAGTTAGCTCGAGAAAGTTCAAGCGATTGAAATTGCTGAAGTCTGTTTGCTATCCGCTAGGGATAGAGCCCGCTGATGGGGACACACGCATGCGTGTGTCCCCGGCCGTCGTCCCCATCGCCCCGTTTCCGGCGTGAGGAGAGCCGAGCCCGCCTTCGCCCACGAAGGGGAGCCATCCTTACATCTCACGGCGAGACGATCGCCGGGTTGGGCAGGTCACTCAAGGACGACGCGCCGCGTCGCCGCGCCGCGGCCGCCCGGAGGGCGGTCCTTGACTGACCTGTCCAGCCCGGCACGCTGCAGCCTCCAGGAGATATAAGGTTTGCACCGACCCATGGGGTCCGCTGTCGACCCTCGTCGGACCTTCACCTTGTGTCCTGAATTTCTGGGTTAAATCGTAGCCCATCGACAAGCAGCATAACCAGCCGCTCGGCTTGATCAGGTCTGGACTTGTTGATCGACATGCAAAGGGTCGCAGCGGCGTCGAGGAAGTCGTCCGCCTCGACGCCCTTCCGGATTTCGCCCGCGTCCAAGGCGGCGGTGAACAACTTTCGGAAAGCGGGACGAAGTCGCTGATCCCGGCGCGTGGGCAGGAAATCGAACGCCGGGTCACCGGAATGCAAGGCCTGGGCTAAGCCGCTCTTCGTCGACGCCAATTGAACGAACGCCTGCATCCAGGACGCCAAGGCCGCGAAGGGCGGGCGCTCGGCGGCCAGTCGGTCGGCGGCGTCGGCGCAGGCTTCGATCTCCTGCGAAAACACCGCCGCGATCAGATCCGCGCGCTGCGGGAAGTGTCGATAGACCGTGCCGATCCCCACGCCGGCCCGGTCGGCGATGTCGCGCACGGGCGCCTCGACGCCGGCCTCGGCGAACACCGCCTTGGCGGCCTGCAACAGGCTGCGCAGGTTTCGCTCCGCATCGGCGCGCACGCGTCGCCCCTCGGGCTTCACGGGCGTTGGCTCGGGATCAGGAGTGGGCTTGCTCAAAACAATCTCATTGCTATTCGGAACATGTTCCGCTTATGCATGTGGAACACGTTCCGTTTAATTCATTACCAGGAGACTGACATGCCGCACAAGCGCATCGCGTTGATCACCGGAGCCAATCAGGGCGTTGGCTTTCAGGTCGCCAAGGAGCTGGCGTCGGACGGCGTGACCGTTCTGGTCGGGTCTCGCAACCTGGAGCGCGGACAGGTCGCCGCCAAGGCCATCGGCGCCAACGCCGCTGCGGTGCAGCTCGATGTCACCGACCCGGCCTCGATCGCCGCCGCCGCCGAACACATCCGGTCCCAGTTCGGCCGCCTCGACCTGCTCGTCAACAACGCCGCCATCTCGCGGTCGGAACGGAACGACGTCGCGCTTGAGGACTACATGGCCTCCAACGCCACCAGCGTCGTGTCGCTCGATGAGGTGCGGGCGATCTGGGAAACCAATGTCTTCGGCGCCCTTGCCGTCTATCAGGCGATGTTGCCGCTGCTGCGCCTGTCGTCGGATGCGCGGATCGTCAATGTTACCAGCGGCGCGGGATCGCTGACGCTCAATGCGGATCCGGCGTTTCCCTATCGAAAGATGTTCAGTCCCGCCTATGCGGGCTCCAAGAGCGCTCTCAACATCATCGGGCTGTCGATGATGATCGAGCACGAGAACGACGGCATCAAGGTGAACCTCGTGTCGCCCGAGTTCACGAGCACGGCGCTCAACAACCATCAGGGAACCGCCACGCTCGAGGATGGCGCGAGAGAAGTCGTGCGGGTCGCCAGACTCGGCCCCGACGCCCCGTCCGGGACCTTCACCCGTTGGGAAAATCAGAGCATCCCCTGGTGATTTGAAAGCGGCGCTGCTCTTATCGTTTTCCGGCGGCAGAAGAAGACGGCCTCGGGCTACGGCAGATCTCGGACCCTAAGCGCGCCATGATCGAGGGTCAGCAAACCACCCTTCCCGGACGTCGCGATTATCCCCTCCACGCCTCACGCCCCCTCGAACGCCGACAGGATGGGGCAGGGGCCCGAGGTGGTCTCGCTGCAGGTGCGGGCCAGGCGCTTGAGGGCGTCGCGGGCGGCCTGGAGTTCGGCGATCTTCTCGTCCAGGGCGGCGATGCGCTCCAGGGCCAGGCCGCGGGCCTTGGCGTGGTCGTCGCTGGCGTCGAGGGCCAGCAGCTCGGCGATCTGCTCCAGGGTGAAGCCGGCCGCCTGGGCCGCGCGGATGAAGCGCAGCCGGCGCGCGTCGGCCTCGCCGTAGCGGCGCACGCCGCCGGCCGCGCCGCCGCCGTCGGGCCGGGCCGGCTGGTCCAACAGGCCCCGCCGCTGGTAGTAGCGCACGGTCTCCACCCCGACGCCGCCCGCCTGGGCCAGGTCTCCGATCTTCATGTCTTGACTCCGTACCATGGTACGGAACCCATATGAGCCGGGTCCTGTTCTTGGACAAGTCGGAGACCCGCCATGACCGCCCCGCCCACCGCCGTCCTCTACCGGATGGTCACCGCCCAGCACGTCTGCCCCTGGGGCCTGCGGGCCAGGGACCTGCTGCGCCGCAAGGGCTATGCGGTCGAGGATCACCTGCTGACCACCCGCGAGGAGATCGACGTCTTCAAGGCCGCCCACGGGGTCAAGACCACGCCCCAGGCCTTCATCGACGGCCAGCGGATCGGCGGCTACGACGATCTGCGACGTCACTTCGGCCTGAAGGTGCGCGACCCCAAGGCCCTGACCTACACGCCGGTGATCGCGGTGTTCGCCGTCACCGCCCTGATGGCCCTTGCCGTCAGCTACGCCACCAGCGGCCAGGTCCTGACGGTCCATGCGCTGCAGTGGTTCGTCGCTTTTTCGATGTGCGCCCTGGGCATGCTGAAGCTGCGCGACGTCGAGACCTTCTCGACCATGTTCCTGGGCTACGACCTCTTGGCCCAGCGCTGGCTGCCCTATGGCCGCATCTATCCGTTCGCCGAGGTCGGGGCGGGGGTGCTGATGATCGCCGGCGCCCTGACCTGGCTGTCGGCGCCCGTGGCCCTGTTCATCGGCGGGGTGGGGGCGGTGTCGGTGTTCAAGGCGGTCTATATCGACAAGCGCGAGTTGAAATGCGCCTGCGTGGGCGGCGACAGCAATGTGCCGCTGGGCTTCGTCTCGCTGTTGGAGAACGTGATGATGGTGGCCATGGCGATCTGGATGCTGGCGATGTAGCCGCCTTTACGGCCCGCTTACGCCGGCGGGCCAGGGCCGCATGGCGCCTTTACGGCAGGCGGCGCGACAAGGACGCTTCTGCTGGAGCCGTCCGATGTCCGCCTTCCATTGCAAGCTCGCCTCCCTCGCCCTGGCCCTGGCCGCCGTCGGGGGCTTCGTCCTGTTGCTGGCGCTGGCCGCCCAGCATCCGCACGCCGCGCCGCTGCTGCGCATCCTGGCCTTCCTGTGGCTGGTCGCGGCCGGGGCCTCCAAGCTGGTCTTCGACCTGACCGAGACGGCGGTGCGGCGCGAGCGCGGAAAATAGCCGGGCAAGCTTCACGGTTTGTCCTGGCGCAAGCTCAACAATAGGAAGAGTGTGCGAGCGTGCTCTCCAAACGGGATTTCGCCATGCGCCTCCTTCGTCCCTGGACCCTCGCGGTCCTGTGCCTGGCCGGTTCGGCCTGCGCGCCGCCGCCCGCCGCCGAGGCCCCCAAGGTCGCGGCGGTCGATGCGGATCAATGCGGAGGCGCGGCCACGCCGCCGCAGATCCGGCTGACCCCAGCCGAGATCGCCGCCCTGCCCAGCATGGGCAAGCCGGGCGAAATCCAGGCCACGGTGCTCTACGGCAATCCGAAAAAGACGGGCCTCTATACCGAAAGGCTAGCCATTCCGGCCGGCTTCGTGCTGGCCGCCCATACCCACGAGGACACCCGCACGACCACGGTGGTCTCCGGGACCTGGTCCATCGGCTATGGCCGCAAGTTCGACCCGGCCCAGACCAAGGACCTGCCGGCGGGCAGCCTCTACAGCGAACCCAAGCTGGACGCCCACTTCGGCACGGCCAAGGATGGACCGGTGGTGCTGTATGTCACCGGCTGCGGGCCGTCGAACACGATGTTCATCGATCAGCCCCCGCCCTAGACTCGCCGCCGCTCACCTGCTACATGCCGCGCCTTCGCGCCGGGACCTCGTTCCGGGGCGTGCTCGCCATATGGCGGGATCAAATCCGTGGGAGGGACGCCAAGCCCGCACCACGGCTCACCAGCGAGGGCTCCGGCCCTCACGAGAGGATAATATGGCTAAGAAGATCCTGGGCTATATCAAGCTCCAGGTGAAGGCCGGCTCCGCCACGCCTTCGCCCCCCATCGGCCCGGCTCTGGGTCAGCGCGGCGTCAACATCATGGGCTTCTGTAAGGAGTTCAACGCGCGCACCGAGAACGTCGAAAAGGGCACTCCCCTGCCGACCGTCATCACGGTCTATCAGGACAAGTCGTTCACCTTCGTCACCAAGACCCCCCCGGCGACGCACTACCTGAAGCAGGCCACCGGCCTGAAGTCGGGCGCGAAGCTGACCGGTCGCGAGACCGTCGGCGAAGTCACGCGCACCCAGCTGCGCGAGATCGCCGAAAAGAAGATGAAGGACCTGAACGCCAACGACATCGAGGCCGCGGCCAAGATCATCGAAGGCTCCGCCAAGGCCATGGGCCTGAAGATCGTGGAGGCCTAAGATCATGGCCAAGCAACCCAAGCGCATCCAGGCCTGGACCGGCGATCGTGACGCCACCCACGCCGTCGCCGAAGCCATCAAGCTGGTGAAGGCCAACGCCAAGGCCAAGTTCGACGAGTCGGTCGAAATCTCGGTCAACCTCGGCGTCGACCCGCGTCACGCCGACCAACAGGTCCGTGGCGTCGTGAACCTGCCGTCGGGCACCGGCCGCGACGTCCGCGTCGCCGTCTTCGCCAAGGACGCCAAGGCGGCCGAAGCCACCGCGGCGGGCGCCGAGCACGTCGGCGCCGAAGACCTGTACGAAAAGATCGCCGGCGGCTTCATGGACTTCGATCGCGTCATCGCGACCCCGGACATGATGGCCCTGGTCGGTCGCCTCGGTAAGGTGCTGGGCCCGCGCGGCCTGATGCCGAACCCGAAGGTCGGCACCGTGACCCCGAACGTCGGCCAAGCCGTGAAGGACGCCAAGGGCGGCGCCGTCGAGTTCCGCGTCGAGAAGGCGGGCATCGTCCACGCCGGCATCGGCAAGATCTCGTTCACCGACGAAGCCCTGCTGGTCAACGTCAAGGCCCTGGTCGAAGCGCTGAACCGCGCCAAGCCGTCGGGCGCCAAGGGCGTCTATGTGAAGCGCATCGGCCTGTCCTCGACGATGGGTCCGGGCTTCAAGGTCGACGTCGCTTCGGTCAACGCCTAAGCACTTCGGACTTAAGTTAAGCGAGCGGGCGCTGGAGCGATCCAGCGCCCGCTTTGCGTTTGGGGGCTTGGGTGCTTGTTGAGGTGTTTGCTGATGATAGGTTCGGAAGCAGCGATCTCGATCTTCCGTAGAGGCAAATCCCCGTGGCTCTTCATGTCGCAAATCCCGAAGCCTGCGCGATGGTGAAGTCGTTTGCCAAAGAGCGGGGCGTAAGCCTGAGCGAGGCCATCAAAATCGCGGTCCGGGAAGCGCGAGCAGCCGATGAGCGTGACGCGAATGAGAAAGCAGGGCTTTCGGTGACCGACATCGAGCCCGCGTGACCGAACTCCAGACTCCAGACGTCGCCGTGATCGGCGGCGGACCCGCCGGGCTGATGGCGGCCGAGACGCTGAGCGGCGCCGGGCTGTCGGTGGCCGTGTACGAGCGTATGCCGACCCTGGGGCGGAAGTTCCTGATGGCCGGGCGGGGCGGGCTGAACCTGACCCATTCGGAGGACTTCGAGCGGTTCGCCGCCCGCTATGGCGGGGCCGCGCCGGTGCTGCGGCCGATGCTGGAGGCGTTCTCGCCCGCCGACCTCGTGGCCTGGGCCGAAGGGCTGGGGCAGGCGACCTTCGTGGGCACCAGCGGGCGGGTGTTCCCCAAGGCGCTGAAGGCCTCGCCCCTGCTGCGGGCTTGGATCGCGCGACTGGAAGAGCAGGGTGTGGCCCTGAACCTCCGCGCCGCCTGGACCGGCTGGAACGCGGTCGGCGACCTGACCTTCGACACGCCCGACGGGGAGAGCGTCGTGCGGCCGCGCGCGACGATCCTGGCCCTGGGCGGCGCCAGCTGGGCGCGGCTGGGTTCGGACGGCGCCTGGGCGTCCTGGCTGGCCGCGCGCGGCGCCGAGATCGCGCCGTTCCGGCCGGCCAATGTGGGCTTCACGGTCGACTGGACGCCGGTGTTCAAGGAGCGTTTCGCCGGTGCGCCGCTCAAGAACCTCGCCCTGAGCTTCGAGGGGCGGACGGCGCGGGGCGACGCCCTGGCGGCGGGCTACGGCCTGGAGGGCGGGGCGGTCTACGCGCTGTCGGCGGCGCTGCGGGATGCGGTGCAGGCGCGGGGCTCGGCGACGCTGGAGATCGACCTGCGGCCCGACGTGCCGCTGGAGCAGCTGACCGCGCGTCTCTCCAAGCCGCGCGGCGGGCAGTCGCTGTCGAGCTGGCTGCGCAAGGCCGCCCACCTGTCGCCGGTCGAGATCGGCCTGCTGCGCGAGGCCCACGGCCTGGCCCTGCCGGTCGCCCCCGACGCCCTGGCCGCGGCGATCAAGACCGCGCCGCTGACCCTGACCGGGACGCAAGGTCTGGAGCGGGCGATCTCGTCGGCCGGCGGGCTGTCGTTCGAGGCGCTGAACGGCCTGGAGCTGAAGGCCGCGCCCGGCGTCTTCGTGGCCGGCGAGATGCTGGACTGGGAGGCCCCGACCGGCGGCTACCTGCTGCAGGCCTGCTTCGCCACCGGCGTGGCGGCGGCGCGGGCGGTGATCGCCAAACTCACTTAAATCCGCTCATCCCGGCGAATGCCGGGACCCAGATGGAATGGCTTTGAGGCTGACGCCAAAGGCTCGGAGCTCTTCCAATCAGCGCCGCCGTTTGGGATCTGGGTCCCGGCATTCGCCGGGATGAGCGGAATCTATGGCTTCATCGCCGCTCGGATCTTCGCCGCCTGGGCCTCGATGTCCTTGGGATCGCCTTTCTCGTTCTCGACGAACAGCAGCGGCTTGCCGGCCGTGCGGGGGATCACGTGGATGTGCAGGTGCGGCACGCTCTGGCCCACGCCGTTGTTCTGGACGATCGTGAAGCCGCCGACGCCCAGGCCGTCGACCTCGGCCTGGCCCACCTTGGCGGCCACGGTCATGATCCGCGACAGGTCCTGGGGCGAGATCTCCAGGATGTTGCGGGCCTTGGAGGTCTTGGAGATCACCAGCACGTGGCCGGGCTCGGCCGGGGCATGGTCCATGAAGGCCAACACCTGGTCGTCCTCGTAGACCTTGGGCACCACGATCTCGCCGCGCAGGATCTTGGCGAACGGGTTGTTCTCGTCATAGGGCGCCTGCAGCGGGATCTGCGGCGTGCCCACCTTGGCCGAGGCCGGGTCGAAGCGGGCCAGCCACCGCAGCACCTCGGCCTCCAGCGCGATGCGGCTGTCGGAGAAGCTGTGGTCGGTGTCCATGTAGGTTTCGGTCAGGACCGCGCCCGGGGTCGCGTTCGCCGCCGCCGCCAGCTTGCGCGTGGTCGGCGCGCCGGCGTGCTCGGCGCCGATCAGCAGCAGGGGGCGAGCGGCGATCCGGGCGCTCAGGGCTTCCAGGTCCAGCTTGGCGGAGTCGGTCTCGATCTCCTTGACCAGCAGTTCGGCGCTGGTCCCGGCCAGGGGCGCGGTGTCGGGCCGCATGCCCTCGATCGCGGCCTTGCGGGCGGCGGCGTCCGTGATCCCGGCCTTCTCCTTGCCGATGTCCCAGGCGTCGATCAGCACCGTGCCGGCCACGCGGGGTTCGGCGGCCATGGCGTCGGCGGCCATGAAGCCGCCCATGCTGTGGCCGGCCACCACGATCCGGCTGGTGTCGATGCGGTACTTGGCGACGTTGGCGGGGTCGAACAGGAAGGCCACGGCCGCCTCGCCGTCGAGGCGGGCGTTGGCGAAGCTGAACTTCCCGGGGCTGCCCCACGAGCCGCGATAATTGATCTTCAGCACGTTCCAGCCGGCCCGGCGCACCGCCTGCATCAGGTCGATATTGGTCTCATTGCCCGGGAAGCCGTGCAGGAACAGCATCGTCGGATGCGGCTGGTCGCCCGAGGCCAGGTACATCACGGCGTTGACCCGCACCCCGCCGGTCGGGACGGTGAAGGCCGCCATGTCGGCCGGATGGACCGGGTCGCGGGGCGGATCGACGAAGACCGCCTTGGGCAGCGGCTGGGCCTTCGGACCGGCGAGGGCCGGTGTGGCGGCCGAGGCCAGGAGCAAGACGGCCAGGCCGGCGGCGAGCATGCGCTGCATGAACGGATCCCCGATTGTCGATCTTCCCTTTATCGACGAAATCCGAGGCGGCGCCAGGGTTTCCCTCACGAGAGGGAAGCGCGCTTTCTCAGGCGCCTGGCGTCTTGTTCTTCGTCGTCATGGCCATGACGACGGCTCCCGCCGCAAGGCCCAGGCCCGTCCCCAGCGCGACGCCGATGGACAGATTGCCGGTGAGAACGCCGAGGACGGCGCCGAACGCCAGGCCCAAACCCATAGGCATCGTCTTGCCTCCATGCTCGCCGCCAAGAATACCATGGAAGCACGTCTTCGAGGCCCGAAATTCGGTCCGAAGCGCCGCCCGCGCCGGCGGGTGTTGAATTCCTTCCCCAAACCGTCTATACGCCGCCCCTTCTCCGACGGGCTCGCCCGATGGAGATCCTGTTTGAGAACTACGGGGCGTGGGGTCACCAACGCCGTAATCGAGGAAGAGCCCTTCCTCGCCGTCGGGAGACAGGGATAGAGACGCCGACGCTCTCCTGACTCGTGACTTCTGTCCGAGACGGGCACGCGGCCGACTTTCCTTGGAACAGGCTGATGCGACTCGCGTGCGGGAGCGATCCCGCGTGGGACGAGCATTTGGCTGCCGGAATGGTCCGGCCGCTGTTATTGAGTAGGAGACCGCAATGGACCGCGCTCAAAAGCAGGAATCGATCGAGTCGCTGAAAAGCGTCTTCGCCGATGCCGGCGCTGTCGTCGTGACCCACTACATGGGTCTGACCGTTGCGGAAATGACCGACCTTCGTCTCCGCCTCCGCAAGGAAGGCGCCGCGATCAAGGTTGTGAAGAACACCCTGGCCCTCAAGGCTCTGGACGGCAAGCTCGGTGACAAGGGCGAAAAGCTCTTCACCGGTCCGGTCGCCATCGCCTTCGGCCCGGACGCTGTTTCGGCCGCCAAGGTCGCCGTTCAGTTCGCCAAGGAAAACGAGAAGCTCAAGCTTGTCGGTGGCGTCCTGGACCAGACCAATGTGCTGGACGAAGCCGGCGTGCGCGCTCTGGCGACCCTGCCGTCGCTGGACGAACTGCGTGGCAAGCTTATCGGCCTCATCCAGGCTCCGGCGACCAAGATCGCTGGCGTCCTGCAGGCTCCGGCTGGCCAGCTCGCTCGCGTTTTCAACGCCTACGCGACCAAAGACGCCGCGTAACGGTCATCACCGCATCTATCCCTAATCCCATCAAGGAATACACACATGTCCAAGCTCGAAAAGCTGGTTGAAGAACTGTCCACCCTGTCGGTCCTGGAAGCCGCTGAGCTGTCCAAGCTGCTGGAAGAAAAGTGGGGCGTCTCGGCCGCCGCTCCGGTCGCCGTCGCCGCCGTTGGTGGCGCTGCCGCCGCTCCGGCCGAAGCCGCCGAAGAGCAAACCGAGTTCACCGTTGTCCTGACCGACGGCGGCGACAAGAAGATCAACGTGATCAAGGAAGTCCGCGGCGTCCGTCCGGACCTGGGCCTGAAGGAAGCCAAGGACCTGGTCGAAGGCGCTCCGCAGAACGTCGTCGAAAACGTTTCGAAGCAAGTCGCCGAAGAAGTCGCCAAGAAGCTGACCGAAGCCGGCGCCAAGGTCACCGTGAAGTAATTCACGTCCCCGCGCCCTCCTTACAAAAGAGGGGGCGCGCGGGGGACCTGCCGGCGTCAGTTCTCTGACGCTGAAGTTGACGGCCCCGGAGGGAAACCTCCGGGGCCGTTTTCTTTGCGCGCAAGGCCGCCACGGTCCCGCTTTGGCACAGGACTTGCAACCCTCAGGCGAACCGCAAGAGGGGGCAGGCATGGCGATTTCGGGCGTTTCGGGAGGCTATTCGGGCTGGGGCATGAACGTCGCCAGCGGCTCGGCCGTCGGCGGACTGAAGATCGAGTCCCAGAGCGACCTGGACTCGGTGCGGGAGAAGGGCCTGGTCGCCTTCGCCCGAGACGCCAAGAAGAGCGCCTGGGAAGAGAAGCTCAAGCAGTGGCGCGAAGAGGCCATGAAGAGCATGGGGCTGACCCAGGATCGGCTGGACGCCATGCCGGCCGAGCAGCGCTCGGCGGCGCTGCAGAAGATCAACGAGATGATCCAGCAGAAAATCCGCGAGACCATGGAAAACGCCAAGGCTCAGGGCAAGGACGGGGTCTCGGTGCCCAACTTCGTCGACATCACCGCCTGACGTGGAACGGCGGCGAGCCCCGCCGCGTTATCCGGTCATGCTCAAGCTCGCCGGAATCCTGTTCGTCCTGATGATCGTGTTCGGCCTGCTCGGCTTCGTGTTCGACGTCGCGGTGGCCCTGACCAAGATCGCCTTCTTCGTCTGCCTGGTGGGCGCGGGGCTGTCCCTGGCGTCCAAGGCGATCCGCAAGAGCTAGCGGGCGAGACATCGCCCCGGAAGCGTGGCAACCCTGGCCTTACGAGAGTCAGCGCCGGGGCCTTTCCAGATGAACCATCCGCTTCGCCTTCGCCGCCGCGACCTGGTGCTGGGCGCGGCCGCCCTGGTGGCGAGCCCGGTTTTGGCGGCCGACAAGCTGGGCGCCGGCCATATCGAGCTGCCCGAGCCTGGCGCCGTCAGCGAACTGCGCGGCCTGTCCCTGGTCAAGGACGGCTACTGGGCCTCGGGCTCCAAGGGCGTGCTCTATAAAGGCAAGGGACACGCGGTGACGGTGGTTCGGCCCACCGGGGCCGAAGCCCTGGATTTCCGGGGCCTGCATGCCTTCGACGAGGACCATGTGCTGGCCATGAGCGCCGGTCCAGGCCAGGCCTCGCAGCTGTGGCGCACGCGGGACGGCGGGCGCCAGTGGGAGACGGTCGCCGTCAACCAGGACCCCGAGGGCTTCTGGGACGCCATGGTCTTCGCGCCCGACAAGAAGACGGGTTTCATCCTGGGCGATCCGACCGGCGGGGTCTTCACCCTGCTGGTCACCCTGGACGGTGGCGCCACCTGGACGCGGACGCCCGAAGGCGTGCTGCCGCCGGCCGCCAAGGACGAGGCGGCCTTCGCCGCCAGCAACGGCTGCCTGGCCCTGGGGCCGCGCGGACGCATCGCCTTCTGCACCGGCGGGGCCGGCAAGGCGCGGGTCTATCTGTCGCGCGACGGTCGCGGCCAGAAGTTCGACGTGCTGGAGACGCCGATCCCGGCCGACGCCTCCTCGCGCGGGGCCTTCGCCCTGGCGTTCGGGCCCCACGGCGAGCTGTGGGTCTGCGGCGGCGACTTCGAGAAGCCCAAGACCGAAGGCGTGAACCTGGCCTGGCTGGCGTCCGACGGGGCGGCCTTCCAGGCGGTCGGGGCGCCGGGCGGCTATCTGTCGGGGATCGCCACCACGGGGGCGACGGTGCTGGCCACGGGCCTGGCGGGTACGATCGTCAGCCGCGACGGCGGCCATTTCGAGCGCCTGACCACCCAGCCCTTCAACGTCGCGCGGCTGGCCGGTCCCAAGGCGGGCGTGCTGGCCGGGCCCAAGGGCGCGGTCGGCCTCTGGCGAGGGTGAGCCTCAGGCCGCCGCCCGGGATACGGTCGCCGCGCCGGCGACGCGGAAGCGCGAAACCAGCCGGTTCAGCTCGCCCGCCTCGCCCTTGAGGCCGGCCGCGGCGGCGGTGGCCTGCTCGACCATGGCGGCGTTCTGCTGGGTGACCTGGTCCATCTGGTTGATGGCGGTATTGACCTGGGCCAGGCCCACCGACTGCTCCTGGGCCGACATGGCGATCTCGCCGATCAGGGCGTCGATCTCGGCGACCTTGCCGACGATCTCGCTGAGGGCGCGGCCGGTCTCGCCGACCAGGCGCACGCCTTTCTCGACCTGGGCCGAAGAGCCGGCGATCAGCTGCTTGATCTCCTTGGCGGCCTCGGCCGAGCGCTGAGCCAGGGCGCGGACTTCCTGGGCCACGACCGCGAAGCCCTTGCCGGCGTCGCCGGCGCGGGCGGCTTCCACGCCCGCGTTCAGGGCCAGCAGGTTGGTCTGGAAGGCGATCTCGTCGATCACCCCGATGATCTGGCCGATCTGGGCGGAGCCGTCCTCGATCTCGCCCATGGCGGTGACGGCCTCGCCGACGATCTGGCCCGAACGCTCGGCGTCGGCGCGGGCCCCGCTGGCGCTGGAGGAGGCGCGCTTGGCGCCCTCGGCGCTGCGCTTGACCGTGGCGGTGATCTCGTCGAGAGCGGCGGCGGTTTCTTCCAGGCTGGCGGCCTGCTGTTCGGTGCGGCGCGACAGGTCGTCGGAGGCCGTGGAAATCTCCTGCGAGCCGCCCTGGATGCCGCCGACCGCGCCGCTGATCGTGGTCATGGTGTCGCGCAGGCTGTCGATGGCGGCGTTGAAGTCGGTCTTGATCTGGGCGTACTGGCCGGCGAAGGCCACGTCGATGCGGGCCGTCAGGTCGCCCTGGGCCATCCGCGAGAGGCTGGCGGCCAGGCTCTGGACCACCTGGGCCAGTTCGGCCTCGGCCCGCAGGCGCTCGGCCTCGGCGCGGCCGCGCTCGCTCTCGGCCTGGGCGCGCACGGCCTCGGCTTCCTGTTCGACGGAGCGGGCCTTCAGGCCGTTGTCCTTGAAGACCTGCACGGCCTTGGCCATGTCGCCGACCTCGTCGCGGCGGTCCTGGCCGTCGATCATGACCTCCAGGTCGCCGTCGGCCAGGCGGCGCATGCGCTGGGCCAGGGCGTTCAGCGGGCGGCTGATCTTGGCGCGCGAGACCCACAGGCCAAAGCCCAGGGCGGCGCAGCCGGCGACCAGGGCCCCGACCACGCTGATCATGACGGTGCGGTCGGCGTTGGCGGCCAGGGCGCTGCTCTTGGCGCCGTCCGAGGCGGTGTTGGCCTCGTTATAGGCGCGCAGGTCGGCGGTCAGGTCGGCGATCTTGGGATCCAGGCCGGCAAGGACTTCGCGAGCGTGATCATCCTGATCGGCGCGGCCGGCGCGGACCGCCGAGCGGGCAGGGTGGACCAGAGTCTCGATCCGCTGGCGATAGACGCCCAGGGTCTGGGCGTTCTGCGGCTCGAGGCGGATGGCGTTGTCGAGGTTCTTGAAGGCCTTGGCGACGGCGTCTTCGAAAGCCTTCTCGGCCGCGGCCGCCTCGGCGCTGGCGCCGTCATAGGCCATGGTGCGGTAGGCCGCGTAGCCGATCTGATTGATCTGGCGGGTGGCGCGGGCCACCTCGACGGCGGCGGGCGCGCTGCGCTCGGTCAGCGTCTTGTACTCGCCGGCGATCGACCGCAGCTGAAAGCTCGTATAGCCCGAGCAGATGACGAAGGCCGTGGCCAGCACCAGCAGGGCCGTCAGAATTTTGGTCGAGATCTTCCAGTGATCGAAGGCTTGCATGGCGGCGGTCCGGGAAGCTCCACCAGCACTGCGTGCGCCGGTCGGGAAGAGCAACCATTGCTAGTTTTCGCGGCCGTGGTGAACGGCCAGTTAAATGGCGAGTATAAGGGCAGTCATGGAGGTGCGTCCGGTGGTCGCAGGTCTTTGATGAACGCATTCGACGAGTTTAGCCAAAGGGAATATCGAGTCATAACGTAAGTATATATGCGTATAAGGCGTCATTTCTGCCTGCATGCCTTCTCGAGTCCATTGTCGGATTCGCGACAATAGCTGCGGATGGGGGATCTGGTCTCCCGCATGCTGAAGCTCGGTGGCGTCCTGCTTCGCCATCGACGGGAGCGGAGGCGCAGACGAGAGCGGCCTGCCGGTCGCGACGCGCGCATTCACGACGTTTTACGAATTCCCCTTTTCTTCCGTCGTCGCATCCCCTATATCCCCGCGTTCACGATGATATCGGCGGAGCGCTTTGGCGCGTCCGTATTACGCCCCGAGGCGCGGTCAGCCGCCCTCCGACCAGCGCGAAGGGGCGCCCTCGAGCTTCCGGTCCCGGTCGCTCGATAGGGGAATTCCAGCGTCCGCAGCTCTCCTTACAAGGAGGGCGGCGAGGGTGGACGCCGAGGCATTCGAATTCACGCGCGGACTCCGTTCCGCGCCGCAGGGAAAAAACATGGCGCAATCCTTCACCGGCAAGAAGCGGATCCGGAAGTCTTTCGGCCGCATCCCCGAAGCTGTGCAGATGCCGAACCTCATCGAGGTTCAGCGCTCCTCCTACGAGCAGTTCCTTCAGCGCGAGGTCCGTCCGGGCCAACGCCGCGACGAAGGCATCGAGGCGGTCTTCAAGTCGGTGTTCCCGATCAAGGACTTCAACGAGCGCGCGGTGCTCGAATACGTCTCGTACGAATTCGAAGAGCCCAAGTACGACGTTGAAGAGTGCATCCAGCGCGACATGACCTTCGCGGCCCCGCTGAAGGTCAAGCTGCGCCTGATCGTGTTCGAAACGGAAGAAGAAACCGGCGCCCGGTCCGTCAAGGACATCAAGGAGCAGGACGTCTACATGGGCGACATCCCGCTCATGACCGACAAGGGCACCTTCATCGTCAACGGCACCGAGCGCGTCATCGTCTCGCAGATGCACCGTTCGCCTGGCGTGTTCTTCGACCACGACAAGGGCAAGACCCACGCCTCGGGCAAGCTGCTGTTCGCCGCCCGCGTGATCCCGTACCGCGGCTCGTGGCTGGACTTCGAGTTCGACGCCAAGGACGTGGTCTATGTCCGCATCGACCGTCGCCGCAAGCTGCCCGCCACCACCTTCCTCTATGCCCTGGGCATGGACGGCGAAGAGATCCTGACGACGTTCTATGACGTCGTCCCGTTCGAGAAGCGCACCGCCGCCGGCGCTGAAGGCTGGGCCACGCCCTACAAGCCCGAGCGTTGGCGCGGCGTGAAGCCGGAGTTCGCTCTGGTCGACGCCGACACCGGCGAGGAAGTCGCCCCGGCCGGCACCAAGATCACCGCCCGCCAGGCCAAGAAGCTGGCCGACAACGGCCTGAAGACCCTGCTGCTGGGTCCGGAAGCCCTGACCGGCCGCTACCTGGCCCGCGACGCCGTCAACTTCGAGAACGGCGAAATCTACGCCGAGGCCGGCGACGAGCTGGACGTCACCTCGATCCAGGCCCTGGCCGACCAAGGCTTCAGCACCATCGACGTGCTGGACATCGACCACGTCACGGTCGGCGCCTACATGCGCAACACCCTGCGCGTGGACAAGAACGCCGTCCGCGAGGACGCCCTGTTCGACATCTACCGCGTGATGCGTCCGGGCGAGCCGCCGACCGTCGAAGCCGCCGAAGCGATGTTCAAGTCGCTGTTCTTCGACGCCGAGCGCTACGACCTGTCGGCCGTGGGCCGCGTGAAGATGAACATGCGCCTGGAGCTGGACGCTTCGGACGAGATGCGCGTCCTGCGCAAGGAAGACGTGCTGGCGGTCCTGCAGCTGCTGGTCGGCCTGCGCGACGGCCGCGGCGAAATCGACGACATCGACAACCTGGGCAACCGCCGGGTGCGTTCGGTGGGCGAGCTGCTGGAAAACCAGTACCGCGTCGGCCTGCTGCGCATGGAGCGCGCCATCAAGGAACGCATGTCGTCGGTCGACATCGACACCGTGATGCCGCACGACCTGATCAACGCCAAGCCGGCCGCGGCCTCGGTGCGTGAATTCTTCGGCTCCTCGCAGCTGTCGCAGTTCATGGACCAGACCAACCCGCTGTCGGAGATCACCCACAAGCGTCGTCTCTCGGCGCTTGGCCCGGGCGGTCTGACCCGCGAGCGCGCCGGCTTCGAAGTCCGCGACGTTCACCCGACCCACTACGGCCGCATCTGCCCGATCGAAACGCCGGAAGGCCCGAACATCGGTCTGATCAACTCGCTGGCCACCCACGCCCGCGTGAACAAGTACGGCTTCATCGAGAGCCCCTACCGTCGCGTCGCCGACGGCAAGCCGCTCGAAGAGGTCGTCTACATGTCGGCCATGGAAGAGTCGAAGCACGTCATCGCGCAGTCGAACATCGCTGTGTCGAACGGCGAGATCGTCGACGACCTGGTCCCCGGCCGGATCAACGGCGAACCCACCCTGCTCCAAAAGGAACAGGTGGACCTGATGGACGTGTCGCCGCGCCAAGTCGTGTCGGTGGCCGCGGCCCTGATCCCGTTCCTGGAAAACGACGACGCCAACCGCGCCCTCATGGGCTCGAACATGCAACGTCAGGCCGTGCCCCTCGTGCAATCCGATGCCCCTCTCGTGGGAACGGGCATGGAAGCCGTGGTCGCCCGTGACTCGGGCGCCGTGGTCATCGCCAAGCGCACCGGCGTGGTCGAGCAGATCGACGGCACCCGTATCGTCGTGCGCGCCACGGAAGAGACCGACAGCGCCCGTTCGGGCGTCGACATCTACCGCCTGTCGAAGTTCCAGCGTTCGAACCAGTCGACCTGCATCAACCAGCGCCCGCTGGTGAAGGTGGGCGACAAGATCAGCGCTGGCGACATCATCGCCGACGGTCCGTCGACCGAGCTGGGCGAACTGGCCCTGGGCCGCAACGCGCTCGTCGCGTTCATGCCCTGGAACGGCTACAACTTCGAAGACTCGATCCTGATCTCCGAACGCATCGTCCGTGACGACGTCTTCACCTCGATCCACATCGAGGAATTCGAAGTCATGGCCCGCGACACGAAGCTGGGTCCGGAAGAAATCACCCGCGACATCCCCAACGTCGGCGAGGAAGCCCTGCGCAACCTCGACGAAGCGGGCATCGTGGCGATCGGCGCCGAAGTCCAGCCGGGCGACATCCTGGTCGGCAAGGTCACGCCGAAGGGCGAAAGCCCGATGACGCCGGAAGAAAAGCTGCTGCGCGCCATCTTCGGCGAAAAGGCCTCGGACGTCCGCGACACCAGCCTGCGCCTGCCCCCGGGCGTCGCCGGCACCATCGTCGACGTGCGCGTGTTCAACCGTCACGGCGTCGACAAGGACGAACGCGCCCTGGCCATCGAGCGCGCCGAGATCGACCGCCTGGGCAAGGACCGCGACGACGAGTTCGCGATCCTGAACCGCAACATCTCGGGCCGTCTGCGCGAGCTGCTGATCGGCAACGTCGCCCTGTCGGGTCCCAAGGGCCTGTCGCGCGGCGAGATCACCGCCGAAGGCCTGGCTGAAGTCCAGCCGGGTCTGTGGTGGCAGATCGCGCTCGAGGACGAGAAGGCGATGGGCGAACTGGAAAGCCTGCGTCGTCTGTTCGACGAGAACCGCAAGCGTCTGGACCGTCGCTTCGAGGACAAGGTCGACAAGCTGCAGCGCGGCGACGAACTGCCCCCGGGCGTGATGAAGATGGTCAAGGTCTTCGTGGCCGTGAAGCGCAAGCTTCAGCCGGGCGACAAGATGGCCGGCCGTCACGGCAACAAGGGCGTCATCTCGCGCATCCTGCCGATCGAGGACATGCCGTTCCTCGCCGACGGGACGCACGTGGACGTCGTTCTGAACCCGCTGGGCGTGCCTTCGCGCATGAACGTCGGCCAGATCTTCGAAACCCACCTGGGCTGGGCCTGCGCCAACCTCGGCAAGCAGATCACCACGCTGCTGGAAGACTGGCAGCACGGTGGCCAGAAGGACGCCCTGGTGACGCGCCTGCGCGACATCTACGGCCCCGACGAGGAACTGCCGGAAACCGAGGAAGAGCTGGTCGAACTGGCCCGCAACCTCGGCAAGGGCGTTCCGATCGCCACCCCGGTGTTCGACGGCGCGCGCATGGACGACATCGAGGACCACCTCGAAATGGCCGGCGTCAACAAGTCGGGCCAGTCGATCCTGTACGACGGCCAGACGGGCGACCAGTTCAAGCGTCCGGTCACGGTCGGCTACATCTACATGCTGAAGCTGCACCACCTGGTCGACGACAAGATCCACGCCCGTTCGATCGGTCCGTACTCGCTCGTCACGCAACAGCCGCTGGGTGGTAAGGCCCAGTTCGGCGGTCAGCGCTTCGGGGAAATGGAAGTGTGGGCTCTGGAAGCCTACGGCGCGGCCTACACCCTGCAGGAAATGCTGACGGTGAAGTCCGACGACGTGGCCGGCCGGACCAAGGTCTACGAGTCGATCGTCCGCGGCGACGACACGTTCGAAGCCGGTATCCCGGAAAGCTTCAACGTGCTGGTCAAGGAAATGCGCTCGCTCGGCCTGAACGTCGAGCTGGAGAACAGCTGATCCGGATCTCCCTCCTCTGCCTCGGCAGGGGAGGGGCCTCCTCTCAGCCCGCTCTCCAACTTTGAATTTTCGCGGGTAGTCCCGCAGAAGGAACCAAGATGAACCAGGAAGTCCTGAACATCTTCAATCCGGTCCAGGCCGCTCCGACCTTCGACCAGATCCGCATCTCGCTGGCCTCGCCGGAAAAGATCCGCTCGTGGTCGTTCGGCGAGATCAAGAAGCCGGAAACCATCAACTACCGCACGTTCAAGCCCGAGCGTGACGGCCTGTTCTGCGCCCGTATCTTTGGCCCGACCAAGGACTACGAATGCCTGTGCGGCAAGTACAAGCGCATGAAGTACAAGGGCATCATCTGCGAGAAGTGCGGCGTCGAAGTCACCCTCGCCCGCGTCCGTCGCGAGCGCATGGGCCACATCGAGCTGGCCTCGCCGGTCGCCCACATCTGGTTCCTGAAGTCGCTGCCCTCGCGCATCGCCATGATGCTGGACATGCCGCTGAAGGACATCGAGCGCGTCCTGTACTTCGAATACTACATCGTCACCGAGCCGGGCCTGACCCCGCTGAAGCAGCACCAACTGCTCAGCGAGGACGACTTCATGCGCGCCCAGGACGAATACGGCGACGACAGCTTCACCGCCGAGATCGGCGCCGAGGCCGTCCAGAACCTGCTCAAGGCGATCGACCTCGAGAAGGAAGCCGAGAAGCTGCGCGAAGAGCTGGCGGGCAACCCGTCGGACATGAAGCAGAAGAAGTTTTCGAAGCGCCTGAAGATCCTGGAAGCCTTCCAGGAGTCGGGCAACCGTCCGGAATGGATGGTGCTGACGGTCGTGCCGGTGATCCCGCCGGAACTGCGCCCGCTGGTGCCGCTGGACGGCGGCCGCTTCGCGACCTCGGACCTGAACGACCTGTATCGCCGGGTCATCAACCGTAACAACCGCCTCAAGCGCCTGATCGAGCTGCGCGCCCCCGACATCATCATCCGCAACGAAAAGCGGATGCTGCAGGAGTCGGTCGACGCCCTGTTCGACAACGGCCGCCGCGGTCGCGTCATCACCGGCGCCAACAAGCGTCCGCTGAAGTCGCTGGCCGACATGCTGAAGGGCAAGCAAGGCCGCTTCCGTCAGAACCTGCTGGGCAAGCGCGTCGACTATTCGGGCCGTTCGGTCATCGTCGTGGGTCCGGACCTGAAGCTGCACGAGTGCGGCCTGCCCAAGAAGATGGCCCTGGAGCTGTTCAAGCCGTTCATCTACGCGCGCCTGGACGCCAAGGGCCTGTCGGGCACCGTCAAGCAGTCCAAGCGCATGGTCGAGCGCGAACAGCCCCAGGTGTGGGACATCCTCGAAGAGGTGATCCGCGAGCACCCGGTGATGCTGAACCGCGCGCCGACGCTTCACCGTCTGGGCATCCAGGCGTTCGAGCCCAAGCTGATCGAGGGCAAGGCCATCCAGCTGCACCCGCTGGTCTGCGCCGCGTTCAACGCCGACTTCGACGGCGACCAGATGGCCGTGCACGTCCCGCTGAGCCTCGAGGCCCAGCTGGAAGCGCGCGTCCTGATGATGTCGACCAACAACATCCTGTCGCCCGCCAACGGTCGCCCGATCATCGTGCCGTCGCAGGACATCGTCCTGGGTCTGTACTACCTGTCGGTCGCTCGCGACGGCGAGCCGGGTGAAGGCAAGATCTTCGCCGACCTGGGCGAGATCGAAGCCGCCATGGACGCCGGCGTCGTGTCGCTGCACGCCAAGATCAAGTCGCGCTTCACCGAAGTGGAAGCCGATGGCGTGGCCCGTCGCCGCGTGATCGACACCACCCCGGGCCGCATGAAGATCGCCGCCCTGCTGCCGCGCCACCCCGCGATCGGTCACCGACTGATCGAGAAGGCGCTGACCAAGAAGGAAATCGGCAATCTGATCGACGTCGTCTACCGCCACTGCGGTCAGAAGGCGACGGTCATCTTCGCCGACCAGATCATGGGTCTGGGCTTCAAGGAAGCGGCCAAGGCCGGCATCTCCTTCGGCAAGGACGACATCATCATCCCCAAGCGGAAGGAGGCGATCGTCGCCGAGACCCGCACCCTGGCCGAAGAGTACGAGCAACAGTACGCCGACGGCCTGATCACCAAGGGCGAGAAGTACAACAAGGTCGTCGACGCCTGGGCCAAGGCGACGGACCGCGTCGCCGACGAGATGATGGCCGAGCTTCAGATGAAGCATAAGGACGAGAACGGCCGCGAGCGCGAGATCAACGCCATCTACATGATGGCCCACTCCGGCGCCCGTGGTTCGCAGGCCCAGATGAAGCAGCTGGGCGGCATGCGCGGCCTGATGGCCAAGCCCTCCGGCGAGATCATCGAGACCC
This sequence comes from Caulobacter sp. GW821-FHT09B08, assembly GCF_059418225.1. Taxonomy (NCBI): domain Bacteria; kingdom Pseudomonadati; phylum Pseudomonadota; class Alphaproteobacteria; order Caulobacterales; family Caulobacteraceae; genus Caulobacter; species Caulobacter sp. GW821-FHT09B08. Next base: position 4,430 of record NZ_JBWKPL010000010.1, on the reverse strand, counting down.
CGATCGTCTCGAACTTCAAGGAAGGCCTGACCGTTCAGGAGTACTTCAACTCGACCCACGGCGCTCGTAAGGGCCTGGCGGACACCGCGCTGAAGACCGCCAACTCGGGCTACCTGACCCGTCGCCTGGTCGACGTCGCGCAGGACTGCATCATCGTCGAGGAAGACTGCGGCACCACGCGGGGCATCACCCTGCGCGCCGTGGTCGAAGGCGGCGACGTGCTGGTCTCGCTGGGCGCCCGCGTCCTGGGCCGCTTCTCGGCCGAGGACATCAAGGACCCGGCGACCGGCGAGATCATCGTGCCGGCCGACACCTATCTGAACGAAAACATGGCCGACCTCATCGAGGCCGCCGCCGTTCAGTCGGTGAAGGTCCGTTCGGTCCTGACCTGCGAAGCCAAGATCGGCGTCTGCGGCGCCTGCTACGGTCGCGACCTGGCTCGCGGCACGCCGGTGAACATCGGTGAAGCCGTCGGCGTCATCGCCGCCCAGTCGATCGGCGAGCCCGGCACCCAGCTGACGATGCGGACCTTCCACATCGGCGGCACCGCCCAGGTGGCCGAGCAGTCGTTCTTCGAAAGCAGCAACGACGGCGTGGTCCGCGTGACCGGCGCCACCGTCACCGCTTCGGACGGCGCCCTGGTCGTGATGAGCCGCAACACCTCGGTGAGCGTGCTGGTCGACGGCAAGGAACGCGAAAACTACAAGCCGCCTTACGGCTCGCGCCTGAAGGTCAAGGACGGCGAGAAGGTCAAGCGCGGCCAGCGCCTGGCCGATTGGGACCCCTACACCACCCCGATCATCACCGAAGTCGCCGGCCGCATCCGCGCCGAAGACCTGGTGGACGGCTTCTCCGTCCGCGAGGAAACCGACGAAGCCACCGGCATCGCGCAGCGCGTGATCGCCGACTGGCGGACCTCGGCCCGCGCCTCGGACCTGCGTCCGGCCATGGGCGTGCTGGGCGAGGACGGCTCGTACGTCCGTCTGGCCAACGGCGGCGAGGCTCGCTACCTGATGTCGGTCGGCGCCATTCTCTCCGTCGCCGACGGGGACATGGTCAAGCCGGGCGAGGTCATCGCGCGTATCCCGACCGAAGGCGCCAAGACCCGGGACATCACCGGTGGTCTGCCGCGCGTCGCCGAACTCTTCGAAGCCCGCCGTCCGAAGGACTGCGCGGTCATCGCGGAAATGGACGGCCGTGTCGAATTCGGCAAGGACTACAAGAACAAGCGCCGGATCAAGATCACTCCGGACATCGACGCCGACGGCAACCAGCCCGAAGCGGTCGAGTTCCTGATCCCGAAGGGCAAGCACATCGCGGTGCACGATGGCGACTTCATCGCGCGCGGCGAGTACATCATCGACGGCAACCCGGATCCGCACGACATCCTGCGCATCCTGGGCGTCGAGGCCCTGGCCAACTTCCTCGTGGACGAAATCCAGGAGGTCTACCGACTGCAGGGCGTGCCGATCAACGACAAGCACATCGAGACGATCGTTCGTCAGATGCTGCAGAAGGTCGAGATCCTGGAGCCGGGCGATACGGGTCTGATCAAGGGCGATCACCTGGACAAGCCCGAGTTCTACCACGAGCAGGACAAGGCCATCGCTCGCGGCGGCCGTCCGGCGACCACCCAGCCGGTGCTGCTCGGCATCACCAAGGCCTCGCTGCAGACCAAGAGCTTCATCTCGGCCGCGTCGTTCCAAGAAACGACCCGCGTCCTGACCGAAGCCTCGGTGCACGGCAAGACCGACACCCTGGAAGGCCTGAAGGAAAACGTGATCGTGGGTCGCCTGATCCCCGCCGGCACGGGTTCCTACCTGCGCAGCCTGCAGCGCGTCGCCGCCAAGCGCGACGAGCAGCTGGCCCAGCAGCGCGAAGAAGCGATGGAGCCGCTGCCGGCCATCATCGCCGAAGAAGCCTAGGCTTCCTTCGAGGACTGAAAAACGAGACGGCCCGGGAGCGATCCCGGGCCGTTTTGTTTTGGCGCCTGGCCCGCGAGGCGGGGAGGTGGCGCGATGCGCGGCGTCGTGATGAAGGTATCGGTACCATGTGTGGCGTTCGGCGAACGCCGTGCGCCATGCTGCGGCGCAATGTCGCGGAGTTCCTCTTTCACCGTAGTGACTTATACGGTTAAGCCTTGTTTCAAACTTTGCGCCGCATTGATGTGGATCAAATCCCACAAAAACATGGCGCCCAATGCGTTCCGACATCTCCACGAAGGTCAGCCTGACCGTCGTCGCCGCGTTCATGACCCTGCTGCTGGCCCTTCTGGCCATCGTGGGCAAGAACTCGCTCGATTTCGCCAAGGCCCAGGCGGTGAGCCAGCAGGAAGCCAGCATGCGCGTGGCCTGGGACGCGGTCGGCGGCCAGGGCGCCAGCTTCGCGCGGGAAGGCGACAAGCTGACGGTCGGCGGCAAGCCGCTGAACGGCGACGTCGCCACGGTCGACCACGTCAAGGATCTGGTCGGCGGCGTGGCCACCATCTTCATGGGTGACACTCGGGTGGCCACCAACGTGGCCAAGCCGGACGGCAGCCGCGCGGTCGGCACGCCCCTGGCCAAGGGGCCGGTCTATGACGCCGTGCTGGGTCGCGGCGAGGCCTATCGCGGCGAGACCAAGATCCTGGGCAAGCCCTATTTCGCCGCCTACGACCCGATCAAGAACGCCTCGGGGGAGGTGATCGGCATCATGTTCGTGGGCGTGGCCAAGGCCGACTACTTCCAGCCGGTCTATCGCCAGCTGATCTGGCTGGCCGTGGCCGGCGTGGTGCTGGCCGGCCTGGGCGTGGCCGTCTCGGTGTCGATGGTGCGTCGCCAGCTGTCGCCGCTGCGCGACCTGCGCGACGCCATGAAGCGGGTGATGGGCGGCGATCTTTCCGTGGCCCTGCCGTTCGCCGGCCGCCGCGACGACATCGGCCTGATGGCCGACGCGGTCCACGCCTTCCGCGACGAGGCCCGCGAGAAGAGCCGCATCGAGGGCGAGGCCGAGCGCCACCGCCAGTCCGCCGAGGCCGAGCGCCGCCTGTCGGCCGACCGCGACCAGCAGCAGGCCGAGGCCCAGGCCCAGGTCGTCTCGCGCCTGGCCCAGGGTCTGGACCGGCTGCACGCCGGCGACCTGACCGTGCGCCTGAACGAAGCCTTCGCGCCGGAATACGAGCGCCTGCGTTCGGACTTCAACCAGGCCGTCGAACGTCTTGAGCAGGCCATGGGCGCCGTGGTCTCGGCCGTGGGCGGCCTGACCGCCGGGGCCAACGGCATCGCCGGCGCCGCGGGCGACCTGTCGGCGCGCAGCGAGCAGCAGGCCGCCAGCCTGGAAGAGGCCGCCGCCGCCCTGACCGAGATCACCGGCGCCGTCCGCGTCGCCGCCGATGGGGCGCGCGGCGCCCGCGAGGCGGTCAGCGAGGCCCAGGCCGAGGCCGGCCGCTCGCGCACCGTGGTCCAGGAGACCATCGACGCCATCGGCGGCATCGAGACCTCCTCGCGCCAGGTGGCCCAGATCATCGGCGTCATCGACGAGATCGCCTTCCAGACCAACCTGCTGGCCCTGAACGCGGGCGTCGAAGCGGCTCGCGCCGGGGACGCCGGTCGCGGCTTCGCGGTCGTCGCCCAGGAAGTGCGGGCTCTGGCCCAGCGCTCGGCCGAGGCGGCCAAGGAGATCAAGATTCACATCGCCGACTCCGCCCGCCAGGTCGAGTCCGGGGTGGTGCTGGTGGGCCGCACGGGCGAGGCCCTGCAGAAGATCGCCGGCCAGGTGGGCGCCATCGACGGGGTGATCGGCCAGATCGCCGCCTCGGCCGCCGAACAGGCCGCCGGCCTCTCGGAGGTCAATTCCGCCGTCAACCAGATGGACCAGGCCACCCAGAAGAACGCCGCCATGGTCAACCGCTCGGCCGCCGACAGCATGACCCTGGTGCGCGAGGTCGAGGGCCTGGCCGAACTGGTCGGTCACTTCAAGGTGGGCGGCGTCAGCGCTGGCCGTCCTGGCGCTCGGCCTTCTTCCGCCGCGCCTCGGCCTTCTTCGCATCATCGAGCCGCTTGAGGGCCTGCTGGGTCGCCGACATCTGGCGGCCCAGCCCGTCCTGCTCGGCGCCCAGCACCCAGGGAATGTCCTTGCCCTTGCCCGGGTCGTCCCGATCGCGGTGATTGACGCCCGGACCGACATTGGCCTCGCGATAGGCCCGGTCGGCCTGCTGGCGTAGCGCCTGGGCGTCGAAGTCCCGCCGCTTGGCCGCGTCCATGGGCGCCGAATAGTCGGGCGCGTTGCGGGCCACGGCCCCGAACTTCTCGTCGCAATGCTCCTGCTCACGCCGGTTGAGGCCGACGGCCTGGGCGTTGGCGCAGCCCGCCGCGCTGCCGCGCAGGGCCGCGCGCAGGTCGCCGCGCGGCCCCTCGGCCCGGGACGAGGCCTGGGCGCCGGGACCGGTGGCG
>NZ_JBWKPL010000009.1:0-228677 GCF_059418225.1 Caulobacter sp. GW821-FHT09B08 | reverse complement strand
GGCTGAGCCGGGGCGGCGACCTCGGCCTTGGCGGCCGGCGCGGCGGCGGTCTCGGCCGGCTTGGACGCGGCCTGGGCGGCGGCGGCCAGGTCGGCGGCCGAAACCGTCGGCAGTTCGGGCAGTTCGACGGCCGGGACGGTCGCGGCGGCGTCGGTCGCCACGGCGGCGGCGGGGACGGCTTCTTCCTGCAGGGGCGCGGCGACCTCGGCGATGACCGGGGCGAAGGTCGCGGCCTGGGCGGCGGCGGTCTGGGGCGCGACGGCCGTGTCGGCGTCGGCGACGGTCTTGGGCGCCTCGACGGTCGGGGCCTGCATGGCGGCGATCAGGGCGGCGGCGGCCTGGGCGGCGTCGACCGGCGCGGCGTCGGTCTGGCCGGCGGCCTGGTCGGCGACTTGCGTGTCTTTAGAGTCCTTGGCGGCGCCCGCGTCGGCGGCGGCCTGGTCCTTGCTGTCGGCCACCTTGCCCGAAGCCTTGTCGGCGGCCTGGGCGGCGTCGGCCGCCTTAGCGTCGGCCCGGGCGTCGGCCTTGTCCGAAGCGTCCGCGCGGGAGGCCTTGGCGTCCGAGGCCTTATCGGCGGCCTTGGCGTCGGCGATCTTGGCGTCCGACGTCTTGCTGTCCTGCGCCTTGCCGGCGGCGGACTTGGCGTCGGCGGCCTTGCTGTCGCGCGTGGAGGTCTTGTCGTTGGCGCTTCCGGCCTGAGCCAGCAGCGCGCCGAAGCCTTCGGCCGCGTCCTTGTCGTAACCGCCGGCGGGCGCCGGGGCCGAAGGAAGGACGGAAGCGGGAGCGGCGATCGCGGTCATGCGTCGATGAGGTCCACGGCGGATGGCGGCCCGAAGAGGACACGCCTTGATCCGCCATTCCCTCAGCAACCGCCGGGCCAACTCGCCAAACCACAATAACTCATTGTTTTATTTGATATTAATCTTGCATTTACAACTTCGGATAGGCAGACCACGGCGCTTTTTGCCGAGTCAAACAGGGTTAATGCGACCGAGGTTGCCGCGTCAGCGCGCCCCACCCGCCCCCTGCCGGAAGTTGGCGCCCTCCTTGCGCATAGGTTTCTGTCGCTCGCTCGACGCCAGGAACGAATTGCCTTGATTTTCAACGGCTTGCACATCGCGGAAGGGGTTCAGCCCCACAACGCCCGGCAGTTTTCGCCGGGCAAGGTCGCGTCGTGCCGTTCGTGGTTTGCCGAGCGGGCTGGAGAATAGACGATGTCGTTGAACACCATCTTGAACGTTGCGACCTCGGGGATGATGGCGGCCCAGACGGGCCTGCGCGTCACTTCCGACAACGTCGCCAACATCAATACCGCCGGCTACGTCCGCAAGACGATCAGCCAGTCGAACCTGATCTCCAACGGCATGGGCGTCGGCGTCAATATCGACGCCATCAAGCGCGCGACCGACAAGTTCATGGCGGCCGCCAGCCTGAACGGCGCGTCCGACACCGGCCGCACCGGCGCCATCGCCACCGCCCTGGACAACGCCCAGAAGTTGTTCGGCGACCCCAGCGCCAAGACCAACTTCTTCTCGACCCTGGACGACGTCTACGCCGCGTTCTCCATGGCGGGGGACGATCCGTCCTCGACCCTGCTGCGCTCGAGCGCCATCACCAAGGTCGAGGACTTCCTCAGCGAGAGCAAGCGCATCACCTCGTCGCTGTCCAGCCAGATCAAGGACACCGACAACCGCATCGGCGCCGATGTCGACCGCGTCAACGACCTGCTCAAGCAGATCGACAGCCTCAACGTCGACATCACCCGCGCCAAGATGGCCGGCGCCGACGGCACCGGCTCGGAGAACGTCCAGAGCGGCCTGATCGACGAGCTGGCCAGCTATATGAACATCCAGGTCAGCGATCGCGCCAACGGCGGCGTCACGATCCGCTCGGCCGAGGGCGTCAGCCTGGCCGGCGACGGCGCGGCCAAGGTCGCCTATGTCCAGTCGGGCGCGGCCAACGGCTATCTGACCGTCACCACCGCCAACAGCGGCGGCCAGGTCATGCCCCTGGCGGTGTCCAACGGCGAGCTCCAGGGCCTGCTGCAGCTGCGCAACACCGACCTGCCCAACCTGTCCGACCAGTTGGGCGAGTTCGTCAGCCGCGCCGCCGAGGAGCTGAACCGCGCCTCCAACGCCTCCAGCGCCGTCCCCGCCCCGTCCACCCTGACGGGCAAGAACACCGGCCTGGACGCCGCCACCGCGTTCAAGAACTTCACCGGCAAGACCACGATCGCCATCACCAACAGCGCCGGCGTCGTCCAGCAGAAGGTCGAGATCGACTTCACCGCCGGCACCATGACGGTCAACGGCGCGGCCGGCCCGACCTTCAACAACACCAACTTCATCGCCCAGCTGAACACCGCCCTGGGCGGCACGGGCACGGCGTCCTTCGCCAACGGCGCCCTGAGCCTGAACGCCACGACGACGGGCAACGGCGTGGCCATCGTCGATGACGCCACCACGCCCTCGACCAAGGCCGGCAAGGGCTTCTCCCAGTTCTTCGGCATGAACGACGTGATCCGCTCGGACGGCTACTCGCCCTACGAGACCGGCATGGTGGCCGGCGACCAGAGCGGCTTCACCCCGGGCCAGACCATCACCCTGCGCCTGACCGATCCCGACGGAAGCCGCATCCGCGACGTGCAGGTGACCATCCCGACCGGGACGGGCACGATGCAGGAGACGCTGGACGCCCTGAACTCGCGCAACAGCGGCGTGGGCCTCTACGGCGCCTTCGCCCTGGGCTCGAAGGGCGAGCTGACCTTCACCGCCAACACCGCCACCCCCGTCAGCCTGTCGGTCGTCGAGGACACCACCCAGCGCGGCGTCTCGGGCCCCTCGCTGAGCCAGCTGTTCGGCGTGGGCATGAGCGAGCGCAGCACGCGCGGCGGCATGTACAAGGTGGATCCGGGCATGGACGCCGACCCGTCCAAGCTGCCGTTCGCCAAGCTGGACCTGACGGCCGCGGCCGGCACGCCGGCCCTGGCGGTCGGCGACGGCCGCGGCGCCCTGGCCCTGGCCAAGGCCGGCGACACCACCACCACCTTCGCCGCCGCCGGCGACACCGCCGGCGCGAAGAAGAGCGTCCTCAACTACGGCGCCGACTTCAGCGGCTCGATCGCCCGCAAGGCGGCCGCGGCCACCAGCCGCAAGGAAGCCGCCGAAGCCGTCCAGACCGAGGTCGACGCCCAGCGCCAGTCGCAGGAAGGCGTCAACCTCGACGAGGAACTCGTCAACCTGACCACCTATCAACAGGCGTTCAACGCCTCCGCCCGCCTGATCCAGGCGACCAAGGACATGTTCGATGTCCTTGTGGGCATCATCTGAGGTTAAGCCATGACCCGCGTCTCCACCTCCGGCAATTTCGGCGTGATGACCAGCAACCTGATGCGCGCGCAGGTGCTGCAGAACATCGCCGGCGAACAGGTCTCCAGCCAGAAGAACGCCACCGACCTGAAGGGCTATTCCAAGAACGCCGAGGTTCTCACGGCGATGCGGAGCGCCCAGGCCAAGGTCGCCGGCTTCCTGGATCAGACCACCCTGGTCTCCAACCGCCTGGACATGCAGGACACCGGCATCGGCCAGATGGCGGACGGCGTGCAGAGCGCCCGCGACGCCATCGCCAACGCCATCGCCGCCGGCAGCGCCGAGACCCTGATGCAGCAGATGGGCGGCGCGTTCGGCGACGTGGTCCAGGGCCTGAACACCAAGTCCAACGGCCGCTTCGTGTTCGCCGGCGCCAAGTCCGACACCCAGCCGACCACCGCCAGCACCATGGCCGACCTCACGGCCGCGCCCAGCACCGCCTCGCTGTTCCAGAACGACCAGTACATCACCAGCAACCGCATCGACGACACCACCTCGGTCGACACCGGCCAGCTGGCCGACAAGCTGGGCACGGGCGCCTTCGACGCCTTCAAGCAGGTGCAGGCCTATATCGACGCCAACGGCCCGTTCACCGGCAAGCTGACCCAGACCCAGACCGACTTCCTGACCGGGGTCATGAAGACCTTCGATACGGTCAAGATCAGCCTGACCACCGCCCAGGCCCAGAACGGCCTGAACCAGAAGCGCTTCGAGACGGCCCAGACCGAGCTTTCCGACCAGGCCGACTCCCTGACCACCATGGTCGGCGGCATCACCGACGTCGACATGGCCGAAGCCGTCACCCGCCTGCAATCGGCCCAGCTGGCCGTCCAGGCCTCGGCCCAGGTCTTCGCCAGCCTGCAGAACTCGTCGCTGCTGAACGTGCTGAAGTAGGGGCGGCGGAGGGACGCCCCCTCCGTCGGCTTCGCCGCCTCCCTCACGTCCTCCTCACCCGTGAAACGGGGGAGGTGGCGCGATGCGAATACGCATCGCGACGGAGGGGGCGTCACCACGCCTCGCCCCCAAACCTCGCAAAACCGGCCACAACTCGCTATATGGCCGCGATGAACGCCGACACCGCCCTTCTGGACACCGCCCCCTCCGCCCTTGACCGCGCGGTCGAGCAGGCGCGCGCGGCCGTGGGTCTGCCGGCGGGGACGCGGATCGTGGCGGCCATGTCGGGGGGCGTGGACTCCACCGTCACCGCCGCCCTGCTGGCCAAGGCCGGCTACGACGTCGTCGGCGTGACCCTGCAGCTCTACGACCACGGCGCGGCGATCGCCAAGAAGGGCGCCTGCTGCGCGGGCCAGGACATCATGGACGCACGCATGGCGGCCGAGCGCATCGGCATCCCGCACTACGTCCTGGACTACGAAAGCCGCTTCAAGGAGCAGGTGATCGAGGACTTCGCCGACGCCTATCTGCGCGGCGAGACGCCCATTCCCTGCGTGCGCTGCAACCAGACCGTCAAGTTCCGCGACCTGCTGGACGTGGCCCGCGACCTGGGCGCCGAGGCCATGGCCACCGGGCATTACGTGCAGCGCGCCATGCCGGCCGCCGGAGCCAACCGCCCGCAGCTGCGCCGCGCCGCCGACCCGGCCAAGGACCAGAGCTATTTCCTGTTCGCCACCACGGCCGAGCAGCTGGACTTCCTGCGCTTCCCGCTGGGCGGCATGGACAAGCCGACCGTGCGCCTGGTGGCCGCCGAGCTGGGCCTAGCCATCGCCGACAAGCCCGACAGCCAGGACATCTGCTTCGTGCCCGAGGGCAAGTACACCACGGTGATCGACCGGATCCGGCCGCAAGGCGCCCTGCCCGGCGACATGGTGCACATGGACGGCCGAGTGCTGGGCAAGCACGAGGGCGTCACCCGCTACACCATCGGCCAGCGCCGGGGCCTGAACATCGCCGTGGGCGACCCGCTGTTCGTGGTCAAGATCGACGCCGACAAGCGCCAGGTGATCGTCGGCCCGCGCGAAGCCCTGCTGACCCAGGCCCTGTCGCTGAAGGAAGGCAACTGGCTGGGCGTCGAGGGCAGCCTGGAAGCGGCCGCCGCCGAGGGCGCGCCGGTGCTGGCCCGCGTGCGCTCGACCCGCGAACCCGTGCCCGGCCGTCTTGCGCTCGGAGACGACGGCGAGCCGCGCCTGGTGTTCGACGTGCTGGAAGAAGGCGTCGCCCCCGGCCAGGCCTGCGTGCTCTACGATCCCGCCGATCCCGAACGCGTCCTGGGCGGCGGCTTCATCGTGGCCACCCAGCGGGCGGACGTCGCGCTCTAGCGGCCGCGAGAGAACGCGCACCCTCCCCCACCCTATTTTCAGCCGTCATTCCCGCCCTTGTGGGGGAACCCCTCTATCCGCCGCAGTTGCGGGAGGGGCGGACCGCCGGTGGTCCGCTTGCGCTTCACGTGCGGGCTGAACCAGGGGTTCCCGCCACAAGGGCGGGAATGACGGTTGAAAGGTGGGGGCGGTTGCGGGAGGCCGCTGGCCGGACCGGCTTCGAATCCCAAACTCAGCGCCAGCTCCAACAGCCAAACCAAGCTTGGCCGCACAGCGAACATCGTTCGTATCCCGCCATTTTCCAGCACAAGAAAACGGCAAATTCTGCACGGAAACGACTCTATTTGACGTTACCGTCAAAACTTACTGACACCTACGTCAAAAAGCGAAATTAATCACGAAAAAACGTCATTTTTCACCATCGAAGCGAGTGACATCCGGAACTTTTGTGTCATGGAGAAGCTATCAACTGTACGCCACCACCGAGTGTTTTTGACACATCTGGAAATTTAGGCCGAAGACCATGCACAGCACCGCCTACATCCATGTTCCGCACCACAACGAGCGCCACGTCTCGCTGACCAAGCTGAGCGTGATCCTCGCGAGTCTGGCGCTGTGGGCGACGATCATCGCCGGCGTGGCGGTGGCCATCGGCTAAACGCCGAGCCCCTTCGATCCGCCCTATTCGATCTCGTCGAAACGCATTCCGATCCTAAACAGGCAGTAGCCCGTCTCGTCCACCAGCCTGGCGACGTCCGGATTGGTGTCGGCCCGTTCACGGGTGCGGGTATGGCGCCAGTCGGCCTCGGCCGCGCCCTCCGGAAACGCCGCCCCGTCCGTCGTCACCAGCCGATAGGCCGGCTTGGTCCGATGGACGTGGAAGCGAAAGCTCACTCGGCCGCGATCTTGGCCGAGGCCTCCAGGGCCTCTCCGACCGTCAGGCCCGGCTCGTCATGCACGACGCGCTTGAGGTCGCGCCCCTCGACCACCTCGCCGCAGGCCTCGCAGGCGAGCTTCGGATGGAAGTCGCAGCCGCACTTCTGGTGCACGAAATGCACCGGCCCCTTGCCCACGCCATACACGTGCTGGTCGCCCCACTCGGCCATGGTCAGCAGCACTGGCGACAGGGCCCTGCCCTTGGCCGTCAGCACATATTCCCGGCGCGGCGGACGCTCGGAATAGCGCCGGGCCTCCAGCACCCCGTGGCCGACCAGGCTCTTGAGCCGCGCGGCCAGAACGTTGCGCGCCACGCCCAGCCGCTCCTGCCACTGCTCGAACCGCTTCACGCCCTGGAAGGCGTCGCGGAGGATCAGCAAGGTCCACGGATCGCCCACCACCTCGAGGGTGGCGGCGATGGCGCAGCGTTCGTTGGTGTAGTCGGCGGTGCGGCCCATCACGGGAAGGTGAAGCCTTCCGCCGGGGAATGCAAGGGTTGCTTTTGCAGACCGACACGAGTAGGTTTTTTATAGCAATTGACTCTCGGTTGCGCACCTGCGCGGCGGCGGCCGGAACATCCGCATTCCACCGCCGCCCGCTTTTTGCGCGATGCTCTTGCGTCTGACGCGCCGAAGAGGGTTTATCTCGCCACAAAATCCCCAGGGTGGAGCCTAACCATGTCCAACACCGCCGATCCGGTCGTCATCGTCTCGTTCGCCCGTACGCCGATGGGCGGCTTTCAGGGCGCGTTGGCCGGAGCCAAGGCCACCGAGCTGGGCGCGACGGCGGTGAAGGCGGCCATCGAACGGGCCGGGGTCTCGGGCGACCAGGTCGAACAGATCTTCATGGGCTGCGTCCTGCCCGCGGGCCTGGGCCAGGCGCCGGCGCGCCAGGCGGCCGTGGGCGCGGGTCTGCCGCTGTCGGTCGAGGCCACCACGGTCAACAAGATGTGCGGCAGCGGCATGCAGGCCGCGATCATGGCCCACGACGCCCTGGCGGCCGGCAGCGCCGACATCATCGTGGCGGGCGGCATGGAGAGCATGACCAACGCCCCCTACCTGCTGACCAAGCATCGCTCGGGCGCCCGCATCGGCCACGACCAGATGTGGGACAGCATGTACCTGGACGGGCTGGAGGACGCCTACACCCCCGGCAAGCTGATGGGCGCCTTCGCCGAAGATACGGCGGCGAGCTATCAGTTCGGCCGCGACGCCATGGACGACTACGCGGTCAAGGGCCTGGCCAAGGCCAAGGCGGCCGTGGAGTCGGGCGCCTTCGCCGCCGAGATCGCCCCGGTGACCGTCACCACCCGCAAGGGCGCGGAGACCATCGCCCAGGACGAGCAGCCCCTGAAGGCCGATCCGGCCAAGATCCCCACTTTGCGCGCGGCCTTCGCCCGCGACGGCGGCGTCACGGCGGCCAGTTCCGCCTCGATCAGCGACGGCGCCGCCGCCCTGGTCATGACGCGCGAGAGCGTGGCCAAGCGCCTGGGCCTGCCGATCGTCGCCAAGGTGATCAGCCACGCCGCCCACGCCCACGAGCCGGCCCTGTTCACCACCGCTCCGGTGCCGGCCATGAGGAAGGCGCTGAAGAAGGCCGGCTGGGACGTCGGCGACGTCGACCTGTTCGAGATCAACGAGGCCTTCGCCGTGGTCGCCATGATCGCCCAACAGGAACTGGGCATCGATCCCGACAAGCTGAACGTCAACGGCGGCGCCTGCGCCCTGGGCCACCCCATCGGCGCTTCGGGCGCGCGCATCCTCTGCACCCTGATCTCGGCCCTGCAGGCGCGCGGCGGCAAGAAGGGCCTGGCGGCGCTGTGCATCGGCGGCGGCGAGGCCACCGCGATGGCGGTGGAGCTGGTTTAGGACGGACCGGCAGTTCGCAGCCGACTTCTCATTTCCGCCGTCATTCCCGCCCTTGTGGCGGGAACCCCTGGTTCAGCCCGCAAGGGCGTTGCCTTGGCGCGCTGGCGCGCCACCCATCCGCACCTGCGGCGGATAGAGGGGTTCCCGCCACAAGGGCGGGAATGACGGACTAAATAGGAAGGGCTCGCGCGAGGCCCCCTACCCGCCCGAAACCGCCTTGGTCACCAGGTTGATCCGCCGGCCGCCAGGCATCTCCACATCCCCGCCGGTCCAGCCGGCCGGGCACGCCCCCGACCACTCGGCGGTCATCGACATCCGGTGCTCGCCGTTCATGGCCGGCTGGGCCGCGCCCGTGGTGGTGCTGACGATGTCCATCACGTAGCGGGTTTTGAAGTCGCCCGAGACGCGGATGGTGCTATCGCTCTGGCCGGCCGGGCCCATGTCGCACGACGAGACGATGGTCCAGCCGCCGTCGGCGCCCCGGGTCATCGACTTCTGCTGGCAATGGGTGTCGGCGCCCTGAGCATTGACCCCGATCTTCTGGTCGGTGGCCTCGTCGATGCAGAACCGGAAGCTGCGGGAGAAGCCCTGCTCCTTCAGGTTCATGGTCTGGGTCCAGAGGCCCGGCTTGCGCTTGGGCCAAGTCGCCGGGGTCGGGGCCGCGGGCGTAGAGGCCGCCGCCTCGGTCGCCGCCGGCTTGTCGCCCATATTGCTCGCAGTCTTGGTGTCCGTCTTGGCGCCGCAGGCGGCCAGGGCCGCCAACGCCACAAATCCCACTAGAGCCCGCATCGCCCACCTCGCTCGCGCGTTAGCCCCCGGAACAGAGAACCCCTGGCGCGGCGCGCCGTCCAGCCCATATGCGAGACATGACAGACGCCTTCAGCCACAACCCCGCCAAGAGCCGCTACGAACTGGAGGTCGACGGCCTGATCGCCTTCGCCGACTACCAGCGCAGCGGCCACCGCCTGGTCATCCCCCACGTTGAGGCCGACCCCGCCCTGCGCGGCACCGGCGCGGCCGGGCGCCTGATGAGCCAGGTCACCGAAACCGCTCGCAGCGAGGGCATGAAGATCGTGCCCCTGTGCGGCTACGCGGCCGCGTGGCTGAAGCGGAACGATCCGGAAATGATCGCCTAGCGCGGCCGGGGACATGCCCTTGCGGCGTGTCCCCATCAGGAAGCGCCGAGCTTGGACTTGGGGACACGCCGCATGCGCATGTCCCCGATCCTAGATCTCCTCGGACAGCCAATCCCGGAACGCCGCCAGGGCCGGCGTGACCGGCCGCGACTTCAGCCAGGTCAGCCAGTACTGGCCCGCCCCCACCTCCAGGGCGAAGGGCCGCACCAGCCGCCCCTGCTCAAGGTCGCGGGCGAACATCATCAACGGGGCCAGGGCCACGCCCGCGCCCTGCATCGCCGCCTCGACCATCACCCAGGAACTGTCGAACACCGGCCCCCGGATCGGCGGCGGCGAGAGGCCGGCGGCGGCGAACCAGTCGGGCCAGTCGTCGGCGCGGTAGCTGCGCAGCAGCACCTCCGAGCCCAGGGCCTCGGGCGACTTCAGGCGCTCGGCCACGGCGGGCGCGCACAGGGGCGTCATTGGGGCGGGAAACAGCGGCACGGCCTCTGTCCCGTGCCAGGCCCCGTCGCCGAACCGCACGGCGCAGTCCAGCCCCTCGCCGGCGATGTCGATGCGGTTGTTGTTGGTGAACAGGCGCAGGTCGACGAACGGATGCGCCTCCCGAAACGCCGGCAGGCGCGGCAGGAGCCAGCCCACGGCGAAGGTGCCCACCACCCCGACGCTGAGCACCTCCATCACCCGCCCGGCCGAGAACCGCTCCAGGACGTCGCCCATGCGGTCGAAGCTGTCGCGGACCACCGGCAGCAGGGCCTGGCCCTCGTCGGTCAGGGCCAGGCCGCGCGGCAGGCGGCGGAACAGCCCCGCGCCCAGCCGCGCCTCCAGTCCCTTGACCTGGTGGCTGACGGCGGCCTGGGTCACGCACAGCTCGATGGCCGCGCGGGTGAAGGACAGATGGCGCGCCGAAGCCTCGAAGGCTCTCAGGGCGTTGAGGGGCAGTTGCGCGCGGCTCATGCTTACACCCAAATTTTCCTAGGGTCTGGAGCGAACTATCATCGTTTGCCCCATCGGTCATGCCTGCCGCATCTTGCCGGTCATGGAGGCCCAGATGATCGACAGACGCCAAGCATTGCTCGCCCTCGCCGCCCTTCCCGCCGCCGCGAGCGGCGGCGCGGCCCAGGCCGCCGCCACCGCACGCCTGACCAGCGGCATTAGCCGGGGTATTAACGCCTTGGAGGTCCGCAGCGGCGGCCGGCTGGGCGTGTCCGTGCTGGACACCGCCACCGGCAAGACCTTCGGCCACCGCGCCGACGAGCGCTTCATCATGTGCAGCACCTTCAAGACCCTGATCGCCGGCTTCGTCCTGCGCCGGGTCGACCAGGGCCAGGAGCGGCTGGATCGCCGCATCCGGTACGGCAAGGGCGTGCTGATGGGCAATTCGCCGGCCACCCAGAAGCATGTCGCCGACGGCATGACGGTGGGCCAGTTGTGCGAGGCGACGATCACCCTGAGCGACAACGCCGCCGCCAACCTGCTGCTGGACACCTTCGGCGGCCCGGCGGCCTTGACCGCCTTCGTCCGGAGCCTGGGCGACACGGTCACCAGCGTCGACGACTACGAGCCCGGGATCAATTTCGGAAAGGCCGGCTGGGCCACCAACACCACCTCGCCCAACGCCATGCTGGCCACGTTGAAGACCCTGACGCTGGGAACGGCCTTGTCGCCCGCCTCGCGCAAGCAACTGGTCGCCTGGCTGGTCGCGAACCAGACGGGCGACCGACGCCTGCGGGCCGGCCTGCCCGCCGGATGGAAGGTCGGCGACAAGACCGGCAGCGGAGGGAACGAGAAAAAGGGCACGACCAACGACATCGCCGTCATCTGGCCGCCGGGTCGCCCGCCGCTGCTGATCACCGCCTACCTGACCGACTCCACCCTGGACAGCGCCGGCCGCAACGCCGTGATCGCCGAGGTGGCCCGCCTGGTCGTCGCCTCGGGTTACGCAACGTAAGGCGGTGCCACAACCTTAGGGCCGCGACGATGGGCCGCGTCGCAAGCCACTGTTCTTTAAGGGATTCGCTCTAGTCCTGGTTAACGAGCCGCTCTAGCTTGGATCAAAGCCGGGCGACCCGCGAAAGCAGGGTGATGACAGATACCAGTTCCTCCGCCTCGACCTGGTCGGGCGGCGACATTCTCAAGACGGCGGGCCTGGGCCTGCTGGCGGCCGTCGGCTACGCCCTGCTGGCCTATCTGTGCGTCGAATTCCCCCGCGCCTACGGCCAGGTGGCCCCGATCTGGCTGTCCAACGGCTTCGGCGTGGCCTGCCTGCTGTCCAGCCGCAACCGCCAGTGGCCCGCCATCCTGCTGGGCTGCCTGGTGGGGGGCCTGGCCGCCGGCGCCCATGTGGGCGACATGGTCGGCGTCAACTTCGTGCTGGTCGGCTTCAACATCCTGCAGATCTTCGTCTGCGCCTGGGGCATGCGCCGGGTGGCCGGCGAGGAGATCGATCTGGGCCGGGCGCGCGACATGATCGCCTTCGCCCTGATCTGTGGCATGGCCGCTCCGATCGCCACCGGCGTGCTGGCCGCCTCGGTCCACACCTGGATGCGCGGCGGCAGGCTGCTGGCCAATATCGGCGTCTGGTCGCTGGGCGACATCCTGGGCCTGATGACCATCACCCCCTGCCTGCTGGCCCTGGTCCAGATGCGCAAGTACCTGCGCGAGCGGCCGCTGTCGGTCGATGGCGTGATCTGCCTGCTGCTGCTGCTGGCGGTGACTGTCGGGGTGTTCTCGCAACCCCGCCCGCTGCTGTTCATCATCCCGCCGGTGATGCTGCTGGTCGCCTGGCGGCTGGAGGTGCTGGGGGCGGCGCTCAGCGCCACCCTGGTGGCCATCGTGGCGGTGATCTTCACCATGGCCGGCAAGGGCCCGATCACCCTGGTGGCCGCCGGCTCGGAAGACCAGGCCATCGTGCTGCAGCTGTTCCTGGCCGTGGCGATCTTCATCAGCCTGCCGGTGGCCTCGATCCAGCGCCACCGCCGCTACATGCTGCAGAGCATGACCGAGGCCAACGCCGCGGTGGCCCGCAGCGAGGCGCGCTTCCGCCAGTTGGCCGAGAACGCCCAGGACATGATCATCCACAGCAACATGCGCGGGATCATCCAGTACGCCTCGCCCGGTTGCGCCCAGATGGTGGGCTTCACCCCCGAGGAGCTGGTCGGCCGCGAGGGCATGTTCATCGTCCACGAGGACGACCGCGAGGCCGTGCGCGCCATCGTGGTGGAGCAGCTGGCCCACCTGGTCGCCAACAAGGAAAACGGTCCCAGCCGGGTGGAATACCGCGCGGTCTGCAAGGACGGCCGGATCATCTGGCTGGAGTCGCGCCCCGGCCTGCAGCACGATCCCCTGACCGGCAAGGTCACCGGCATCACCGACATCGTCCGCGACGTCACCGAGCAGAAGGCCATGGAGCGCCAGCTGCGCGAGGCCCGCAACGAGGCCGAGGCCGCCGCCGCCGTGAAGGGCGAGTTCCTGGCCAATATGAGCCACGAGCTGCGCACGCCCCTGACCTCGGTGCTGGGCTTCGCCCGGCTGGTCGGCGACGAGCCGAACCTGTCGCCCGACGGCCGGCGCTACATCGGCCGGGTGCTGAGCGGCGGCAAGGCCCTGCTGGCCACCATCAACGACATCCTGGACTTCTCCAAGCTGGAGGCCGGTCAGCTGGAGCTGAAGCCCGAGGCCCTGGACCCCGCCCAGCTGATCGACGAGGCCCTGGCCCTGTTCTCGCTGGAGACCGAGGCCAAGGGCGTGGCCTTGCGCGCCGAGGGCCTGGCCGGCCTGCCCGCCGACCTGCTGGTCGACGGCGCGCGCCTGCGCCAGGTGCTGCTGAACCTGATCGGCAACGCCGTGAAGTTCACCGAGGCCGGCGCCATCACCGTCAGCGCCGCCTACGACGCCGACGCCGAGCGCCTGAGCGTGTCGGTGGCCGACACCGGCCCCGGCATCGCGCCCGACGACGCCGACCTGCTGTTCCGCCGCTTCTCGCAGGTGGACGCGGGGCTCACCCGCAAGCACGGCGGCACCGGCCTGGGCCTGGCGATCTGCAAGGGCCTGGTCGAGGCCATGGGCGGCCAGATCGGCGTGACCAGCGCCCTGGGCCAGGGCGCGCGCTTCAGCTTCGACGTCAGCGCCCCCTCCACCGCCCACGCCGAGGCCGAGCCCGCCGACGACCATGCCGCCGCCCTGCCCGCCGCCTGCCGCGTGCTGGTGGTCGACGACAATCCGGCCAACCGCGAGCTGGTCAGCGCCATACTGACCGCCTTCGGCGCCGAAGTGACCGAGGCCGTCGACGGCGTGGAGGGCGTCAACGCCGCCGCCGCCGACCCGTTCGACGCCATCCTGATGGACCTGCGCATGCCGCGCCTGGACGGCGCCCAGGCGGCCGTGCGCATCCGCGGCGAGGGCGGGATCAACGCCGCCACCCCGATCATCGCCTTCTCGGCCGACGCCCGCCCCGGCGGCCCGGGCGACATCTTCGACGGGGCGGTGTCCAAGCCGATGACCGCCACCGGCCTGATCGACGCCATCAACGCCGCCATGACCCAGCCGCCGGCCCGGGCGTTCGCCGTCTCGGCCTGACAGCACGTCGCGTAACATCGATTGCCGAGATTGCGCCCCCGGCCAGGGGCGCTAGGATCGCGCCGCCTTCAGGGAGGAGCGCGCCATGAGCGACGAACTGGTCTTCTACACCAACCCCATGTCGCGCGGCCGGATCGTCCGCTGGATGCTGGAAGAGGTCGGCGCGCCCTATCGCACCGTGACGCTGGACTACGCCGCCTCGATGAAGGCGCCCGAATATCTGGCGATCAATCCGATGGGCAAGGTGCCGGCCATCACCCATCGCGGCGTGACCGTCACCGAGGGCGCGGCGATCTGCGCCTATCTGGCCGACGCCTTCCCCGAGGCGGGCCTGGCCCCGGCGGTCACCTCGCCTGAGCGCGGACCCTATTACCGCTGGCTGGCCTTCGCCTGCGGCCCGGTCGAGGCGGCGGTGACCAACAAGTCGCTGGGCGTCGAGGTCCCGCCCGACCGCAAGGCCATGGCCGGCTACGGGTGCCTGGACGACGTGCTGAACGCGCTGGAGAGCGCCGTCAGCGGCCGGGAATACATCGTCGGCGACCGCTTCTCGGCGGCAGACGTCTATGTGGGCTCGCAGATCGGCTGGGGCATGATGTTCGGCTCGATCGAGAAGCGCCCGGCCTTCGAGGCCTACTGGACCGGGATCAGCGCCCGCCCGGCGGCCAGGCGCGCCGCCGAGATCGACGACGCCCTGATCGCCGCGGCCCAGGCGGCGGCGCAGCCGGCTTAGGCCTTTACGGCCGAGCCACCCGCAACCCGCTTCACCGTCTCGACGACGCTCAACGCCTGCTGCCGCGAGGCGTAGCCTTCGTTGGACGTCGCGAGAACCTGACCATTCGCGGCGCTCAGACGCCACCGCCAGGCGCCTGTTCGATCGGCATAGACTTGAAATGAACCCGATCGCGCGCCGGCATCGGGGAACAGCTCGACGCCCGGCGTCATACGCGCCACGTCGAGATCGGTAAGTTCGGGGCTATCCTGGTCATCAATGTCGACATCGGGATAGTCGTCGACGTTAGGATAGTCGGTCATTGTAGCGCCGAACCTCTCGTCGGTTGGCCTTTCGCAGGCTGATCACGCGGACAATCGCGCCACGAAGGGTGAAGATCACCACGTGGATGCGGCCATCCAATAGAACGTAAGCATACCATCTTTTCTCGGCGTAGTCGCGGCGGGCGTCCTCCGCCACGAGTTCGGGCGGCCAGATGGCGTCGCGAATCCTCGCCAGCGACAGGCCGTGCTTGGCCTGGTTCGCGGCGTCCTTCAGCGGATCGAAGTCGAAGGTTGGCGGCATCGCCGCCAACCTTCGCTGTTCGGTCGCGGACTACAATCGGCAGAAATCCGGGTTTCGGATTTCGCCAAGTCCCTACGTCAGATTCCTAAGCCAGGACCTGGATCACCACGCGGCGGTTCTGGGCGCGGCCGTCGGGGGTGTCGTTCGGGGCCACCGGGTTGTCCTCGCCGTACGAGATGGTCGCCATCCGGTTCAGCGGCACGCCCTGCAGGCTGAGGAACTTGCGCACCGTCTCGGCCCGTTCGCCGCCCAGGCTCTCGTTGTACTTCGGATCACCCGAGGCGTCGGTGAAGCCCTGGATCTCCAGATAGACGTTCTTGTTGTCGCCCTTCAGCTTGGAGGCGAAGTCGGCCAGGCGCTGCTCGGCCTCGGGCGACAGTTCGTGGCGGTTCAGCGGGAACTTCACGGAGTCGTCGCTCAGCACCACCGAGTACAGGAACTTGCCCTCGGCCAGCTTGCCGGCGGCGGTCGCGCGCTTCAGCGCCTCCTGGCTGGTGGCGTCGACCTCGGCCAGCTTGCTGTCGGTTCCATCGACCCGCGTATTGACCGCGCCGACCTGGTCGTTGACGTAACCCTTGGTCGCGCAGGCGCTCATCGACAGACCGCCGACCACCAGAGCGCTCACCATCACCATCTTGTATTTAGCACCGATCATCGGGACACCCTTCCTCTTGTTTTCAACGTCGAGCACCAAGCGGGACCGTTTCACAGTCCACCAGCGGCGCTTCGTCAGTCGAAAACCGACATTCGAAAGAGGCGAATTGTGGGCCTGTTCTAGACAGACTTGGCCATGCTTTCGAACATCTCTACGCCGCTCTTAAGTAACGCGCGCGTACGCGGAACCCGCTCAAAGGTTCCCGATAAATATTTGCGATATGTGAGGTGGATAAGGCCACTCTGAACCCATTTTCGGGTGGAGACCAGACACAAAAACGGGCGCGCCCCGAAGGACGCGCCCGCCTCTGAGTCCTCCGTCTGGAGGCCGTTACTGCAAGGTCGCCTTGTCGATCTCCAGCCCTTCCGAACCGGCGCCGACCGAGATGACGCCGCCGTCCTCCAGCTCGCCCGCCAGCAGCTTGCGGGCGATGGGGTCGACCAGCTCCTTCTGGATCACGCGCTTGAGCGGGCGCGCGCCATAGACCGGGTCGTAGCCCTTGTCGGCCAGCCAGCGCAGGGCCTCGGCGTCCAGCGCCAGGGTCATGCGGCGATCGGCCATCAGCTTCTCGACCCGCTGCAACTGGATGCGGACGATGTCGCCCATGTTCGCGCGCGACAGGCGCTTGAACAGGATGATCTCGTCGATCCGGTTGAGGAACTCGGGGCGGAAGTGGCCGCGCACCGTGTTCATCACCAGGGGCCGCACCTCTTCCACATCGGCCCCGTCCTCCTGGTTGGCCAGATATTCGGCGCCCAGGTTCGAGGTCATGATGATCAGGGTGTTCCTGAAATCGACCGTCCGGCCTTGGCCGTCGGTCAGGCGACCGTCGTCCAGCACCTGGAGCAGCACGTTGAAGACGTCCGGGTGGGCCTTCTCGATCTCGTCGAACAGCACCACCTGGTACGGACGCCGGCGCACCGCTTCCGTCAGCGCCCCGCCCTCGTCGTAGCCGACATAGCCGGGAGGCGCGCCGATCAGGCGGCTGACCGAGTGCTTTTCCATGTATTCCGACATGTCCATGCGGGTGATCGCATGCTCGTCGGCGAACATGAACTCGGCCAGGGCCTTGGTCAGCTCGGTCTTGCCCACGCCCGTCGGGCCCAGGAACAGGAAGCTGCCGATCGGCTTGGACGGATCGTGCAGGCCGGCCCGCGCGCGGCGCACGGCGTCCGACACGGCGGTCAGCGCCTCGTCCTGGCCGACGACGCGGCCGCGCAGGGCGTCCTCCATCTTCAGCAGCTTCTCGCGCTCGCCTTCCAGCATCTTCTCGACCGGCACCCCGGTCCAGCGGCTGACCACGGCGGCGATCTGCTCGGCGTCGACGACTTCCGGCGTCAGGGCCTTCTGGGCGCCGTGGCCGGTCTCGCCCGCCTCGGCGTCGGCCAGGCGCTTCTCCAGGGCCGGGATCTCGCCGTACTGCAACTGGCCGGCGCGGGCAAAGTCGCCGGCGCGCTGGGCGGCGGCCAGGTCGGCGCGCAGACGGTCCAGGGCCTCGCGGGCCTGGGCGGCGCCGCCGACCTTGTCCTTCTCGGCCTTCCAGCGGGCGGTCATCTCGTCGGAGCGGAACTGCAGGTCGTCCACCTCGACTTCGAGGTTCTCGAGGCGCTGCCGCGAGGCGGCGTCGGTTTCCTTGGACAGGGCCTCGCGCTCGATCTTCAGCTGCACCAGGCGGCGGTCGATCTCGTCCAGCTCTTCGGGCTTGCTGTCGATGGCCATCCGCACCCGGCTGGCGGCCTCGTCGACCAGGTCGATGGCCTTGTCGGGCAGGAAGCGGTCGGCGATGTAGCGGTTGCTGAGCGTGGCGGCGGCGACGATGGCGGAGTCGCTGATCCGCACGCCGTGGTGCACCTCGTACTTCTCCTTCAGGCCGCGCAGGATGGAGACGGTGTCCTCCACCGTCGGCTCCTGCACGAACACCGGCTGGAAGCGGCGAGCCAGGGCGGCGTCCTTCTCGACGTGCTTGCGGTACTCGTCCAGCGTGGTGGCGCCCACGCAGTGCAGTTCGCCGCGCGCCAGGGCGGGCTTGAGCAGGTTGGAGGCGTCCATGGCGCCGTCGGACTTGCCGGCCCCGACCAGGGTGTGCATCTCGTCGATGAACAGGATGATCGAGCCCTCGGCGGCCGTGACCTCGCCCAGGACGGCCTTCAGCCGCTCCTCGAACTCGCCGCGATACTTCGCGCCGGCGATCAGGCTGCCCATGTCCAGCGACAGCAGCTTCTTGTCCTTCAGGCTTTCCGGCACGTCGCCGTTGACGATGCGCTGGGCCAGGCCTTCGACGATGGCGGTCTTGCCGACCCCGGGCTCGCCGATCAGGACGGGGTTGTTCTTGGTGCGGCGCGACAGGACCTGGATCGTGCGACGGATCTCCTCGTCGCGGCCGATCACCGGGTCGATCTTGCCGTCGCGGGCGGCGGCCGTCAGGTCGCGGGCGTAGCGCTTGAGCGCGTCGTAGCCGTCCTCGGACGAGGCGCTGTCGGCCGTGCGGCCCTTGCGGACGGCGGCGGCGGCGGTCTCCAGCCCCTGGGCGGTGGCCCCGGCGTCCTTCAGGATCCTGGCCGCGTCGCCGCCTTCCTTGGCGATGGCGATCAGCAGGCGTTCGGTGGTGACGAAGGCGTCGCCGGCCTTCTTGGCGCCGTCCTCGGCCGCGGCGAACACGCGGGCGGTGTCGGGCTTCATGTAGAGCTGGCCGCCGGCGCCGTCGACGCGCGGGGTCTTGGCCAGCAGGGCGTCGGTCGCCGCGTCGGCCGCCTCGGGCCGGCCGCCGGCGCTCTGGATCAGGGCGCGGCTAAGCCCGTCCTTCTCCTCGAGAAGCACCTTCAGCAGATGTTCGGGTCCCAGTTGCTGGTGCCCCTTGGCGAGAGCCAGGCTCTGCGCCGACTGGACCGCGGACTTGGCGCGGTCGGAATAGAGATCGATCTTCATACGGTATCCCCTCCATGGGCGGATTTGAGCCGTCTGCCTCCAATGAGCACAAACAACCCAGGACCGGGATTTAGGTGTGGCCGATCAGCCACACAAGGGTCTGGCAGGAACTTCTCCTCACCCGTGAAACGGGGGAGGTGGATCGGCGCCCTACAAGCAAAAGAATTTGGGCGACGAGACGGAGGGGGCGTCCAACCACCGCACGACGCCCCCTCCGTCACGATGCGTATCCGCATCGCGCCACCTCCCCCGCTATGCGGGTGAGGAGGAAACCGGCTCACCACCCCCGTTGGGCGACATAGTTTTGCAGGGCCACGATCCGGGTGGCGTCCGAGGGGTGGGTCGAGGCGAACTCCGGCGAGCTCGAACCGCCCTCGGCCTGCATGTGCTGCCACAGGATCACCGCCTCGCGTGGGCGGTAGCCGGCCCGCTGCATATAGTCGACGCCCAGGCGGTCGGCCTCCAGCTCCTGCTTGCGCGAGAAGGGCAGCAGGAAGCCGAACTTGGCCCCCGTCTTGCCATAGCTGGAGATCGCCCGCGCCGTGTCGCCCCCGGCCGCCGCTCCCAGCACGCCCAGCACCAGGCTGGAGGTCAGGTTCTGCGACTGGCGCTCGGCGGCGTGGCGGGCCACCACGTGGCCGGTCTCGTGGCCGATCACGGCGGCCAGCTGGTCGTCGTTGTCGACGATCTTTAAGAGGCCCGTGGTCACGCCCACATGGCCGCCCGGCAGGACGAAGGCGTTGGGGGCGGTGTCCTCGAACACCGCATAGTCCCACGGGCGATCGCCCAGGCCGGCGGCGCTCACCACCCGCTGGCCCACCGCCCGCACCCTTGCGTTGGCGGCCTTGTCGGGGCTGACCTTGCTCTGCTGGAGGGCCTGGTTCCAGGCCTGCTCGCCGGCCTTGGTCAGGCTGGCGTCGTCGACGATGGCGATCTGCTGGCGGCCGAGCTCGGGATTGTAGGCGCAGGCCGATAGCGCCAGGGCGGCGACGGCGAGGGGCAGGATGGGGCGCATGGTGAAGTTCCGACGAGGTTGAGCAGGTCTAGAGCGCTCACTAAAACTTGTCATCCCGGACAAGCGCGTAGCGCGCCGATCCGGGACCGACCTGGAGCTCCGAGTTCAGGCGTCGGTCCCGGATCTTCGCCCGGCCTCGCCGGGCTACGTCCGGGATGACAGGCTGAAACTACTTCCCATCCGCGTACAGCTTGACCACCTCGTACAGGAACCGGCGGCCGTTCATCAGCGCCTGGACCTGGATGCGTTCGTTCAGGCCATGGATGTTGTCGCCGTCGGGGCCGGCCATCAAGCCCGAGAGGCCGTAGGTCGGGATGCCGGCGGCGTTGGTGAAGGCCCCGTCGGTGGCGCCGGTCAGCATGGCGGGGATGAACGGCACGCCCGGCCAGATCTTGCCGGCGACCTTGGTGGCCGGCCCCATGATCGCGGGCGTCAGGGGCGGCGGCGGGCTGACCGGGCCGGGCTCGGCGGACAGGCTGACCTTGATGGCCGGATCGGCGACGATCTTCTCCAGCTGGTCGCGGATGGCCTTGGGATCGTTTCCCGGCAGGATGCGGCAATTGACGTTGGCCTTGGCGCGCTGCGGCAGGGCGTTGGGCGCATGGCCGGCCTGGACCATGGTGGCGACGCACGTGGTGCGCATCATGCTGTTGCGGGCCGGATCGCGCGACAGCACGGCGGCGGCCGCCGCGTCGGTCGGGTCCTTGACGATGGCCCGCATGGCGGCGGCGACCTCGGCGTCCGGCTCGACCTTGGCGCTCAGGTCGTAATAAGCCTTGGTGGCGTCGTTCAAGGCGATGGGGAAGTCATAGGCCCCCAGCCGCGCCAGGCCGTTGGCCAGGTGATAGATCGCGTTGTCCTTCACCGGCCGCGAGGAGTGGCCGCCCGGATTGGTCACCTCCAGGGCGTAATCCATATAGACCTTCTCGCCCACCTGGATGGACAGCAGCTTGGGCCGCCCCAGCGCGTCCAGCCGGCTGTCGTCGCCCTCGTTCAGGGCGAAGTCGGCCTTCAGGGCTTCGGGATGGGTCTTCAGCAGCCACGGCACGCTGTTGAAGGGATCGCCGCCCTCCTCGCCGCAGGTCAGGGCCAGCTTGATGTCGCGCTTGGGCCTGAAGCCCTCGGCCTTGTAGCGCACCAGGCTGTCGGTGAAGATCGCGGCCATGGCTTTGTCGTCGCTGGCCCCGCGCGCGTAGAAGTAGCCGTCCTCCTCGACCAGCTTGAACGGGTCGCGCGCCCAGTCCTCGCGCTTGGCCTCGACCACGTCGATATGGGCCATCAGCAGGATGGCGCCGGCCTTGGGATCGGACCCGCGCAGGGTGGCGACCAGGGCGCCGAACCGGGGATGCTCGGGCGGATACAGCACCCGCACATCGCTCTCGGGAAGGCCCGCCGCCTTAAGCCGCGCGCCCATGGCCTGCGCGGCGGCGGTGCAGCTGCCGACCGAGGCCGTGGTGTTGATCTCGACCAGTTCCTTGTAGAGCGCGCGGAAGGCGGCTTGGCTGGGATCGGCGGTCTTGAAGACGGGCAGAGCGTGGGCCGTGCTCGCCAGGGCCAGGGCGGACGCGGTCGCCGCCGTCATGAGAATGGTCCTGGCCACGCCGCGCATATCGTCTCCCTTTTATCGTTGGGAGCACGCTAGGCGGGGTTGGCGGGCCAAGGCAATGGGCCAGGCCCGTGGCATCGTGAATACAATATCGGCCCGGACGCGGGTGACGCGTCCGGGCCGATGTCGTCGGGAGATCTCGAAAGGTGGAGACGCTTACGCGCCTTCCGACTCCGGAGCCTCGAAGCTGCGGGGGGCGCGACGGCGCTTGGGCTTGGCCGGCGCCTCGCCCTCTTCCGCCGACGAGGCGCTTGGGGGCGCGACGGGAGCGGCCGGGGCGGCCTCCTCGGTGCGCGGCGCCTTGCGGCCCAGGAAGGCCGGGGCGTGGCTGACGTCGCCGTCCTGGCTGCGCAGCAGCGGCGAGGCCGGGGCCTCGGCGGTCAGCGGCGTGGCCTGGGGCTCGATCACCGCCATCGGATCGCGGTCGCGCGGGGCCCGGTCGCGGCGCGGACGCTCGCGGCGGCCTTCGCCAGCTTCGCGCCCATGGGAATCGTTACCCTCGGCGGCGACGGCCGGGCGGTCTTCGCGGAAACGTTCCTCGCGGGGACGCTCCTCACGCGGACGTTCTTCGCGAGGCCGATCCTCGCGGGGGCGCTCGTCACGAGGCCGATCTTCACGAGGCCGATCTTCACGCGGGCGGTCATCACGGGGACGGTCGTCGCGCTGGCGGTCGTCACGGTCGCGCCAGCGGTCGCGGCGGCTCTGGCCTTGGCCGCCTTCGAAGCGGTCGCGGTTCTGGCCGTCACGGTTTTGCCCATCGCGGTTCTGGTCGCGCTGGCGGTCCTCGCGGGGCCGGTCGTCGCGCTGGCGGTCGCGGCTCTCGAAGCGGTCGCGGCGGCCTTCTCCCTGGCCTTCACCGCCCTCGCCCTCGGCCGGAGCCTCCGACGGGGTGGCTTCGACGGCCTCGGGCTGTTCTTCGGGCTCGGCCTCGAAGTCGATCTCGTAGGCCGAATAGGCGTCCTTGCCGATGATGTCGCTGACCGGACGATTCGGCTGGATGGCGCGCAGGACGCGGAAATAGTGCTCGGCGTGCTGCAGGTAGTTTTCGGCCAGAACCCGGTCGCCGGACGACGTCGCGTCGCGGGCCAGCTGCTGGTACTTCTCGTAGACGCTTTGGGCCGCGCCGCGCACCTTCACGCCCTCGGGGCCGTTCGAATCGAAGGCCCGGTTGGCGTTGTGCTGCTGAGGCTTGCCGCCGTTACCCGCTCCGCCGCGATTGTTGCGGCCGCGCTGGCGCTTCATGCCCTTGAAATCTCTCATCTTCTCTTTGAACCTGTCCGGCCGCGCTCGCTGTCGCTATCCGGCGTTTTGGTCTCTTGAGCGGAGTGGAACCTTGCGGTTCTGCCTTCGAAGTTCTTGAGACACTGGTTTCCGTAGAGTCTCCGCCCGGTTCGGGCGCGGCGTTCGGCCGCCTGGCCGGTCGCGCCTGCCGGGGGAGTCTTACGATCGTCCAGGACGCTCGCTTTTCCCGTCACCCGGCGTTTTGGAAGGAGACGTTATTCGTCTACCGCCTCACGCCGGGGTTTCCAAGGGATTTTTCACCCCGCCGTCGCGGCCGCTACTTCGTGCCCGTGACAACGCGGTCGTGGGTGGAGAGATCCTTGATGGTCTTCACGTTCTGGGCGCCGGCGTCCTTGAACAGGGCCTCCACGGCCGCCGACTGGTCGTAGCCGATCTCGACGGCGAACATCGCCCCGGGCTTGAGCACCCGCAGGATCTCGCCGGCCAGGACGCGATAGGCGTCCAGGCCGTCGGCGCCGCCGTCCAGGGCCAGGCGCGGCTCGTGGTCGCGGACCTCCGGCTCGAGGGTCTCGATCACCTCGGTGGCGATGTAGGGCGGGTTGGAGACCACCAGGTCGAAGCTCTCGTCGCCCAGGCCGGTGGTCCAGTCGCCGCGCAGCAGGGCCACCCGGCCGGCCAGGTCCAGATTGGCGGCGTTCTCGCGCGCCACGGCCAGGGCCTCCTCGGAAACGTCGATACCCAGGCCCTTGGCGGCCGGACGCTCGGCCAGCACCGCCAGCAGGATCGTGCCCGAGCCCACGCCCAGGTCCAGCATGTTGAAATGCATGGCCTCGGGGAAGGCCTTGAGCACCTCGTCGACGATGACCTCGGTCTCGGGACGGGGCGTCAGGACGTCCTTGTTGACCTGCAGCAGGATCTTCCAGAACCCCTTGCGGCCGATGATGTGGCTGACCGGCTCGCGGGCGACGCGGCGGTTCAGGAAGTCTTCCAGCGTGTCCAGCTGGGCCTGGGTCAGCACCCGGTAGGGGTCGGTGATAATGTCGGTGCGGGTGACGTCGGCGGCCACCTCCAGCAGCAAACGGGCGTCGATGGCCGGCTGGTCGATCCCAGCGGTCTTCAGACGATCCTTGGCGGTGTTCCAGGCTTTGACGAGGGTGAGGGTCATGGGGCGCTCCCATAGCGCGTGATGGCCGCGAGGGCGATATTGAGATCGATACCAATTTTTGGTACCTTTGGATCGGAGGATCCCATGGGCAAGAATACCTCGGTAAGCCTCGGCGACCACTTCCAGACCTTCATCGAAGGCCAGATCAGCGACGGTCGCTACGGCTCGGCCAGCGAGGTCGTGCGGGCGGGGCTACGCCTGCTGGAAGAGCAGGAAGCCAAACTGGAAAGACTGCGCGCCGAACTCGCCAAGGGACGGGCAAGCGGCTTCATAGATGACTTCGACTTCGACGCCTTCATCGAAGACAAGCTTCGAGACGAGGGCGTCGCCGAGTGAAGCGCATACGGCTTTCGGGGGAAGCCCGGCGCGACCTCGACGACATCTGGCGCTATTCCCGTGATCGATGGGGCGGCAGGCGCGCCGCCGCCTATCTGCGCGACATCCGCGCGGCGTTCGCGCTCATCGCTGAACGCCCGGCTATCAGCCCCGTCCTCAACGGTGTCGACGAGGGCTATCGCAAACGCCCGGTTGGATCGCACGTGATCTTCTATCGGCTGGAGGCGGGGCACATCGAGATCGACCGCGTCATGCATCAAAGTGAAGACGCGACCCAGCGCTTCGGCGGCGACTAGACCACCTCCACCACGTCCCCCTCGACCACCGCCCCGCCCTCTTCCACCTTCAGGTAGACGCCGCAGAACATGTGGCCGTAGTGGTCGAACAGGGCCTTGACCATCTCGATGTCGCGCTCGGCGGTCGTGGGGTCCACATGGGTGGCGGCGCAGCGGACGATCGGCTTGAGCACCTCGGCCTTCGCCTCGCCCACCCGCATCGTCCGGCCCGTCCAGTCGTTCTCGGCCCAGGCCGGCCAGCCCTCGACATAGAGGTTGGCGCGGAAGCGCAGCGGATCGACCGGACGCCCCAGCTTGGCCTCCAGGTCGCGCACGCTGGCCAGGTTCACCACCGAGACATAGCCGCTGCGGCTGTCCATGAAGCGGTAGTCGCCCGGCCCCTCGACCACGCGCAGCGGGCCCTTGATCTCGCCGTCCAGCAGGGTGGTCAGCCAGGCCTCCAGGCCGCGCCGGCCCGCCTCGCCCCGCAGGTCGCCGGCGAAGTCGGCCAATCCCTCGGCCTTGGCCGTGAACACGCCGGTGGCCTCGTCATAGGCGGTGCGCGCCCTGGCCACGGCCGGGATCTTGGCCAGGACCGTGAACTTCATCTTCGAGATATGGGCGGGGGCCTCGGGATCGAATCCGCTGGGACCATCCTCGACCGCATAGAGCCGGTCGCACGGAAAGCACTGGCCGGCCGTCAGCGCCGCGCCGGCCAGGCGCTCGGGCGTGAACCCCTTCACGGGATGGCGGTAGAGACTGACGACGTGCGCTTTCATGCCCGCAAGGTCGGCGACGACTCGCCCCCTGGCAACCGCCAAGACCGCGCCAGCCGAAGGGTCCAAGCGGGAACGGAGCCGCGCCGGGGGTGTTCCCACCAGCGGAGGGCCGAACCCATGACCGAAACCGTTCCGCGACGCCCGTTCCGGTCGTGGATCGCCTCGCGGCCCTATCACCTGACGCCCTGGATCGCTTTGCTGGCCCTGGTCCCCTTCGCCCTGCCCCGGCGCGGACCGAGCCATCCGCCGAACGAGACGCCCATCGACCATCCGCCCGGCCTTTCCGAAGACCGGGCCATGCCGCCGCACGACTTCGACCAGGCCGAGCCCATGCGCGGCCGGGCCGCCCGCCATCCGCACGCCATCCCCCTGCTGGGCTGGCGCGACATCCTGTGGCGCACCTTCCGCGAGATCAGCGTCGACCGCCTGCCCGCCGTGGCCGGGGGCGTGACCTTCTACACCCTGCTGGCCATCTTCCCGGCCATCGGCGCCTTCGTGTCGCTGTACGGCCTGTTCGCCGACGTCGGGGCGGTGGAGAAGCAGCTGCAGGACATGTCGACCGTCTTCCCCGCCAGCGTCGTCAACATCGTCGGCGAGCAGATGCTGCGCCTGGCCAGCCAGGGCGGCGCCAAGCTGGGCGTCGCCTTCGTGGTCAGCCTCTTGCTGTCGATCTGGAGCGCCAACGCCAGCATGAAGGCGCTCTTCGACGGGCTGAACATCGCCTATGACGAGGACGAGAAGCGCAATTTCGTCACCAAGACGGTCTGGACCTACGGCTTCACCTTCTGCGCCCTGCTCTACGCCGTGGTGCTGGCCAGCGTGCTGATCGCCGCGCCGGTAATGTTCGAGCGGATCGGCCTT
The DNA here is from genome assembly GCF_059418225.1 of Caulobacter sp. GW821-FHT09B08. Classification (NCBI taxonomy): domain Bacteria; kingdom Pseudomonadati; phylum Pseudomonadota; class Alphaproteobacteria; order Caulobacterales; family Caulobacteraceae; genus Caulobacter; species Caulobacter sp. GW821-FHT09B08. Next base: position 202,365 of record NZ_JBWKPL010000009.1, on the reverse strand, counting down.
TCGGCGGCGGCGGTGATCTGGATTCCACTGCGCTGGCTGACGGTGCTGGCCGTGACGGCCCTGGCCTTCGCCATGCTCTACCGCTTCGCCCCCTGCCGCGCCCGGCCCCGCTGGCGCTGGGTGATCTGGGGCTCGGTGTTCGGGGCGGCGGCCTGGCTGATCGGCTCGCTGGGCTTTTCGCTCTACGTCAACACCTTCGCCCACTACGACGCCACCTACGGCCCGCTGGGGGCGGTGATCGCCTTCATGGTCTGGATGTGGTTCTCGATCATGACCGTACTGGTCGGGGCCGAGCTGAACGCCGAGATCGAGCACCAGACCGCCATCGACTCCACCACCGGCCCCGAAAAGCCCATGGGCCAGCGCGGCGCGGCCATGGCCGACACGGTTGGGCTGGCCTTCCATCCCTGGGAGTTCATCCAGCGCGAGGCCGGCACGGTGAAGCGGGTCTCGGGCCGATACTGGGACCGGGCGCGCGGACGGCGGCCAAACGAACCTCCGCCGCCCAGCAGCTGAGCCTTGGCGAAGGCCGCGGCCGCCACTAAGTCTGCGGCCATGATCTTCGCCCAAGCCCTCCCCGCCGAATTCCCCGCCATCGTCGACCTCGTCAACTCGGCCTATCGCGGCCAGGGCGCCCAGGCCGGCTGGACCACCGAGGCCGGCTATATCGACGGCCAGCGCATCGACCTGGAAAGCCTGAAGCAGGACCTCGCCGACAGCCCCGACGCGGTGATCCTCACCCTGCGCGACGAGGCAGACGGCCCGCTGCTGGGCTGCGTCTGGCTGGAGCCGGACGGCGAACATCCCGACGCCTGGTACCTGGGCATGCTGACCGTCCGCCCCGACCTCCAGGACCGCCAACTGGGCCGCACCCTGCTGGCCCATGGCGAGACCCATGCCGCGAGCCTCGGCGCCAAGCGCATCCGCATGACCGTGGTCCACCTGCGCGACACCCTGATCGCCTGGTACCAACGGCGCGGCTATGTGCTGACGGGGGAGACCAAGCCGTTCCCGGTGGGGGATCGCTTCGGGAAACCCCAGCGGGAGCTGTCGTTCGTGGTGCTGGAGAAGGGAATCTAGGGGGAGGGAGGCGACGGGCCGTCCGCGAGTTTGCGGGCGCATCCGGTGAGAAGACAGTCGGGTATGCCGTTCGGCGCGGGGGGCGGCGCGGCGCCCCGCAGGCGCCATGCGAAGAACCCCACGACCTCGTCACGCACGGCCATGGTCAAGGAGTTTGGCCCCTCGACCAACTCGTTGGTCAGCACGGTGTGTTGCCGGATATCACCGCGGTAGTTCGGATCGGCGGCTTCGGGCGGCAGGCATCGGGACGCCAGGCCCTCGGGGATGACCTCGCCGTAACGCCGCAGTCGCTTGCAGGGTGAGATGGCGTCTTGCTGAAAGCGGAGCAGCATCGTCCGCAACTCGCCGCTCCCCGTTCGGCGCCTGATCGTCTCCCGATCCGAACGGCCCAGATCGATCAGTCCGCGAAAGCCGGGCGCTACGGGAACCGAAGGCTCCGACGCCACCGCGCCGGCGACCGAGTCGCTGGTGGCGGTGGCGATGGCGAAGCCTCCCGTGAGGCACAGACCCAACACGCCGACAGGGCGTCCTCCCGTCTCCTGTCGAGCCTCCTCCGCCATGAGGCGCAGGCCCGACACCGCGCCTCGTGTGAATTCACCAGGAACAAGGGCGTTTATCTCCGAGCGGATGCACGCCTGGAGCAGACTTTTCCGTTGGTCGGCCTCGGTGGGGACGGCCCCCGGCCTTCCCAGCAGCGAGGGCATGTAGACCTTGTAGCCCGCGTCCAGCAACACGTCGCCCAGATGTGCGACCTCGGGCGTGATCGCCGGGAGTTCGTGCAGCAGCAGGATCGGCTCTACGCCTTCGCGCGACACGAAGAGATCGCAACTCAAGCCGCCCTTATCGAAGGCGCGGCGATCATAGCGCGCGGCAAGGTCGGCGGGTTTGTCGATGATCATGGCCCACCCCATCGGCACAGGAGATCGCTCGGTCAGTCGGAAGAGAATTCATCTTGACGGTCTAGCTTCGCAAGCAAAAAGTGCCTTGTCGCCATTTACGCAACCTTGGCGCGTTCGCGGCGACGTGAATGCGCTTCCGTCGCGCGAGGCGTCGCCTTCAGAAAGGGGGCGGTCTGGACCGGACCGCGCAAAGGCATGACTGAATTCATGATCCGCGTGCCACGCGCCGATCCGGTGAACGGGGTGGCGCCTGTCGAATACGTGACCTTCGGCCCCCGCGGCGGAGAACAGATCGTCGGCCAAACCACCTGGGTGAAGCATCTGGTGGACAGCTTCGAGCCGGTGACCAACAGCTCGGGCGCGACCACGCGCCAGGGCGACATTCTCGTCCTGGTCCACGGCTTCAATACCAGCGAGGAGGACGCCAAGAGGTGGCATTTGCAGTGCGTCGACGGCTTGGCCCGAGCCAGGTGGACGGGGAAGGTTGTCAGCTTCGTCTGGCCCTCCCGTGATCTGGTTTTCGCCTATGTGAACGACAGGTTCAGCGCGCGCGCCGCCGCGAGCGCCCTAGTGGCCTCCGGTATCGCCGTGCTGCAGGCCGCCCAACGACCGGACTGTTCGATCAACGTCCACGTCCTGGCCCACTCCATGGGCGCGTTCGTCGTCCAGCAGGCCTTCACCTGGGCCTATCAGGACGTGCCGCCAGACTGGCGTGTCGCCCAGATCCTCTTCGTGGCGGCGGATGTGGACCGCACCGTCTTTTCCCAGACCCATGTGACAGCCAAGTCGTTCGAGAGCCATGCGGCCCGGCTCACCAGCTACTGGAACCGGTTCGACAAGGCCTTGACGGTGTCCAGCGCCAAGCGGCTGGAGCTGGCGCCGCGGCTGGGCCGCACGGGACTGCCGGACGACGCCTCCCTGATGATGTGCGAAGTCGACATGACCGCCCTGTTCGACGACCGCTATCCGGAGAGCGCGGAATGGGACCCGGGCCAAACCCACGGCTTCTATTTCTCGCAACCGGAATTCTGGCGCGACGTCGTCCTGACGCTTGGCGGCGGCATCAATCGCGCCGCCTTCCCGACGCGTGAGCTGGATGCTCGAAAGCTCGACGGACGGTATGAGCTCAAGAGACCGGGCAACCCGCTCTCGGACGCCGCCTATCTCAAGGCGCTGGCCCAGGCCAAGACTTCGCCGTCGATCAACCTCGGCTAGTTCGGTCCGGCGATCCGAGCTTGGAACCCGCTCTTCGCACAAGGCCAACCATGCGTCTGAAGAGATTCCTATCCTGGATGGCGGTCGCTCTCCTGGCGATCGGATCGGCCGCGACGATCACCGGGTGCTCGAGCCTGTCGCCGGCCTGGACGGGAAACGGTCATGGATGCGGACCGCTTCAACCCGCGTCCCTCCAGCCGGCCCAGGATCGGCCATTGACGATCACCTATTACGGCGTGAGCACCCTGATGTTCAGCGACGGGGAAAGCCGGCTCCTCGTCGACGGCTTCTTCAGCCGTCCGTCGATGTTGCGCACAGCCCTGCTCCCGATTGGCCCCGACCCGCACAGCATCCGGCTCGGGCTCGGGGGCGAGCAGCCTCCGGTGGTCGCCGTCCTGACGGCCCACGCCCATCACGACCACGCCCTCGACACCGCGGCCGTCGCGCTGACGTCCGACAAGACGGTCGTCGTCGGCACCACATCCGTGGCCAGGCTCGTCCGGGATCGCGGCGTGCCCGTGTCGCGCATCTGTGTTCCGACAGGACAGGGCCGAATGAAGTTTGGTCCCTATTTTGTGACCGCCTACCCCGTTCCCCATGGCGACAGTCCTAATGCGCTCAGGCGGATCATCGACCGGCCCATGGAGCGGCGGCTGACCGGCTCGGCCTGGTTCGGCGCCTACAAAGACAACGAGAACCTTTCCTATCTCGTGGAATACGGCGACCGTAAAATCTTCGTCAGCCCTAGCGCCGGCGTGAACCCACAAGCGTCCGAGGCCCAGCAACGTCCAAGGGCCCAGACCGTGTTTCTCGGCATCGGCCGTCTGGGCAACGCGAACGAGCCCCGGCGTTACTGGGACGCCACCGTCAGCAGTGCGGCCGTCACGGTAATCCCCATACACTGGGACCGCTTCACGACCCCCTTGGGCAAGCCGTTGGAGCCGATGCTGCCTTTTATGGAGAAGGCTGAAGAGGGCGTCGATAGAGTCTGTGAATACGCGAAATCCGACAACGCAACCGGGAGGCGTCCTGTTTCGGTGCTGCGCATGGACGCGCTGACCAGCGTGACCTTGGCGGCGTCCGGTGAGCTGTATCCCAGTCCGGGCGTCCGTCCGTTTTGCGACGACCGCCGCAAGAACGAGACGTCAGCGCCCCCCTAGAACCCGCCCTCTTCCAAACTCGCCAGCCGCGCCGCCTGATCCTCGGCGATCAGGGGCTTGATGATGTCGTCCAGGGCGTCGCCCTCGATCACGCGGGAGAGGTTGTAGAGCGTCAGGTTGATGCGGTGATCGGTGACCCGGCCCTGGGGGAAGTTGTAGGTGCGGATGCGTTCGGAGCGGTCGCCGCTGCCGACCTGGCTCTTGCGGGCGTCCGAGCGGGCGGTGTCCAGGGCCTCGCGCTGCATGTCGTAGAGGCGCGCCTTCAGGTTCTTCATGGCCCGGGCGCGGTTCTGGTGCTGGCTCTTTTCCGAGCTGGTCACCACCACCCCGGTGGGCAAGTGGGTGATGCGCACGGCCGAGTCGGTCTTGTTGACGTGCTGGCCGCCGGCGCCCGACGAGCGGTAGGTGTCGATGCGCAGGTCGCTCTCGTTGATCTCGATCTCGACGTCCTCGGCCTCGGGCAGCACCGCGACGGTGGCGGCCGAGGTGTGGATGCGGCCTTGGGCTTCGGTGGCCGGCACGCGCTGGACGCGATGCACGCCGCTTTCGAACTTCCAGCGGCCGAACACGCCGTCGCCGGTGACCGAGGCGATGATTTCCTTGTAGCCGCCCATCTCGCCTTCCGAGACGCTGTCGATCTCGACCCGCCAGCCCTGCAGCTGGGCGTAGCGCTGGTACATGCGGAAGAGGTCGCCGGCGAACAGGGCCGCTTCGTCGCCCCCTGTGCCGGCCCGCACTTCAAGAATAGCGGAAGCGTTCTCGTCCTTGTCGCGCGGGGCCAGCATCAGGGCCAGCTCGCGCTCCATGACCGGCAGCTTCTCGTCCAGGGCGGCGATCTCGTCGGCGACCATGGCGGCCATCTCCGGATCGCCGGCCATCTCGTCCAGCTCGGCGCGCTCGGCCGAGAGCTTGGCCAGGGCCTCGACGGCCTCGGCCACCGGGCGCAGCTCGGCGTGCTCCTTGGAGAGCTTGACGATCTCGGTCCCGTCGGTGGCCGCGCCCATGCGGGCCTCCACTTCGCGGAAACGGTCGAGAACCTGGTCGAGTCGGGCCTGGGGCAGTCGCAAGGGGGAACGTCACGCTGTGGGAAGATGGGCGGTCTCTCTACCGCTCCGCACGCGCCACGTCACCCCTTGCCCCCTAGAAGATCAGCGCGAACGGAACTCGGCGACGGCGTCGCTCTTGGTCGCGTCCAGCTCGGCCCGGGCCTTGGCGTCGCCCAGCACGGCAGCCCGCAGGAAGGCGGTGCTGACGGCCTGGGCCCGCGCGAAGGCGGCGATCTGGGCCGGGTCCGTGCCGATCCCGCCGATGGCGCCGGCGAAGGTGTGGTCCACCCCCGCGCCGATCCAGGCGTGCTTGTCGCCGGCCGGGCTGGTCTCGAAGCCGCGCAGGTGATCGCGCCAGTCGGTCACGAAACCGGGCACCAGGTCCTTGTCGCCGGTAACGACCAGCAGGGGCGTCGTCAGGGTCGAAAACGCCGTCGGCCCCATCAGCCCCGGAAGCACGCCGGGCGAGGAGAAGCACAGCACCGCCTTGGCGCCGGGGTCGCGGGCCGGGATCATCGGCTCCAGGGCGCCGCCGCGGATCATCGACATCAGCGAGCCGTAGGAATGGCCGGCCGAGGCGCGGGGAACGCCGGGCGCGGCCTTTTCGGTCCAGACGGTGGCCGCCGCCAGGTCGGCCAGCCGCAGCGGAAAGGCCGCCTTCAGGTCGTAGTCGGCGTGCTTGGGGTGGCGCATGGAATCGACGTGGGTCGGGGCCACCACCAGGAAGCCGGCGGCGTTCCAGGCCTTGAACAGGTAGTCGTAGCGCGCCGGCCAGGAGCCCGCGCCGTGCGAGAACACGATCACGCCCTCGACCTTGGCGGGACGCCAGACCGAGACCTCGACGTCGCGGTCGCCCGCCTTCAGGGTTACGACCTCGCTCGGCTCGGCCAGGGCCGGACCAGCCAGGAAAGCGCCCAGGCCCAAGCCCATGGCGCCGGTCAGCAGCGCCCGGCGGTGGAGACGCGGATCGTTCATCGGTTGCACTCCTCGAAATACGCGGCGGATACGGGGCCTTGATTCAGCAGCGGCGTCGAGCCGCCGGCCGACACAAACGAACGCCGTTCGTATGGGCGCCTGTTAAGCGCCGCCTTGGGCGCCTATCTCCCCGCCACGGCGCGCACCATCCCCCTCGACGCGCCCTGCCCTCGGAGCCTTCCATGCCCCTGTCGATGCACCGCGCCTCGGTCCCCGTCTTCGTTCGCGCCTTGAAAGTGCTGGCGACCCTGCTCGAAAAGGGCGAGGCCCACGCCAAGGCCCAAGGCTGGAACCCCGACGACCTGGTCGCCGCGCGCCTGGCCGACGACATGCTGCCGCTGGCGGGCCAGGTGCAGCGCGCTTCGGACGCCTCCAAGGGCGCGGTCTCCCGCCTGACCGGCGTCGAAGCGCCCGCCATGGCCGACGAGGAGACGACCTTCGCCCAGCTCCACAAGCGCGTGGCCGACACCCTGGCCTATATCCAGAGCGTCGACGCCTCGGCCTTCGAGGGCAGCGAGGACCGCACCGTCGAGCTGAAGCTGCCGGCCGGAACCCTGACCTTCACCGGCGAGGACTACCTGCTGGGCTTCGCCATCCCCAACTTCTTCTTCCACGTGGTCACGGCCTACGACGTGCTGCGCCACAAGGGCGTGCAGGTGGGCAAGCTGGATTATCTGGGGCCGGTTGGGGGCTGAGGCCTCTCCCCCTTCACGCCCGTCATCCTCGGACTTGTTCCGAGGACCCAGGCTTCAGCCGCGACGCCGTCTCAAGGCGCGCGCGGCGTTGACCAGACCCGGACCGCAAACGGCAAACCGGCGGACAGAGGGATCCTCGGAACAAGTCCGAGGATGACGGGCGGTGGGGGTCAAGGAACCGCCTTCACCTCCACCGACACCACCTGGCGCACCGAGCGGCCAGGCCGCAGGTCGCCGTCGACCACCAGGCGGTAGGGGCCCTCCTTGGCGTCCAGCGGCTGGCCGTCCTTGCTGTCGGCGACGATCACCGGGTTGGCGCGGTAGATCGGGTCGGTCTCGCCCAGCGAATAGGTGGCGGTGAAGCCGTCCGCGCCCTTGGCCACCACGACCTGGTTCAGATAGCGCCCCATCAGCCGGTCGCCCGACACCACCCCCGCCTGCTTGAGCGCCGCGTTCAGCACCGCGCCCTCGTAGGTGATCTGTTTGCCGTGGGCGGTGAAGGTCGCCTTGGCGCGCGGCAGGGCCTTCAGGTCGGCCGGCGTCAGCACCACGGTGTCGCGGCCGGCGACGGTGACCTTGAGGTCCTGGGCCAGGACGGGCGTCGCGGCCAGGGCGAGAAAAGCGGCGAGGAGAAGCGGGCGCATGCGGGGACCTCATGATGAGGGCCCGATCTGGAGCCGACGCGCCGCTCCGCGCAAGCCCCCGCCTGTCAGTAAAGCAGCGTCTTGCCCAGCACCCCGGAACCGTCCGGCAGGGGCGTCAGCTGCTTGATCATCACCTGGCTGCCCTTGGCGAACCAGAAGCGGGTGACGCCCATGTCCGGGCGGTTGTAGTCGGTGGTCACCACCCAGCAGTCGACCTTGCCGCCGCCGGGCAGGTCCAGGGTCTCCGAGCCCGTCACCTTGAACAGATAGGCCGCCGGCGGACCGCCGCCCGGGTGGGTGAAGACGATGCTGGCCTCGTAGCCCGCCGCCAGCGGCAGGGCCTGGAGGAATTCCATGTCGGTCTCGAAGTTGAAGCTGCCTTGCGGCGCGGCGACCTCAAAATCCTTGGCGGCGTTGCCTTCCAGGTCCTTCAGCCCGACGACCTTGTCGGCCTGGAACGCGAAACCCTCGACCTTGGTCGCCCCGTCCTTGGTGGTGCGGCGCACGTGGGTCAGGGGCCGGAAGGTGCCGAGCTCGAACCAGCTGTCCAACTGCTTGTCGGCCGGGGCGGCGCCCACCCCGTCCCAGTGCTGGACGATGTGCATCCGGCGCTGGCCGTCCTGGTCCTCGAAACGGATCTCCCGGGTCCAGACGTCGGCGACGCGGACGGTGTCGCCGGCCTGCTTGAAGCGCAGGTAGCGGTGCGCGCCGGGCTTGAGGTTGGCGAACCGGGCCAGCGGCTGGCCGACCGGCACCGGGGTGACGGCGGCCTCGGCGGCGCTCCCCGCCAGCAACAGGACGGCGCACAGGGCGGAACGGACAGCGAGGGACATGGACGGCTCCGGATTTCGGCGCCCGCACCAGACCTCAGCCGCCCGCCCCTCGCCACTTAAGGTTCGGTAATGCAGCCTACCCCCGCGACGCCCAGCGCGGCGTCATCGGCAGGCCCGCGGCCAGTTCGTGCGGGGCTTCGCGCACGGCGCCGGCGGGCTTGGTCTCGACCACCAGCGGGTAGAGCGAGGCCACCAGCAGCAGGGCCATGGCGACATTGAACACCCGCAGCACGGCCGGACGGTCCAGGAACCGCCGCATGGCCTGGCCGAACCCGGCCCAGGCGGCGCTGCACGGCGCGCCCACCAGCATGAAGGTCCCGGCCACGAAGAACACGCCGACGGTCGAGCCCTCGGGGGTGTAGGCGGTCACGGCCGTCAGGGCCATGGCCCAGGCCTTGGGATTGACCCACTGGAAGGCGGCGGCCTGCAGGAAGGTCATGGGCTTGGAGCCCGCATCCTTGTCGTTGATGCCCTTGGTCGTGGCGATCTTCCAGGCCAGCCACAGCATGTAGGCCCCGCCCACCCACTTGAGCGCCTCGTGCAGCACGGGGAAGGCCTTGAACACCCCGCCCAGGCCCAGACCCATGGCCAGCACCATGAAGCCCAGGCCGGCGCTGATCCCCAGGATGTGCAGCACCGTGCGGCGGAAGCCGAAGTTCGCGCCCGAGGCCAGCAGCATCATGTTGTTCGGGCCGGGCGTGCCGGCGGTGGCGAAGGCGAACAGGACGAAGGCGAGCAGCAGTTGGGCGGTCATCTGGGACACTCCTCAGGCGGAATGTCACGGTCATCATGCCGATTGCATCACGAGTCAAAACCTATATTGTTCCAGTGACAATTATGGAGACATGCTCGATGGCCGGCTGGACCCCGACCCTGCCGCCCGGCGAGGCGCCGCTGTACGAGCGCCTGCTGGACGCCTTGCGGGCCGACATCGCCTCGGGCGCCCTGGCCGACGGCGAGCGCCTGCCGCCGCAGCGCGACCTGGCCCACCGCCTGGGCCTGGGCCTGGGCACGGTGACCCGCGCCTATGTCGAGGCCGAGAAGGCCGGGCTGGTCGACGCCCACGTCGGGCGCGGCAGCTTCGTGCGCAAGTCCGGCGCGTCGGCGGCCCGCCCGAGCATCCCGACCGGCCCGATCAACCTGGCCCAGAACATCGCCCCGCAGCAGGCCGCCGCCGACCATCTGGTCGAGGCCCTGGCCAAGCTGCGCCGCCGTCCCGACTTGATCGAACACCTGGGCTACGCGCCCGTGGCGGGGCCGGACGGCCAGCGGCGGGCCGGGGCGGCCTGGCTGGCGCGCAGCGGCGGCTTCGTGGGCGCGGACTGGACGCGGCTGATCTGCTGCGCCGGCGCCCAGCAGGGCCTGGCCCTGGCCGTCAGCAGCCTGACCCGGGCTGGCGACACCCTGCTGTGCGAGGCCTCCACCTACCAGGGCGTCAAGGCCATCGCCGAGCATGCGGGCCTGCGCCTGCGGGGCCTGGCCATGGACGCCGACGGCGTGCGGCCCGACGCCCTGGAAGAGGCCGCCCGCGACGGCGCCCGCGTGGCGGCCCTCCTGCCCACCCTGCAGAACCCCACCGGCCGGATCATGAGCCTGAAGCGGCGCGAGGAGATCGTCGCCATCGCCCGCAAGCACGACCTGTGGCTGGTCGAGGACGACATCTACGCCATCTATGCCGGCCCCGATCACCCGCCCCCTCTGGCCGTGCTGGCCCCGGAACGGACCTTCCACGTCTCGGGCGTGTCCAAGTCGCTGGCCCCGGGCCTGCGGGCCGGCTACCTGGTCGTACCGCCGGGCGAGCACCTGGACCGGGTGCTGCGCGTCGTCCGCGCCCTGGCCTACGCCCCGCCGGCCTTCGGCGGGCTGATCGCCACCCAGTGGATCGAGGACGGCACGGCCGACGTCATCGCCGCCGCCGGCGTGGCCGAGACGACCGCCCGCCTGGCCATGGCGATGGCGCTTCTCGGCCCCTACGCCGAGCCCCCCGCCTCGCCCGCCGCCCCGCACCTGTGGCTGCCGATGGACGAGCTGGAGGCCGAGCGCGTGGCCGGGCGCGCCCTGCGCGGCGGCGTCGAGGTCACTCCGCCCGGCGCGCCGGTGGTGACGCCGGGCCTGGAGACCGGCGTGCGCGTGTGCCTGGGTCCAGCAGCGGACCGCACCGAACTTGAGCACGGCCTGCGCGTGGTCGCCGCCGCCCTGACCGGCGCGGACGCAAGCTCGCGCGGGGTGATCTGATACCGGGATTTGTGCAAGACGCCGCCGCCGGGGCGGCCGAAAGCGATCTAGACCGTCACGCCTAAGGAGCCGCCATGGCCACCGCCACCGCCGTCATCGGCGCCGCCCGCTACGCCACCGCCATCGTCACCGGCCGCCACGCCCTGACCGCCGACGAGCCCGAGCGCAACGGCGGCGCCGACACGGGTCCCGCGCCGTTCGACCTGCTGGTCTCGGCCCTGGGCGCCTGCACGGCCATGACCCTGAAGATGTACGCCGAGCACAAGGGCTGGCCGCTGGAGGGGCTGGAGGTGCGGGTGCACTATCACGGCGGCGAGAGCCCGCCCCGGATCGAGCGCGTGCTGGTCCCGACCGGCCCGCTGGACGACGCCCAACGCGCCCGCCTGGCCGACGTGGCCGAACGCACGCCCGTGACCCTGGCGATCAAGAACGGGGTGCCGATCCAGACCTCGCTGGGGTGACGCCCGGCGGCCCTCCCCGGGCTTCACCCGATGGGCCGGACGGCCGTGTCCCGGAATAGTCGGCCTCCGCGCATCGGAAACGCGCGGACGGAGACCGCGATGTCCGATCCCCTGCCCGCCTGGACCGAGGGCCCCGCCAAGACCTCGATCCTCGACTTCGTCACCGCCGTCACGCGCGAGGGCGGCCCCGACTTCCGCCCCGTGGCCGAACGGGTCGCCTGTTTCGACAACGACGGCACCCTGTGGACCGAGCAGCCCCTGCAGGGCCAGGTGCTGTTCGCCTTCCAGCGCGCGGCCGAGCTGGCCCGCCACGACCCGTCGCTGCGCGAGCGCCCGCCCTACAAGGCGTTCTTCGAGAACGACCTGGCCGCGATCCACGCCCTGGGCAAGCGGGGCGCCTTCGAGTTCGCCGCCCTGACCCACGCGAACATGACGGTGACGACCTTCGACGCGGTGGTGCGGGAATGGCTGGAGCACGCCCGCCATCCGCTGCTGAAGCGGCCCTATACGCAGGTCGCCTTCCAGCCCCAGCTGGAGCTTCTGGCCTATCTGCGCGCCAACGGCTTCAAGACCTACATCGTCTCGGGCGGCGAGGTGAACTTCATGCGGGCCTTCGCCGAGGCGGTCTACGGCGTGCCGCCCGAACAGGTGATAGGCACCGCGCTGAAGCTGCGCTTCGACGCCGAGCCGGACTGCGAGGTGACCAAGCTGCCGGAGCTGTTCACCTTCGACGACCGCGAGACCAAGGTCGCCAACATCGCGCTGCACATCGGCCGACGGCCGATCTTCTGCTTCGGCAATTCCGACGGCGACCTGGCCATGCTGCGCTACACGCTGGGCGGGCCGGGCAGGCGGCTGTCGCTGCTGCTGCACCACGACGACGCCGAGCGCGAGGTGGCCTACGACCGCGACTTCCGGCTCAGCCCCCTGGCCGAGGCGCTGGACCGGGCCGACGCGTTCGGCATCCGGGTCGTGAGCATGAAGGACGCCTGGAACCGCGTGTTCCCGGGCGATTGAGCGCCTATTCGGCCGCGATGGCCTTGGCTTCGGCTTCCGCCTTCAGCTGCGCCGCGCGCTGTTCGACCAGCTCGACGATGTGGTCGATCATGCCGTCGTTGGACTGTTTGTGGTCGGGCTTGCCGGCCATGTAGATCATGCCCGAGCCCGCGCCGCCGCCGGTGAAGCCCAGGTCGGTCATCAGGGCCTCGCCCGGGCCGTTGACCACGCAGCCGATGATCGACAGCGACATGGGCTGGCTGATGTGGGCCAGGCGCTGCTCAAGCGCTTCCACCGTCTTGATGACGTTGAAGCCCTGACGGGCGCAGGACGGGCAGGCGATGATGTTGACGCCCCGGTGGCGCAGGCCCAGCGACTTGAGGATATCGAAGCCGACCTTGATCTCTTCGACAGGGTCGGCGGCCAGGGACACGCGGATGGTGTCGCCGATGCCGGCCCACAGCATCGAGCCGATGCCGATGGACGACTTCACCGTGCCGGTGCGCAGGGCGCCGGCCTCGGTGACGCCCAGGTGCAGCGGGCAGTCGATGCGCTCGGCCAACTGGTAATAGGCCGCCACCGTCATGAACGGGTCGGAGGCCTTCACGCTGATCTTGAACTCGTGGAAGTCGTGGTCCTGCAGGATGCGGGCGTGGTTCAGGGCGCTCTCGACCATGGCGTCGGGGCACGGCTCGCCGTACTTTTCCAGCAGTTCGCGCTCCAGCGAGCCGGCGTTGACGCCGATCCGCATCGAGCAGCCGTGGTCGCGAGCGGCCTGGATCACTTCGCGCACACGGTCGGGCGAACCGATATTGCCCGGATTGATCCGCAGGCAGGCCGCGCCCGCCTGGGCCGCCTCGATGCCACGCTTGTAGTGGAAGTGGATGTCGGCCACGAGCGGGACCTTGGCCTCGCGGGCGATGGTCTTGAAGGCGGCCGTGGAGTCGGTGTCGGGGCAGCTGACGCGGACGATGTCGGCGCCGGCCTCCTCCAGTTGGCGGATCTGCTCCAGCGTCGCGGCGGCGTCGCTGGTCAGGGTGTTGGTCATCGACTGGACGCTGATCGGGGCGTCGCCGCCGACCTCGACATTGCCGACGCGGATCTTGCGCGACTGGCGGCGCTCGATCTGGCGCCAGGGACGGACGTGCGTGTGGTCAGCGGACATGGGGCCAATCTAAGGGGTTTGGCGGCGGAACCCAAGACCATCACGGAAATGTCGCGGGCGCCACGATCCTGACGCGAGCCGGTGGTCTCTGGACGGCCCCATGGGCGGTCCTGGAGCCTAGATGCGCGAGCGAGCGCAGCCTTACGACCCTCTCGTTCCCACGCCGCGCGGACGGCGGATGACGGCGGGCGGCCCGGTGGCCGTACTGCTCAGCTTGGCGGCCCATGCCGGCCTGGTGCTGGCGATCATGGCCGTGCGGATCCAGCCGCCGACGCCGCCCGAGCCCGAGCCCATCGCCGTGGCCCTCTACGAGCCGCCGCCCCCGCCGCCGGAGCCGCCCAAGCTGGCGCCCGAGCCCGCCGGCGCCCCCGCCCCGGCCAAGATCGCCACGCCCAAGATCCCGGCCCGCCCGCCGCGTCTCGTCCCACCGCCCGAGGTCGAACCCCTGCCCGCCAAGCCCGCCCCCCGACCGACGGTCGTGGCCGAACTGGGCGAGGCCGAGCTGGCGGGGGCGGCGACGGCCGGGACCGGGTCGGGCGCGGGCGGCGACGGGAACGGTCCGGGCGGCGGCGGCTGCGACATGGTCCGGCTGCTGCAGGACGCCCTGCGCAAGAACCCCCGCGTGCGCGCCGCCCTGACCCAGGCTCACCCCGGCGCGGTGGCCACGGGCAAGGCGGTGCTGGTCTGGAACGGCGACTGGGTGCAGAGCCCGGGCCAGGAGGGCAAGGGCCTGGCGGGCGTGCGCGAGCTTATCATGCTGGAGGTGGCCTTCGCCCCCAAGGCCTGCCGGTCGGACCCGATGCGCGGCCTGGTGCTCATCTCGCTCAGCGACGCCCCCGGCGCGCCGAGACTGGCCCTGGGGTCGCGAACATGGAACTGGTCGGACCTGCTGTTCGCCAAGTCGGGCGGGGGACGGGGGTAGCGCGGCCGGGGACATGCCCTTGCGGCGTGTCCCCATCAGACGCACGGAGCTTGAACTTGGGGACACGCCGCAAGGGCATGTCCCCGGCTGTTGTCAGCCCTGCGGCTTGGGCGGTTGGGCGGCTGCGGGCTTCGGCGCGGCCGGCTTGGGCGCGGCGGCGGTCGGGGCGGGCGCGGCCGGGGCCGTCACCAGCTTGCCGAGCGCCGTGGTCAGCGCGTTCATGTGGCTGGTCAGGACGCCGCCGTTATAGACCTCGAAGGCCGTCGGGTCGGAGACCTCGGCGATCAGGCCGCCGTTGCGCGGGGCGCGGAACGCCTCGCCGGCCGCCATCCAGCGGGTGAAGTAGATCTGGCCCGAGGCGTCGTGCACCACCAGCGAGGCCGGCTTGCGGGCCTGCAGGATCAGGCCCGAGGCCTCGGCCGGGGCGGCGCCATAGACCGCGCCGCGCGAGCGGAACGGCGCGCCGACATTGACCGCCTGGGCGGGGTCGCCGCCGGTCTTGGCCGCCTCGGCCGCGCGGGCCTTGGAGGCGGCGCTGACCGCGTCGGCCGAACCGCCGTTGGCGGCGGCGTCGTCGAGGCCGGGGGTCTTGTAGGGCTCGGGCGTGGTCGACTCGACCGGGGCCGGCAGCGGGGCGCCCAGCGGAACCGAGCCGGGAATGGCGTTGGGATCGACGGGCACGGGGGCCGACGAATTGACCGCCGAGGTCACCTGGGTCGGCGCCACCTGGGCCGGCGGGGTGTCCTTGGCGATGGCGCGCTGGGCCACGTTCCAAAGCACGATGGCGGCCACGACCAGCACGCCGAGAGCCAGGATCAGGCCCAGACGCGGGTCGCGCTCGTGGCGCACGCCGACCGGGGCGCGCAGCGGCTCGCTGTCGTCGGGCACGTCCAGCTTGAAGCGGGCCACGGCGGCGTCGCCGTCCAGGCCCAGCAGCTTGGCGTAGGATTTCACATAGCCGATGGTGAACGGCCGCGAGGGCAGCTCGTCCAGGCGCAGGTCTTCCAGCGCCTCGATATAGCTCTGGCGGATGCGGGTGGCGTCGGCCACGTCCTGCAGGTTCAGGCCACGGAACTCGCGAGCGGCGCGCAGGGCCGAGCCGATGTCGACCCCGTCGTCCACGGAAGGCTGATACGCGGCTGCAGGCGCGTGTTCGGGATCGCCGTCCGCGACGAGATGCAAGTGCGGAACCCTGCCCGTATCGAGCGGCATGGCTGCCATGAGACCCCAAAATTCGCGTCGTCGGAGAACTGTGTTCGCCCCAGACGACTTCGCCCCACCCGTCCTAGCCGGGATTTGTTAATACTTTATGGTCGATATCAAAGTAAGTCGCGGGATTCAATACACTATAAGGCAGCGCTTGGTTAACGCCGGCCTTGTCTAATCTCGCGTCTAGACCGCGACGTAAAGTTTGCGCGCCAGGGTTTCGATCTCGCCACGGAGCGAACCGGCCGAGGTCTTCAGCAGGGCCTCGACATTGCGGCGGGCCGCCTCGCGGTCGCAGGACAGCACCATCTGCTTGACCGGACCAATGCCGGCCGGCGGCATCGACAGACGCTCGAAACCCAAGGCCAGCAAGGCGAAAGCCTCCAGCGGACGCCCCGCCATCTCGCCGCAGACCGACACCGGGGTGCCGGTGTCGTGGCAGGCCTGCTGGATGGTCTTGAGCGCGCGCAGGGCCGACGGCGACAGCGGATCGTAGCGGTCCGACACCCGGGGATTGCCCCGGTCGGCGGCGAACAAATACTGCATCAGGTCGTTGGTGCCGACCGAAACGAAATCGGTCATCGGCAGAAGCGCGTCGAGATGCCACAGCAGCGAAGGGGCCTCGATCATCGCCCCGACGTCCAGGCGCCCCGGCGCGGGCCGGCCACGCTTGAGCGCCCAGGCCACCTCCTGGTCGACGAAGGCGCGGGCGGCGCGAAACTCGTCCACATTGGCCACCAGCGGGAACATGATCTGCAGCGGCCGGCCCTTGGCGGCCTTGATCAGGGCGCGGATCTGCATGCGCAGCAGGGCCGGACGGTCCAGGCCCATGCGCACGGCGCGCCAGCCCAGGGCCGGATTGTCCTCGCGCTCCAGCTCCATGTACGGCAACAGCTTGTCGCCGCCCAGGTCGAGCGTGCGGAAGGTCACCGGCATGCCCTGGGCCGCGTCCAGCACCTTTTCGTAGAGCGCCGTCTGGGCCTCCAGGCGCGGCATCTCCTCGGCGACCATGAACTGGAACTCGGTGCGGAACAGGCCGATGCCCTCGGCCCCCGTCTCGCCCAGGATGTCCAGATCCACGGCCAGGCCGGCGTTCATCAGCAGGGTGACCTTGTCGCCGTCCTTGGTGACGGCCGGCGTATCGCGCAGGCGGGCGAACTCGGCCTTGCGCTGGGCGCGGACCTCCATCCGGACCTTCAGCGCCTTGACCACGTCCGGACGCGGCCGCAGCCAGGCCTCGGCGGTCTCGGCGTCGACCACCACCGGGTCGCCCTCGTTGACCCGGTCGCGCAGGCCCGCCAAGCGCCCCACGCACGGGATGTCCAGCGCCCGGGCCACAATGCCGGCGTGGCTGGCGGCCGAGCCTTCCTCGAGCAGTATGCCCTTCAGCTTGGTGCGGTCGTATTCCAGCAGGTCGGCGGGACCGAGGTTCCGCGCGATCAGGATGGCGTCGTCGGGCAGCTGGCGCACGGCGTGGACGTCGCCCGACAGGTGGCGCAGCAGCCGGTCGTTGAGGTCTTCCAGGTCGTGCAAGCGCTCGCGCAAATAGGGATCGCGGGCTTGACCCAGGCGCGCGCGGTGCTCCGAACGCACGCGTTCGACCGCCGCCTCGGCCGTCAGGCCCGAGCGCACGGCTTCGTTCAGCGACCGGTTCCAGCCCCGGTCGTGGGCGAACAGGCGGTACGTCTCCAGCACCTCGTACGACGCGCCGACCAGGCCGTGCTGGCCTTCCAGCATCTCGTCGATCTGGGTCTGCAGGGCCTCGACAGCCCATTTCAGCCGGGCCTCCTCGGCCAGGGCGTCGTCGGACAGCAGCTGCTCGGGGGCCACCGGCTGCTCGTGCAGCACGGCCACGCCGTAAGCGAGACCTTCCGCGAAGCGCGCGCCCTTCAGCCGCTCGGGCTTGTGGGGCGCGATCTCGACGTCCTTGAGCTCGGTCAGGCCCAGCAGTTCGCCGGCGCTGACCATCTCGGCCAGGACCATGGCGATGATCTGCAGGTCCTCGACCTCGTCCTCGCCATAAACCCGCTCGGTGCGGTTCTGGACGACCAGCACGCCGATCGAGCGGCCGCCGCGCAGCAGCGGCACGGCCAGGAAGGCGTGGTAGGGATCTTCGCCGGTTTCCGGGCGGTACGAGAAGGCCGGGTGGCTGGCGGCGTCCGACAGGTTCAGCGGCCGGCCCAGGCGCATGGTCTCGCCGACCAGGCCCTCGCCCGGCTTCATGCGGGTGACGTGGACGGCGTCGCGCGACAGGCCTTCGGTGGCGAACAGTTCCAGGTCGCCCGAGGCGCGGCGCAGATAGATCGAGCAGACCTCGGCCACCATCGAGATGGCGATGGTGCGCACCACCATGTCGAGCTTGCCCTGGGCGGGGCCGACCCCGGCCATGGCCTCGCGAATCTGCCGAAGCAGGCTGCGTGGTCCCCGAACAGCGATCCCGGACGCCGCCATGTCTGCGTGCGCACTCCCCTTGGTCCGATGCGGCGAAGCCCGACAGAACTCGCCAGGCTGTTACGAAGCCGCATCGCCCTCAGCCGGGCTATAGCAGATTTCGCGCGACGCACAGCGTTCGCTCGCGGTCAAATCGCCGTTCGCGCACGAAAAAGGCGCCGCCCCTCGCGGGGACGGCGCCGGATCGTCAGGACCAAGAGCGGTTAGCGGCGCTGGCCGTAGTAGCCGTCGTAGCGGTTGTCATAGCGGCCGTTGCCGCCTTGGCCGCCGTAGCGACCGCCGCCGTTCGAACCACCGTCGTAGCGGTAGGCGGTGTTGTAGCGGTCGCCGCGATAGCCTTGGTCGTAGCGACCGTCGTTGTAGCGGCCGTCGTTGTAGTTCGAGCCGCGATAGTTCTGGTCGCGATAGCCGCCCGAATAGCGATGGTCGCGGTCGTAGCGGTCGTCGTGGCCGGTCGAGGCGCCCAGGGCGGCGCCGGCGACGGCGCCGATGGCGATGCCGCCCGTCTTGCCGTCCGACAGGGCCGCGCCGGCGATACCGCCCAGCACGGCGCCCAGGATGGCGCGCTCGGTCTTGTTGCTCTTGTCGCCGGCGAAGGCGCCGGTGGCGGGCAGGGCGATGGCGCCGGTGACGGCCGCGGCGACGGCGATCTTCGTGAACTTACCAAAGGTCTTCATGGCGGTGCTCCTTGAGAGCGTCAGGCCGGAAGAAGTCCGGTGCGGCGCTGTTGAAGCCTTTGTCTCATTCTCGCCTTGAACCCGATCTGAACGGCGGTGTTCAGGTTACAGTCATGTTTGCGGCGCGGCCTGGGGCGGCCGGTGCAGGTGGACCGACCACAGCACCCCGGCCAGCATCAGCACGATGGCCGCGCCCTCCAGCGGCAGCGGCCAGCGCCCCTCGTGCAGGAAGCCGTAGAGCAGGGCGAATAGGGTCTCGAAGACGATCAGTTGGCCCGACAGGCTGAGCGGCAGGAGGCGGCTAGCGGCGTTCCACAGGCCGTTGCCGATCACCGAGGCGCCCAGGGCGACGGCCAGGCTGACCGCCCAGAACCCGACCCAGGCCGAGGACGCGTGCGCCGCACCGCCCGCCCCGAAGGCCGGAACCACCAGCAGCAGCGACAGCAGGCCCGTGACCACCCCGGTCAGCAGCGACCATTCGTGGCTGTTGAAGCGCGGCGTGGCGGCTAGGCGGCGGGCGTTCCAGACGGCGTAGACGGTCCAGACCGCCAGGGCCAGCACCGCGCCCAGCACGCCCAGCACCAGCCGCGCCGGGCTCGTCGCCGACGGGGCCGTGAACACCGCCACATTGATGCAGACCCCGCCGGCCACGATCAGGGCCAGCGGCGCGGCCAGGCGGCGCAGGGGCGTCCCCTCTCCTCGCCGGGCGCCGGCCAGGGTGATGGTCACGGGCAACAGGCCGATGACCAGCGAGGCCAGGGCCACGCCCGCCGTCTGCACCGCCACGGCCAGGCCCACATAGTAGACGAGGTTGCCCAGCAAGCTCAGCAGGGCCAGGTCGCGCCAGTCCTTGCCCGTCATCCGCCCCATCACCGACCGCCAGCTGGGCGCCAGCAGCACGGCCGAGGCCAGGCCGTAGGCGATGTAGCGGCCGGCGGTCATCTGCAGCGGGGTGAAGGCGTGCAGCAGCTTGGGGGCCAGGAACACCCCGCCCCAGAAGGCGCCGGCGATCAGGCCGCACAGAAGTCCGATCGCGAGACGCTGCTGGTGGGTCATCCGGTGGGGTTAGCAGAGCTTGGGCCGCGCGGCTTTGGCGAAAGCTCTCGGGGGTTTGACGCCCCCTCCGTCACGCGACTGCGTCGCGCGCCACCTCCCCCGCGATGCGGGTGAGGAGGAGACCATGCGAACCCTCTCCTCCCCCGTAAAACGGGGGAGGTGGCGGGCGAAGCCCGACGGAGGGGGCGTCCCTCCGCCTCGCTACTGCCTCTTCCGCCACGCCGCCGGGGTCACGCCCAGCCGCGCCTTCATCGCCCGGGTCAGAGCGCTCTGGTCGGCGTGGCCGGTGCGGACGGCAATCTCGGCGATGGACAGGCGCGTGTCGGTCAGCAGGCGCTGGGCGGCGCGCAGCCGGGTTTCGGCCAGATAGGCGTGCGGGCTCCGGCCCAGTGCGGCGGCGAAACGGGCGAAGAAGCGGCTCTGGCTCATGCCCGCCTCCCCCGCCAGGTCGGACACGCTCAGGGGCTCGGCGTGGCGCGCCTCGATCAGGGCCACGGCCCGGGCCAGGCGCGGATCCACCCCAGCCGGCGCCGCCGACAGTCCCCGCAGCAGCAGGGGCGTCCACAGCGCCGCCACGCCCGGATCGATGGCTCCGGGCCCTTCGCCGGCCAGGAAGTCCAGCAGGCCGCGCACCGCCCCGGTCACCGGCGCGAACGGCCGCTCGCGCAGGGCCTCGAACGGCGCCATCAGCGCCCCGCCGATGTCGGCCACCACGAAGAGATTGTCGCCCGAAGCGGCGAAGGCGTGGCGCACCCCCGGCGGGACCACCGCCGCCCGGCCCGGATCGACCCGGCCGCCCTTGCCGTCGATCTCCATCTCCAGCACGCCCCGGCGCGGCAGCACGATCTGGTCGTGCTCATGGACGTGCGGCGGCGCGTCGGTCCCGTAGCGGCGGAAGGAAAGCTCGGCGGGGGCGGTCAGGGCGTGGGCCATGGCCGCGATCCTAACCCGATCAGCCGTGTCCGGGCAGGGCCAGGGGCGCGTTGATGGCCTCGACCAGTTGCTTGGCCTGCTCGACCGCGCCCTCGATGTCGCGCTCGATGAAGTCGACCTCGGCGTCGGTCAGGGGATGGGGGGCGGCGATCACCTCGCGCAGATAGGCGCGCTTTTCCGGTTCGGTCATGGTCCACCAGCCGACGGTGTGGCCTTCCTCGATGACCGCGTCGCCCATGGCCAAAAGGTCGTCCTCGTCGAAGACCGGCCGGCCAGGCTGCTCGGGGAACCACTGGCCGTCGTCGGGCAAGGCCCGGTCCAGCTTGCGCAGCAGCGAGGCCAGCCAGGGGCTGATCAGCAGGGGCTTTTCATAGCCGTCGCCGAACTTGGCGCGCAGCAAGAGGTCGTAGAGCAGCTCCAGCCCCGCCTCGCCCTCGAAGGTGACGGACTTCTTCTCGGGATCGAAATGGAAGACCGACATGGGGGCTCCTGGGAGGATTCGTGTCCCTCCATAACGTCAGAACGCGACGTTTTCCTAACGCGCGAACACCCCCTCCGGCCCTCCGGGCCACCTCCCCCAAAGGGGGAGGACTTATCGGGCGCCCAGATACTCCCCCTCAGGGGGAGCTGTCGCGGAGCGACTGAGGGGGTTCTACAGCTGGTCCAGCCCATACGCCGCGTGCAGGGCGCGGACGGCCAGTTCGGTGTAGGCCGCGTCGATCAGGACCGAGATCTTGATCTCCGAGGTCGAGATGACCTGGATGTTGATGTTCTTCTCGGCCAGGGCCTGGAACATCGATTGGGCGACGCCCGCGTGGCTGCGCATGCCCACGCCGATCACCGACACCTTGGCCACGTCCTCGTTGATCGCCACGTCCTCGAAGCCGATCTCCTTCTGGGCGGCGCGGACGATCTCGACGGCGCGGACGGCGTCGCGCTTGCCGACCGTGAACTCCATGTTGGCGGTCTCGGCCGTGCGGGCCCGCGACTGGACGATCATGTCGACATTGACGTTGGCGTCGGCCAGGCGACCGAAGATCTGCGAGGACACGCCCGGATGGTCGGGCAGGCCCAGCAGGGTGATCTTGGCCTCGTCGCGGCTATAGGCGACGCCCGAGACGATGCGCTTTTCCATGATTTCTTCCTCGTCGCAGACGATCGTACCTTGTCCGGGCGCTTCCCCGGGTTCGACGAAACTCGACAGCACCCGCAGCGGGACGCGATGGGCCATGGCCATCTCGACCGAGCGGGTCTGCAGCACCTTGGCCCCCAGCGAGGCCATTTCCAGCATTTCCTCGTACGAGATCTTAGCCAGCTTGCAGGCCTTCTTCTCGATGCGGGGATCGGTCGTGTAGACGCCGTCGACGTCGGTATAGATGTCGCAGTCGCCCTTGACCGCCGCGGCGATGGCCACGGCGCTGGTGTCCGAGCCGCCCCGGCCCAGGGTGGTGATGCGCTGGTCGGAGGTCACGCCCTGGAAACCGGCGATCACGGCGATCTGGCCGGCCGCGAAACAGGCCTCCAGATTGGCCGGCGGGATGTCCTCGATGCGGGCGCGGCCGTGGGCGTCGTCGGTCAGGATCGGCACCTGCCAGCCCAGGAACGAGCGGGCGTCGTGGCCCATGTTGCGCAGGGTCATGGCCAGCAGGCCGGCCGTGACCTGTTCGCCCGAGGCGACGACGGCGTCATATTCGGCGTCCGATTCCGCCAGGCCCTCGGCCGCGCGGCCGCAGCCGTCGGTCCAGGCCACCAACTCGTTGGTCTTGCCCGACATGGCCGAGACGACCACCGCCACCTGCTTGCCCGTCGCCACTTCGGCGGCGACCAGGCGCGCGACCCGGCGGATGCGCTCCAGATCGGCCACCGAGGTGCCGCCGAACTTCATCACCAGACGTGACAACGCCTTACCCCTGAAAAACCTAAGGTCAATTCTTGCGCCGCGAGCGGCGGAACCCCGCCGGGCGCGCAAGCCGCGGTCTTCTAGCGGCGCTCGGGCGCAACGGCAATGTCGTGGCGGTGTCTTTTTCGTCGCGTGCGACGTCGCGCCCTGTGCCGCATGCCATGTCATTGCTACATGAGGACCATGAGCCAGCCCGCCGACGCGCCCGCCCCGCCTTCCTGGAGCATCGATCCCGCCGACGTGGCGCGGTTCTCGGCCATCGCCGCCGAATGGTGGGACCCGCACGGCAAGTTCGCCCCGCTGCACGTGTTCAATCCCTGCCGGCTGGGCTTCATTCGGGAGCAGGCCCTGGCGCGGTTCGACCGCGACGGCAATGCGCGCACGCCGTTCGAGGGGCTGTCGCTGCTCGACATCGGCTGCGGCGGCGGCCTGCTGAGCGAGCCGATGGCGCGGCTGGGTTTCACGGTCACGGCCGTGGACGCCTCGGAGAACAACATCAAGACCGCCGCGGCCCATGCGTCGGAACAGGGGCTGGAGATCGGCTACCGGCCCGCCACCGCCGAGCAGCTGCTGGCCGAGGGCGCGGGGCCGTTCGACGTGGTGCTGACCATGGAGGTCATCGAGCACGTGGCCGATCCGGGCGAGTTCCTGCGCACCTGCTCGCGGCTGCTGGCCCCGGGCGGCCTGATGATCGTGGCCACCCTGAACCGCACGCTCAAAGCCCTGGCCCTTGCCAAGATCGGCGCCGAATACGTGCTGCGCTGGGTGCCGCCCGGCACCCACGACTGGAAGCAGTTCCTGAAACCCGACGAACTGCGCGCCTTCCTGGCCGGCGAACCGGTGGACGTCCACGGCCCGTTCGGCGTGGCCTACAACCCCCTGAGCGGCCGCTGGAGCCGCTCGGCCGACGTCGACATCAACTACATGATGACGGCGACGAAGGACTGAGGAAGACGCGGCCCGCCGATCATGATAGATTTTATATCGTCATGACGAAGCCCAGCCCCATCCAGATCCGCAAAGCCCAGGCCGTGGAAAATATCCGCGAACTGGCCCGTCTGCGCGGTGCGGGGCTGACCGAAACGGTCGAGGCGGCTGTGCAGGAAACGCTTGAGCGAGAACGTGCGCACCGTGCCGCTTCTCTGGAAGAGCGACGCGCCAGGGTCATGGAAACCCTTGAGCGGTTCTGGGCGCTGCCTCGGACCGGCGAAATCCTGACGGACGCCGACCTCTACGATGAGGACGGCTTCCCGAAATGATGGTGGTCGATGCGTCGGCCCTGGTGACCATTCTGCTGCGCGAGCCTGGATGGGAACGATTTCTCCAAGCGCTTATTGAGGCGAATGGAGGCCTGATCTCCCCGATAAACGTATGGGAGACCCACATTCGGACCGTCGAACTCAAGGACGAAGCGGGCCGCGCCGAAGCCGAAAGCCTTCTGGACGATCTGAACCTAGAGATCACCCCCATCGACGCCGAGCAAACCCGGATCGCCATCGAGGCCCGCCTTCGGTTCGGACGCAACATTCTGAACATGGGCGACTGCTTCGCCTACGCCCTGGCCAAAACCCATGGCGACGGCGTCCTGCTCTACAAGGGCGATGATTTCTCCCGCACCGACATCGTCAGCGCGCTGCCCGCCACCGCCGCCTGACGGAACCTGCGCCGCCGCCGCGCCTTTATTGGCCAGGGACATCCCAGCAAGGATTGGCGACTCGTTTCGGGGGCCGAAACGTCGATCCGTTCGTCGGAACGGAGAACGCTATCATGACTTCCAAGACCACCGCGTGGCTGATGGCTTCGGCCGTGGCCCTGGGCGCCGTCGCGCCCGCTTTCGCCCAATCGTCGTCTTCGGACGCCGCCTATCAGAAGCGCCTGCAGACCTACAGCGACCAGCGCGCCGCCTATGACGAACGCTCGGCCGACTATCGCGCCCAGCAGAAGGCCTACGAGGCCGACCGGTCCAAGTACCTGCGGGCCAAGGCCGACTACGACCGCCGCTACGGCTTCGGCGCCTATGACCGCCGCTATCCGGAATACGCCACCCGCTTCGAGAGCGCGACCTATCCCACCAGCGCCTCGTACTACGGCGAGCAGAACCTCTACGCGCACGACCGCCAGGTCTATCTGGACACCCGCGCCGACTACGACCGCCGCAACGGCTACGGCTCGTACGACCGCCGCTATCCCGACCAGGCCCGGCGCTTCAGCACCACCGGCGAGGTCTACACCTCGTCCAACAGCGACTATCTGAGCCAGCAGGCGCAGTACGAGCGCGACCGGGCCGACTATGAGCGGGCCCGCGCCGACTATGACCGCCGCTACGGCTACGGCTCGTACGACCGCCGCTATCCGGACCGCGCCACCCGCTACGGCGCGCCCTATGCCGGCAGCTATGGCGACGACGTCTCCTACAGCGAGCCGTGCCGCATCGACGCCAGGAAGAACGCCACCGCCGGCGGCGTGATCGGGGCCCTGGTCGGCGCCGTGGCCGGCTCGAACATCGCCGCCCGCAACGCCAAGCCGGAAGGCACGGTGCTGGGCGCCCTGGTCGGGGCCGGCGTCGGCGCCAGCATCGGCAACGCCTCGGCCAAGAGCAAGTGCGACGCCAGCGGCCAGTACTGGGCCTATGACGACACCGTGCCCTATCGCGAAAGCAGCCGCTATCGCGCCAGCTCCAGCGCCGTCTACGACAACTACTCCAAGCGCTGCCGCCTGGCCCCGGCCGACACCGACTACAACGGCCGCACCGAGACCCGCTACGTGCGCGTCTGCCCCGACAGCGAGGGCCGCTATCGCGTGCAGGGCTAACGACTGAACGGGGATGAACGGCGGGGTCGGCCGCCGTTTCATCCCCGGTTCAGGTCGGAAAGCCGACACTGATCGAACCCAATTCCAGCTTGAGCGTTCAATGCGCTCAGGGACATTCAACAGAAACGGAGCTCGCCATGCGCGCCCAACTCAAGACTCTCGCCGTCGTCGTCGCTCTCGGCTTCACGGCCTCCACCGTGGCGGTCACCGCCGCCGAAGCCCAGACCCGCACCCACAAGGTCTGGGTCTGCAAGAGCACCAAGAGCGCCCGCAACAAGGGCACCGTGATCGGCGGCCTGACGGGCGGCACGCTCGGCGCCGTGGTCGCCGGCAACGGCGCCAAGACCGAAGGCGCGGTGCTGGGCGGCGTCGTCGGCGCGGTCGCCGGCAACCAGATCGCCAAGAAGAACTCGAAGAAGAAGAACTGCCACTACGAGTATCGCCGCTACTAGGCGGCTGCTCTAGGCAGGTCGGATGAGGGGACGGGAAACCGTCCCCTTTTTCGTGGGCGCAAAGGTCGGCTCACGACCCTCAGCGGAAGCCCGATGGGCCTGCTTAGAGGATCAGCGATCCGATACTTTCAGGGAGCTGGCGTAGCACTTCGCCGACCAGGGCGACTTCGGCGGCATTCGCGAGTATGCGTTCAAATAGCAGGGGGCCTGGGGGATGAGCATGGACGATGCAGCACCGGCCGCCGCCGGGCCGGCCAAGGGCACGGTCCCCAACCCGCCGCGCAAGCACCACTACATCCCGCAGTTCCTACTCCGCGAATGGGCGGTGAATGCGGGCAAGCTGTGGCGCTTCATGCAGCCGATTCCCGGCAAGATCGCGGTCAAGGCGGCCTCGCCCGCCGAGATCGGATATGAGGAATTCCTGTACGAGACCCCGGGGTTGCCGCCGGAGAAGGCCCAGCAGGTAGAGCAGCATTTCATGTCGCCGCTCGACTCGCTCGCGGCCGAGGCGCACCAGCTGTTGCTTGCCGGAAAGATCGAGGGCATGCCGCAGAAGGACCGGAGCGCCTGGAGCCGGTTCATCATGTCACTGTGGTTCCGCACGCCCGACGGGCTAGCGTACTACAAGGAGGCGATGGGCCATATCTTGAAGGCGCGCGACGAGCCGCTCGAGGCGCAGTATCAAGAGCGCCGCAAGGAAGGCTATCCCGAGAGCCTCCAGGCGGCGATCGAGCAACTCGGTCCCGACTTCGTCGAGAATGCCGCGATGACCATCCTGCGGCGGCTAAGCGACGACCCCAAGCATGGGCTCACCATGAACAACCTGACCTGGTTCGTGATCGAGACGGTCGAGGGGCCTGAGTTCCTGATCTCCGATGCGGCCCTGATGACCTCCGATGTCGGCATCTTCTCCGAGCGGGGCTACATGACCCTCCCGATCGCGCCCAGAAAGCTGTTCGTCGCGGTGAAGGCCGAAGCGGTCGGGGACCGGATCCGCGCGATCCCGCACGGCGATCTGATCGCCAAGCATAATTCGGCGGTGGTCCGCTATGCCTCTAGCTTCGTGGGGGCGAGCGACCGCTCGCAGGAGGCCGTCATCCGCGAGACGTTCGGGACCGAGAAGCGTCCGTCGATGATCCGGTCGCTGGCCGAGGACTACCGGCAGGCGGTGGCCGGCGACGAACAGGACGGCACGGCGCCCCAGGCCTGAGGCCGCGCTGGGCACGTATTCCACCTGCACGAGGTCCGCACCCACCCATAGCCGATGTTAGCTTGGTAAGCTCCGGTAGCGACCGGAGCGATTGCCACCCTCAGTTCACGTCCGTCTTCTTCGGCGGCGCCGGCGGCAGGGGCGCGACCTTGATGCCGTCCTCGACCAGGGCCTTGACCTCCGTCGGCGTGGCCTCGCCGTAGATGCCGCGGTCTTCGGACTTGCCGTCGTGGATGTCGCGCGCCTCCTTGGCGAAGCTGTCGCCCACATAGTCGAAGTTCTCTTCGACCTTGCGGCGCACCTCGCCCATGGCGGTCATCATCATCTCGCGCATCTTCGGGTCCATGGCCGGCGCGGACTTCTGCGCCTTGGTCCCGGCCACGGCGGGAGACATGATCTGCTTGCGCACGCCCTTGGAGCCGCAGACCGGGCAGTCCAGCAGCCCACGCGCCGCCTGGTCGTCATAGTCGGACGACGAGCCGAACCAGCCCTCGAAGGCGTGGTCGTGGTCGCAGGTGAGCGCGTACTTGATCATTTGAGAGATATGGGGACTACGGACCCGTGAAGCCACGGGCGTTCTGGAGGACCGGGATCGCCGCGCGGGCCTTGTCGACGGCCGCGAGGTCGAGGTCGGCGATCAACACGCCCGGCTCGTCGTGGTCAAGCTTGCCGATCACCTCGCCCCAGGGGCCGATGGCGATGGAGCGGCCCCAGGTGCCCCGGCCGTCCTCGTGGAAGCCGCCCTGGGCGGCGGCGATCACGAACGAGCCGGTCTCGATGGCCCGGGCGCGCAGCAGGATGTCCCAGTGCGCCTCGCCCGTCGGGCGGGTGAAGGCGGCGGGCGCGGTCAGCACCTGGGCGCCGCCCAGGGCCAGGGCCCGGTGCAGGGCCGGAAAGCGCATGTCGTAGCAGATGGTCAGGCCGAAGCTGGCCAGGGGCGTCTCCACCACCGTGGCCTTGTCGCCGGGCGTATAGGTGGCCGATTCCCGCGCCGTCTCGCCGGTCGGCAGCTGCACGTCGAACATGTGCAGCTTGTCGTAGGTGGCGACGATCGCGCCGGTGGGGTCGATCACCGCCTGGCGGTTGGCGGCTCCACCGCCATTTGGGCCGTCCTCGCGCCGCACCAGGGCCGAGCCGACATCGATCCAGACGTCCAGCTCGCGGGCCAGGTCGCGCAGGCCGCGCACCACCAGGTCGTCGTCCAGCGAGACCAGGTTGGGCAGCAGCTTCTCGCGGTCCTTCTGCAGGACATTGGTGCATTCCGGCGTCAGGATGAACCGCGCCCCCTGCCCCGCCGCCTCGCGCACCAGCGGCGCCACATGCGCCAGCGCCGCCTCGTGCGTGGCGGGCGTGCGGGTCTGGATCAGGCCGACACGGATCGTCATGCGGCCAGAAGCGGGTCGAGCTTGCCCTCGCGCTCCAGGGCCATCATGTCGTCGCAGCCGCCGATGTGCTGCTCGCCCACGAAGATCTGCGGGAAGGTGGCGCGGCCGGAGCGGTCCATCATCTCCTGGCGCAGCTTGGGATCCATGCCCGCCTCGATCTCGGTGAAGTCGGCGCCCTTGTCGTTGAGCAGCTTCAGCGCGCGGGCGCAGTAGCCGCAGAAGGGACGGGTGTAGATGGTGACCTTGGCCATGATTGATCCGTAACAGAATCCGTATCCGTCCTCATATAGGACGGGCTTGCATTTCTGTAACGCGCGCGACGACCGCGAGGGTCACTTGCGCCGCGCCGGCGGCCAACAACGCCCGGGCGCAGCCCTCGGCGGTGGCGCCGGTGGTCAGGACGTCGTCGACCAGCAGCAGCTTTCGGCCGATCACCCGGTGGCGACGCCGTTCGGGCACGGCGAAGGCGGCGGCGACGTTGCGACGGCGGCCCGTGGCCGACTTGCCGCCCTGGCTGTCGGTGTCGCGCCGGCGCACCAGGGCGTCGGGCAGATAGGCGCGACCGCTGAGGGCGCACAGCGGGCGGGCGATCTCGGCGGCCTGGTTGTAGCGCCGCTTGAACAGGCGCGACGGGTGCATCGGCACGGGGACCACCGCCTCGGCTTCCTCCAGCAGATCGGCCGCCGAGCGCGACAGCCACTTGGCGAACAGGCCCGAGAGATCCGTGCGGTCGGCGTGCTTGAGCTTCAGGATCAGGTCGCGCGAATGCTCGTCGTAGAGGCAGGCCGCGCGCGCTCGTGCAAAGGCGCGGGGCCTCGCTTGGCACAAGGCGCAGCGCGGCTCGCCGGCGTCGAAGGCGAACGGCGCGCCGCAGCCGTCGCAGACCGGACCGTCCAGGAAGGTGATGCGGCTCCAGGCTTCCGCCGACAGACCCGAGGTCAGGGCCGCCCCGCCGTCGAAGGCCCGCGGCGGCAGGATCAGGTCCAGCGCCCCTCGGGCGAACGCCGTCACGCGAGCGGGAGGTTTCCCCAAAGCTTTCCATGGGGCGCGAGAAAGCCCATCTTGCGCCCACATGACGACCGCCCCCCTGCTCTTCGACCGCGCCCTGCTGCGCGCCCGCCTCGACCGCGCCGCGCCCGGTTTCGACACCGCCGGCTTTCTGAAAGCCCGCGCGGCCGAGGACGCGGTGATGCGCCTGGAGGCGATCCTGCGGGAGTTTCCGGTCGCGGTCGATCTCGGAAGCCGAAACGGCGCTTTCTCGCGGGCGCTGGAGAACAGCGACGCGCGCGCCAAGATCGGCCTGCTGATCGAGACCGACCTGTCGGCGCGGATGCTCGCCGGTCGCTGCGGCGCACGGGTCGCGGCCGACGAGGAACGGCTGCCGTTCGGCGACGAGACCATCGACCTGGCCGTCTCGACCCTGGCCCTGCACTGGACCAACGACCTGGTCGGGGCCCTGATCCAGGTCCGCCGCGCCCTGCGTCCCGACGGCCTCTTCGTCGGCGCCCTGTTCGGCGGGGCCACCCTGACCGAGCTGCGCCAGGCCCTGCTGGCCGCCGAGGACGAGATCACCGGCGGGGCCTTCCCGCGCGTCTCGCCGTTCGCCGATACGGTCGATGCGGCGGGCCTGCTGCAACGCGCCGGCTTCGCCCTGCCCGTGGCCGACAAGGACCGGGTCAAGGTGCGCTACGCCCACCCCATCGCCCTGCTCAAGGACCTGCGGGCCATGGGCGAGACCAGCGTGCTGATCGACCGTTCGCGCAAGCCCCTGAGCCGCAAGGTGCTGCTGCGGGCGCTGGAGATCTATCAGGAACGCTTCGCCGAGCCCGACGGCCGGGTGCCGGCCACGTTCGAGATCATCACCGTCACCGGCTGGGCCCCGCACGAGACCCAGCAGAAGCCCCTGCGCCCGGGTTCGGCCAAGATGCGGCTGGCCGATGCGCTGGGCACGGTCGAGCAGCCGGCGGGCGACAAGGCCGGCGGGTAGGGCTTTTCCTTTCAGTCGTCATTCCCGCCCTCGTGGCGGGAACCCCTCTATCCGCCGCAAGTGCGGAGGGGTGGCGCGCTAGCGCGCCAAAGCTCTTCACGTGCCAGCTGAGCCAGGGGTTCCCGCCACAAGGGCGGGAATGACGGGCGCTTAGGTATTTTCGAATTGTGGGATTGAAACCCACATTATAGGATCACTCTCAACAGCCGCAGAGCCGCGCCCCTGAGCGCACACGAGGGATGGAAACATGACCACCGAAGGCCTCCACCCTCGCCTGACGCGTCGCGCCCTGCTGGCCGCCGCGAGCGCCGCCGGCGCCGCCGCGCCGGGCCTGGCCTCGGCCAAGCCCGCCGCCCTCCGCACCGAGGCCGCCTGGATCGACGGCAAGGCGCCGGCCCGGCACGAGGGCGTCACCTGGGGCGCGCCGTGGCCCCAGGGTCTGCACCACCGCACCCAGACCTTCGCCGCCACCGCCCCCGACGGCGCGGCCGTGCCCCTGCAGACCTGGCCCCTGGCCTATTGGCCGGACGGTTCGCTGAAATGGACCGCCCACGCCGTGCCCGCCCAGGACGGCGGCCCCGAGCGCCTGGCCATCGCCCCCGGACGTCCCACGGCGCCCGCCGCCCCGGTCTTGGTCCGCGAGACGGCCGAGGCCATCGAGGTGGTCAACGGCCCGGTGACCTGGCGGATTCCCCGCAAGGGCGCCGCCCTGATCGCCTCGGCTGCCAGCAACGGCCGCGAGGTGCTGAAGGACGTCACCCTGGTGGCCCTGCGCCAGGACCAGCCGGACCTGGGCGAGGCCGGCTCGGCCAAGCGGGAGAGCTTCGTCAGCGAATTGTCGGCCGTGACCGTCGAACAGTCCGGACCCGTGCGCGCGGTCATCAAGCTGGAAGGCCGCCACAGCGGCAACGGGCGGTCCTGGCTGCCCTTCACCGTGCGGCTCTATTTCAGCGCCGGCAGTCCGTCGCTGCGGATGATGCACACCTTCATCCAGGACGGCGACGAGACGAAAGACTTCATCGCGGGCCTGGGCGTGCGGGCCGTCGTCCCGATGTCGGGGCCGCTGTACGACCGCCACATCCGCCTGGCCGGCGAGGGCGCGGGCGTCTGGGGCGAGGCGGTGCGCACCCTGACGGGCCTGCGCCGCGACCCCGGCGCGGCCTTCCGCGAGGCCCAGATCGCCGGGCGAGCCGTGCCGCCGCTGGACCAGATGGCCCCCGCCGTACGCGACCGGCTGGACCTGGTCCCGGCCTGGAACGACGTCACCCTGGTCCAACCCACGCCGGACGGGTTCGAGATCCGCAAGCGCACCGCGCCGGGTCATGCCTGGATCCACGCCGCCTCGGGCCATCGCGCCGGGGGCCTGGCCTATGTGGGCGGGCCCAGCGGCGGGGTCGCCCTGGGCCTTTCCCACTTCTGGCAGGCCGGACCCAACCAGATCGACATCCGGGGCGCGGCCGGCGAGGCGGCCCAGCTGACCACCTGGCTGTGGTCGCCCGACGCCCCGCCCATGGACCTGCGCGCCTTCCACGACGGCATGGGCATGGAGACCCACGCCGACGAGACGCGCGGCCTGGAGATCACCTACGAGGACTACGAAAAGGGCTGGGGCCGCCCCTACGGCGTGGCCCGCACCAGCGAGCTGACCCTGTGGGCCCTGGACGCCACTCCCGCCCGCGAGCGCTTCGCGGCCATGACCGAGCAGGTGCGCAACACCCCTCGCCTGATGTGCGCCCCCGAGCGGCTGCACGCGGCCGGGGTGTTCGGCGACTGGAGCCTGCCCGACCGCTCCACCCCCGCCCGCGCCGCCATTGAGGACCGCGCCAAGGCCCTGATCGACTTCTACCTGGCCGAGGTGGACCAGCGCGGCTGGTACGGCTTCTGGAACTTCGGCGACGTCATGCACAGCTACGACTTCGACCGGCACGTCTGGAAGTACGACGTCGGCGGGTTCGCCTGGGACAATTCCGAGCTCTCGACGGACCTGTGGCTCTGGTACGGCTTCCTGCGCACGGGCCGGGCCGACGTCTTCCGCATGGCCGAGGCCATGACCCGGCATACCGGGGAAGTGGACGTCTACCACCTGGGCCAGTATCGCGGCTTCGGCACCCGGCACGGGGTGCAGCACTGGTCCGACAGCTCCAAGCAGCCCCGGGTGTCGAACGCCGCCTATCGCCGCATCTACTACTACCTGACCGCCGACGAGCGGGTGGGCGACCTGATGCGCGACCTGGTCGGCTCGGACGAGACCCTGACCCGCGTGGACATCAGCCGCAAGTTGGGCGAGGGCGACGGCCCGGCTCCGCCGCCCGGAACGCTGGAGGTGGGCTTCGGCACTACCTGGAGCTCGTTCCTGGCCGCTTGGCTGACCGAGTGGGAGCGCACCGGCGACGTCCGCTGGCGCGACCGCATCCTGAACGGCATGAACGGCATCGCCGCCCTGCCGATGCGCTGGTTCGCCGGCGGGGCCTCGTACGACCTGAAGACCGGCAAGTTCGTGGGCGGCGGGACCAAGGTCTCGATCTCGCACCTGAACGCCGTGTTCGGGGCGGTGGAGATCCATTCGGAGCTGCTGCCGCTGGTCAACGCCAAGCGCTACGAGGCCGCCTGGATCGAGTACTGCCAGTACTACAACGCCCCCCGCGCCGAGCTGGCCGCCCATCTGGGCCTGCCGGTCACCGCCGTGGGCAAGGACGCCAGCCTGCGCCAGGCCCACTCGCGCCTGACCGCCTATGCCGCCAACCGCCTGAAGGACCCCGCCCTGGCCCGCCGCGCCTGGCGCGAGTTCGCCGGCGCCGGGACCATCGAGAGCCTGGACCTGCGCACGGGCCTCAAGCGCATCGAGCCGCCGGCGGTGCTGGAAGCGGTGAACGAGGCGCCGACGGTCTCGACCAACGGCGCGGCGCAATGGGGCCTGGCGGCCTACCAGAACCTGGCGCTGATCCCGGAAGCGCTGGGTTAGGTCGGGCCAGAAAACCCAAACCTCCGTCCTCCCGGGCCTTGTGCCCGGGACCCCTGGTTCAGCTTCCACGTGAGACGCCAGCGGATCGCCGGCGATCCGCCCCTACTGCCCCTGCGGCGGACAGAGGGGTCCCGGGCACAAGGCCCGGGATGACGGCCTTATAAAATTTGGAGGGTTTTGATCAGTTCTGGGCGTTGCTGGTGTTCAGCGTGGTGACGATCTTCTGGAAGCTGGTCTTCATGCTGCCCTGCAGGGTGGTCATGATGCCCACCAGGACCAGGGCGATCAGGGCGATGATCAGGCCGTATTCGATGGCCGTGGCGCCGCTCTCGTCACGCCAGAACCGGCTCAGAGCAGATCGCGCAGCCAGGCGATCAGCGGCAGGTCGGCGGGCGGCATCGGATAGTCCGCGAGCTGGTCCGGCTTCACCCATTTCAGCGCCTTGTGCTCCTTGGCGGTCACCAGGCCCTCCCAGCGCCGCAGCAGGTAGAGTGGCATCAGGAGGTGAAAGGACTCGTAACCGTGGGATGCAAAAACGAACGGCGCGAGGCAGGCTTGCGCGACCTTGATGCCCAGCTCCTCGTCCAGTTCGCGGATCAGGCACTGCTCGGGCGTCTCGCCGGGCTCGACCTTGCCGCCCGGGAATTCCCATAGGCCGGCCAAGGACTTGCCCTCGGGGCGCTGGCAGATCAGCACGCGGCCGTCGACATCGATCAGGGCGGCGGCGGCGACGAGGACTGTGGGTTTGGGCGCTGGCGTGGTCATGCGGCATTTAGTCCGGTGCGTCGGCCCGCTTGGCAACAGCCCTGGGTGGATCGATCCGGCGCGCGGCGGCGTTTGTTTCGCAACGCAGCCCCAAGGAGCCCCCGATGAGCCTCGACGACCGCCTGGTGAAAAGCGCCGCCATCATCGGCACCAAGGTCCACGACGCCGGCGGCCACAAGCTGGGCGAGATCCGCGAGATCTTCATCGACCGGGACGCCGGCATCGGCCGCTATGTGGTGGTCGAGCCCGCGGGCCTGTTCGCGGCCGGCGGCAAGTACCGCCCCCTGCCCTGGCGCGTGCTGACCTGGAGCGACGACGCCGAGGCCTATGTGGCCGACGTGACCAAGGACCGCTTCAAGGAAATCCCCGCCTACGACCGCGACCAGCTCAACAGCGCCAGCTACGGCTGGGCCGCCCAGGTGGAGCGGTTCTTCGAGGGGGTGGAGTAAGCTTTCCTCCTCAATACCCAATCTGATCGTCATTCCCGCCCTCGTGGCGGGAACCTCTCTATCCGCCGCAAGTGCAGGAGGGTGGCGCGCCAGCGCGCCAAAGCGCTTCACGTGCAAGCTGAACCAGGGGTTCCCGCCACAAGGGCGGGAATGACGGTTGAGAGGATGGCGAACAGCACCCCTAACCCGCCCGGAACTCGCGCGGACTCTTCCCCGTCAGTTGCTTGAACGCCCGCGCGAAGGCGCTCTGGCTTTCGAAGCCGACCTCGGCCGCCACGCCGCCGATGGGCAGGCGGCCTTCATTGAGCAAGGCCGCGCCGGCGATCAGGCGGGCGCGGCGGCGGTACTCGTCCCAGTTCATGCCGAACACCGCGCGGAACCGCCGACGCAGGGTGCGTTCCGACAGGCCGCCGGCCGCGCAGGCGCCGGCGATGTCGCCGTCCCTCAGATGCCGGCAGGTATGGGCCGCCGCCGCCGCCAGCTTGGCGTCGCGGGTGGTGGGCAGGCGCAGCGGCGTCTCTTCCTTGATCCACTCGCCGCACAGCTGGGCCAGGGCCGCGAAATAGGCCTGGCCGGTCGTGTCCTGCGCGTTCTTCAGCGGCCAGCGCATGGCGCCCACCACCATCTCGCGCATCAGGGGCGAGACCTGGATGATCCGCACCCGGTCGCCGGCGTCGGGGATCATGTCGGGGGCGAACAGCACCGAGCCCGAGCGCACCTTGTGCAGGCTGGTGGTGTGGGCCACCCCGGCCGGGATCCAGGCGGCCAGGGTGCGGGTCAGGAGGTAGCTGGCGTGCTCGTCCTCGACCTCGATCTTGCCGCTGAACACGTACTGCAGCTGGTGCATGTCGTGGCTGTGCCAGGGGGTGGAGAGGTCGTAGTCGTCCTGCGGGATCGCCCCGGCGCGCGGCCGCGAGGCCGGATCGACGATCGGGGAATGCAGGACGTCGCGCATCGGATTTCCCGGGCCACAGATTGGCCGCTGCTGCACAAAATATGACCGGTAGCGGAGAGACGGTCAACGCCGCGCCGCGCAGAATACGGGTCTGAACGGGCGTCTTAATCGACGCTCGGCGCCGGACGCAGCGCCGAGGCGATCAGTTGGCCGACCGGCCGATCATCGCTTGCTTTGCCCTCGCGGCGGGCGCGGAGTCCGATGTCGAGCGTCGAGAGCACGCCTCTCGAAACACGAAAACGGCGCGACTGGCCTGGCCCTTCAGGGGCGAAGCGACCGGCGCCGAGGGAAGGAAACGACGATGGCCGACGACAACAGCAGCGAACTCGCCCAGTCCGCGCGGAAGTACTGGAGCGCCGAGGGCTACACCCCCGGCGGCGTGATCCGCGACGTCGACTACGCCACCCAGTCGGGCGGCCTGCACCCCGACCTGGCCGGCATCAAGATCGTCGACACCGACACCCACATCACCGAAGCGCCCGACCTGTTCACCTCGCGCGCCCCGGCCAGGTTCAAGGACAAGGTCCCCTATCGCCGCAACGTCAACGGCGTGGACAAGTGGTTCGTGGGCGACCGCGACTTCGGCTCGTTCGGCGGCAACGTGATCCGCAAGGACAACAACAAGCTGCTGGGCCGCCTGGCCTTCCCGACCCTGGAAGAGGGTCACCCGGGCGCCATCGAGACCAAGGAACGCCTGCAGGCCATGGACGATATGGGCGTCTATGCCCAGATCTGCTTCCAGAACTCGGGCGTCACCCAGGCCGGCTCGCTGATGTCGCTGGGCGACAACGAATTGGCCGTCTCCATCATCCAGATGTACAACGACGCCGCCGCCGAACGGCAGCGGGAGTCCGGCCAGCGCCTGTTCACGATGGCCCACCTGCCCCTGTGGGACAAGGCGGCCATGGAGGCCGAGGCCCGTCGCTGCATCGACATGGACCTGAAGGGCTTTGTCCTGCCCGACACGCCTGAGCGCCTGGGCCTGCCGTCGTTCCTGCACGACTACTGGACCCCGGTGCTGGAGATGTTCGAGGACGCCGGCGCGCCGATCAACTTCCACCTCAACGCGGCCATCGACCCCAACACCCTGACCTGGGAAGGCTTCGCCTTCGAACAGACCCTGTCGGTGGTGGCCACCATGTTCTCGATCGGCAACGCCGCGACCCTGGGCAACTGGATGGTCTCGGGGCGCCTGGATCGTCACCCCAAGCTGAAGATCGGCCTGATCGAAAGCGGCATGGGCTGGGTGCCCTTCGCCATCGAGGCGATGGAGCACCAGTTCAACGAGATGCTGCCGGCCAAGTCCAAGATCCTGACGCGCCGCCCGTGGGAATATTTCAAGGACCACTTCTGGTGCACCTACTGGTTCGAGAAGATCGGTCCCAAGCTGCTGCTCGAGACCATCGGCGTCGACAAGGTGATGTTCGAGACCGACTTCCCGCACCCGACGTCGCTGTATCCCGGCGTCCAGGACCACGTCATGGAAACCCTGGGCGGCTACGACCACGAGGTGCGCAAGAAGGTCCTCCAGACCAACGCGACCAAGCTGTACAACCTGCCGTTCTAGGACCTGACCGAGCGCTTCCTTCTCCCCTTGCGGGAGAAGGTGGCCTCCGAAGGAGGTCGGATGAGGGGTCGCGCCGACCTCTCAACCGCCGTACGCAGCGGCCTCTTTCATCGCCCCCTCATCCGTCGGTTTCGCCGACACCTTCTCCCGCAAGGGGAGAAGGATGCGCCCCGGCCGGGCCGACGCGACCATGCCCCTTCCCGCGTCAAAACCGCCAAATCCTTGCCCGCTCTTGACTTCGCACCTGCAATAAACGATCTAGGCCTCACGCCATCTGGCGTTATCGGCGCTCCAGCCGCGTGAGGGACCCATCTGGGTCCAGCCTGTCGAGCGCACCGAAAGCTTCTCATCAGACCGCCCGTGTCACGCGGGGCGCTCCCCACCGACCCGCCGCCAGGCGAGCCGTGCGAGGACCGCATGCGCCGTCTCGTGGCTGATGAAAGACACTCTGTGACTCAATTCTCCGACCTCGGCCTCGCCAAACCGCTTCTCAAGGCGCTGGCCGACAAGGGCTACACCCAGCCCACCCCGATCCAGGCGCAAGCCATCCCGACCGTGATGTCGGGCCGCGACCTGCTGGGTATCGCCCAGACCGGCACCGGCAAGACCGCCGCCTTCGCCCTGCCGATCCTGCACCGCCTGGCCGAGGACCGCCGTCCGGCCCCGCGTCGCGGCTTCCGCTGCCTGGTGCTGTCGCCGACCCGCGAGCTGGCGACCCAGATCGCCGACAACTTCAAGGCCTATGGCGCGCACCTCGGCCTGACCGTCGCCACCATCTTCGGCGGCGTGAAGTACGGCCCGCAGATGAAGGCCCTGGCGGCCGGCGTCGACGTGGTCGTGGCCACCCCGGGCCGCCTGATGGACCACCTGGGCGAAAAGTCTGCTCACCTGAACGGCGTCGAGATCTTCGTGCTCGACGAGGCCGACCAGATGCTGGACCTGGGCTTCGTGGTGCCGATCCGCAAGATCGCGTCGCAACTGCCCAAGGAACGCCAGAACCTGTTCTTCTCGGCCACCATGCCCAGCGAAATCGGCAAGCTGGCCGGCGAGCTGCTGAAGAACCCGGCCCAGGTGTCGATCACCCCGCAGGCCACCACGGTCGAGCGCATCGACCAGTCGCTGATCTTCATCGAGGCCCAGCGCAAGCGTCCCCTGCTGGCCGAACTGCTGGCCGACCGCAGCGTCGAGCGCGCCATCGTCTTCACCCGCACCAAGCGCGGCGCCGACCGCGTGGCCAAGTACCTGACCGCCAGCGGCATCGAGAGCGCCTCGATCCACGGCGACAAGACCCAAGGCCAGCGCGAGCGGGCCCTGGCGGCCTTCAAGGCCGGCGAGGTCAAGGCCCTGATCGCCACCGACATCGCCGCGCGCGGCATCGACGTCAACGACATCAGCCACGTGTTCAACTACGAGCTGCCCAACGTGCCGGAGGCCTATGTCCACCGGATCGGCCGCACCGCCCGCAAGGGCAAGGACGGCGTGGCCATCAGCTTCTGCGCCGATGACGAGCGTCCGCTGCTGAAGGACATCGAGAAGGCCACCCGCCAGAAGATCCCGTCCTTCGACCGTCGCAACGACAAGGGCCTGGCCGCGGCCGCCGCTGTCGCCGACAAGCTGGCGCCGCCGGAGAAGTACGTCGATCCGCGCCGCGCCGACCCGCGCAACAACGTCCCCTCGGAACTGCGCCGCCAGCGCAACCGTCCCAACAAGGGCGGCGGCCAGAAGGCCCAGGGTCAAGGCCACGGTGGTGGTCAGGGCCAGGGCAAGCCGGGCGGCCAGGGCCGCAACGACAACCGTGGTCGCAACGGCGGCGGCGGCCAGGGCCAAGCCCAGGGCGCGGCCAAGTCGGGTGGCGATTTCCGTGGTCCCAAGCGGGCCAACGGCGCCGCCGACCAGCGCTGGAACCCGATCGACTAACACCGCCTTGCGTCGGGTAGCCGACAGCAACTGAATGAAAAGACGGCCGTTTTCGCCCTCGGGGCGGGAGCGGCCGTTTTTCATGGGTGGGACTCCCATGCGACTCCGGCGCGGCTTGAAACCCCGCTTTCTATGAGGTCTGCTGCACCTTGACCGTTCGGTACGGTCGGGAAGGGACACGGGCATGGTGGACACCCGTGATCAGGGACACGCCATAAACCAGCTGCCGCGCGAGGACATGCGCGAGCGGATAGAGGCGTTCGACTGGGCCGCCACGGCGCTGGGCCCGCGCTCGACCTGGTCGCACGGCCTGAACTTCGCGGTCGAGATGATCGTGGCCAGCGACTTCCCCATGGCCCTGCGCTGGGGTCGCGACCTGGTGCTGATCTACAACGACGCCTATGGCCCCATGCTGGGCGCGCGCCACCCCGGCGCCCTGGGCAAGAGCTTTTCCGAGGCCCCGCCCACCTCGGCCGCCGACGCCGAGCAGCCCGAGCGCGAAATCCTGGCCGGCCGCAGCGGCGGCGCCCTGATCGAGGACCTGCACCTGCCCACCGTCCATGCCGACGGCTCGGTCACCGAGGGCTACTTCACCATCCGCCTGGCCCCCCTGCCCGATCCCACCGCCCCGTCGGGCGTGGGCGGGGTGCTGATCGTGCTGTCGGAGACCACCCGCCGGGTGCGGGCCGAAAAGGCGCTGCGGGCCAGCGAGGAGCGCTATCAGCTGGCCCTGGAGGCGGCCAGCGGGGTGGGCACCTGGGACTGGGACATCCTGGCCGACAAGGTCTATGCAGACCCGCGCTACGCCCATTTCCACGCCCTGGATCCCCAGCAGGCCGCCGACGGCGTGCCGTTCAAGGAAATCTCGGCCGCCGTCCATCCCGACGACCACGCCCGCATGCTGGCCTCGGGCCGCACCGCCCTGAAGTCCACCGGCGACTTCCTGGAGGAGTACCGCCTGATCCAGACCGACGGCTCGGTGCGCTGGGTCCAGGCGCGGGGCCGGGTCGAGCGCGACGCCAAGGGCTGGGCCGTGCGCCATCGCGGCGTGATGGTCGACATCACCGAGCGCAAGCGGATCGAGGCGGCCCTGGAGGCCACCGAGGCTGACCTGCGCATCGCCGTCGACGCCGCCGGCCTGGGCCGCTGGGACCACGATCCGGTCGGCGGCGGGCGCTATTGGGACCCTCGCTGCCGCCAGATCTACGGCCTGCCCGAAGAGCCGAGCGAGACCCCGCTCAACGCCTTCGAGCGGCTGATCCATCGCGACGACCTGCCCGGTCTGATGGACGCGGTCCGCACGGCCATGGACCCGGCCAGCGACCACACCCTCAACCGCGAATACCGCATCCGCCGGGCCAATGACGGCGCCGTGCGCTGGCTGGAGACCTTCGGCCAGGCCTTCTTCCAGGACGGGGTCTGCGTGCGGTTCGTGGGGGTGGTGTCGGACGTCACCGAGCGCAAGCAGGCCGCCGCCGACCAGCTGCTGCGCGAGGCGACGATGGCCCTGGCCCTGGACGCCGGCAATGTGGGCACCTGGGACTATGACGTCACGACGGGCATCCTGCGCCGGTCCGAGCGCGGCTACGGCATGTTCGGCATGATCAGCGACACCGACGCCGCCCTGGAAGACTTCTACGACGCCATGCACCCGGAGGACCGCGAGGCCACCCGGCGGGCCCTGCTGGCGGCGATGAACCCCAAGCTGCGCGCCGACATCGACGTGGAGTACCGCACGATCGGCCGCGACGACGGCCGCGAGCGCTGGATCTCGGCCAAGGGGCGCGGCTTCTTCGACGACGCCGGCCGCCCGGCCCGGGTGGTGGGCGCCACGGTCGACATCACCGAGCGCAAGCGGGCCGAGCTGCACCTGCGGCTGCTGGTCAACGAGCTGAACCACCGGGTGAAGAATTCGCTGGCCACCATCCAGGCCATCGCCGCTCAGACCTTCCACGCCGCCCGCTCCCTGCCCCAGGCCCAGGAGGCGTTCTCGGCCCGCATCGTCGCCCTGGCCGAGGCCCACGACCTGCTGACCCGCGAGAACTGGGAGGGGGCCGACCTGTCGGACCTGCTGGCCCGGCTGGAGGCCCTGCACGGCGGTTCGGGCCGCTTCCAGTTCGTCGGCCCGCCGGTGCGGCTGTCGCCGCGCATGGCCCTGTCGCTGTCGATGGCCCTGCACGAGCTGGCCACCAACGCGGTCAAGTACGGGGCCCTGTCCAAGCTGGGCGGGCGGGTGAAGATCGCCTGGAGCGTGACCCCCGCCGTCAAGGAAGGCGGCCATCCGCGCCTGTCCCTGACCTGGACCGAAAGCGGCGGCCCGCCGGTCAGCGCCCCCACCCGGCGCGGCTTCGGCTCGCGCCTGATCGAACGGGGCCTGGCGGCGGAACTGTCGGGCGAGGCTCATATCGACTTCGAACCCGGCGGCGTGGTCAGCCGGATCGAGGCGGGGCTGGAGGGGTAGCGCACAGCCCTCCCCCAAACTCCGTCATTCCCGCCCTTGTGGCGGGAACCCCTGGTTCAGCTGGCACGTGAAGTACAATGGCGCGCTGGCGCGCCACCCATCCGCACCTGCGGCGGACAGAGGGGTTCCCGCCACAAGGGCGGGAATGACGGCCGAAAGAGTGTAGGTGGATAGGCCTATTTCGCGGGAACGATGCCCGCCACGGCCTTGCGGGCGGCCGGCTTCACCGCCGAGAACAGCCCCGCGCACAGGGCCATGACCGCGATCGGCAGCAGGGCCAGCAGCCAGGCCAGCACGACCAGGCCCAGCTGCAGGGCGCTGAGGGTCACGACCAGGGCCTTGGACTCCCGGCGCTCCCGAACGGTAAGGGCGTGCGAAGCGGACATGGGTACTCTCGAAACCAACGAACAACCCCGACCCACGGATGAGCCTAGCCGCGACGGTTTGTCGCGCAATCGGGTAAAACC
Source organism: Caulobacter sp. GW821-FHT09B08 (assembly GCF_059418225.1). Lineage (NCBI taxonomy): Bacteria > Pseudomonadati > Pseudomonadota > Alphaproteobacteria > Caulobacterales > Caulobacteraceae > Caulobacter > Caulobacter sp. GW821-FHT09B08. The sequence goes on along the minus strand of NZ_JBWKPL010000009.1, from coordinate 160,428 downwards.
CTAATCCAAGCTTTACCATGTTCGCAAGTCGGGCGTGTTCGCCGGTCAGCGCGTTCTCAGGTTGCGCGCGATCTGGGCGTCGCTGCGCCGCAGGCTGAGCAGGGTCAGGGCGGCCAGGACCAGCGGGATCAGGGCCCACAGCCAGAAGCCGGCCACGGCGATGCCGGTGGCCCCCGCCAGCAGGGCCGAGACCAGCATTTCGGCGATGGTGGCCATCCAGCTGGCCCCGCTGCGCCGCCGGAAGTCCGAGCGCTTGCCCGGCCGCTGGTGCCAGATGTTGATCTGCCCGCTGCTCCAGGCCGCCAGGGCCGCGCCCAGGGCGGTCCAGGCGCCGGCGGCCGGGGCGAACCAGGTCAGGACCGCTATGGGCAGGGCCAGGAACAGGGCCACCGGGATCCAGGCCGCCGTCAGCTTGGCCCGCCGCAGGGTGGCCACGCCGGCGGGCGACACGGCCAGGAGGTCGGGCGTCTCCTCGGCCGACAGGGTGATCCAGGCGAGACTCCCGGCCAGCTGCCCGGCCAGGAAGGCCACCACCCCGGCCCCGCCGGCCAGGGCCGCGTCGGTCCCGTGGGCGGCGTTGCGGCTCAACACCAGGGCGGTGGGGATCAGGTACAGCACCCGCAGCAGCACCTGCGACAGCAGCGCCGCGTCGCGGCCGATCAGCAGAAGCTCCTTGCGCAGGGTGGCCAGGAACGGCCCGGCGGCGAACACCCGCGAGCCGCCTCCGGTCCGGACGGGACGCGCGGCGGTCTTGCCCTGGGTGGCGGCCGCGGCGTCCGAGAACCGCCGGCCCAGGGCCAGGGTCGCCAGGGCGAACAGGGCGGCCGAGACCGCCAGCAGGGCCAGCAGCGGCAGGGGCTCGCCCAGCATGGCCCGCAGCGGCAGGGCGGCGACGGGCGGCGGCCGCAGCCGGCCCTCGTGGGCCTCGCGGGTGATCTCGGCGAACAGGCTGGTGCTGCGCTGCTCGCCCAGGATGGTGCGGGCCTGGCTGACCAGGAAGAAGGCCGCGCCCACCAGGGCCGCCATCACCTGGGCCACGGTGCGGGTGCGGCGCGGACCGATCAGGGCGAAGAGGCCCATGGCCAGCAGCAACCCGGCCGCCGTCGCCGCCAGGGCCAGGGCCCCCAGCACGCCCAGGAGGCCGATCCACCCCGGATGCCCCCAGATCACCGACGGCAGCAGCAGGGGCGTCACCACCACCGCGAAGAGGGTGATCACCCCGCCGGCCACGCCCAACGAGCGCACGAACAGCACCTTGGCCGGGCCGATGGGCGAGGAGAACAACAGGTCCAGGTCGTTGCGCTCGTACAGGGCCTCGCTGGAGGCGCTGAGGGTCTGGGACAGCATCAGGGTGAAGACCACCGCGCTGCCCAGGGCCGCCAGGCTGACCGACAGCGGGTCGATGGGGATCTGGTGGTCGTGCAGCCCCAGGGCCGCCAGCACGCCGAAGCTGACCAGCATCACGGCCACGACGCAGAGGCCGATCAGGCCGCGCGCGCCCTTGCCGGCCCGGCCGCCCCGGAAGTTGCGCCAGTAGATCCGCATCTCGTGGGCCAGCAGCCAGGGGATCGAGCCGGGCGCGACCAGCCTCACGCCGGCGCCCCCCGCGACGCGCCCCCCGACGCCCCATCGGCGGCGGTCAGCTCCAGGAAGACGTCCTCCAGGGTCGAGCCGCCCCGGCCTTCCCCCGCCTTGGCCCGGAGGGCGTCCAAGGTGCCCTCGGCCAGCAGCCGCCCGCCGGCGATGATGCCGATGCGGTCGGCCATGCGCTCGGCGACCTCCAGGATGTGGGTGGTCAGGATCACCGTGCCGCCGGCGTCGACCCGCTCCTGCAGCATGTCCTTGACCAGGCGGGCGGCGGCGGCGTCCAGGCCCGTCAGCGGCTCGTCCAGGATCAAGAGCTTGGGGTCGTGGATCAGGGCGCCGGCCAGGGCCACCTTCTGCTTCATGCCGCGCGAAAAGCCCTCGCAGCGGGTGCGCGCCTCGTGGGCCAGGCCCAGGCGCGACAGCAGGTCCTCGGCCCGGGCCTTGGCGGCCTTGGGCTCGACGTTCCACAGGCCCGCGACGAACTCCAGATATTCCAGCGGGGTCAGCTTGTCGTAGACCATGGCCTCGTCTGGGGCCCAGGCGGTGATCGCCTTGGCGGCGGCCGGCTGCGCCCGCGCGTCGATGCCGAAGATGCGGATCTCGCCCTTGTCGGGCTTGGTCAGCCCCGCGACCATCCGCAGGGTGGTGGTCTTGCCCGCCCCGTTGGGACCCAGCAGGGCATAGAGCTCGCCGGCATGGACGGTCAGGTCCAGATCCATGACCGCCGGCTTGGCGAAGGTCTTGTCCAGGCCGCGAACGATCAAGGCTTCGGTCAAACGCGGCGTCTCCCCCGGGGTGCGGGGGCATGAGAACGCGATTGAGACGGCGGTTTCAAGCCGGGTGCGACGGTGTGCGGCGGCGGGGAAGTTATCCACAGGGGACTCGGCCGGGGACATGCACTCGTGCGTGTCCCCAGACGCTTGGCGCAGATGCTCCCGTCGAACCGTCGGGAATGGGATTGGGGACACGCACGAGTGCATGCCCCCGGCCGTCTATCCCCGCTCCCGCCGAGACAGACTTCAGTCAATTCAATACCTTACACGAAAACGTACGTTTCTTATCAGCGGCCTCCGGAACGGCCGCACACTATCGGCATGACCCAAGCCCTCGCCCTCACCGCCCTCACCCCTGCCTCCCGCTGGAGCCAGGCCCTGCAAACCAAGCTCATGGCCGCCATCGACGCGCTCTGGGCGATCCTGGAGCACAGCCTCGATCCCGCCGAGATCAAGCAGGTCCGCGACCGGGCCAAAGCCATCGGCGAACTAGCCGCCATGGCCCGCAAGGTGGCGCAAGTCGTGCCGCAGCCCCGCCCGGCCAAGGCCGGGGACGACGAAGGGGACACACACGCGCGGCAAGACCTCGCCGAACCTGCCGAAAGCCTCGAAGCGCGTGTGTGTCCCCCTCTTCGGCCGCAGGCGGCTCAGGCTGAACACGCCCGCCGGGCGCTGGAGAAGCTGAAGGGCGGCCGGCGCGGACGGCTCTAGCTAGACGAAGCGGATCAGATAGCTGATGCGGGCCGGATCGGCCGCGAAGGCCCCGCTCAGATCCGGGATCTGGAAGGTCCCGTCCGACCCGCCGTACTGATAGCCGATCACCGCGAACAGTTGGGGGTACTCGGCGACCACCAACGCGCGGCCGTCGCACGGCATCCATCCCATGCTCTCGATCACCGGTCCCGGCGGACCGTCCGGCGTGGCGACCGGGCCGGCATAGGCGACCAGCGCGCCGACCGGCGTCGTCACGGGCGTGGCGTTGAAGGGCGGCCTGGCGCCTGGAAGCATTGATCTGAGCCCCTGAATGCACGTATCGCGAGAATTAGCGCAGGTTCGCGGGGCGCCGTCCAGCGAGACCGGTCCCCTCCCGACCTCCGCCCGCAGCGGCGAGGCCGCGCCTTGAAACCTTGGAGGCGAGCCTGCTCTGTCATCATTGACACGGCCAGACGACAGAGCTCCGATCCACCAAGGCTTCAGGGCGTGGCCCCATCCGGGGCGGATGCGGGCTTGCGCCAAGCGGGGGACGATGACGGATCGGACGATAGGGATCAGCCGCCGCACGGGGATCGGCCTGCTGCTGGGCGCCTTGGCCGCCGCGCCGACGGCCGCGAACGCCACGACCTGGGGCTATCCGGAATTCCGGGTCTTCTTCGCGCCGGGCTCCGCCGACCTGTCGCCCGAGGCCCTGGCGAAAATCCGGGAGGCCAAGACCTATTTCGAGGGATCGCGGACCGGCCCGACGTCGCGCGACATGTGGTGCCACGTCATCGGCGGCGTTGACGGGTTGGAGCTGTCCAGGGGCCGGCAGGGCCTGGCGCTCGAACGGGCGGCCACGGTCGGACGGGCCCTCGCCGACCTCGGCCTGCCCCCGGGCGAACGCTTCCTGTCAGTCCGCAAAGGCCCCGCCCCCTTCGCACCGGGCCAGGCGGGCGTGGCGGAACAGTTCAATCGCATCGTGCGGATCGAGCTCCACGAAGGCATGGCGCCGATCGGAGGGTAGACCCTAAATCCTCCCCCTCTGGGGGAGGTGGCCCAGAGGGCCGGAGGGGGTTTCACCGCCGATGCCGCAAGACCCCCTCAGTCGCTCCGCGACAGCTCCCCCTGAGGGGGAGCATTTGCCCCCTCAGTTCGGCTTGCCGTCCGGCTCCAGCTCGAAGGCCGCGTCCAGGGTCACCTCGTCGACCACCTCGCCTTTCAGGGCCGCGTCCAGCACATCGCCCAGCGAGCCCCAGACGAAGGCCAGCTGTTCCAGCACGGCGGGCAGGCGCTCGGGCTCGAAGCCCGGATAGAGGTCGGCGATCAGCCACAGGCCGGTCAGCACGTCGAAGCCGAACCGGCAGCCGATCAGGCGGAACTGGGCGCGGGCCAGGGTCTCGAACAGGGCGGTCAGGTCGCGGGCCTGGTCCAGGTCGTCCTGGTCGAACACCTGGCAGCGCACCTGCAGCCAGTCGCCCTCGGGGAACAGGTAGAAGGCCCCGCCGTCCTCGGCCCCGGAGACCTCCAGGCCACGGTCGATCTCGGCCACCACATAGCCCGCCTCGCGGCAGGCATGGGCGATTTCGGCGAGGTTCAGGGGGGTGTCGGACATAGGACTAGGCCACCGCCTCAGCTAACGCCCGCTCATCGGGTCCGAAGCGATTGGGCCCTTGCGTGCCCTGTCGAATATAGAACAGCACCAAGAGCACCAGCGCTCCCAAGGGCACGAAACTGAGAAGGATCCACCAGCCGCTACGGTCGCAGTCATGCAGGCGACGGACCGTGACCGCCACCATCGGCGGAATGAAGACAAGCCAGATCAGCGACACGAACACGAAACCGACGGAGCCGACATCCGTGGCGAAAACCAGCGAACTGCCGATCGCCATGCCTGCGAACGCGACGATGAAGTAGAGCAACACGAACTGCCAGAACTCGGCTCGCCCCGCTCGTCCCTGAAACTGCAGATAGCGCGTGAACGGCTTGAACATCGGCGCCATGCCCCCCTCCCCGATCAGGACCGATAATCCCCGTTGATCGCCACGTACTGCTTGGTCAGGTCGCAGGTCCACACCGTGGACGAGCCCTTGCCGACGCCGACGTCCACCGAGACCTCGAACTCCTGGCGCTTCACATAGGCGCTCATCTTGGCCTCGTCGTATTCGGCCGAGACCAGGCCGTCGCGGGCGGCGAAGAGGTCGCCGAACTTGACGCTGAGCTTCTCGCGGTTGACCGGCTCGTCGGCGCGGCCCACGGCCATGACGATGCGGCCCCAATTGGCGTCCTCGCCGGCGAAGGCGGTCTTGACCAGGGGGCTCTCGGCGATGGTGCGGGCGATCTTGCGGGCCGACAGCGGGCTCTCGGCGCCGTTGACGGTGATCTTGACGAACTTGGTCGCCCCCTCGCCGTCGCGGACCAGTTGCAGGGCCAGGTCCAGCAGCACCGCCTCCAGCTTCTCGCGGAAGTCGGCCAGGCGCTTGTCGCCGGCCCGGTGAATCTTGGGCGCGCCCGACTGGCCGGTGGCGAACAGGAGGAGCGTGTCGTTGGTCGAGCGGTCGCCGTCCACCGTCACGCAGTTGAAGGTGGTGCGGGTGTAGAGGCTGACCAGGGTCTGCAGGGCTGCCGGGGCGATGGCCGCGTCGGTGGCCACGAAGGCCAGCATGGTGGCCATGTCGGGCGCGATCATGCCCGAGCCCTTGGCGATGCCGGCGATGCGCACCTCGTGCCCGTCGATCAGGGCCGTGGCGTAGGCCCCCTTCGGGAAGGTGTCGGTGGTCATGATCGCCGCCGCGGCGCCGGCCCAGGCGTCCTCGGTCAGGCCCTGTTCCACCAGGCGCAGGTTCGAGGTGATCTTGCTGTCGTCCAGGATCACGCCGATCACGCCGGTGGAGGCCATCATCACGTCGCGCTGGCGGCAGTCGAAGCGCTTGCCCACGGCCGTGGCCACGCGGCGCACGGCGTCGGCGCCGGGCTTGCCGGTGAAGCTGTTGGCGCAGCCGGCGTTGACCACCAGGGCGCGAACGTCCGCCCCGCCCGAAGCGGCCAGCTGGCGCTTGCACCAGTCGACCGGGGCCGAGCCGACGGCGTGGCGCGTGAAGACGCCGGCCGCGCTGGTGCCCTCGGCGAAGCGCATCAGCAGCATGTCCTCGCGGTCGTGCTTGTAGAAGCCGGCGCGGCCGGTGGCGATCTCCACGCCCGGGATCGGCGGGATGGTCGGGAACGGCACGGCCAGGGGCGAGACGGCCAGGCCCGGCTTGCCCGGAGCGCCGGCCTTCGGCGCGGCGGCGGGCTTGGCGGCCTGGACGGCTTCCGGCGAGCCCTGGCTGGCGTCCTTCTGGGCGCGGCGCAAACCGGCGCGCTTGAGGGCGGCGGTCAGCGGGTCGACCAGGGCGCGTTCCAGGGTCTGGCCGACGCTGGCCACGCCCTGGCCGACGATCTCGGCGGGGGTCGGCGACGGGGCGGCGGACGCCTTGGGAGCAGTCGTCTTCTTGGGGGCGGCGGCCTTGGCGGCCGGCTTCTTGCCAGGGTTTGGGGGGGTCTTGGTCATGGCTTCTTGGCCGCAGCTGGAGCGGCGGGCGCCGAGGCGGGCGGCGCGCCGTCGAGGTCGGAAGGGAGGTCGGAGGCGGTCGAGCCCGAGCCCGGAGGCGCCGAGGCCGGCTCCTGGGGCGCGCCGGGCACGTCCTGCGGCTTGCCGGTCAGCATCTCGACCTTGGAGGCGCCGCGCAGCTTTTCCAGCAGGTCGCGGACCTGATCGTAGGTGAGAAAGCGGACGATCTGCGGCCGGGCGGCCTCCAGGGTGATCGGTTCCTCCAAGCGCTTGTCCTCGACGCGCAGCACGGCCCAGCCGCCGTCGGTCTGGAACGGGCCGACCAGGGCACCCTTCTGGGCGTCCTTGAGGGCGCCGGCATAGGCGGCGGGCATGACGTCGACGGTGAAGTAGCCGAGATCGCCGCCGTTGAAGCGGGTGGCCGGATCGGTCGAGCGCTCCATGGCCAGGGCGTCGAACGAGGCGCCGGCGGCCAGCAGCTTCTTGACCGCCTCGCCGTCAGCCTGGCTGGCCACCAGGATCTGGCGGGCGCGGATCTCCTCGCTGCGCTTGGACAGCTTCTGCTGCTCGGCATAGAGGCCGCGGATGGCGTTCTCGTTGACCGCCTTCTCCACGACGTTCTCGACCAGCATGTCGCCCAGGATGCGCTCACGGGCGGCGGCCAGGCGGCGCTGGGCGACGGGGTCCTTGTCCAGCTTTTGCTTCAGCGCCTCGGCGGCCAGCAGCTTCTGGTCGATCACCTCGTCCAGGCGCTGGCGGAAAAGGTCCGAGCCGATGTCCAGCGGCTCGCCCTCGCTGATCAGGCCTTGCGCCACCGCCTCGCGCTTGACGTCGCTGGCCCAGACGGTGTGGCCGTCGACCCGGGCCACGGCGGTGTCGCCCGGCTCGGGCGGACGCTCGTCGGTCTTGTCGCGCCCGCAGGCGGCGACCAGCAAACTCAGGACCAGGGCGGCGGCGAGGCCGTACGCGCGAGGCTTACCCATATTCATCTGTGGCCGATCTCCGGCAAAATCCCGTTCAGGGCTCTAGCGCGGTTTACGGGCAAGGGGAAACAGGTTCGCGCAAACCCAGACAATCCCCTCCCCCTTGATGGGGGAGGGGCAGGGGTGGGGGTGGTGCGGCGTCAAAAGCCGCGCGCCGTCGCCGGCCCGGTGGGTCACCCCCATCCCCGGCCCTTCCCCCATCAAGGGGGAAGGGAGAAGAACGGCGCGCTTCACGGGAACCAACCTTCACCGCAGCGCCTTAAAGCGCCAACTTCCACGCCAAACCCGCCGTTACGGCCCCCGCGACGGCCCGCCTCGCGTTGACACCCGCAGGGGCGGTGCTTAAGTCTCCGCGCGCGCCCTGGGCGCTGGTTTCGCCAGCGTCCTGGCCCTCTTAATTTACCGTAGTGAAGGCCTTCAAGCCCTAGCGCCGGCCTCACAGACACCGCTCCGGAACCCCCTCTTCATGCTCGGCTTCGCCAAAAAGCTCTTCGGCTCTTCCAACGAACGCAAGGTCAAGGCGATGTCCGCCAAGGTGGCGAAGATCAACGCCCTGGAGCCGGAATACGCCGCGCTGTCCGACGACCAGCTCAAGGCCAAGACCGACGAGTTCAAGGCCCGCCTGGCCAAGGGCGAGACGCTGGACGACCTCCTGGTCGAAGCCTTCGCCGTGGTCCGCGAGGCCGGCAAGCGCGTGCTGGGCATGCGCCACTTCGACGTCCAGATGGTGGGCGGCATGGTGCTGCACGGCGGCGGCATCTCGGAAATGCGCACCGGCGAGGGCAAGACCCTGGTCGCCACCCTGCCCACTTACCTGAACGCGCTCGAGGGCAAGGGCGTCCACGTCATCACCGTGAACGACTACCTGGCCAAGCGCGACGCCGAGTGGATGGGCCAGATCCACAACTTCCTGGGCCTGTCGTACGGCGTGATCGTCAATGGCCTCAGCCAGGGCGAGCGCCAGCGCGCCTATCGCAGCGACATCACCTACGGCACCAACAACGAGTTCGGCTTCGACTATCTGCGCGACAACCTCGTCTACAGCGTCGAGGAAATGGTCCAGCGCGGCCACCACTACGTGATCGTCGACGAAGTGGACTCGATCCTGATCGACGAGGCCCGCACCCCGCTGATCATCTCGGGCCCGACCGAGGACCGCAGCGAGTTCTACAAGACCATCGACGTCCTGGTGAAGGAACTCATCAAGGACAAGACCACCTTCGACCACGACGAGAAGCAGAAGCAGGTCATCCTCACCGAGGAAGGCCAGGAGATCGTCGAGGAGATGCTGATCGCCGGCGGCCACCTGGCCGAGGACTCGGCGGGCCTCTACGACGCCGCCAACATCTCGGTGGTGCACCACATCAACCAGGCCCTGCGCGCCAACGTGCTCTACACGCTCGACAAGGACTACATCGTCAAGGACGGCGAGGTGATCCTGATCGACGAGTTCACCGGCCGGATGATGAGCGGCCGCCGCCTCTCGGAAGGCCTGCACCAGGCCATCGAGGCCAAGGAAGGCGCCGACGTCCAGCCCGAGAACCAGACCCTGGCCTCGGTGACGATCCAGAACTACTTCCGCCTCTACGGCAAGCTGGCCGGCATGACCGGCACGGCCGCCACCGAGGCCCAGGAATTCGACGACATCTACAAGATGGGCGTCAGCGAAATCCCGACCAACCGTCCGGTCCAGCGCATCGACGACGACGACGAGGTCTATCGCACCGAGCGCGAGAAGAACGACTCGATCCTCAAGCAGATCACCGACTGTCACGCGCGCGGCCAGCCGATCCTGGTGGGCACCGTGTCGATCGAGAAGTCCGAAGAGCTGTCCAAGCTCCTGTCGACCTACGCCTGGGAATGGGAAGGCAAGAAGCACAAGGGCATTCCGCACCAGGTGCTGAACGCCCGCTTCCACGAGCAGGAAGCCGGCATCGTGGCCGACGCGGGCGTGCCCGGCGCGGTGACCATCGCCACCAACATGGCCGGCCGCGGCACCGACATCCAGCTGGGCGGCAATGTCGAGATGCGCCTGGCCAACTGGCGCCAGCAGCAGAAGGGCCTGGGCATCACCCCGACCCACGAGGACGAACTGGCCCAGAAGGCCGAGCTGGAAGCCGAGATCAGCGGCGCCAAGGCCCAGGCCCTGGCCGCCGGCGGCCTGTTCGTGCTGGGCACCGAGCGCCACGAAAGCCGCCGCATCGACAACCAGCTGCGCGGCCGCACCGGCCGTCAGGGCGACCCGGGCCGCAGCAAGTTCTTCCTGTCGTGCGAAGACGACCTTCTGCGCATCTTCGCCGGCGAGCGCCTGGACGCGATCATGCGCACCTTCGGCGTCCAGGAAGGCGAGGCGATCACCCACAAGTGGCTGAACAACGCCATCGCCACCGCCCAGAAGCGCGTCGAGCAGCGCAACTACGAGATCCGCAAGAACCTCCTGAAGTACGACGACGTCGTCAACGACCAGCGCAAGGCCGTGTTCGAGCAGCGCCAGGAGTTCATGGAGTCGACCGACCTCTCCGAGATCATCCACGAGATGCGCCACGACGTGGTCGACGACTTCGTCGCCCGCTTCATGCCGCCCAAGGCCTATGCCGAGCAGTGGGACATCGAGGGCCTGGACGAGCGCGTCCAGTCGGTCCTGGGCCTGACCCTGCCGCTGAAGGAATGGGCCGCCGAGGAAGGCTTCGGCGACGAGGAGATGCGCGAGCGCCTCAACAAGGCCGCCGACGAATACGCCGCCCAGCGCGAAGAGATCATCACCCCCGAGCAGATGCGCTCGGTGGAGAAGAACTTCCTGCTGCAGATGATCGATCTGCAGTGGCGCGAGCACCTGATGCACCTGGACCACCTGCGCAACGTCATCGGCCTGCGCGGCTACGGCCAGCGCGATCCGCTGAACGAGTACAAGACCGAGGCCTTCTCGCTGTTCGAGAAGCTCTTGGGCGACCTGCGCACCAACACCACCCGCTGGCTGATGACGGTCGAGATCGCCTATGCCGAGCCCGAGCCGCTGCACACGCCCGAGGGCCTGACGCCGATCCACCTGGACCCGCTGAGCGGCGAGAACGTCGCCGTCGCCGGCGCGCTTCCCGAGGGCCTGTCGCCCCAGCAGCGCGAGGCCCTGCCGGTCTCGGTCCTGCCGGAAGGCTGGGAATACACGGCCCGCAACGGCGCCTGCCCGTGCGGCTCGGGCAAGAAGTTCAAGCACTGCCACGGGGCGCTGGTTTAAGGCGCCTACTCTTCCCTTCTCCCCTTGCGGGAGAAGGTGGCCGCGAAGCGGTCGGATGAGGGGCTGAAAGACAGAGCCGCCGCGATCAGCCGAAAGGCCGGTCGCGGCGGTTTTCGTTTGCGAGACCCCTCATCCGTCGACCTTCGGCCGACACCTTCTCCCGCAAGGGGAGAAGGACTAGGGCGGCGGCCGGGACGCCCCCTCCGTCACGATGCGTATTCGCATCGCGCCACCTCCCCCGTTTCACGGGTGAGGAGGAAATCGTGCGAACCTTCTCCTCCCCCGTGCAACGGGGGAGGTGGCGGGCGAAGCCCGACGGAGGGGGCGTCGCGTCCCTCCCCGCCCTCACCCCGCGCTGATCAGCCCCTTGGCCGGGTCGCTCTCGTGCACGGCCAGCAGGTTGATCCCCACCTCGAACACCGTGTAGCCCGCCGCGTCCAGCCAGGCCCACAGGGCGGCCTTGTCGCTCTTGATGTGCTCGATCAGCATGATCGGACGGCAGGCCTCGATGGTGGCGCGGGCGCCCATCAGGGCGTCGATCTCCATGCCCTCGACGTCGATCTTCATGAAGTCCAGCCGCGTCAGGCCCAGGTCGTCGATGGGCATCAGCCGGGTGGCGATGGTGCCGGCCGGGGAATAGTCGATCTCCAGGCCGATGAACTCGGTGCGATCGGTCTGGCGGATCTCCAGGCTGCCGAAGCTGGAGGGGCTGAAATAGTCGGGGGCCGGCACAGGGATGACGCCGCGCTCCTGGCCCACGGCCGCCCAGATGGCCCGGGCGTTGAAGCAGTTGTTCAGGGCGATGTTGCCGGCCAGGGCGTAGAACACCCGCTCCTGGGCCTCGAAGGCCAGGACCTCGCCCCAGCCGTACATGAACTGGGCCCATTCGATGGTGTGGACGCCCAGGTTCGCCCCGCAGTCCAGGGCCATCACCCCGGTCCCGAAATGGGCGCGGCGCATTTCCAGCAGTTGCAGCACCACGTCGACCTCTTCCTGGTCGAACGACGAGGTCTCCAGCAGCTGATGGCCCACGCCGTAGCCGCCCTCGTCCACAATCCGGTAGTCGTGGCGGTTGACCAGCATGCTGCCGTGGTTGGTCGAGACCAGCACGAAAGCCGTGGGCCGTTTGTTGGACTTGCGCATGGGGGACCTCGGGGGAAGCGGCGAATCTCCGCGCCCAGCAGGCCGCCGGGTCGCCCTCAGGTCAAGCCGTGCGTCTTCCCTCGCTGCGCCAGGCCACGAAGGCCGTCCCCAGCAGCACGACGGCGGCGATCACGCCCGAGGCCTTCAGCCCCGCCGCGATCCGCTCGGGCCCGCCCGCCGCCAGGGCGCCCATCACCGCCACCCCCGCCGCCCCCGCCGCCTGGCGGCAGGCGTTGAGCACGCCCGAGGCCGTGCCCGAGAAGTGGCGGTCGACGTTGGCCAGCAGGGCGGACGTCATGGTCGGCACGGCCGTGCCCATGCCGCCGGGGATCAGCAGGAAGCCGAGGACCATCAGCCAGAACGGCGTCGACGGGGTCAGGCGGCTGGTCAGGGCGTAGCCGATGGCGGCCACGATCACCCCGCCGGCCATGGTCCGCGCCGGGCCGAAGCGCTGGACCACCCGGCCGCTCAGCAGGTTGGCGACGATGAAGGTGGCCGTCAGCGGCAGGAAGGCCAGGCCCGCGTGCAGCACGTCGTAGCCGGCCGACCGCTGAAGGAAGAGGCCCAGCACGAAGATCACCCCGTAATAGGTGAAGTTCACCGCCACCCCGACCACCACCGCCGACCACACCATTCGGGCGCGAAAGACGTCCAGGGGCACGGCCGGATGGGCGCTGCGCGTCTCGACCGCCAGGAAGGCCGCCACGGCCCCCAGGCCGGCGAGGAGCGCCCCCAGGACCAGCGGATCGCTCCAGCCCCTGTGGCCGCCCTCGATGACCGCCCCGACCAGGCAGGTCAGGGCCGCGAAGGCCAGGGCCTGGCCCGGCAGGTCCAGCGGCCGCTTCTCGCGCGGCGGCACCTCGGGCACGTACAGCAGCGTCAGGGCCAGGGCGGCCAGGCACAGGGGCAGATTGACCAGGAACACCCAGCGCCAGCCGAAGGCCCCGATCAGCAGGCCCCCGATCACCGGCCCGGCGGCGATGGAGACACCGCCCGAGGCCGTCCACCAGCCCACGGCCCAGGACCGGGCCTTGTCGTCGCCGGCGGCGGCATGGGCGATCAGGGCCAGGGACGGCGGCACCAGCAGGGCGGCGGCCGCCCCCTGCACCGCGCGCGACAGGATCAGCTGCAGGCTCGACTGGGCCAGGCCACAGGCCGCCGACGACACCGCGAACAGCACGATCCCGGCCAAGAACGCCCGGCGCGGCCCGAACCGGTCGCCCAAGGCCCCGGCGCTCAGCAGCAGGGCCGCCAGCAGCAGGGTATAGGCGTCGACCACCCATTGCAGGCTGGCCGTCGGCGCCCCGAACTCGCGCCCGATGGCGTCCAGGGCCACGTTGACGATGGTCACGTCCAGCTGGACGATGGTGAACCCGAAGCTGGCGGCGGTCAGGATCAGCGGCAGGCGGGGCGGGAGGGCGACTCGGGTCATGGCGCCGATCTTCGCCCGGTTCGGCGCCGGATGTTACAGCGATGGCTGAAGCATTCGCGGCGCCAGCTCCCTATACTCGCAACATCCCGGCGAAGGCCGGGATGTTGGGATTTGAGTGAGGTTGCCCATGGAGCCCAACATCGCCTCCCCCGCCGCCCTGATCGGCGATCCCGGCCGGGCGGCCATGCTGCAGGCGCTGATGGACGGGCGCGCCCAGCCGGCCGGAGCCCTGGCCTGGGCGGCGGGCCTTTCCGCCCAGGCGGCCAGCAACCACCTAGCCAAGCTGGTCGACGGCGGGCTGATCCGGGTCGAGCGCGAGGGTCGCCACCGCTACTACCGCCTGGCCAACGCCGAGGTCGCCCACGCGCTCGAGGCCCTGGCCGTGCTGGCCGCCCCGGTCCGCAGCCTGGAGCAGCCCCGCTCGCCCCAGGCCCGCGCCCTGCGCGAGGGCCGCTGCTGCTACGGCCACCTGGCCGGCCGACTGGGCATCGCCGTGACCGACGCCCTGGTGGGCCGGGGCTTGCTGTGCGAGGCCGACGACAAGCTCTATGTGGTCCCCCCCGAGGGCCGGGCCTGGTTCGAGGACCTTGGCCTGGATCTCTCCGCCCTGCGCTCCAAGCGCGGTCAGGCCCGCCAGTGCCTGGACTGGACCGAACGCCGCCACCACCTGGCCGGCCCGCTGGGCGTGGCCTTCCTGGCGCGGATGGTGGCGCTGGGCTGGATCGAGACCGTGGCCGGCAGCCGGGCGGCGCGCCTGACGGCGGTCGGGCGGGAGGAACTGCGCGCGCGGCTGGGCGTCGACCTGGACCGGCTGGAAGGGCGGGCGGCGGCCTGATCGTCCCTTTTTTCTCGGCCGTCATCCCGGGCCTTGTGCCCGGGACCCCTCTGTCCGCCGCAGGTGCGGAGGGTGGCGCGCCGGCGCGCCAACGCATCTCACATGCCAGCTGAACCAGGGGTCCCGGGCACAAGGCCCGGGATGACGGTGTGAAAGAAGGTTCGGCGCCTACCGGTTAAGCGCACACACGATTGTCACCCCATCCCGGAAGATGTCCCAAGCCGAGACACAGCCCAGCGTTGATACTGGACCATCCTCCCCGGAGCCCCGCCATGCCCGACTTCCAGCTCGCCCTCGCGCCCCGCAAGCTGACCCAGACGATCAATCCGTGGTCCTGGACCTTCGGCGACTTCAGCCTGTTCACGATCAATCTGGGCAAGTCGGGCGCGCCCGGCGTCGAGGCGCGGGTGCTCGACGAGGTCGGCAGCTACGGCCGCCAGCTGGGTCGCATCGGCGAGGCGCTGGAGGTGGTGATCGCCTGGGCCCAGACCCAGGGCATGCCCGACCACCCGGCGTTGGCCGCGCTCAAGCTGCAGCTGGAGCACGTGGACGTGATCCGGCGCGAGGAGGCCTCAGGCTGAGGCGGCGTTGCGCAGCTTGCTCAGGCGGTTGGCGCCTCGGAAGCCGTTGTAGAACAGCACCGCGGCCGTCGCGCTGATGGCGACGCTGAGGATCTGGCGCCAGATCGGGATCTGCACCTTGGCGGCCGCCATCGAGCCGCTCAACTGCCCGACCACGAACATCACCAGCCCATAGGCGGCGAACAGGCCCAGCAGCAGCGGGATGACGGTGTTGGGCTTGCGCCACTGCACCACGCCGAGCACGGCGTAAACGGCGGCGACGACCAGGCTCATGCCGACGGTGAAATAGACCATGGCCGGCGTCATCATCGCCAGGCTGGCCCGGGCCGTCTCGGACTCCGCGCCGTACATGGCCGTGGCCGTCTGGCGCAGCTGGGCCAGATAGGCGTCGGCCGTGGCCAGGATGATCAGGCCGCCGATCACCCCTCCGACCGCCGTCAGGAACGCCCCCAGCGCCCCGGCGCGGGCGGCGGCCAGGGCGTCGCCTTCCGTCTCCAGCGGCCGGACGGGATTGATCGCGCGGAGAAGAAAGTCGGTCATCGAAACACCCTGGAACGCAAGCTTGACCGCACCATCACGGGTTGCGGCGGAGGGGTCAATGGCGGGATCCAAGCCGGCGCCGGACCGCTGAATCTCAGCTGTCATCCCGGCCGCAGCGAAGCGGAGAGCCGGGACCGACGCCTGAGCTCAGCACTTCGGGTCGGTCCCGGATCGGCGCGCTTCGCGCTTGTCCGGGATGACAGTGATTTAGGACGCCCCCTAAGCCGCCTCCACCCCGAACTGCAGCCGCGCCAGCTTGGCGTAGAGGCCGCCCTGGGCCGACAATTCCGCGTGGGTGCCCTGCTCGACCACGCGGCCGTCCTCCATGACCACGATGCGGTCGGCCTTGAGCACGGTGGCCAGGCGGTGGGCGATGACCAGGGTGGTGCGCTCGCTCATGGCGTCGTGCAGGGCCTTCTGGACCAGGCGCTCGTTCTCGGCGTCCAGGGCGCTGGTGGCCTCGTCCAGCAGCAGGATCGGGGCCTGGCGGACCAGGGCGCGCGCGATGGCCAGGCGTTGGCGCTGGCCGCCCGACAGGGTCTTGGCGCGTTCGCCCACCGGGGTGTCGAAGCCCTGCGGCAGGGCGGTGATGAAGCCGGTGGCCTGGGCCGCGTCGGCGGCGGCGCGGGCCTGCGCCTCGCTGGCGTCCTCGCGGCCGAAGCGGATGTTGTCCAGGGCCGAGCCGGAGAACAGCGGGCTGTCCTGGGCCACCAGGGCCATGCGCTCGCGCACCTGGCCGGGATCGGCGTCGCGCAGGTCCACCCCGTCCAGCCGCACCAGCCCCTCTTGCGGATCGTAGAAGCGCAGGAGCAGGCGCAGGACGGTGCTCTTGCCCGCCCCCGAGGGGCCGACCAGGGCCACGGTCTCGCCGGGCTTCACGGTCAGGTCGAAGCCCTTCAGGGCCGGCAGGTCGGGACGGCCGGGATAGGCGAAGGTGACGTTCTCGAAGGCGATGGCCCCGCGCGCCGGGACCGGCAGGGTCTGGGGCTTGTCCGGCGCGGCGATGCCGGGCTCGGAATTGAGCAGTTCGGCGATGCGCTCCATGGCGCCGGCCGCCTTCTGGACGTCGCCCCAGACCTCGCCCAGCGAGCCGACCGAGCCGGCGGCCATGATGGCCAAGAGGGCGAACTGGGCCAGGGTGCCGCCGGTCATCTCGCCCGACAGCACCAGGTGCGCGCCCACCCACAGCAGCAGGGCGATGCCGCCGAAGGCCAGCAGCATAACCACCGCCGTCATGCTGGCCCGCGCCTGGATGCGCCGCACCGAGGCCTTGTAGGCGGTCTCCACCGCCCCGCCGAACCGGCTGTCGGCCGTGGCCTCGCGCCCGAAGGCCTGGACGGTGTCCAGGGCGTCCAGGCTCTCGCCGGCATAGCCCACCGCGTCGGCGAACTTGTCCTGAGCCGTGACCGACAGCTTCCGCACATTGCGGCCCAGAAGGAAGATCGGAGCCAGGATCACGGGCACCAGCAGCACGATGAAGCCGGCGAGCTTGGGGCTGACAAAGGCCATGTAGCCCAGGCCGCCGATCAGGCTGAGACTGTTGCGCAGGGCGATCGAGACGCTGGCGCCCACCAGCTGCTCGATGATGGTGATGTCGGTGGTCATCCGCGACAGCACCTCGCCGGTGCGGGTCTTCAGGAAGAAGGCCGGGTCCAGGGTCAGGGTGTGGCCGTAGAGGGCGCGGCGCAGGTCCGCCACCACCCGCTCGCCCAGGCGCGTGACGAAGAAGAATCGCAGGGCCGTGGCCACGGCCAGCACCAGGGCCACGGCGGCCAGGCCCAGGAAGGCGTTGTTGAGCGCGTCGCCCGAGCCCTTGGCGAAGCCCTTGTCGATCACGCCCTTGAAGGCGGCGGTGAGGCCCAGGCTCGCGCCCGTCGAGAACAGCAGGAAGAAGCCGGCGGCGGCGGCGTCGCCGATATGGCGGCGCACGAACGGCAGCAGGTGGGCCAGCGGGCGGATGTCCTTGCGGCGCGGCCGGCGGTTGGCGGCCTCGGCCAGGGTCTGGACCAGCTCCGCGCCCGCGCTCGGCCTGCCCTCGGCCGAAATCTCGCCCGCGTTCACGTCACTCATCAACAGACCCTTGCCAAATTCGCGCGCTTTCTTTATAGCCGCGCGTCTCCGAGAGCCACCCGCAAGGTTTGGCCCCCGCCCCAATTTCACACACGCCGCTTCAAGTCGGTTGGATCGCCCGATGAAACAAGACATTCACCCCGACTACCACTTCATCACCGTCGCCCTGACCGACGGCTCGACCTATCAGACCCGTTCGACCTACGGGAAAGAAGGCGCGACCCTGGCGCTGGACATCGATCCGCGCGTGCACCCGGCGTGGACCGGCGGCAACGCCCAACTGATGGACCGTGGCGGCCGCGTCTCGCGCTTCAACGCCAAGTTCGCCGGCTTCACCGCCAAGAAGTAAGCGTTCCGAACGCTCTCGCCGTAAGGGCGACAAAAGGCCGGTTCCGCGTTCGCGGGCCGGCCTTTTCTGTTTAATCCGCCCCCTACGGGGGCGGACAGGCGGCGCAGCCGCCAGGTGGGGGCAAGTAGGGGGTGGCAAGGCGCACAAAGGCCAGCGCTAGCGCGGCCAGCACTTGCCCCCTACGGACCGCTTCGCGGTCGTCTTCCCCCGCAGGGGGAAGAGGCTGGAAACCCTAGATCCCGAACGCCGCGCTCAGGCGGTCGAAGTGGGCCTGCACCGGGCGCGGGGTCTCGACCTCGCCGGCCTCGACGTACATGCGCTTGTCCAGGTGACGCACCCGCTCGTACAGCCGCTCGGAGCGCTGCAGCAGGTTGACCAGACCGAAGGGCAGGTCCTCGACGGCGGCGGGTTCGCCGGCTTCCAGGCCCAGGCGGTAGTTCTCGGCGCAGGCGTCCTGGGCCGCCATCTCGCCTTCCTTCACGGCGCGCTGCACCAGCAGCCACGAGGCCACCTGCATCAGGCGCGTGGTCAGGCGCATGCTTTCGCTGGCGTAGGCCAGGGCGGCGTTGCGCGAGAGGATCTTGCTGTCGTGGCGGCCGGCCCCGTCCAGATAGGCGGCGGTCTCCTCGACCAGCTGCATGCCTTCCTCGAACGTACGGTCGAACAGCTCGGAGCGGGCGAAATCCTGGATCACGCCTGCGCGCCAGGGGGCCTGGGCCACGTTCAACTCGGTCATAGCTACTTACTGCCCCTTCGAAAGGCCGCGAGAGGGTCTCGCCAGACAGGGGGACTGCAACCCCCGTGCCAGACATGATCGTCCCGTTTCGCGACCGCCCCCCAAGTTCGAACCGAGTCAGGCGAACCCGAGAGTCCGCCTGTAGCGTAAACCGATCGTTAGTCTAGGCGACCAAACAGCGCATTGGCCGCGTCGCGACCCGCCTTTTTCTTGCTGAGCTGGGCGCGGGTGCGGGCGATCTCCGCCTCCAGCGCCTCGATCCGCTCCTCAAGCTCGGCCACGCCGTACGTTTCCAGATCTTCGTGCGTGGTGGCGTTCAGCGCGTCGCCGCGGAAGGCGCGCGGCTCGACCGGTTCTTCCAGCATCGGATCGGTCTCCCTTGTGCTCGACCCCTTTTCGATCCGCCATCAGACGCCTACCAAGGGCCGGACGCAAGCCTCACGGGATGTTCGACCATGTCCGAGACCATGACCGCCATCGCCGTGGAGGGGGGCAAGGGACCCGCCGACGCCCTGCATCCGACGACCGTCGAGCGCCCGCAGGCGGGTCCCGGCCAGATCCTGATCCGCGTGCGCGCGGCGGGCGTGAACCGCCCCGACCTGTTGCAGCGCCTGGGTTTCTACCCCCCGCCGCCCGGCGCCCCGGCCACCCTGGGGCTGGAGGTCGCCGGCGAGGTGGTAACCGGCGCCGGACGCTGGAAGGAAGGCGACAAGGTCTGCGCCCTGCTGGGCGGCGGCGGCTACGCCCAATACGCCGTGGTCGACGCCCGCCACGCCTTGCCGATCCCCGAAGGGTTCGATTTCGCCCATGCGGCGGCCCTGCCCGAGACGGTGTTCACCGTCTACGCCAATGTGTTCGAACACGGCATGCTCAAGCCTGGCGAGACCGTTCTGATTCATGGTGGGACGTCCGGTATCGGGACAACGGCGATCGCCATGGCCAAGGCGCAAGGCGCGCGGGTGATCGCCACCGGCCGCGGCGCGGACAAGAAGGCTCAGGCCAAGGCCCTGGGCGCCGACATCGCCGTCGACGCCAAGACCGAGGACTTCGCCGCCGTGGCCAAGGCCGCCGGCGGGGTCGACGTGGTGCTGGACATGGTCGGGGCGTCGTATTTCGAAAAGAACCTGGACGCGCTGAACATCGGCGGCCGCATCGTCTACATCGCCGCCCTGGCCGGGCCGGTGCTGGAGGTTCCGGTGATGAAGATCATGCAGAAGCGCGCCACGATCACCGGCTCCACCCTGCGTCCCCGCCCCGCCGACGAAAAGGCCCGCCTGGCCGCCGAGGTCGAGCGCGTGGTCTGGCCGTGGATCGCGGCGGGCCAGCTGAAGCCGATCCTCGACGCCACCTTCCCCCTGCAAGACGCCGCCGCCGCCCACGCCCACCTCGAGGCGGGCGAGCACGTGGGCAAGGTGGTGCTGGTGGCTTAGAGCCCCCTCTCCTATGGGGAGAGGGTCGGGGTGAGGGGTTACGGTGTCCGACGGAGCGCCGGCACGCCGTCAGGCCTCGTAACCCCTCACCCTCCCATCGCTTCGCGACGGGCCCCTCCCTCTCCCTATGGGAGAAGGCCTTTTCAATCGCCCGTAACCGGTCAAAGTTCACCGCAAGATGACTGACACAGCCGCGCCCACCTCCGTCGCCCCCGCCGCCCTGCCCGGTCCCCGTGTCGGCGAGCCCGCGCCGTGGTTCACCGCGCGGTCGAGCGTCAATCCGCGCTTCACCTTCCACACCGCCGCCGGGCGCTATGTGGTGCTGGGCTTCGTCGGCTCGGCCCAGCAGCCGGTGTCCGCCGCCGCCCTGGCCGAGCTGACCGAACGGCGCGCGCTGTTCGACGACATCAAGGCCTCGTTCTTCGGAGTCAGCATCGATCCCACCGACGAGGCGCAAGGCCGGGTCGCCGACAGCCTGCCGGGCCTGCGCTGGTTCTGGGACCACGACCTGGCCATCAGCCGGCTCTACGGCGCCACCACGGCCGATCCGGCCGCGCCGAAGGGACCGATCAACTACCGCCCGTTCTGGCTGGTGCTGGACCCCCAGCTGCGCTGCGCCTTCACCGCGCCGATCACCGAGACCCGCGCCATGCTGGACTTCGTGGCCGCCGCCCCCGCCCCGGCCGACCACGCGGGCGTGGCCCTGCACGCGCCGGTCCTGATCCTGCCCCGGGTGTTCGAGCCCGAGCTGTGCCGCCGACTGATCGCCGCCTACGAGGCCGACGGCGGCCAGGAGTCGGGCTTCATGCGCGACGTCGACGGCAAGACCCAGCTGATCCTCGACGCCGCCCACAAGCGCCGCAGCGACCACGACCTGACCGATCCGGCCCTGCGCAGCGCCGCCGCCGTGCGGATCCGCGACCGCCTGGCCCCCGAGGTCGCCAAGGCCTTCCAGTTCCAGGCCAGCCGCATGGAGCGCTATCTGGTGGGCTGCTACGACGCCGCCGACGGCGGGCACTTCCGCGCCCACCGCGACAACACCACCGCCGGCACCGCCCACCGCCGCTTCGCCGTGACCATCAACCTCAACGCCGAGGATTACGAGGGCGGCGACCTGTCGTTCCCCGAGTTCGGCCCGCGCCGCTACCGCGCCCCCACCGGCGGGGCCGTGGTGTTCTCGTGCTCGCTGCTGCACATGGTCGACCCGATCACCGCCGGCCGCCGCTTCGCCTTCCTGCCGTTCCTCTACGACGAGGCGGCCGCCCGCGAGCGCGAGACCCGCAACGCCGAGCTGGGCGAAGGGCTGACGCCGTATGCGTCGGGGCTGGGGTGAAGACAGGACATTCCCTCCCCCTTGTGGGGAGGGTGGACGCGAAGCGGACGGGTGGGGCCTGCTGACTCAGTAACCCCACCCGACCCTGGCTCCGCCAGGGCCACCCTCCCCACGAGGGGGAGGGAAACCGCGCATCACTACGCCAGCAGGTAGTCCCCGCTCTGGTGCAGGTTGGTCTGCAGGTAGTTGTAGAGCAGCACGCTGTCGCCGTTGGCGAAGGTCAGCAGGGTGTCGGCGCCCTGCTGGACGCTGCTCCAGCCGATGCTGGCGTCGATGTAGCCCGACACGTCGATGGCGTCGGCCCCGTTGCCGAAGTCGGTGATGCGGTCGTGGCCGTCGCCGGGGGTCATGAAGAAGCGGTCCGCCCCCGCCCCGCCTGTCAGCCGGTCGTCGCCCAACCCGCCGATCAGGACGTTGTCGGCCGAGGTGCCGGTCAGCATGTTGCCGATGGCGTTGCCGGTGGCCACGGTGGCCGCCCCCAGCAGGAACAGCTGCTCGACATTGGCCGACAGGGTGTAGCTGACGCTGGAGGCGACGGTGTCGAAACCCTCGCCGGAGAGCTCGGTGATCACGTCGTTGACGTTGTCCACCCAATAGGCGTCGTTGCCCTGGCCGCCCACCAGGGTGTCGGCCCCGCCCGCGCCGTCCAGGACGTCGTCGCCGCCCAGCCCCGTCAGGGTGTTGGCCACGCCATTGCCCTTGAGCATGTTGGCGTCGGCGCTGCCCGTGGCGTTCGCGGCCATGCCCGTCAGGATCAGCTGCTCGACATTGGCCGGCAGGACGAAGCTGATGGACGAGGCGATGGTGTCGAAGCCCTCGCCGCTCAGCTCGGTGACGATGTCGCCGGCGTTGTCGACCCAGTAGGCGTCGTCGCCCAGCCCGCCGATCATCGTGTCGGCGCCGACCTTGCCGTCCAGCACGTTGTTGTAGATGCTGCCGCGCAGCACGTTGTCCAGGGCGTTGCCGGAGCCGTAGAGCTGGCCGCCGCCGTCGAGCAGGGTCAGGACCTCCACGGTCGTGGGCAGGGTGTAGGGGATCAGCGCGTACACGGTGTCGTAGCCTTCGCCGGCCAGCTCGATCACCTGGTCGCTGCCGTCCTCCACGTAGTAGGTGTCGTTGCCGGTTCCGCCGTACATGGTGTCGCCGCCGGTCCCGCCGTCGATGACGTCGTCGCCGCCCATGCCCCGCAGGGTGTTGTACGAGGCGCTGCCGATGATCAGGTTGGCCTGGTCGTTGCCGATGCCGATATAGGCCGAGCTGCTGTTGCTGTTCACCAGGATCAGCTGCTCGATATTGTCTGGCAGGGCGTACTGGTAGGCGGTCGAGGCGACGGTGTCGAAGCCCTCGCCGGCCAGCTCGACGATGATGTCGCCCGTATCGGTCACCCAGTAGGCGTCGTTGCCGGTCCCGCCCCGCAGCGTGTCGATGCCGCCCCAGCCGAACAGGTTGTCGTCGCCGGCCCCGCCGTCGATCACATTGGCGTTGTTGTCGCCCACCAGATAGTCGGCATAGCCGGACCCGACGATGTTCTCGATGCTGATCAGCTTGTCGATCCCGCCGCCGCCGGTGTCCTGGTCCTGGCCGTTCAGGCGCAGGTCGAGGGTCACCAGGGAGTAGACATAGGTGTAGACGGCGGTGTCGCTGCCCGCTCCGCCGTCCAGCACGTCGTGGCCGTCATTGGGCTGGACGCCGGTCGCCGTGTTCAGACCGCCCCAGAGCGTGTCGTTCCCGTCGCCGCCGCTGATCTGGTCGTCGCCCAGGCCGCCCACCAGCAGGTCGTCGGCGCCCAGGCCGTCGATGATGTCGGGATCGACCCCGCCCACCAGGGTGTCGGGTCCGGACGTCCCGGTCAGGATGGCCATGGGTCTCTCCTCCTCGCGTGCATGCGGCTCTAGCGGCGCCGCTATCAACCAGCGTGGTTAAGCGCGTGTCCAGCAGCGAAGGCGCGCAAAAGTTGAGAGAACACCCCTTGGTTGCGTCGCACGCCGCCAGATCGCCGGGGCGGCGCGCGACGACGGGTTATCACGCCAGCAGGTAATCCCCGCTCTGGTGCAGGTTGGTCTGCAGGTAGTTGTAGAGCAGCACGCTGTCGCCGTTGTCGAAGGCCACCAGGGTGTCGGCGCCCTGCTGGGTGCTGGTCCAGCCGATGCTGGCGGCGATGTAGCCCGACACGTCGATGGCGTCGGCGCCCGTCCCGAAGTCGGTGATGCGGTCATGGCCGTCGCCGGGGGTCATGAAGAAGCGGTCGGCGCCCGCCCCGCCGGTCAGCAGGTCGTCGCCCAGACCGCCCACCAGGACGTTGTCCATGGCGTTGCCGCCTAGGATGTTGCCCAGCGCGTTGCCGGTGGCGACCGTGGCCGTGCCGATCAGCAGCAGTTGCTCGACATTGGCCGACAGGGTGAAGCTGACGCTGGAGGCGACGCTGTCGAAACCCTCGCCGGTCAGTTCGACGATCGTGTCGCCGACATTGTCGATCCAGTAGGCGTCGGCGCCCTGGCCGCCGACGGCGGTGTCGGCGCCGGCCTTGCCGTCCAGCACGTCGTCGCCGCCCAGGCCCGTCAGGGTGTTGGCCAGGGTGTTGCCGATCAGCATGTTGGCGTCGGCGCTGCCGGTGGCGCTGGTGGCCGCGCCCACCAGGATCAACTGCTCGAAATTGGCCGGCAGGGTGTAGTCGATATAGGAGGCGATGGTGTCGAAGCCCTGGCCCGCCTGCTCGATCGGCTGGTCGCCGGCGTCGTCCACCCAATAGGCGTCGTCGCCCAGGCCGCCGATCATCACGTCGGCCCCGGCCTTGCCTTCCAGCGTGTTGTTGGAGGCGTTGCCCTGCAGCACGTTGTCGGCCGCGTTGCCGATGGCGTAGTTGGCCGTGCCGACCAGGATCAGCTGCTCCACATTGGTCGGCAGGGTGTAGGAGATCGAGCTGGCGACGGTGTCGAAGCCCTCGCCGGCCAGTTCGGTGACCACGTCGTCGACCCGGTCCACCCAGTAGGCGTCGTTGCCGGTCCCGCCGTACATGGCGTCGCCCGCGCCCTTGCCGTCCAGCACGTCGTCGCCGCCCATGCCGCGCAGGGTGTTGTACTGGTTGTTGCCGATGATCATGTTGGCTTCGTCGTTGCCCGTGCCGGTCTGGGTGTCGCCCAGCAGGACCAACTGCTCGATATTGGCCGACAGGGTGTAGTTGACGCTGGCGGCCACGGTGTCGAAGCCCTCGCCGGCCAGTTCGACCACCACGTCGTTGATGTTGTCCACCCACAGGGCGTCGTCGCCCGTGCCGCCCTTCAGGACATCGGCGCCGCCCCCGCCATAGAGGGTGTCATTGCCCGCCCCGCCCTCCAGAACGTTCACGCCGTTGTCGCCGATCAGATAGTCGCCATAGGCCGAGCCGATCAGGTTCTCGATGCTGGTCAGCCGGTCGGCCCCGCCGCCGCCGGTGTCCTGGCTCTGGCCGTTCAGGCGCAGGTCCAGGGTCACGGCCGAATAGGCGTAGGTGTAGACGGCCGTGTCCGCTCCCGCCCCGCCGTCCAGCTGGTCGGCGCCGTCGTTGGGCTGGGCGCCGCCGGCGGTGTTGAGGCCGCCCCAGAGGAAGTCGTCGCCGTCGCCGCCGTTGATCTGGTCGTCGCCCAGGCCGCCCACCAGGATGTCGTCGGCGCCCAGGCCGTCGATGGTGTCGGCGTCCACGCCGCCCACCAGGGTGTCGCTGTTGGGGGTGCCGGTCAGGATGGCCATGGGTGTCTCCTCCTCCTCGGGAATGCGTTCTGCGACGCGACGTTATGGGTACGCCCGCCCGCGCGTGTGTCCAGCGCCGGGACGGCGCAAAGGTTGCGAGCACAATCGCCGGCTGCATGCACGCCCCGCTGGCGCGATCGCCTCGGCGTTACGGCTCAAGGCGCCGCCCGGACGGGCGACGATCCCCGTTCCCTTTCATAAAAAACCGCATTATAGGTCCAGTCTAGAACATCCCGCCCGGCCGCAAGGTCGGGCGCCGTCATTTCTGGAGCCCCCCATGGCCGACATCCTGATGCCCAAGGCGACCGCCGTCTGGCTCGTGGAAAACACGTCGCTGACCTTCGAACAGATCGCCGACTTCTGCGGCCTGCACCCCCTGGAAGTCAGCGGCATCGCCGACGGCGAAGTCGCCCGCGACATCCGCGGCGCCGACCCGATGGGCAACGGCCAGCTGACCCGCGAAGAGCTGGACAAGGCCCAGGCCAACGACGCCTACCGCATGAAGGCCCAGGTCAGCCGTCACGCCGAGCTGCTGAAGCCGGCCAAGAAGGCCCCGCGCTACACCCCCGTGTCGCGCCGCCAGGACCGTCCGGACGCCATCGCCTGGTTCCTGCGCCACCATCCGGAAGTCACCGACGCCCAGATCTCCAAGCTGCTGGGCACCACCAAGTCGACCATCGAGCAGGTCCGCGCCCGCACCCACTGGAACGCGGCCAACATCAAGCCGGTCGATCCCGTGACCCTGGGCCTGGTCGGCCAGCTGGAGCTGGACGCCCTGGTCAAGAAGGCCGCCGAGAAGAAGGCCAAGGACGACCTGAAGAAGGGCATCCTGCCGGAAGACCCGACCCTGCGTCCGGCCTCGGAAACCAGCGCCCTGCCGGAAGACCACGAGGACGAAGAGGCCGCCATCCGCGCCGCGCGCATCGAGCCCAAGGCCGAGGACGTGTTCGGCAAGTCGACCTACGTCCCGGAAGACGACGAGGACGACGAGGACTGAGGTCCCCGTTTCCCAGCAAAAGGCCCGCCCCGTGCGAACGGAGCGGGCCTTTCTGTTTTCGGCCTCCTCGATCGGTCATCGCAATCCGACGCGCGATGACCTAGAGGGGGCTAGTGAAGTCGCGCCCTGAGACCTTCGATCTCCTCCTTGAGCCTGAGCTTCTGCCGCTTGAGCTCCCTGAGCAGAGCGGTGTCGCTTACCGGTCGACGGGTCTCCTCCTGGATCGTGCGGTCGAGGCTCTCGTGACGGGACCCAAGCTCGCGGATACGGGATTCGATGGCCATGGCTGTCGGCTCCTTGCTGGTTGGACGAGCAAGTCAACACCCGCTGTTCGAAGCTGTCAGATCACATATGATTGCAATGGGCCGCGCTTGACGTTGTCCCGCTTGCTCCCATGACGGACGAAAATTCACCATGTCGGACCCGCTAGTCTCGCCCGAAAAGCCTCGTCTGGTCGTCGGAATCACCGGCGCGTCAGGGGTTGCGTACGGCCTGCGGGCCCTGGACGCCTGCCGCGATCTGGGCGTCGAAAGCCACCTGGTGATGTCCAAGTCGGCGGTCCTGACCCTGTCGCAGGAGACCGATTTTTCGGCAGGCCAGGTCAATGAGAAGGCGGACGCGGTGCACCGGGTAGGCGACGTCGGCGCGGCGATCGCGTCAGGGTCGTACCGCACGCTCGGCATGATCGTGGCCCCCTGCTCGGTGCGCACCATGAGCGAGATCGCCACGGGCGTAACGGCTTCGCTTCTGACCCGGGCCGCCGACGTCACCCTCAAGGAGCGTCGCCCCCTGGTGCTGATGGTGCGCGAGACGCCGCTGCACCTGGGTCACCTGCGCACCCTGACCAAGCTGGCCGAAATGGGGGCGGTGATCGCCCCGCCGGTGCCCGCCTTCTACGCAAAACCGACATCGATCGCGGAGATGGTGGACCAATCGGTGGGCCGCGCGTTGGACCTGTTCGGCCTGTCCTGGCGCCCGGTCAAGCGCTGGGGCGAGGACATCGAAACGGTGGTCGGAGAGGCCTGAACCAGGCTCGGGGGTTAACCAATATGCGGCTTTGGCAGTGGGCCCTGGAGGTCTATGCGCGACCTTCTGTCGCGGCGGCGTGCCTGTCGCTGCAGGACGCGCATGGCCAGAACGTGCCCTACCTGCTGTGGGCCGCCTGGCGGGCCCATGAGGGCCGCCCGGCCGACGTCGAGGAGGCCGCCGGCCTGGTCCGTCGCTGGGAGACCGAGGTCGGCGCGCCCCTGCGCACCGTGCGGCGGGCGCTCAAGCCGTCCTGGGACGCGGTCGACGACGACGTCCGCGAGGATTTCCGCAACGCGATCAAGGACGTGGAGCTGCGCGGCGAAAAGGTGCTGATGGAGAGCCTGGAAGCCCTGAGCGGCGAGCCCGGCCCGGCGACCGACCTGCTGGACAGCCTGCTGGACGCCGCCCGCGCCTCGGGCGACCCGCCGCGCGACGACACCCTGCGCGCCCTGGTCGACGCCCTGACCTGAGCGGCCTTTACCGCTCGTCAGGCTTTGCTATCTATCACCGCCCAATCAGCACGGCATGGAGGAGCGTCCATGAACGACGACGATCCTTCCGAAGAAACCGGCATCGCCATCGAGCGACGCCTGGCGATCCTGCGCGAAGAGCACCAGGACCTCTCCGACGCCGTCACGGCCCTGGAGGAACGCCCCCAGCCCGACATGCTCCAGATCGCCCGCCTCAAGCGCCGCAAACTGGCCCTGAAGGACGAGATCGTGCGACTGGAAGACCAGCTGACGCCGGATATCATCGCTTAGCGACACCGCTTGCGATCCGGCCGCCGAAGGTTCATCTTACTTTCGTCTTACCGAAAGGGAGAAACCTTCCATGGCCAAGACCGAACCCCTGACCACCACCCTGTCGACCAAGGGTCAGCTCATCCTGCCCCAAGGCATCCGGCGGGATCGCAACTGGAACGCCGGCACGCGGCTCGTGGTCGAAGACACGCCCGACGGCGTCCTGCTGCGGCCGGCGGCCGTCTTCGCGCCGACCAAGCCTGAGGACGTGTTCGGTTCGCTGGCCTACGACGGCCCCGCCAGGTCGCTGGAGGACATGGACGCGGGCGTCGCCGCCGAAGCGCGCAGGCGTCATGCTGGCGATTGATACCAATCTGGTCGTCCGATACCTGACCGGCGACCATCCCGAGCAAGCCGCGACGGCGCGGGACCTGATCGACCGGGAGCCGGTCTTCGTCGCCACGACCGTGCTGCTCGAAACCGAATGGGTGCTGAGAAGCGTCTACGGCTTCTCCAGTCAGGCCTCCGCCGACGGGCTCACCCGCTTCGCGGGCCTGCCCAACGTCACGCTGGAAGACCCGCCGCGCGCCGCCAAGGCGCTGGCCTGGACGATCGCCGGCCTGGATTTCGCCGATGCGCTGCATCTTGCGGCCGCCCCGCATTGCGAGGCCTTCGTCACCTTCGACGAGCGCCTCATCAAGAGCGCCACGAAGACGGACGGCCCGGCCGTGAGGAAGCCCTAGCTTCCCACCACTTGCCCCCTTCGGGCCTTCAGCCCTCCTTCCCCCGTAGGGGGAAGAGGACCCGCGCTTTCCGTCCTCCGCCCCCTACGGGGGCGGACAGACCGCGCAGCGGTCAGGTGGGGGCAAGTGGGCGCGCACCGCCCTAAGGATTGGCGACCTTGAGCTTGACGCTGTTGGTCGCCAGGACCGCGTCCCCGTCCCGTACGGACAACACGATCCGCCCCGGAATATCCTTCGGTGTGTCGTATCTGGACCGGGTGAGGAGGTAGCGGACCTCCAACGGTCGGCCGGCCAGTTCGGGCATCGGTTGGACCGGGGTCGAGCTCAGACAGAAATTGGGCCTCGGACTACGCCCCATGCCGGCTCGGTCGCAGGTGAAATAGTACTTGCGCCCGTCCTCGCCGAGAAAGGGGTAGCCGCCGGTCGTGTTGACCGGTGCGGTGGGCTTGAGAAACACGCCCCGAATGGTGTGTGGCCCGGTGACGTACAGGGGCTCTTCGACGACCCGGGCCAGGGTGACGAAGGCCAGCACGCCGATGAACCCCGCCAGCATCGTGTTGGCGACCAGCTTCGACATGCCGTCCCAGAAGCGTTCCTCCTTCGGGGTCACGCCACCTCCACCCGCGCCTCGTGGCCCACCGGGAAGTTCAGCGAGTTGGCGACGAAGCACTTGGCGTTGGCCTCGTGGTGCAGGGCCAGGGCCGTTTGCGGGTCGCCGGCCGAGATCGTCACCACCGGCCGCAGGGTGGCGCTCTCGAAGCGGCCGCCGCCGGTCTCGTCCTCAACCATCACGGCGGTGGCTTCGTCGCGATAGGCGGTGACCACCACCCCGTTCACGGCGCACAGGTGCAGGTACCACAGCTGGTGGCACGAGCTGATCGAGGCCAGCAGCAACTCCTCGGGATTCCAGCGCGCGGGATCGCCGCGGAAGCTGGGGTCGGACGAGCCCAGCAGCACGGGCTTGCCGTCGGCGGCGATCTCGTAGGCGCGTTCGTAAGCGCGATAGCTGGCCGTGCCCTCGCCGGTATTGCCCGTCCAGGTCAGGGTCGTGGCGTAGCGGTGGGACTTGGACATGGAGAACTCCTTTGCTCGGGAGATACCCCACCTGTCATCCCGGACAAGGCCGAAGGCCGCCGATCCGGGACCGACATGGAGCTCTGAGTTCACGCGTCGGTCCCGGCTCTCCGCTACGCGGAGTTTACCCTTGGGCGCGCGCAGAGCGCGACCCGAGGGGCCGGGATGACAGTGAAGCTCAAGCTTCCTTGCGCGTGCGCTTCTTCAGGAACATGGCCGCGTCGGCCTCGGCCAGGGCTTCCTCGGGATCGGCGCCGGCTTCGATCTCGCGCACGCCCCAGGAGATGTGCAGCGGCACCGACCATTCGCCCACCTGCACCGGCATGCCGCGCACGGCGGCGGCCAGGGTCTCGGCCTTGGAGGTGGCGGTCTGCTGGTCGGCCTGGACCAGGAGGACGGCGAACTCGTCGCCGCCGATGCGGCCCACCACGTCGCTCTCGCGGACATTGGCCTGCAGGCGTCCGGCCACGGCCTTCAGGGCCTCGTCGCCGGCCGCGTGGCCGAAGCGGTCGTTGACGGCCTTGAAGCCGTCCAGGTCGAAGAACACCAGGCTGGCGGGCGAGCCGTAGCGCTGGGCGAAGGCGGCCACGCGCTTGATCTCGCGCAGGAAGGCCCGGCGGTTCAGCACCGGGGCCAGCACGTCCATGTCGGCCAGGCCCTGGGCCTCGCCCAGCTTGAACTTCAGGCGGGCGACCTCGTTTCGCAGGTCGTCGATCTCGGTCATCAGGGTCTTGAGCGCGGTCTGCACCTGCGGGGTGAGGTCGGCTTCCGACAGGCCCAGGAACCCCGCGGTGTCGGCGGCGACCACGGCGCGGGCGGCCGTCGAACCGCCGGCGGCCTCGGTCAGCGCGCGGCGGCGGATGGCCGAGAAGGATTCGGTGCGGGCGCTGGTGATCTTCATGCGACGTCGGGAACCACTGGGGGAATCACTCGTGGTGAAGCTCAGGCATTTCTGCGTTCTTTCGTTAACCATGACAATGGCGGCGCCCAACGTGTCGCAGCGGCGCGGCGCCGCACCTCAAGCCTGCGGATCGCCTGGGCTTTTGCGACGAGAACGGACTTTGGCCCCCGCCCGGCAGCGGCTATAAGGCCCGCGATTCATGGCCGCCCCGCGCGCGGCTCTTCAGGGAAATCGTCGCCGATGCCCACGTCCACGCCACCCGTCGCCATCGTCATGGGCAGCCGCTCGGACTGGCCCACGATGAAGAAGGCGGCCGACGCGCTGGACGCCCTGGGCGTGGCCTGGGAGGCCAAGGTGGTCTCGGCCCACCGCACCCCCCAGCGGCTGGTGGAGTTCTCCACGGGCGCGCAAGGCGCCGGCTACAAGGTGATCGTCGCGGGGGCCGGCGGCGCGGCGCACCTGCCGGGCATGGTGGCCTCCATGACCATCCTGCCGGTGCTGGGCGTGCCGGTGCAGTCCAAGGCCCTGAACGGCCTGGATTCCCTGCTCTCCATCGTCCAGATGCCCGGCGGGATCCCCGTGGCCACCCTGGCCATCGGCGAGGCGGGCGCGCGCAACGCCGGCCTGCTGGCCGCCCAGATCCTGGCCATCTCGGACGAGGCCCTGGCCCAGCGCCTGGCCGCATTCCGCGCCGAGCAGACCGAAAGCGTCGTCGAAAGCGTCGAAGACTGATGACTTCTCCTGCTCCCCTGCCCCCCGGTTCGACCATCGGCATCCTCGGCGGGGGACAGCTGGGCCGCATGCTGGCCCTGGCCGCCGCGCGCCTGGGCTTCGACGTGGTGATCCTGGATCCGGAAGAGAACAGCCCGGCCGGCCGCGTGGCCGCCCGCCAGATCGTCGGCCCCTATGACGACCGCTGGGCGTTGAAGCGCCTGGCCGAGGCCTGCGACGTGGTCACCTACGAGTTCGAGAACGTCCCGGCCGCCACGGTGGCCGAGCTGACCGCCCTGGGCGCCGTCGTCGCCCCTGGCGCGAAAGCCCTGGCCGCCGCCCAGGACCGGGTGGTGGAAAAAAGCTTCCTGGCCGAGATCGGCGTGCCCACCGTCGCCTTCGCCGCCGTCGAGACCGAGGACGACCTGGCCGCCGCCGTCGCCCGCATCGGCGCCCCGTCCCTGCTGAAGACCCGCCGCGAGGGTTATGACGGCAAGGGCCAGGCCTGGGTGCAGCGCGCCGCTGAGGCGGCCGCCAGCTTCGAGAAGATCGGCAGGAAGCCCGCCATCCTGGAGGCCCCCGCCGACTTCGTGCGCGAGCTGTCGGTGATCGCCGCGCGCGGCCGCGACGGCGAGATCGCCTGCTACCCCCTGTCGGACAACCACCACGAGGGCGGCGTCCTGCGCCGCACCAGCGCGCCCGCCAAGGTGTCGAGCGCCACCCGCGACCAGGCCGAGGCCATCGTCGCCAAGATTCTCACGGCGCTGGACTATGTGGGCGTGATCGGGGTGGAGCTGTTCGAGCTGGCCGGCGGCAAGCTGCTGGTCAACGAATTCGCCCCGCGCGTCCACAACACCGGCCACTGGACCCAGGACGGCTGCGAGGTGGACCAGTTCGAGCAACACATCCGCGCCGTCGCCGGCTGGCCCCTGGGCCCCACCGCGCCCCGCGCCCATGTCGAGATGACCAACCTCCTGGGCCCCGAGGTCGAGGCCTGGGCCAAACTGGCCGCCGAGCCGGAGACCCGGGTCCACCTCTACGGCAAGGGCGAAGCCCGCCCGGGGCGGAAGATGGGGCACGTGAACCGGCTGCGGGGGTTGAAGGACTAGCCCCTGAACCCCTCTCTCATAGAGAGAGGGAGGGGCCCGCCGCGAAGCGGTGGGAGGGTGAGAGGTTTCACCGCTGGCCGGCAAACCTCCAACCCCTCCGTTGTCATCCCGGACAAGCGCGCAGCGCGCCGATCCGGGACCGACCCGAAGCTCTGAGTTCACGCGTCGGTCCCGGCTCTTCGGCCGGGATGACAACTGAGTTTCAGCAATCGAATGGCCGCGCTCTATCCTGAGAGTTTGTAACCTCTCACCCTCCCATGGCTTCGCCATGGGCCCCTCCCTCTCTCTATGAGAGAGGGATTCAAATTCCCGCCCCGTTCTCGCCCTCGGCCCGCTTCAGCGCCACCGCCTCGACGATGTGGGCGCGGTAGAGCACCCCCAGCAGGTCCGTCTGGGTGATCACCCCCAGCAGCACGCGGTGCTCGTCCACCACCATGGCCTCGTGGGCCGCGCCGGTGGAGAGGATGGGCAGCAGGGCCTCGATGGCCGTGCCGGGGCGCACCCGGTGCACGAAGGGGTCGAGCACCGCCTCGACCGGACCTTCCCGGCCGGTCTGGAGCTCGGCCCGGCGCACCATGCCCACCACCCGCCGCTCGGCGTCGACCACGGGAGCGGAACGCAGGTCGTGCAGGCGCATGTAGGCCAGGGCGCTTTCGGCGGTCTGATGCAGGTCCACGCTCAGCACGTCGCGGGACATGATGTCGGAACACAGGATGCGGGCGTGGATGCGGCGGTGGGCCTGGAGCTCGACCTGCCGGAACAGGGCGTCCAGGTCCTCGCGCGAGACGTCCAGCAGCTCGCCGTAGTGGGCCAGGGCGTTGTCGATGTCGGCGGGGGTGAAGCCCACCCGCTGGAGCGGCGGGGCGTCCCGGGTGGCGTGGACATTGGGCGGCGGGGCCACGCGGTGGGGGTAGGAGCGGCCCGCGGCCCTGGCGTAGGCCATGGCGCACAGCACCAGCAACACCGAGCACAGGCCCACCGGCACGAAGACATAGGCGTAGGACGCCGCCCCTACCGGTCCGGCCGCCAGGGCCGCGCTCAGCGCCACCGCCCCGCCCGGCGGGTGCAGGCAGCCCAGCAGGCTCATGACCACGATGGCCAGGCCCACCGCCAGGGCGGCGGCCACGGCGGGATAGGGATGCAGGACCAGGGCGCAGGTCACCCCGATCAGGGCCGAGACCGTGTTGCCGCCGATCACGGCGCGCGGCTGGGCCAGGGGGCTGGCCGGCACGGCGAAGACCAGCACCGCCGAGGCCCCGATGGGCGGGATCAGCAGCGGCAGGGCCGACAGGTGTCCGCTGGCGATCAGGTGGGCCAACAGGCCCGTGACGGCGACGCCCAGGAAAGCCCCCAGGCCCGACTTGGCGATGTCGGCGGGGCGGATCGGCGTGCGGCCGCGCAGGGCCTGGAGGAACGTAGGCGACATGACGCTTCGGTATCGGGGCGCCGCGCGGGTGACAACCTTTTGGGCGAAACGCCGGCCGCGCTCGCCTTCCGGAACGGGGCGCCATTGCCTGGCGCGCCGCCTCCGGCCAAGCTCGCCCCATGCCTCACCGCCGCAAATTCTCGCCCGAGCGCCCGGCCCTGATCGGGCTGATCGGCGGCATGAGCTGGGAGAGCTCGGCCCAGTACTACCGGCTGATCAACGAGGACTTCCGCGACCGACAGGGCGCGACCGCCTCGGCGCCGATCCTGCTGTGGTCGTTCGACTTTTCCCGCATCGAGGCCCTGCAGCACGCCGGCGACTGGGACGCCCTGGCCGGCGAGATGGCCGACGCCGCCCGGGCGCTGCAGAAGGGCGGGGCCGAGTTCATCGTGCTGTGCACCAACACCATGCACCGCTGCGCCTGGGCCATAGACGCGGCGGTGAAGATCCCCCTGCTGCACATCGCCGACCCGACGGCGGCGGCGGTCCGGGCGGCGGGAATCACCAAGATTGGCCTCTTGGGCACCGCCTTCACCATGGAGCAGGACTTCTATCGCGGGCGCCTCGAGCGCGAGCACGGGCTGGAGGTGCTGGTCCCCGAGGCCGACGACCGGGCGGCGGTGCACGACATCATCTACCGCGAACTGGTGACCGGCAAGGTGCTGGACGCCTCGCGCGAGGTCTATCGCGGGGTGATCGAGCGGCTGGTCGAGCGCGGCGCGCAGGGGGTGATCCTGGGGTGCACCGAGATCATGCTGCTGGTCGGGGCGGCGGACAGCCCCGTGCCGGTGTTCGACACCACGACGCTGCACGCGCAGGCGGCGGTGGAGCGGGCGTTGGGGGACATCTGATCCCTCTCCCCTTGCGGGAGAGGGTGGCCTCCGAAGGAGGTCGGGTGAGGGGTTGAAGAATGCAAAAGCCGCGACCGGCCTTTCGGCTAGTCGCGGCTTTGATGTCTATCGACCCCTCATCCGTCAGCTTCGCTGACACCTTCTCCCGCAAGGGGAGAAGGAATCCTAGGAACGCCCGTACCGCATCCGCGCCAGCGCCGCCGCGAACTCCGCCGCCAGGTTCATGGGTTTCAGCCCCGCCTTCCACTTCTCGAAGGCCATGACGTTGTCGATGCGGCCTTCCAGGTGCTTGAGCGCCGACTCGCGGCCGCTGGCCAGGTCGACGGCCAGGGTCGAGACCAGGATCCCCGACAGGATCGCCCGCTTGGAATAGTGATTCTCGTCGGTGGCCGTATCGCCCGCCCAGCGCCACAGGACGTCGGCGCTTTCCCAGGTCAGGGTCAGGGCCAGCGGCATGTTGGTGGGAAAAGCCAGGAAAGCCGCCAGTTTCCGCAAGGGCTCGGCGTCGGCCGCCGCGGCGTCCAGACGGGCGATCACCCCGGCGCGAATCTTGTCGCGGATCTTGGCCGGCGGCGGGTCCAGGGCCGCCAAGGCGGCCAGGGCGGCCCTGTCGTGGCGGCGCGACAAGAGGGCGGCCAGGTCCTTGGGGCCTTGCGGCAAAAGGAGTTGCGCCTCGCCGGGGTTGAGGCCCGCGTTCACGGCGGCGGCGCGGGCCAGCCCCGCGTTCCACCCCAGGCGCGGGGCCAGGCGCAGGGCCTCGTCCAGCACGCGCTGCTCGGTCTTGTCGGCCCAATCTGCGGTATCGGTCATGAATCCGAGTCTATACGGGAGTTTCGGCCGCGTCGCGCATGGACAGAGGCCGCCGCCTCTGCTATCAGCCGCCCCTCGTTGCCCGGAAGCTCCCCTTCCGGGTTTATCAGGTTTTGTTCGCCCGCCCGGCCCCTGAGAGGGACTCGGGACATTGGTCGGGCCGTCGAATGGAGAGAGACCCCTGGTCCAGATTTTCGTCCGCGACAACAACGTCGATCAGGCCCTGAAGGCCCTGAAGAAGAAGATGCAACGCGAAGGCTCGTTCCGCGAAATGAAGCGGCACGTGCACTATGAAAAGCCGTCGGAAAAGCGCGCCCGTCAAAAGGCCGAAGCCGTCCGTCGCGCCCGCAAGCTGGCCCGCAAGCGCGCTCAGCGCGAAGGCCTGCTGCCGATGCCGAAGAAGCCGGCCGGCGCGCGGTAAGCAGCGCTCTCCAGGTTTCTGGATACAACAAACCCGCGTGGAGCGATCCACGCGGGTTTTGTTTTGGCTGTTGGGTGGGTGCGTACCCACTTGCCCCCACCTGACCGCTGCGCGGTCTGTCCGCCCCCATGGGGCGGAGGACACGCGCCTAGCAACTCTTCCCCCTATGGGGGAAGACGACCGCGAAGCGGTCCGTAGGGGGCAAGTGCTAGCCCCCCTGCCCCTCCCCGCCCACGAACGCCACCGCCTTGACGATGTGTCCGGCGAAGGTCTGGCCCAGCAGCCGCGTGTGCGTCGCCGCCTCCACATGATCCACATAGCCGTGCTCCGACGCCTTGGCCGGGGCCACCTGCATGGCCTTCCATTCCTCGCGCCCCTTGACCGGCCCCGCCGTGACCACTGCCACGGGCCAGCGCGGGTCATAGGCGGGCACGGCGGCGGCCTGGGCGGCGGCCTGGGGCCACAGGGCCACCTCGGCGGCCGAAGTGCGGTTGTGGCGGCCGTTGGCGAAGGCCCAGCGCTTCTCGGCCTTGGCGGCCGGCGGCAGGCCGATCTTGTCGCCCAGGCCCGTATAGACCAGCGGCTTGAAGAGGCCGATAGAAGCCCCGCGCGCCGCCCACTGCGAGGCGGCCGTGAAGGCCTTCAGGAACGGCCGCGCGGCGTCCGACATCGAGGCGTCGGCCGTGGCGGCGTCCACCAGCACCAGGCCCGCCACCTTGTCCGGATTTCGTCCGGCATATTCGCGCAGGCGCAGGCCGGCCATCGAGTGGCCCACCAGGATGAACGGCCCCGTCTCGCCCGAGGCGGCGACCAGCTTTTCGAAGTCGGTGACGATGGCGTCGCCGTCGCGCGGCGCGGGTCCCGGCGGCGAGAAGCCCATGCCGGCCCGGTCGTAGGCGCACGAGCGCCAGCCGGCGGCGGCCAGGGCGTCCTGAGTGGCGCCCCAGTCGGCGGCGAAGCCGAAGGCGCCGGCCTCCAGCCACACCGTCGGACGCGGCCCGCCCCTGGCCGGCCCTTCGCAGACCAGCCGCAACGCCCGCCCCTCGCCGATGTCCACCAGGGTTCCGCGCGGCAGCGGATGACTGGCCGCCGACATCATGCCGCCCACGGCGACGAAGGAGAGAAGGGCAAGGGCGAATCCGGCAAGGGCGCGACCGACGTGTCTGAGCATGACGGACAGTCTAGCTCGACGTTCGTGTCCGTCGAGTGACGAGGCTTTTAAATCCGCTCATCCCGGCGAATGCCGGGACCCAGATGGAATGGCGCTGGGGCTGACGCCAAAAGCGCCGCGCTCTTCCAATCATCCACATCGCCAAGGGATCTGGATCCCGGCATTCGCCGGGATGAGCGGAAGTTTTGCTAGCCGTCGACCACGTTGATCCGCGTGCGCACGCGGCCGCCCTTGACGCGGATGACCTCGCCGCCGGCTTCCGAGGCGCCCTCGGCGGCCATCTTGGCGGCCATGCGGGCCTTCATGCTGTCGGGGATCTTGGAGACCTGGGCCAGGCGCACCTTACGGCCCACGCGGGCGGCGGCCTTCAGCGGCAGGTCGTCCTTCTGGGCGAAGCTCTTGCCCATGAAGAGCGCCGGGTTCAGCGGGCGGCCGGCCTTGTTGCGCAGTTCGAAATGCAGGTGCGAGCCGGTCGAGCGGCCGCTGTTGCCCACGAAAGCCACGGTCGTGCCGCGCCGCACGAAGGTCCCGGCCTTCAGCCCCGCGTCGCGGCCCAGATGGGCGTAGAAGGTGCGCAGGCCGTCCTTGTGCCGCACCTCGACGAAACGGCCGTAGGTGGACGACACGCCGCTGCGCACCACGATGCCGTCGGTGGCCACGTGGACCGGGGCGCCGGCCGGGGCGGCGATGTCGACGCCCTCGTGCAGGCGGCCGTTCTCTTCCCACGGCATCTGGCGCAGGCCGAACGGCGAATTGACCACATGGCCGGGCAGAGGGGCGTCGAACACATAGGCCGGCGGCGGGGGCCGGGGCACGGCCGGCAGCTCCACCTCCTCGACGGAGGGAACCGGCGGCGCGGCGTCGACGCCCGCGTTCATCCCGCCCAGGGCGGTGGCGGCGTTGATCATGCCCCACACCACGATGGCGCCGCCCAGCGCGGCGAACGCGGCGAGCGAATAGGGCGAAGAAGTCGCGGCCAGGACTCGTGACGACAAAGAGCGATCCTCACAGACGATCGGTCGACCTTCGAGACCGCGCCAGAAGCGGGTCTCCATCCCACAGGTCACCTTTCGGGATGGTGAAGGCGGACCCTATGTCGCACCGGTGAGGCGAAAAGGCGGCGCAGCTTAACCATTGATCAAGCATGACCATGATCAGCGGGCGGAAGATATGCGCCTACATTACAGGAAGTTTAGAACATTACTTTGAGTACAGAACTTTAATTACACGTCATGAAGGAGACGTAACGAGTATTCGCGAAAACTGGCGAGTATACCTTTGGACATGGGGCGCAGGGACGCGCCGGACACAAACCGAAGGGACAACTCAAATGCGTAAGTTCATGACCAGCCTAGCCGCCGTCGCCACCGTCACCCTGGCCGCCGTTCCGGCGCTGGGCCTGCTGCAAGCCGCCCACGCCGCCGAGCCTGCCGCCACCGTTTCGCTGGCCGGCCTGAACCTCTCCAACCCCGCCCACGCCGCCGAGTTCAAGGCCCGCGTCGACGCCGCCGCCGACACCGTCTGCCGCGACATCGCCCGCTCCAACCCGACCGGCGACTTCACCATTGCCGGCTGCAAGGTCGCCGCCCACAAGCAGGCCGCCGCCCAGCTGTCGAAGGTCCAGCGCCAGGGCCTGCAAGTGGCCGCCCGCGCCACCCCGGTCACGGTCGCCGCCCGCTGAGCGACCGCATGACCCAGACAAAGCAAAGGCCCCGGACGGGAACGTCCGGGGCCTCTTCTTTTGGTTGAAATTAAGAACAAAACATGAACTAAATATAGCATGCCGAACGGACGAAAGGGTTCAGGCAGGCATGCCGATCATCTCGATCTTCTTCGGCATCGTGATCCGGATCAATTTCTTCGATCACGCACCGCCACACCTGCACGCGGCATACGGCGGGCGCGAGGCCCTGTTCGACATCGCCACGGGCCGCGTGATCGTCGGAACCCTGCCACGCAAGGAGACGCGTTACGTGGTAGAGTGGATTTTGAAGAACCGAGACGAGTTGATGCGAAATTGGGGGCTGGCCGTCACGGGACAGCCGACCTTCAGGATCGAAGGACTTGCGGATGACTGAACTCAAGATCGTGCATGCACGACGCATCAAGGCGTTGGAGGGTTACCGCCTGGAGATCGTCTTCGATGACGATACCGTCGGCGTTACGGACCTGTCCGAGTTCGTGAAGCTCGGTCCCGTCACCGCTCCGCTCCAGGATCCGGCCTTCTTCGCGCGCGTATTCATCGAAATGGGCGTGCCGACCTGGCCCAACGGCTGCGACATCGATCCCATCAACGCGTGGATGAAGTTGAAATCCGCTGGGGAATTGAAACCGGTCACGGCGGCGGCTTAGTCCACCACGAGAAAGGCCCCGAACGTCGTCGTCCGGGGCTCTTTCCATTCGCGCCGTCGATCACAGGCCCCTACAGCCCCTTCACGATCCCTTCGACCATCTTCTTGGCGTCGCCGAACAGCATCATGGTGTTGTCGCGGAAGAAGAGCTCGTTCTCGACGCCGGCGTAGCCCGAGGACATGCCGCGCTTGATGAACAGCACCGTGCGGGCCTTCTCGACGTCCAGGATCGGCATGCCGAAGATCGGGCTCTGCGGGTCGGTCTTGGCGGCCGGGTTGGTGACGTCGTTGGCGCCGATCACGAAGGCGACGTCGGCGGTGGAGAACTCGCTGTTGATGTCCTCCAGCTCGAACACCTCGTCATAGGGCACGTTGGCTTCGGCCAGCAGCACGTTCATGTGGCCCGGCATGCGGCCGGCCACGGGGTGGATGGCGTACTTCACCTCCACGCCCTCTTCCTTCAGCTTGTCGGCCATTTCGCGAAGCGCGTGCTGGGCCTGGGAGACGGCCATGCCGTAGCCCGGGACGATGATCACCTTGCTGGCGTTCTTCATGATGAAGGCCGCGTCGTCGGCGGACCCTTGCTTGACCGGACGGGTCTCGACCTTGCCGCCCGCGCCGCAGGCCGCCGAGGCGTCGGCGCCGAAGCCGCCCAGGATCACCGAGATGAAGCTGCGGTTCATGCCCTTGCACATGATGTAGGACAGGATCGCGCCCGACGAACCCACCAGGGCGCCGGTGATGATCAGGGTGGTGTTCTCCAGGGTGAAGCCCAGGGCCGCGGCGGCCCAGCCCGAATAGCTGTTCAGCATCGAGACCACGACGGGCATGTCGGCCCCGCCGATGGGGATGATCAGGGTCACGCCGATCAGCAGGCTCAGGGCGAAGATCGCCCAGAACGCCCAGATGGCCGAACCGCCCGACAGCACCAGCACCACCACCAGGGCCACGATGGCCAGGGCGATGACGATGTTGATCAGGTGGCGGGCCGGCAGCAGGATCGGCGCACCGCCCATGTTGCCGTTCAGCTTGGCGAAGGCGATGACCGAGCCGGTGAAGGTGATCGCGCCGATGGCCAGGCCCAGCGACAGCTCCACCAGGCTGTTGAGATGCACCCGGCCGTCCTCGCCCAGGATGCCGTAGGCCGCCGGGGTGTAGATCGCCGCCACGGCCACAAGGCACGCGGCCATGCCGACCAGGCTGTGGAACGCCGCCACCAGCTGGGGCATCGAGGTCATGGCCACCTTGCGGGCGATCACCGCCCCCACGACGCCGCCGATGGCGACCCCGCCGAAGATCAGCCCGAGGGTCACCGGATCCAGCGCGCCCTGCTTCCAGAGCGTGGCCAGGGTGGTCAGCACGGCGATGGCCATGCCGATCATGCCGTTGCGGTTGCCCGTCTGGCTGGTCACCGGGCTGGACAGCCCGCGCAGCGCCAGGATGAAGAGCACCCCCGACACGATGTAGAGGATGGCGGCGAGATTGGCGTTCATGTCAGGTCTTGGCCCCCAAGAGCGGCGAAGAGGAAAGCGGCGGCGCGGCGTTGACGCCGAACCGTGGCGGATGGCCCGAAGGCAGGCCGGAGAGGTCGTAGCGCGGCGGCTCGTAGTGGTTGGCCGCCGTATAGGGCGCGGCGAAGCGGGCCTGGCCGTCGGGGCCGGCCAACTCGTCCTCGCGCACGAAGAAGGCGTTGGCGCCGGAGAGATTGCAGCCGACCAGGGCGTAGCCCTTCTCGCGGCCCAGGGCCTCCAGGCTGGTCAGGCTGGCGCTGTGATAGTTGCCCCCGTCCCAGACGCGGTCGGCCTTGTACTCGGCGACGAAGGCGACGGGCGGCGGATAGGCGGCGTTGTATTCGATGATCACGACGCGCGGGCCCACCGCCTCGATGGCCTTCCAGATCCAGTAATCGTTGCCGTCGATGTCGATCGACAGCAGGTCCACCGACGCCGGCTTGTCGGCGGTCCCGCCGGCCCAGGGGCCTAGATAGTCGTCGATGTTGTCGGCGGTGACGAAGGCCTTCTCGACGGTCAGGCGCCCCTGCCCCACGGCCACGGCCTGGTGCTGCTTGGCGGCCTCGACGTACTTGTCGGACCCGTCCAGCCACAGGCCGCTCCAGCCGGCCATCAGCAGCAGGGCGGTGTTGCACTCCACCCCGGCCTGGACGCCGAACTCGATGAAGCGCCGGTCGCCCTCGCCGATGCGGTTGAAGATCTCCAGAACGATGCCGTCCTCGTCGTTCTGGCTGTAGGTCTTGCGGCCATGGGCGATCAGCCGGCCGGGCTCACGGGCCCGGGGCGATCCGCGCAGCTCGTCCCACCACCGCTCCAGTGCGATGCGCTTGAGGGCGTCCGAACGGTTGGCGATGCGTTTGATGGCGCTGAACATGCTCAGGCGCCCTCGCCCGTTCGCGCTTGCTCGCGCCGCTCGTACCAGGCGGCGAAACCGAAGATGGCGGCGAGCACGATCACCATGGAGACCACGATCACGCCCGTATGCAAGGTGGCCTCGGCCCCTTCCCGGAACCACTGGACCCAGAATTGCGAGCCTGCGAGCGCGATAAAACCCGTGCCCTGGACGACCGCGCCGACCCGGGCCTTCAGCGACCAGCCGATCCCGATCAAGGCAAGGCCGACATAGCCGACAACGGCTGCCGCGACCGGCGGAGGCTTCGGCGCCCAGAGGAGCGCCACCAAGCCGAAGCAAAGCGCGCGCGGCGCCATCTGGACCGCCCAGGATCGCGCCAGCCGCCCGCCCGCGAAGGCGCCCGACTGGACGGCGCTCAGCAGGAGCGCGGCCAGGCAGATCGCGAACGGCAGGAGAACCCAGATCAGGTCCATCGGATGAGCCCCCGGTGTCCGCCGCCTATTTCTTCTCTTTCTTCTTGTACATGGCCAGCATGCGCTGGGTGACCAGGAAGCCGCCGAAGATGTTGACTGCCGCGAAGGCCGCGGCGATGGCGCCGGCGCCCTTGGAGATCCAGGTCGAGGCGGCGACCGTGCCGCCCGACAGGTCGGCATTGGCGCCGTGCGCCGCGGCGGCCAGGAGCGCGCCGACGATGATCACCGACGAGATGGCGTTGGTCACGGCCATCAGCGGGGTGTGCAGCGCCGGGGTGACGCTCCAGACCACGTAGTAGCCCACGAAGATGGCGAGCACGAAGATCGCCAGGCGGAACACGGTGGGGTCGACGGCTTCCATGGGAGCCTCCCTTTAGCGATGTGTGGAGTTAGGCGGTCTGCTTAGGCGGTCTTCAGGGAAGGATGCACGACTTCGCCGCCCTGGGTGACCAGGGCCGCCTTGAGGATCTCGTCCTCGAAGTCGGGGGCGAAGGCCCCTTCCTTGTTCAGGAACAGGCCCGACAGGGCGAAGAGGTTGCGGGCGTAGAGCGCCGAGGCGTCGGCGGCGATGCGGCCGGGCAGGTTGGGAATGCCCAGGATCTTGACGCCGTTGGCCGTGACAGCCACCTCGCCCAGCTTGCCGCCCTCGACATTGCCGCCGGACTCGATGGCCATGTCCAGGATCACCGAGCCGGGCTTCATCGAGGCCACCTGGGCGGCGCTGACCAGCTTGGGCGCCGGACGGCCGGGGATCAGGGCCGTGGTGATGACGATGTCCTGCTTGGCGATGTGGGTGGAGACCAGCTCGGCCTGCTTGGCCTGGTACTCCTTGGACATCTCCTTGGCGTAGCCGCCGGCGGTCTGGGCGTTCTTGAACTCCTCGTCCTCGACGGCCAGGAATTTCGCGCCCAGCGACTCGACCTGCTCCTTGGTGGCGGGCCGGACGTCGGTGGCGGTGACCACCGCGCCGAGGCGCCGGGCGGTGGCGATGGCCTGCAGGCCGGCCACGCCCACGCCCATGACGAAGACCTTGGCCGCGGCGACGGTGCCGGCGGCGGTCATCATCATCGGCAGGGCCTTGCCATAGGCCTCGGCCGACTCGATCACGGCGCGATAGCCGCCGAGGTTGGCCTGGGACGAGAGCATGTCCATCACCTGGGCCCGGGTGATGCGCGGGATGAATTCCATGGCCAGGGCGCTGGCGCCGGCCTTGGCCAGGGCGTCCAGGGTTTCCTTGTCCTGGTGGGGATTGAGCGCCGCCGCGACGATCGCGCCCTTCTTCAGGGCGGCGATCTCGGCGGCTTCGGGCGCGCGGACCTTGAACAGGACGTCGGCGTCCTTCAGGGCCTCTTTGGCGGTCTTGGCCAGCTTGGCGCCGGCCGCTTCGTAATCGGCGTCGGGATAGGACGCCGCGGTTCCGGCCCCGGCCTCGACCGTGACCGACCAGCCGGCGGCGGCCAGCTTCTTGACGGTCTCGGGCGTGGCCGCGACGCGGGTTTCCCCACCGCGGGTCTCTTTCGTGACGGCGATGACGGCCATCGGCATACCCCTCCCAGGAACGCTGCTCGATCAGACGAGCTTGCGCGCCTCTCTAGGGGATGTTCTTGCCCGATGTCGAGCCTTACGCTCGCGTTAGGGGCAAAAAAATACCGATGTCTACCGGTGTCAGTGGGCCGAGGCGGGCTTTTCGCGCAGGAACACGACGCCCAAAACCGTCAGCACGATGGCGGCGGCGGCCGAGCCGATGAAGCCGGCGGCGGTGCAGAACAGCAGGGTGATG
The DNA here is from genome assembly GCF_059418225.1 of Caulobacter sp. GW821-FHT09B08. NCBI lineage: Bacteria > Pseudomonadati > Pseudomonadota > Alphaproteobacteria > Caulobacterales > Caulobacteraceae > Caulobacter > Caulobacter sp. GW821-FHT09B08. The sequence continues at coordinate 116,484 of NZ_JBWKPL010000009.1, read as the reverse complement.
AAGGTCAGCAGGACCGCGATGGCCAGCGAACCCCACTTGGTCATCTTGCCGAACGCTTCGAAGGTCGCGCTCTGCTCTTGGATGTCCATCTCACCGCGTTGGTAGTCGCCGGCCATGTCAGTTTCCTAGGTGGAATTAAAAATCGCCAAGCCGCTTACAACGTGCGGGGCGCGGGCTCAAGCCGCCGGGATGTCGCGGTTGGCCCAGGACTCGGCGGTGAAGCGGGTTCGAACAGCTTCGATCGCTTCGTCGATGGAAATATCGGCGATTCGGCCCGACCCGCCGTCCAGGCGCGACAGCCAGCGCGAATAGGCCGGCACGGGGCTGGTGCCCATCAGGCCGATGGCCGGACGGCCCACCGAGGCGGCGACGTTCAGCGGCCCCGAGTCGTTGCCCAGGAAGCCGGCCGACAGGGCGATCAGGGCGGCGGCCTGGTCCAGCGGCAGGTCGCAGGCCAGGACGTCGCGGCCCGAGTTCAGCGACTCGACCACCGGCTTCAGGCGAAGGGCGTCGTTGGGGCCGCCCAGCCAGAACACCGTGGGGAAGAGGTCGGCCAGGGCCGAGGAGACGGCGGCGAAGCGCTCGGCCGGCCAGGTGCGGGCCGGCTCGCTGGCGCCCACGCCCAGCACCAGCCACGGGCCCGGACGGTCTCCGAACCGCGCCTTCACCGCCGCCACGGCCTTGGGATCCAGCAGCAGGTCCGGCTCGCGGCTGTCGACCTTCAGGCCGTGCAGGGCCTCGAAGGCGGCCAGCTTGGTCAGCCGATGGTCGGGCCGCATGGCCTTGGGCAGGAACGGCCCCTGCAGCCACTGCTCCTGGCTGGAATGGCCCAGGCCGAAACCTCGCCGCTCGGGCACCCCGGCCAGCCAGGCGGCCTGGGCGGGACGGCCGATCTTCTCCAGGATCCACACCGCGCGGGGCTTCACCTCGCGGCAGATGCGCCAGAAGTCGAGGACCTCGTGCACGCCCTTCAGCGACCCGGTGAAGTGGCGGGCATAGACGATCCTGCTGACCGTCGGCTCGACCGCCAGCACCTCGGCGGCGCGGCTGGACGGCCGGGCGGCCAGCACCACCGTCCCCTCGGGGGTGGTCGCCGCGATCGCCCGGAACGTCGGCAGGTGCCACATCAGGTCGCCGATGCCCCGGTCGGGGGCGTAGACGAGGACGGGTCCGGGATGCGGGGCTGTGACCATGGAACGGGCTTAGCGGGCGCCCGCGACCTTGTCATCCGCGCCTTCCCTCTCAGCGCGTCATCCCGGGCCTTGTGCCCGGGACCCCTGGTTCAGCTTCCACGTGAAGTGCGTTGGCGCGCCGGCGCGCCACCCCTCCGCACCTGCGGCGGACAGAGGGGTCCCGGGCACAAGGCCCGGGATGACGGTGATTTAAGATGAAGGTCGCGGATGGGCCGCGACCTCAGGCCACTTCGGTGAAGAACGGCTTGCCGGTCTCGAACAGCTTGCGCACCTCGGCGATCGGCTTGCCGCCGGCGTTGAGCTGGTAGTGCGGGCGGTCGGTGAAGGTGACCCAGTCGCCGCCCCATTCCAGCTTCGGCACCTGGCCCTTGATCAGCGCGCCCAGGTCCACATAGGCCTTCTCCTCGGCCTTGGTGGCGCCGGTGTAGTACTTGCCCGCCGCGTCGAAGATGCCGACGTCCCAGGCGACCCCGAAATTGTGGTTGCTCTGGCCGCCCTTGGCGTTGGTCACCGGCTTCTTGTTGGTCTGGACGGTGCGCCCGATGGCGAACAGGGCGTCCTGCTCGGCATAGGTCCGGCTGCCCGAGATGATCCTCACGGTCAGCGGGAACGCGGCGGCGGCCTTCATGAACCGGCGGGCCGCCTTCTGGGCCGGCGGCATCAGGGTGGCGATGTTCTGCTCGGTGCGGGGGTCGAACTGGCCGATCTCGGTGCGCAGCGCCTGGTTCTTGGCCGCCAGGGCCAGCTCGGCCTGGTCCATCGCCAGGGACCACTTGCCGTCGATGGGACCGGCGTACAGCCCCGAGCAGGCGCAGACGCGCTGGAGATAAAGGATCTCGTCCCGGCCGAGTGGCTTGCCCATGAATTCCCCTGATAGCCGCAGCGCGTCGATACGCAACTTTCCGGCGATCAGAGTAGCGTCACGGGCCGACGGTGAGTCAATATCGCCGTTATCCGAAAGCCCGGATAACGGCGAAAAGGCTCACGCCCCAGAAGCTCAGGCCCCAGAAGCTCACGCCGAGGGCGGCGGACCGGCGGCCAGCATGGCGCGCCAGTTGGCGATGGTCATGGTCGAGCGGTACTCGTCCTGCATCTCCGGGGTCAGCAGCTCCATCATCTGGCGGCCTTCGACCCACAGCTCGATCACCCCGAACATGCCGCCGCGCTTGCGGTACTTGGCCGGCCAGCCCTCGCGGGCGGCGATGGCCAGCACGGCCTCGCGGTCCAGGGCGGTGGCCAGGGCGCCGTGGGTGGGGGTGAAGTGGTCCTTGCCGGTGGCCTCGCCATAGGCGTCGGCGTCGCCGTCGGCTTCGCGCAGCACGGTGTCGGCCGGATAGACCTCCAACGCGCTGCCGCGCTCGTCGCCGGCCATCACGATCCAGCCGTCGTCGGTGACCGGCGGAAACGGCAGGGCTTCCCCGCCCCAGAACTCGGCGATGACGCCGGCGACGTGACGCGGGTCCTTCGCTGCGATCGACATGTGAAACAGCATGGGCCTCTTCCCTTCGACTTGCGGCAGCGTTCTAGAAAGTGGCACAATTTGTGTCAATCATAATTTGACATTTTCTGTGCCAGATTTTAGCGAGAGACCATGACCGATGCTTCCCTCGCTTCCGCCGGAACCCGCGACGCCAAGAAGGACGAGGTGCGCACGCGCATCACCGACGCCCTGATCGAACTGCTGGCCGAGGGGGTGGCCGACCTGAACCACGACGCCATCGCCCAGCGGGCGGGCGTGGGGCGGCGCACGGTCTATCGCTACTTCCCCGACCGCGAGGCGCTGATGCAGTCGGCCTGGGACCGGGTGACGGCCCTGGCCGGGCCGGAGGTGGCCTTCCCCCGCTCGGAGGCCGAGATGCTGAGCTCGCTGGAGCCGATCTATACGGGCTTCGACCGCATCGCCCCCCTGGCCACCCTGGTGCGCTCCACGCCCCAGGGCCGCGCCGTGCGCCGCTCGCAGAACGTCCGCCGCGTGGCCAGCTACACCGCCGCCGCCGCCGAAGCGGTCAAGGCCCTGCCGCCGGCGGACCAGAAACTGGCCACGGCGGTGCTGCAGGTGCTGCACACCACCCCGTGGCTGGAACTGCGCGATCACTGGGGGCTCGATGGCCAGGACATGGCGAAAGCCATGGGCTGGGCGATGCGGACCCTGCTGAAGGACCTGAAGGAACGCGGCGGCCGGCGGCTGGACGAGGATTAGACCCCTCTCTCATAGAGAGAGGGAGGGACCCGCCGCGCAGCGGTGGGAGGGTGAGCGGTTTCACCGCCAACAGGCAAACCTCCGATCCTTCGATGACGGCGCTCGGCCGGGGACATGCCCTTGGGCGTGTCCCCATCCTCGCCCATGGCGGCTGAACCTGGCCTCGAAACGTCCAGCCATGCGGAACCGGTTGGGGACACGCCCAAGGGCATGTCCCCGGCTGTGGGAGGCCGCGCTCTATCCTGAGAGTTTGTTACCTCTCACCCTCCCATGGCTTCGCCATGGGCCCCTCCCTCTCTCAAAGAGAGAGGGGTTTTTAGCCCCACCCCGCCAGCAGCCCGCGCAGCCCGGCGACGAAGGCCAACGGCTGGTCGACCATCACGTGGTGATCGGCGTCGGGGATCACGGTGCGCAAGACTTCATCCGGCATGGTCGCCAGCATGTAGTCCACCGTCTCGGCGTGCATCAGGGCCGAGCGTTCGCCCCACATCAGGGCCGCCGGGCAGGCGATGCGCGGCAACAGCGCCCCGAGGTCGGGCATGACGAAGCGTTGCCAGATGGCCGGGTCGAACTTCCAGGTCCAGCCGCCCTCGACCTCTTTCAGCGACCCGCGCGCGATGTGGTCGGCGATGTAGAGGTTCTCGCAGCCCTGCGGCGGCGCCAGGCGGAAGTGGGCCAAGGCTTCTTCGAGCAAAGCGTAGACGCGGTTGCCGTTGGGACGCGGCGGCGGGCCGGTCCAGCGCTTTTCGGGCGGCTGGATGCTGCAGTCCACCAGGATCGCGCCGCGCAGCCGCTCGGGATGCTCGGCCGCGCAATAGAGGGTGGGAAAGCCGCCGAACGAGTGGCCCACGACGATCGGCTTGACCCCGCCGGCCTCCAGCCCCGCCGCTTCCACCGCCGCGAAGATTTCGGCCGCGAACACCTCGGCCGAATAGTGCTCGCGCCAGTCCGACCCGCCCATGCCCGACCACGAGATGGCCGCCACGCGCCAATCCTGGGCGAAGAACGGGGCGATGAAGCTCCACCAGTCGGCATGGGCGCCGTTGCCGTGCAGGAAGAGGAGGCCGGGCTTGCCCACCTCGCCCCAGGTCAGAAGCTCGATCTGCGCCCCCTGCACCGGGATGCGCGATCGCTGGGGCGCATCGGCCAGGGCGGCGTCGAACCAGGCCGGGGCCGGCGGCTTGGCGCCCTGGAACGGGCTCAGCAGGGAGACGCGGGCGGGACGGTCGTCGGCCATGGCTCAGGCCTTTTCCGTGTAGGCCGCTTCGCCCGGGCGCGGGGCGCGGGGCGACAGGGCCTTGAAGACGCCCGTGCCGGTCATCAGGGTCCGCTCGCCGGCCCAGATGCGGCCGCGCACGGTGAAGACCAGATCCTCCTCGGAAATCAGCTCGCCGCGCCCCTCGACGAAATCGCCCAGCTGGGCCCCCGACAGGAAATCGCAGGTCAGCCGCACCGTGACCCAGCTGTAGGACTTCTGCAGCGAGATGATCCGCCCCCAGGCCATGTCGGCGAAGCTCATCAGCATGCCGCCGTGGCAATTGCCCAGGCCGTTGACGTGGTGCTCCTCGACCCGGAACCCCATCACCGCCTGGCCCGGCCCGGTGCGCTGCTCGTACAGCGGCCCGATCTGCCGCCCGAAACCGCGCGACCAGTTCAGCTGGCTGTAGCCCTCGGGAATGGCGGCGGCCTGGGCGTCTGTGAGATCGTCGGACATGGGGAAAGTCTAACGAGCGTTTGAACGCTGGCAAGGGTGGTTGGACGCCCCCTCCGCCACGTCGCTGCGCGACGCGCCACCTCCCCCGTTTCACGGGTGAGGAGGACGGCCGCGCTGATCCTCTCCTCCCCCGTAAAACGGGGGAGGTGGCGGGCGTAGCCCGACGGAGGGGGCGTCCCGGCCGCTAGCCCGGCACGTTCCCGAACTTCCCCGCGTTGTAGTCCTCGATGGCCTGGATGATCTCCTCGCGGGTGTTCATCACGAACGGCCCGTGGGCGAAGACCGGTTCGCCGAGCGGCTCGGCGTGGCCCAGCAGGACCACCGCGCCCTCCGGACTGTCGAACGCCACCGCGTCGCCGTCGTCGTTCAGCTCGACCAGGTTCCACTTCGCGGCCGCCTGACCGGCCACGACGATCCCGCCGGAGACCACGTAGAGGAACACCGCCCTCCCCTTCGCCACCGGCAGGTTCACCGCCCCGCCCGGCGCCAAGCGCACGACGCTCATCTCGATGCCGATCAGCGACGGGAACGGCCCGGTCATGCCGTCGACCGCGCCGGAGATCACTTCCAGCGTCGCCTCTCCCGCCTCGACCTTGGGGATCTCGACCCCTTGCAGGCCCAGATAGTTCGGCGTCGTCATCTTCAGCCGGCTCGGCAGGTTGACCCACAGCTGCAGGATCTCCAGCGGCCCACCGCTGCGCTTGAACGACGCCGGCGACAGCTCGGCATGGACCAGGCCGCTGCCGGCCGTCATCCACTGCACCCCGCCCGGCCCAATGACGCTCTCGTGGCCGCCGCTGTCCAGGTGCGACAGCTCGCCGTCGAGGATGAAGGTCACCGTCTCGAAGCCGCGATGCGGATGCGGCCCGAACGGCAGGCCGCGATTGTTCGCCGGATAGACCTGCGGACCGTGGTGGTTGAGAAACAGGAACGGATCCAGCTGCGGGATCGCCGCCCCGGGCAGCGGCCGCCGGGTGACCAGATCGCCGATGTCGTCGCGCTGGGCGGGGTGGAGGCGCTTGAGGGTCTTGGCCGTCATTTTTTCTTCCGCTCATCCCGGCGAATGCCGGGACCCAGGTTCAGCCTGAGCATCTAGGATTCCAGGCGCCGCTCCGCCTTATGATCTGGGTCCCGGCATTCGCCGGGATGAGCGGATTTAAACCACCCCCGCCGCGCTCAACACCGCCGCCTGCCGCTTCGCCAGCCCCTCTTCCGAGAAACCCTCCAGCGAGCGTTCGAACAGCGCCTTCCAGTTATGGCGCGCGCCCAGGTGCAGGAAGGCCGCGCCCAGGCCGATGGCGGCGCGGTCCATGAACACGAACTCGCGGGGGATCGTCACGCCGCCCACCGACTTCAGCGCCTGGCGCACCTTGAAGGCCTCGCGGCGGCCGTATTCGCCCGGCGGCACGTCGTCGGCCACGGTGCGCTCGCGGTCGTCCAGCAGCGGGCCGTAGATGAAGCGGGCCCAGACGTTCAGCACGTCGACCAGCTCGTCGGTGAGGTTGGAGAATCCCCAGCTGCGATAGGCCTCCACCTGCTCGACCCGGTCGTCGTTCGACAGCGCCCGATAGAGCCGCACCACCCCGCCCACGAACTTGGGCGGGAAGATGCGGATGCAGCCGAAGTCCAGCAGGTTCAGGTGCGCCGCGCCCTCTCCGCCGAAGGTGTAATTGCCCAGGTGCGGGTCGCCGTGGATGATCCCCAGGTGGGTCATCGGGGTCCACCAGGCCTCGAACAGCAGGGCGGCGATGCGGTCGCGTGTGTCCTGGGGCGCCTCTTTGAAAGCAAGCAATCCTTGGCCGTCCATCCAGGTCATGCTGAGCAGGCGCCGGGTCGACAGCGACGGCACGGGCTGGGGCACCTGGATGTCGCCGCGCCCGGCAAAGAAGCCGCCATAGACGGCCATCAGTTTCGCCTCGCGCTCGTAGTCCAGCTCCTCGCGCAGGCGGTCGCCGACCTCGACGATCATCTCCGAGGGGTCGATGGAGCCGTCCATGCGCTTGAACAGGCCCACCAGGGCGCGCAGCTGGCCAAGGTCGCTTTCGACGGCGCTCTGCATGTCCGGATATTGCAGCTTCACGGCCAGGGCGCGGCCGTCGGGGGCGACGGCGCGGTGCACCTGACCCAGCGACGCGGCGGCGGCGGCCTCGTGCTCGAAGCTCTGGAACCTGCCCTGCCAGTCGGGGCCGAGCTCGGCGGCCATGCGGCGACGCACGAACGGCCAGCCCATGGCCGGGGCGTTGGTCTGGAGCTCGGCCAGCTCGGTGGCGAACTCGGGCGGCAGGAGGTCGGGCACAGTGGCGAACATCTGCGCCGCCTTCATCAGCGGGCCCTTCAGCCCGCCGAGCGCGGCCTTCAGCGCCTTGGCGTTGCGGGCGTTGGCGTCGTCCGAGCGCAGCAGGCTGTTGGCGCCGTAGGACACGGCGGCGCCGGAGAGGCCCGCGCCGACCTTGGCGAAGCGGGAGAGGCGGCCGGTCAGGCGGTCGCGTTCGGGGTCGCGAGGATCGTCAGCCATTTTTGCCTTCCCTTCTCCCCTTGCGGGAGAAGGTGTCGGCGAAGCCGACGGATGAGGGGTCGATAGACGTCGGACGGCTGGGCGCGCATGCGGCGTAACCGCCGGTGCGACCCCTCATCCGACCTCCTTCGGAGACCACCTTCTCCCGCAAGGGGAGAAGGACGGGGTTCCTGCCCCTCACACCAACGCCTCGAACTCGTCCACCAGCCGCTCCAGCTGAGCACACCCCGCCGCCCAGAACGCCTTCTCGCGCGGGTTCAGGCCGAAGGGCTTGAGCGCCTCGACATAGGTCCGGGTCCCGCCGGCGGCCAGCAGGTCCTCGTAGAGGGGCGCGAAGCCGGCCGGGTCCTCGCGGCGCTTCTCCATCAGGCCGCGCACCAGGAGATCCCCGAACGCGTAGGCGTAGACGTAGAACGGCGCGTGCACGAAGTGGCTGACATAGGCCCAGTAGTGCTCGTAGCCCTCGTTCAGCACCACGGCCGGGCCCAGGCTCTCGCCCATCACGTCCAGCCACAGCTTGCCGATCTGATCGGGCGACAGCTCGCCGTCCAGGCGCGCCGCATGGAATCGCCGCTCGAAGCGGTGGAAGGCGATCTGGCGGACCACGGTGTTGAGGCCGTCCTCGATCTTGCCCGCGAGGAGACCCATCCGATCCTTGGGCGTCGCTTCCGCCAGCAGGCGGTCGAACACCAGGCCCTCGCCGAAGATCGAGGCGGTCTCGGCCAGGGTCAGGGGCGTGTCGGCCAGCAGGGTGCCCAGCGGCGCGCACAGGGTCTGGTGCACGGCGTGGCCCAGCTCGTGCGCCAGGGTCAGCACGTCGCGCCGCTCGCCCATGTAGTTCATGAAGACGTACGGATGGCGGTCGGCCGTCACCGGATGCGAATAGGCGCCCGACTGCTTGCCGGCCCGGGGCCGCGCGTCGATCCAGGGCTTGTCGAAGAAGGTCTGGGCCGTGTCGGCGAACTTGGGGGCAAGGGTCTGGAAGCTGTCCAGCACGATGCCCTGCGCCTCGGCCCAGTCGTAGCTCTTGGGCGCGGCGGCGGTCAGGGGCGCGTTGCGGTCCCAGTAGTCCAGGGTCTTGCGGCCCATGACCTTGGCCTTCAGCGCATAGTAGCGGTGCGACAGGCGCGGATAGGCCTCGACCACCGCCTGCTCCAGGGCGTCGACCGCGTCGGCGTCGACCTCGTTGGCCAGGTGCCGCGACTGGGCGGGATTGTCGAACCGCCGCCAGCGGTCCTCGACCTGCTTTTCGAAGGCCAGGGTGTTCATCACCAGGCCTTGGGTCGAGGCGCGCTCGCCCAAGGCCTTGGCCAGGCCGTCGGCGGCGGCCTTGCGGCGCTTGCCGTCAGGGTCCGAAAGGCGGTTCAGCGCCTCGGGCAGGGTCAGGGTTTCCTTGCCCACGCTCGCCGTCAGCTTGGCCAGGGTCTCGTCATAGAGCCGCACCCAGTTGGCCACGGCGGGACTCCGGTCGACGATGTAGCGCTCCAGGTCCGGCGTCAGCTCGTGCGGACGCGACAGGCGCAGGCGGCGCAGCCACGGCGTCCAGCGCTGAACGGGGGGATGGGCCTTGAGCGCAGCGTCCAGCTCGCCGTCCTCCAGCTGGTTCAGCTCCAGCGAGAAGAACAGGCTCTCGGCGGCGATCTGGGACGAGCGGGCGCGCAGGTCGGCCTCGAACTTGGCCCAGGCCGGATCGTCGCGAGCGGTCGAGGCGGCCAGGCCCGCATAGGCGCCCACGCCCCACAGGCCGTTGACCGCTTCCTCGTAGAGCTTGATCCCGCGATCCAGCAGGATGCCCAGGCGGTCGGGCTCGCCGCGAGCCTGGAGGAACAGGCCCTCCAGGCTGGCCAGCTCGTCGTTGGCGGCCTTGGCGGCGGCCAGGTCGGTCTCGATCCGGGGATCGTCGCGACCCGTATAGAGGTCGGCGAGATTCCACTCGGGCAGGGCGTCGGTCTTGAAGGGCGCGTTCATGCCCAGCGATATGGCCCCGTCGAAAGACACACGCAATCGTCGCCTTGGGGTTTCGGCGTTCAGCCCGCCCCCCTCAGCCCGCTTGGCGCTCGCCCTGGTCCATCACCCAGGCGAACAGCACCGCCAGCAGGAAGCCCGACAGAGCGGCGACGGCCATCTGCGACGGCGCGCCGGTGGGCGGGGCCAGGATGTTGACCAGCTGCATCGCCAGGAGCAGCGCCATGAACAGCGGAGCGCCCAGGCCGCCCCGGCCCTCCAGTCCCCGCCGCCAGCCCCAGGCGCAGGCCGCCAGCGCCACCAGCCCCATCTCCAGCGCCTGCTCGGGCACCGGACGGTTCCACCAGCCCAGCCCCACCTTGGGTCCGCCGAACCACAAAGGCAGGTCCGGGCGATGGACCAGGAAGTCCAGCCCCCAGTGCGACAGCGTCACCAGGCCGGCGGCGACCGCCACCGCCTTGGGCAGCTTCAGGACGAAGGCCGCGACCAGTCCGGCGGCGAGCGACCACGACACCGCCGCCGGCAGGCTGTGGGTGTAGGGCATGTGCGACAGCACCAGCGGACTGCCCGGCAGGTCGCGGTCGAAGCTCAGCGTCTCCACCCCCGTCAGCACCAGCACGCCCCAGGCGATGTCGACCAGCTGGGCGCCCGCCACATAGACCCACAGCGGCCCCTTGGGCTGCGCCGCCTTGGCGGCCAGGGCGGCCGCATAATGCCCCACGAACATGATCCCCTCCACGCCACTGGACGGCGAGGCTAGGTCGTTTGGGCTCGCACGGAAAGGTCGCGCCTGGGATGGCTCGCGAACAGTTCGCGCCATGCGGTCGCCCGCGCGTCCGTCCAGCCCCGCTCCATTACGGCGAATTAAAAGGCGCGCGGGGCCGACGCCCTCTACGATATCGCCGATCGATCAGGGGATATCGATGTTCAAGTCCGCCGCCGCCCTCGCCCTTGTCCTGGGTCTTGTCGCCTCGCCCTCGGCCATGGCCGAGGAGAAACCCCAGATGGGGTGGCTGGGCCAGACGATCCGCAGCGTCGTGGTCTTCAACAGCTGCACCCAGCGGCTGAAGGAAAAGTTCCACATCGGCCCGCTGAACGGCATCGAGGTCACCCGCATGGACACGGCCGGCGCCCCGCCCTCCGGGCCCATGGACGTGAAGTTCGAAGCCACGACCGTCGAGAAGAAGTCGGGCCGCAAGAGCCGCTTCGCCGGCGTCTGCCACGTGGGCCGCGAAGGCGAGACCCGCATCGACGCCCGCCTGATCAGCCAGAGCGGCGGCGAGGTCCGCCGCGTGCCGACGGGTCGGGGGGCGGGGTAGGTTCGCCTTCTGGCTATGAGCGCCTAGGGGGCGTCGTGAACCCCCAGCACGGTAGATGCGGACAGTTCCGGCGCCACGATGGCCAGGTCGTAGCCGCGGACGAGCGCGCGCCATTCAGGCGTGAAGGCCTCCAGATCGGCGCCGCGCAAACGGCGCAGATCCACCAGGAACCAGTCGCCCGGCGGCGTGCCCGACGGGCGGGCCAGCGTCACATCCTTGGACCAGTCGCTGTCCTTGCCCGCGGTCGCATCGAAGCTGTGCGCGGCCACCTGACGGCCGACCCCGTTGTATCCGCCCAGCGCGCCTTTCGCGCCGGTGACGACGATATGGAGGGACTTCACGCCCGCTCCGTCGGCATGCTCGGCGACGAAATTGCCCACGTCGCGCTGGCCCAGCGGATTGTAGCCCTTGTAGAGATGGTAGGCGCCGAACTTCATCAGCAGGCGCGCCTGCGGCGCCTCGGCGAAATGGGCCGCCAGCGTCCGCTTCATCAGCCGCGCCCTGCGCCCGTTCGGATCGCCGCTGCGGGACTTGGAGGCCAGATAGATGGCGCGTGTTTCGCGCAAGGCGGCGAACAGCGCCTTGGCCCGGTCGCCGCCGTCCTGGTCGATGGCTGTTCCCGCCTGATCCAGCGCCGCATCGGTGGTCTTGAACAGGAACAGGTCGAAGGGTGAACCTGAGGCGAGCGCGGCCTGCGTCGCCGTCCGCTCCTGCTGGGCCAGCGCTTCGATCTGAGCGCGGGCGAGCGGGCCTGGACCGGCCGCCAGCATCTGTTCGAACAGATAGCCGCTCACGCCGAAGAACTCCTGGTCCAGCCCCCACAGCTTGAAATCCAGCCCGGCGACGCCCGCGCAATCGGCGGCCGTCCGCCCCTCGTCGCGGCCGTTGAGGAAGGCCATGGCGTCGGGGTGGGCGCGCATGAAGTCGGAAATCTTCTGTTCCCGGTCCGGCGCTCTCAGCCGCGCGTTGACCGCCCCGGCGGCCTCCGGCCCGGTCTCGACGACCATGGCCGTCAGGCCGCCGGGCGCCATCAATCGGCAGACGTTCGTGGTGAAGGCGGGGATTTCGCGCGAATGATGGCTCTCGCCGATGAGAACGTACCGGCTGTCGCCGATAGCCTCCGACAGGATCGCGGCGCCCGGACCCGAGAAGCCCTCCGGCCGGACCGTCAGCGGCGATCCCGCCTGCGCCAGCTGGTCCGAGAACGAAAGCGGCGCAACGGTTTGGGCGTGGGCGGCAGCCGCGCACAGGGCGAGCGCCAAGGCCCCCGCGATCGATTTCAGCTTCATGTCGAACACCCCCACTCCGTGGAGCGTCCTTGAGGCGATCCCCGAAAACCGCCAAGTTAAATCGTGGTCACACGCCTTCTCGCGGCTTCCTCGCCCCCAATCGTCAACCCGCGTTAAGCGCGACGGTTAACCCCTGACTCACGTCTCCGAAACCCGGTCTTTACCCAAGGGCTGTATCACTCTGAACCAACAAGAGCCCTGTCCCATGTCGGACGCGGCCGGTTCAACGGGTGTCTGCAAATGACCAAGACGGTTCTCGTCGTCGACGACGATCCGACTCAACGTCGGCTGATCCAGGCCGTGCTGGAGCGCGAAGGCTTCGCGGTCTCGCACGCCGAGAACGGCGACGCGGCCATGGCGCATCTGGCCAGCGGCGCGCCGGTCGACGTGGTCCTGCTGGACCTGGTCATGCCGGGCCTGTCGGGCCAGGACGCCCTGAAGGAAATGCGCGCGCGCGGCTTCGCCCAGCCCGTCATCGTGCTCACCGCCAGCGGCGGCGTCGACACCGTGGTCAAGGCCATGCAGGCCGGCGCCACCGACTTCTTCATCAAGCCGGCCAGCCCCGAGCGGATCACCGTCTCGATCCGCAACGCCCTGTCCATGGGCGACCTGAAGGGCGAGGTCGACCGCCTGACCAAGCGCGCCGGCAACCGCACCACCTTCGCCGACCTGATCGGAACCTCGCCCGCCATGACCCTGGTCAAGCGCATGGGCGAGCGCGCGGCCAAAAGCTCTATTCCTATTTTGATCACCGGCGAGAGCGGGGTCGGCAAGGAGCTGATCGCCCGCGCCGTGCATGGCGGTTCCGACCGCGCCGGCAAGCCGTTCGTGGCCGTCAACTGCGGCGCCATCCCGGAAAACCTCGTGGAGTCTATCCTGTTCGGCCACGAGAAGGGCAGCTTCACCGGCGCCACCGACAAGCACCTGGGCAAGTTCAAGGAGGCCGACGGCGGCACCCTGTTCCTGGACGAGGTGGGCGAACTGCCGCTGGACATGCAGGTGAAACTGCTGCGCGCCCTGCAGGAGGGCGAGATCGACCCGATCGGTTCCAAACGCTCGATCAAGGTGGACGTGCGCATCGTCTCGGCCACCAACCGCGACGTGGCCCACGCCGTGCAGCAGGGCCGGTTCCGCGAGGACCTCTACTACCGCCTGAACGTCTTCCCCATCGAGGCCCCGTCCCTGCGCGAACGCCGCGAGGACATCCCGGCCCTGGTCGAGGCCTTCGTGCGCCGCTTCAACGTCGAAGAGGGCAAGCGGGTGGTCGGCGCCGCGCCGGAGACCCTGCAGATCCTCAGCGGCTTCGACTGGCCCGGCAACGTGCGCCAGCTGGAGAACGCGGTCTATCGCGCCATCATCCTGGCCGACGCGCCGTACCTCCAGCCCTACGACTTCCCGGCCATCTCGGGCGTCATGGCCCCGCCGCCGGAAGCGGTGACGATCGCGCCGCCCCAGCCGGACCTGTCGGCGGCCCTGCAGGCGGCCCATGCCGCCATGGCCCGCACGCCCGCCCCGGACTCGCCGGTCCGCATCCTCGACGACCGCGGCCACCTGCGCACGCTGGAAGAGATCGAGCGCGACCTGATCCAGCACGCCATCGAGGTCTATGCCGGCCACATGTCGGAAGTGGCCCGCCGCCTGGGCATCGGCCGCTCGACCCTCTACCGCAAGGTCCGCGAGCAGGGCATCGACGTGGACTTCAAGGAAGCGTCGTAACGGGCCTCGGTCTTCCGCCCCACAAAAGATTGTCATCCCGGACAAGCGCGAAGCGCGCCGATCCGGGACCGACCCGAAGCTCTGAGTTCACGCGTCGGTCCCGGGTCTTCGCCCGGGATGACAGCTGAAATTCTTGTCCCTCAGGCGCTGGCCGCCAGCGGCGCGACCGCCGCCTGCTCCGGCTCGTCGATCCGGACCCAGCCGGCGTCGGCGCGGCGCACGCGGCCTTCCTGTTCCAGCCCCTGCAGCTCAAGCATCACCGCCGCCAGCGGAATGGCGCGGCCCCACCGTCGCGTCAGCTTGCGCGAGATTTCTGAGGCGGCGATGGCCGCGTCGTCCTTGCCCAGCACCAGCAGGATCATCTCGCGGGCCGAGCGCCCCTTGCGGCCGCGCCGCGACGGGGGCGAGGGCGCGAAGCTGGCCAGCTCGCCCTCGGCCAGGCCGCCGCGCTCGATGGCGCTCAGGGCCAGGCTCAGCGCCCGCAGCTCGTCCTCGAACGGCGCCTGGGCCCGTCGCTGGGCCTCCAGCATCCGCACCTCCAGGTCGGCCTTCCGCCGCAGAAGGTAGTCATAGATCGTGGTCGCCATTCCCGGCTGTCCCATCCGGCGTGAGACTTCCCCCCGCGGTCACGCTTTCGCGGCGCCCGCGGCAGCCGTTTTCTACAGCGCTCCGGGGCGATAAAATCGATTAAAAGCAATGCTTTATGCGATGCGCAACTGTCCGCCCGTTTTCTTACCGAAAACCTAACGCCGTTATCCGAACGCCATTGTTTGGTGAGAAACGGGGACCAAATTCGCCCGCTCGGGCCTTTCCCGGCGCGGTTTTCAGGGTTTCACCCCAGGCGAAAACTTGGCTGTAACCGGCCTATTCGTCGTCGTCGGACGCCGCGCGGGCGGGCGCCCGGCGGGCGAAGCCCTTGCCGCGACTCATGGGCTTTCGCTCACCCTTGGCCTTGGCGGCGATTTCCTTGAGCTTGATGGTCTGGTTGATCGACATGGCCTGGCCGGCGGCGCCCTTTTCGGGATCGCCGAAGGCCCGGCCGTAGGTCTCGATGCGCTGGGCGACCGAGCCCAGGAACTCGCCCTCCCACTCCGACAGCTCCACCCCGGCCTTGTCGGCCGTACGGCGGGCGCGCTTCAGCGCGTTGAGGGCCGCCTTGCGGGCTTGAGCGCGGGGGTCTGGCGGCTTCTTGGCGCGCATCCGGGCAGACTAGCGGGCGTCGTCGCCCGGACGCACGCGGAAAAACCTAGATCTCGCCGATGGCCGACAGATACAGGTCCAGGATCGCGTCCTCTTCCTGGCGCTTGGCGCGGTCGGTCTTGCGCAGGCGGACCACCTTCTTGAGCACCTTGACGTCGAAGCCGTTGCCCTTGGCTTCGAGGTAGACTTCCTTGATCTGCTCCATGATCTCGGCCTTCTCGACCTCCAGGCGCTCGACCCGGTCGATGATGCTCTTCAGCTGGCCCTGGGCGGTGGAGTTGAGCACGTCGGCGTGCGGAACGGCGTCGTCGGCCATGGAAGTCTTCTCGCGAAAGTCCGGAAACGGGAGGCGCGGAACCTAGTGGCAACGGGCCGGGAGTGGAAGGCTGATTCCCCCTTCTTTTTTGCTTTAGCGCCCTTCCACACGTCCGCGCGACACTTCGGCCAGGGCGGCCAGGTCGGGGATCTCGCCCTCGCCGGCCAGCAGGGCCTCCAGGCCGCTCTCGACCAGATCTGCCAGCGGCAGGGCCAGGCCCTTCTCGTCGCCAGCCGCCTGGGCCAGGCGCACGTCCTTGAGCGCCAGGTCGGCGGTGAAGCCGGGCGGGTGGTAGCGTCCCTCGGCGATCATGGCCCCGTAGGTCTTGTAGACCGGGGCGGCGAAGATCGTGTTCGTCAGCACGTCCAGCAGGTCGGCGGCCGGCACGCCGTGGGCCGCGCCCAGGGCGGCGGCCTCGCCCATGGCCTCGACGGCCGAGACGATCATCAGATTGCCGGCGATCTTGACGGCGTTGGCGCGGACCGGGTCCTCGCCCAGCGGCCAGACCTTGGCGGCCAGGGCCTCCAGCGCCGGCAGGGCCGTGGCCACCGCCTCGGGCGCCCCGGCCGCCAGCACGTTCAGCGCCCCGGTCCGGGCCACGGGCGGACGGCCGAACACCGGGGCGGCCACATAGCCCAGCCCCAGGCCCGCATGGACCTCGGCCAGCTCGCGGGCGAAGGCGGTGGAGATGGTGGCGAGGTTGGCGTGGACCAGGCCCGGCCGGGCGCGCGGCAGGGCGTCCAGCAGCGCGTCGCGGATCGCCTGGTCGTGGGCCAGGATCGACAGGGCGACGTCGCCCTGCAGCGCATCCTCGATAGTGGCCGCCGCCGTCGCGCCCAGGGCCACGACCTCGTCCACCGGCGCCTGCGAGCGGTTCCACACCGTCACGGCGTGGCCCTTCTCCAGCAGGTGCTCGACCATGGCCTTGCCCATGGCGCCCAGGCCGATGAAACCGATGTGCATGGGAAGGCTCCGAGGTTGGCGTGCCCGCTCAACTGGTCGCGGCGGCGGTGTTCTTCAACCCCTCGCCCGCAGCGGGATCAGAGCAGGCCCAGCTTCTCGATGGCCGGCCGCAGCGCCGCCGGGTCGGTGAAGTGGTGGGTGTGGAAGCCCATAGCGTCGGCGGCGGCGATGTTGGCGGCGCTGTCGTCGACGAACAGCAGCTCGATGGGCTTGAGCCCCGTGCGCGCCAGCACGATCTCGTAGATGCGCGGGTCGGGCTTGATGACGCCCTCCTCGGCCGAGACGATGGTGTCGCGGAAATGGCGGAAGGCCGGGCTCATGGCCTTCACGCCCGGCCAGCTCTCGCTGGACATGTTGGTCAGGCCGAACTGCGGCACGTCGCGCGCGGCCAGATCCTCGATGACGGATTCGGTTTCGGGAATCGTTCCGGAGAACATCTCGGGCCAGCGGTCCCACCAGGCGGCGATGTGCTCGGCGTGATGAGGGTGCTGGGCGGACAGGGTCGCGATGTTGTCGGCGAAGGTCACGCCGCGGTCCGTCGCCGCGTGCCAACCCAGAGTCCCGACATGCGAAAGGAACCGGTCGAGATCGGCCGGTTCCTTGAAGATCTTCGCGTAGAGCGTGCGCGGGTTCCAGCGCACGATGACGTTGCCGACATCCCAGAGCAGAGCCCTGGGGCGTCGTGCAGGCGTCATCAGCCTTGCTTGGCCTTGAAGCGCGGATCGGTCTTGTTGATCACATAGATCACGCCCTTGCGGCGGACCAGCTTGCAGTCGCGGTGGCGACCCTTCAGCGACTTCAGCGAGCTACGAACCTTCATGACCGTCTCTATACTTCAGCGGAGAGGTTCGGGCGCGCGATAGAGCGGCCGGAACATCCGGGGTGTCTCGGAGGGCGTGCGTATAAGCAGGACGCTCGCCGGAGTCAATGCGTCGCCGTCAGTTGCAGCTCAGGCTCAGCACGTAGCGGTTCTTGTCGGCGTCGTACTTCAGCTGCTTCTGCCGCATGGCGTAGACCTTGCCGCCGATCGTGACGCTGTGGTCGCCCTGCCAGCGGGTCTTGCGCGTCTCGCTCATGCTCTCGGCGTAATAGTAGATGATGGAATTGCTGGTCGACACCAGGCGCTCGCGGGTGTCGCGGGCGTTGATTCCCACGGGCGGGTTGTTCACCCAGGCGCCGGAGCTGCTCTTGTAGCGCACCGTCACGATCACGCCGTCGCCGCAGCGGTTGGCCACCGTCAGGCCCGGCGTCACCGTCAGGCTGGCCCGCGCCGCCGGCGCCAGGGCGCTCAGAACCGAGGCCCCCAGAACCGAGGCCAATGCGACCTTCGACACCGTCTTCATGTCCGCCTCCAGGAAGACCCGGCCGCGAGACCGGCCCGTAGACAGAACTCCCCCAGGGCGCGAATCTTTCAATCTCGCCCGCCACGCGATGCGACAATGCGGCCGGAACTTAACCGGTCTGTCGCCCTTGTGATTGATGCCCGCAGTCAAACACCGGTAGCCTGCCCTCATGGATAGACGCGTTTTCCTCGTTCTGCTGCTGGCCGGTTGCGCCGACACCTCGACCAACGCGCCCCTGGCGCCGTCGGTGAGTCCGCCCAAGCCGCCCACCACGCCGCCGCCCGCCCCGGCCGCGCCCAGCGCCGATCCCGGCGCCTCGGGCCAGGCGGTGGGCTTCGACAGCTGGCTGGCCGCCTTCAAGCAGAAGGCCCTGGCCGCGGGCCTGACCCAGCAGCTGCTGGACCGCGAACTGAACGGCGTCACGCCCGACCCCAAGGTGATCTCGCTGGATGGCCGCCAGCCGGAGTTCTCCAAGCCGGTCGGCGACTATATCAAGGGCGTGATCAGCGACGACCGCGTGGCCGTGGGCCGCGCCAAGCGCGACAGCCTGACCTTCCTGCCGGGCATCGAGCAGAAGTACGGCGTGCCGCGCGACATCCTGCTGGCCGTCTGGGCCATGGAATCGGCCTTCGGCAAGATCCAGGGCAATTTCGACGTGGTGCGCTCGATGGCCAGCCTGGCCGCCGACGGCCGCCGCCGCAATTGGGCCGAGGGCGAGCTGATCGCCGCGCTCAAGATCATCGCCTCGGGCGAGGACAGCCGCGAGCAGTTGAAGGGCTCGTGGGCCGGCGCCATGGGCCAGACCCAGTTCCTGCCGTCCAACTATCTGTCGACCGCCGTCGACTGGGACGGCGACGGCCGCCGCGACATCTGGGGCAGCGACGCCGACAGCCTGGCCTCGGCCGCCAACCTGCTGAAGAAGGGCAATTGGAGGCCCGGCGTGGGCTGGGCCAAGGAAGTGATCCTGCCCGCCGGCTTCGACTACGGCCTGGCCGAGGGTCCGCGCGAAATCCCGTCGTGGTGGGAAGCCAAGGGCGTGCGCCGCGCCGACGGCCTGCCCTGGACGGCGGCCGACGCCGCCTCGCCCGCCGGACTGATCCTGCCGGCCGGTTGGTCGGGCCCGGCCTTCCTGGCCCTGCCCAACCACTTCGCCATCCGCACCTACAACAACTCCACCTCCTACGCCCTGGGCATCGGCCTGCTGGCCGACCGCTTCGCTGGGGGCGGGCCGCTGGTGGCCAGTTGGCCGGTGGAGACGCCGCTGAGCCTCGCCGACCGCATGGCGGCCCAGATCGCCCTGGCGCGCCTGGGCTTCGATCCCGGCCCGGCCGACGGCGTGATCGGCGCGGGCACCCGCAAGGCCCTGCGCGCCTGGCAGACCGACCGCAAGCTGCCCGCCGACGGCTACCTGTCGTCCGACATGGTGGCGCGGCTGAAGGCCCAGGCGGGGATCAGCTAGGGCCTTTCCCCGGAGGCGGACTGCCGTCGCGCCCCAGGGGCGTCTAGGCGGTTCGCCCGATGGTGGCCCCAGGCGGCCCCGGCCACTCTCCACGGCGAACCGCCACGGAGACTGGGGCCATGAACCATCGATTCTCCCGCCGCCTTCTGGGAACAGTGGGCCTCGTCGTCGCCCTGGCGGCCGGCGCCCACCAGGCTCAGGCATCCGAGGGCGGGGCCAGCCTCTATCTGCTGGGCTCGGGAGGACCGGGCAATGCGGTCATGCCGCCCCTGAAGGGCGTCTATTTCGACAACGAGGTCTATTACTACAAGGGCAGCGCCAGCGCCGGGAAGCAGTTCACCGTCGGCGGCAATGTGGTGGCCGGCCTGGACGCCAAGATCCTGGCCGACTTCCCCACGGTGCTGTGGGTGCCCACCACCGACCTGAACGGCGTGACCGTGGCCTTCGGCGCCCTCGTGCCGGTGGGCAATGTCGACATCGACGCCAACGCGTTTATCAGCGGCCCCCGCGGCGGCCAGGTCGGCCGGTCGATCAGCGACTCGGCCACCGTCATCGGCGACCCGGTCGTCACGGCCATGTTGGGCTGGGCCAAGGGCGACGTGCACTATCAGGTCTCGACCCTGGTCAACATCCCGGTGGGCGACTACCGCAAGGACGAGCTGGCCAACCTCGCCTTCCACCGCTGGGCGCTGGACTCGTCCTTCGCGGTCTCGTGGCACGACGCCAAGAGCGGCTGGGACGTCAGCGGCAAGGGTGGCCTGACCTTCAACGGCGAGAACACCCACACCGACTACAAGACCGGGACCGAGATGCACCTGGAGGCCTCGGTCGAGAAGACCTTCTCGCCCAAATGGTCGGCGGGCCTGCAGGGCTATTACTTCAAGCAGGTCAGCGGCGACCGGGGGCCGGGGGCCAAGCTGGGACCGTTCCAGGGCGAGGTCACGGGCGTGGGCGCCACGGCGGCCTACAATTTCAAGATCGGCCACATGCCCGCCACCCTGCGGGCCCGGGCCTTCACCGAGTTCGACGCCACCAACCGGATGGAGGGGGATTCGTTCTGGCTGGGCCTGACCGTGCCGCTGAGCCTGAAGATGCCGGCGGGGGCGCCTAGCTAAAATCCAAAATCTCGGCCGTCATTCCCGCCCTTGTGGCGGGAACCCCTGGTTCAGTTCGCAAGTGCGTTGCCTTGGCGCGCCAGCGCGCCACACCCCTGCACCTGCGGCGGACAGAGGGGTTCCCGCCACAAGGGCGGGAATGACGAAAATAAGGGGGAGGAGCTTCACTTCAGCCCTTCTCAATGCGGCCCCGTCGCGTCGATGGAGCTGGCGTCCACCACCTGGGCCTCGTCGCGGGCCTCGCGGGGGGCGGTCGCGTCGCCCACCCGGCGCATGATCGGGTCGAGCAGGGCGTAGGCCACCAGCCCCGCCAGGATCGCCACGTTCAGCAGGTAGGGCGAGGGATGGGCCCATTTGTAGAGCGCCACCCCCAGCACCGGGGCGATGATCACCGAGGCGCCGTTGATGGCGCTGATCGCCCCGGCCACCGCCCCCTGCTCCTCGTGCCCCACCGACAGCGAGGCGCCGGCCGTGAAGCCGGGCCGGGCGAAGCCGTAGCCCAGGCTGCATAGGGCGAAGGCCACCACCAGGGTGTGGTAGTCGGGCGAGAAGGCGACGATCAGGTTGCCCAGGGCGGCGCACCCCGCGCCCAGCCACAGCAGCTGGCGCGGGACCAGCCGCAGCATGCGGATCAGCCCCCATTGCGCCAGCAGGCTGGCCACCGCCCCGGCCATCATCGCCACGCCCGCGAAGGCCGCGGCCTTGGCCGGGCTGATGTTCAGCTTGTCGATGACCATGAAGCCCAGGGTCTGCTGGTTCACCGTCTGGGCGCTGGCCAAAAGGAAGCCGTAGAGAATGAAGGGCAGGATGCGGCGGTCGTTCCAGCGCACCCGGGCCTTAGGCTTTCCGGCGCCGGCGTCCGCGCGGTCGGGGATCTCGTCCGGCGCCTCGGGCAGGCCGCGCATCACCAGCACCAGCACCACCCCGGCGATCAGGGCGAAGCTGAACATCGGCCCCGACAGGGTCAGCAGCGGGAAGACGAGGAACGGCGCCACGGCCGGCCCCAGGATGGTGCCCAGCCCGCTGGCCGAGGCCATGGTGGCCAGGGCGTTGGTGCGGTCGGCCGGCGCCGTGCGGTCGGCCACATAGGCCTGGGCGGCGGGGTTGGAAGCGCTGCCCACCAGGCCGAAGATCGCCCGCGACAGGGCCGCCCCGGCGAACACCGCCAGCGGAACCATCAGCCCCTTCAGCCCCAGGAAGATGAAGAAGCCGAAGCCCAGCATCGACACGGCGAAACCGGCCATGCCCAGCACCACCATCGGCTTGCGGCCGCGCTTGTCAGACATCCGCGCCCAGACCGGCGACATCACGCCCCACAAAAGGGCCGATAGCGAGAAGATCGAGCTGATCAGCACGTCGGGAATGCCCACCTGGCGGCCGATGGCGGGCAGGACGGTCTGCAGGGCGGTGTTGCCGGCGGCGCTGGACAGCAGCACCGCGAACAGGATGGCGAAGGCGCGGCCCCTCTGGCGTTCGTCGAGCGAGACGTCCGGACTGGCTGCGGTCATGCGTTCCCTCCAGGCGACGCCGCCGGTTAACCCGGCTCAATTAGGTGGCGTCAAACGCTTGTTAGGCGGCTGCGGCGAAAGGCGCAACACGCCGGGAAAACCCCGCTCACCTTGGATTAAGCATTAACGGCGATGATCCTGGCGCAAGTTTCCCGGGGCTCTCTTCGTCATGTTCCAGATCATCGGCATCGTCCTGCTGTTCGGCCTCGTGTTCGGCAGCTTCATCATGTCGGGCGGCAAGATGGACGTGATCATCGAGGCCGCCCCGCACGAGCTGATGTGTATTCTGGGCGCGGGCATCGCCTCGTTCCTGATCTCCAACTCGATGACGGTGATCAAGGCCACGGCCGGCGGCTTCGGCAAGATCTTCAAGGGTCCCAAGTGGAAGAGCAGCGACTATCGCGACCTGCTGTCGCTGCTGTTCCTGCTGACCAAGACCATGAAGTCCAAGGGCGTGATCGCCCTGGAAAGCCACATCGAAAAGCCCAACGACAGCTCGATCTTCCAGCGATACCCGAAGATCACCCACGACCACTTCGCCGTCGACTTCATCTGCGACACCCTGCGGATGATGACCATGAACCTGGAGGATCCCCACCAGGTCGAGGACGCGATGGAGAAGCAGCTCGAAAAGCACCACCACGAGGGCCTGGCCCCCGCCCACGCCCTGCAGGCCCTGGCCGACGCCCTTCCGGCGCTGGGCATCGTCGCCGCCGTGCTGGGCGTCATCAAGACCATGGGCTCGATCACCGAACCGCCGGCCGTGCTGGGCGCGATGATCGGCGGCGCCCTGGTCGGCACCTTCCTGGGCGTGTTCCTGGCCTATGGCCTGGTCGCCCCGTTCGCCACCCGCCTGACCGCCGTGGTCGACGAGGAAGGCGCGTTCTACAAGATCATCCAGGCCGTCCTGGTCGCCCACCTGCACGGCAACGCCGCGCAGATCTCGGTGGAAATCGGCCGCGGCAACGTGCCCAGCGAAGCCCAGCCCAGCTTCCTGGAGCTGGAAGAGGCCCTGCAGCAGATCCCCAACGACGCCTGATAGCGTAACGTTCACGGGGTAATCACGGCCCCGTGAAGACTTGTCTTGCGCCTGCCATGGAACTGATGTTCTGTGACCTCGTGTCGCGGCCCCCGGCCGCGCCGCCAGAAAAAGCAGTCGCAAGGGAAGCCCCCATGACCACCAAGGTTCTCCGCTCGATCCTGATCGCCGGCATGGCCGTCTCGGCCCTGTCGCTCGCCGCCTGCGGCAAGAAGGCCGAAGAGTCGGCCGACGCCTCGGCCTCCAAGGCCGCCGAGGCCGCCGCCTCGGCCAGCTCGGCCCAGGACGCCGCCGCGACCGCCGCCGGCGCCGCCGCCGACGCCAACAAGGCCGCCGCCGACGCCGCCGCCGCTCCGGCCGGCGCCGACGCCACCACGGCCGCCGAAGCTCCGGCCGCCGCGCCGGCCAAGACCGAGACCGCTCCGGCCCACTAAGCCGGGATCGTTTCGCGATCTTTCGAAGGGCCGTCCGCGAGGGCGGCCCTTCTTCTTGGGCGGTCCCCGGCCCTATAAGCGGCCGATGAACGACCCCGACACCTCTCCCCTGGTCTGGCGCGAAGACGGCCTGCCGCAGTCGGCGCTGTACGGCGACGTCTATTTCTCCAGCGCCGACGGCCTGGCCGAGACCCGGGCGGTGTTTCTGGCCGGCTGCGACCTGCCCGCCGCCTGGGCCGGCCGCGACCACTTCACGGTCGGCGAGCTGGGCTTCGGCACGGGGCTGAACATCGCCGCCCTGCTAGACCTGTGGAGGCGGGAGCGTGCGCCGGGCCAGCGCCTCCACATCTTCTCCATCGAGGCCCACCCGATCACCCGCGACGAGGCCGCCCGAGCCCTGGCGGTCTGGCCTGAGCTGGGCGAAGCGGCCCAGGTGCTGCTGGACCACTGGCCCGGCGCCGCGCGCGGCTTCCACCGCATCGACCTGCCCGGCTTCGACGCGACCTTCGACCTGGCGGTGATGGAGGTCGAGCAGGCCCTGGAGACTTGGGACGGGGCGGCCGACGCCTGGTTCCTGGACGGCTTCTCGCCAGCCCTGAACCCGGCCATGTGGCGCGAGGAGATCATGGCCCTGGTCGCCGCCCGCAGCGCGCCCGGCGCGCGGGCCGCCACCTTCACCGTGGCCGGGGCGGTGCGACGGGGCCTGGCCGCCGCCGGCTTCCAGGTGGACAAGCGCCCCGGCTTCGGCCGCAAGAAGGAGCGGCTGGAGGCGGTCATGCCCGGCGCCCCGCCCGCGCCCGTTCGTCCGCGCCGCCTGGCGGTGATCGGCGGCGGGATCGGCGGCGCTGCCATGGCCCGCGCCGCCCGGGCCGAGGGGCTGAAGGTGACGGTCTTCGACGAGGACCGCGCCCCCGCCTCGGGCAATCCGGCCGCCCTGGTCACCCCGGCCCTGGACGCCGGCGGCGGCCCGCGAGCGGCCCTGCCCGCCCAGGCCTTCGCCCGCGCCGTCGCCCTCTATGCCGGCCTGCCCGAAGCCATCATCGCGCGCGGCGTGCTGAAGCTGGCGGTCGCCCCGCGCGACGGCGAGCGCCACGCGGCCGTCGCCGGCCAGGACCTGTTCGATCCGGGGACCATAACCCTGCTGGACGCCGCCGACGTCGCCGCGCGGCTGGGCGAGCCCGCCGAAGAGGCCCTGTCGATGGCGCAGGCCCTGGTGGTCGAGCCGGCCCGGGTGCTCGCCGCCTGGCGCGGCGAGGCCCAGGCCCTGCGGGTCGAGCGCCTGGTGGAAGCGGACGGCGTCTGGCGCCTCTACGATCCCGACGACCGCCTGCTGGCTCAGGTCGACGCGGTGGTGCTGGCCGGCGGGGCCGAGCAGGCCCGGCTTTGGCCCGCCGCCCCGATCCGCCCGGTGCGCGGCCAGGCCAGCTGGACCGACCATCCCGCCCCCGCCCCCGCCGCCTTCGGCGGCTACGCCGTGCCCACGCGCGAGGGGGTGCTGTTCGGCGCCACCCACGACCGCGATACGGTCGAGACCGACGCCCGCGAGGCCGACGACCGCCGCAACCTGGCGAGCCTGGCCAAGGGCCTGCCGGTGCTGGCCGCCCGTCTGGCCGAGGCGCCGCTGCAAGGCCGCGCGTCCGTCCGCGCCACCACCGCCGACCACCTGCCCCTGGCCGGACCGGTCCCCGACGCCCCCGCCGGCCTCTACGTTCTGGGGGGCCTGGGCGGGCGCGGCTTCTGCCTGGCGCCGCTGCTGGCCGAGCACCTGACGGCGCGGATCCTGGACCTGCCCTCGCCCCTGCCCAAACCCTTGTCCGCCTTGGTCCGGCCGGACCGATTTTCGTCGCGCGACGCGCCCGTCGCGCTATAGTCGAGGCGGATCGGGGAACTGGAGGAGACTATGAGCCGAATGTTCCTCGCGGCGGCCCTGGCCGCGACCGCGCTTCTCGGGTTCGCCCCTACCGCCCCGGCCCAGGCCGCCCCCGACAGCGCCAAGCCCGCCCAGCAGTGCTTATCTGTCTCGCGCATCGTCAACTGGGCGACGAAGGACGACAAGTACGTCTATGCGCGGGTCGAGGGCGGGGCGGTCTTCGAGATCACCCTGGCCGGCCAATGCCTCAAGCCCGCCCGGACCGGCAACACCGCCCTGTCGTTCGTCACCGGCATGGGCGACGACGTGTGCAAGCCCATCGACCTGACGGTGATCGTGGCCACGGGCCTGGCGCCCTTGCGCTGCCCGGTGACCGGCCTGCGACGCCTGACGCCCGAAGAGATCGCCGCCCTGCCCGCCGGCCAGAGGCCCTGATGCGAGCCTAGCGGCGCTCCCACGAGCCGATGCCCCCAGAATGTCGGCCCCGCCGGACCCTCGCGCCCTCTAGAGGGCTCCGGCCGATGACGCTCCCGACCCCGTCGGGGGCGTCTTTTCTTTGTGGGGGGGGCATAGAGAAAAGGGCCCGGCCTTGCGGCCGAGCCCTCTCTTTTCGTCTCGAAGCTCGATCTTAGAAGTTGATCGAGATCGTCGAACGGCGGTTCAGCGGTTCCTTCACGCCGTCGCCGGTGGCGACCGCGGGTTCGCTTTCACCCTTCCAGTCCACCGCCAGGGTGGTGGCCGGGACGCCCGCGCCGACCAGACCGTCGGCCACGGCCTTGGCCCGGCGTTCGGAGAGCTTGGCGTTGTACTTGGGCGAACCCGAGGTGTCGGTGTGGCCCACCACGGTGATCTTCGTGGCGTTGCCGCCCTTGGCGTAGTCAGCCGCCTGGCTGATCACGGCCTGGGCTTCCGGCGTCAGCACGTACTGATCGAACGGGAAGTAGACCACGAACTCCTTGGCCTCGTACGTCGCGGCCGGAGGCGGCGGCGGCGGGGGCGGCGGGGGCTCCGGCGGCGGGGGCGGCGGAGGCGGCGGCGGGGGCGGAGGCGGCGGGGGCGGCGGCGAACCGAAGGTGTAGCGGATACCCAGGGTCACCGAGGTGTCCTTGTACTTGCCTTCGAAGGTGCCGACGTCATAGACCGGCAGGCCGGCCGGACCGGCGTTGGCGGTCGTCGAACCCCATTGCAGGTCGTCGGTGGCCAGGTAGCGGCCGGTCAGGTCCAGCGACCAGTTCGGGGCGAAGTCCCAGGCCAGGCCCAGGATGCCCTGATAGGCCAGGGCCTGATCGACGTCGTCGAAATTGGTGTTCTGGAAGCGGGCGGTGCCGGCCGGCACGCCGCTCAGCTGACCATAGACCTTGTTGTGGACCCAGGCGGTGCCGATACCGGCGCCGATGAACGGACGCCAGCTGGACTCCGGCATGAAGTCGAAGATGACGTTGGCCATCAGGGTGGTGGCCTTCAGCGAACCGTCCAGCTCGCCGCAGGCCGGCGAGGCGGTGGTGCGCTCGACGCCGGGCGTGCACAGGCCGATCGGCTGCGGACGGGCGTCCGAACCGCGGACGGCGTTCAGGTCGCCGGAGCGATAGCCGTACTCGGCTTCGACCCGCCAGCTGGGGCTGAACTTGTAGCCGATGCGCGCGAAGCCCGCCCAGTCGTCCTCGCCCGAGAACGTCCATTTGATGGGTTGGCCGTCCGTGGCGTTGACGGAGGACGTGCCTTTGACGTCATCGGGCCAATGGTAGCCGACGTCGCCGGCGACGTACCATCCGCTCAACGCGCTTTGGGCGGAGGCGCCCGACGCGGCGCACAGCGCAAGCGTCGCAACACCAGCCAGCAACCGGATTCTCATGATCAGTACCCTCTAGGTGAATGCCGTGAAGACCGGGACTTGGAGCGGCCTTCACGACGACAAACGCGCTGGAAGGAAAATCGGCTGTGGCGCTTTCGCCACAGTTCGGCCATTTCCGTCGGAAGATCGACATGTCGCGGCCGGCGCGCCCCGGAACTCCGCGCCCTGACAAGGGAAGAAAGGGATTGCCGCCCTCGGGCATTGATTTGAAAACTGGCCCCCCGGCGCGCGCCGCTCGGACCTCTTTTCGATTCGGAGCAGACCCCTTGTCCCAGGCGAACCAGACCGGCCGAAGCTTGGCCGCCAAGCTCGTCGATGGCCTGCTGAAGGTCCCTCCCGTGCGCAAGCTGGCCAGCTTCGCCCAGGAGCGGATCGCCACCGGCGTGACGGCGCGGGTCGTCGGCCATTTCAACGCCCAATATCAGTGGACGAACGAACCTTCCGTCTGGCTGCTGCCCAACCTGATCGAGCCGCGCGTGCGGCTGGCGGTGGACGACCTGTGCCGCCCCGGCGACGTGGTCTTCGATGTGGGCGCCAATTTCGGCTATGTCAGCGTGGCGATGTCGCGCCGGGTGGGGCCGCGCGGCGTGGTCTGCGCCTTCGAGGCCAACCCGACCATCGCCCAGTTCGCCCAGAACCGGCTCGTGAAGAGCGGCTGCGGCAACACCCAGATTTACAACCGCGCCATCTACAGCGCCTCCAACGAGGCCATCACCCTCTATCTCAGCGACAACCAGGTCGCCGACAGCGTGGTCAACAAGACCGACCGCTCGATTGAGGTCGAGACCCTGGCCCTGGACGACTATGTGCGCGACACGGGCCTGGTCCCGCGCGTGGTCAAGATGGACATCGAGGGCGCCGAGCCCGACGCCCTGCTGGGCTTCGAGCGCACCATCGCCGAGCACCACCCGATCCTGATCCTGGAACAGTCGCCCAAGGACAAGCGCTGCCTGACCTTCCTGGCCGGCCACGGCTATCTGGCCATCGACCTGGGGTCTTACCGGCCGGTCGATCCCGAGGTCGGGCTGGACCCGGCGATGGCGGTGACCGACGTGCTGTTCGCCACGCCCGAGCAGCTGGCGACCACGCCCTATGCCCGGCTGGTCCGCGCGCCGCTATTCGACCTGGCGGCCGACGCCTTCGTGCCGGAGGGTCTGATCTTCTCGACCCCCGTCCGCCGCATGGCCCCGGGGCGCTATCTGGGCGAGGTGTCGTTCGCGGCCGAGACCGAGGGCGTGCTGACCTGCGGGGTGAAGGTCAACGGCGACGTCGTCATGCACTATATCGGCAAGGCCAGGTACCTGCCCTTCTTCGCCGAGGTCTGGAACTTCGAGCTGGCGCGGGAAGCCGACGTCGAGTTCTTCTTCCAGTTCCTGGACGGCCCCGATCCGGGGTTCAGGATCAAGGGCCTGCGCTTCGACCGCGTCGAGCCCTTCGACGGCCGGCCCGCGCCCTGCCGATAAGACGCCGGGCCTGTACCACCTAGAGAGATCGTGATGCCCTTCCCGCGCCCACAGGCGGACCCCGGGAGGAACCGATGGCCTATTATCGCAATGACGGCGGCGGCGTGCTGCGGGCGCCGGGGGTGACCCTGGTCGGAACGCCCGGTCCCGACACCCTGACGGGCGGCGCGGACGACGACCTGATCCTGGGCCAGGACGGCGACGACCTCCTGAAGGGCCTGGCCGGCGACGACGTGCTGGACGGCGGCCACGGGATCGACCGCACGGAAGGCGGTCTCGGCGACGACGCCTACTGGGTGGACGCGACCGGCGACCTGGTGATCGAGCTGGCCGGCGAGGGCCTGGACACGGTGGCCGCCTCGGCCGACTTCGTCCTGCCGGCCAATGTCGAGAACCTCTATCTGATCGGCGCGGTCACCGGGACCGGCAACGACCTGGCCAACCAGATCAGCGGCGATGGTTCGGCGGTCGCGCTCTACGGCATGGGCGGCGACGACGTGCTGGTCGGCCGAGGCGTCCTGGTCGGCGGGACAGGCAACGACGCCTATTGGGCCAGCTTCGGTCAAACCCTCATCGAACTGCCCGGCGAAGGGTTCGACACCGTCGCCGCCTATGACACCTTCCGCCTCAGCGACAACTTTGAACAATTGATCCTGTTGGGGAGCGCTATCTACGGATACGGCAGCGACCAAGCCAACATCCTGGTCGGAACCGACGGCTTCAACATCCTGGACGGCGAAGGCGGCGACGACTGGATGATCGGCGGCCAGGGCGACGACTGGTACACCGTCGAAGAAACGGGCGATGTCATCATCGAGAACCCGGGCGAAGGCGACGACTGGATCACCTGCTACGCCACCAGCTACGTCATGCCCGACAACGTCGAGTTCCTGAACATGGTGGTCGACGGCTCGACCGCCGCCGGCAACGCGGCGGGCAATCGGATCCAGGGCACGGGGTCCGGCACGATCCTGTTCGGGTACGACGGCGACGACAACCTGACGCTGCGGGCCACCGGCGGCGCGATGGTCGGCGGCCAGGGCAACGACAGCTACAACGTCTATGGCGGCGGGACCGTGGTGGTCGAACTGGCGGGCGAGGGCTTCGACTCCGTGGCCAGCTACGCCGTCAACATCACCCTGGGCGACAATATCGAGCAGCTGGTCCTGGTGCGCGGCGAGCGGGGAATCTCGGGGACGGGCAACGCCCAGGACAACATCATCATCGGCAACGAGGCCAACAACATCCTGAACGGCGCGGGCGGGAACGACCGCCTGACCGGCAGCAACGGCGCCGACCGCTTCGTCATGGGCCCCGGAGCGGGGGCGGATGTCATCACCGACTTCGGCCTCGAGGCGGACGCCCTGGACGTTTCGGCCTATATCGCCGCCAGCATCACCTGGACCACGACCCAGGTCGGCGCCGACACCCTGGTCAGCTTCTCGAACGGCGACCAGGTGACCCTGCTGAATTTCATGGCGGCCCAGCTTCACCAGAGCGGCGGCGACCTGCTGTCCTGACGGCCAGGACGCAACACGACTTCGGCCCCGCGCGGCATGGCCGTGCGGCGGCTGGGTCGTATTCGATTGTCAGAGGCAAGGAATGGTGGACGCGACAGGGATTGAACCTGTGACCCCTACGATGTCAACGTAGTGCTCTCCCGCTGAGCTACGCGTCCGCCAAAGCGGCCTGGAAGCGCTTCCAAAGAAGCGTCCCGGGCGGGAAGGTGTGGGGGTATAGCGGCGGCTTTGCCGTCGCGCAACCCGCCTTTCGGCGGGCCCCGGAACTTTTTACGCGGCCATCATCTTCTCGACCTCGGAGACGAGGTCGCGCAGGTGGACGGGCTTGGACAGCACCTTGGCGCCGGCCGGAGCGCGGTCCTGGGCCGACAGGGCCACGGCGGCGAAGCCGGTGATGAACATGATGCGCAGGGAAGGATCGCGGGCGGCGGCCTGACGGGCCACTTCGATGCCGTCCATGCCGGGCATGACGATGTCGGTCAGCAGCAGGTCCCAGGGGTGGTCCAGGTGCTGGACGGCCTCTTCGCCGTCGGCGCAGGCGGTGACTTCGAAGCCGGCGCGCTCGAGGGCGCGGGCGAGGAAACCGCGGAGGGAGTCATCGTCTTCGGCGAGGAGGATGCGGGCCATGCGGTCAGTTTCCAGGCGATGAGCGGAATTGGAAAGTCGGATTCTAGGCGCGGACGGTAAATCGCGGGTGAACCGGGCCCGCGCTGTCCACAGCTAAAGCCCCCTCGCCCTCGCCGCTCCTTTATACCGCAGGTGGTTGGCGTTTGACCCGGAACCTCGCGACCGCGACAATAAGTCCATGACCGCATGGGAGCCGATCGCTTCGGAAACGCCGGCGACGGCGGGGCAAGGCTTCTCGCCGGCCTTCGAGGTGACGCGCGCGGCGGAGCATGACCAGCCGCCGCCCACGCCCCTGGTGTTCGCCTCGCCCCATTCGGGACAGCTGTATCCGCCCGAGATGATGGCCGCCGCGCGGCTGACCGCCCAGGAACTGCGCGGCTCGGAAGACGCCTTCGTCGACGAGCTGATCGCCGGGGCCCCGGCCCTGGGCGCCAGCACGATCCGCGCGCGTCTGGCCCGGGCCTATATCGACCTGAACCGCGACGCCTGGGAGCTGGACCCGGCGATGTTCGAGGATCCCCTGCCCGACTTCGCCCAAGGCCGCACGGCCCGGGTGGCGGCGGGGCTGGGGGCGATCGCGCGCCTGGCCGGCGAGGGTCGGCCGATCTACGCCCGCAAGCTGACCCTGGCCGAGGCCAAGGTCCGCATCGAAGGCGCCCACCGGCCCTATCACGACGCCTTGGACCGCCTGCTGGCCCAGGCTCGCAACGCCCACGGCCTGGCGATCCTGGTCGACTGGCACTCGATGCCGGCGGCGGCGGCGCGCGGCCACCGGGCGCGCGGCGGCGGGCCGTGCGACATCGTGCTGGGCGACCGCTTCGGCGCGGCCTGCGGGCCCAAGCTGACCGCGCTGATGGAAAAGGCGCTGGAAGGCCTGGGCTACCGCGTCGCCCGTAACGCCCCCTATGCCGGCGGCTACACCACCGAACACTACGGCCGCCCCCTGCGGCGCACCCACGCCATCCAGGTCGAGATCAACCGCGCGCTCTATATGAACGAGACGACGCGGGAGCCCACCGAGGGCCTGGCGCGGCTGAAGGCCGACATCGAGTCGGTGACCCGGGAAATGGCGGCGACGGACTGGGCGGGGTTGCTCTAAGCGCGGCGGATCAAGGCGGGGACACACACTCGCCCCCGAATTCCAGCCACCCTCGCCCGCGCCTCGCCGCGAGTGTGTGTCCCCATCGTCGCCCCCTGAAACAGGGGTCTTCGGAACAAGTCCGAGGATGACGGCGCTGTGGTTGGACCACAGGCCAAAAAAAAGCCCGGCTCGAAAGCCGGGCAGTTCATTAGGGAGGAAACGCCCAGGAAGGGCAGAGGCGGCAGCGCCGCCTCACAGGTTGCTTATAGGGTGCGGTGCGAAACGCATCAAGCGAAATCTTCGATATCGCCCCCACGATCGGCATGACGGATTGTCGCAGTGTTACCGGTAAAACCCCTTGAAACACAGGGGATGAAGAACGGCGTTCCTCAAGCTTGGCCGGATTTGGCCTTAATGCTGCACTGCACAATTAGTTGCCAAAGAAACGACGTCCACCCGCAACTTTCTCAAACCCTATGAATTTAAGGGGTTTCAGAGTGACACCGGTTTCCGGTCCAATCGATCGCGTAGCGGTAGGGGTGGATAAACGTCGCGCAGTCGCGTAAAAGCCGCGCGCCTGACGCGCGAGCGTCAAACCCCATCTTTTCCTCCCCGAAAGTTCGCCTTCTCCATGTCCATGCGAAACATCGCCATCATCGCGCACGTCGATCATGGCAAGACCACCCTCGTCGACCAGCTCCTGGCCCAGTCCGGCGTCTTCCGCGCCAACGAGGCCACCACCGAGCGCGCCATGGACTCCAACGACCAGGAGCGCGAGCGCGGCATTACGATTCTGGCCAAGTGCACCAGCGTCCTGTGGAACGGTGAAGCGGGCGAGACCCGCATCAACATCATCGACACCCCCGGCCACGCCGACTTCGGCGGCGAAGTCGAGCGCATCCTGGGCATGGTGGACGGCTGCGTCCTGCTGGTCGACGCCGAGGAAGGCGTCATGCCGCAGACCAAGTTCGTGCTGACCAAGGCGCTGAAGATGGGCCTGCGCCCGATCCTCTGCATCAATAAGGTCGACCGCGCCCACGCCGATCCAGACCGCGTGCACAACGCCGCCTTCGACCTGTTCGCCGCCATCGGCGCCACGGACGAGCAGCTGGACTTCCCGCACATCTACGCGTCGGGCCGCGCCGGCTGGGCCACGCTGGACCTGAACCAGCCCAACGACAACCTGGCCCCGCTGTTCGACCTGATCGTGCGCCACGTGCCCGAGCCCAAGCAGATCGAGAAGAAGAACGAGCCGTTCCAGATCCTGAACGTGCTGATCGAGTCGGACCCGTTCCTGGGCCGCCTGCTGACCGGCCGCATCGAGAGCGGCAAGGCCGTTCCCGGCATGGCCATCAAGGCCCTGGACCGCGACGGCAAGGAAATCGAGCGCGGCCGCATCACCAAGGTCCTGGCCTTCCGCGGCCTGAAGCGCTCGCCGATCGACGAGGGCGCCGAGGCCGGTGACATCGTCGCCATCGCCGGCATGTCCAAGGCCACCGTGGCCGACACCCTGTGCGCCCTGGAGCTGACCGAGGCCCTGCCCGCCCAGCCGATCGACCCGCCGACCATCTCGATGACCGTCTCGGTCAACGACAGCCCGCTGGCCGGCCGCGAAGGCGACAAGGTGCAGAGCCGCGTGATCCGCGACCGCCTGCTGAAGGAAGCCGAATCGAACGTGGCCATCAAGGTCACCGAATCGACCGAGGGCGACGCCTACGAAGTCGCCGGTCGCGGCGAACTGCAGCTGGGCGTTCTGATCGAGAACATGCGCCGCGAAGGCTTCGAAGTGTCGATCAGCCGTCCGCGCGTGGTGTTCCAGACCGACCCGGAAACCGGCAAGCGCCTGGAGCCGATGGAAGACGTCATGATCGACGTCGACGACGAGTTCTCGGGCATCGTCATCGAGAAGCTGTCGCTGCGTAAGGCCGAGCTGAAGGACATGGGTCCGTCGGGCGCCGGCAAGACCCGCATCCAGCTGACCGCCCCCTCGCGCTCGCTGATCGGCTATCAGGGCGAGTTCCTGACCGACACGCGCGGTTCGGGCGTGCTGAACCGCGTGTTCAGCCACTACGAGCCCTACAAGGGCGCGATCGACCAGCAGCGCAAGGGCGTGCTGATCTCCAACTCCGACGGTGAAACGGCCGCCTACGCGCTGTGGAACCTGGAAGAGCGTGGCGTGATGTTCGTCGGCGC
The DNA here is from genome assembly GCF_059418225.1 of Caulobacter sp. GW821-FHT09B08. Lineage (NCBI taxonomy): Bacteria > Pseudomonadati > Pseudomonadota > Alphaproteobacteria > Caulobacterales > Caulobacteraceae > Caulobacter > Caulobacter sp. GW821-FHT09B08. The sequence continues at coordinate 82,590 of NZ_JBWKPL010000009.1, read as the reverse complement.
CGGCGAGAAGACCTATCTGGGCATGATCATCGGCGAGAACGCCCGTCAGGACGACCTCGACGTCAACCCGATGAAGGCCAAGCAACTGACCAACGTCCGCGCCTCGGGCAAGGACGAGTCGATCCGCCTGACCCCGCCGCGCCGCATGACCCTCGAACAGGCCATCGCCTACATCGAGGAAGACGAGCTGGTGGAAGTGACGCCGAAGAACATCCGTCTGCGCAAGCAGGTCCTGAACCCGTCGTTCCGCAAGCGTCGCGCCAAGGAAGAATAGTCGTCTCCCGGTTTTCCGGGGACTGACGATTTCAAGAGCCCGCCGTCTCCCCGGAGACGGCGGGCTTTTTCGTGCCCCTCGCGCGCATCCCCTCAAGAGGCCAATCGCCGCAGCTAAGGTTAACCGCCGCTTCAGAAACCGACGTTAGGTTGCGCGCGGAGGATGTCGGACATCCTGATCAAAGGGCAGGACGACGACGTGGAAACGGACACGGTCAACACAGCGCTTCCGCGCGGACTGGCCCTTCTCCGATCGCGCCTTATGTCGAAACTGCCCCAGCCCGTGGCCGAGCCGATGGCCGGCCGCGTCCGCTTCGAGCAACTCTCCAGCATCCAGCGCCTGACGCCGGTGATGATGATCGCCAACATCGTCAACGCCCAGCTGGTGTGCCTGGCCGGCCTGCGCGGTCCGCACCGCCTGGCGCTGCTGATCTGGGCCGGCGTCGTGATCTCCTACGCCATCGTGGGCCTGCGCGGCTGGTTCTCGGCCCGTCGCCGCAAGAGCGGCAAGAACACCGTCTCGGCCCGGGGCGTGCGGCGCGTGGCGCTGCAGGCGGGAATCCTGGGCTGCCTCTGGGGCCTGCTGCCCATCCTGGCCCTGCGCGGCGCCGACACCGAGATGAGCATGCTGATCGTCGCCCTGACGGCGGGGATGATCGGCACCGGCAGCTTCGCCCTCCTGACCCTGCCCCTGGCTTCTCAGGCCTATACGACGCCGCTGGTGGTGGGCTCGCTGTGCGTGCTGCTGACCAGCCACCAGCCGATCCTGCTGGCCTTGGCCGGGCTTCTGATCTTCTGCTACCTGATCGTGGGCCTGTCGTGCCTGTCGCACGCCCGGGTGTTCGTCGAGCGCCTGGTGGCCGGCGAGGAGCTGGAGCGGCAGAAGCAGGTCGTCAGCCTGCTGCTCAGCGACTTCGAGGAAGGCGCCAGCGACTGGCTGTGGGAGGTCGACGCCTCCGGCGCCCTGACCTATGTCTCCGAACGCATGGCCGAGGCCGCCGGCCGCCCGCGCGAGACCCTGCTGGGCCGCAACGTCGCCACCCTGGGCGGCGAGCTGGCCGAGGTCCCGCAGGGCCTGGCCGCCAGCCTGTCGGGCCTGCTGGCCGACCAGAAGGCCTTCCGCGACGTGGTGATGTCGGTGCTGGTGGGCGAGGAGATCCGCTGGTGGTCGCTGACCGCCAAGCCGACCCACGACCTGGACGGCGCCTTCACCGGCTTCCGCGGCGTGGGCGCCGACGTCACCCAGGCCCGCAAGGACCAGGAGCGCATCAGTCGCCTGGCCCACTACGACGTGCTGACCGGCCTGCCCAACCGCCTGTCGTTCCTGCAGGCCCTGAGCGGCGCCTGGACCGCCGACGGCGCCACGGCCGGCTGCGCGGTGCTGTGCCTGGACCTGGACCACTTCAAGGGCGTCAACGACAGCCTGGGCCACCCGATCGGCGACGCCCTACTGGTGGAAGCCGCCCGCCGCCTGCGCGGCTGCGTCGGCGACAAGGGCGTGGTCACCCGCCTGGGCGGCGACGAGTTCGCCGTGGTGGTGCGCGACGACCTGGCGCCGGCCGCTCTGGGCGCCCTGGCTCAAGCCATCGTCGACGTGCTGTCCCTGCCCTACGAGCTGAACGACCACCACGTGTCCATCGGCGCCAGCGTCGGCATCGCCGTGGCCCCGGCCGACGCCGACGACGCCGACACCCTGCTGAAGAACGCCGACTTGGCCCTCTACCGCGCCAAGGGCGACGGGCGCGGGGCCTATCGCTTCTTCGAGGCCACCATGGACGTCTGGGCCCAGGAGCGCCGGGCTCTGGAGATCGACCTGCGCGCGGCCCTGAAGAACGACGAGCTGAAGCTGTTCTTCCAGCCGCTGATCGGCGCCAAGGCCCACGAGACCACCGGCTTCGAGGCCCTGCTGCGCTGGCAGCATCCGCGTCGCGGCGTGGTGGGTCCCGACGAGTTCATCGAGTGCGCCGAGCAGTGGGGCCTGATCTGCCGGATCGGCGAGTGGGTGCTGCACGAGGCCTGCCGCCAGGCCGCCTCGTGGCCCGATCCCCTGAAGGTGGCGGTGAACCTGTCGCCCAACCAGTTCGCCACGGGCGATCTGGTCGACCAGGTGCGCGCGGCGCTGAAGGCCTCCGGCCTGCATCCCTCGCGCCTGGAGCTGGAGATCACCGAGGGCCTGCTGCTGAGCGACACGGCCGGCACGCTGGAGCAGCTCCAGGCCCTGAAGGACCTGGGCGTGCGCATCGCCATGGACGATTTCGGCACCGGCTATTCCAGCCTGGCCTATCTGTGGCGGTTCCCGTTCGACAAGATCAAGATCGACCGCACCTTCGTGGCCGAGATGTCGGGCAACCCCGCCATCGCCGACATCCTGCGCACCATCACCTTGCTGGGCCGCACCCTGAACCTGGAAGTCACCGCCGAGGGGGTGGAGACGCCGGAGCAGGCCCGCGTCCTGGAGGACATGCGCTGCGACCACTTCCAGGGCTACCTGTTCGGCCGCCCCATGCCCATCGCCGACATCCCGGGCTTCCTGCTGGAGAACACCGCCCAGCAGATGCGCCGGGTGGCGGTCGCGGAGGCCGGCGACAGCGCGGCGGCGGCTAACTAAACGCTACCCCTCTCCCCTTGCGGGAGAGGGTGGCCTCGCGGAGCGAGGTCGGGTGAGGGGTCGATAAACATCAAAAGCCGCGACAAGCCGAAAGGCCGGTCGCGGCTTTTGCTCTTGAGAGACCCCTCATCCGTCGGTCTTCGACCGACACCTTCTCCCGCAAGGGGAGAAGGACAAGGGAACGCCTCAGATCCGGCGACGGCCGCTGAACAGGCCCACGATCCACAGCAGCACGATGGCGCCGATGGTCGAGATGATCAGGCTGCCGACCCAGCCGAAGAAGTGGATGCCCAGCATGCTGGCCAGGAACGCGCCGATCAGGGCGCCCACCAGGCCGACGATCAAGTTCATGATCAGGCCGTGGTTGCGGCCCATGATCTGTTCGGCGATCCAGCCGGCGAAGATGCCGATGATGATCGCGCCGATGAAGCCCACACCGTTCATGTCTTCAAATCCCTGACAGCCTAGATTCGCTGCTGGAATGCCTGGAGGCCGGGAATGGTTGCGGCTCTGAACGCCCCCTCCGTCACGATGCGTATTCGCATCGCGCCACCTCCCCCGTTTCACGGGTGAGGAGGAAGCCGCGCCGATCCTCTCCTCCCCCGTGCAACGGGGGAGGTGGCGGCGAAGCCGACGGAGGGGGCGTCCAAGCCGCCTAACGCTGCGCCGTATCCACCCGCGCGATCACGCTCATCCCCGGACGCAGCCTCGCCACCCCGTCCTGACCGGGGTCGAGCGCGATGCGGACGGGCAGGCGCTGAACCACCTTGGTGAAGTTGCCCGTGGCGTTGTCGGGCTTGATCACCGCGAACTCCGAGCCGGTGGCCGGACCCAGGCGCTCGACGCGGCCGCGCAGTTTCAGCCCGCCCAGGGCGTCGACCTGGACCACCGCCGGCTGACCCACGCGGATATGGGCCGTCTGGGTTTCCTTGAAATTGGCCGTCACCCAGGTCTGGCGCGGCACCACGCCCATCAGCTGGGTCCCGACGGCGACGTATTGGCCGAGCTTCACCCCCACCTCGCCCACCGCCCCGTCCTCGGGCGCCTTGATGGTGGTGTTGGCCAGGTCGATGCGGGCCAGCTCGACGGCGGCCTGGGCGTTGGCCAGGGTCGCCTCCAACCCCTCGCGATTGACCTTCGTCGTGGCCAGGGTCTGGTGGGCGATGTCGATATTGGCCTTGGACTGGGCGACGCCGGCGGCCGCCTGGCGCTGGGCCACCTGCAGCACGTCGCGCTGGCTGGGGGCCAGCCAGCCCTTGTCCAGCAGCGGCTCGGCCCGCCGGATGTCGACCTGGGTCTTGGCCAGGGCCGCCTGGCTGCTGGCCGATTGGGCTTCGGCCAGGCGGATCTGGGCGGCGTTGGAGGTCTGGGCCTGGAGATTGGCGTCCAGCGCGGCCTGGGCCGCCTGCACCGACGCCTGGGCCTGGGCCAGTTTCTGGCGATAGATCCGGTCGTCGATCTGGACCAGCGTCTGACTCGCCTTCACGACCTGGAAGTCCTTGACCGCCACCGCCGTCACATAGCCGTCGACCTTGGGGGCCAACAGGGTGACGTAGCCGCGCACATAGGCGTTCTCGGTGCTTTGCACCGTACCGGTGAACGGCGGCAACCGCCAGGCGTAGAGCACCAGCAGCACCCCGCCGATCCCGGCGATGATCACGGGGATCGCCGCGCGCGACCACAGACGCTTCGGCGGCGGCGCGGGCGGAGGGGCAGCTTGCGGGTCGGACATCAGGCGGCCTCCACGGGCGTCAGCCGGGCCGCGCGCCGCAGACGCAGGTCGGACCGGACACGCAGGAACAACAGGTAGAAGAAGACGACCACGGCCATGACGGCCACCGTGGCGAAGACGTCGTCATAGGCCAGCACCGTGGCCTCGCGGGTAGCCTGCTGGGCCAGCAGGGCCGCGCCCTCGCCGGTGCGCAGGGCCGGGTCGGTCAGCACCCCGGCATAGGAGCCCGACAGCTGTTTCACCCGCAGGGCCACCTGCGGATCGGTCAGGCTCAGCCGGGCGACGATGGCGTCGGAATGGACCCGCTCGCGGACCGTCATCAGCGTGCCCAGCAGGGCCGAGCCGCCCAGGGCGCCCACCACCTGTCCGGTCGAGAACAGCACGATGAAGCTGACGATGTATTCCTGCCCCATCTTCAGGGCGCGCGGGAAGCCGGCCAGCAGGGCGGCGGGCAGGAACAGGGCCCCGGCGAAGGCCATCATGCCCTGGCTCAGATACATCTGCTCGGGCCGGGTCAGGCTGGTCGAGCGGCTGTCCAGCCACGCGGCGAGGGCCACCATCAACAGGGCGATCAGGGCCGGGGTGCTGACGTGCTGGGGATTGATCGTGAAGGCCACGATGACCATGCCGGCCAGGGTGGCCCAGAACATCACCCACGACAGCCCCGCCATCTGGTCGTTGTTCATGCCCAGGGTCTGGAGCAGGCCGAACGCCCCCACGCCCTGCTCGCTGAGCACGATGCGGAACAGCAGAATGATCACCAGCAGGCGCAGGAGGTCGGCGCTGGTCAGCCAGCGCAGGTGGATCAGCGGCTTCTTGCGATGCAGCTCCACCAGGGCCGAGGCGGCCAGCAGCACGATGGCGGCGGCCAGGCACCAGCCGATCCAGGCCGTATCGAACCACCACACGAACCGCCCCTGGCCCAGCACCACGCATAGCAGGGCGATGCCGGGAGCGAACAGGGCGAAGGTCAGGAAGTCGCGCCATTCGAACATCGGCACGCGCGGGATCGGCGGCAGGCGCAAGAGGTTCACCGCCGACAGGCAGACGATGCTGAGCCCGATCTCGGCGAGGTACAGGCCGTGCCACTGGCCGGTGTCCAGGAGGTTGGACGAGACCAGTCGCGACAGCGGCAGGGCCAGCTGCGCCCAGCCCACGCCCAGGGCGATGCCGGCGATCTTCCGGTCGGGCGGAGCGGCCTCGACCATGTAGAGCAGGGTCAGGGTCGACAGGGCCGAGGCCGCCATGCCCGCCGCCGCCCGCACGGCGATGGCCGAGCGCAGATCGTTGCTGAGCAGGTGCGCCAGGCCCACCACGATGAACAGGCCCAGCCCGATGTCGGCGAACAGCCTCAGCCCGTACTGGAAGCGGAACTTCACGGCCAGCAGGCCGATGGTGGCGTTGGCGGCGGTGTAGGCGATCGACAGCCAGGCCGACTCGTTGGTGTAGGCGCCCAGCGAGCCTTGGATCCAGGGCAGATTGTTGTTGATCAGATTGGCGCCCAGCCCTTGCGTCAGGCCCAGCAGCATCGACACCGCGCCGTACGACAGCCCGTGCGCCCAGGTCCAAGGCGGCGAAGGCGGCGGTGCGGGAACGGCGCTGTCGGTCACCTCAGGTGAAGCTCCACCGTGGGGATTGGTTCCGTGTCGGGCGCGAGTCTAGGACGCACGCCCCTTCGAGACTTGAACAAATCGCGCAGACCAATGCTAGGCAAGGACCAGAGGAGACGCCCGCCATGGTTCACCCCGTCTATGCCGACCTGCCCACCACCGTCTTCGAGGAGATGAGCGGCCTGGCGCGCCAGACCGGGGCGATCAATCTGGGCCAGGGCTTCCCGGACGATCCGGGCCCACTGGCCTTGCGGCAAAAGGCCGGCGAGGCGCTGATCGGCGGCACGAACCAGTATCCGCCGATGCGCGGCCTGCCCGCTTTGCGAGCAGCGGTGGCGGCGCACTACAACCGCACCCAGGGCCTGGACCTGGACTGGGAGACCGAGGTCGTCGTCACCTCCGGCGCCACCGAGGCCTTGGCGGCGGCGTTCCTTTCCCTGATCTCGCCCGGCGACGAGGTGGTGCTGTTCCAGCCGCTCTACGACGCCTATCTGCCGATGGTGAAGCGGGCCGGCGGCGTGCCGAAACTGGTGCGCCTGGCGCCGCCGCACTGGCGGTTCGACCGCGCCATGCTGGAGGCCGCGTTCAGCGAGCGGACGCGGATGGTGGTGCTGAACACCCCGCTCAATCCGGCCGGGGTGGTGACGCCCGACGAGGACCTGGCCCTGCTGGCCGAGTTCTGCGTCCGGCACGACGCCGTCGCCGTCTGCGACGAGGTGTGGGAGGCCGTGGTCTTCGACGGCCGCGAGCACCGGCCGCTGATCGGCTATCGCGGCATGCGCGAGCGGACGGTGAAGATCGGCTCGGCGGGAAAGATGTTCGGCATGACCGGCTGGAAGGTCGGCTTCCTGTGCGCCGCCCCCGCCCTGACCAAGGCCCTGGCCGGCGCCCACCAGTTCCTGACCTTCACCACCCCGCCCAACCTGCAGGAGGCCGTGGCCTTCGGCCTGGAGCAGCCGGGCGACTGGTTCCAGACCATGCCCGCCGGCCTGCAGCGCTCGCGCGACCGGCTGGCGGCGGGGCTGCGGGAGGCCGGGTTCGTGGTGCTCGACAGCGGCGGGACCTATTTCCTCAATGTCGATCTGAAGGCCGCAGGGATCGACGAGGACGACCGCACCTTCGCCCTGCGCGCCGTGCGCGACCACGGCGTGGCCAGCATCCCGGTCTCGGCCTTCTACGCGGAGGACCCGGTGCGCCACATCCTGCGGCTCTGCTTCGCCAAGGCGGACGAGACGCTGGACGAGGCGGTTAGGCGGCTGGCGGCGGCGCGGGGCGGCTAGGACGCCCCCTCCGTCGGGCTTCGCCCGCCACCTCCCCCGCTACGCAGGGGAGGAGAAGATCGGCGCGGCTTCCTCCTCACCCGTGAAACGGGGGAGGTAGCGCGATGCGAATACGCATCGTGACGGAGGGGGCGTCCAGCGTCCCCTACCCCGCCTTCTCCCACTCCATCACCACGTACCAGGGCGCGTCGCGATAGCGTTCGGCCTTGGCCGGGTCGCCGCCCACCGGCGAGGGCTCGTCGAAATGGGTCAGGCGCAGGCCCGCGCCCAGGAAGGCGGCCATGTAGGCCGACAGCGGCCGATGCCAGTTGACGATCTTGATGCCGCGCCAGGATTCCCAGCTGGATCTCGGCTCCAGATAGCGCGCGATCCGCACGCCCGGACTGCTGACCCAGCGCTCCAGCATCGGCGCCTCGACGCGGGCGGTCGTGAAGCTGGTCAGGTTGGCCACGAACAGGGTCCCGCCCGGCGCCAGGACGCGGGCCATCTCGGCGATGGCGGCCTCGAAGTCGGGGATGTCGATCAGGCTGAGGCAGCTGACGACCAGGTCGAAACCGGCGTCGGCGAAGGGCAGGCTTTCGGCGACGCCCTCGACATAGGCCTCCTCCGGATGCAGCCGCCGGGCCTGGTCCAGCAGGGCCGAGGTCGGGTCCAGCCCCGTGGTCTCGACGCCGAAGCCGGACAGCATCCGGCACAGCCGCCCCTCCCCGCAGCCGACGTCGAGCGCCCGGCGGAAACCGCGCTCGCCCAGCCGTGCGCGGATCACCGGGTCGAGCACATGGCGGCGGCCGTAGTCGCCGTGCTCGCCCATGTCGGCGATCCAGGCCTCGGCGGAGTCGTCCCAGCCGTTCGAGGCCGGAGTGTCAGGGGAAGGCGCGTCGCTCATGGCGTCTAGATACCACGGCCCTCCCCTTAGGGCGGAGGATCCTAGAGGCTCAGCCGCGCGATCACCCCGATGCCCGCCGCCGCGAGGGTCAGGGCGGCCGGGATGGTCAGCATCTGGGCCAGAGCCGCCTTGGCGGTGACGTGGCCGGTCAGGGTGTCGAGACCCTTCTCGAAGAAGGTCGCCATGTCCGGGCGAAACAGGGTCTTGGGCTCCATGCGCAGCAGCACCGCCGGCACGCCCAGATAGACCGCCAGGTAGACGGCGCAGACGCCGATCACCAGGCCCACCTCGGCGTCGCCGGCGAAGGCCAGCAGGAAGGCGCCGAGAATCGCGCCGTAGGCGGCGACCAGCAGCAGGCCCACGCCCACGGGCAGGTCGGGCGCGGCGCTTTCGGGCATGGCCGGCGCGCGCTCTTCCACGACGACGGCGTCGGGGCGGGTGTGGTCCAGCCAGGCCTGCAGGTCGAACGGGACGTCGGCCTGGCGGGTGTCGGTGATGAAATCCATGGTCCTTCTCCTTGATTGGCCGCGCGGCTCGGCGGCCCGGCGTGTTCGGAAAAGGCGGCCCGTCCGACGCCGCCGGACGGTCCGTCGCGCGGCGCGGTTACGCCGCCAGAGCTTCGTCGGCGGGGCCGAAGAACTCGTAGTGCACCTGGCCGGCCGGCACGCCCGCCGCGATCAGTCCGCTGACGAAGGCCCGCAGGAACGGCTTGGGGCCGCACAGGTAGAAGTCGGCCTGGGCGAACGGGGTGTTGGCCTTCAGCCACTCGACGGTGATGAAGCCGTCGACGTCGTGGCTCTCGCCCGCGCGGTCGCCGGCCAGCGGATCGCTGTAGAAGGTGGTCACCGAGACGCCGCCGTGGTCCTTGGCCAGGGCCCGCACGTGGCCGTCCAGGGCGTGGACGTCGCTGTTGAGCGCGCCGTGCACGAAGTGGGCTTCCAGTTCCGGATGGGCCTTGGCGATGTGCTCGACCATGCTGACCATCGGCGTCAGGCCCACGCCCCCGCTCAGCAGCACCACCGGACGGGCCGGCTGCCCTTCCAGGAAGAAGTCGCCGGCCGGCGGGGTGGCCGACAGCACGTCGCCCACGCCGACCTGGTCGTGCAGATAGCGCGACGCCGCGCCCAGGTCCTCGCGCTTGACACTGATGCGGTAGGTCTCCGCGTTCGGCGCGGCCGAGATCGAGTAGTTGCGTTTCTCGCTGGTCCCCGCCGCGCCGGGCAGGTCGAAGCGGAAGGTCAGGTACTGGCCAGGCTTGTGCGGGATCACCGCCCCGCCGTCCCTGGGACGCAGCACGAACGAGGTGATCACCGCGCTCTCGCGGACCTTCTCGGCGACGACGAACTCGCGCCAGCCGGTCCAGCCGCCGTCGACGGCCTCGATCTCGTCGCGGATCGCCGCCTCGCGGCCCTGGAGGAGGTCGGCCAGGAACCAGTAGGCCTCGCCCCAGGCGGCCAGGACCTCGTCGGTGGCGGCGTCGCCTAGCACCTCCTTGATGGCGCCGAGAAGGGCCGTGGCCACGAACGGATAGTGCTCGGGCAGGATGTGATAGCCGACATGCTTCTGGGCGATGCGCTCGACCGCCGGCAGCAGCGGGGCCAGGTTGTCGATGTTCCGGGCATAGGCCAGCACCGCTCCGGCCAGGGCTGCCGGCTGGGCGCCGCTGCCCTGGTTGGCGTGGTTGAACAGCGCCTTGATGTGGTCGTCCTGGAACAGCCGGGCGTACATCGCCCGGGTGATCGCCACGCCGTGTTCGGCCAGGGCCGGAACCGTGGCCTTGACGCGCGCGATCGTGTCCGCGCTGAGCGCAGCCGCCATTGTCTCTCTCCGTGTCGGTTTTGGTTGTTTCGGTTCGCTAGCCGGCTTCCGGCAGGCGGTAGTGGAGGGCCAGGTCCAGGCTCTGGGCGATGCGGGCGGCCTTGGCCTGCATGGCGGCGGCCACCTGCGGCGAGACCATCTCGTCGGTCGTCTCGTTCCACAGCGCCAGCCAGCGGCCGAACATCTCGGGCCGGATCCGGTCGCGATGGGCCAGGTGGACCTGCATCGGATGGCCTTTGTAGCGGCCGGTGGTCAGCATCACCGACGACCAGAAGTCGGCCAGGGTGGCCAGGTGATGGCCCCAGTCCCCGACGGCGTCGTCGAACACCGGACCCAGCTCGGCGTCGGCGCGGACCCGCGCGTAAAAGCGATCCAGCAGGGCCGGCAGGGCGGCTTCGATCTCGGCGGCGTTGTGGGCGTCCATGGCGGGAATGCCTAATTGATGCGTCAAAAATGCATGTATAAGGACGCACCAAAACATGCAACAAGAATATTGGTTTTACGTATTGGCCCTTAGGGGCCGCGTGTGGAGTTCGAATTGCGCCTGACCCGCTACACCGACTACGCCATGCGGGTGCTGCTGCACCTGGCGGCGCGGGACGACGGCCTGGCCTCGATCGGCGACATCGCCCGGCTCTACGACATCTCGCAGAACCACCTGATGAAGGTGGTGCAGGACCTCGGCAAGGCCGGCTTCGTGCGCACCGTGCGCGGGCGCGGCGGCGGCATCGCCCTGGCCCGTCCCGCCGACCAGATCGTGATCGGACAGGTGGTGCGCCAGACCGAGGAAGGCTTCCAGCTGGTCGACTGCAGCACCTGCGTGATCGCGCCGGCCTGCACCCTGCCCCGCGTGCTCAACGAGGCGACGGCGGCCTTCATCGGCGTGCTGGACAAGTACACCCTGGCCGACCTCCTGGATCAGCGCCACCAGATGCGGGCCCTGTTCGGCATCACCGACAAGGCCGAGCTGCCGGCCTAGCGCCAGCCCGCCGCCTTCAGGGTCGGTGCGTGGGTGCGGCTGACCGGAGCCACCAGACCGCCGGCCAGGCGCAGTTCGCCGCCGCCGCGCCGCCAGCGCACGCCCTCGATGGCCTCGGCCGCCACCCACCACGAGCGATGGGTGCGGTAGCCGTGCGCCCCGGCCAGCTCGTCCAGGGCGGCGGCCAGGCTCAGGGTGATCATCTCGGTCCCGGCGTCGGTGTGGACGCGCAGATAGTGGTCGTCGGCCTCCACCGCGATCAGCCGCGCCCCGCGCCGCTTGGCCGACAGCCGCCGGCGGAAGGCCGCCTCGGCCTCGGGCAGCGGCGGGGCGATCACCACCCGGGTCCGCACCACCGCCGGCGGCCGCCGCCAGACCAGAGCCCGGATGGCCATCACCGGAACGCAGATCAGCAGCACCTGCCACAGCAGAAAGACATAGCGATGCCAGGTCAGGACATCGCCGGCCACCAGCCGCCCCGTGGCCATCACCAGCAGGGTGGTCGGCGGGGTCATCAGCAGGCTGTCGACCGCCAGCCGGCTCCAGAGCGCGCCCATGCGTCGTCCGACGGTCTCGTCCAGGGCGATGCCGATCAGCCCGCCGCCGACGATGCACAGCATCCAATAGACGTAGATTTTGGAGGTCGGCAGGCTGTCGGTGCCGTAGGGCCCGACCGCGCCCAGGAACAGGCCCATGGCCAGCAGCAGCGCCAGGTCGGCGCCGCCCCTCTGCAAGGTCGCCTTCAGATCGGCCGCCGTCGTCACTCGAAAATCGCTCCCGTCCTGGTCCGGCGCCGTTGGCGCATGATCGGCGCCGCTCGCGCAACCTCGCCTAGCGCCGGTCGGCGAGCGCCGCAATCTCCGCCAAACCCTGGAGATCCGAATGACCCGAGCCTTGACCTGGACCGCCTGGACCCTGTGCGCCCTGCTGAGCGCCGCGGTGGCGCTGTTTTCCTATCGCTACCTGCCGCGACTGGGCCTGCTGGCGCCCAACATCCTGGCCAACCTGTTCGCCCGCCCCTGGCTGGACGTGCACGTGGCCGGGGCGGCCACGGCCCTGCTTGTGGGGCCGGTCCAGTTCCTGCCCTGGATGCGGCGGCGCACGCCCGGCCTGCACCGGGCGCTGGGGCGGGTCTATGTGATCGGCTGCCTGGCCGGCGGCGCGGGCGGCCTGGTCATGGCCTTCGGCTCGACGGCCGGTCCCGTCGCGACGGTCGGCTTCGCCGGCCTCGCCGTCTGCTGGATCACGGCCAACATCCAGGGCTGGCGCCTGGCCGTGGCGCGTCGCTTCGACGAGCACCGGGCCTGGATGCTGCGCTCGTTCGCCATGACCTTCGCGGCGGTCACCCTGCGGATCTATATCGTCGTGCTGCCGATGCTGGGCGTGTCGCACAAGGACGCCTACCTGGCCGCCTCGTTCCTGGCCTGGATCCCGAACCTGATCCTGGTCGAGTTGTGGCTGGCGCGTCGCCCCACGCGCCTGGCCCTGGCCTAGGCCGAGACGGTCTCGGCGGCCGCCTGGGCCGCGCCGCGGCGGTCCAGCACCTGGACCATCACCGACACCAGGTCGCGCAGGTCGATGGGCTTGGCGATATGGGCGTCCATGCCCGCTTCCAGGCAGGTGTCGATCTGGGTGCGCATGACGTCGGCGGTCAGGGCGATCACCGGCAGGTCGGTCCAGCGCGGATCGCGGCGCAGGCGGCGGGTGGCCTCCAGTCCGTCCATCACCGGCATGTTGACGTCCATCAGCACCAGGTCGAACGGCTCGGTCTCCAGCGCCTCCAGGGCCTCGAGCCCGTTCTCCACCTCGACGATGTCGCAGTCGAACGGGGCCAGGAACAGCTTGATGACCCGGCGGTTCACCGGATGGTCGTCGACCACCAGCAGGCGGCGGCCGTGCAGGGGCGACAGCAGCGGCTCGTCCTCGTTCGCCGCGAAGGCTTGAACCCCCGCCTCGGCGGCCGCGCCGGTGGCCACGTCGGCCAGGAAGGTCAGGGTGAAGGTCGAGCCCTGGCCCTCGCGGCTGTCGACCAGGATGTCGCCGTCCATCAGCTGGGCCAGGCGCCGGGTGATGTTCAGGCCCAGGCCGGTGCCGCCGAAATTGCGGGTGGTCGAGGCGTCGGCCTGGGTGAAGGCGCCGAACAGCTTGGAGAGGGTGGCCGGGCTCATGCCGATGCCCGTGTCGGAGACGGTCACGGTCACCGCTGTGCGGCCGCTGGCCGCGTCGGGCGCCCAGGCCAGGGCCGCCTCGACCTTGCCCGAGGCGGTGAACTTCAGGGCGTTGGACAGCAGGTTGGCCAGGCATTGGCGCACGCGCACGGCGTCGAACATCAGGGTCGGCGGCGGCTCGCCCGCCAGGCTGAACGTCAGCTCGACGTCCTTCTCGCGCGCCGTGGGCTGATAGCCGCCGACCAGGCGCACGCAGACGCCCAGCAGGTCGCCGGCGGTGGGGGCGATCTCCAGCTTGCCGGCCTCGATCTTCGACAGGTCCAGGATGTCGTTGAGCAGCACCAGCAGGGTGTCGCCGCTGTCGATCATCAGTTCGACCTGCTCGCGCTGGCGGGGGTCCAGGGCCTCGGTGCGCAGGGCCTGGGCCATGCCCAGCATGCCGTTCAGCGGCGTACGCAGTTCGTGGCTCATCACCGCCAGGAAGGCCGACTTGGCGTCGTTGGCCGTCTCGGCCCGGCCGCGCGCCTCCTTCAGGCGTTCGGAGGCGCGGCGCAGATAGACGCCCCAGCCCACCCCGCCCACCACCAGCACGCCCAGCAGCATGGCGATGATGATCGAGGCGTGGGCCAAACGGCGGTTCAGCTCGACCTCGGCGGTCAGGCGGCGGCTCTCGTCGCGCTTGGTCCGCAGCTCGGTCTCCAGGGCCGAGGCCATCTGGGCGCCGTTGCGCGACAGGGCCGCTTGCGTCTTGGCGTGATCCTGCCGGCGCCATTGGTCCAGCAGGCGGAAGGCCTCCTCGCCGCGATGCTCGGCCAGGGCGATATAGGCGCTGATCAGGAGCTCGGCCTGCGGGTCGGGCTCCAGGGTCTCCAGCGGGATGGCGCGCAGCACGGCCAGGTCGGTCTTGGCGCCGGCCGCGTCGCCCAGCTCGCCCCGCGCCTGGGCCCGCAGGCGCAGGCTGAGACCCGTCAGGCGGTTGGTCGGCTGGTCGATCTCGAAGGCCCCGTCGTCCAGGCAGCGCAGGATACGCGCCGGGGCGTGCCGCTCGTTGGCGATGCGGGCGCACAGATAGCGATCCCAAGTCTTCAGGTCCGGATCGCCGGCCATCTGGGTCATGTGATGGTGCACGCCGGCGAAGTGCTCGGCGGCGTCCAGCTCACCCACCTCGGCGGCGGTGTAGGCGATGTCGTAGATGCGCTCGACCTTGCGCATGTAGAAGGCGTGGCCCTCATCCAGGCGCGCGGCCTGGCTCATGTGGTCCAGCGCGCCTTCCTTATCGCCGATGTAGGACAGGGTGTAGGAGTGCACCTGGTGGGCCTCGGCCAGCAGCGGCCGGGCGATCTCGCCCTTGCGCTCCATCTGGCCGGTGACGTCGGCCGCCAGGCGCGAGGCGTCGGCCCAGTGTCCCGAGCGGCCCAGGGTGCGGATGCGCTCGATGGCGCCCATCATCCGGATGTTGGGGCCCGAGCGGTCCAGATACCGCACCCAGTCGGCGTCGTTGAAGGTGCGGAAACCGCCGGACTCGTGGCGATAGGCGGTCTGCAGCAGGTCGACCAGGTTCAGCAGCTCGGCGTCGTTCTCGTCCTTGGCCAGGCGCCGCACGCGGGCGGCCCAGTCGTCGAACTGGGGCTGCACCTGGTTGCTCTTGTAGGCGTAGAGCACCGACCACAGGCCGAAGAGACGCTTCTCGCCGTGCTGCTTGAGGGCGCGGCGGCCGACCCGCTCGATGTCGTCGTTCTCGCGCGCCGGGGGCTGCAGGTCGTCGCGGCTGATCTCGCGATAGAGGGCGTCCAGCTTGGCCGATTGCGGCGAGCGCGCGAACGCCGGTCCGGCGGCGCCGGCCAGACAGGTCGCGATCGCCGCGAGGATCAGTACGAAGCGCCGCAAGCCCGGGTTTCCCTTGAACCGGGGCAAGGTACGAAAAGGGCCTGTATTCAAAGTTAAGATCGCCGCCGCGCGACGTTCGGCCGCGACATATCGCCTCTACGGGAAAAATCGACCCTTTTCCCGTCGGGAAGGCGACGGTTCGATGACGGTCAGATGGTGGCTCCGCCGTCCACCACCAGGGCTTGTCCGGTCATGAAGCTGCCGGCCTTGGAGGCCAGGTAGACGGCCGCCCCGGCGATCTCGTCGGGCTCGCCGATGCGGCGCAGCGGCACTCCCTTGGTGGCCCGCTCCAGGGTGGCCGGATCGTCCCACAGGGCCTTGGCGAAATCGGTCTTGATCAGGCCCGGCGCGATGCAGTTGACCCGCACGTTGTCGGGTCCGAACTCGTGGGCCAGGTTGCGGGCCAGTTGGAAGTCGGCGGCCTTGGAGACGTTGTAGGCCCCGATCGTGGTGCTGCCGCGCAGGCCGCCGATCGAGCTGACGATGACGATGGCCCCGTCCTTCCGCGCCCGCATCTCCGGGGCGACCATCGAGATCAGCCAGTGATTGCTGATGATGTTGTTGTCCAGGATCTTGCGGAACTGCTCGTCGGCAATGCCCTCCAGCGGCCCGTAATAAGGGTTGGAGGCGGCGTTGCAGACGCAGATGTCGACCTTGCCGAACGCCTTCCTGGTCTCGTCCACCAGGCGCTGCAGATCCTCCTTGGAGGCGATGTTGGCCGGGACCGCGATGGCCGTGCCCTCGCCGTGGGCCGCGTTGATCTCGGCGGCGACCTCGTCGCAGGGGCCGGCCTTGCGCGAGGAGATCACCACCTTGGCACCCTGCCGCGCCATGTGCTCGGCGATGGCCTTGCCGATACCGCGCGAACTGCCGGTGATAATGGCCACCTTGCCGGAAAGGTCGAACAGGCTGGTCATGGCGGCGGCTCCCTGATGTGTTTCAAAACGCTTGTTTGAATTGACCGCACATTGACCCCGGCGCGGCGGGCGGGTCAAGCACGGACAAAATTTCTCGCCGGCCGTGTCGGGACCGAGACGGGCCGCCCGTCCTTCGGGCACAACAACGCCAAACCTTCCGGAGAACCGCCATGGACGCCGTCGCCCCTTCCCCCATCGCCGACCGCGAACTGGTGCTGACCCGCATCATCGATGTGCCCGCCGAGAAGCTCTACAAGTGCTGGACGACGCCCGAGCGCATGGGCGAGTGGTTCTGCCCCAAGCCCTGGACCGTCTCCCACGCCGAGATGGACATCCGCGCCGGCGGCTCCAGCCTGGTCGTCATGAAGGGCCCGAACGGCGAGGAGGTCCCCAACCCGGGCATCTATCTCGAGGTCGTCCCGAACAAGCGCCTGGTCTTCACCGACGCCTTCACCTCGGCCTGGGTCCCGGCGGGCAAGCCGTTCATGGTCGCGATCGTCGAGTTCGAAGACCTGGGCGACGGCACGACCCGCTACACCGCCACCGCCCGTCACTGGACGGTCGAGGACCGCCAGACCCACGAGCAGATGGGCTTCCACGAAGGCTGGGGCATCGTCGCCGACCAGATGGCCGAGGTGGCGCGGACGATGTGAGCTGCTTCCACGTCCGTCATCCTCGGACTTGTTCCGAGGACCCCTGTCTCGGCCGAGAAGAAGGCTGATCCTTGGAGCGGTGAGACTGCAGCTTCATTCCACACGACACCTCGGCGGACATCGGGGTCCTCGGAACAAGTCCGAGGATGACGGATCGGGAAGCGCGCGGCGCGCGCTCCCCGATCACGCGCACTTGTTCCAGCCGTTCATGTCCAGGTGGAAGTGGTCGCGGTGCTCGACGTTGAAGTCGGGGCTGAGCGTGGTGATGAACACCCGGCAGGCGCCGTCGCGCACGCGGCGCAGGAACTGGCCCTTGGGGCCGGGATCGTTCCAGTCGCGCGACACGTAGATCGTCTGACCGTCGGCCAGCTTGAAGCCGGCCAGGTCGATGGCGTCGGCGCTGGCGTGCTCGCTGACCGGGCCTTCGGTCTTGCCGTACTGCCGCCGGCACGAATAGGTGCCGTAGTGCTCCAGGCTGACCACGCCCTGGCCCAGCAGTTCGTCGGCGGCGGGCTGGACGACCTGGCGCTCCCAGATCGACAGGGCCAGGGCTTCCTTGCAGGCCATCGGCGCATCGGTCGGCGACAGGGGCGCCATGCCGCCATCGATCAGCAGGGCGTCGCGCACGACGCAGAAGCCGCCGTCGGTCTTTTCGGGCAGGTCCACGTAGCTGAGGCCCGCCTTGCGCAGGATCGCCCGGCAGGTGGCCGGGTCCTTGCCCGCCCGCGCCGCCTTGATCCGCGTGGCCATGCCCACCGGATCGACCACGCTCAGCGACTTCCACGGCAGATGCTGGCGACCGATGCTGCGCTCGGCCACCAGGGCCATGATCAGCACCAGGATCCACAGCAGGACCAACGCCGTCAGCCCCGCCAGGCGGTTCTGATGACGCGTGCTTTCATGGACGCGCGGATGGCGCGGGACTCGGTAGGCCATGGGCGGGGGAGCGCCTGAAAAAGGTTAACGGTTGCACCCAAGCATGACCATGACGACCGACACAATCGCAATCGCGCCCTAGCGGCAAAGCCTGTAGCCGCTGCCTTCCAGATGCAGGTGGTCGCGGTGGGCGGCGTTATAGTCCGGCCCCAGAACGGTTCCGAACACCCGACAGGCCCCGGCCCTCGCCTCGCGGACGAACCGGCCCTGGTCGCTGTCGGCGCGGTAGTCGGCCGCCACCGTGACCCGGCGGCCGTCGGCGAAGCGGAAGCCGGCGACGTCCAGGGCGTCCGCCGTGGCGTGGGCGCTGGGCCGTTCGCCCGGGCGGCCGTAGATCGTGCGGCAGGCATAGGTCCCGTAGTGGTCCACGCGGGTCAGGCGGCTGGCCATGATCTCCCGCGCGGCGGGCTTGAGCACCTGGCGGTCCCAGAGGGCGTAGCCCAGGGCCAGGGGGCAGGTCATGACCGGGGCGGCGGGCGCCAGGTCGCCGGCCGGGCGCAGAGTGTTGCGCGTCGAGCAGAAGCCCCGTTCGCGGTCCTCGCCTTCCACGAACCGCACCCCGCCCTGGCGCAGGGCGGCGCGGCAGGCGGCCGGATCGGCGCCGATCCTCGACAACTTGCCGGCGGTGGCCAGGCCCATGGGCTGGTCCAGCGAGAACGGCTTCCACGGCAGGTCCTGCGGCGGCGCGATGCGGTCGACCAGGGCGAACAGCAGCAGGCCCGCCAGCGCCAGGTCCAGCAGGAAGCCGACCGCGCCGGCCAACGACCGGGCTTGGGGAGAAGGTTCGGGGATGGCCAGTCTCACGCCTCACCCAACGGCGACGCGGCGGCGAAGTTCACCCGCAAGGTCCGCCCTTGGGCTTGGCTTGGCCGGCGCGAAGGGGCATCTACGCCGTCCCTGGAGAGATCATGACCCCGTCCACCGACACCTGGCGCGGCCTGCTGAACGCTGAAATGGCCCCGCGCTTCGCTCTGCTGTGCCTGGGCGTCTGGCTGAACGCGGCCGACACCCTGGTGACCGTGACGATCATGCCCAGCGTCGCCCAGGAGATCGGCGGCTGGCAGTATTTCGGCTGGTCGATCGCCGCCTTCCTGCTGGGCTCGATCCTGGCCGGGGCCTGCGCGGGCAAGCTGTCGATCCGTTTCGGCCTGCGCCGCGCCACCGCCCTCGCCGGGGTGGTCTACGCCGTCGGCTGCGCCATGGGCGCGGCGGCGCCGGACTTCCTGGTGTTCGTGGTCGGCCGCCTGGTGCAGGGCCTGGGCGCGGGGGCCATCGTCTCGCTGTGCTACGTGGCCATCACCGCCATGTTCCCCGAACGCCTGTGGCCGCGCGTCTACGGCGCCATCGCCGGGGTTTGGGGCGCGGCCACCCTGCTGGGCCCGCTGTGCGGGGGCCTCTTCGCCGAGGCCGGCTTCTGGCGCGGGGCGTTCTGGTTCTTCGTGGTCCAGGCCGTGATCTTCGTGGGCGCCGTGCTGGTCATGGTGCCGGGCGCGCCCAAGGGACCCGCGGCGGGCCGCATCCCCGGACGCCAGCTGGCCCTGCTGACCGTGGGCGTGACCCTGATCGCGGCCGCGGGCGTCGTGCCCGGCCAGCTCGCGGCCGCCGCGTGCGCGGTGCTGGGCGCAGCGGCCATGGCGGCCATGCTGCTGGTCAACGCCCGCACGCCCGAGCGCCTGCTGCCCCGCGCCGCCGGCGACCTGGCCACGGCCACGGGTCTGGGCCTGGCGGTGATCTTCTTCTGCGAGGCGGCGACGGTGGGCTTCTCGGTCTACGGCCCCACCTTCATCCAGACCCTGCACGGGGCCCAACCCCTGCTGAGCGGCTATGTGATCGGCGGCATCGCGGCGGGCTGGACGGCCTTCTCGTTCGTGGTGGCGGGACTGAAGCCCCGGCACGAGGGGCTGGCGATCCGCGTCGGCGCCGTGGTCATCGTGGCCGGCGTCGCCTGGGGCGCCTACGAGATGGTGCTGGGCGGCCTGGTCGGGATCACGCTGTCGATGGTGGTGCTGGGCAGCGGCTTCGGCATCTGCTGGGCGTTCCTGGCCAAGCGGGTGATCGGCGGCGCGCCGCTGGAGGAACAGCCCCTGGCCTCGGCCGCCGTCCCCACCACCCAGCTGATCGGCGGCGCCACGGGCGCGGCCGCGGCCGGCGCCCTGGCCAACGCCCTCGGCTTCGCCCACGGGGTCGAGCCGGCCAACGGCCTGGCGAATGGCCTGCTGCTGTTCTACGCCTTCCTGCCCCTGGCGCTGGTGGGTCTGGCGGCGGCTTGGCGGCTGGGTCGTGACTAGGCAGTCAGGGCGATGACGCGCTCGACCGCCGCCGCCAGCGGATCGAGTTCGACCACGACGATCGACCACAGGATCGAAAAGCTGAGATCGTCATAGCCATGGGCGATGCGGTGGCGAAGATTGATCGCGTCCCGCCAGTCGGCTTCCGGCGCCAAGGCGCGAACCTCCGGCGAAATCTTCGATGCGTTCTCGCCGATGGCCAGCAAGTTCATGGCGACCGCGTCGCAAGTCCTGGGATCGGCCAGGAACGCCGCCTGGTCCATGCTTCGCGTGTAAACCCGAATGCGACCTATCGCGTCGAGCATCCGCGACAGATACAGGCTGTCGGCCGGATCACGCAAAGACCGCCTCACCCAAGACGCGCTCCTGGATCAGGTCGTGCAGAGCATCTGGCGTCACCAAATCGACCGGCCGCCCGAACAGCACCGCAAGGTCCCGCTCCAGCCGGAAGAAGCCAAAACCCGGTAGGGTGGCGGGCTTGAACTCCACCAACACGTCCACGTCGCTATCGGGTCCGGCCTCCCCCCGCGCCGTCGAGCCGAACACGCCGACGCGCTGGACGCCGTAGCGGTCCAGAAGCGGCTTGGCCGCGCGCAGCTTGGCGAGGGCTTCGTCGAGGGTCATGAAGCAAACATATCACAGAACCCGGGCGAACCCTCGGGGCGAAACCAAAGGACTGTTTCCCCCAACGGCTTTCCGCTGCCTTCCTGACGGTTGGCGACGGCTCGCTCTCGCGTTACCGGGGAAACCACAGCCATCCAAGGCCACTTCCTATGCTGGTCCCCGCACCCTCAACTCGCGCCTGAGGTTGCATCTGAGTGCACCCTGAGTCTTAGTTAGCTTAGCCATAAACAGGGGGGACCGTTCCATGGATCTTGCGACACGTATCTTGGAACTCCAAAAGCGCGCGCTGGAACACCGCGAAGTGCTTCTGACGGAAGAGGCGGCGAAGACCGCGCTTGTCATGCCGTTCCTTCAATCTCTTGGCTACGACGTCTTCAATCCAAGCGAGGTGGTGCCCGAATTCACCGCTGACGTCGGAACCAAGAAGGGCGAGAAAGTCGACTACGCCATCTGCGGCGAAGGCAAGGTGTCGATCCTGATCGAGTGCAAGCCTTCGACGGTCGAACTCAACATCAATCACGCCGGCCAATTATTTCGTTATTTCAGCGTCACTGACGCGCGATTGGCCGTTCTGACGAACGGCGTCGTCTACCAATTCTATTCGGACGTCGAACGTCCCAACAAAATGGACGACAAGCCGTTCTTCACATTCAGCCTGGATAGCGTGAAGGCGACGGACATCAAGACGCTAGAGAAATTCGCGAAGGCGACATTCGACATCGAAAAGATCGTTCAGGAAGCAGGCAACCTCAAACTCCAGTCCCTTCTCCGCAAGGAAATCGAGAAGGAGTTCGCAGAACCCTCGGAAGAGTTGGTGAGGATGCTCGCAAGCCGTGTTCACGAAGGGCGGCTCACGCCGGCGGTCAAGGACAGCTTCACCAAGATGATCGCATCGTCGATCTCGACGATCATTCGCGAGCTCGTCAACGAGCGCCTCTCGTCGGCGCTGAACGCCTCCAATCCCGCAACCTTGGAGCCCGACGGTTCGGAAGAAGAGCCGGATGAAGACGGCGTCATCACCACGCCCGAGGAAATCTCCGGTTTTCACATCATCCAGGCCATCGCGTCGAAATTCGTCGATCCAAAGCGGGTGATCATCCGCGACGCGAAGTCGTATTGCGCGATCCTACTCGACGACAACAATCGCAAGACCATCGCCCGCATGCACTTCAACGGCATCACCACGAAATACCTGGGCACCTTCGTTGGAAAGGACGAGCAACGCCATCTGCTGCCGGAACTGACGCATATCTATCAGCTAAGCGAGCACATTGAGGCTCGCCTCAAAGAGCTTAGCGGCGCTAGCGTGTAGCCCAGGGGAGTTCTCAGCGCCCGTTGTCGCCTTCCCACGCTAGTTGGCCTCGAAGCTCGCGGACGCCTTCTTGGCGCTCCGCCAGCGCCGCCTCTTCCACCAGCCGCACAACGTCGCCCATGATCTGCGTGATCTTGAAATCCTTGGGGGTGTAGATCCGCGCCACGCCCATCTGCTTGAGGATCAGGGCGTCGGCCTCGGGGATGATGCCGCCGGCCACCACCGGGATGTGCTCCAGGCCCTCGGCGCGCATCAGGCGAACCACCTCCTGCACCAGGTCCAGGTGCGAGCCCGACAGGATCGACAGCCCCACCACGTGGACGCGGCCTTCCTTGGCGCGGCGGACAATCTCTTCCGGGGTCGAGCGGATGCCGTCGTAGATCACTTCCATGCCGACCGCGCGGGCGCGGGTAGCGATCTGCTCGGCGCCGTTGGAGTGGCCGTCCAGGCCCGGCTTGCCGACCAGATAGGTGAGCGTGCGGCCCAGCACTTCCGAGACGCGCTCGACCTCCTTCTTGACCGCTTCGACGTCCTCGGCCTCGCCGGTGGAGACGACGACGGCCACGCCCGTGGGGCCGCGATACTCGCCGAACACCTCGCGCAGAGCCCCTGCCCACTCGCCGGTGGTGATGCCGGCCTTGGCGGCGGTAATCGAGGGTTCCATGATATTTCGGCCATCGGCCGCAGCGGCCTTTAGGTCGGCCAGGGCAGCTTCGGCGGCGACGGGATCGCGGGCGGCGCGCCAGGCCTTCAGCCGCTCGACGACGCCGGCCTCCAGCAGGGGATCGACGGTCTCGATGGCCTTGCCGCCCGCAGCGAGCGGCGAGGCCTCGCTGTCGGTCCAGCGGTTGACGCCCACCACGGTCAGGTCGCCGGTCTCGACCGAGCGCACCCGCGCGGCGTTGGAGGCGACCAGCTCCTTCTTCATGTAGTCGATGGCGTCTGTGGCCCCGCCCATCTCGTCGATCAGGGCCAGCTGCTCCAGCGCCCCCTTCGACAGCTCGGCGACCTTGGCCTCGACCACGTGACTGCCGTCGAACAGGTCCTCGTATTCCAGGAGATCGGTCTCGTAGGCCAGCACCTGCTGCAGGCGCAGCGACCACTGCTGGTCGAACGGACGCGGCAGGCCCAGGGCCTCGTTCCAGGCCGGCAGTTGCAGCGCCCGGCAGCGGGCGTCCTTGCTGAGCGTGACGGCCAGGGCCTCGATCAGGATGCGGTAGACGTTGTTCTCGGGCTGCTGCTCGGTCAGGCCCAGGCTGTTGACCTGCACGCCGTAGCGGAACCGCCGGGCCTTCTTGTCCTGCACGCCATAGCGCTCCAGCAGGATCTGGTCCCACAGCCGCGTGAACGACCGCATCTTGCACAGCTCGGTGACGAACCGCACGCCGGCGTTGACGAAGAAACTGATCCGCGAGGCGACGATCTCGAAGTCTTCCTCGGGCACCTGGCCACCGGCCTTGACGGTGTCGAGCACGCTGATGGCCGTGGCCAGGGCGAAGGCCAGCTCCTGCTCCGGCGTCGCCCCGGCCTCCTGCAGGTGGTAGCTGCAGACGTTCATCGGGTTCCACTTAGGAACCTCGCGATAGCACCAGGCGATCATGTCGCCGATCAGCCGCAGGCTCGGCCCCGGCGGGAAGATGTAGGTGCCCCGGGAGAGGTACTCCTTGATCAGGTCGTTCTGGGTGGTGCCCTGCAAGAGCTTGCGGTCAGCCCCCTGCTCGTCGGCCAGGGCCACATACATCGCCAGCAGCCAAGCGGCCGGGGCGTTGATGGTCATGGAGGTGTTGGATTGGTCCAGCGGGATGGCGTCGAACAGGGTGCGCATGTCGCCCAGATGGGCGATGGGCACGCCGACCTTGCCCACCTCGCCGCGCGCCAGCACGTGGTCGGCGTCGTAGCCGGTCTGGGTGGGCAGGTCGAAGGCCACCGACAGGCCCGTCTGGCCCTTGGCGAGATTGGCCCGATAGAGCGCGTTGGACTTCTCGGCCGTGGAATGCCCCGCATAGGTGCGGAAGATCCACGGCGCGTCGGGGGCGTGCTGGAACGGCTTGGCTGACATCCTGCGCTTCCCGCTTATCGTTCTTGCTTACCGGCGATCATGAACCCGGTCTTGCTGCAACGCAATATCGCAAGAGCGAACGCCCGGTTCCGTCAGAACCGGCGCTTGCCCGTCACCACCTCGAACCACAGCCGGAAATCGCCCATCAGGCTCCACAGCGGATACTTGAACGTGGCCGGGCGGTTCTTCTCGAACACGAAGTGGCCCACCCAGGCGAAGCCGTAGCCGACCACCGGCGCGGCCAGGAAGAAACGCCAGTCGACCACAAAGCCGCAGACCAGGGCGGCGATCACCAGGGTCGTGCCCACCACGTGCAGCCGCCGGCTGACCGGATTGACGTGCTCGGTCAGATAGAACGGGTAGAAGGCCGCGAAGCTGCGGTAGCGCTCGCCTTCGCTCAGGGTCGGCCGATCATGCAGGGTCATGGCCCGATGTTCCGCCCGAAGGCGGGGCGAGGCAAGCTTTGCACGCTCAACTCTGGCGCGGTGATAGGCCGTTTGGCCTATCGCGTCGCGCGAAAGATCTGTCACCTAATGCCGTCCATTCCAACACGGCCGTTCGCGGCCACTCACGGGCAATGGACCATGATCCACGTCGTCACGTCGCAGAACCGCCACCTCTACGGTCCGCAGCTGTGGGCCATGCACGAACAGCGACGCGAGCAGTGCGTCGAGAAGAACGGCTGGGTCGATCTGGTGGTCCTGGAGGGCGGCGAGATCGACGACTTCGACGGCCCCCAGGCCATCTACCTGCTGGGCTTCGACGAGAAGATGCAGCTGGAGGTGGGCCTGCGCCTGCACCCCACCGAAGAGCGCTGCATGCTGGCCGACAAGTTCCCGCACCTGATCGCCCCCGGCGAGGCGCCCAAGAAGGGGCCCGAGGTCTGGGAGGCCACGCGCCTGTTCACCACCAAGGCCTATCGCGACAAGAAGGGCCCCGGCCGCGGCGCCCGGGTGTTCGAGGTGTGGGCGGCGGCCATGGAGCTGGCCCTGGTCAACGGGATCGAGCGCTTCGTGGGCATGATCGACATGTCGCTGTACCCCGGCATCATGAACTCGCCGATCGACACCCGGCTGGTGGGCCTTCCGCGTCCCTACGAATACGGCGTGGTGGCCGGTTCGGAGATCGCCCTGTCGCACGAGTTGCTGGAGCGGGTGCGCGAGTCGATCGGCATCGACGGCCCGGTCGGCTATCACGTCGACGAGCTGGACCTGCGGGCGTTCGGCGGCCTGGCCGCCGTGCAACGGCAGGTGGTGCGCGCCCAGATCCCGCAGTTCGATCCGGGCTCGGCGCGGGACGAGGCCCTGGCGGCCGAAACCCTGTATCGGCTCAACGACACCACCCTGCAGGCGCGGCGGATTTGGGCCGACCGCGACGTCCGTCCGCCCACCGATCAGCTCAACGCCTAGGGTCGTGAAGCGGTAGCGAAACAATTTTGCCTGGAAATCGCCTCGATCTGAGCGTGTAGCTCCGTGCGTCGGCGCAAGCTTGGGGTTAATAAGCTAAACCTCAGCGACCTAACGCCGCGCCTTGACCTCTGCCGTTTCATCAACGGGACGGACATGTCATGGTGATCGGACAACCTTTGGAGGCGAAACTTGAGCGAAGAAACCGAGGGCCGGCGCCCGAATCCCGTCGATCTGCACGTCGGCGGCCGCGTCCGCATGCGTCGCAAGCTTCTGGGCGTCAGCCAGGAACAACTGGCCGATTCGCTGGGCCTGACCTTCCAACAGGTCCAGAAGTACGAACGCGGCGCCAACCGCGTGAGCGCCTCCAAGCTCTATGAGATCGCCAAGACCCTGCAAGTGCCGGTGTCGTTCTTCTTCGACGGCCTGGCCGACCCGATGGACGGTTCGGACGGCGACGAAGTCGGTCAACAGGCCGAGCGCATCGTGCAGGAATTCCTGACCACCCCGGAAGGCCTGGAGCTGGCCGAGGTGTTCCCGAAGATCGGCCGCGGCCGCGTGCGCCGTCAGGTCCTGGACCTGGTCCGCGCCATGGCTGAAGAAGCCGCCCGCGCCGAGACCGCCGCCGCCTAAACCCCGGCGACGCATTAGACCTGCCTGTTCGGGCTCCGGCGCCTCCCCGCCGGGGCCCGATCGCGTTTTGGGACCCGGTCCGACTCCGGGTCTGGCGCGTTCCGTACCCGTCTCCGAGGCGATCCGGGGTCGATATGACCCCGCCGAGGTAGACGCGGCGGCAAACGACTGCTTGAAAGCACCCCATCCGATGGTCGTGGGTGGTTCGCGAGCCGAGCGTCCTTGTGATATGACCCCCGCCCCCCATTCCGGCAGCCGCGCTGCCACACGTTAGAAGGCGTCAGGAGAGGCCAAGATGAGCAGGGTTTTGGTTATCGGCGCGGGCGGCGTCGGTTCGGTCGCCGTCCACAAGATGGCGATGAACACGGACATCTTCTCGCACATCACCCTGGCCAGCCGCACCAAGTCCAAGTGCGACGCGGTGGCCGCCTCGGTGAAGGCGAAGACCGGCGTGACCGTCGAGACCGCGGCGATCGACGCCGACGACGTGGCCGCCACCACCGCCCTGATCCAGGCCGTCAAGCCGGCCCTGGTGGTGAACCTCGCCCTGCCCTACCAGGACCTGGCGATCATGGACGCCTGCCTGGCCGCCGGCGTGAACTACCTCGACACCGCCAACTACGAGCCGCGCGACGAGGCCAAGTTCGAATACAAGTGGCAGTGGGCCTATCAGGACCGCTTCAAGGACGCCGGCCTGATGGCGCTGCTAGGCAGCGGCTTCGACCCGGGCGTGACCTCGGTGTTCGCCACCTACACCAAGAAGCACCTGCTGGATTCGATCGAGACGCTCGACATCCTGGACTGCAACGGCGGCGATACCGGCCTGCCGTTCGCCACCAACTTCAATCCCGAGATCAACCTGCGCGAAGTGACCGCCCCGTCGCGGCACTGGGAGAACGGCCAGTGGGTCGAGGGCCCGGCGCTGAGCCACAAGCAGGTCTTCGACTTCGACCAGGTCGGCCCGAAGAACATGTACCTCATGTACCATGAGGAGCTGGAGTCGCTGGCCAAGTTCTACCCGGAGATCAAGCGCATCCGCTTCTGGATGACCTTCGGCGACAGCTACCTCAAGCACCTGGACGTGCTGGGCAACATCGGCATGCTGTCGATCGAGCCGATGACGTTCCAGGGCCGCGAGATCATCCCGATCGAGTTCCTGAAGGCCCTGCTGCCCGAGCCGGCCTCGCTGGGTCCGCTCACCAAGGGCAAGACCAACATCGGCACCATCGCCACCGGCGAAAAGGACGGCAAGGCGCGCACGGTCTACATCAATAACGTGTGCGACCACGAGGAAGCCTACGCCGAGACCAACAACCAGGCGGTCAGCTACACCACGGGCGTCCCGGCCATGATCGGCGCGGCCCTGATGCTGACCGGCCAGTGGAAGGGCGCGGGCGTGTTCAACATGGAGCAGCTGGATCCCGATCCGTTCATGGACATGCTGAACAAGCACGGCCTGCCCTGGAAGATCCAGGACCTGGACGCCCCGCTGGACTTCTGACCGCCCATGGCCATGCAGACCCAGGCCGGCGATCCCGGAGCCTTCGCGCGGTTCGACCTGAACCGCGTCCCCTCGCCCTGCTTCGTGGTGGACGAGGTCGCGGTGACGCGAAACCTCGCCACCCTGGCGGACGTCGGCCGGCGGGCCGGCGCCAAGGTGCTGCTGGCGCTGAAGGCCTTCTCGATGTGGTCGCTGGGCGACCTGGTCGGCAAGCACCTGGACGGCACGTGCGCCTCGGGCCTGTGGGAAGCACGGCTGGCCCGCGAGCACTATCACGGCCATCTGACCACCTATTCGCCGGCCTACAAGCGCGAGGACCTGCCCGAGATCCTCAAGCTGTCGGACACGGTGATCTTCAACGCGCCCGCCCAGATCGCCCGGTTCGCCGACGTGATCGAAGCGGCGCGGGCGGCCGGCGAGACGTTCGACATCGGCCTGCGCCTCAACCCCGAGCACAGCGAGGCCGAGGTCGCCAAGTACGACCCCTGCCAGTTGGGCTCGCGCCTGGGCTTTCCGGTCTCGCAGCTGAAGCCCGAGCATCTGGAAGGCGTCGACGGCCTGCACGTCCACGCCCTGTGCGAACAGGGTTTCGAGCCGCTGCAGCGCATCTGGGCCTCGCTGGAGCCGAAGCTTGAAGGCCTGCTGCCCAAGCTGAAGTGGCTGAACCTGGGCGGCGGTCACCACGTCACCCGCGCCGACTACGATATCGACGGCCTGGTGGGACTGCTCTCCGACATCCGTCAGCGCCACGGCGTGCAGGTCTATATCGAGCCGGGCGAGGCCATCGCGCTGGACGCCGGCATCCTGGTGGGCGAGATCCTCGACACCTTCGACAACGGCCTGCACGTGGCCATCACCGACATCTCGGCCACCTGCCACATGCCCGACGTCATCGAGGCGCCCTACCGGCCCGCGATGTTGAACGAGGCTGAAGACGGCGTCTCGATGCGGCTGGGCGGCCCCTCGTGCCTGGCCGGCGACATCATCGGCGACTACGGCTTCGCCGCCGTCCCGACGCCGGGAACGCGCATCGCCTTCCTGGACCAGGCGCACTATTCGATGGTCAAGACCAACACCTTCAACGGCGTGCCCCTGCCCTCTATCGCCCTGTGGAACAGCGACAGCGACGCGCTGAACCTGGTGCGCCAGTTCGACTACAGCGAGTTCCGGGACCGGCTGTCTTAGGGAGCAGGCCTCTTCCTTCTCCCCTTGCGGGAGAAGGTGGCCTGCGAAGCAGGTCGGATGAGGGGTCGATAGCCCTGTCCGGAAAGGTCTGAAAGACCCCTCACCCGACCCCACTTCGTGGGGCCCCCTCTCCCGCAAGGGGAGAGGGATCGTCACCCCACCTGCAGCCGTCCCTGGCTGGCCTGCCACATGCGCTTGGCGGTCTGGAGCGAGGCCGGCGCCAGGCCCCGCAGGTCGTGGCTGCTCACCAGCTTCAGGCCCAACTCGCGCTCCTTCTGCCAGGCCACTTTCACGTCGTGGGCGAAGCCGGTGACCAGGTCGACCACCTGGATGCTGCCTGGCGGCGCGGCGCCCGACAACATCTGGATGCGCAGGCCCGTCGCGGACTGGTCCCGGATCACGCAGTCCCACGCGAAGGCGCCGCACAGCACCTTGCCGGCATGTTGCATCGGTACGCGGGGACCGGCTCGCCGGTCGGCGATCCCGCCGGAGCCAAACTTCGACATAGCCTTACCAACGCGCGGCGACGTTAATCGGGGGTGCAGCGGAAGGGTTTATTTACAGATGACCATGCCGCCCCGCGGGGTTGTCCACGCAAATCCCTTCCTGAGCGGGCCGTTCGGCCCAGGAGCGTCTGGCGGAACGCGGTTATTTCACCGGTAACCCGCTTGCCGCTATGATGACGGCAGGCCGGCGAAGATCGGCCTTCGAGGAAACAAAGGGACGATCCGATGACCCACGGCGTGGCGCTGTTGGCCGATGTGACCGGGCGCGAGCTGATCGTCGCCCTGGCGCGCCCCGGCGACTGTCCCGGCGAGCACCGCGTCCTGCCCTGCGCCTCCTCTCTGGAGCTGGAGGCGGGCCTGCGGTCGATGCTGGCCGAGCTGGGACCCGGAGAGCTGGTCGGGGCGGCAGTCTGCGCGGCCGGTCCCGAGATCGACGGCGCGGTGGTGCTGACCAGCACCGGCATGAGCGTCTCCCAGGCCTGGCTGCGCAGCGTGCTGCGCACGCCCCGGGTCTATCTGGTCAACGACTTCACCGCCTGCGCCATGGGCGCGCCCAAGGTGGCCGAGGCGGAGCTGGGCGTGATCCACCCCGGCAAGGCCGCCCGCAACGGCGCCATCGCGGTGCTGGGCCCCGACATCGGCCTGGGCGTGGCGGGCCTGGCCCCGCTGCGCGGCGACGGCTGGCTGTCCGTGCCCAGCGAGGGCGGCCACATGGACTTCTGCCCGGTCGAGGCCCGCGAGGCGACGATCTTCTCGGCCGTCCGCGCCCGCCACGGCGACACCGCCGCCGAGCGCCTGCTGTCCAAGGAGGGCCTGAGCGACATCCATTGCGCGCTGGTGAACGACGGGGACCCTATTTGCGTGTCCGAAAATGACAACGTTATCATAGAGCGCGCGCGGGCCGGCGACGCCCAGGCGCGCGAGGCCATTTCGATCTTCAGCGGCCTGCTGGGCGGCTTTTCCGGCGACATGGCCCTGCTGTTCGCGGCGCGGGGCGGGGTGTTCCTCAACAGTCCGCTGCTGGAGGCGATCGGCGACCTGCTGGACCGCGAGGCCTTCGTCCGCCGCTATCGCGCCAAGGGCCGGATGAGCGCCTATCTGGCCGAGGTGCCGGTGTTCGTCATGCCCGGTCGCCCGGCCCTGCTGGGCCTGTCCAGCCTGTTCTCGCCCAGCGACCTGCGCCATTCGGCGTCGGAGGTGAAGTTCCTGGACTGCTGAGGGGGCTTGATCCGGATCTCTCAATTTCACCGTCATTCCCGCCCTTGTGGCGGGAACCCCTCTATCCGCCGCAGGTGCGGGAGGGTGGCGCGCTGGCGCGCCAAGGCGCTTCACTTGCAAGCTGAACCAGGGGTTCCCGCCACAAGGGCGGGAATGACGACATTAAAAGCGGCTGGATGCCGATCCCCTAGTCCGGCCGCCAGCCGTTGCGCAGCAGGTCGACGGCCAGCAGGTGGGCGGTTTCCAGCGTCATGTCCTCCAGCTGCTCCAGCACGGCCAGGCGCTTGGCCGGCGTGCGGGCGTGGCTGTAGAGCGCGCAGAGGGCGTGCACCCGGGCGCGCACGTCCAGGACCGGCGGCGGCGCGTGCAGCAGGGCGTTGTCGGACAGCTGGGCCGGCGCGTCGCCCTTGCGTCCGAACGCCCGCTGCGGGGCGTCGAACTCCAGCGATTCCAGGCCGGGCCAGTCGAGGGCGCTCATCGTCTTACTCCACCAATGAAAACATCAGGCCACCAGGGCCGCCACGCCGCAGCGCAGGCCGTTGACCCGCACGTCGGCCTCGCCGACGCCCAGGCCCAGAAGGTCGGTCAGGGAATTGATCACCCCGTCCAGCGGGATCGCCGCGGCCATCAGGATCGGCTTCAGCGCCGCCAGGATCGCCGTGTCGCCCAGGCCCAGATGGATGGCGTTGAGGAAATCGACGTCCAGGTCCAGATCCGTCAGCAGGGTGGTCAGGGTCGCCGTCAGGGTGTCGTTGGTCTTGACCGTCTTGATCGTGCGGGCCTTCACGTCGGCCTCGCTGAACGACACCGACTGCCACGACAGCCCCCCGATCGAGACGTCGGACTTGCCCGACACCTTGAACAGCGGCGACTTGACGATATCGACCCGGTCCACTGCCAGGGGCTGCTTGAAGGCGTCCAGGTCGTCGATGTCGATGTCGCCGATCTTCAGCGAGCCGACGCTGGGCTTGACCTCCAGGGTGGTGGTCTTCTTCCCGCAGTCGATGGCCTTGAGCCGCGCCTCGCCCGAGGCCAGCTCGACCAGCACCGGCAGGCGGATCTGGGCCAGGCCGCCCAGCAGGCCCGAGCCCAGCAGCCTGGTGTCGACATAGAGCCGGGTCTGGGCCGTGCGCACGATCACCGACTTGTCCTGGGTGACGGTCATGTAGGGCGCGTCGTTCATCGGTTCGCCGATGGCCAGCCAGACGTCGGTGTCGGCCAGGCCCGGCACGCTGGCGCCCAGGTCCAGCTTGATCTGCCGGTCGCCCTGGCCGGCCTGGAGGATGGCCCGGGCCAGATCCATGGCGTCGACCGCCACCTTGGCCCGCGAACCGCCGGACACGTGGTCCTGGTCGCCATAGGGACCCAGCGAGACCAGGGCGTCCAGATGGGCCTTGGTCCCGTTGCCGGCCGACAGGGCGATGCTGCGGGTCGCCGCCGCGGCCTGGCTGTCGCCGGCCTTGGCCAGGGCGTCGGCCAGGGCCTGCAGGGCCTGGCCCGTGGTCAGGTTGGCCTTGAGGATGTCGTCATAGGTCGCCGCCTTCAGGTTCAGGCGCAGGGCCACCGCGTCCAGATAGTCCAGCAGCGAGACGTCAGAGGCGATCAGGGCGTTGTAGTCCATCACCGACAGGTTGACCTGGCTGCCGGTCAGGCCGCTGAGCAGGGCGTTGGCGATGCCGCCCTGCAGGCTGAGCAGGCGCGAGCCGATGGAGAAGCTGGCCAGGTCCGCCCGCTCGGCCGTGGCCTGGCGGCGGATCGGGAAGGTCTGACGCCCCAGCAGGGCCGCGCCGAAGAAGAGATCGGCCTCGCCGTCCAGCGTCACCCGCACCGCGTCGGGATCGACGCTGGCCGGCTGGAACCGCTTGGAGACGGGGGTGGCCGACTCGTTGTCGTAGCGGCCCAGGGTGACGGTGGTCTTCAGCGGCTTGCGCCAGCCCGTGGCGTTGGCCGCCACCGTCGCGTCGGCGGCGGCCTGGGCGCGGCCGATGTCGTTGGCGGCCTGCATGGCGGCCAGATCCGCCACGCCTTGCAGGCGGCGGCTCTGCAGGAACACCGAGCCGGTGTCGACGCCCAGGGCGGCCATGGCCAGCACCAGGGTCATCGATAGCCCGGTGATCACCGAGATCGCGCCGCGCCGGTCGCGGCCAAAAGCGGGAAAAAGCGTACGTGGGCCCGACGCCCTCACGCCACTGAAGCTACGCATGGAACCCTCAGTAGCCCCCCAGTTGCACGGAGGCCTGGCGCTGGATCTGGTCCGACGGCATGGGGGTCAGGCCGTGGATCGCATAGGCGAAGGAGTCGGCGGCGTTGTAGGTGACCTTCACCGTCAGCCGGCCGTTGGCGTCGACGACCTGGGTCTTGACCTTGCTGGCCGTCAGCTGGGCGTAGTCGCCGGCCCCGGCCGTGACGGCGGCCTGGGCCAGGCTGGCGCGCTCGGCGGCGTTCAGGCCGGGAATGGCCGCCCGCGCCGCGTCGTTGGCCAGCTGCTGGACCGAATGCGACATCCAGAAATAGCCGCCGTAGCTGGTGATCCCCATCATCACGAAGATCAGGACCGGGGCCAGGAAGGCGAACTCGAGCGCCGCCGCGCCCGACCGGTCACGGCCGAAGCGGAGAAGGTCCCGGCGGCTCGCCTTGCGAGATATGTTCCGAACACTTGCCATGACTGCGATCCCGACGCGGAAGTTGCACGGTCAAGATCGCTCACCCTTGGATGCGACGGAGTTTATCCGGAAAATCCGTATTTTACGGATTTTAAGGCGACCGACTGTCTCGCTCCGCAGGTGGCGCCGTTCATTGCCGCTCAACCAACGCGCTGGTAGTTTCACAAGGTCAGGTGGCGCCGGGGTGGGGCGCAATCGTGGACAACTCGGAGAACCCGGATTTTCCGTATTTTACGGAGAGGCCCTATGAGGAACCCACCGCCCACCGCCCATGTCACGGCCGGTGAAGTCAGTCGCAATTTCGGCCAGTGGCAGGACATCGCCCTGACCGGCCCGGTCATGATCACCCACCACGGCCGTCCCCGGGTGGTGCTGCTGTCGGCCGAGCGCTACGCCAACTGGAGCGAGGGGCCCGAGACCGGCGCCCCGGTCCAGGACCAGACCGCCGAGACCTGCCGCGAGGCGCTTCTCGAACACACGAGCGAGGCCTTCATCGCCTTGGATCCCACCTTGCGCGTGACCAAGGTCAATCCGGTGTTCGAGGCCCTGACCGCCCGCAGCGCCAACCAGCTGGTCGGGGCCAACTGGAGCGAGCTGTTCCCCCTGCCCACCCAGGCGGTGATCGCCGAGCAGATGCGGCGGGTGCTGCGCACGGGCGAGGCGGTGGAGTTCGAGGCCGATTCCACGGTCCAGCCCGGGCGCTGCTACGGTGTGCGGGTGTTCCCCTATCCGGGCGGGGTCGCGGCCCTGTTCGTCAACCGCACCGAAGAGCACAACCTGCGCAATCGCCTGCGCCACGCCCGCGCCATGCGGGCGGCCACGGCCGCCCTGCCCCAGCTGGCGGTGGCCCGCCTGAACATCCGCGGCGTGCTGGTCGAGATGGACGACGACTTCCTGCGCCTGGCGGGCTTCACCGCCGCCGAGCTCTTGGACTGCCGGCTGACCGACATCGTCCGCCCCTCCGACCGCCGCCCCCTGACCCAGGCCCTGGAAAAGGTGCTGCAGGGCGGGCCGGCCAGCCGCATGAGCGTCTGCCTGCTGGTCAAGGCCGGCGACGAGCGGGTGGTCGAGCTGTCCCTGGCCCCCGTCCTGCGCGACGGGGCGGCGGACGGGGTGATGGTGCTGATCCTGACGGAGGGGTAGGCGCGGCGGCCCTACCCTTCCGCCTGGGCCTTCAGGCTGGCCAGGCCGGTCTCGAAGTCCTTGCCGATCATCTTGTCCATGTTCAGCACCAGGCTCATCACCTTGAACATGAAGGGCGAGGCGCCTTCCATGGACCAGGTCACGCGGGTGGCGTCGCCTTCGGGCGTCAGGACGAAGCCGGCCTTGTGATGGGCCTCGAACGGCTTGGTGAAGTCCAGGGCGATGCCGATCCGCGCCGGGGCCTGGGCCTCGACGATCTCCATGCGCCCCGCCCCCGCCTTGCCGTTCCCCGACCAGGCGTAGTGGGCTCCCAGTCCCTTGGCCGGACCGCCGTAGGTGCGGCTCATGTCCGGATTCAGCGCCTCGTAGGGCGACCAGGACCGCCAGGCGTGGAAGTCCTCGATCAGGGCGTAGATCTTCTCCGGCGGGGCCTTGATCACGGTCGAGCGGGTGACGCGGAAGGTATTGGGCCGGGTCGCCGCGTAGCCGAGCACGGCGACGACGGCGACCACCAGGACGATGGCGACGATCTTGAGCATGCGATCAGGCCTTCGGCGTGGTGGCGATCGACCACGAGAAGCCGTACGGGTCCTTCAACTGGCCGTAGCGGTCGCCCCAGAACATCAGCTGCACCGGCAGCAGCACCTCGCAGCCGGCGGCCACCGCGCGCTCGAACCATTTGTCCACGTCGTCGACCTGCAGGTGCAGGGTCACCGCGCCGGGCTTTTCCAGCGCATGGCCGTGCTCGGGATAGGCGTCGCACAGCATCAGCGAATTGCCGTTGATCTTCAGGTGGATGTGCATGGTCCGGCCCTGTTCGTCGGGCGGCAGGCGGTAGAGGTCTTCGGCCCCGAAGGCCTTGATGTAGAAGTCGGCGGCCTGGGTGGCGTTGCTCGGGTTCAGATAGGGCGCGATGCCGCCGGACACGGGCGGCAGGGGCGGCATCTGCTGTTGGGCGTCGGTCATGGCGGTCTCCCTTGATGGTGTTGTCGCTAGGACGGGCCAGGGGTCGGCGATCCGACAATGGCCCTGAGAAAAGATCGAACTCTTTTCTCATCGTCATCCTCGGACTTGTTCCGAGGATCCCTCTGTCCGCTGGTTTGTGGGTTGGGGAGAGGTCGCGACCTCACCGCTCCCTGGATCGTCCTTCTTCTCGGCTGAAACACGGGTCCTCGGAACAAGTCCGAGGATGACGGGCATGGGGTGGCGGCCCTACCCGCCCGCGCCTTCCCGCATCAGCCGGTCCAGATGCAGGCGGATGTGGGCGGCTTCGGCCGGGGTGTTGGCCAGGGCGATGGCCTGGTCGAAGGCGG
This sequence comes from Caulobacter sp. GW821-FHT09B08, assembly GCF_059418225.1. Lineage (NCBI taxonomy): Bacteria > Pseudomonadati > Pseudomonadota > Alphaproteobacteria > Caulobacterales > Caulobacteraceae > Caulobacter > Caulobacter sp. GW821-FHT09B08. The sequence continues at coordinate 46,992 of NZ_JBWKPL010000009.1, read as the reverse complement.
TGCGCGCCTCGTCCCGCCGTCCCAGCTGGAACAGCAGCCCGCCCTTCAGGCCGAAGAAGTAGAAGTAGCCCGACAGCTTGCCCGCCAGCGGCTCGATCATCGCCAGAGCCGCCTCCGGCCCGGCGGTCTTGGACACCGCCACGGCGCGGTTGAGGCTGACCACCGGCGACGGCGCCAACTGCTCCAGGTCGCCATACAGCAGGTCGATCCGCGTCCAGTTCGTCTCGTCGGCGCGCGCGGCCCGGCCGTGCTCGGCGGCGATGGCGGCCTGGACCAGATAGGGCCCCGGCCGGCGATGGCGCACGGCCTTGTCGATCAGGGCCAGGCCCTCGGCGATCAGCCGGCCGTTCCACAGGGACCGGTCCTGGTCCTCCAGCAGCACCACCGCCCCGTCGGCGTCGAACCGGGCCGGGGCGCGGGCGTGCTGCAGCAGGAGCAGCGCCGTCAGCCCCATCACCTCCGGCTCGCCCTGGAACAGTCGCAGCAACAGGCGCGACAGGCGGATGGCCTCGTCGCACAGCGCGCCCCGCGTCGCCGCCTCCGCCCCGCCGGCCGAATAGCCCTCGTTGAAGACCAGATAGACCATGGCCGCCACGGCGTTCAGCCGCCGCGCCCGCTCCTGCGCGTCCGGCGCGCCGAAGGGCGTGTCGCCGGCCCCGATCCGGGCCTTGGCGCGGGTGATCCGCTGCTCCATCGCCGCCTCGCTGACCAGGAAGGCGCGGGCGATCTGGCGCACCGACAGGCCCGAGACGATCCGCAAGGCCACGGCCACCTGCTGGGTGACGGGCAGGTCGGGATGGCAGCAGATGAACAGCAGCCGCAGCACGTCGTCGCGATAGTGCTCGCCGTCCAGCCGGTCGACCAGGGCGGCTTCGGCGTCCTCCAGGTCCGAGATCAGGTCCTCGGGCGGCAGGGGAGCCGACTTGCTCTGCTTGCGCACCCCGTCGAGCGCCGCGTTGCGGCCCACCAGGATCAGCCAGGCGGTGGGATCGCGCGGCGGACCGTTCTTGGGCCAAGCTTTCAAGGCCCGCAGGCAGGCGTCCTGGAAGGCCTCCTCGGCGGTGTCCAGGTCGCGGAAATAGCGCAGCAGGGCCGCCACCGCCTGGGGCCGGGCGGCGGTGAGGGCCGCGTCGATCCAGGCGGCGTCCATGTCGGCGATCTGGTTCATGCCCGCACCCTCGCGACGCTTCGCCCGGCAATCCCCGGCGCCAGCTGGCCGGGACGATAGACGTCGACGGGGCGGATTTCATAGGCGCCGCGGTCGGGATTGGCCACGGCCAGCTCGCGCGCCACCGCGATCGCCGCCTCCAGCCCCTCGCACTCGACCACATAGAACCCCAGCAGTTGCTCCTTGGTCTCGGCGAACGGACCGTCGATGACGACGGCTTCCCGGCCCTTGCGCAGGGTGACGGCGGCGGTCGTCGGCAGCAGGCGGGCCACGGCTCCCAGCCGGCCGTCCTCCGCCAGATCCCGCTCCACGACCCCGAGTCGGGCCATCACGGCGGCGTCCTGCTCCGGGGTCCAGGCGCCGACCACGTCCTCCAGACTGTAGCAAAGAATGGCATAGAGCATGGGATCGGGCGCCTCGTCGGAGCAAGGACGCCGAGGAACCCCGCAATCCGACATCGGATGCGAAAAATTCGCCTGAGACGATATCGCTTATGGTGAAGGAGCCCTATTTTAGCCCAGGCGTTCTCCGACGGTCGGAACGCCGACACAAAACTATAAAGACAAAACGGCAATGGGGAGGGGGCGCTCGCAAGCCAGGAGCCGTTCGTGTGATTCAGTTCGTCAGCGTTTTCTTCGTCGTCTTTCTGCTGGGCATGCTGGCCTGGCCCAGTGTCGAGCCGCATCTGAACCGGCGCATGCGCCGCGTCGGCCGCCGGGGTCGGCGCACCAAGCGATATTTCGAGGACTGACGCGCGCCCGTATCGGGGTCCGCGCGGGGGCGGACCTTCGTCTACGGTGAATCCGCGTCGGGCCTCCTGAATCGGCCGGATTCAAGGACGCGCCGAAAGCCGCCTTCAATGGCGCGTGCGTCCGTTGCCGCCTCCGCGCCCCCTGAGGGCCCTCGCCCGCCGCCTGGCGCTGGGGCTCGTCCTGGCCACGCCACTGGCTGGCCCGGTCCTGGCCCAAGAAGCCGCCGCCCCGCCCTCCCGACAGATGTTCCCGCTCTGGGCCGACGCCGCCCGGGCGCGCGACGCGCCCCTTCCCCTGCCCTACGGGATCGGCGTGGTGGTGGTCAGCGACCAGGAGGGGGTAATCGGCGACCACCTGTCGGTGCGCCTGGGCAAGGGCCAGGCCCCGCCAGCGGACGCCACGCTGATCGCCGTGGCCCCCGTCACCTTCGACAATGTCGGCGCCACCCGCAGCGTGCAGATCAAGGCCGACGTCTGGGTGCTGCCGTTCCTCAACCTCTTCGCCAGCCTGGGAAAGGTGGAGGGAGACCTGGCCATCGACGTGGCCATCGACGCCGACGCCCTCTTGCCGCCGCCGATCTGCCGCCCGGCCGCCCCGTGCGGGATCAAGCACCTGCACTTCACCTCGGCCCTGGACAACACCACCACCACCCTGGGCGCGACCCTGGTCTACGGCTCGCCGCATTGGTTCGTCAGCGTGACGGGCGCGCGGACGATCAGCATCGCCGACAAGGACCGCTCCGACATCAAGTCCACGAACCTCGGCCTGCGCGCCGGCCCGCGCCTGAGCCTGGACGACCGCATCGCCCTGGAGCCCTATATGGGCGTCAACTACTTCCACCTGGACACCGAGGTGCGCGGCTCCACCAGCCTCCCCGACGCCTTCCCCGACGGCGACGCCCTGGCCGTCCGCTACGACGCTCGCGTGAGGAACACCGACGACCACGCCCTGGTCTTCGGCCTCAACGCCGAGGTCGGGCGGCGCGTGGACGTGCAGGGGGAGTTCGGACACGCGGACAGCGGGGACAGGTTTATCCTGTCGGTGGCGTATCGGTTTTGAACCCCCTTGGTGACAGTGAAATCTCTGAGAACCAAGACCGCCCCTAAGTCGAAGCGTCACCATTTCACACCATGCCGCCGCCCAGCCAGCTTTACCCGTGCGACGAGATCGGCATACTGAAGATTGCTTTGAAAGAAGCGCTATGCGTCGTCGCGGAAAACTCCCAACCACTTTTGGCCGCAGCAAATCAGCTTTTATGGAATATTCGATAGACAAATTTAAATCGGCATCGATTTAATTTCCGATGCCAGCATAAAATTACCAAATCTAATGTCGGAAATTTGATCACGCCCAAGGAGACCGGCACCCCGGAAAGCAGATGCGTCGTTTCTTCAACCGACTTCGAAATCTCCCGGAACACTTACGGTTCAAGTACGCGCCGAAGATAGTGTGGTGGCTCGTTCGAGCTTCAACACTTCAAGCGCGTCAGCATTTATCAACTGAAAATCCGCTAAAAATTTTGGTCGATAACACGGTCTTGGGGAATGCTATTACTCACGAGACCGCATGGATTTCGACCGGATCCAAGATGTGGGGACCACATGAGATCGATACAGGGTATGCTGCCCGAGTGCCGGTCTATTCGGCGGAAAATGATTCCGAACTCTATCGCAACGTCACCTATCTCTCGGGCATCGCCGACCTCGCCAAAAGCGGACATCTTAAGATGTGTACATCCGCCGAACTCCAACACGAGACCTATCGGCAACCAAGTGGACGGTTCACTGGCTATGGCTTTTCGGACTACAGTATCTTCGGCGACGTGAAGCTCGACTGCATCGATAGGCTCTACGGCGGTTTCGTCATGGCTCCTTCAATCTTCAAGGGCCCCTCACACGAGGAGCAACAACTTCAACGAGTGAACTCTTCCGACGACCCTCTGTTCAAGGCCTTGGTAAAGCGCCTTGGGCAGAAACAAAGTCTCGACGCTTGGCACATCAGGACGGCCGAAACACATGAGATGTTCTGTTTTCTCACGATGGATTTCAAACTGCGACGATCAGTTGAGCGATGGAAGGATCACGAACCGTTCAAATCATTGAACACGCGCATCATGACGCCGGAGGAGTTCGGCAAGGAATTTGGGATCGCTCCCCTGCCGCCACACCTTCACAGCTATAACAACGCCAGTTTTCCTGTGCGCGCAGACCTGCACATGCCTGGCGAAAAACGCAGGCCCGTATCAAGTTATCGGAAGAATTGAAGCTCCAACATCGCGGATCATCGCTCCAACCCGAACAGCCTGAGAACTTTGGGTTGGGTGAAGTGGTGGCTGGGGGCGGGATCGAACCGCCGACCTGTGGGTTATGAATCCACCGCTCTAACCATCTGAGCTACCCAGCCGCACGAAGCGGAGGCGGGCTTATAAGCGCAAAGCGGGGGCCGCTTCAAGCCCGTGCGAGCATCAGATCGAGCACCGCGTCCAGACGCCGCTGCAGGCTGGCCGGACCGTAGTCTTCCAGCACCTTGGCGCGGGCGGCCAGGCCCAGGGCCACGGCCTTTTCCGGGGCGGCGATCAGGCCGGCCAGGGCTTTGGCGAGGGCGGCGGGGTCGCCGGGCGGGACCAGGGCGCCGTCGACGCCGTCGGCGATCATCTCCACCGGCCCGGGAATCGCGCTGGACGCGGCGGGCAGTCCGACGGCCATGGCCTCCAGCAGCACCAGCGGAAAACCCTCCTGGTACGACGGAAAGGCGAAGACGTCGCCCGTGGCCAGGAAGGCGGCGACGTCCGAGCGCCAGCCCACCAGCCGCACGCGGCCTTCCAGGCCGTGCTGGGCGATCAGGCCTTCCAGCTTGGCGCGCTCATCGCCCTCGCCGGCGATCTCGCAGTCGAAGCCTTGTCCCTGGTCGCGCAGTAGCGCCAGGGCGGCGATCAGCACGTCGAAGCCCTTCTTGGGGTGCAGGCGGCCGGCGGCGACGATGCGCGGGGAGCAGACCCCGTCCTTGAACGGCGTCGCCAGCACGGCCGGCGGCTTGACCGCGTTGGGCACGAAGTGGACGCGTTCGGGCGGCACGCCGCGCTCGACGGCCAGGTCGGCCAGATGGCGGCCGACGCAGACATAGTGGGTGCGGGTGGTCTCCACGTCGAACACCGGCTTGTGCACGCAGATCGCCAGGGTGGTGTCCTTCGGCGCGACCTTGGCCATCAGGCGGGCCGGGCGCTGGCCGTGGCTGAAGATCAGGTCGGGCGCGACCTCGCGCACCAATCGCCGCGCCGCGCCCAGCGAGATCGGGTCCCAGTCGGTATAGGCCGGCAGGGTGGTCAGGGGCGGCGTGCGGCTAGCTTGCTGGACCGCCACCTTGCCGCCCGCCCGCACCGCGCCCACCGCCACGCCGCCGCCCCGGGCGACATAGGCCTCCAGGATCGGCTGGTAGTCGAGGAACACCTGCTCCAGTCCGCCCAGGCCCTTGCCCAGCATGGCGTGCAGGATGGCGGTCAAGGCGGGCTCCGTCTTCAGCGAGGGCGGACCTTCGTCGCGGGCGGGACGGGTGTCAACGCCTCGTCATGCGCCGCTTCGGGATGACAAGGCGGCGTCGGGATGACAACGTTGGCGCCACCCCCATCGAACCGGACAGTCCCCATGCGTCTTCGCCCCCTCGCCCTCGCCGCGCTGGTCCTGTCGGCGTGCGGCCCCGCCGAAATGGCCCAGGCCGTGCCCAATCCGCCGGTCCAGACCGCCGCGCCCAACGCCCCCGACCAGAAGCCGGCCTTCCCCGAGCAGACCCGCGCGCCCGAGGAGAAGCTGGGCGTGGCCTATCAGGTCGAGACCCTGGCCACGGGCCTGGACCATCCCTGGAGCCTGGCGTTCCTGCCGGACGGTTCCAAGCTGGTCACCGAGCGCGCCGGCCGCCTGCGCATCCTGGGCAAGGACGGCAAGCTGTCGCCCGCCGTCACGGGGTTGCCGCCGGTCTATGCCGAGGGCCAGGGCGGCCTGCTGGACGTGGCCCTGGACCCCGACTACGCCAAGAACGGCCTGATCTACTGGACCTATGCCGAGGCGCGCGAGGGCGGCGGCAACGGCACGACGGCGGCGCGCGGCAAGCTGGTTCCGGGGGCCGCGCCCCGGCTGGAGAACGTCCAGGTGATCTGGCGGCAGCTGCCGGCCTTGGACTCGGCCCTGCACTTCGGCGGCCGCCTGGCCTTCGCCCGCGACGGGTCGCTCTACATCACCACCGGCGAGCGCTCGATCCTGGAGGGCCGCATGCAGGCCCAGAAGCTGGACGCGGCCCTGGGCAAGGTCATCCGCATCCGCCCCGACGGCTCGATCCCGGCCGACAATCCTTACGTCGGCAACCCGCAGGCCAAGCCGGAGATCTGGTCCAAGGGCCACCGCAACCTGCAGGGCGCGACGATCAATCCCTGGACCGGCAAGCTGTGGACCGTCGAGCACGGCGCCAAGGGCGGCGACGAGGTCAACCATCCCCAGGCCGGCAAGGACTACGGCTGGCCGACCATCACCTATGGCGAGGAATATTCCGGCAAGCCCATCGGCGACGGCATCACCCAGCACGAGGGCATGGAGCAACCGGTCTATTACTGGGACCCGGTGATCGCGCCGTCGGGACTGACCTTCTACGACGCGGCCCTGTTCCCGGCCTGGAAGGGCAGCCTGTTCGTGGGCGGGCTGAAGGGCTACCTCGTGCGCCTGACGCTGAAGGACGACAAGGTCGTGGGCGAGGAGCGGCTGCTGAGCGAGCTCGGCTTCCGCATCCGCGACGTGAAGGTGGGTCCGGACGGGGCGCTGTACCTGGTGACGGACGAGGATGACGGGCGGGTGTTGCGGGTTTCGCCCAAATAGCGACGGGCAAATCCTCCCCCTTTGGGGGAGGTGGCCCAGAGGGCCGGAGGGGGTCCTCCGCCGGCTCAGTAATCCCCCTCCGTCGCTCCGCGACACCTCCCCCAGAGGGGGAGGATCTAACGCCTATTTCGGCTTCCCCTTCCGAGCCTCCCACAACGACGCCGCCAGCGAAGGCTTGCCCTTCAGCAACGTCGCCGCCGCCATGCCCGCCATGAACGACGCGGTCGGATGGGCCTGCATCATCGCCAGGACGCGCTCGTCCAGCGGCGGCTGGCGGGTGCGGGCGATGTGCCGCTTCTGCAGCAGCGCCCAGACCGTCACCACCAGGGCCGCCGTCACCGCGACGATGGCGTAGGCCCAGGCCGAGCCGACCCACTGGGCCAGGAAGGCGAACACCGCCATGGCCGAGGCCACCGCGGCGATGGCCGCCGCCATGATCAGCCCCGCGCCGGTCATCAGCCGGGCAATCAATCGGTCAATGAAATCGTCCAGCATCGCGCCCTCCTGAAAAGCCAAGATTGCAACGCGCGAAGGCGAAGTTGGTGGCAGGCCCTATTCGGTCAGCCGCCGGGCGACCTCTTCGCCGATGGCCAGCGAGCTGGTCAGGCCCGGGCTCTCGATGCCGAACAGGGCCATCAGCCCTTCCAGGCCATGGGTGTCGACGCCCCGCAGTTGGAAGTCGGGCTGGGGCTCGCCGGGGCCATGGAGCTTGGGCCGCACACCGGCATAGTCGGGCACCAGCAGGTCTTCGGGCACGTCGGGCCAGAACTTGCGGATATAGGCGGCGAAGGCGGCGGCCTTGGACGGATCGACCGAATAGTCCGGGGCCGGCACATATTCCAGGTCGGGTCCGAACACCGCCTGGCCGCCCAGGTCGTTGCGGTAGTGGGTGCCCAGGGCCCCGTGGATCGGCGGCGGATAGATCAGCCGCTGGAACGGCGCCTTGGCCGCCAGGCGGAAATAGACGCCCTTGCCGTAGTGGGCCGCCGGAATCTGGTCGGCCGGAAAGCCCTCGATGGTCGCCGCCACGTCCTGGGACGACAGGCCCGGCGCGGTGACCAGCAGGCGGCACGAAAGGCTGGCCGCCTCGGCCCCGCCGATCCGCACGGTGAAGCCGCCGCCGGCCAGGGGCGTGGCGCCCTCGAACGGGGTGTTGACCACCACCGCCCCGCCGGCCGCTTCGATCTCGCCCTGCAGGGCCAGCATGTAGTCGTGGCTGGCGAAGACGCCGCTCTCGGGCGACAGCAGGGCGGTGTGGGCGTTGAGCCCCGGCTCCAGGGCCCGGGCCTGGGCGCCGGTCAAGTGCTCCATGCCCTCGACGTCGTTGGCCAGGGCCTGCTGGAAGATCGCCTCCAGCTGCGGGATTTCGGCTTCGCTGGTGGCCACCACCAGCTTGCCGCACTTCTTGTAGTCGACGTGGTGCTTGTCGAGGAATGCATACAGCCGCCGCCGGCCCTCGACGCAGAACTTCGCCTTAAGCGAGCCGGTCGGATAATAGAGCCCGCCGTGGATCACCTCGGAATTGCGCGACGACACGCCCTGGCCGATGTGCCCCTGCGCCTCCAGCACGGCGACGATCAGGCCCCGCTGGGATAGGGCGTAGCCGCAGGCCAGCCCCACGGCGCCCGCGCCCACGACGACGGCGTCGAAATCGAACTCCTGGCTCATCGGAAACCCACCAACCGCCGCTTCACCCGCGCGATGCGTCCAGGCGCTGTCTCAGGCTCTCGCGCAACTCGGCGAAGAAGCCCTCGGCTTCGACATCCGTCGTGGTGTCGTTGTCGGCTTCCAACCTGGCCAGCAAGGCCTCCAGCTGGTCGCCGCCGCCCATGATCTCGGCGGCCCGGCGATAGTTCAGCTCGGCCAGTTCGGCGGCGACCGCCTCGTCCAGCGACGAGAACTCGCCGCGCGCCACCCGCTCGCCGAGATCGAAGGCGTCTTCGGGCGAAAGCGTCACCGTGACAGGCGCTGGGGGCTTGGTCATGCCCCAACCTAGCACGCCTCCGCGACCAAGCCAGCCGCCGATCCCGCCCGCGCCCACCGACCTTCGTTGCCCTTTTTGGCGAGCTGTGAAACCTTGCCCGACAAGGTTGAGGTCGCGTCGGCCGGGGAACCGGCGCTCCAGGGAAGGGCATCATGAATTTCGGCGCCGCGCTCGACGTCGCGATCGGACTGATCTTCGTCTATCTGCTGGTCAGCCTGTTCGTCACCGCCCTGAACGAATACGTCTCGGCCTTCCTCAACAAGCGCAGCGAATACCTGCTGGGCCGGGTGCAGAGCCTGCTGGGCGGCGACGGCACAGAGCGCAAGACCGGCGAGTGGTCGCCCGAGATGTGCGCGGTCTGGAACCACCCTCTGATCGGGGCCCTGAAGTCGCACAACACCGCCGAGGACCACTGCACCAAGCGCGGCTCCCTGCTGAAGAACGCCCCGTCCTACATTCCCGGCAAGACCTTCGCCGTGGCCCTGACCGAGACGCTGAAGCCGTCCGACCAGGCCCATCTCAGCTTCACCCAGCTGAAGACCGCCGTCGCCGGCATCCAGAACAACGAGGCCCTCAAGAACGCCCTGCTGCCGATGATCGACGACGCCGAGGGCAAGGTCGACGTGTTCCAGAAAAACGTCGCCACCTGGTTCGACAGCGCCATGGACCGCACCAGCGGGGCCTACAAGCGCTGGATCCATCGCCTGACCTTCTGGGCCGGCTTCGCGGTGGCCGTGGCCTTCAACGTCAATTCGCTGCAGCTGATCGACAACCTGTGGCGCGATCCGGTGGCTCGGGCCGGGCTGGTGGCCCAGGCCTCGGTGACGGCCCAGAACCCCGACGGCCTGCAAGGCGCCAGCGCCGCCGCCTCGAGGCCCGTCGCCGCGGCCGAGGGCGAGGGCGCGCCCGCCGAATGCGCGCCCGGGGAAGAGAAACCCGTCGACATCTCCCAGGCCCTGCCCATGCCGATCGGCTGGAGCCAGGACGCCATCTGCTCGCTGGTCCACGTGCCCCTGGCCTCGATGCCGCCCAGCGGCCGTCCCGCCAACGTTTGCCAGACCCCCCTTCGCGACGGCTGGAGCATGACCGGCAAGTTCCTGCTGACCCTGCTTGGGCTGGCGATCACCGGCCTGGCGGTGTCGCTGGGCTCGCCGTTCTGGTTCGGCATCCTGCAGTCGGTGACCAACATCCGCGCCACCGGGATCAAGCCCGACCGCACCGACGGCACGGTCCAGAAGTAGGCCTCGCGCCCTCCATCGTCTCCGCGATGTGTCGCCGCCGCTCCGGCGCGTCGCTTGACGCCCTTCGGACTCTTACCTAGCGATCACTAGGTAAGAAGTTTCGAGCCGGCCATGACCCGCAGCCACATCCGCATGAGCAAGGACGACCGCCAGGCGCGCATCCTGGCCCAGGCGGTCGAGATCATCGGCGACAAGGGCTTCCGCGCCTTCAGCATCAAGGACCTGGCGGTGCGCTGCGGCATGACCGACGCCGGCCTGCTGCACCACTTCGGCTCGAAGGCCGCCCTGCTGATGGCCGTGCTGGACGAGCGCGACCGCCAGGACGAGGTCGCCATCGCCGCCGCCCTGGGCGACGAGGCCGGCCAGGATCCGACGACGCCCCAGGCCGTGCGCCGCATCCTGCGGATGCTGGTCCAGCGCAACGCCGACAAGCCCGAGTTCATCCGGCTCTACGCCATGCTGCGGGTCGAGGCGATCGCCCCCGACCACCCGGCCCACGCCTATTTCCGCCGGCGCGACGCGGCCGCGCGGGAGATGTTCGCCCGGCTGCTGGCGGTGTTCGGCGACGATCCCGAAAGCCTGGCCCGCCAGGTGCTGGCCGGCCTCGACGGGCTGGAGCTGCAATGGCTGCGCGACGACCGGGCGTTCGACCTGGTCGAGGCCTGGGAGCGGCTGGCCGACAAGCTGCTGCGCCCGCCGCCGCCCTAACAACCACGACAACGACGACAGGCGGCAAGCGACCGCCCCGAAAAACGGAGGAACACCATGGATATCGATCGTCGCACCCTGCTGGCCGCCTCGGGCGCGGCCGTGGCCCTGTCGGCCACCGGCGCCCAGGCCGCCGCGCAGACGAAGTTCCCCGCCGGCTTCCGCTGGGGCGCGGCCACGGCCGGCCACCAGGTCGAGGGCAACAATGTCGGCAGCGACATCTGGCTGCTGGAGCAGATCCAGCCCAGCCTCTTCCAGCAGCCGTCGGGCGACGCCTGCAACAGCTTCGAGCTGTGGGCGGCCGACCTCGACCTGGTCAAGAGCCTGAACCTCAACACCTACCGCTTCTCGCTGGAATGGGCGCGGATCGAGCCCGAGCCGGGCCAGTTCTCCGAGGCCATGCTCGACCACTACGCCCGCATCATCGACGGCTGCCACGCGCGCGGCATCGCACCGATGGTCACCTTCTCGCACTTCTCGGTCCCGCGCTGGTTCGCCGCCCAGGGCGGCTGGACCAGCCCCAAGGCGGTCGAGCTCTTCGCCCGCTATTGCGACAAGGCCGCCCAGCGCCTGGCCGCCGGCATGGCCTACGCCGTCACCCTGAACGAGCCCAACATGATCGCCGTGATCGGCGCGGCCCTGCCCCCGCCGGCCATCGCCCTGGTCGAGCAGATGAACGCCGCCGCCGGCCGCGCCAGCGGCTCGACCAACTTCCGCAATGGGATGATCCCTCAGGCCGCCGACATCCCGCTGACCGAGAAGACCCTGCTGGCCGCCCACAAGGCCGGCCGCGCGGCGATCAAGGCCGTGCGCGGCGACCTGCCGGTGGGCGTCAGCCTGACCGTCACCGACGACCAGGCCCTGGGCGATCCCGCCCTGCGCGACCAGAAGCGGGCGCAGTACTACGGGGCCTGGCTGGAGGCCATCAAGGGCGACGACTTCGTGGGCGTGCAGAACTACGCCCGCTCGCAATACACCGCCACCGAGGCCCTGCCCCCGCCGCCCGGCGCGACGATCAACGAGATGGGGGTGGAGGTCTATGCCCCGTCCCTGGCCGGCGCCGTGCGCTATGTCCACGAGGCCACGGGGATTCCGGTGATGATCACCGAGCACGGCGTGGGCATCAAGGACGACGCCGTCCGCGCCAAGTTCATCCCCGACTCCCTGGCCGAGCTGAAGAAGGTCATGGCCGCCGGCGTACCGGTGCTGGGCTATGTCCACTGGTCGCTGCTGGACAATTTCGAGTGGATCTTCGGCTATTCCAAGCACTACGGCCTGTGCGAGGTGGACCGGAAGACCTTCAAACGCACCCCCAAGCCCAGCGCCAAGGTGCTGGCCGCGATCGCCAAGGCGAACGGGGTTTAAGAGAAAGACCCTTCTCCCCTTGCGGGAGAAGGTGTCGGCCGAAGGTCGACGGATGAGGGGTCGCACAGGCTTGGCCAACGCTCGCGGCTGAACCGACTTTCAACCCCTCATCCGACCCCGGCTTTCGCCGGGGCCACCTTCTCCCGCAAGGGGAGAAGGAAGGGAGCTACCCCTCCCACTGGCTCCACAGGGTCGCCGCTTCCGCGCGAGCCTTGACCACCGCCGCGTCCTTGACGTGGCCATAGCCGCGGATGTCCTGCGGGACCGAGGCGATGCGGGCCGCCAACGGCAGGCGCTCGGCGGTCAGGCCGCCGGCCAGGCGGTCCAGCGTGACCTCGTAGTCGGCGATCAGGCCGCGCTCCATCTTGCGCTCCTCGGTGCCGCCAAACACGTCCAGCGGACCGCCGCGCAGGCTCTTCATCCGGGCCATCAGCGGGAAGGCCACGTCCAGCATCCAGCCGCCGAAGGCCATCTTGCGCGGCCGGCCGTCCTTGTCCTTGGCGCCGATGATCGGCGGGGCCAGCCAGACCTTGGCCTTGCCGCCCTTGAAGGTCCCGGCCAGCTCGGCCGCGAAACGACCGTCCGTATACAGACGGGCCACCTCGTACTCGTCCTTGTAGGCCATCAGCTTGTAGAGGTTCACCGCCGCCGCGCGGGTCAGGGGCAGGCCCTTTTCCTCGCCGCCGGCCGCCACTTCCGAAGCGCGGACCTTGGCCACCTTGGCGGCGTAGCGGTCGGCATAGGCCTGGTTCTGGTAGGCGACGAGATCGGCGGTGCGCTTGGCGATCAGCTCGTCCAGCGACATCGTCTCCGGCGTCGGCACATCGGCGTCGCGCGGCCCCATCGAGGCCGGATCGTGCGCCACCTTCCGGCCCAGCTCGAAGGCGGCCAGGTTGGACTCGTAGTCGACGCCGTTCAGCTTGATGGCGCGGTAGATGGCGCGGCTGGAGACCGGGATCACCCCGCGCTGCCAGGCGAAGCCCACCATGATCATGTTGGCGAAGATGGCGTCGCCGAACTGGGTCTCGGCCAGGTGCTGGGCCGGACAGGCGTCGAACGACTTGGTCGCGCCCTTGATCCGCCGCGACATGGCCCCGCTGTCGAAGCGGATGTCGCGGCTGGTGACGAAGTCGGCGGTGGGGGCGAAGTCGCTGTTGCCGAAGGCGGCGGTGCGGTCCTTGGCGTAGAGCGACAGGCCTTCGGGGGAGGCGGCCACCAGCATGTCGCAGGCGATCAGCACGTCGGCGCTGGCGGCGGGCACGCGGCCGCCGACCACCGTCTCCTCGGTCTCGCCGATCTTGACGTGGCTGAACACCGAGCCGCCCTTCTGGGCCAGGCCCGTCATGTCGACCACGCTGCCGGCGCGGCCGTCCACGTGGGCGGCCATGGCCAGGATCGAGGCCACGGTCGTCACGCCGGTGCCGCCCACGCCTGTGAAGATGATCTTCCGCACGCCGTGGAAGTCGTCGAACACCGGCAGGGGCGTCGAGTCCGCCGTCAGCGCCGGGGCCTTCTTGGCCTTCGTGCTCTCCGCCCCTTCCAGGGTGATGAACGACGGGCAGAAGCCATCGACGCAGCTGTAGTCCTGGTTACAGGACGACTGGTTGATCTTGCGCTTGCGGCCGAACTCGGTGTTCAGCGGCTCCACCGACACGCAGTTGGACTTGATCGAGCAGTCGCCGCAGCCCTCGCAGACCAGCGGGTTGATGAAGACGCGCTTGGTCGCCTTGGCCATGGTGCCGCGCTTGCGGCGGCGGCGCTTTTCGGTGGCGCAGGTCTGGTCGTAGAGCAGCACCGTCGTGCCGGCCGTGTCGCGCAGCATCTTCTGCACGCTCATCAGCTCCGAACGCGGGAAGACCTCGACGCCGGGGGCCAGATCGGTGACGCCCTGATAGCGCTCCAGCTCGTCGACCACGATCACCGTCTTGGCCACGCCTTCCGACGCCAGCTGGCGGGTTATCTGGGCGGGGGTGAAGCCGCTCTCGGCGCGCTGGCCGCCGGTCATGGCGACGGCGTCGTTGAACAGCAGCTTGTAGGTGATGTTGGCCCCGGCCGCGACGGCGGCGCGGATCGCCAGCGAGCCGGAGTGGTTGTAGGTGCCGTCGCCCAGGTTCTGGAAGACGTGCTTTTCGGTCGTGAACGGCGCGGCGCCCACCCAGGTCAGGCCTTCGCCGCCCATGTGGGTGTTGAGGTCGGTCATCGGGTCGTTGAAGCCGGCCATGTAGTGACAGCCGATGCCGGCCAGGGCGCGCGAGCCTTCCGGCAGCTTGGTCGAGGTGTTGTGCGGGCAGCCCGAGCAGAAGAACGGCTTGCGGGCCTGGTCGGCGGCCAGGCTGACGGCGGCGACGCCGGCGGCCGAGACGCGGTTCAGATAGGCCTGGGCCCGCTCCATGTGCGGGCCTTGCGGCAGGCGGTCGTAGATGGCCAGGGCGATTTCGGCCACCGACAGCGAGCCCAGCTCCGACAGCAGCGGATGGCCCTGCTCGTCGTGCTTGCCGATGATGCGAGGCCTCGCATGCGCGGGAAGATCGTAGAGGGCGGCGCGCGCCTGGGGCTCGATCAGCCCGCGCTTGTGCTCGATGACCATCAGGGTCTCGAGACCGGCGGCGAAGGCGCGGATGCCCAGCGGTTCCAGCGGCCAGGGCATGCCGACCTTGTAGATCGAGACACCCAGGTCGGCGGCCTCCTCCAGGGTCATGCCCATGGCGGTGAAGGCCTCCAGCACGTCCTTGTAGGCCTGGCCCTGGCAGACGATGCCCAGGCGCGCCTTGCCCACCCGCACGTGCGAGGCGCCCAGCACCACGCGGTCGATGCCGTTGGCTCGGGCGAAGGCCAGGGCGGCGGGGATCTTGTGGAGACGGAGGCGGCGCTCCTTCTCCATCGGCTGGTCCTTCAGCCGGATGCCGAGGCCCCCGGGCGGGAAGGCGAAGTCGGGAATGACCAGCTTGTGGCGGTCCAGCGAGACGTCGATGGTCACGCCCGAGTCCATGGTGTCGGCCAGGGCGATCATGCCCGTCCACAGGCCGCTGAAGCGCGACATGGAAATGCCCAGCAGGCCGTAGTCCAGCACCTCCTGCACGTCGGCCGGCGACAGCACCGGCATCTCGAAGTCCTGGAAGGCGAACTCCGATTGCGAAGGCAGAGTCGAGCTCTTGCAGGCGTGGTCGTCGCCGGCCACCGCCAGCACGCCGCCGGTCGGGAAGGTCCCGGCGAAATTGGCGTGCTTGAAGACATCGCCCGTGCGGTCCACGCCCGGGGCCTTGCCGTACCACATGCCGAAGACGCCATCGTGGGTGGCGCCGGGGAACAGGTTGGCCTGCTGGCTGCCCCACACGGCGGTGGCGGCCAGGTCCTCGTTCAGGCCTTCCTTGAAGACCACGTCGTGGGCGGTGAGAAGCTTGTTCAGGCGCGCGGCCTGCTGGTCCAATCCCCCGAGAGGCGAACCGCGATAGCCGGAGAGAAAGCCGGCCGTATTGAGGCCGGCCAGGGTGTCCAGACGCTTGCGATCGAGCAGGACGCGGATCAGCGCCTGCACGCCGGTGATGAAGGCGCGGCCATTTTCGAGCAGATATTTGTCGTCGAGCGTGACTTCCAGGTGCCGCATAGCAAAAAAATTCCTCCCGGGTCTTCTCGCCCGCTCAGCAATATCTTATAGAAACGCGGAAATTGTTTGCCCAAGGTGTGCCCGAGTCGGGGCCGCTTTGCGCAAGATCGAAGCGCCAATCACCCTCTGGGGGGAGGAATTCTTGTCCGAACAGCTCGACGCCGTGGATGCCAAAATCCTCGATCTCATCCAACACGACGCCGGACTGTCGGTCGCCGAGATCGCCGAGCGAGTCGGACTGTCGTCCAGCCCGTGCTGGCGGCGCATCAAACGCCTGGAAGACGCGGGCGTCATCCAGCGCCGCGTGACCATCCTCGACCGCGAAAAGCTGGGCCTGGGCTTCGAGGTCTATTGCACCGCCAAGCTGTCGCTGCCGACCAAGGAAAACCTGGAGATCTTCGAGCAGGCCGTGGGCAAGTGGGCCGAGGTGGTGCAGTGCGCCACCGTGACCGGCGCGGCCGACTACGAGCTGCGCATCGTCACCCGCGACATGCGCGCCTTCGACGAGTTCCTGCGCGACAAGCTCCTGTCGCTGGGCCTGGTCAGCAACATCGAGAGCCGGATCGTCATCCGCGGCGTCAAGAACTCAACGGCGGTGCCGCTGGGTCTGGTGAGCCCGTACGTCAGCCCGCTGGGCTAAGCGTCCTTCTCCCCTTGCGGGAGAAGGTGGCCGCGAAGCGGTCGGATGAGGGGTCGAAAGTCGTCGCCGCCGCGATCCGCCGAAAGGCCGGTCGCGGCGGTTTTCATTTGCGAGACCCCTCATCCGTCAGCCTCCGGCCGACACCTTCTCCCGCAAGGGGAGAAGGACCATGAGAGCGAGTTTCTTCTAGAATCCCCTCGCCCTCCTCTGCACACTAAGGGCTCAGCTTCCGGAGCCTCCCCCATGATCGACCTCGTCATCGACCAGCGCCGCAAGGATCTCGGCGGGTTCGAGGTGGGGCGGGTCCTGCCCTTCCACAGCCGCCGCATGGTGGGCCCCTTCACCTTCTTCGACCACATGGGGCCGGTGGAGTTCGAACCCGGCTTCCCGCGCAATGTCGACGTGCGGCCCCACCCGCACATCGGCCTGTCGACCCTGACCTATCTGTTCGAGGGCGAGATCACCCACAAGGACAGCGTCGGCTCCAACCTGGTCATCCGCCCCGGCGAGGTGAACTGGATGACCGCCGGCAGCGGCATCACCCATTCCGAACGCTTCGAGACCCTGCGCGAATACGGCGGCCCGATGCACGGCATCCAGGCTTGGGTGGCCCTGCCCGACGGCCAGGAGGAGATCGCCCCGCGCTTCTCGCACCACAGCCGCGACGAGATGCCGGTCTACGAGGCCAACGGCCTGAAGGCCGCCCTGGTGGCCGGCAAGGCGTTCGGCGTCGAAGCCAAGGTGCCGGTGTACTCGCCGCTGTTCTATGTGCACTGGGAGATGGCCGCCGGCGCCAAGGCCGGCCTGCCCGCCGAATATCCCGAGCGCGCGGCCTATGTGGCCAAGGGCAAGGTCGAGGCCGCCGGCCAGGTGCTGAACGTCGGCCAGATGGCGATCTTCAAGCCCGGCGAGACCATCACCTTCGAAGCCCTGGAGCCCTCCACCGTCATGCTGCTGGGCGGCGAGCCGGTGGGGCCGCGCTTCATCGAGTGGAACTTCGTCTCCTCGTCCAAGGAGCGGATCGAGCAGGCCAAGGCCGACTGGCGCGCGCAGCGCATGAAGCTGCCCGACCTGGACGACCAGGAATTCACCCCCCTGCCCGAACCGCCCCCGCCCGCGCCGCCGATGTCTTAAGCCTAGAGGAAAGGTCCCGGCAGCCGCAGCGGCCCGGGGCCGACCTCGTCGTCGGCCTCGCCCACCGCTTCATAGTGCGCCACCAGCTTGGCGCAGGCGTCCAGGACCAGAGCCTCGACGAAGGCCGGCTCGCGACCGGTGAGACGCACGATCTCGGCCAGGGCGTGGCCGCGCCCGGCGGCCATGTCCATCACCGCCACCTCCTGGGCCGACAGCACCGCGCGGGCGCCGGCCAGGCGCTCCACCGCGTCCAGCCGCTGGAAACCGTCGTCGCTGGCCAGCGCCTTGCGATAGTCGCGCCCGTACAGCGCCGAGGCCTGGGCCTCGGCGAAGCCGATGTCGGGGCCGAGGTCCTCGATGGGGATTGGGAGATGTCCAGCGGTCACGGGCGGTTCTTAGAACATCGGCCGGGGACATGCACTTGTGCGTGTCCCCAACAGACGCAATGCAAGACTTGGGGACACGCACGAGTGCATGTCCCCGGCCGCGTCGTCGCGATCCCTGTTGAATCCCCCCGCCCTCAGCGCTCATAACCTTCCCATGACCGACACCGCCCTCGAAACCTTCGTCCGCGGCCTGCCCAAGGCCGAGCTGCACATGCACATCGAGGGCAGCCTCGAGCCCGAGCTGATGTTCGAGCTGGCCGAGCGCAACGGCGTGACCCTGCCGTTCAAGACCGTGGACGAGATCCGCGCCGCCTACGCCTTCTCCAACCTGCAGGACTTCCTGGACATCTATTACCAAGGCGCGGGCGTGCTGCTGACCAAGGCCGACTTCAAGGACCTGGCCCTGGCCTATTTCCGCCGCCTGGCGGCCGACGGCGGCACCCATGCCGAGATCTTCTTCGACCCCCAGACCCACACCGACCGGGGCGTGGCCTTCGAGACGGTGGTCGACGGGCTGATCAAGGGCATGGAGGCGGCCGAGCGCGAGCTGGGCGTGACGTCCAAGCTGATCCTCTGCTTCCTGCGCCACCTGGACGAGGCCTCGGCCTTCGCCACCCTGGAGCAGGCCAAGCCGCATCTCTCGAAGATCGCGGGCGTGGGTCTGGACAGCTCCGAGGTCGGCCACCCGCCGGCCAAGTTCGCCCGCGTGCTGCAAGCCGCCCGAGACCTGGGCCTCAAGGTCGTAGCCCATGCCGGCGAGGAAGGCCCGCCGGCCTATGTCTGGGAGGCGGTCGACCTGATCGCTGTCGACCGCATCGACCACGGCAACCGCGCCCTGGAGGACGACGCCCTGACCGCGCGGCTGGTGCAGGACGGCACGACCCTGACCGTGTGCCCGCTGTCGAACCTGAAGCTGTGCGGGGTGTCGGACCTGAAGGAGCATCCGCTCAAGCGCATGCTGAAGCTGGGGCTGAAGGCCACGGTCAATTCCGACGACCCGGCCTATTTCGGGGGGTATCTGCTGGAGAACTACGTCCAGACGGCGGAGGCCGTGGGCCTGACGCGGGAGGAACTGGTGACCCTGGCCAAGAACAGCTTCACGGGGTCGTTCCTGGACGAGGCGGAGAAGGCTGCGCGGGTGGCTGAAGTGGAAGCCTACGCCGCAGCGCACTGACTTTTATCAGGGCCGGGGACATGCCCTTGCGGCGTGTCCCCAACAACAAGCACCGAGCCTGGACCTGGGGACACGCCGCAAGGGCATGTCCCCGGCGCGTTACGACAGCGCCTTCCGCACCGCTTCCGCCAGCTCGTCCAGCTCGGCGATGCCCAGGTCCGCGTGGAACGGTAGGCTGAGCACCGACTTGGCCAGGCGATCCGCAACCGGGGTCAGGTCGCGGACCATGACACCCGGGCCCACCGGATTGGTCGCATAGCCCAGCTCGGCCAGCTTCTCGGCCACGACAGGGGCAACGCCTTCCGACAGGCTGACGACCCAGGCGTCGGACACCCAGCTCATGCCCCAGCCCGGCTGGAAGCCGATGGGCGCGCCCAACAGCAGCATGCGCAGGCGCTGGGCGGCGGTGGCCAGGCGCAGGCGCTGGTTGGACCACTCGTCGAGCCCGCCATCGCCCGAGAATGCCGGCGCGTCGAGACGGGCGATGAAGTCGGCGTCCTGGCTGGCCACGAACACGCCGCGCCCGCCCGGCAGGCCGACGACGACGGGCACCGGAGCGTCCATGACCACGTCGAAGCCCTCGGTGGCGTCGACCACGATGGGCAGGCCGGTCTCGATGTGGAAGGCGGCCCAGGCGTTCATGTCGGGCGCGCGGCCGAAGGCGCAGGTGGGGACGATGGCCTCGATGGGCGGGGGAGCTTCGCCCAGGCGCTCGCGCAGGTGGGCCGGATCGAACATCCAGCTGTAGGGATCGACATCCACCAGCCAGGGCCGCAGGCCGGCGGCGGCGATGGCCTGGAGGGTGGCGGCCGAGGCCAGGGCGGGAACGATGCAGACCCCGCCACGGCGGACGCCCGAAGCGGTCAGGGCGGCGGTCAGGGCGGCCACCCGGGTGGAGACGGCGCGGACGGCGGTGGGACGGTCGAAACGGTCGGCGAGGCGGGCGTCCAGGCCCGGGGTCAGGCCTTGTCGGAGCACCTTCTCCACGGCCGCGAAATCCAGCGGGACGCCCGCGGCGGCCAGGGCGGCGGCGGCCTTGGCTTGCTTGCGGTCTTCCGGCGACAGGGCGGCCTTGGGGAGCGGTTGCATCAGACGCGTCTTCCGAACAATCCGGCGCTGTCACACGACAACGCCTTTATGGTTAAGCAAACGTATCGAGTGACTCGCGGGGTCCCGATGCGGCGCGCCGTCGCGGCAAAAATGTGTCCGGAATCTTCGCCCTAGGCAGAAGCTGTCCAACCGTCGCGCAGTTCGCGCTTCAGCACCTTGCCGATATGGCTGCGGGGCAAGGATTCCACGAGCTTGAGGTCGACCAGCCGCTGGGTCTTGCCCAGGCGAGCATTGACCCACGTTCTCAACTCGTCCGCGTCAATTCGCGCATCGGCCTTAACGGCCACGAAGGCCACGGGCGATTCGCCCCAGGCGTCGGACGGCACCCCGACCACCGCCGCCTCGACCACCTCGGGGTGTTTGACGATCTCGGCCTCGATGTCGCTGGGATAGATGTTGAAGCCGCCGCTGATGATCATGTCCTTCTTGCGATCCATCAGGGTGAGAAAGCCGTCCTCGTCGAACCGGCCCACATCCCCTGTTCGAATGAACCGCCAGCCCTCGGGCGAGGTCCAGGTCGCCTCGGCGGTCTTGCCCGGCTGGCCGTGATAGCCGTTCATCATGCCGGCCGAGCGGCCGACGATCTCGCCGACCACGCCGGGACCCACCTGAACGCCGTCCTCGTCGATCAGGCGGATGTCGTGGCCGGGCGCGGGCTGGCCCACCGTGTGCAGCTTGTCCGGGTGCTCGTGGGCCATCAGGATGCAGGTGCCGCCCCCCTCGGTCATGCCGAAATATTCGACCAGGCCGCCGGGCCAGCGGGCCAGGACCTGCTGCTTCAGCTCGGCGCCGAACGGGGCGCTGGTGCAGAACTTCAGGTGAGTGGACGACAGGTCAAACTCGCCGAAGTCGGGCCGGTCCATCAGGCGGCGGTACTGCACCGGCACCAGCATGGTGTGGGTCATGCGGTGGGCCTGGGCCAACTCCAGATAGCGGCCCGCGTCGAACTTCTTCATCAGCACCACCGTGCCGCCGCCCGCCAGGGTGGGGAAGAAGCAGACGAGCGTGGTGTTGGAATAGAGCGGAGTGGACAGCACGGTGACGGCGGTGGGGCCGTAGCCGACCGCGTCGCCCCGGAACACATGCTTCCAGCGCATGCCGTGCGACTGGACGATGCCCTTGGGCGCGCCGGTGGTGCCGCTGGAATAGATGATGTTGAACGGGTCGTCGGCCGTGATGGTCACCGGCGCGGGCCAGGCGCCTTCGGGGGCCAGCCAGGCGTCGAAGGCCTCGCCGTGGTCCGAGCCGTCCAGGGCGATCTGGCGCACGGCGATGGGGCTGGGCTTCTGGGCCTCGGCGACCCCGGCGTCGACGAAGAACAGACGCGCCCCGCAGTCGGCGACCATGCCGGCGATGGCTTCCGGCGTGGAGGACGGGGCCAAGGGCGCGACGGCGACGCCGGCTCGCAGGGCGCCCAGGAACAGGGCCGCATACGGGATCGACGACAGGGCGCAGACGGCCACGGCCTCGTTGCGGGCGATGCCGTCGCGCTGCAGGGCGGCGGCGACGCGGTCGACCAGGGCGTCGAACTCTTCGTAGGTGACCGTCTCGCCGGTTTCCATGATCACGGCGGGACGGTCGGGGCTTTCGGCCGCCCGCTCGCGCAGGATGTCGCCCATGACGCCGTAGTCGGCGGTGATCATTTCGGCGATGGAGGTCATGAGGCTTCGTCCTCTTCTCCCTTCGCCTATCTGGAGAAGGGACGGAGTTGGGCGTTGGCGTCGGAGGCTGCTACCTTTTGGATACCCGGCTCGCAGCCTGTTCCCACAAGGCTTGGGCATTTTCGACCCAGCGATCGACGGCCTCAACGCCTCCGCCCGCGCCGTGTGACATTTCCCATGTCGATACTTTGGGTGAAGTTCCAAATGCCGCGCCTGCATCTACTGCTGCGTGAGCGCGCACTTCGTCGTCGCTAATCCCATAGCGATGGGAAAGTGAGGGATGCGCTCCAAAATCTTCCACTTTGGACACCGGCAGCACAGCTACCAACAAAGTGTGCGATCCGCCGCACTCCGAGTGGCCGCAGGGAAACTTCACACGAAAATCTGGCGACCAATTGCCGACGGATGCTGGATTTACCTTCCAATCCCACCGCGCGAGATCGAAAAATGCAGCCCACTGAGCTTCCAAAGGCGTGTTGAACTTAAGTCCATCATAGATAGCAACCATGTAGTGACCTCCCTCACATCTTCTGCCGATTGTAAGTGAGAAGGCCGCTAAGCGTCCTTGAACCCCTTGCCCTCGGCCACCAGCCGCTCCAGCAGGGCCGACGGCTTGAAGTCGTCGCCGAGCTTGGCCTGGAACTCCTGCATCTTGGCCAGGATCTTGGGCAGGCCTTCCAGCTCGCCCCAGAACATCGGGCCGCCGGTATAGACGGGCCAGCCGTAGCCGTTGATCCAGACGGTATCGATGTCCGAAGCTCGGATGGCCTTGCCCTCTTCGAGGATCTTGGCCCCCTCGTTGACCATCGGATAGAGGCACCGCTCCAGGATCTCCTGGTCGCTGATCTCGCGGCGCTGGATCTGGCGCTTCTCGGCGAAGTCGAGGATCACCTGCTCGACCTCCTTCGACGGCTTGGCGACGCGGTTCTCGTCGTAGTCGTAGAAGCCCTTGCCGTTCTTCTGGCCGCGGCGGTCCATCTCGCAGAGCACCTCGCGCACGGTGGACGAGGAGGTCTTGGCCGGGTCCCAGCCGATGTCGAGACCGGCCAGGTCGCTCATGGCGAACGGCCCCATCGGCAGGCCGAAGTCGTACAGCACGCGGTCGACGTCCCAGGGCATGGCGCCTTCCAGGATCAGCTTCTGGGCCTCGCGCTGGCGCTGGGCCAGCATGCGGTTGCCGACAAAGCCGTGGCAGTTGCCGACCAGCACCGCCACCTTGCCGATCTTCTTGCCGATCTGCATGGAGGTGGCGATCACCGACTTGTCGGTCTTGGCCCCGCGCACGATTTCCAGGAGGCGCATGACGTTGGCCGGCGAGAAGAAGTGCAGGCCGATCACGCTCTCGGGGCGCGAGGTCGAGGCCGCGATCACGTCGATGTCGAGATAGCTGGTGTTGGAGGCCAGGATCGCGCCGGGCTTGGCGATCTTGTCCAGCTTGCCGAACACTTCCTGCTTGATCTCCATCAGCTCGAACACGGCCTCGATGATCAGGTCGCAGTCGGCCAGGTCCTCCAGGTGCATGGAGGGCGTCAGCAGGCCCATGCGCTTTTCGACGTCGTCCTGGGTGAGACGGCCCTTCTTGGCGGTGTTCTCGTAGTTCTTGCGGATCACGCCCACGCCGCGATCCAGGTTCTCCTGCTTGGCCTCGATGATGGTGACCGGGATGCCGGCGTTGAGGAAGTTCATCGAGATGCCGCCGCCCATGGTGCCGGCGCCGATCACGCCCACCTTCTTGACCGGGATGATGGCGGTGTCGTCCGGCACGTCGGGGATCTTAGCGGCCTGGCGCTCGGCGAAGAACACATGGCGCTGTGCGGCCGACTGGCTGCCGGTCAGCAGTTCCAGGAACAGCTTGCGCTCGACCGCGATGCCCTCGTCGAACGGCAGGTTCACCGCCGCCTCGATGCACTGGATGTTGTATTCCGGGGCCTTGAAGCCGCGGAACTTGCGGGCGTTGGCCTTGCGGTACTCGCTGAAGATCTCGGGCTTGCCGCGCGCGGCCTCGACCTTGTCGTTCTGGTCGCGAATGCGGGTCAGGGGCTTGCCCTCGGCCAGCACCACGCGAGCGAAGGCGACGGCCCCGTCGCGCAGGGCGCCCTCGTCGACCAGGCTGTCGAACAGGCCCATGGCCAGCGCCGCCTTGGCCGGGATGTGCTGGCCGGTGGTGACCATCTCCAGGGCCTTTTCGGGACCCACCACGCGCGGCAGACGCTGAGTGCCGCCGGCGCCGGGCAAGAGGCCGATGTTCACTTCCGGCAGGCCCGCCTTGGCCGAGGGCACGGCCACGCGGTAGTGGGCGACCAGGGCCACCTCCAGGCCGCCGCCCAGCACCGTGCCGTGGATCGCCGCCACCACCGGCTTGGGCGAGCCCTCGATCACCGCCTGCACCTCCTGCAGGGTGGGACCGACCATCGGCTTGCCGAACTCGGAGATGTCGGCGCCGGCGATGAAGGTCTTGCCCGCGCAGATCAGCACGATGGCCTGGACGGCGCTGTCGGCGATGGCCGCCTCGAAGGCGTCCTTCAGCCCCTGGCGCACGGCCGCCCCCAGGGCGTTGACCGGCGGCGAGTCCAGCGTGACGATCCCGATGTCGCCTTCGACGGTCAGATCGGTGACGTTGTTGATCGCGGCCATGGCGTGTCCACCCTCGGTTTGGTTGCGTTCTTTTGAACGGTTGTTTGACACAAACCCTGCACGACCCGGCGGCGAAGTCCAGAGGTCCGTAACGGCGCCGGGAATTTAGGCGCCCGGCCATTGACGCCGCCGCATTCATACTCGAAATTCGAAACAAGAGTTTCAGCCGGAGCCAATCCGTGCGGGCGGGGGGAAGCCGCCAGGATCTGGATCCTCGCCAGGACGCGAGGCTTCACCGTTTACGGATTCCGACTGTCATGAGCGTACGCGTGGGGATTGGGCTTCCGGACGCTGCTTGCACGCGTTCCATGTCTTCGAAGCCGCCGCCTCGCGCGCACGCGGCGCGCCGTTCCGGCGTGTCGACTAGGTGAAGCGCACTCGGCGCGGGAGCCCTCTCCCGCGCCGCTTTCTTGCGGTCGTCAGCCGTTGCTCTCCGTCATCGCCGCATAGACCAGGGTCCGCAGCTCGCGCCGGATCGGATAGGCGGCCGAGGGGATCAGCTGGGTCATGAACACCACCGCCAGGTCCTCGACCGGGTCGACCCAGAAGGCGGTCGAGGCCATGCCGCCCCAGAAGTATTCGCCCAGCGAGCCGATGTTCTTGGTCCGCGCCTGGTCTATGGTCATGGCGAAGCCGAGGCCGAAGCCGAGGCCTTCGAACACCGCCTCGCTGAACAGCGAGCGCGACATCTCGGTCAGCTCCTTGCCGCCGGGCAGGTGGTTCATGGCCATCAGCTTGATGGTCTTGGGGCTGACGATCCGCGCCCCGTCCAGCTCGCCGCCGTTCAGCAGCATCCGGCAGAAGCGCATGTAGTCGTCGGCGGTCGAGACCAGTCCGCCGCCGCCCGACTTCACCGCCGGATCGGAGAGATAGGCGCTGGTCTCCGGGTCGTCCTGCAGCACCACCTGCCCCTTGGGGTTCAGGGCGTAGCAGGCGGTGAAGCGGTGGCGCTGGTCCTCCGGCACGAAGAAGCCGGTGTCGACCATCTTCAGCGGCTCGAAGATCCGCTCCTTCAGGAAGACGTCGAAGGGCTGGCCCGAGATCAGCTGGACCAGATAGCCCAGCACGTCGGTGGCCACCGAATAGTTCCAGGCCTCGCCGGGCGAGAACTCCAGCGGCAGGGTGCCCAGGGCGCCGACGAAGTCGAGCAGTCCGCCCTCGCTGTCCACCCCGTCCAGCTTCAGCTTGCGATAGGCCGCGTCGACGTTGGAGCGCTGCTGGAAGCCGTAGGTCAAACCGGCGGTATGGCGCAGCAGGTCGATGATCCGCATCGGCTGGTCGACCGGCTTGGTCTGGAAGGCGCCCTGCACGCCCGCCTGGAACACGCCGAGATTTTTCCACGCCGGGATGTAGCGATGCACCGGATCGTCCAGCGCCACCTTGCCCTCCTCGACCAGCATCATGAAGGCGATCGAGGTGACCGGCTTGGTCATCGAATAGATGCGGAACAGGCTGTCGGCCTTCAGCGGAAGCTCGCGTTCCTTGTCCGCCGAGCCCAGAATCGTCGTGTGCGCCAATTGGCCGCGACGCCACACCTGAACCAAGGCGCAGGGCAGCTTTCCGGGGCCGACATAGTGCTCCTGCAGGAAGGCGTCGATGCGCTTCAGTCGGTCGGACGACAGACCCACGGCTTCAGGTGTGCTCAAGACGATGTTCCTCCTGCGGCCGTCCTTAACGCAGGCGGCTTACTGTTTTCACGCGCGACGATCGAAGGGGCGGTACGTCGCAACCCTACCTTTACCCCCTCGTGCGCATATCGATTGAAAACTAGGGAGCGGGGATGGGCAAGCGCTTGCGCGACAAGGGCCCCATGAACCGCCGGGGGACGTCATGGGATCCGGCATCGAGCAGGCCGCCGCCGACTGGTTCTTCGAAAGCAGCCTCGACATGTTCGTGGTGCTGGAGGACGACGCCATCGTGCGGGTCAATCCCGCCTGGCTGCGCCTGACCGGCTGGACGCTGGAAGAGACCCTGGGCCGGCCGATCCGCGACTTCTTCCACCTGCACGACACCGACACCATCCGCGGCATCGGCGTCACCCTGCGCGCCGAGGGCGAGGCCCGGTCCGAGCACCGTCTGGCCCGCAAGGGCGGCGGCTGGCTGTGGGTGCGCTCCCAGACCAAGATGCTGCCCGGCACGCGAGGCGGCGAGGCCCTGCTGATCGTCTTCCAGGACTTCACCGAGGACCGCGCCCGCCGCATCGAGCGCCAGCAGGCCGAGCGCGCCAACGAGCTGCTGCGCAGCTCGGCCGGCGTCTATGTCTGGCGGTTCGATCCGCGCAAGGGGATCTACGTCTTCGAGCAGGACATCCCCACCCCGTCCGCGCCTCAGGGCGGGGTGCGCACCATGACCGTCGAGGAGATGACCGCCTCGATCCATCCCGAGGATCGCGAGATGGTCTGGGGCGCCTTCAGCCGCACCCTGGCGACCGGCGACTACAGCCTGCTGACCTATCGCTACCTGGACCCGGCCCACGACAGCTGGGTGTGGATGCGGGCCGCCTGGCGCGGGGCGCGCGGGGCCAGCGCCAAGGCCTGGGACGTGATCGGCATCAGCCAGGACGTCACCGAGCTGGTCGCCGCCCGCGACGCGGCCCTGGACGCCGCCGAAGCCAAGGCCCAGTTCCTGGCCAACATGTCCCACGAGATCCGCACCCCGATGAACGGGGTGCTGGGCGTGATGCACCTGCTCAAGCGCGAGACGCTGTCGGCCGACGGCCGGCGCCTGCTGACCGAGGCCCTGGGCTGCGGGGCCATGCTGTCGGAGCTGCTCAACGACATCATCGACTTCTCCAAGATCGAGGCCGGCAAGCTGGAGCTGGATCCCGAGCCGATCGACCCGGCCGCCCTGCTGCGCAGCGTCGCCGACCTGCTGCGGCCCCAGGCCGGACAGAAGGGCCTGGCCCTGACGGTCACCGCCGATCCGGACCTGGGCTGGATCGAGGCCGACCCGCTGCGGCTGCGCCAGGGGCTGTTCAACCTCCTGGGCAACGCCGTGAAGTTCACCCTGGAGGGCGAGGTCCAGGCGCGCCTGACGGCGGCGGGCGATCCGGGCGCGCCGCGCCTGCGCTTCGAGATCGAGGACACCGGGGTGGGCATCGACCAGGCCGCCGCCGACGGCCTGTTCGAGCGCTTCAGCCAGGCCGACGGCTCGACCACCCGCCGCTTCGGCGGGGCGGGGCTGGGCCTGTCGATCACCCGGCGGCTGGCCACGCTGATGGGCGGCGACGTCGGTTTCCGGCCGCGCCCGGGCGGCGGCTCGATCTTCTGGCTGGAGATCGCCGCCCCGCCGGCGGCCGAGGCCGTGGCCGGCGACGAGGCCGAGGACGAGGCGCTGCTGTCGGGTCTGCGCGTGCTGGTCGTCGAGGACAACGCCACCAACCGCCTGATCGCCGGCCGGCTGCTGCAGGCGATGGGGGCGGACGTCGAGACCGCCGACGACGGCGCCCAGGGGCTGGAGGCCGTCGAGCGCGGCGGCGCGGGCTTCGACCTGATCCTGATGGACATCCAGATGCCCGGCATGGACGGCGTCGAGGCCACCCGGCGCATCCGCGAGCTGGGCGGCGAGGCGGCCCGCACGCCGATCCTGGCCATGACCGCCAACGCCCTGGCCCACCAGCAGGCCTCGTACCTGGCGGCGGGCATGAACGGCGCGGTGGCCAAGCCCCTGTCGCCCAGCGCCCTGATCCAGGCGATCGTCGCGGCCCTGGCCGAACCGCCCCAGAAGCCGGCCCGTAAGCAGGCCTGACGACGTAACGCCGGTTCGAACGGTCGCGTCCGCGCCTTTATCCTGCAACACGCCTGCAAGATTCCGCGCCCACGAAAGCGGCGCCGAAGCTGGTCGCGCGCCTTGTCGCCAAACCAGGGCTTCCTAAATTGGACCAACGGGTCCAAAGACCCGCGCGTGGGCCGCGTAACTGGGGGCGAGACATGGACGACGGCCGGATCGCGAGCCCCGCCACCGAGCGGTACGCGAAGAAGAAGGAGGCGATCCTCGCCGCCGCCACCGCCATCCTGAATCGCCAGGGCGTCAAGGGCATGACCCTGGCCGACGTGGCGGCCAAGGTCGGGCTGATCACCACCAGCGTCACCTACTACTACCGCAAGAAGGACGACCTGGCGGCCGCCTGCTTCATGCGCGGCCTGGAGCGGTTCGACGCCCTGGTCACCGAGGCCGGCAAGGCGCCCGACGCGCCCAGCCAGCTGTTGAAGTTCCTGGATCTCTATCTCGACCTGAACCGCCGGGTGCGGCTGGGCGAGGAGACGCCCCTGACCAGCTTCACCGAGATGCGAGCCCTGAAGGAGCCCCTGCGCGGCTCGGTCCAGGGCGCGTTCAACGATCTCTTCCGCCGGGTGCGCCGCTTCTTCGAGGGCCAGGCCTTCGACCATCTGGAGAAGATCGACCGCAACGCCCGCACACACCTGCTGCTCGAGCAGGTGTTCTGGTCCAGCTCGTGGCTGCGCCGCTACGACACCGACGACTACGGCCGCGTGCGCGACAAGATGTACGACATCCTGGTCAACGGCCTGGCCCCGGCGGGCAGGAGCTGGGAGCCGCTGGCCCTGCCCGACCCCACGCCTTCGTCGCCCGACGGCCAGGAGTGGCGCGAGACCTTCCTGGTGGCCGCCACCCGCCTGATCAACCAGCGCGGCTATCGCGGGGCCTCGGTCGAGGACATCTCAGCCCAATTGAACGTCACCAAGGGCTCGTTCTACCACCACCACGAGGACAAGGACGCCCTGGTGGTGGAGTGCTTCGAGCGCACCTTCGCCGTCACCCGCAAGGCCCAGGCCGACGCCCGCGCCCTGGGCGTGGACAGCTGGGCCCAGCTGTCGTCGGCGACGGCGGCCCTGGTGGCCTACCAGCTGTCGGACCACGGCCCGCTGCTGCGCGCTTCGTCCCTGGGCGCCCTGCCGATCGAGCTGCGCCACGAGATGTCGCAAGGCTACGGCCGCGGGTCCGAGCGCTTCGCCGCGATCATCTCCGACGGCATCGCCGAGGGCTCGGTGCGGGCGGTCGACCCGATGATCGCCGCCCACATGATCAACTCCATGCTCAACGCCGCCGCCTCGCTGGGCACCTGGCTGCCGGGCCTGGAACGCGACGACGCGGCCAGGCTGTTCGCCCGGCCGCTGCTGACGGGGTTGTTTTCGAAGTAGGCCGGTGGGCGCCCACTTGCCCCCACCTGACCGCTTCGCGGTCTGTCCGCCCCCATAGGGGGCGGAGGACGCGCGTTGCAGTCCTCTTCCCCCTACGGGGGAAGGAGGGCCGTAGGCCCGTAGGGGGCAAGTGTTCGCCCCCAGAACCCTTAGAACTTCTTCTTCACCCCCACCTTGTACGTCCGCCCCAGGGGATCCCCCGTGAACGGGTCGTACCCAAGGTCCAGTCGCGCATAGGACGGGTCCTCGTCGAAGAGGTTGGTGACCGCCGCCGTCAGGGTGGCGTCCCAGGGCAGGAACACGCGGTAGGCCAGGTCGGTCAGCACCTGCTTGCCGATCGTCTTGCCGGCGCTGACCTGCACCGGCGCGCCGGTGGAGTCCTTGTAGGCCCCGGCCGCGAACGGCGCGGTGCGCTGGTCGGTGTAGCTGTCGATATAGTGCACCGTCAGGCGCACGTTGTGCGGCCCCACGGTCCATTCGGCATAGGCGTCGCCCTTCCACTGCGGGATGGGCACGGCGATGGTCTGGTAGTTCAGCAGGCCCACCGCGTCGAAGGCCGGGGTGACCACGATCCCTTCGACAGTCTGGGCCGCGACCTTGTATTCCTGGATGTAGGTGGCGTTGCCGCCGATGGTGAGGTCGCCGCCCAGCACGCCCTCGAACCGATAGTCGGCCGAGAAATCGAAGCCCGAATTGCGGATCGACGGGCCGTTCACATAGTAGGTCTTCAGCCGCGCCAGCGACGAGATCGTGCTGCAGCTGGTGGTGAAGGTGAACCGCGCCTGCAGGGCCGCGTAGGTGGGATTGCCGCAGTTGTTGGCCCCGGTCGCCCCGTTCGGATAGAGGGCCGCGACCATGCCGCCCACCGGCTCGGCGACGATCGGCTTGTCGAAGTCGAAGCGGAAGTAGTCGATGCTGCCCCGGAAGTTGCCGGCCTTGAACAGCACCCCGGCGTTGTAGGCGTCGGCCTTTTCCGGCGCGAGGTCGGGATTGCCGTAGATGTCGACGGCGCGGAACACGCCCAGGATGCTCTGCAGCGAGGTGACCGACGAGGTCACCAGCTGCGGGTCGGGCGGCCCCCGGAAGGTCGAGCCGGCCGAGGCGCGGAAGGCCAGCCACGGCAGGGCCTGCCAGCGGATCGCGGCCTTGGGGTTGAAGGTCGAGCCGGTGGCTCCGCCATAGTCCTCGTAGCGGGCGGCCAGCTGCATCTGGACGGCCTCGGTGATCGGCACCGACAACTCGGCGAAGCCGGCCATGATGTCGCTCTGCTTGTCGGCCGGCGTGTTGACGCCCAGGAACATGAACGGCCCGTTGCGGACAGAGCCGGTGCAGTTGGTCACCCCGTAGTCCGGCGTGTTGACGCACGGATTGATCAGGGCGTTGGAGATGTCGTTGTACTCGGCCTTGAAGTAGGTGCGGCGGTACTGCACCCCGGCGGCCCAGGCGATGTCGCCGCCCGGCAGGGTGATGTTGGTCTTGCCGTTCAGCACCGCCTCGCCGACGAACAGGCGCGAGGCCTGCTTGGTGGTCAGCTTCTGGAAGAACCAGCGCGTCACCTCCTCGCTGTTGGCCAGGGCGGCGTTATAGCCGGGATTGGGCTCGCCGGTGATGGCGTTGCTGGGGATGGCGTTGGCGAAGGGGTTATAGAACAGGCAGCCGTTGAGGCCGGGCACGCCCTGGACGCCGGGCGTGGCCGCGTCGGTGTCGCAGCGCGGACCGCCCAGGCCCCGCAGAGCCAGCTGGTAGCGGTTGACCAGGGTGTCGTAGCCCGTGCGGATCCCGATCTCCTGGGAATAGGTCAGGGCCAGGTCCCAGCCGATGCCGTTGTCGAACTCGCCCGACAGGTCGCCCGACACCCGATAGGCCTCGTAGGCCCGCGCCCCGATCGAGGGGCCGTAGCCGAAGGCGGGGTTGCCGCCCAGGCCGTAGGGCCGGTTGGCGGCGTTAATCGCCCCGCCGGCCAGGACGGTCGACGGCACGGTGGTCTGAGCGCCGGTCACCAGGCTGGTGGTGACGATGGTGGGGTTGGCGGCCATGAAGGCGATCAGGCCGGGGTTGTTGGCCGGCACGTAGTAGCGGCCGACCAGGCTGGGCGCGAGGGCGACCTCGGCGGTCGGCACGGCCAGGGCGGCGTAGGACGGCGAGGTGTTCCAGTCGGGCACGTCGGTGTGGCTGTAGAGCGCCTCCATGTGGAACTTGGTCTTGGCCGACAGGTCGGCGTTGATCTCGCCGTACAGCTGGATGGCGTCCTGCTTCTCGACCAGATTGTCGAACGGCGTGTAGTGCCAGTAGCAGACCGGCGTCAGGCCGCTGAACCCGGCATAGCCGCCCAGGCTGGAGCAGCTGGGATCGCGGAAGCCCGTGGTCGAGGCCGCCGCCGGGATGAAGGTCGAGGGATTGCCCGCCGCCGACCAGCCCGCCTCGGGGTTGCTCAGATAGGGCTGGTTGGCCCAGTCGCGATCGGCCACGCCCAGCTTGGAGCGGTGCTGCCAGCCGATGCTGGCCAGGAGGTTGGCGTTGTCCCAGACCTTGCCGTAGGTGACGTTCAGGCCGTAGTCGCCCTTGGAGCCGTCGATGAACCGGTAGTCGGCGCCGGCCTCCAGCCCGTTGAAGTTCTTGCGGGTGATGAAGTTGACGACGCCGGCGATGGCGTCAGAGCCATAGGTCGCCGCGGCCCCGTCCTTCAGCACCTCGATCCGGCCGATGGCGGCGGTGGGGATGATGTTGGTGTCGACGATGCCCGCCCCGGCCGCGCCCAGCGGGTTGATGGCCAGGCGCCGGCCGTTCAGCAGCACCAGGGTGCGCGGCGCGCCCAGGCCTCGCAGGTTCACCGAGCCCGAGCCTTCCGAGCCCTGGGCCCGGCTGTCGAACTGGTTGGTGTCGCCCAGCACGCCGTTCGAGACCGGCAGGGCTTTCAGCATCTCCACCGTCGAGGGCGAGCCCTGCTTCTGCAGGTCCTCCACCCCGATCACGTCGACCGGCAGCGAGGCGTCCTCGGGCGTGCCTCGGATGAACGAGCCGGTGACGATGATCTCCTCGACCGCCGTGGGTCCGTTGTCGCCTGAAGGCCGGGTCTGGGCCTGGACGGCGGACGCCGCCGCCATGGCCGAGACGAGCGCCAGGGCCGAGGCCCCGCGCAGGAACATCGCTTGCTTCACTGTCTTCCCTCCCGAGCTGCTTTTTTGAACGCAGGCTTTTGGGCGTCGGGGGCCTTGGTCGACAGATCGCGCCACGCCGCGCCAAGGGCGCGTTTCGAAAACCTAAGATGCGTGTTCGTAAGCCGACAACCGAAGGATCCCCTTGAGCCGGATACTTTGAAACGCTTGTAAAATGCCCGCTTCTCCGCGCGGGCGAGCGCTCGACCTCGAAGAGTCGAACACCTGTTTCGATGATGCGGTATGTTTTGACGCGGCGTCAACCGGCCATCGACGCCGAGCCTTCGAAGACCGCGCACGCCCGCCATTGCGAAATCGTCGCCGGCCGATGTCGCATCGCCGCGACGTCGTTCGTCATTAGGGGTGAAGCCGCCAAGCGAGGACGGAAGACAATGCGACGCCCCGCCCTTCCATCCCGTCGCTCGCGCCCCCAATTGAACGAACGGCGGTCGGCCGCGTTAGTCGCCCGACCGCCGACCTTGGGGACACGGCGATGAATGGCCAGACGATCGATCGCGCGGCGCGCGCCGGCAGGCCTGCAACCTTATCGTTAAGTCTTTTGACTATTAAATCACTTAACAATATAGATCGCGCCATGACGGACGATCCCGAGTCAGGACCAGGCCCGTGGCGAACCTCGCCGGTGTCGCGCGACCCCATCGGTCAGCGCCTGAAGGCCATTTCCGTGCTCACCCGCCAGGTCAGCCGCAGGATCGGCGAGAGCCTGGGCGTGAACGTCACCGACATGGCCGCCCTTGAACAACTGCTCAGCGACGGCCCGATGACGCCCAGCCAGTTGGCCGAGCACCTGAAGGTGACGACCGCCGCGGCCACCCAGATCGTCGACCGCCTGGAGCGGGCCGGCCACGTCTCGCGCGAGCGCCAGGCCGATGACCGGCGCAAGATCTGCGTGGCGCCGCTGGAGGCGTCGATCGACCGCGCCTTCATGCAGCTGGCCCCGATGCTGGAAGGGCTGGACCGCGTCCTCGGCGGTCTGTCTCCGGCCGACCGCCAGGTCATCGAACGTTTTCTGGACCAGGTGGCCGACGTCTATCACGGCGTCGCCAACCTCCCGCCGTCGGCTCCCGGGCCACACTGACAAACCGGCGACCGTCCTCCCCCTTCGGTCGCGACTGCAGGTGCTTGTTGATGAGTGAAATCATGACCGGAGAGCGCGAGCGCCCTCGGCCATTCCGATCCGGAGCCTCCCTGCTGGCCTTGGGCCTGGCGGGACTGGCCGTGGCCGGCTGCGTCCACACGCCCCGCCCGACGCCGGACACGCGCCTGCCCTCCGCCTACGAGGCCCCGGCCGGCGCCGCCCTGCCCCAGGCGACGCTGGACCGCTGGTGGACCAGCTTCAACGACCCGCAGCTGACCCAGCTGATCGAGACCGCCCTGGAGCGCAGCCCCGACGCCCGCAGCGCCGCCGCCGTGCTCGACGAGGCCCGCGCCCTGCGCAAGGGCCAGGTCCGCCAGCTCTACATCCCGTCGACGCCCCTGACCGGCAACGCCAGCAGGACCCACACCGAGATCCTGGACAGCAGCGGCGCGGCCGGCTTCACCCAGGGCGGCGACAGCGAAAGCTACGGCGCCAATTTCGACGTCTCCTGGGAACTGGACCTGTGGGGCCGCCGCCGCGCCGCCCGCCAGGTGGTCGACAACGACCTGGCCGCCGCCCGCTTCAACTACGAGGGCACGCGCGCGGCCCTGGCCGCCAGCGTCGCCCAGTCCTATTTCGACGCGCGCGGCCTGGCCGTGCAGCTGGAAGACGCCCGCGAGACCGCCCGCATCAACGGCGAGCTGCGCGAGTTCTCGACCAAGAAGGCCAAGGCCGGGCTGATCGCCGGCTCGGAAGCCGACCGCGCCGCCGCCGACGAGGCCCAGAGCCTGGCCCAGGTCGAGAACCTGCGGGCCCAACTGACGGCCGCCCAGCGCAGCCTGCTGATCCTGGTCGGGCGCGGGATCGATCCGGTGGCCAGCCTGCCGGTCGAGGCCACGCTGAACGCCGCGCCGGAGATCCCCGCCACCCTGCCCGACGCCCTGCTGGCCCGCCGCCCCGACATCCGCGAAGCCCAGGCCAAGCTGGCCTCGGCGGCCGGCAATCTGAAGATCAACGAGCTGGCCCTGCTGCCGACCCTGAACCTGACGCCGGGCCTGGGCTGGTCCAAGAGCGTGTCTCCGGCCTTCCCGATCGCGGGCGCCAGCGGCACGACCTCGACCACCAGCTCCAGCTGGACCCTGGGCGCCAACATCTCGATCCCGGTGCTGAACATCCCCTATCTGCTGACCGAGATCGACGCCCAGAACGCCCGCACCCGTCAGGCGGCCGTGGCCTACGAAAAGGCCGTGCAGACCGCCTATGGCGAGGCCGAGAACGCCATGGTCCAGCTGGCCGCCGACCGCCGCCGCGTGACCCTGCTGACCGAGGGCGAGGCCCGCGCCCAGCGCGCCTACGCCGCCGGCCGCAAGGGCTACACCCTGGGCCTGACCGACCAGACGACCGCCCTGCAGTCCGAGACGGCCTGGCGCGCCAGCCGCACGGCCCTGACCGGCGCCAAGACCCAGGCCCTCCAGCACGCCGTCCAGGCCTACAAGGCCCTGGGCGGGGGCTGGTCGCCCGAAGCCGTGTCCGGCCAGGACCGCACCAAGACGCAAGTTTCCTCGAAATGAGACCCTCCCCCATGACGACCCGCACCTCGCTCGCCGCCATGCTTCTGATCGTATCGGTGGGCCTGACCGCCTGCGGCGACAAGAAGGACAAGGCCGACACCAAGACCGCTGCCCCCCGCACGGTCAGCGTCGGCAGCGTCGAGACCCGGCCCCTGGGCGGCGGGGTCGAGGCCTCGGGCCTGCTGGTCTCGCGCGAGGAGGCCGCCGTCGGCTCGGAGCTTTCCGGCTACCGCGTCGCGCGCCTCTATGCCGACGAGGGCGACTGGGTCCGCGCCGGCCAGCCGCTGGTCCAGCTGGACGACACCCTGCTGCGCGCCCAGGTCGACCAGCAGGCGGCCGTCACCGCCCAGGCCCAGGCCGAAGCGGCCCGCGTCTCGGGCCTGGACGGCCAGGGCGTGCTCAGCCAGGAGCAGATCGAGACCCGCCGCTATCAGGCCAAGGCCCAGGAAGCGGCCCTCAAGGAAATCCGCACCCGCGTCTCGCGCATGACCATCACTTCGCCGGTCAGCGGCCGGGTCCTGCAGCGCGGCGTGCAGCCGGGCCAGATCGCCGGCGGCGGGACCACCCCGTGGTTCACCATCGCCCGCGACGGCCTGGTCGAGCTGGACGCCGAGGTCAATGAAGCCGATCTGGCGGGCGTGCGCCCCGGCCAGTCGGCCCAGGTGTCCTTGCCCGGCGGCCAGCTGATCTCGGGCGTGGTGCGCCTGGTCAGCCCGCGCGTCGACAGCGAAACCCGCCTGGGCAAGGTGCGCGTGCGCCTGCCCGTCCGTCCCGACCTGCGCCCCGGCGGTTTCGGCCGCGCGGTGTTCGGCGCCTCGGGCGCGGCGGTGGTGGCCGTGCCGGAATCGGCGATCCGCTACGAGGCCGACGGCCTGTCGGTGATGACGGTCGACAGCAACAACCGCGCCCACCAGGTGGCCGTGAAGATCGGCCAGAAGGGCGGCGGCTGGGCCCAGCTGGTCCAGGGTCCGCCGGCCGGAACCCGCGTGGTCCTGGGCGGCGCCTCGTTCGTCACCGACGGTGACGTGATCCGCCCGGCGGCCCCGCAGCAGGGCGCTCGCTGATGGCCGAGCTTCGCGTCTCCGCCTGGGCGATCAAGAACCCGATCCCCGTCGCGATCCTGTTCATCGCCCTGATCGTGGCCGGCATCGGCTGCTACATGGTGCTGCCGGTCAAGCAGTTCCCCAATGTCGAGTTCCCGGCCGTGGTGGTGTCGGTCACCCAGAGCGGGGCCGCGCCCGGCGAGATGGAGACCCAGGTCACCCGCCCCGTCGAGGACGCGGTGGCCGGCATCGCCGGGGTCAAGACCATCCGCTCGTCGGTGGTCCAGGGCGCCTCGACCACCACCATCGAGTTCAACATCGGCGAGGACCTGCAGAAGGTCACCGACGAGGTGCGCTCCAAGATCGACCAGACCCGGGCCATCCTGCCCCGGGAGGTCGACGAGCCCATCGTCCAGCGACTGGAGATCACCAGCGCCCCGATCATCACCTACGCCGTCTCGGCGCCGGGCATGAGCTCGCCCGAGCTGTCTTGGTACATCGACGACACCGTCACCCGCGCCCTGCAGGGCGAGAAGGGCGTGGCCCAGGTGGCCCGGGTGGGCGGGGTGGACCGCGAGATCAACGTCATCATCGATCCCGACCGCATGGCCTCGTTCGGCGTCACCGCCCCGCAGCTGAACCAGGCCCTGGCCAGCTTCAGCGTCGACGCCCCCGGCGGCCGGGCCAATATCGGCGGCCGCGAGCAGACCCTGCGCGTGCTGGGCGCGGCCACCACGGTCGAGCAACTGCGCGCCATCACCATCCCGATCGGCGGCGGACGCTATGTGAAGCTGACCGACGTGGCCCAGGTCGGCCAGGGCTCGGAGGAGGAGCGCGGCTTCGCGCGCCTGGACGGCAAGCCCGTCGTCGCCTTCCAGGTGATGAAGACCCGCGACTCCAGCGACGTGGCCGTCGAGGACAACGTCAAGCGCGCCATCGAAGAGCTGACGGCCAAGCAGCCGGGCATCCAGTTCGTGAAGATCTTCTCGACCGTGGACGAGACCCGCGCCAGCTTCGCGGCCACCGAGCACACCCTGCTGGAAGGCATGCTGCTGGCCTCGCTGGTGGTGTTCCTGTTCCTGCGCGAATGGCGGGCCACCCTGATCACCGCCATCGCCATGCCCGTGTCGCTGATCCCCACCTTCGCCTTCATGGCGATCATGGGCTTCTCGCTGAACGTGGTGACCCTGCTGGCCCTGACTCTGGTCATCGGCATCCTGGTCGACGACGCCGTGGTCGAGATCGAGAACATCGAAAAGCGCGTCGCCCGGGGTCAAAGACCCTATCTGGCGGCGATGGAGGGGGCGGACGCCATCGGCCTGGCGGTCGTGGCCACCACCTTCACCATCGTGGCGGTGTTCGTGCCGGTGTCCTACATGCCCGGCATGCCCGGCCAGTTCTTCAAGGAATTCGGCCTGACCGTCGCCGTGGCCGTGCTGTTCTCGCTGGTGGTCGCCCGCCTGCTGACGCCGCTGCTGGCCGCCTACTTTCTCAAGCCCGCCAGCCATCCCCACCCGCGCCGCGAGTTCAAGGGCGCCTATCGCAACGCCCTGGACTGGTCGCTGGATCACCGCATCCTCAGCTGCATCATCGGCGGCCTGATCTTCGCCGGCTCGATCGCCCTGGCCACCCAGCTGCCCACCGGCTTCCAGCCGGCCAACAACGCCAACTTCTACTACATCAAGGTTCAGGGCCCGCCCGGTGCCACGCCGGCCGACATG
The DNA here is from genome assembly GCF_059418225.1 of Caulobacter sp. GW821-FHT09B08. Lineage (NCBI taxonomy): Bacteria > Pseudomonadati > Pseudomonadota > Alphaproteobacteria > Caulobacterales > Caulobacteraceae > Caulobacter > Caulobacter sp. GW821-FHT09B08. The sequence goes on along the minus strand of NZ_JBWKPL010000009.1, from coordinate 8,824 downwards.
GACCGTACCATCCAGGCGGTGACCACCATGTTCCGCAAGCGGCCCGAGGTGACCCACGTCTTCGCCCAGGTCGGCTCCAACGCCGGCACCGGCGGCCCCAACGGCCAGAGCAGCGCCGACGTCCGCGACGCGACGGTCACCATCGTGCTGAACGCCAAGCGCGACATGACGGTGACGCAGCTGAAGCAGGATGTCCGCGCCGGCCTGCACGACATCCCCGACGCCCGGGTGAACCTGCTGGGCGACTGGGGCACGTCGGAGGTCTCCAACATCCTGGTCTCCGACGACGGTCCCCTGCTGGAGCGCACGGCCGCCAAGATCGAGCGCGAGATGCAGGGGCTGAAGACCGTGGCCGATCCGCGTCCCTCCAGCCCGCCCAGCGGTCCGGAGATCGTGATCCGGCCCAAGCCCGACGAGGCCGCCCGCCTGGGCGTCAGCGCCGCCGACATCGCCTCCATCGCCCGCGTGGCCACGGTGGGCGACATCGACGCCAACGTCGCCAAGATGACCGAGGGCGAGCGCCGGATCCCGATCCGCGTGCGCCTGCCGGCCGACACCCGCGCCGACCTCGACGCCCTGGGCGCCCTGCGCATCCCCACGGCCAGCGGCGGCACGACGCGCCTGGACACCGTGGCCGACCTGTCGTTCCAGGCCGGTCCGGCCAAGATCGACCGCTTCGCCCGCAAGCGGCAGGTGACCATCGAGGCCGACCTCGACCACGGCGCCCAACTGGGCCAGGCCATGGCCGAGATCAACGCGCTGCCGACCATGAAGAACCTGCCGCCGGGCGTCGGTCCCGCCTCGGCCGGCGACCAGGAGGCGTTCGTGGAGCTGTTCACCGGCTTCGCCATCGCCCTGCTGACCGCCATCGGCCTGGTGTTCGGGGTTCTGGTGCTGCTGTTCCGCAGCTTCTTCAAGCCGATCACCATTCTGTCGGCCCTGCCCCTGGCCATCGGCGGCGCCTTCCTGGCGCTGCTGGTCTCGGGCCAGGCGCTGTCGCTGCCCTCGCTGATCGGCTTCCTGATGCTGATGGGCCTGGCGGCCAAGAACTCGATCCTGCTGGTCGAATACGCCATCGAGCAGGAGCGGTCGGGCATGAGCCAGCGCGACGCGATCCTGGACGCCTGTCACGAGCGGGCCCGGCCGATCATCATGACCACCCTGGCCATGATGGCGGGCATGCTGCCCACCGCCATGGGCCTGGGCACGGGGTCGGAATTCCGCCAACCGATGGCCGTGGCCGTGATCGGCGGCCTGATCACCTCGACGGTGCTGTCGCTGGTGCTGGTGCCGGTGGTCTACGAGATCGTCGACGACTTCGAGCACTGGCTGACGCCCAAGCTCTCGCGCTGGACCACCCCGCGCGAGGCGGTGACGCCGACGGCCTCGACGGTCGAACGCTAGGAACGGCGGCGGCGGGTCCTAGCGGGACACGCCGCCGTCCAGCAGGGAATTGACCGCCGGGGCGCCGGTCGCCTTGCCGCTGAGCGGCTCGCACCACGAGAAGCGGCCGTTGGGGGCGTCGGTTCGCCGCGCCGCCAGGCCGTGCTCGTAGAGCTCCTGGCCCAGGTCCACGCCGTCCAGTTCGACGACGGTCAGCTCGCGGTGGAACTCGTCGAAGCCCGTGGCCGGGCCGACGGTGACCGTGCGGGCGTCCCTGAACTTGCCGCGCACCACGTCCAGCGCCTGCAGCGCCGCGCTGGCTTCCGCCCAGCAGCGGGCGTCGGGCACGCCCTGGGGCGCATAGGCGTTGGCCAGGCGCACGTGGCGGCCGTCGATGACCATGGCGTCGGCGCTCAGCACCCGCACCCGGTCGCCCAGGCCGGGCGGCAGGGTCAGGCTGGACGGCGGGTCCGGCGTCTTCTGGCAACCGGCCGCGAGGACGGCCAGGGCCAGCAGCATATGGCGTTTGCGGATCAAGAGCTCACCCCGAGGTTCGGGTCGGAGGATAGCCTGTCGAGAGTTCCCGCGCCACTTGCCCCCTACGGACCGCTTCGCGGTCGTCTTCCCCCATAGGGGGAAGAAGCGCGCCGAGCTTCCGTCCTCCGCCCCCTACGGGGCGGACAGACCGCGAAGCGGTCAGGTGGGGGCAAGTGGGCGCCCCCAAAGCAAAAGGCCCCGAGGTATCCCTCGGGGCCTTCGCCTAGGTCAGCTGTCGCTGGGATCGATCGACTACTCGATGATCTTGGACACGACGCCCGAACCGACGGTCCGGCCGCCTTCGCGGATGGCGAAGCGCAGGCCTTGGTCCATGGCGATCGGGGTGATCAGCTCGATGTCCAGCTCGGCGTTGTCGCCCGGCATGATCATTTCCACGCCTTCGCGCAGCTTGATGATCCCGGTCACGTCCGTGGTGCGGAAGTAGAACTGCGGGCGATAGTTGGTGAAGAACGGGGTGTGACGACCGCCTTCTTCCTTGGTCAGGATGTAAGCCTCGGCGGCGAACTTGGTGTGCGGGGTGATCGAACCCGGCTTGCACAGCACTTGGCCGCGCTCGACGTCTTCGCGCTTGGTGCCGCGCAGCAGCACGCCCACGTTGTCGCCGGCTTGACCTTGGTCCAGCAGCTTGCGGAACATTTCAACGCCGGTGCAGGTGGTCTTCTGCGGGGCGCGGATGCCGACGATCTCGACTTCCTCGCCGACCTTGACGATGCCCTTTTCGATCCGGCCGGTCACCACGGTGCCGCGGCCCGAGATCGAGAACACGTCTTCGACCGGCATCAGGAAGGGTTGGTCGACCGGACGGGCCGGCTGCGGGATGTAGGCGTCGACCGTGGTCATCAGTTCCAGGATCGACTGCTCGCCGATGACCGGGTCGCCGCCGTCGATGGCCACCTTGGCCGAACCCTTGGTGATCGGAATGTCGTCGCCCGGGAACTCGTACGAGCTCAGCAGTTCGCGCACTTCCATCTCGACCAGCTCGAGCAGCTCGGCGTCGTCGACCAGGTCGACCTTGTTCATGTAGACGACCAGGGCCGGCACGCCGACCTGACGGGCCAGCAGGATGTGCTCGCGGGTCTGGGGCATCGGGCCGTCGGCGGCCGACACGACCAGGATCGCGCCGTCCATCTGGGCCGCGCCCGTGATCATGTTCTTCACGTAGTCGGCGTGGCCGGGGCAGTCGACGTGGGCGTAGTGACGGTTGGCCGTCTCGTATTCCACGTGCGCGGTGTTGATCGTGATGCCGCGGGCCTTTTCTTCCGGCGCGGCGTCGATGTCGGCGTAGTTCTTCGCCGTCGCACCACCCGACTTGGCCAGGATGATGGTGATCGCGGCCGTCAACGTCGTCTTGCCGTGGTCAACGTGACCGATCGTGCCGATGTTGCAGTGCGGCTTATTACGTTCGAACTTTTCCTTGGCCATTTTCTTAGCTCCAGGACCCCAGGGGGGCCTTCAATGGTTGGACTTCTGGGGTGGTAGACGGACGAGCTCCGAAGGAGCCCGTCCTAATCCCTGGTAGGCTTTTCCGAAAGGAAAAAGCTTACGCGTACTTCTTGATCACTTCGTCGGCGACGTGCTGCGGCACCGGCTCGTAGTGGTCGTATTGCATGGTGAACTGGGCGCGGCCCTGAGACATGCCGCGCAGGGTGTTCACGTAGCCGAACATGTTGGCCAGCGGCACGAAGGCGTTCACCACCGTGGCGTTGCCGCGCATGTCCTGGCCCTGGATCATGCCACGACGACCGTTCAGGTCGCCGATGACCGAACCCAGATACTCTTCCGGGGTCACGACCTCGACGGCCATGATCGGCTCGAGCAGCTTCGGGGCGCCCTTCTCGCGCAGTTCCTTGAAGGCGGCGCGCGAGGCGATTTCGAAGGCCAGGACCGACGAGTCGACGTCGTGGTACTTGCCGTCCGTCAGGGTCGCCTTGAAGTCGATCAGCGGGAAGCCGGCCAGCAGGCCGTTGTCCTTGACCGATTCCAGGCCCTTCTGGACGCCGGGGATGTATTCCTTCGGCACGGCGCCGCCGACGATGGCGTTCTCGAACACGAAGCCCGAACCCGGCTCGCCCGGCTCGAAGGTGATGATGACGCGGGCGAACTGGCCCGTACCACCGGTCTGCTTCTTGTGGGTGTAGTCGATCTCGGCCTTGCGACCCAGGGACTCGCGATAGGCCACCTGCGGCGCGCCGATGTTGGCTTCCACCTTGTAGGTGCGCTTCAGGATGTCGATCTTGATGTCCAGGTGCAGCTCGCCCATGCCCTTCAGGATCGTCTGGCCCGACTCGTGGTCGGTCGAGACGGTGAAGGACGGGTCTTCGGCGGCCAGCTTCTGCAGGGCGACGCCCAGCTTCTCCTGGTCGGCCTTCGACTTGGGCTCGACGGCGATCTCGATGACCGGGGCCGGGAATTCCATGCGCTCCAGGATCACCGGCGACTTCAGGGGATCGCACAGGGTGTCACCGGTGCGGGTTTCCTTCAGGCCGGCCAGGGCGACGATGTCGCCGGCATAGGCTTCCTTGATGTCTTCGCGGTTGTTGGAGTGCATGAGCAGCATGCGGCCGACCCGCTCGCGCTTGTCGCGCGTCGAGTTCAGCAGGCTCATGCCCGTTTCCATCTTGCCCGAATAGATGCGGCAGAAGGTCAGCGAGCCGACGAAGGGGTCGTCCATGATCTTGAACGCCAGAACCGACAGGGGCTCTTCGTCCGAGGCCTTGCGGGTGACTTCTTCTTCGGTCTTGAAGTCGATGCCCTTGGTCGCGGGGATGTCCACCGGCGACGGCAGGTAGTCGACGACGGCGTCGAGCAGGGGCTGCACGCCCTTGTTCTTGAACGCCGAGCCGCAGAGGATCGGATAGAAGGCGCCGGTCAGCACGGCCTTGCGGATGCACTTCTTGATGGTTTCTTCCGAGGGCTCTTCGCCGCCCAGATAGGCTTCCATCGCGTCGTCATCCAGCTCGACGGCGTTCTCGACCAGATAGGCGCGGGCTTCCACGGCCTTGTCCAGCAGGTCGGCGGGGATTTCCTCGTCGCGATAGTTCGCGCCCAGGGCGTCGTTGTCCCAGACCACGGCCTTCATGCGGACCAGGTCGACCAGGCCCTTCAGGGCGCTTTCCGAACCGATCGGGAATTGGATCGGCACGGCCTTGGCGCCCAGGCGGTCGCGGATCGACTCGACCGACTTGTCGAAGTCGGCGCCGATCTTGTCCATCTTGTTGACGAACACGATGCGCGGAACGCGATACTTGTCGGCCTGGCGCCAGACGGTTTCGGTCTGCGGCTCGACACCGGCGTTGCCGTCCAGAACGGTCACGGCGCCGTCGAGGACGCGCAAGCTGCGTTCGACTTCGATGGTGAAGTCGACGTGGCCTGGGGTGTCGATGATGTTGAGGCGCTTGTCTTTCCAGAAAGCGGTCGTCGCGGCCGACGTGATCGTGATGCCGCGCTCTTGTTCCTGGTCCATCCAGTCCATGGTCGCGGCGCCGTCGTGGACTTCGCCGATCTTGTGCGACTTACCCGTGTAATACAGGATCCGCTCGGTCGTCGTCGTCTTTCCGGCGTCGATGTGCGCCATGATGCCGAAGTTACGGTAGTCTTCGATTTTATGCTGGCGGGCCATGGATCTAGCTCTGCGTGACAGCCCGACCCCAAGCTGGGGCAGGGACATTTAAACGTGCGGCGCGGGCGGTTTATCTCAAACCGCCCGCGCCTGAAAGAGTGCTGGTAAGAAAGGTTACCAGCGGTAGTGCGAGAACGCCCGGTTGGCTTCAGCCATCTTGTGGGTATCTTCGCGCTTCTTCACCGCGGTGCCGCGGTTGTTCGAAGCGTCGAGCAGCTCGCCGGCCAGCTTTTCGGTCATGGTGTTCTCGCCGCGCTTGCGGGCGGCGGTCACCAGCCAACGGATGGCCAGGGCGCGACGACGGTCCGGACGGACCTCGACCGGCACCTGATAGGTGGCGCCGCCGACGCGGCGCGACCGGACTTCGATCGCCGGGGCGACGTTGTCCAGGGCGGAGTGGAAGGTTTCAAGCGGACCTTGGTCCTTGCGCTTGGCTTCCAGGATGTCGAAAGCACCATAGATGATGTTTTCGGCGACGGCTTTTTTGCCCTCATACATCACGTAGTTCATGAACTTCGTGACGATCAGATCTCCAAACTTGGGATCCGGCAGGACTTGACGCTTCTCGGCGCGACGGCGACGGGACATTCTTCTTTTTCCTTACTTCGGACGCTTGGCGCCGTAGAGCGAACGACGCTGCTTACGATCCTTGACACCTTGGGTGTCGAGGACGCCGCGCAGGATGTGATAGCGGACGCCGGGCAAGTCCTTGACGCGGCCGCCGCGGATGAGCACCACCGAGTGCTCCTGCAGATTGTGGCCTTCGCCCGGGATGTAGCAAACGGCTTCGATGCCGGTGGTCAGACGGACCTTGGCGACCTTACGCAGAGCCGAGTTCGGCTTCTTCGGGGTCGTCGTGTAGACGCGCGTGCAAACGCCGCGACGTTGGGGGCAGCCCTTCAGGGCGGGCACCTTGTTCCGGACCGGCTTCGGAGAGCGCGGCTTGCGGATGAGCTGGTTGACGGTAGGCATTAAGTCTCTGCTCTGATGGAAGCGTGTGCCTGTCGGCCGAGGCGCTTCGGGGTCCTTGTCGTTTTTGTTCCGGCTTGTCTCGGCCCCAGAAAGGGGACCTGATAAACACGAAACTCGCCGGGACGCGGGTAGCGTTCCGGCGGGCTTATCCGTCGGTATGGGACGGGCGCTCATCAGGACGGACAGGGTCCGCCTCGAAAAGAGCGCGGTTTTTACTCTTGAACGCCCCTTCCGTCAATCCGGGCATTTTGCGTCGGTTAACAGTCGCCTAACGGTCACGCTCGCGTCACCTGCAGGGGCGATCCTAGGCTATCCGCTTCGGAACGGGGTCGCCTCTTGGATTCGTCGAAATCCCTTCGCGATCATTGGGGTCTGGCGCTGGCCGGGGGGCTGGGGCTGGCCGGGGCGACCCTGTTGACCCTGGCGCGGCCGATCACGATCTCCCTGCCCTCGCGCCCGTTCACGAGCTCCGCCGAGGTCCGGCTGCCCGCGCGCGACACGTCGGAAGAAGCCGACGCCCCTGTCGCGATCTCCTTGCCGCGCGCGGTCGGGCCGTCGCCGTCTCGGTTCGCCCCTCCCACCGTCCGGACCTGGATCGCGCCCTCGATCCCGCGCGTCGAGACCGCGCCCGCCGTCGCCCCTGTCCCCATGGCCGCCCCTGCGGACGAGATCGCGCCTCCGCCGCCCCGCGTGGGAGCCCTGGCCGGGGTGCTGCGCGCCAGCGGCCTGGCGTGCCTGGGCGGACGCGAGCGCCTGCTGTCGTCGGCCGAGCGCGAGCTGTGCCGCGAGAAACTGGGCGCTTCGGCGGGCGGCGCCCCGTCCCTGCCCGCGCCGATGACCGAGGCCGAGCGGGCCGACTACGACGCCGTCGCCCGCAGCCAGGCGCCGCGCCGCGCGCCGGTGCCGCTGTCGGCCCGAGGCGCGGGCAATCCGTTCGCCTTCGACGACCGCGCCCGCCGCCGGCCGCGCGTGGGCTGCGCGGTCCGGTTCGGCCCCGACACCGACGGGGGTCGCTGCTTCCTGCAGCCGATGGCCGCCGCGTCGACGGCCGAGCCCGATCCGCGCCGATCCTACTAGCGACGGTCCTACTGGCGCCGCGCCACAGCCACGCTTTCGCCATGCGCGACCGAAAGGCTCGACTATTCCGTCAGCCTCGAGTTCCCCTTGCCAAAGCCAGGCGCAAACCGGTCCAGAAACGGCGCCGTCGTGGCCGGGTCGCTGCTGCTGCACGCGGCGATCCTGGCCGCCCTGGGTTGGCCCCTGACCGTGCGGTTCGCCGACCGCTCCAACGACGAGGACGCTATCGACGTGACCCTGGAGCGCGACCGCCGCCCGGCACGGGTGGGAACACGGTCCGGCGCGGCGACGCCGGCGCCTCGCCCGGCGGCGAACCAGGGCCGCGCCCCGGTCGAGCCCCTGCCTCTGGCGACCGCCCCGGCCGCATCGGGACCGCCGTCGACCGCCAAGCCGGACTTCGACCTGGGCGCGGCGCTGCGAGCGGGCGGCTTCGCCTGCGCCGGGGTCCGCAACACCATGCTCACCCCCGAGGAGCGGGCGCGGTGCCAGGAGAAGGCCGGCGCCCTGGCCAAGAAGGCCCCGTCCCTGCCCGCCCCCATCGATCCGGCCAAGCGGGCCTATTACGACGCCGTCGCCCAGGCCTATGCCGATCCCGGCCCGATGGTCCCGCTGACGGCGCGGGGCGCGAACGGGATCTTCTCCGAGGAACGCAGCGTGCATTCCGGCCACGGCCCGCGCGTCGGCTGCTCGGTGAAGTTCGGCCCCAACGCCGACAAGGCGCCCAAGGGCCCGCCCAACGCCCTGCGGGCCGGACCCTGCTTCCTGCAGGCGCCGACGGGGTCGCTGACCCCGGAGGGCGACATCCGCAAACCCTACTAGCGCCAAACCCTACTGGCACAGGCCTCCGCGGCTCCCATCTAGGGTTCGGCGGTCACCGTTTCGCCACGTCCAGTGGAGAGGCTGGCCGCCCTGTCGCAGTCGAGCTTGTTCTTGCCCCCCTCCCGGTCCCCATCCCGGTCCCACGCCACGGCGCGCAAAACCCGCATGCGAAACGGCGCCGTCCTGGCCGGGTCGCTGCTGCTGCACGCCGTGATCCTGGCGGCCCTGGGCTGGCCCTTGGCGACGCGGTTCGTGGACCGGTCCAACGACGAAGACGCCATCGACGTGACCCTGGAGCGCAGCGTCCAGCCGCGGCGGCCCACGCCCGAAGCCGCCGCCACGCCGCAGGCCGCGAACGCCGCCGCGCCCCTGCGCCCGCGCGCCGCGCGGCTGATC
>NZ_JBWKPL010000008.1:0-236578 GCF_059418225.1 Caulobacter sp. GW821-FHT09B08 | reverse complement strand
GGCCAAGGCCGCCGCGCCGCCGGCTCCGGAAGCGCCCGCCGCGCCGACGCCCGCCCCCGTGGCCCCGACGGCTCCGGTTTCGGCCCCGGTCTCGGCTCCGGTCGCCGCCGCGCCTCAGCCCCAGGCTCCGCGCCCGGCCGCTCCGCCGGTTCGCGCCGAAGCCCCGCGCCCCTCGGCCCCCGGCCAGACGCGCACCTACGAGCCCAGCCGCGACCGTCGCGACGACCGGGCCTCAACCACCACCTATCGTCCGGGTCCGGGCTCGCACCAGGGCGACCGCCCGCAAGGCGACCGTCCCCAGGGCGATCGTCCGCAGAGCTACGCCGACCGGCCGTTCAACCAGCGCGCTCCGCGCCAGGACGGCCCGTACAACCAGCGCACCCCGCGTCCCGACGCCGGCGGTCCGCCGCGCGGCCCGCGTCCGGAAGGCGCCGGCGGCGGCTATCGCGGCGACCGTCCGCAAGGCGATCGTCCCCAGGGCGACCGCCCGCAAGGCGACCGTCCGACCCAGACCGTCCGCTATTCGGCCCTGGCCCCGCGCCCGGCGCCCGGCGCCCGTCCGGGTCCCGGCGGTCCGCGCGGCGCCCGTCCGGGCGTCCCGGCCTCGGCTCCGGCCACGCCCGAGATCCAGCGCGCCACGCGTTCGGCTCCCCGTCCCGGCGGCGACGTCGGTCGCAAGCCCGAGGAGGAGGATGATCGCCGCAAGGCCGCCGCCCCCGGCAAGGCCGTGTCGCGCGCCAAGGGCGCCCCGACCCGCCGCGAAGGCCGCCTGACCATCCAGACCGTGGCCGGCGACGGAGACTCCGCCGACCGCATGCGCTCGCTGGCCTCGGTTCGCCGGGCCCGCGAACGCGAGAAGGAAAAGCGCCGCGGCGGCCCCGCCGACGTGGTCAAGGTCAGCCGCGAAGTCGTCATTCCCGACGTCATCACCGTGCAGGAGCTGTCCAACCGGATGGCCGTGCGTGGCGTGGACATCATCAAGTTCCTGATGCGTCAGGGCGTGATGCTGAAGATCAACGACGTCATCGACAACGACACCGCCGAGCTGGTGGCCACCGAATTCGGCCACACCGTCAAGCGCGTGTCGGAAGCCGACGTCGAAGAAGGCTTCATCGGCGCCGAGGACATCGACGATCACCTGGAGCCCCGGCCCCCGGTCGTCACCGTCATGGGTCACGTCGACCACGGCAAGACCAGCCTGCTGGACGCGCTGCGCAAGGCCGACGTGGCCGGCGGCGAGCACGGCGGCATCACCCAGCACATCGGCGCCTACCAGGTCCGCCTGGAAGACGGCCAGAAGATCACCTTCCTGGACACCCCGGGCCACGCTGCGTTCTCGCAGATGCGGGCGCGCGGCGCCAACATCACCGACCTCGTCATCCTGGTGGTGGCCGGTGACGACGGCGTGATGCCCCAGACGATCGAGGCGATCAAACACGCTCGGGCCGCCGAGGTGCCGATCATCGTGGCCGTCAACAAGATGGACAAGCCCGGCGCCGATCCCACCCGGGTCGTCAACGAGCTGCTCCAGCACGAGATCGTGGTCGAAAGCCTGGGCGGCGAAACCCAGATCGTCGAAGTCTCGGCCAAGACCGGCCAGGGCCTGGACGAGCTGATCGAGCGCATCCTGCTTCTGGCCGAGGTCATGGACCTTAAGGCCAACCCCGACCGCACCGCCGACGGCGTGGTGATCGAGGCCAAGCTGGACAAGGGTCGCGGCGCGGTCTCCACCGTGCTGGTCAATCGCGGCACGCTGAAGCGCGGCGACATCGTCGTGGCCGGCAGCCAGTTCGGCCGGGTTCGCGCCCTGCTGAACGAGCGCAACGAGCAGCTGCAGGAGGCGGGTCCCGCCACCCCGGTCGAGATCCTCGGCCTGGACGGCGTGCCTTCGCCCGGCGACACCTTCGCCGTGGTCGAGAACGAGGCCCGGGCGCGCGAGCTGACCGAGTACCGTATCCGTCTGAAGCGCGAGAAGACCCTGGCGCCGATCGGCGCTGGCGCTTCGATGGCCGACATGATGGCCAAGCTGCAGGACAAGAAGCTGAAAGAGCTTCCGCTGATCATCAAGGCCGACGTGCAAGGTTCGGCCGAGGCGATCATCGGTTCGCTGGACAAGATGGCCACCGACGAGGTCCGCGCGCGGATCATCCTGTCGGGCGCCGGCGCGATCAGCGAAAGCGACGTCATGCTGGCCAAGGGTGCCGGCGCGCCGCTCATCGGCTTCAACGTCCGCGCCTCGGCGCAGGCGCGGGCCCTGGCCGAGCGCGAAGGCGTGGAGATCCGTTACTACGCGATCATCTACGACCTGCTGGACGACATCAAAGGCGTGCTCTCGGGCATGCTGGCGCCGATCCAGCGCGAAACCTTCCTGGGCAACGCCGAAGTCCTGCAGGCCTTCGACATCTCCAAGATCGGCAAGGTCGCCGGCTGCCGGGTCACCGAAGGCGTGGTCCGCAAGGGCGCCAAGGTCCGGATCGTCCGCAACGACATCGTCGTTCTGGAACTGGGCACGCTGCAGACGCTCAAGCGCTTCAAGGACGAGGTCAACGAGGTCCCGTCCGGCCAGGAGTGCGGCATGATGTTCGCGGGCTTCCAGGACATCAAGGTCGGCGACGTGATCGAGTGCTTCACCGTCGAAGAGATCAAGCGCCAGCTGGACTAAGGTCCGCCGGAGCTTCGAGAGACAGAGGGCGCGGACCGCAGGGTCCGCGCCCTTTTTCGTTTCAACAATCGACACCTTGCCCCAGTTGGGATATCCTGGGATATCTCGATACGGGGGTCTGACATGACGAAAGTCACGGTGGGGCGATGGGGCAAAAGCCTGGCCTTGCGGGTGCCCATGGACGTGGCCCAAGCGTCTGGATTGGCGGATGGCGAGCAGGTCGAGATCGAGCTGAAGAACGGTGAAATCGTCATTCGACGGCTGGACGCGACGGCCGAGGCCCAGGCGCGCGCGCGGGAAGCCCTGGATCGCCTTTTCGAACGCAGCAAGGGCGTTACCCTGGGCGATGTCACGCTCCGTGAATTGATCGACGAAGGGCGTCGCGGTTGAGCCTGGTCCTCGACGCGTCATTGACGCTCGCCTCGATCCTGCACGACGAAAAGACGGAGAGGGCGCAGGGCCTGATGCGGCAAGCCTTCAGCCAGGCTGTCTGGGTTCCTTCGCTGTGGCGTCTCGAGGTCGCCAATGTCCTTCGCAACGCCGTCCGGCGCGGTCGGTGCGACGCTTCCTTCACGGATGACGCGATCGCCGAACTGACCTCGCTGCCCATCACGATCGATCCGGAAACGGATGCCCGGGCCTGGAGTGACACCCTGGTCCTGTCGCGGTCAGAGGAATTGACGCTTTACGACGCGGCCTATCTGGAACTGGCGATCCGCCTGGGTGCGACCGTTGCTTCCTGCGACAAGGATCTGGTGGCGGCCGCGTCGAGGCGTTGCCTCGATGTCCTGACCCTCTAAGCCGGACTGGAAATCGCCCGATTTGCGGCCTAACCCTATGGTCATGCGCATCCGGACCCTTCTGACCCTGAGCCTCGCCACCGCCTCGCTGTCGGCCTGCGCCACGGCCACGCGCTACGACGCGGCCGGCGACGTTCACGCCCTGTTGGTGGCGATCCGCAACAACGACCACGCCGCCTTCGACGCCCGCGTCGATCGGCCGGCCCTGAAGGCCGAGATCGAGAGCCAGCTGGTGCGCAAGGCGCGCGACGCCAAGCTGGGCGGCTGGCAGGCGGCGGCCATCGCCCTGGCCGGGCCGATGGCCAGCCTCGCCGGCGACGCCCTGGTCCAGCCCGAGAACTTCCGCTACGCGGCCAACTACTACGGCTACACGCCTGACAAGCCGATCCCCGACCGGATCAGCATCGCCGCGGGCCTGCGCTACATCGGCTCCGACCAGGTCTGCGCGGCCAAGACCAAGAACGGCCCGTGCCTGCTGACCTTCACCCTGGAGGGCGGGACCTGGCGGCTGTCGGGCTTTGACCCCGACACGGCCCGGCAGCATCTGAAGCTGTAGAAACGGGGCGGGGGCGCATGACGATACGGAAGACGAGCCTGGCGTTGGGCCTGGTGCTGGCCTGCCTGGCGGCCGGAACGGCCCATGCCGAGCGCAAGATGTACTCCTACGACCCGATCTCGCCGGACGCCAAGCGGCTGACCGGGGCGGGGCTGACGGTGCTGTTCGACAAGAAGCTGACCGGCACGCGGGTCGTGAAGGTGCTGGCCACCGGCGTGCCCGTCCAGGGCCGGCTGATCGACGGCCGCGAGAAGGACCTGGGTCCCGGCGGGCTGAAGGCCATGGAAGGTGTCGACGCCGACGCCGACCTCTACGAGATCGATCCCAAGTTCGAGCAGGGCAAGATCTATATCCGCGCCTTCTGCCCGGGCTCGACCCGCCTGTGGCTCAGCTTCAGCCGGCTGGGCGTGCACCGCGACCTGCGGGTCCAGGCGTTCGGCGATCCGCCCAAGGGCGCGGCGGGACCGGCGCGCCTGTGCGGCACGCTGGACTTCTCGTATCGCGGCGAGTGGAAACTGCCCTCCGGCGGCAGCCCCGATCCGATGGAGGATTGGACCGGCGGCAACGGGCCCGGCTAGGCGCGCGAACGGGTCACGCGTGTTCTAGAGCGTGTCGAGGTCCTGTGTCATGCTCGCCCAAAGGTTGGGGGCGAACATGACCGACGCGCTGGCGGGTTTCACCAAGTTCACGTTCGACGACGGGCGCTGGAAGCGGCCGGTCTACCGCATCGGCTCGGGTCCGGCGGTGATCGTCATCCACGAGATCCCCGGCCTGCATCCGCAGGTGCTGCAGTTCGCCCGCGACGTGGCGGCCGAGGGCATGACGGTGTTTTGCCCCAGTCTGTTCGGCAAGCCGGGCAAGCCGGTCTCGGGCGGCTATATCGCCGCCACCACCCTGAAGCTGGCCTGCGTGGGCCGCGAGTTCAGCATCTGGGCGGCGGGGCGTTCCAGCCCCTTTGTCGACTGGCTGCGGGCCCTGGCGCGGCAGGTCCATGCCGAGTGCGGCGGCAAGGGCGTGGGGGCGGTGGGCATGTGCTTCACCGGCGGCTTCGCCCTGGCCATGATGACCGAGCCGTCGGTGGTGGCCCCGGTGCTGGCCGAGCCGTCGCTGCCGACGGGCCGCAAGAACGCCGGCGCGCTGGACGTCTCGCCGGCCGAGCTGGCGGTCGCCAAGGCGCGGATGGAGGCCGAGGACCTGTCGCTGATCGCCCTGCGGTTCGACGGCGACAAGCATGTGCCCTGCGCCCGCTTCCAGACCCTGGAACGCGAACTGGGCTCGCGCGTCGAGGCCATCACCCTGCCCGACGCGGTCGCCAAACAGGGCACGGGCGCCCCTCCGCATTCGGTGCTGACCATCCACCTGGACCGCGACGATCCGAACGGCGAGACCATGAAGATCCACCGCAAGGTCCTGGCTTTCTTCAAGGAACGGACGGGCGCCTGAGACCTATTCGGGCTTGGGCTGCCACAGCTCGATCTTCGTGCCGTCGGGATCCAGGATCCAGGCGAACCTGCCGCTGGGATCGCTGTCGTCGCGTTTGAGCACCGTCACGCCCTTGGCCTTCAACCGGGCCAGGACGGCGTCCAGGTCGTCGACGGCGAAGTTGATCATGAATTCCCGGGTCGAGGGGGCCATGTAGTCGCTGGCCTCGGGAAAGGCGTTCCAGACGACCACCGGCGGGTGGCCGGGGGCGTCGTAGCGCAGCGCCGCCCCGCCCCAGGCCTCCAGCGGCACGCCCAGCACGTCGCGATACCAGCGCCTCAGGGCCTTGAGGTCCTTGCTCTTGACGAAGACGCCCCCGACGCCGGTGATCCGCCCGGCCGGCTCGGCGGCCTGGACCGTCGAGGACAACACCAGTCCCAGGGCCAGAATCGACCCGTAAATCCACCCGCGCCGCGTCGCCATCCTTCGCCCCTCCGCCTTGGACCGGACGCATGCTAACCTCCCACGACAGGCCGCGCACTGGACTTTTGCCCCCCACGCGCCTAGACACCCCGCCTTCCATTTCTCCCCGCGCTACCGGCGTTCGATCCGCCGGCCGGGCAACAAGGCTATCCGCGCCATGAAGCGCCACACCGACAACAAGAAGGGCGGGCCCGTGGGTCCGTCTCAGCGTCAGCTCCGCGCCGGCGAGCTGATCCGCCACGCCCTGGTCGACATCCTGCGCGAAGAAGAACTGGCCGATCCCGCCCTGACCGGCGTCTCGGTGACCGTTTCCGAAGTACGCATGAGCCCCGACCTCAAGCACGCCGTCTGCTTCGTCGAGCCCCTGGGCGCCGGCGTCACCGGCGAAAGCGCCCAGCATATCGACGAGATCATCAAGGCCCTGAACCGGGTGTCGAAGTTCCTGCGCGGACGCCTGGGCAAGTCGATCGACATGAAGTTCACGCCCGACCTGAAGTTCATCCACGACGAAAGCTTCGGCGCGGCGGCCTATATGGACCAGCTGTTCCTGGACCCGCGCGTGCAGCAGGACACCCGCCGCCTGTCGGACATCCTGGACGACGAGGACTAGGCCATGGCCCGCCGCAAGAAGGGCGATCCCGTCTCGGGCTGGGTGTGCCTGGACAAGCCCTACGACCTGACCTCGACCAGCGCCGTTTCCCGCGTGCGCCGGGCGTTCAACGCCCAGAAGGCCGGCCACGCCGGGACGCTCGACCCCCTGGCCACCGGCATCCTGCCGCTGGCCCTGGGCGAGGCGACCAAGACCGTCCCGTTCCTGATGGACGCCGATAAGGCCTATCGCTTCATGATCCAGTGGGGCCGCTCGACCACCACCCTGGACCGCGAGGGCGAGACGACCGACAGCAGCGACGTGCGCCCCACGCGCGAGCAGGTCGAGGCCGTGCTGCCCGCCTTCGTCGGCGAGATCGACCAGGTGCCGCCCAACTATTCGGCCATCAAGGTGGACGGCGAACGCGCCTACGACCTGGCCCGCGAAGGGGTCGAGTTCGAGCTGAAGACCCGCAAGGTGCAGGTTCATGCGCTGCGCGTGACGGGGGCTCCGGACGCCGACCACATCGAGCTGGAGATGGAGTGCGGCAAGGGCACCTATGTCCGCGCTATCGTCCGCGACGTGGCTTTGGCCCTCGGCGCATGCGGTCACGTCGACCAGCTTCGCCGCACGCGAGTCGGCCGCTTTACCGAGGATTCGGCGATAGGCCTGGAAACCCTCGAGAATTTGAGCTATGAGGCCCGGCTGTCGGAGGCATTGCTTCCGGTCGAGACCGCGCTGGACGACATCCCGGCGTTGGCCGTGACCGATGAAGACGCCTTCCGACTTGCGCAAGGACGCGCCATCGTTCTGCTCCCAAGGCAGGTGGAAAAGCTGAAAGCAGAGCTCACGCCCGGCGATCGCACCGTTTCCGCCATGTCCGGAGAGAGGTTGGTGGCCTTGTGCGAGATGCGCGCCGGATCGCTCAATCCGGTGCGGGTCTTCCAACTCACCTGAGCGGAGACAACCCGATGTCGATCACTGCCGAGCGCAAGAGCGCTCTTATCGTCGAGCACGCCCGCACCGAGGGCGACACCGGCAGCGCCGAAGTCCAGGTCGCGATCCTCTCGGAACGCATTTCGAACCTGACCGAGCACTTCAAGACCCACAAGAAGGACAACCACAGCCGTCGTGGCCTGCTGAAGCTGGTTTCCCAGCGTCGCTCGCTCCTCGACCACCTGAAGAAGTCCGACGAAGGCCGTTACGCGGCCCTCATCGAGAAGCTGGGTCTGCGCCGCTAAGACGCAATTCCGCCGTCCTACTCGCGTAGGGCGGCGGAACGCTTTTCAGGCTCTCCGTTTCGAGACAGGCCGAAACGAAGAGTCGATCCGGATCGCTTCCGCTGGCGGATAAGCATCCGACGTACGTCCGAGGGTTTTCCATCCTCAAACCCGCCTGTCGAACTGGATGAGGATCATCGGGCCGCCCATCGCCAAGCCGGCATGCCGTCCGCCCCTGTCCGCCCCCGATGGGAATCCGCCCACGGGAACCGAAAGAAGAAAAATGTTCGACATCAAACGCAAGACGATCGAGTGGGGCGGCAAGACGCTGGTCCTCGAAACCGGTCGCATCGCCCGTCAAGCCGACGGCGCTGTCCTGGCCACCATGGGCGAAACCGTCGTCCTGGCCACCGCCGTGTTCGCCAAGAAGGCGAAGCCCGGCCAAGACTTCTTCCCCCTGACGGTCAACTATCAGGAAAAGACCTTCGCGGCCGGCAAGATCCCCGGCGGCTTCTTCAAGCGCGAAGGCCGTCCGTCGGAAAAGGAAACCCTGGTTTCCCGCCTGATCGACCGTCCGATCCGCCCGCTGTTCGTCAAGGGCTTCAAGAACGAAGTCCAGGTCGTCGTGACCGTCCTGCAGCATGACCTCGAGAACGATCCCGACATCCTGGGCATGGTGGCCGCCTCGGCCGCCCTGGTCCTGTCGGGCGCCCCGTTCATGGGCCCGATCGGCGCCGCGCGCGTCGGTTACATCGATGGCGGCTACGTGCTGAACCCGACGCTCGACGAGCTGAAGGAAAGCAAGATGGACCTGGTCGTGGCCGGTACGTCGGAAGCCGTGATGATGGTCGAAAGCGAAATCCAGGAGCTCTCGGAAGAGATCGTCCTGGGCGGCGTCAACTTCGCCCACAAGGAAATGCAGACGGTGATCGACGCGATCATCGAGCTGGCCGAACACGCCGCCAAGGAACCCTTCGACTTCCAACCGGAAGACACCGACGCCCTGAAGGCCGAAGTGAAGAAGGCCGTCGGCAAGGACCTGGCCGACGCCTACAAGATCCAAGCCAAGGGCGACCGCGTCGCCGCCCTGGGCGCCGCCAAGACCAAGGCCATCGAGACCTTCGCCAAGAGCGACACCAACCCGGCCGGCATCGACCCGCTGAAGCTGGTTTCGGTCTTCAAGGAACTGGAAGCCGACATCGTCCGTCGCTCCATCCTCGACACCGGCATCCGCATCGACGGCCGCACCGTCGACAAGGTGCGTCCGATCCTGGGCGAAGTCGGCATCCTGCCGCGCACCCACGGCTCGGCTCTGTTCACCCGCGGCGAGACCCAGGCGATCGTGGTCGCCACCCTGGGCACCGGCGACGACGAGCAGTTCATCGACGCCCTGGAAGGCACCTACAAGGAGTCCTTCCTGCTGCACTACAACTTCCCTCCCTACAGCGTCGGTGAAACCGGCCGTATGGGCAGCCCGGGCCGCCGCGAAATCGGCCACGGCAAGCTGGCCTGGCGCGCCCTGCGCCCGATGCTGCCGGCCAAGGAAGACTTCCCCTACACCATCCGCCTGGTCTCCGAGATCACCGAGTCGAACGGCTCGTCCTCGATGGCCACGGTCTGCGGCTCCTCGCTGGCCATGATGGACGCGGGCGTTCCGCTGATCCGTCCGGTCTCGGGCATCGCCATGGGCCTGATCCTCGAAAAGGACGGCTTCGCCGTTCTGTCCGACATCCTCGGCGACGAAGATCACCTGGGCGACATGGACTTCAAGGTGGCCGGCACCAGCGAGGGCCTGACCTCGCTGCAGATGGACATCAAGATCGCCGGCATCACGCCCGCGATCATGGAGCAGGCCCTGGCGCAAGCTAAGGGCGGCCGCGAGCACATCCTCGGCGAAATGAACAAGGCCATGGACGCGCCGCGCGAGGAAGTCGGCGACTTCGCTCCGAAGATCGAGACCATCACCATCCCGACCGACAAGATCCGCGAAGTGATCGGCACCGGCGGCAAGGTGATCCGCGAGATCGTCGCCACCACCGGCGCCAAGGTCGACATCAACGACGAAGGCATCGTGAAGGTCTCGGCCTCGGACGGCGCCAAGATCAAGGCCGCCGTGGACTGGATCAAGTCGATCACCCAGGAAGCGGAAGTCGGCGCGATCTATGACGGCAAGGTCGTCAAGGTCGTCGACTTCGGCGCCTTCGTGAACTTCTTCGGCGCCAAGGACGGCCTCGTCCACGTCAGCCAGATCAGCAACGAACGGGTGGCCAAGCCCTCGGACGTGCTGAAGGAAGGCCAGATCGTGAAGGTCAAGCTCCTGGGCTTCGACGATCGCGGCAAGACCAAGCTGTCGATGAAGGTCGTGGACCAGGTGACGGGCGAAGACCTGTCCAAGAAGGAAGCCGTGAGCCCGGAGGAAGCCGTCAACACCTAAGGGTGATGGCGTCTCCGACGTGAGGCTTCAAGCAGCGGGCGGCTCCGAAAGGAGCCGCCCGTTTTGCGTTTGTGACGGCCAAGTCACAGTTAATGGGTTGTTAACTAAAAACTCGCCACAAAACGCGAGACCGCACTTGTCGAATCGAGCAAATCGGCTTCTCTATACGTGGTTGTTGAGGAGTAAGCGGGCACAAGATGTTGATGCATCCTGCGCCCGCATCGCGATTTGAACGGTGTCGAATCACGAGTCCTTTTCGAGTCGGACTCACAAATACCGCCTGATTCGGGAATCGCCGTCAAGTTGCCTCCTTGGAAAGGAGGTGAAGTATGAATGAGCACCCTGTATCGCGCTCGCCTGGGCACTCGTGCCCGCACTGGCGAGATTTGTCCCGAGTCGGGCGTTTGGAAGGTTGTCGGCACGCCGACTACCACTGCGCCGATCGCTAAGGGAAACCGGATGCCTCCCTATGGTGGGGCGGCGGTGACCTGGGAGTTGATCCGTTACGCGTAATCTACGAACCAAAAGAGACGCAGCGCGGCGGCGCGGCGTCTTTTTTGCTATTCCGCCCATCCCCCGTGGATGCAGTCCCCACCTTAAATCCTTGGTGGATCGGAGCTCTGGGGTCAGGCCGTGTCAAGGACGGCGCGGGGCGCCGCCGCGGCGCGGCCGGCCGGAGGCCGGTCCTTGACACGGCCTGACCCCAGAGCAAGCTCGCTCCCATGGATCTAAGGCGGGGCCTGTCCGGCCGGCGGATCAAGGCCAATGCCGCCCGTTCTTTCTCACGTCGTCATCCCGGGCCTTGTGCCCGGGACCCCTCTGTCCGCCGCAGGTGCGGAAGTGTGGCGCGCCATTGTCTCTCACGTGGAAGCTGAACCAGGGGTCCCGGGCACAAGGCCCGGGATGACGGAAGTTTGGGATCGATTTTGCGTTTCCGATCAAAGGGGTTAGCTTGGCCTCAAAGCGCTGGGGGGCGCGTCGGGATGCAAGACGACCAAAGACGAATTCGCTGCCAGCGACATGGGGCGCAGAAACCCGCCTTCGTCTGCCAGCACCTGGTGGAGGGCGCGGGGCAGGGGTTCAACGAGCCCTGCGGCCCGCAGGACGCCGACGCCTCGGACGAGCAGGCGGCCTGGTGCGACCGCTGCGAGACCGCCCGCCTGGCCGGCGGCGGCTGGACGGCCAAAGCCGAAGCCGAGGCCGGGATCAACATGGTCTGCGAAGTCTGTTTCGAGGCCTCGCGGGCGCGCAACAGCCGCTGGACGGCCGCGTCGCGCCGCTGGGGCTATTCCTGATCGCGGGCGGCTCTAGCGCCGGGGCGTGACCTTCACCACGGCGGCGTCGGGCGCGCCGTTGCCGCCCCGGCAGGCGGCGAGCTTGAAGTCCAGGTCCATGCAGACCCAGACCTCGGTCAGCCGGCCTTCCTTGACCCGCACGTTCAGGCCCTCGGCGGTCATGCCTCGGTTCTTCTTCAGGAAGGCGGCCCGGATCTGGCCGGCGGTCATGGTCTCGGTTTTGCCGGACTTCAGGTCCGGAACCTTGATGCTGTCACGCACCGCCCGGGCCTTCTTGAAATAGGCCTCCGGCGTGTCCCAGCCACAGGTGCCGTGCGCCTGCCACTCGTGCTGCAGCAGCCAGGGCGAGGGGGTCATGCACAGGTTGGCCTTGACCGTGGCCACGCTCATCGACGGGCTGGGGCGGCAGTAGCGCGGATGGACCTTGTCGGGTCCGTTGGGCCACAGGCCGTGGACCGTGAAGCCGAAGTTGTTGGTCTCGCACTGGATCTTCTTGTCCGACTCCGGGATGCCGCCCCGGCAGGCCTCGGGCGACCAGTAGAGGGCCAGCAGGTGGGCGGCGGTCGGGATGTCGGTGTGGATCTCGCCGGCGGGCGGAATCTCGGGCGCGGCCGGAACCACGTCCTTGGGGACCGCGCAGGACTTCAGGTCGGAGGCCTGGGCGGCGCCGGCCAGGGCCAGGGCGGCGAGGGCGGTAGTCACTGCGGTGAACTTCGATGTCATATGCGGCGCTCTACTCATCCCAACATCCCGGCGAAGGCCGGGACCCAAGCCGAGTCTGTCATTACGCGTCGAGCTTGAAGCGGCCAAGACAGCTTGGGTCCCGGCCTTCGCTGGGATGTTGCGATTTAGGAGGAAGCCCTAACGCCGCGCCTCGGTCGCCATGCGTACGGCGAGGCCGCCCAGCACCGTGGCCATCAGCCAGCGCTGGATCAGGGCGAAGCTGGGGCGCGTGGCCAGGAAGGTGGCGATGCTCCCGGCGGCCAGGCAGATGGCGCCGTTGACGCTGAGGCTGATGACGATCTGGGTGAAGCCCAGGGCCAGCGACTGGGTCAGGACCGCGCCGTGGTGCGGGTCGATGAACTGCGGCAGCAGCGACAGGTACAGCATCGCCGCCTTGGGGTTCAAAAGGTTGGTCAGGAAGCCCATGCTGATCAGCTTGGCGGGGCTGTCTTTGGGCAGTTCGCGCACCTGGAACGGCGAGGCGCCGCCCGGCTTGATCGCCTGCCACGCCAGCCACAAGAGATAGAGCGCTCCGCCGAACCGCAGGATGTCGTAGGCGATGGGGGCGGCCATCAGCAGGGCGGTGATCCCCAGGGCCGCGCAGACCAGATAGACCACGAACCCCGCCGCCGTGCCGATCAGCGACACGATCCCGGCCCAGCGGCCCTGGCAGATCGAGCGGCTGACCAGATAGATCATGTTCGGCCCGGGGGTCAGGGCCATGCCCAGGCAGACCAGCGAGAAGGCGATCCAGGTCTTGGTTTCGGGCAGCAGGGCGTGGCTCATGGGCGGTCTCCGCGTCGAGGTTGGGCGCCCAGGCGAACGGCTCGTGACGTCCGCGCTCCCCCAGGGTTCTCCCTGCGATCGCCAGTCACGCGGACGAACGGTGTGTACACGGCTTTGCGGTGAAGGTTTAGGGGGCGTCTGGGCCGGGGACACGCCGCGAGGGCATGTCCCCGGCCGCGCGCCTACGTTCCTTTTTGAGAATGATTATCATTTCTATGTCGTCCCGGCCCCGCTAAGGAACATCCATGCCTGCCCATCCCCTGGGCTGGCAGCCAACCCTGACTTCCAGTGTCGCGGACGACCCTTCTCCTCCCCGGAGCGGTCGTCGTCGGCGTCCAAGCCTCGCCCGGGAGCGGCCTCCCGGGCGAGGCGCCCTTTTTCCGGGCGTTTCAGTCGGCGTACGCGGTCGGCGAACATTGATCGCCAACGCCAACCATAAGTTTACTCTTGAGCTTCACGATCCGGCGTCCGTTCCCTGGAGCCGCGATGTCTTCGCCCCCCACGTCCGCACGGTTGAGCGACGCCGAGAGCGCGCGGTGGTTCTTCGACCACTCGCACGATCTGTTCGCCGTGGTCGCGCGGGGACGGTTCGCGACGGTCAATCCGGCCTGGACCCGGGTGACCGGCTGGACCCGCGACGAGCTGCTCGGCCAGCCCGCCCTGCGCTTCGTGCACCCGGATTCGCGCCAGGACTTCATCGAGACCGCCGCCCTGATCCGCGCCGCCGGCGAGGCCCTCAACCGCCTCAAGGTGCTGTGCAAGAATGGCGGCTGGGTGTGGCTGGAGAGCCAGGCGCGGCTGGGCCCCAACGGCGAGATGATGGGCGCCCTGCGCGACGTCACCGCCGACATGGCCCGCCGGGCCGAGCTGGCCGCCGCCCGCCAGACCCGCGAGCTCCTGGCCTCGTCGGCCGGCATCGGCGTGTGGAGCTACGAGCCGCACGGCCAGCACATCGAGTGGTCGCGCGACATCCTCAACGCCACGGGCCTGGAGCCCGAGGACATCGCCCAGCCCGACCAGTTCTTCGACCGCCTGGAGCCCACCCAGCGCGACGAGCTTCAGCAAGCCTTCGACCGCGCCGTGCGCACCGGCGAGGGCGGCACGATCGAGCACCGTCTGCGCGGGGCGGGCGAGCAGTGGTTCACCTATCGCGCCACCTTCCGCACCGAGCCGCGCGCCGACGGCCTGCACGCCCTGAAGGGCATCTCGCAGAACGTCACCGACGTGGCCCGCACCCGCGACGCCGCCGTCTGGGGCGAGCGCCAGGCCCGTCGCCTGGTCGAGGAGGCGCCCTTCGCCGTGGCCCTCTACGACACCGACCTGCGCCTGCAGGTGGTCAGTCCGCGCTTTCTGGAGATCTTCCAGGCCACCGAGGAGGGCGTGATCGGCCGCAGCCTGCACGAGCTGACCAACGGCACGCGCACCCGCTTCGTGCAGGCCGTCGAGCGCGCCCTGGCCGGCGAGACCGTCCTGCGCCGCGAAGACCAGCTGCAGGACGGCAAGGGCCAGACCCACACCCTGCGCTGGGAGGCCCGTCCCTGGCGCGACGCCGACGGCGAGATCGCCGGGGTCATCACCTATATGGACGACGTCACGGCCCTGTCCGAAGCGCGGCGCGAGGCCCGGGCCAACGCCCGCCGGCTGCGCGTGGCCCTGGGCGCGGCCCAGGCCGGGGTCTACGAGATCGACCACGCGGGCAAGGCCTTCTGGGGTTCGCCCGAATTCCATCGCATCCTGGGCCGCCGGGTCACCTACGAGGACGTGCGCAGCGCGGTGTGGCCGATGATCCACCCGGGCGACGTGGCCAGCGTCTACGCCGTGGCCGAGGACTGGCAGCGCCACGAGGACGGCCACCTCAGCACGGGCGGCGGCCGCTCGTTCGATGTTCGGGTGATGACCCCCGGCGGCGGCGAGAAGTGGATCCGGATCTTCCATGAGGTGCGGATGGACGCGACCGGCCGGGTCGCCAAGGCCTTCGGCCTGATCCTGGACATCGACGAAAAGAAGCGCGCCGAGCTGGCCCTGGTCGAGGCCGAGCGCGCCGCCCAGGCCGCCAACGAGGCCAAGGCCCAGTTCCTGGCCAACATGTCCCACGAGATCCGCACGCCGATGAACGGGGTGATGGGGGTGATGCACCTGCTCAAGCGCGAGAAGCTGCCGGGCGAGGCCAATCACCTGCTGGGCGAGGCCCTGGCCTGCGGCCGCATGCTGTCGACCCTGCTGGACGACGTGATCGACTTCTCGCGGATCGAGGCCGGGCGGCTGGACGTCACCCGTGAGCCGGTCGATCCCAGCGAGCTGGCCGCCAGCGTGGCGCGGCTGCTGCGGGGCCAGGCCGAGCACAAGGGGCTGGAGCTGAGGGTCGACGCGCCCGATCTGGGTCTGATCCTCACCGACCCCAGCCGTCTGCGCCAGGCGCTGTTCAACCTGGTCGGCAACGCCGTGAAGTTCACCCTGAAGGGCTCGGTGACCCTGCGCGTGCGGCGGTTCGAGGGCGAGGGCGAGCCGCGCGTGGCCTTCGAGGTGATCGACACCGGGGTCGGCATAGCGCCCGAGGCCCAGACGCGGCTGTTCGAGCGCTTCCAGCAGGCCGACGCCTCGACCACCCGCCGGTTCGGCGGCTCGGGCCTGGGCCTGGCCATCACCCGCCGCCTGGCCGAGATGATGGGCGGCGAGGTGGGCTTCTCGTCCCGCGAGGGCGAGGGCTCGACCTTCCTTTTGACCATCGCCGCCCCGCCGGCCCAGGTCCGCGCCGCCGAGGCCGAGGTGGCCGACGACCTGCTGCAGGGGCTGAAGATCCTGGTGGTCGAGGACAACGCCACCAACCGCCTGGTCGCCCGCCGCATCCTCGAGCAGCTGGGCGCCAGCGTCGAGACGGCCGAGGACGGGCTGGACGGGGTGGCCTGCGCGCCACGCGGCTACGACCTGATCCTGATGGACGTGCAGATGCCGGGCATCGACGGGCTGGAGGCCGCCCGCCGCATCCGCAACCTGCCGGGCCCCGCCGCCCGCACCCCGATCATCGCCCTGACCGCCAACGTCATGTCGCACCAGCGCGCCGCCTATCTGGCCGCGGGCATGGACGGCGTCGCCGCCAAGCCCATCGCCCCCGCCGCCCTGATCGCCGAGATCGTCCGCCTGGCCGGCGGCGAGGTGGGGGACGAGGCGGCGGTTGCGTAGGCTCCGCCCGCGTGGCTAATGCTCCTCCCAAGAACGCGGGGGAAACCACAGCATGACGGCCCAGACCCAGGGTGAGGATCGCGCCTCGATGCGCACGGTGGTGGCGGCGTCCTCCGCCGGCACGGCCTTCGAGTGGTACGACTTCTTCATCTTCGGCAGCCTGGCCCAGGTCATCTCCAAGACCTTCTTCACGGGCCTGTCCGAGACCGCAGGCTACGTGGCCGCCCTGGCCCTGTTCGGGGTGGGCTTCGCCTTCCGGCCGCTGGGCGCCCTGGTGTTCGGCAAGATCGGCGACCAGGCCGGGCGCAAGGGCGCGTTCCTGGCCACGGTGCTGCTGATGGGCGGCGCCACCTTCGCCATCGCCCTGCTGCCCACCTACCAGCAGGCCGGGATCATCTCGCCGATCCTGCTGATCCTCCTGCGCTGCGTGCAGGGCTTCGCCCTGGGCGGCGAATACGGCGGGGCGGCGATCTATGTGGCCGAGCACTCGCCGCCGAACCAGCGCGGGCGGGCCACGGCCTGGGTGCAGAGCTCGGCGTCGCTGGGCCTGTTCGCGGCGTTGCTGGTGATCCTCGCGACGCGCTGGGCCTTGGGCGAGAGCGTCGGGCCGGACGCCTTCGACGCCTGGGGCTGGCGCATCCCCTTCGCCGTCTCCATCGGTCTCCTGGCCGTCTCGGTCTGGATGCGGCTGAAGCTCAGCGAAAGCCCGACCTTCGCCCAGATGAAGGAGGAGGGCGCGGCGTCCAAGGCCCCCTATGCCGAGGCCTTCGGCCAGTGGAAGAACCTGAAGCTGGTGCTGCTGGCCTTCTTCGCCGTCATGTCGGCGCAAGGCGCGGTCTGGTACACCACCTTCTTCTACATCCAGACCTTCATGGAGAAGTTCCTCAAGGTCTCGCCGGGTGTGATCAACGGCCTGATGATGGGCGCGGCGGCGGTCAGCGCGGTGCTCTACGTCTTCTTCGGCGCCCTGTCGGACAGGATCGGCCGCAAGCCGGTGATGCTGGGCGGCATGGCCCTGGCCCTGGTCTTCTACTTCCCCGGCTTCCACCTGCTGGAGCGGGCCGCCAACCCGGCCCTGGCCGAGGCCTCGGCCCGCGCGCCGGTCACCGTCACCGCCGATCCCGGCGACTGCGCCCTGCAGTTCGACCCCATCGGCAAGGCCGCCTTCGTCTCGTCCTGCGACATCGCCAAGAGCGCCCTGGCCAACGCCGGCATCTCCTACGCCAACCAGCCCGGCCCGGCCGGCTCGGCGGCGACGGTCCAGGTGGGCCAGGCCCGCCTCGCGGTCCAGAGCGCCCAGGGCCTGCCGGCCAAGGAGGCCAAGGCGGTGAAGACCGCCGGCGAGGCCGCGATCAAGGCCGCCCTGGTTCAGGCCGGCTATCCGGCCAAGGCCGATCCGGCGCGGATCAACGTCTGGGGCGTGTTCGGCGTGCTGCTGGTCTTCGTGGTCGGCGCCACGGCCCTCTACGGCCCGCTGGCCGCGGCCCTGGTCGAGCTCTTCCCGACCAAGGTGCGCTACACGGCCCTGTCGCTGCCCTACCACATCGGCACCGGCTGGATCGGCGGCTTCGTGCCGTTCAGCGCCTTCGCCATCGTCGCGGCGGTCGGCGACATCTATGCCGGGCTCTGGTACCCGGTGTTCTTCACCCTGATCAGCGTGCTGACGACCCTGTTCCTGCTGCCCGAGACCAAGGACCGGGCGCTGGACCAGCTGTAGCCGGTCAGATCACCTCGACCGCCACCGACGCTGCCGCCAGGGCCTGGACCAGAGCGGGGTCGACGGGGCTGACCACCAGCCGGACGATCTGCTTGCCCTCGCCGGCCAGGCCGATCAGGGCTTCGGCGTCGGTCTGGGCCGGATCCAGCCGCTGCACGTCGCGGCGGGCCATGCCCAGGATCTCGGCGTCGGTCCCTTCGTCGGCGATCAGGGCGTCGGCCGCGCCCAGGGCCCGCAGGGCGCGCAGCGTCAGCAGGTCCGAAGGCCCCTTGCCGCCGATGAAGCGCACCTTGCCCTGGCGGCCGCCGCCCTTGGCCAGGGCCTGGCGGAACAGCGCCCCGGCCTTGTCCATGTCGCCGGCCATGGCGGCCTGGGCCGCCTCGCCGACCACGGCGTCGCGCAGGAAGGCCCGGCGCTCGTGCATGGCGGGCAGGGCGCCGCGCACCTCGTCCTGGAACTTGCGCAGCAGGGCCGCCACCCGGCCCGAGCCCTCGGGCACCTGGGCCTCGATGTCGTTGCGCAGCTTGGTGGCCAGGGTGGGCGAGGCGCCGCCCGTGCCGACCGCCGCCACCACCTCACCCCGGTCGATCACCGCCGGGGTGCTGAAGTCGCTCATCGCCGGCCGGTCGACCACATTGACCAGCACCCGCGCCGCCCGGGCCGCTCCGGCCGCCGCCTGCAGGAAGACCTCGTCGTCGCCCGCCACGAAGGCCAGCACGGCGCCGGCATAGGTCCCCGGCAGGAAGGCGGCGGGACCATCGACCCGCACCAGGGTGGCCGGCGAGCCCTCGAACAGCCGCGCCTTGTTGTCGGCGGCCTCGCCGACGCCGGCGATCACGACCTTGCGGCCGGTCAGGGGAAAATAGGCGGGGAAGGAATCCAAGGCGCGGTCCTGACCAAAGCAACGAACGTCGCCGTCAGGCTAGCCTGCCTGAACCAAGATTTCACTGGCGGGTTTGGGTCTTAGCGGTGTTAGATTCCGCTTGAGCCGGGTCGTCGGGCCCGCTTTTCCCCTGGGAGGCGAGAGCCCATGACGTCGACCCTGGACATCAACGGCAAGGCGGTCACCGTCAAGGCCGACCCCGAAACCCCCCTGCTGTGGGTGCTGCGCGACGAGCTGGGCCTGACCGGCACCAAGTTCGGCTGCGGCCTGGCCCAGTGCGGGGCCTGCACGGTCCACGTCAACGGCGACCCGGTGCGCTCCTGCGTGACGCCGATCGCGGCGCTGTCGGGCGCCAAGATCGCCACCATCGAGAGCCTGGGCGGCACGCACCCGGTGCAGCAGGCCTGGGTCCGGCACGACGTGCCCCAGTGCGGCTACTGCCAGTCGGGCCAGATCATGGCCGCCGCCGCCCTGCTGGAGCACAAGACGTCGCCCAGCGACCAGGACATCGACGAGGCCATGAGCGGCAACATCTGTCGCTGCGGCACCTATCAGCGCATCCGCGCCGCCATCAAGGACGCCGCCGGCCTGGTCGCCGCGCCGGTGGTGGCCGCCCCGGCCGCCAAGCCCGTCGCTTCCAACGACATCGACGACGATATCGCCGCGGCCTCGGGCTCGACCAGCCGGGGAGCGGGCCAATGAACGCGCCTTTCCGCGATCCTCTGAAGGAAGGCCCCAGCCGCCGCGACGTGGTGGTCGGCGCCACGATCGTGGCCGCCACCGTGACCGGCGGCGCCCTGCTGGTCGGCTGCTCGCCCGCCGACATGATGAGCGCCGGCTCCCAGGTCGATGTCGGCGCCTTCGGGCCGTTCATCCGCTTCGATCCGGACGGAACCGTCACCGTGCTGTCCAAGCACATCGAATTCGGCCAGGGCAATCACGCGGGCCTCGGCGCCATCGTCGCCGAGGAACTGGACGCCGACTGGACGCGGGTGAAGGTGCTGCACGCTCCGGCCAACGCCAAGCTCTACGGCAACAAGGCCCTGGGCATCCAATTGACCGGCGGCTCGTCGGCCATCTCCAATTCCTGGGAGCAGCTGCGCAAGGCCGGGGCCGGGGCGCGGGCGATGTTCGTGCAGGCGGCGGCGACGAAATGGAACGTCCCGGTCGGCCAGATCACCGTCAAGGACAGCGTGGTCAGTGGCGGCGGCAAGAGCGCGGGCTTCGGCGAGCTGATCGCCGACGCCGCCAAGGTGACGCCGCCCGAGGACCCGCCGCTGAAGGATCCCAAGACCTTCACCCTGATCGGCACCGACCGCGTGCGGCGCAAGGACAGCCTGATCAAGAGCAACGGCACGGCCCGCTACACCCAGGACGTCCAGCTGCCCGACATGCTGGTGGCCGTGGTCGCCCACGCCCCGCGCTTCGGCGGCGCGGTGAAGAGCTTCGACGCCGCCGAGGCCAAGAAGGTGGCCGGGGTCGTCGACGTCTATGAGATCCCGACGGGCGTGGCGGTGGTGGCCGCCACCACCTACGCCGCCCGCATGGGCCGCGAGGCGCTGAAGATCGAGTGGGACGAGGGCAAGGTCGAAGACCGCTCGTCGGAGACCATCGCCGGCCAGTGGCGCGACATCGCCGCCGGCAAGGGTCCCGGCCAGGACATCAAGTGGGAGCCCTTCGACTCCAAGGGCGACGCGGCGACGCCCGCGCCCGAGGGCGCCCAGGTGCTGGAGACCACCTACGACTTCCCCTATCTGGCCCATGCCACCATGGAGCCGATGAACTGCGTGGCTATCGTCGACGGCAATCAGGTCAAGCTGATCCACGGCTCCCAGGCCCAGACCCTGGACCAGATGGCGGCGGCCAAGATCGTCAAGACCCTGCCCGGCTCGGTCGAGATCGAGACCCTCTATGCTGGCGGCTCGTTCGGCCGGCGCGCCAACTTCCAGTCCGACTACGTGGCCGAGTGCGTCGAGATCGCCAAGCGCGTGGGCGGCGGCCGGCCGGTGAAGCTGATCTGGACCCGCGAGGACGACATGCGGGCCGGCTACTTCCGTCCGCTGGTCCACCACGCCGTCAAGGTGACCCTGGACAAGGACGGTTATCCGGCGACCTGGCGCCACCGCATCGTCACCCAGTCGATCATGAAGGGCTCGCCCATGCCCTCCAAGGGGCCGGACGAATCGGCCATCGAGGGGGTGTCGGGCTCGCCCTATCTGAAGGCCACGCCCGTGGTCGACGCCCAGCTGGCCCTGCCCGAGGCCGGGGTGCCGGTGCTGTGGTGGCGTTCGGTGGGGGCCACCCACACCGCCTTCGTCATGGAGCACACGGTCGACCAGCTGGCGCGCAAGGCCGGCAAGGATCCGGTCGAGTACCGCCGCGCCCTCTACGCCAAGGCCGGTCCGGCCGGGGCGCGGCACCTGGCGGTGCTGAACCTGGCGGTCGAGAAGGCCGGTCCCACGCCCTCGGCGGGTTTCACCCGCGGGGTGGCGGTGCACGAGAGCTTCGGCTCGGTGGTCGCCCAGGTGGCCGAGGTCAAGCTGGTGGACGGCAAGCCGCGCGTGGGCCGCGTGGTCACCGCCATCGACTGCGGCGTGGCGGTCTCGCCCGACCAGATCGCCGCCCAGATGGAGGGCGGAACCTGCTACGGCCTGTCGGCGGTGCTCTACGGCGAGGTCACCCTGACCGACGGGACCGTCGACCAGACCAATTTCGACACCTACCGCGTGCTGAGGATGAACGAGGCGCCGACCGTGGAGACCCACATCCTGCCGTCGGGCAATCCGCCCAGCGGGGTTGGCGAGCCGGGCACCCCGGTGATCGGTCCGGCCGTGGCCAACGCCTTGCTGGCCCTGTCGGGCGCGGCGACGACCCGCCTGCCGTTCGTCCGCGCCGGGGTCTGAACGTCGATCTTCGAGAGTAGAAACTACCGTCTTAGCGAAATTCGATACGCATTTGACTGAACACGCATCGTCGAGGCGTGTTTGGTCAAGTCTTGCTGGACGTGGGGCGAGCGTCGAACCATTTTAGCGCCATGGTGGACTCCGGCGACACTCTTGGCTTCGAGCGACTGACTCCTCGCGAGCGCGAGATTCTGCGCCTGATCGCTCAGCATCGACAGTCCAAGGAGATCGCCCGCCTGCTGAGGCTTTCGCCCAAGACCGTCGAGATGCACGTGCTCAGCGCGCGGCGGCGGGTGGGCGGCCTCAATCGCCGCGACGCGGCCCTGGCCTTCGTGGCCTGGGAAACCGACCCCGGTAATGACTACCGTAAGCAATCGCCTGACCTAGCCACGGCCCGGTCCGAGGGCTCTTCTCGCCTCAACAGCGAGAGCAGCCATGACGACATCTACTCCGAACAGTTCGAACCCGGCCTCGACCTTCTTCATCGCGAGTTGGCAGTCGCTCGAGGAGGGACTGATGCTGATGGCCGGGACGCCGGAACGCGGCCGGCTGGTGGCGGAGACGGTCTCGGCCCTGCGCAAGGCGCAGGCGGCGGGCGACCCGCCCGGGAAGCTGCTGCTGAGGGTGCTCGCGGCGACCGCCTTCCTGGCGGACGACACGCCTCTCCGTATGGAAGGAGTTGGCGCGATGACCTGACTCCTCTGCAGTGGTTGGGTCTGATCCTCGCGGTCGCGACCCTGGGCGGAATCCTGCTCGGGACGGTCACGATGGGGGCCCATGAATTCCTCTACGCCCTTCAGCGGTTCCGCGAGGGCTGGAGCCCGCCGACGGCGCACTGACGCCGAAACTCCACAGACAATTTCACAGACTTCAACGTGCGGGGGGGACCCGTGCGATCGGGAGAGTCATGCCATGAAACGTACCGAAGCCGCCCGCGCCGGGGCCGAGAAGCTGATGCGCGCCGAAGCCGCGATCGACGCCGCCCTGCGCGAAACCGCCGAGCTGATGGGCCTGCTGCCCACGCTGCGGATGGAGACCAAGCTGTCGGCCGTGCTCGGCCAGGAAGCCGTCGCCAACCTGGGCGAGACCCTGGCCCACATCGTCTCCGCGCGCCGGACGATCATCGAGACCCACAGCGCCCTGGCCACCGTGCGCAGCCAGATCGGCTGCGGGGCCCTGGCCCTGGGCGACCTGGACAAGCCGGGCGACCCGCCGCGCACCAACGGCCTGCACGCCGTGACCGGCGGCCGCGCCGCCTGATCCGGAGCTCGCGCCGTCCGCACACGGCGCGAGCCCGCTTCGCATTCTTGGAGAGGTCTCATGAGCACCGCTCAGACCATGCAGCCGGACGCCATGACCGACGAGCTGGACGAATTCCGCCACCACCTGCGAACCCTGGGACCCGTGCAGCGACGGATTCTGTCCGTGCTCATGCCCCAGCTGGTCGCCCTCGAGGAGGCCGGCGAAGCCGACGCCGCCCTGAGCATCATCGAAGAGGTCCGGTCCATCCTCTGGGAAGGTCGCCGCACCCGGCACTGACCCAAGGTTGCTTCTCTAGACCTCTCGTCTGAGGCATGGTGACGCTCGATTTTCCGATCGGGCGTCCTTTGTCGTGCAGCTACACACCTTCATCTCCCTGATCATGGCCGTCCTGATCTGCGGCCTGGCGATGTGGCGCGGCGACAAGGCCGCGCGCTGGGCCGGCGCGGTGTGCCTGGCCGGCTGGCTGGGCTCGATCCTGGTCTATCGCGCCAACGCCTATAATCCCGACTACGGCGTGCTGGCGGTCGACGTGGCCTCGCTGATCGGCTTCGTCTGGATCTCGATGCGGATGCGGCGCATCTGGACGGTCATACTGTCGGCCTTCATGGCGATCATCGTCGCCTCGCACGTGGCGGTCATGATCGACCTGCGCGTGACCCTGGGCACGCTGATCATGGGCATGGCCATGTGGAGCTACGGCGTCCTGGCCTGCATCGCCTTTGGCACCTGGACCAGCTGGCGCGAGAGCCGCCGCGAGCCCGCCTGACGATTCTCAAGCCAGGTCTTCGGGCCGGTCCACGTCGAACGCCACGCCCGGATCGAACGTCTCCACCAGCGCCAGCCGGTCCCCGGCCCCGGCGATCAGCTCGCGGGCTCCCGCGTCTCCCTCCAGCGCCAGCAGCGCCGGAAAGCAGGCCCGCCCGAACAGCACCGGATGACCGCGCCGGCCCTCCAGGCGCGGCGCGGCCAGGTCGAAGCCCGACGCCAGGGCCTGGGCCAGCTCTTCCGCCAGGCCCGCCGGCACGCGCGGCATGTCGCCCAGGAACACGAAGGCTCCGGCGGCGTCGTCCGGCAGGGCGGCCACCGCCGCCCGCAGCGAGGCGCCCATGCCCTCGGCGGCCTGGGCGACCGGGACCACGACCAGGTCGGAGCCGCGACCCAGCGCCCGGGCGTGGTCCCGGGCCGCGGTCGCCGGTTCGGGATCGTCGCCGACGGCCAGCCAGACCCGCCGGACCGGGGCGGCGAAGGCCGCGTCCAGGGCGCCGGCGATCAGCGGCCGGCCCTCGAACGGGGCGGTCAGCTTGCGCCCCCCGAAACGGCGCCCGGCCCCCGCCGCCAGGACGACGGCCTCCAGTCGCGTGCTTTCTCTTTCCGCCATGCCGTCCCGCGCCTATCTTACAGCCCGTATGACGCCCTATGACGCCAGCCCCGCGCAAGCGATCTCGACTTCGCCGCGCCTGATCGACGGTTTCGGCCGGGCGGTGACCTATCTGCGCGTCTCGGTCACCGACCGCTGCGACCTGCGCTGCACCTATTGCATGGCCGAGCACATGACCTTCCTGCCCAAGGCCGAGGTCCTGAGCCTGGAGGAGCTGGACCGCCTGGCCTCGGCCTTCGTGGCCTTAGGCGTACGCAAGCTGCGGCTGACCGGCGGCGAGCCCCTGGTCCGCAAGGGCATCATGACCCTGGTCGAGCGGCTGTCGCGCCATCTGCATTCGGGGGCGCTGGACGAGCTGACCCTGACCACCAACGGCACCCAGCTGGCCCAGCATGCCGCCGACCTGGCGCGGCTGGGCGTGCGGCGGATCAACGTCTCGCTCGACACCTTGAAGCCCGACCTCTTCCGCAAGCTCACCCGGGGCGGCGACCTCGCCAAGGTGCTGGCCGGGATCGACGCGGCCCTGGCGGCGGGCATCCGCGTCAAGATCAACGCCGTGGCCCTCAAGCGCGACAACGCCGCCGAGCTGCCGGCCTTGATCCAGTGGGCCCACGGCCTGGGCGCCGACATGACCCTGATCGAGACCATGCCGCTCGGCGAGGTCGAGGAAGACCGCACCGACCAGTTCCTGTCGCTGAAGGACGTGCACCGGGACCTGTCGTCGTTCTGGACCCTGACGGATCTCGCCTACGCCACTGGTGGCCCGGCCCGTTATGTGCGGGTCGAGGAGACGGGCGGGCGCCTGGGCTTCATCACCCCGCTCAGCCACAATTTCTGCGAGGCCTGCAACCGGGTGCGCCTGACCTGCACCGGCACGCTGCACACGTGCCTTGGCCGTGACGACGCCAGCGACCTGCGGGCGGTGATGCGCGGCGGGGCCGACGACGCGGGGCTGGAGCGGGCGATCTTCGCGGCCATCGGGGCCAAGCCCCAGGGTCACGACTTCCACATCGACGCCGCCCGGCCCGCCGTGGCGCGCCACATGTCCACGACCGGCGGATAGGCCATGGCGCGGGTGTTGCTGTTCGGACGGCTGGCCGACCAGGCCGGCTGGCGCGCCAAGACCATCGAGGCCTCGTCCCTGGCCACCCTGCGGGGCCTGCTGGCCGCCGAAGATGCCGCACTGGGCGAGGCCCTGGCCGGTCCGGGCGTGCAGGTGGCCGTCGACAAGGCCATTGTCCGGGGCGAGGCGGCCCTGGTCGCCGCGACCGAGGTGGCCTTCCTGCCTCCCATGAGCGGCGGATGACCGTCTTCCCGTCCATCACCCTGACGGCCCAGGCCTTCGAGCCCGGCGCGCTTCTCACCACCTTCTGCGCCGGCCGCGACGAGACCGGGGCCGTGGCCAGCTTCGTGGGCCTGGCCCGCGCCGAGCACGGCCAGGCCAAGGCGCTGGAGCTGGAGGCCTATCCCGGCTTCACCGACGCGGCCATCGCCGACTTCGCCGAGCTGGCCAAGGCGCGGTTCGGCCTGCACGACTACCGCATCGTCCACCGGATCGGACACATCGCCCCGGGCGAGGCCATCGTCTTCGTGGCCACGGCCGCGGGCCACCGCCGCGCCGCCTTCGAGGCCTGCGACTTCCTGATGGACTGGCTCAAGAGCCGCGCCCCCTTCTGGAAGAAGGAGGTCGGGCCGGACGGCGAGCGCTGGATCGAGCCCACGGCTCAGGATAGGACCGACGCCCAGCGTTGGGATTAGGAGATAGAGCATGTCGGCAGCCGGTCTCACCCCGGGCGGCGGTATCAAGCCGGACCTTCCGTTCACCCCGGTCCGCGTGGCGATCCTGACCATCTCCGACACCCGCGACGAGGAAAGCGACACATCCGGCCAGGTGCTGGTCGATCGCGTGAAGGCCGCCGGTCACGAACTGGGCGGCCGGGCGGTGGTCCGCGACGACGTCGAGCAGATCCGTAGCCAGGTCCGCGAGTGGATCGCCTCGGGCCAGGTCGACGCCATCGTCACCACCGGCGGCACGGGCCTGACCGGCCGCGACGTGACCCCCGAGGCCCTGGAGCCGTTGTTCGACAAGAGGATCGACGGCTTCTCGGTGATCTTCCACATGGTCTCCTACGCGTCGGTGGGGCTGTCGACCCTGCAGAGCCGCGCCACGGCCGGCCTGATCGGCGGAGTGTTCGTCTTCTGCCTGCCGGGCAGCAACGGCGCGGTGCGCGACGGCTGGGACAAGGTGATCGCGGCCCAGCTCGACAGCCGCCACAAGCCCTGCAACATGGTCGAACTGATGCCGAGGTTGTTGGAGCAGTGACCCGTCTTACCCACATCGACGACCAGGGCCGGGCCCGCATGGTCGACGTCTCCGACAAGGCCGAGACGGCCCGCGAGGCCATCGCGGTGGGCTTTGTGCGCATGCGCCCCTCCACTTTGGAGCTGGCCGTCTCCGGAACCGGCCGCAAGGGCGACGTGCGCGCCGTGGCCGAGATCGCCGGCGTCATGGCCGCCAAGAAGACCTCCGACCTGATCCCCCTCTGCCACCCCCTGGCGCTGAGCAAGGTCGAGGTCTCGGTCGAGCCGGCCGAGGGCGGCCTGGCGGTGATGGCCCGTGTCAAGCTGAAGGGCCAGACCGGCGTGGAAATGGAAGCCCTGACCGCCGTCTCGGTGGCCTGCCTGACGATCTACGACATGCTGAAAGCCGTCGAGAAGGGCATGGTCATCGAAGCCGTGCGCCTGGTCGAGAAGACGGGCGGCAAGTCCGGGGATTGGCGGGCCGAGTAGGGCGATCGATCGGCTATGAGACCGCTAGGACTTGAGGAAGAACGCTAGAATCGCAGTCGAGCCGGCGATCATCGCTAAGGAGACAGCCCAGGCGATCCGAAATGCCGGTTCTCCGCGACGAACACGGCGCCATTCCGACTTCAACACGGGCTGAACTTTGGCGACTAGCGCATCCGTCGCCGCGACATTCTGCTGAAAGTTGAACCTGCCCGCGTTCATGAGAGCCTCCATAGCCGTCAGCGCGTCCAAGACCGCCTTCGACGGCGGCTCTTTCGGGTTGAGGCGCAGCCTGATGGCAGCGGCCGCCTTTCGATAACCCAGGGCCGCCGTGGACGCGGTGTCGGATTTGGCGTGCCCGCCGAAGCCGCGATGTCCGGCGTGGGCGAGGAATTGAGAGACCGCCTCCGCGCATTCCAGGCGCAGGGCGTCGATCCAGGCCTGTCGGAACTCGGACGTCTTCTGCTCCTTGGCCAGGATCAATCCCACGACGGAGATGATCGCCGCGACGAGGGCGGCGGCGACGGCTCCAACGGCTCCAATGGTCTCTTGGGAGAGGGACATTCTGGAAGGCTTCCGATCCACGTTCGCGCGCGCAGATCATGCGCGCATAGGGTGCATCATCGCATGGTGCGACGTTATGGATAAGCTTCGAATTCGGAGGAAGTCCGAGGCGTCGCCGTCGCTTGGTGGGCCGCCTCTCAGGCCATCCGCCGCGCCAAAGCCGGTTGCCCGTTCCGCGTCGCCATGATCTCGCCGATCACCGCCACGGCCACTTCGAACGGGGCCTTGCCGCCGAGGTCCAGGCCGATGGGCGCGCGCAGTTTCGCGAGGTCGTGCTCGGAAACCCCGTCGGCTCGCAGGCGCTCCAGCCGCTCGCCCAGCCGCCGCCGGGCGCCTAGCAGGCCCACATAGGGGGCGGGCGAGGGCAGGGCAGCCAGCAGGGCGGCGTGGTCCAGTTCGATGTCGTGACCGCAGATCGCCACCGCCGTCCAGGCGTCCAGGCCGATGGCCGCCAGGGCCGAGGGAATGTCGTCGCGGCGATAGGCCACGCCGGGCAGGGGCGGCGGCGTCAGCGGGCCCTTGGGACGCACCAGATGGGTCTCGAAACCCGACTGCGCGCCCAGCCCGGCCATGGCGAGAGCGGTGGGGTCGCCGCCCACCACGATCAGCCGGGGCGTGGGGTCGAACCGGCGCACGAAGGCCTCGGGCCAGGCCTGGGGCGGGCGGCGGATCGGACCGCACACGCGGCGGACGCCGTCGCTGATCCACAGCGCCGAAGCCCGCGCCGCCGCCAGAGTCAAAAGGTCGCGGGCGGCGGTGTCGTCGGGATCGATGCGCTCGACCAGGATCTCGATCCGCGCCCCGCACAGCAGGCGGATGTCGGGCCAGGGGCTGCCCTCGCCATAGACCAGCCGCCGGGGCCGGCCGTCGGCGATGCAGGCCCGGCCGTGGTCCTCGACATCGGCCTCGATGCAGCCGCCCGACAGGAAGCCGGCCCGAAGCCCTTCACCGAACACCATCTGGGTTCCGACCGGGCGCGGCCCGCCGTCGCCCAGGGCGACGATGGTGGCGAGCGCCGCCGGGCCCCGCGCCAGGGCGGTCTCCAGAAACGGCCGCATGTCGTCGGCCAGGCCATGCACGGGCCAGTCCGGAGCATCGGCGGAAAGCGCGTCGGGAGCGTCGATGTCGGCGCGGTCGGGCAGGTCCATCGCGGCCGACATTAACGCCTCGGCAAGTTTCCAGAAACGCCTTCTTCAAACCTTGGAGCGTACGGTTCGCCTCATTGGTGTTCATCCGTACGGATTTCCATGTCGCTTTCGGTTTCCAAGCTCGGTCTTGCCGCCGCCCAGTTCGGACTGGATGGGATGAGCGCGTCGCCGCGCGCCCGGTCGCCGGAGATGGAAGCCCGCGACATCCTGAACATCGCCGCCCGCGCCAAGCTTTCGGTGCTGGACGTGTCGGGCAACTACGGCCGCGCCGAGCAGGTGCTGGGCGACCTGATTCCGCGTCCCGTGCCGTTCCGCGTCACCCTGGCCGCCGCCCGCGCCGACCGCGGTCCCGACTATGTCGAGGCCGAGGCCCGCGCCGCCCTGCGCCGCCTGGCCCTGGAACGCGCCGACGCCATCATCGTCTCCTCGCCCGCCGAGCTGTTCTGCCCGCACGGCGCGGCGGTCTGGGACCGCCTGGCCCGTCTGCGCGACGAGGGCCTGTTCGCCAAGATCGGCGTGGCCGCCCACGCCAGCGACGATCCGGTGGGCGTGGCCCGCCGCTTCAAGCCCGACATCCTGCAAGCTCCGGCCTCGCTGCTCGACCAGCGCCTGCTGGCCGACGGCTCGCTGCAGCGCATCGCCGGCATGGGGATCGAGGTGCAACTGCGCTCGATCTTCCTCAACGGCCTGCTGTTTCTGCCGCCCGACCGCGTTCCCGCCCAGCTGAAGGGGGCCTCGGGCCGCCTGTCGAAGGTGCGCCGGATGATCGCCGAGGGCCGTTCCGATCCGCTGCAGGCCGCCCTGGGCTTCGCCCTGTCGCGCGTCGAGGCCAGCGCCGTCCTCGTGGGCGTCACCTCGGCCGCCGAGCTTTCGGCCGTGGTCGCCGCCGCTTCCAGCCCCCCGCCCGATCTGGATTGGGACGACATGGCCATCGACGATCCGGTGGCCCTGGACCCGCGACGTTGGGTCGCCTGACGAACAGGCGAATCAAGCCTCAGCCTCGAAGAAGCGCTGAGTAAGAAAGAGGGAGCAAAACGCCATGATCCTCGCCGTCGTCCAGGCCCGCATGGGCTCCAAGCGCCTGCCGGGTAAAGCCGTCGCCACCCTCCAGGGTCAGCCGATGATCCTGCGCCAGCTCGAGCGTCTGCGCGCCGCCCGCCGCCTCAACAAGATCATCGTCGCCACCAGCAGCGACGCCGCCGACGACGGCCTGGCCGGCTTGGTGGTGTCGCGCGGCTACGCCGTGCATCGCGGCTCGGGCAGCGACATCCTGGACCGCATCGCCCGCTGCGCCGAGGCCGCCGGTCCGGTCAGCCACATCGTGCGGATCAAGGGCGACGCGCCCTTCGTCGATCCGGGCGTGGTCGACGAGGCCGTGCGCCTGGCCCAGACGACGGGCGCGGCCTACACCTCCAACCGTGTGCAGCGCACCTATCCGGCCGGGCTGGAGGTCGAGGTGATCACGGTCGAGGCCTTGCGTGTCGCCGCCGCCGAGGTGCGCGACCCCCTGGCGATGATCTCGCCCACCGCCGCCATCCGCGAGCGGCCCGACCGCTTCCGCCAGGCGCACCTGAAAACCCACCGCGACTGGTCGCATTACGACTGGCGCGTGAAGACCCCGGCCGATCTCGCCTTCGCCCGGACGATATATGACGCACTGTATCTCGCAGACCCTGGGTTTTCGATGCACGACGTGCTGGACTTGGTGGAGAGCCACCAGGACCTGGGCCGCTTCGCCGCCTGACGGTGACGGGCTGAGGCGTTTGGTCGCCACGCCTTTTCGAACGTCGCAGCTACAGTCAGTCAGAAGATCAAAATGGGGAGAAACATGAAGAAGTTTGGCCTGGTCGTCGCGCTTTGCGCTGTGTTGCCGGTTTCCACCATGGTCGGCGTCGGCGCCGCTTCCGCGCAATCGGCCCTGGAAAAGGTGCTGGTCGGCAAGCTGCTCTACGACGTTGACGGCAAGAAGCTGGCCCCGATCTACAAGATCGAAGGCGGTTCCGCTCAGATCCTGCTGGAAGGCAAGTCGGTGACGGTGCCGATGTCGAGCCTGACCGAGGTGGACGGCAAGTTCACCACCAAGCTCTCCAAGCGCGAGCTGATGACGTCCTGATACGAGGTCGGGGACACACGCATGCGTGTGTCCCCAGCCGCGCTGAAACGGCCTCCGCCCCGGACAGGGACGGAGGCCGCTTCGTTTTCGGGCGCTACTTCCAGGCGCCGTAGGGATCGACCGAGGTCTTGCCCAGGGCCTGGGCGACCGCCGGGTGGGTCAGCTCGCCGGCCAGCACGTTGAGGCCCCGCGCCAGGTGGGCGTTGGTCTTCAGGGCGTCCAGGCCGTGATCGGCCAGGGCCAGGCCGAAGGGCAGGGTGGCGTTGCCCAGGGCCTCGGACGAGGTGCGCGGGGCGGCGCCCGGCATGTTGGCCACGCAGTAGTGCACCACGCCGTCCACCGTATAGGTCGGCTCGGCGTGGGTGGTCGGGTGGCTGGTCTCGAAACAGCCGCCCTGGTCGATCGAGACGTCGACCAGCACCGAGCCCGGCTTCATCTTCGACAGGTGCTCGCGCTTGACCAGCTTGGGGGCGGCGGCCCCGGCGGTCAGGACGGCGCCGATGATCACGTCGGCCTTGAGGATCTCCTCCTCGACGGCGGCGAAGGTGGAATAGCGGGTCAGGATGCGGCCCTGATAGAGGTCGTCCAGTTCGCGCATGCGGGGGATCGAGCGCTCCAGCACCACCACCTCGGCGCCCAGGCCCGCGGCCATGCGGGCGGCGTTGGAGCCGACCACGCCGCCGCCCAGCACCGCCACGCGGGCCGGGGGCACGCCGGGCACGCCGCAGAGCAGCAGGCCCATGCCGCCGTTGTGCTTGAGCAGGGTCTCGGCGGCGGAGAAGACAGCGATGCGTCCGGCCACTTCCGACATCGGGGCTAGCAGCGGCAGGCCGCCGCGCGCGTCGGTGACGGTCTCGTAGGCGATGGCCGCGCAGCCGGAGGCCAGCAGACCCTCGGTCTGGGCCGGATCGGGCGCCAGGTGGAGGTAGGTGAAGAGGATGTGGCGGGGCGTCAGGCGCTCCCATTCCACCTTCTGGGGTTCCTTGACCTTGATGATCAGCTCGGCGCCTTCGAACACCGCGTCGGCGTCGGGCGCGATGGTCGCCCCGGCCTTGACGTAGAGGTCGTCGCCATAGCCGGCGCCCAGGCCCGCGCCGGCCTGGACCAGGACGGAGTGACCGTGGCCGACATATTCGCGGACGGCGGTGGGGGTCAGGCCGACCCGATGCTCGCCCGGCTTGATCTCGGAAGGCACGCCAACACGCATGATCATCTCCTCCAAATGGTCTTTGAAGCTGGTTTACGCCTGAGCGAACGCAGGTTCCTGGGGGATTTCGTGCGGTCGCATTCGTGATATGCAGGAATCCATTGCGACGGAGCCTTTTCGGTGAAGAAACCTGCGGCCGACCTCGACGCCTTCGACCGCAAGCTGCTGCACCTGCTCCAGCGCAAGGGGCGGGCCAGCTATGTGGAAATGGCCGAGGCGGTTAATCTTTCCGAATCCGCCTGTCTGCGCCGGGTGAAGGCGCTGGAGGAGGCCGGGGTGATCGGGCGCTACGCCGCGGTGATCGACGAGCGGGCCGTGGGCCTGCCGCTCAGCGTCTTCGTCACCGTCACCCTGTCGTCCCAGGCCGAGGCGACGCTCAGCGCCTTCGAGAAGGCCATCGCCAACGTCCGCGAGGTGGCCGAGTGCTATCTGATGACCGGCGGCTCGGACTATCTGCTGCGGTTGGTGGTGCGCGACGTCGACGACCTGGAACGGGTGCACGCCCAGGGGCTGACGCGCATTCCCGGCGTGGTGCGGGTCTCCTCGTCCATCGCCATGCGCACCGTGGTCAAACGTGTCGAATTGCCGCTTTAGGCAGACCCCCGCCTTGGGTTGTGGTTAACCTTCCCCTGCCAGGAGTAGGCGAACTAGCCACTTTGCTCGTCGGGGGATGAGATGGTTTCGAGACGCATGCTGCTGGGCGCGCTGGCCGGTCTGGCCGCGCCCGCCCTGGCGTTCGCCGAGGGCGACGATCCGAGGCCCTCGGTTCTGACCCGCAAAGGCCGCCGCACCCGCCGGGCCCTGAAGACCCAGACCACCGACAAGGCCGCGCTCGACAAGGCCTTGGCGCAGGTCAAGCCGCTGGAGCCCGCCGAGCCGGTCGAGGCCGTGCATGTGGAGCCGCCGCGCGTCAGCCCGGACGAGGCTCTCGGCCGCCTCAAGCACGGCAACGACATCTTCGCCCGAGGCGGCGCCAGCATCGCCCTGCCGGGCGTGGCCCGCATGGCCGAGCTGGCCAAGGGCCAGGCGCCTTTCGCGGTGATCGTCGGCTGCAGCGACAGCCGGGTCGGGCCCGAGCTGATCTTCGACTGCAATCTGGGCGAACTGTTCGTGGTGCGCGTGGCCGGCTCGACCGTCAGCCAGGAGGGCCTGGGCTCGATCGTCTATGCGGTGGAGCACCTGAAGGCTCCGCTGGTGGTGGTGCTAGGCCACACCAAGTGCGGCGCCGTCGGCGCGGCGGTGGACGTGGCCACCAAGCACGCCGACCTTCACGGCGCGCTGCTGAACATGGTGCTGCCGATCATCCCGGCCGTACTGGAGGCCCAGGACAAGCACCCGACCGACCTGCAGGACGCGGCCATCCGCCAGAACGTCCGCGACACCGCCGCCCGCCTGAAGGTGGCCGACGGGGTGCTGGCCGAGAAGTTGGACCTGGGCCACCTGAAGATCGTCTCGGCCACCTACGACCTGGCCAGCGGCAAGGTGGCGTTCGACGCGTAGGGCGTGCGGCGCAAAGGTCTGTCATCCCGGACAAGGCCCGCAGGGCCACCGATCCGGGACCGACCTGGAGCTCTGAGTTCACGCGTCGGTCCCGGATCTTCGCGCTGCGCGCTCGTCCGGGATGACAGCCGTTTTTGGCTGCCCTCTCCCGCAAGGGGAGAGGGAAAAATATGAACGCGATCACCGAACTCTGCTCGTTGACCCTTTGCCCGGCTTAGGCTCAAGTCCCCCCAACACGCCAGAGTTGGGGGACGACCGATGTCGATGGACGAGACGCCGCCGGAAGGCGGTCGCGGGACCTTCGGCAGCCGCCTGGCCTCGGGCTGGCAAAGCTTCAAGACCAAGATCCCGCCCGGCCTGAAGTCGCCTTTGGCGGTCGTCGCCGTCGGCGCCCTGGTGGTCGGGTTCGGGGGCGGCTTCGCGGTCGGCAAGGTCTCCGACCTCGGCTGGTTCGGCGCCAAGTCGGCGGCCGTGGGCGAGGCGCCCAAGGGCCAGGCCTGGTCGCTGTTCGGCAAGCCGCGCGGCAAGTCCGCGCCGCGCCGAGGCATCCCCAAGCCCGAGGGCTTCGCCGTCTGGCAGAGCCGGATCGACAGCTCCGGCGCCGAGCCGATGGCCTGCGTGCGGATGAGCAAGCCGCTGGACCCGTCCAAGGCCTATGCCGACTTCGTGCTGATCTCGCCCGATCTGGGCCGCCAGCCGGCCGTGCGCGTGAAGGACGACGAGCTGTGCATCGGCGGCGTCGGCTTCGCCGACCATCGCGTCACCCTGCTCAAGGGCCTGCCGGGCAAGAACGGCGAGACCCTGGGCGCCAATGCCGACGTCGACTTCACCTTCGGCGAGAAGCCCCCGTATGTCGGCTTCGCCGGCGACGGCGTGATCCTGCCGCGCGAGGAGTCCGACGGCGTGGCGCTGGAGACCATGAACGTCTCCAAGCTGGCCATCGAGGTCTGGTGCGTGTCGGACCGCAACCTGGTGCGCAAGTCGATCAGCGCCCCCGATCCCACCGGCGAGGGCGACTATGCCAGCGACTATGGCGACGACAGCCCCGACGACGAGGGCCGCCAGGTCTGGAAGGGCGTGATCACCGTCGACGGTCCGGCCGGCCAGAAGGCGACCACCGTCTTCCCGCTGGGCGCGGTGCTGAAGGAAATGAAGCCGGGCGGCTATGTCATCAAGGCGCGCGACGCCTCGGGCGGCCGCGATCCGGACGGGGAGGGCGACCCCACCCCGGCCCAGGCCCGCCGCTGGATCATGTTCACCGACATGGCCCTGATCGGCTACGACGGCGCCGAGTCCCTGGACGTGGTGGTCCGC
This sequence comes from Caulobacter sp. GW821-FHT09B08, assembly GCF_059418225.1. Classification (NCBI taxonomy): domain Bacteria; kingdom Pseudomonadati; phylum Pseudomonadota; class Alphaproteobacteria; order Caulobacterales; family Caulobacteraceae; genus Caulobacter; species Caulobacter sp. GW821-FHT09B08. The sequence continues at coordinate 201,651 of NZ_JBWKPL010000008.1, read as the reverse complement.
TCGCTGAAGACCGCCAAGACCGTGGCGGGCGTCAAGGTCGCCCTGGTGGCCAAGGACGGCGAGGATCTGGCCGTGGCCAAGAGCGACGCCGACGGCCGCGTGCGCTTCGCCCACACCCTGCTGGAAGGCGACGGCGCCTCTCGCGCCAAGATGGTCATGGCCTATGGCGAGCAGGGCGACCTGGCCGTGCTGGATCTGGACCGTTCGCCCGTGGACCTTTCCAAGCAGGGCGTCGGCGGCCGCACCGAGTCCGAGGGCGGCCGGGCGCTTTCCAGCGACATCGACGGCTATCTCTATGCCGACCGGGGCATCTACCGCCCCGGCGAGACCGTGCACCTGACCACCATGGTCCGCGACCGCCTGGCCAAGGCGGTCAGCGACCGCAAGGGCTACATCCTGGTCAAGCGGCCCTCGGGCGTGGAGTTCAAGCGCTACTACTTCAGCCAGGCAAACGCCGGCGCCGTGCTGTCCGACATCGCCCTGCCCCGCAGCGCCCCGCGCGGCCGCTGGACGGCGGTGCTGAAGATGGAAGGCAGCGACGCCGAGGCCGGCTCGTTCAGCTTCAGCGTCGAGGACTTCGCCCCGCAGCGCTTGGCGGTCACCGCCACGGGCCAGGAGTCCGTGCCGGTCGCGGCCGGCCAGGAGCGCAGGATCGACGTGTCGGCCCGCTTCCTCTACGGCGCGCCGGGCGCGGGCCTGCAGACGCAAGGGGAAGCGCGGCTGCGCACCGACACCGATCCCTTCCCGCAGTACAAGGGCTACGAATGGGGCGATGACCTCTCGCCCTTCGAGGAGAAGTTTGTCGAGCTGGGGACCACCGTCACCGACGGCGACGGCCACGCCCTCCTGAATCTCGCCACCACCGAAGCCGGCGACACCGCTCAGCCGCTGGTGGCGGCGGTGACGGCCTCGGTGTTCGAACCGGGCGGGCGTCCCGTGCGCGAGGGCCTGGAGCTGAAGGTGCGCGGCAAGCCCGTGTACTACGGCGTCAAGGTCGAGCAGGGCGACGCCGGGCGCGGCGATCCGCCGGTGAGTCTCGAGATGATCGCGGTCAACGCCGCCGGCGCGCGGATCGCCTCGACGGCGACCTACACCCTGATCAGCGAGAACTGGAACTACGACTGGTTCCAGCAGGACGGCCGCTGGCAATGGCGGCGCACCAGCCGCGACGCGGTGGTGGCCAAGGCCACGGTCAATATCGGCGCCGGCTCGCCCGCGCGCTTCAACCGGCGCCTCGGCTGGGGTGACTATCGCCTGGTGGTCGAGGGGCCGGACGGGTCCAAGACCGTCACCAAGTTCTCCTCCGGCTGGGGCTCGCCCGCCAAGGAAGGCGAGGCCCCCGACTTCGTGCGGGTCACTGCCGGGACCAAGGCCTACGCCCAGGGCGACACGGTGGAGATCACCCTGAAGTCGCCCTATGCCGGCCAGGCCCAGGTGGCCGTCGCCACCGACCGCCTGATCGACTTCAAGACCATGAGCGTCGGCGAGAACGGCACGACCGTGCGCCTGAAGACCTCGGCCGCCTGGGGCGGCGGGGCCTATGTGATGGTCACGGTGATCCAGCCGCGCGACCCGGTCAGCTCGCCCAAGCCCAAGCGGGCCCTGGGCCTGATCTACGTGCCGCTGGAGCCCAAGGGCCGCAAGCTGACGGTCGACATCGGCACGGCTGTGAAGATCGACAGCAAGGTCCCGGTCGAGGTGCCGATCAAGGTCAACGGCCTGGGCTTCGGACAGAAAGCCAAGGTGACCATCGCCGCCGTCGACGAAGGCATTCTGCGCCTGACCCGCCAGGACAGCCCCGATCCGGCCAAATGGTACTTCGGCAAGCGGGCCCTGACCCTGAACTATCGCGACGACTACGGCCGCCTGCTCGATCCGAACATGGGCGCGCCGGCCAACGTCAATTTCGGCGCCGACGAGCTGGGCGGCGAGGGGCTGACGGTGACGCCGATCAAGACCGTGGCCCTGTGGTCCGGCATCATCGAGACCGGCATGGACGGCAAGGCGGTGGTGAAACTGCCGGCCGCCGACTTCAACGGCGAGCTGCGAATCATGGCCGTGGCCTGGACCGACAACGCCGTCGGCTCGGGCTCCAAGCCCCTGACCGTGCGCCAGCCGGTGGTGGCCGATCTCAACCTGCCGCGCTTCCTGGCCCCGGGCGACAAGCCGATGGCGACGCTGGAGCTGCACAATGTCGAGGGCAAGGCGGGCGCCTACACTGTCGAGGCCTGGTCGACCAACGGCATCGCCGTGGCCTTCAAGAAGGTGATCACCCTGGTGCTCGGCCAGCGGATCGCCGAGAAGATCCCGTTCTTGGCGCCCAACGTCACCGGGATCGGCAAGATCGGCTTCAAGGTGGCCGGTCCGGGCTTCCAGACGTCGAAGGACTATCCGATCCAGACCCGCCTGGGCTGGGGCGACGTGGTGCGCACCACCACCGAGCTGCAGCAGCCGGGAGCCAGCTACACCCCCGACTACCACCTGCTGTCGGGCCTGGCGGCGGGCGACATCACCCTCCAGGTCAGCTACTCGCCGTTCAAGGGCTTCGACCCCTCGGCGATCGCCGTGGCCTTGCAGCGCTATCCCTACGGCTGCACCGAGCAGCTGGTCTCGACGGCCTATCCGCTGCTCTACGCCCAGAGCGTCTCCAGCGATCCCAAGCTGAAACGCAATCCGGCGATCCTGGCCGGGGCGGTGGGCAAGCTGCTGGACCGCCAGACCCTGGACGGCGCCTTCGGGCTCTGGCGCGTGGGCGACGGCGAGGCCGACGCCTGGCTGGGCGCCTACGCCACCGACTTCCTGGTCGAGGCCAAGGCCCAGGGCGTGGCCGTGCCGGACGAGGCGATGGACAAGGCCCTGAACGCCATGCGCCAGATCAGCCGTCCCGACGGCTGGAGCTCGGTCTCCTACCGCCTGGAATATCCGGAGTGGTGGGGCCGTTCGCCCGACGAGTCCAAGAAGGCCACCGAGCGCATGCGCCGCCGCGCTTCGGCCTACGCCCTCTATGTGATGGCCAAGGCCGGTCGCGGAGACCTGGCGCGGCTGCGCTGGTGGCACGACGTGCAGATGAAGGACGAGGACCAGCCCCTGGCCAAGGCCCAGGTGGCCGCCGGCCTGGCCCTGATGGGCGACCAGGCCCGGGCCCGCTCGGCCATGCGCCAGGCGGTCAAGTCGCTGGGCTGGCGCGACGAGGCCGACTGGTACCAGAGCCCGCTGCGCGACGTCGCCGCCGTCACGGCGCTCGCCGCCCAGGCCGGCCAGATGGACGTGGCCCGCCAGCTGCAGGGCCGTCTGGAAGGCGTCGTCCGCGATCCCGACAGCCTCAACACCCAGGAGCAGGCCCAGCTGCTGTTCGCGGCGTCGCAACTGCTGAAGGCCTCGGGCCCGATCACCATCGACGCCCAGGGCGTCAGCGCCCTGCCGCCGGCCGGGGGTACGCCGCGCTGGGCGGTGGGCAAGCTGGCCGACGCCCGCTTCGTCAACAAGGGCAAGGGCGCGATCTGGCGGACGGTCAGCGTGCGCGGCACGCCGGTCGCCGCCCCGGGGGCCGAGGCCAACGGTCTGTCGGTGTCCAAGCGCCTGTTCTCGATGAGCGGCGGGGCGGTCGATCCGGCCCAAATCCACCAGGGCGACCGGGTGATCGTGCTGGTCTCGGGTCGTTCGATGCAGGCCCGTTCGACCGCCCTGGTAGTCGACGACGCCCTGCCGGCCGGCTTCGAGATCGAGACCACACTGGGCGCCGACGACGCCCAGAACGGTCCGTTCAAGTTCCTGGGCGAGCTGACCAATCCCGACGTCCAGGAAAGCCGCGACGACCGCTACATCGCCGCCCTGGACCTGGAGGGCAACAAGCCCTTCGCCATGGCGTATGTGGCGCGGGCGGTGACGCCGGGCGAGTTCTTCCTGCCGGGGGCGACGGCCAAGGACATGTACCGGCCCAGCCTGAATGCGCGTTCGGACGCGGGGCGGATCAACGTGGCGCCGGGAGGTTAGGGATCGCGACTTGCCCCCACCTGACCGCTTCGCGGTCTGTCCGCCCCCATAGGGGGCGGAGCTCGCACGGCGCGGGTCTTCCCCCTATGGGGGAGGAGGGCCGAAGGCCCGGAGGGGGCAAGTAGGCTCGCCAAGACGTTTCCGATGTTCACCATCCCCCGCCTCACCCGCGTCCTGGTCGCCTTCCTCGCCGTCCAGGTCGTGCTCTTCGCCCTGAGCGCCGCCTTCCCGCCGGACATGGCCCGGGCCAAGCGCTCCTCGCCCGTGGTGCTGGACCATCGCGGCGCCTGGCTGCGCGCCCTGCCGGTCGAGGACGGCCGCTGGCGGGTGCGGGCCGATCTGGCGCGCACCGACCCGACCTTTCAGAAGCGCCTGATCGCGGTGGAGGACGCGCGGTTCTACGGTCATCTGGGCGTGGACCCCCTGGCCCTGGTCCGCGCGGTCGGCTCTGCGGTGGTCCATGGCCGCCCCACGTCCGGCGCCTCGACCCTGACTATGCAGACGGCGCGCCTGCTGGAGCCCCGGCCGCGCAACCTGGGCTCCAAGCTGATCGAGATGGTCCGCGCCGCCCAGCTGGAGGCGCGGCTGACCAAGCAGGAGACCCTCGCCCTCTACCTGACCCTGGCTCCCTATGGCGGCAACCTTGAGGGGGTGCGGGCCGCGAGCCTGGCCTATTTCGGCCATGAGCCCTCCAGCCTGACCGACGGCGAGCAGGCCCTGCTGATCGCCCTGCCGCAGTCGCCCGAGGCCCGCCGCCCGGACCGCCATCCCGAGGCCGCCCGCGCCGCCCGCCGCGCGGTGCTGGACAAGATGGTGCGCGCCCACGTCCTGACCGAGGCCGCCGCCTCCGAAGCCGAGGCCGAACCCTTGCCGAAGCGTGGCGCCTTCCCGGCCCTGGCCTGGCAGCTGGCGGGCGAGCTGGCCCTGGCCGCGCCGGCCAGCCAGCCCAGCGTGGTCTCGACCCTGGACGCCGGCCTCCAGACCCGGCTGGAGCCCATGGCCCGCGCCGTGGCCGTCGCGCAGGGGCCCGACGTCACCGCCGCCATACTGGTGGTGCGGATCAAGGACCGGTCGGTGCGCGCCCTGGTCGGCTCCGCGGGACGCGACCGGCCCGGCGGCTGGATCGACCTGACCCGCGCCATCCGCTCGCCCGGCTCGGCTCTCAAGCCCTTCATCTACGCCTTCGCCTTCGACGACGGGGCCCTGGCGCCCGACACCCAGATCGACGACGCGGCCACCCGCTTCGCCGATTACCAGCCCGAGAATTTCGACCACGTGTTCCACGACAAGGTCACTGCCCGCGAGGCCCTGGCCTATTCGCTGAACGTGCCGGCCGTGGCCACGCTGGAGAAGATCGGTCCCGACGCCTTCGCCGCCCGGATCGAGAGCGCGGGGGTGCGGCTCGTGCGACCCAAGACGGCGATCAAGGCCTCGGGCCTGGCCCTGGCCCTGGGCGGGGCGGGGATCACCCCGCGCGACATGGCCGTGCTCTACGCGGCGCTGGGCGACGGCGGCATGGCCAAGCCGCTGGCCTTCACGACCGACCAGGCCAGGGCCCGCGAGCGGCAGGGCGGAACCCGCATCGTCCGCCCCGAGGCCGCCGCCCAGGTGCTGGACATCCTGCGCGAGGCCCCCGCGCCGCGCGGTCGCGCCCCCTCGGCCCTGACCCTGGGCGGGCCGGCCATGGCCTTCAAGACCGGCACCTCGTACGGCTTTCGCGACGCGGTGGCGGCGGGGGTGGTGGGCGGCCACGTGATCATCGTCTGGACGGGCCGGGCCGATGGCGGGGCGCGCGGGGGCCTCACCGGGCGCGACGCGGCCCTGCCCCTGCTGTTCGACGTCGCCGACGTGATCGACGCCCCGGCCATCGCCCCGCGCCCCATCGCCCCCAAGGCCGCGCCCGGCGCCCTACAACGGCTGCAACAGGCCAGCGAAGGCCCTCGCCTGATCTTCCCGCCCGACGGGGCGACCGTGCAGGTCGACGACGTGGGGCCAAGGTCGCGCGGCCTGGTCATGGCGGCGGGCGGCGAGGGCCTGACCTGGTATGTGGCCGGCGCGCCGCTGGGCGCCGATCCGGTCAGCGGCAAGGTGATCTGGCGTCCGGCCGCGCCGGGCTTCTATCGGCTGAAGGTGGTCGATGGCCAGGGCCGCGCGGCCTCGGCGCGAGTGCGGATCAAGGCGCCGGCCGGCTAGAGGGGGCGGCTGAAAACGCGACCGAGCGAGGTGTTGCGGACCATCACGACGGTGGCCGCGAGCAGGAGGCCGCCGACCGTCACGGCCGTCAGCAGCATCGGGTCGGGCCGCCAGGCGTCCAGATGGCGGGCGGCCAGGTAGCCGGGGGCCAGCACCGAGATCACCCACAGCGGGGCCGAGGCGGTGTTGACGACGTGGAACAGCCAGTCGCGCATCCGGGTCATGCCCGCGGCCATCGGCACGAACGGGCGTAGCGGCCCCAGATAGCGGGCGACCAGCAGGGCCAGGACGCCGTAGCGGCGGGTGTAGAGCCGGGCGCGAGCCACCGTGCGGCGATGCTTGGCCACGGCCGGATGGCGCACGGCCCTCGTGCCGATCCGCCGGCCGATCAGATAGGAGATGGCGTCGCCCGCCGCCGCGCCCAGGCTGCACCAGACCACGACCTCGACCGGATGCAGCGAGCCCGTGGCGATCAGGGCGCCGGCGGTCAGCATCACGGCCATGATCGGGATCAGCACCCCGACCAGCATCAGCGCTTCCAAGAGGGTGACGACGGCCAGGATCACGCACACCAGCAGGCGGTGCTCGACAACGAGGTCATGCAGGGTCTGGAGGAAGGCGTCCATGGGCTCACCGTGCCGCAACAAGGTGACGAACTGGTGAGCGCGGCGGCGGATTTCAGCGGGCTGCGGCGATCAGGCGCGGCGGATAGGAGCCAGGGGCGGATCAGTCGATCCCTACCCTTTCAGCCGTCATTCCCGCCCTTGTGGCGGGAACCCCTGGTTCAGCTCGTACGTGAAGCGCCTTGGCGCGCTGGCGCGCCACACCTTCGCCCTTGCGGCGGACAGAGGGGTTCCCGCCACAAGGGCGGGAATGACGGGAGATTGTGGGGAGCGACGGGGCACACGAAGGATGCGGCGCGCCTACTCCAGCAACTCCGCCAGATCCTCCAGCAGCTCGCGCCGCCAGTCCTCCGACGGGCGGGCCGCCTTGACCAGGGCCAGGGCCTGTTCGACGTCGTCCTCGTCGGCGGCGTCGACCGTGTCGACGATCTCGAAGGCCTCGTGGGCGACCTCCCGGTTGCCGTCCACGACCAGGCTCGCCAACAGCGGCAGATGGGCCGAGCCGTCGTGGAAGCCCAGCACGTGGACCAGGGTCGCGCGGTGGTCGGCGAGGTCGGGGCGCTGGATCAGCCGCGCCAGCACCGGCGCCAGGCCCGGCGTGCGCGCTTCGCCCAGCTCCTGGGCCAAGGCGTCGCGTTCGGCGTGGTCCGTCAGGGTCTCCAGGCGGGCCAGGTCGGCGGGGGAGGCCACGGTCAGCGGCCCGTCGCCATGGCCGTCTGGTATTCCTCGAGGCTGGAGATCCCGACCTCCAGATCGGTGACCAGGCCGTTGGACAGCGAATAGACCCAGCCGTGCACCGACAGCGACTGGCCGCGCGCCCAGGCGTCCTGGACGAAGACGTCGGAGGCCACATTGCGCACCTGGCGGGCGACGTTCAGCTCGCACAGGCGGTTGAGCATGGCCTTCTCGTCGCCGATGGCTTCCAGCTCGTGCTTGTGTTCGGCATGGACCTCGCGGATCGGATGCAGCCAGTGGTCGACCAGGCCCCGGCGCTTGCCGTCGATGGCCGCCGCCACCCCGCCGCAGCCGTAGTGGCCCACCACCATCACATGCTTGACCTTCAGGACGTCGACCGCGAACTGCAGCACCGACAGGTAGTTAGCGTCCTGCGGCGGGGCGAGGTTGGCCACGTTGCGGTGGACGAACAGCTCGCCCGGGTCCAGGCCCACGATCTCGTTGGCCGGCACGCGGCTGTCGCTGCACCCGATCCACAGATATTCAGGGCTCTGCTGGCCCTCCAGCCGCTTGAAGAACTGGGGATCGGCCTCGGTCTTGCGGATGGACCAGGCCAGATTGTTGCTCTTCAGGTCTTCAAGCATGGATGGCGTCCGGTTGTTGATCGGGATGGGCGGCGGCGAAGGCCGGGTGGTCGGCGCACCGCGCGTCGACGGCGCGGATGGCGGGGAAGGGCGTCAGATCGGTCTTGAACCGCCGGGCGTTGTAGACCTGCGGGACCAGGCAGCAGTCGGCCAGGCCGGGCGTGTCGCCGAAGGCGAAGCCCTTGCCGTACTGGGCGATCATCGCCTCCAGGGCCGTGAAGCCGTCGGCGATCCAGCGGCCGATCCAGGCCTCGCGGGCCGCCTCGTTCAGGCCCAGGCCCGTCAAGGTCTTGAGGATGCGCAGGTTGTTGATCGGGTGGATGTCGCTGGCGACGATCTGGGCCATGGTCCGCACGGTGGCGCGGTCGAACGGATCGGCCGGCAGCAGGGGCGTGGCGGGATGGGTTTCGTCCAGCCACTCCAGGATGGCCAGACTCTGGGTCAGCACCCGGCCGTCGGCCTCCAGGGCCGGCAGCAGTTTCTGGGGGTTGAGGGCGGCGAAGGCCGGCTCCTGATGCTGGCCGCTGACCAGGTTCACCGGGGCGATGTCATAGGCCAGGCCCTTCAGGTTCAGGCCGATCCGCACCCGGTAGGCGGCGCTGGACCGCCAGGCGCTGTGGAGGACGAGGGTCATGCGCCTCAGACCACGGTGAAGGCGAGTTCGCCCACGCCCTCGACCCGTCCCAGGACCCGGTCGCCCCGGCCGATGGCGGCCACGCCCTCGGGGGTGCCGGTGAAGATCAGGTCGCCGGCCGCCAGGGTCCACAGCTTGGAGGCCTCGGCGATGATCTCGGGGATCGTCCAGATCATGTCGGCGATCTGGCCGTCCTGGCGCGGCTGGCCGCCGACGGTCAGGGTGATCGCGCCGTCCGGCCTGGCGCGCTCGGCCGGGACGATGGCCGAGATGGGGGCGCTGGCGTCGAAGCCCTTGGCCGCGTCCCACGGGTGGCTCTTGGCCTTGGCGGCGGCCTGGAGGTCGCGGCGGGTCAGGTCCACCCCGACCGCGTAGCCGAACACGTGGGAGAGGGCGTCCTCGACGGCGATGTTGGCGCCGCCGGACTTGAGGGCCACCACCAGCTCGATCTCGTGGTGCAGGTCGTGGGTGGCCACGGGGTAGGGGACCTGGTCGCCCGTCACCACGGCGTCGGCCGGCTTGGCGAAGAAGAACGGCGGGTCGCGGGTGTCGGCGCCCATCTCGCGGGCGTGGGCGGCGTAGTTTCGGCCCACGCACAGGATGCGGCGGACCGGAAAGACGGCGTCGGTTCCGTCGACCGGAACCGTGGACGGGGCGGGCGGGGGGAAGGCGAAGGTCGTCATGGCGCCTGATTAGACCCAAACCGCCGGGTCCAAAAGTCACCTTCGCGAGGACATGATCCAGAAACACCCTGGCGAAGTATGGCGTCTAAACGTTCTTTCACTTGCCCTGGTTGGTGACGACGAGTCATGAACGGGGAAGCAATTGTGGCGAAAACCCGTCACGCTCGACGTCGAAGGGGATTCTGTCCGACGATGCTGATCATCGAGAACCTGACCCACGTCTATGCCAATGGCGTCAAAGCCCTCGACGAGGTCAGCCTGACGATCCCGCGCGGCATGTACGGCCTGCTGGGCCCCAACGGCGCGGGCAAGTCGACCCTGATGCGCACCGTCGCCACCCTGCAGGCCCCGACCTCGGGCCATATCCGCTTCGGCGATATCGACGTCCTGAAGTCGCCCGACCTCCTGCGGCGCACCCTGGGCTATCTGCCCCAGGACTTCGGCGTCTATCCGCGTGTTTCCGCCTACGACATGCTGGACCACATGGCGGTGCTGAAGGGGATCGCCGGGGCCAAGGAGCGCAAGGACGTCGTCGAGAGCCTGCTGAACCAGGTCAATCTGTGGAACGTGCGCAAGAAGGCCATCGCCGGCTTCTCGGGCGGCATGCGCCAGCGGTTCGGAATCGCCCAAGCCCTGATCGGCGATCCGCGCCTGATCATCGTCGACGAGCCCACCGCGGGCCTCGACCCGGAAGAGCGCAACCGCTTCCTCAATCTCCTGGCCGAGATCGGCGAGAACGTGGTGGTGATCCTGTCGACCCACATCGTCGAGGACGTGTCGGACCTCTGCCCGGCCATGGCGATCATCTGCGACGGCCGCATCGTCAAGGAAGGCGCCCCGGCCGATCTCGTCCGCCAGCTGTCGGGCCGCATCTGGAAGAAGATCATCGACAAGGCCGAACTCGAGGCGGTCAAGCCCCGCCACCAGGTGATCTCCACCCGCCTGCTGGCCGGCCGCACGGTGATCCACGTCCTGGCCGACCAGGATCCGGGCGAGGGCTTCGCCCGCGTCGAGGGCGGGCTGGAGGACGTCTATTTCTCGACCCTCGCCACGACCCGGTGCGCGGCCTAGAGGCGTTGAGGATGTTCGGAAAAGTCGCCGCCTTCGAATTCCGCTACCAGGCGCGCCAGCCCGTCTTCTGGGTGGGGGTGATCATCTTCTTCCTGCTGTCGTTCGCCGCGGTCGCCGCGCCGAACATCGTGCAGCTGGGCTCCACGGCCAACGTCCACAAGAACGCCGCCACCGTGATCGCCAGCGGGAACCTGTTCCTGGCCCTGGTCTACATGTTCATCACCGCCGCGTTCGTGGCCAACATCATTACCCGCGACGAGGACACCGGCTTCGACGGCATACTGCGCTCCACGCCGCTGAGCCGCTTCGACTATCTCTACGGCCGGTTCGCGGGGGCCTTCGCGGCGGCGGCCCTGTCGTTCCTGGCGGTGCCGGCCGGCATGGCCCTGGGCGCGGCGATGCCCTGGGTCGATCCCGACAGCGTCGGGCCGTTCGTGCTGACCCACTATCTGTTCGCCTATGTGGTGCTGGCCCTGCCGTCGCTGCTGCTGACCTCGGCGGTGTTCTTCGCGGTGACCACGCTCACCCGGTCGATGATGTGGACCTATGTCGGCGTCATCGTCTTCATGATCGCCTCGTTCATCAGCTCGACCCTGCTGCGCCAGCCGGGGCTGGAGACCGTGGCCGCCCTCTGGGAGCCCTTCGGCGGCGGCGCCTACGGCCTGGCGGTGCGCTACTGGACGGCGGCCGAGCGCAACAGCCAGGTCCCGGCCCTGGCCGGTTACCTGCTGGCCAACCGCCTGATCTGGACGGCCATCTCCCTGGCCATCGTCGCTTCGGCCTACTGGCTCTACGGCCTGCGCAAGGGCGACGGGGCCACCCGGGTCAAGCGCGAGAAGCCCGGCGAGGCCGAGACCGCGCGCCCGACCGAGATCACTCACGGCGTCCCCGCCTTCGGCCAGGCGACGCGCTGGGCGCAGCTTTGGGCCCGCACCCGGCTGGACGCCCGCCAGGTGTTCCTCAGCCCGGCCTATCTGGTGCTGGTGGGCCTGGCCGCGGCCCTGTCGGTGTTCAATCTCTGGCACGTCACTGACGACAGCCTCTATGGCGGGGCGATCTATCCGGTCACCCGGGTGATGACCCAGGCCCTGAACGGCATCTTCCCGTTCATCTCGATGATCATCGCCTCGTTCTACGCCGGCGAGCTGGTCTGGCGCGAACAGGACCGCAAGACCCACGAGCTGATCGACGTCACCCCGATCCCCGACTGGGCGTTCGTGGCGCCCAAGACCCTGGCGATCAGCCTGGTCCTGCTGTCCACCTTCCTGGCCGGGGTGGCCACGGCGGTGGTCGTCCAGCTGATCAAGGGCTACGCCCACCTGGAGCTCTTCCACTATCTGGTCTGGTGGGTGCTGCCCCAGGCGGTGGACTGCATCCTGGTGGCCGTGATGGCGGTGTTCCTGCAGGTGCTGTCGCCGCACAAGTTCGTCGGCTGGGGGCTGATGGTGCTCTACATCATCGCCACCATCGTCGCGTCCAGCTGGGGGCTGGAGCACAATCTCTATCTCTACGACAACGCCCCGATCGCCCCGATCTCCGACTTCAACGGCCAGAGCCGGTTCTGGATCGGCGCCTGGTGGTTCCGCCTCTACTGGACGGCCTTCGCGGTGGTGCTGCTGGTGCTGTGCCACGGGCTGTGGCGGCGCGGGACCGAGAGCCGGCTGTGGCCGCGCCTTTCCGCCCTGCCGCGCCGCCTGACGGGCGTGCCGGGCCTGATCGCCGGCGCGGCCCTGGTGGCGTTCGTCGGGGTCGGCGGGTTCATCTACATGAACACCAACGTCTGGAACGAGTACCGCACCGCCAAGAGCAACGAGCGCTGGACCGCCGACCTGGAGCGGACCCTGCTGCGCTACGAGAACACGCCCCAGCCCAAGGTCGTGGCGGTCAAGCTGGACGTCGACATCCGGCCCGACATGCCCCGCATCGACACCAAGGGCGTCTACGAGATCGAGAACCGCACCGGCAAGCCGCTGCGCGAGGTGCATGTGCGGTTCGACCGCGACCTGAAGGTGCTGGCCCTGTCGATCCAGGGCGCGCGGCCCAAGCGGACCTTCGAGCGCTTCAACTACCGCATCTTCGCCTTCGACACCCCGATGAGGCCGGGCGAGCGGCGGATGATGTCGTTCAGCACCGCCCGGGTGGCCATGGGCTTCCGCAACAGCGGTGCCGACACCCTGATGGTCGACAACGGCACCTTCATCAACGACACCCAGCTGGCCCCGACCCTGGGCATGGACCGCGGCGGCCTGCTGCGCGACCGCACCAAGCGGCGCGAGAACCATCTGGAGCCCGACGAGCTGCGCCCGCCCAAGCTGGGCGACGTGGCCTCGCGCGACGTCAACGGCCTGCGCCACGACAGCGACTGGGTGACCGCCGACATCACCGTGACCACCCGCGCCGACCAGACGCCGATGGCTCCGGGCTACAAGGTTTCCGAACGGGTCTGGCATGAGACCGCCGCCATGAGCGGTCCGGCGGGCAAGGCCGGCGAGCGGCGCACCGCGCGGTTCGTGACCGAGGCCCCGATCCTGCACTTCTTCTCGATCCAGTCGGCCCGCTACGCGGTCAGGACCGTGCCCTACAAGGGCGTGCAGCTGTCGGTCTACTACACCCCGGCCCATGCCTGGAACATCGACCGGATGACCGACTCCATGAAGCGGTCGCTGGACTACTACCAGGCCAATTTCAGTCCATATCAGTTCCGCCAGGTGCGGTTCCTGGAGTTCCCGGCCTACGGCAACTTCGCCCAGTCGTTCGCCAACACCATCCCTTGGTCCGAGAACCTGGGCTTCGTCTCCAAGTACGAGGACCCGACCAAGATCGACATGATCGCCTATGTCGGCGCCCACGAGGTGGCTCACCAGTGGTGGGCTCACCAGCTGATCGGGGCCGACCAGCAGGGCGGCGCGGCCCTCAGCGAGACCCTGTCGCAGTACTCGGCCCTGATGGTGATGAAAAAGACCTACGGCGAGCCGATGATCCGCAAGTTCCTCAAGTACGAGCTGGACCGCTACCTGCGCTCGCGGGGCGGCGAGGTGGTCGAGGAGCTGCCGCTGGGCCGGGTCGAGGAGCAGCCCTACATCTATTACAACAAGGGCTCGCTGGTGATGTACCGCCTGGCCCGGGAGATCGGCGAGGACAACGTCAACGCCGCCCTGCGCGAGATGCTGGCCGCCTACGCCTTCAAGGGTCCGCCCTATCCCACCACCCTGGAGCTGGTCGCGGTCCTGCGCCGCCACGCCCCCGCCGACAAGCAGAACCTGATCACCGACCTCTTCGAGAAGATCACCCTCTACGACCTGAAGACCACGGCGGCGATCGCCCGCCAGCGCGCCGACGGCCTCTACAACGTCACCCTGACGGTCACGGCCAAGAAGCTCTACGCCCAGGGCCGGGGCCAGGAGGCCGAGGCGCCGATGAGCGAGCCGATGGACATCGGCCTGTTCACCCTGGAGCCGGGCAAGAAGGGCTTCGGGGCCGGCAATGTCGTGGCCTTCGAGCGGCGGCCGATCCGGTCCGGGACCCAGACCCTGACCTTCGTGACCAAGACCCTGCCCAAGGCGGCGGGGGTGGACCCCTACAACATGGTCATCGACCGCAACGGCGACGACAACACGGTCAAGGTCGAGCTCAAGTGAGCGGGGACGCGGGCGGCGAGACCGAGCTCAAGCTCGACGGGGCGGCGCTGAACGCCTTCCTGGCCAAGGCCTTTCCGGAGGTCGGCGAGCAGTTGCCGGTGGTGGTCGAGGCCGAGCCGGGGCGGGTGCTGATGCGCCAGGCCTTCGCCAGCCGGGCGCTGCGGCCGGGCGGCCTGATCTCGGGACCCACCCAGATGGCCATGGCCGATACGGCGGCCTATGCGGTGATCCTGGCCCATATCGGCGAGGTGGCCATGGCCGTGACCTCGTCCCTGACCATTCACTTCCTGCGCGGCTGCAAGCCGGGCGATCTCTATGCCGAGGCGAACCTGCTCAAGCTGGGCCGGAAGATCGCCACGGTCGAGGTGCTGATCTGGTCGGAATCGCGCGGGCGAGCCGCCGCCAAGGCGACGGTCGCCTACGCGATACCGTAGAAGTCGGCTTAGTTCACGAAGCCCTTCTTCAGCCCTTCGGCCTTGTCCAGGTGCTCTTGCACGGCGGGGGCCGTGGCGGCGGCGAAGGCCTTGATGGCCGGGGTGTCGCCGTCCTGGGCGTAGCGCTGCAGCAGGTTCAGGGCCGCCTGGTGGGCGTCGACCTGGCTGTCGGCGTACTTCTTGTCGAAGTCCTTGTCGTCGGCCTTGGTCAGGTCGTCCAGCTTACCCTGCAGGTCTTCCGGCAGCATGGTCGGCGGGGTGATCGAGGCGCCCGAGGCGGCGATGGCGGCCTTCAGGTCCTCGGTGGTCTTGGTGTGCGCCTTTTCCATCATGGCGGCGAACTTCTTGACCTCGGCGTTGGTCGAGCGCTTGGCGGCCAGCTTGGCGGCTTCGATCTCGAACATGTCGCTGGCCGCGGCCTTGGCGACGAACACGTCGGCCTTGGTCTCGTCCGACGGGGTCGGGACGGTGGCGGCCGGGTTGGCGTCCGGGGTCGCGGCCTGTTCGGCGGGGGTGGCGGCGCCCTTGGTCTCGTCCGGCTTTTGGCCGCAGGCGGCGACGCTGAGGGCGGCGATGGCGGCGCCCACGATGAGAAGCTTACGGGTCATGGCTTTCTTTCCCTGCGCGTTTTTCTAGAACGTTGATCGTCCGGCGCCGCGCTTGCGCCTAAGAGGCCTAATCAACCTCACGCGCCCGTGATGGTTCCGTGAGCCGGGGAGAGAAAACGCATGGCCGAATCGCCGCTGAAGGGCCTGCGGGTCGTCGAGATGGGCTCCCTGATCGCTGGGCCCTTCTGCGGCCAGGTGCTGGGCGATTTCGGCGCGGAGGTCATCAAGCTGGAAGACCCCAAGGCCGGCGATCCGATGCGCCAGTGGGGCCGCACCAAGCCCAAGGGCCAGTCGCCCTGGTGGCCCGTGATCGGACGCAACAAGACCTCGGTGACCCTCGACCTGCGCCTGCCCGAGGGCCGCGACATCGCCCGCGCCCTGATCGACACCGCCGACGTGGTGGTCGAGAACTTCCGTCCCGGCACCCTGGAAAAATGGGGCATGGGCTACGAGGATCTGGCCCGGACCAATCCCGGCCTGGTCATGGCCCGGGTCTCGGGCTTCGGCCAGACCGGCCCCTATTCGCACCGCGCCGGCTACGCCCTGATCGGCGAGGCCATGGGCGGTCTTCGCCACATCACCGGCGAGGCCGACCGGCCGCCGGCCCGGGCGGGGATCTCGATCGGCGACAGCCTGGCGGGCCTCAACGCCGCGCTCGGGGTGATGATGGCGATCCACGCCCGCCACCGCACCGGCAGGGGCCAGGTGGTCGACGCGGCGATCTACGAGAGCGTGCTGACGGTGATGGAGAACCTGATCACCGAATACGACCTCTCCGGCTATGTCCGCGAGCGGTCGGGCGCGATCCTGCCCGGCATCGCCCCGTCCAACGTCTATCCCACCCGAAGCGGCGAGCTGATCCTGATCGGGGCCAACCAGGACACCCTGTTCAAGCGCCTGTGCGACGCCATGGGCCGGCCCGAACTGGCCACGGACGAGCGCTATCGCGACCACGCCGCCCGGGGCGCGAACCAGACCCAGCTGGACGCCACCATCGGCGGCTGGACCGTCGAGCAAGATATCGAGGACCTGCTGCCGCTGCTGGAGGACGCGGGCCTGGCCGTCGGCCGGGTCTATCGCGCCCCCGACATGCTGAAGGACCCGCAATTCCTCGCCCGCGAGTCCATCGTCGAGGTCGACCACCCCGTCTTCGGCAAGGTGAAGATGCAGAACGCCTTCCCGCGCCTGTCCGACACCCCCGGCGGCGTCCGATGGCCGGGCCCGGCCCTGGGCGAGCACACCGAGGCGGTGCTGCGCGACGTGGTCAAGCTGCCCCCCGACGCCATCGCGGCCCTGCGGGCCAAGGGCGTGGTGTGATGGCTGCGGCGATCTGGGGGACATGCACTCACGGCAGGGAGTCGGCCGGTTGGCATGAGATTCGGGGTGAGTGCGTGTCCCCAAAGTCGTCCGCTGAGCCTGGAGGCGCCGCGCCCGAAGGTGGGGACACACGCATGCGTGTGTCCCCATCAGCAGGCTCTATCCCCGGCGGATGGCGACCGGAGTTCAGCGATTTCAATCGCTTGAAGTTTTTCGAGCTAAGTTATCCCCACTCTCCGGACCTCCCGTATCCTGATGTCACCTGAAAGCATGGGAAGGGCGTCCGGCCGGCGACCGAACGGCTTTCAGGGGTGGTCGAGCGGGGAGCGTCCGTCGGCCGGTCTGGTGGGGCCTTTCGGGTCGGTCGGCGTGTCGGAGCCTTGGATTGGGCTCGCGGCGGGTCGGGCCGGACGAGGGGAGCATCCCCACGGGGCCGAAAGACGATGCGCAACAGGCAGGGGCTGAAATCGCCTCTGCGGTCCGGGATGTGCCAGCATCCCGCCCGTCGGGGGCCTCCATCGGAGCGGGTTAAAAATCCGCGATCCGAAGGCTTCCGGAAAACGGTCCACGCGAAGCGTCTGAACTTCGTCGAAACGGTATTCAAAACTGCAAATCATCCGGGCGAGGCCCGGGCGCTTCGCACCCTTCCCATCCAGCTCATGGCCAGTTTGGCGTGAGAGCGCACCCGCTTGCCCCCACCTGGCGGCTGCGCCGCCTGTCCGCCCCCGTAGGGGGCGGAGGACGCCGCGCCGCCGCTACAACCGCGTCCTCTTCCCCCTCCGGGGGAAGGAGGGCCGAAGGCGCGAAGGGGGCAAGTGACTTGAGATCTACCCGATCAGTAGGGCAACTGCTCCGGCGCCGGGGTGCCCGGGGCCGGGGTCTCGGCGGCCGGGCCTTCGGGGCCCACCGGGCCGGTCAGGATGTCGCCGATGGGGTCGTCGGTGGCCGGGGGCGGGGGTTCGATGACGCCGCCGGGGATCGGGGTGGCCTTCAGGCGCGGCAGGGCCGCGGCCATGAAGTTGTGCCAGATCTCGGCCGGGGCGCCGCCGCCGGTGACCTTCTTCATCGAGGTGTTGTCGTCCTTGCCGGTCCACACCGCCGTGACGAAGCCGCCCGTGTAGCCGACGAACCAGGCGTCGCGATAATCGCTGGTGGTGCCGGTCTTGCCGGCGATGTCGTAGCCGGCGACCTTGGCCCGCGCCCCGGTGCCCGAGGCCACGACCTGGCGCATCATCTGGTTCATGTACTGCAGCGACGGCGAGCCGATCACCGCCGGGCGCAGGCCCTTGTCGACATTGTGGTCGTACAGGACCTTGCCGCTGCTGGTGCGGATGCGCTCGATGCCGTAGCCCTTGGCCAGGAAGCCGCCGTTGGCGAACGGGGCGTAGGCCTGGGCCATTTCCATCGGCGAGACCTCGACCGCGCCCAGCGCCATCGACGGGTCCAGCTGGATCTTGCTGGTGATGCCCAGGCGCCGGGCCGTGGCGGCCACGTTGCTGGTGCCCACCTCGCTGGCCAGGCGCGCGGCGACCGTGTTGATCGACTGGGCGAGAGCCGTCTGCAGGGTCATCGGGCCCAGATACTTGTTGGTGTAGTTCTTGGGCTCCCAGTTGCCGATCTTCACCGGTTCGTCATTGACCACGACGCTGGGATTGCGACCCTGGTCCATGGCGGTGAGATAGACGAACGGCTTGAAGGCCGAGCCGGCCTGGCGGCGGGCGCTGGTGGCGCGGTCGAACTGGGTCTCGCCATAGTCGGCGCCGCCGACATAGGCGCGGATGCGGCCCTCGCCGTCGATGGCCACCAGGGCGGCCTGCTGCACGCCCTGGGTCTTGTGCCCGTCGACCCCGACCTGGACCGCGCGTTCGGCGGCCACCTGGATCGGCAGGTCCAAGGTGGTCTCGACCACCAGGTCTTCCGTCGGTTCGCCCACGAGCGAGCGTACCTGGGCGTCGACATAGTCGGTAAAGTACTGGGCGCGCTGGTTGGCCAGGGTGGCCGACACCCGCACGGGTTCGGCGAAGGCCTGGTCGCGCTGCTCGGGGGTGATGGCCTTCATGCGCACCATTTCGTCCAGCACCACGGTAGCGCGGCGGGCGGCGCGGTCGCTGGCCGAAACCGGCGAATAGCGGGCCGGAGCCTTCATCAGACCGGCCAGAAGGGCGGCCTCGCCGACCGTCAGCTGGCTGGCGGGCTTGTTGAAATAGCGCTGCGAAGCGGCCTCGATGCCGTAGGCCCCGGCCCCGAAATAGACCCGGTTCATGTAGAGGGCCAGGATCTGCTTCTTGCTGAACTTCAGCTCCAGCCAGACGGCCAGGATCAGCTCCTGGGCCTTGCGGCGATAGTTTTGGGCCGGGCTCAGGAACAGGTTCTTGGCCAGCTGCTGGGTGATGGTCGAGCCGCCGCGTTGGGGACCGCCGCTGTGGGAAAGGTTCCAGGCCAGGGAGCGCATGATGCCCCACGGGTTGAACCCGATGTGGTGATAGAACTGGCGGTCCTCGATGGCGACGAAGGCGGCCGGCACATATTCGGGCAGGGCGTCCAGGTCGACCGGCGGGGCGTACTGGCTGCCGCGCACGGCCAGCAGGGCGCCGGACCGGTCCAGATAGTTGATCGAGGGCTGGCGCTTGACGTCGTACAGCTTCGAAGTGTCGGGCAGGTCGCTGGCGAACACCGCGAAGAAGGCCACGATGAAGATCAGGCCCCAGACGCCCAGGACGACCGTCCAGTAGAGCAGGGCCTGCAGCGGCGTGCGCTGAGGTCTCGCCGGCTTGTTTCCGCCGAAGGCGCCGTTGGCCATGTCGTCCTTAATCCCGAAAAGGCGCGGGTATCCCGGGGTCGCGCCGCAATCCGTTTAACCGAAGCCCACAGAACGCGCGACAAGATTGACGAGAGATGAACGCTTCTTCACGTGCCTTGCACACCGGGTGTGTTCATGGTTCGTTTCGCCTTCCGGTCGCGCCCCGAGAAGGCTGACGGCCTTGGTTTCGAAACCCATGGAGCCGATGTCCGCTTTTGATCCTGATTTGACGGCCAGATCGTGGCGCCGCGCTTGGCCCGGGGGCCGGGCGCTGTCAAAAGACACCCGTGTACGACCAGCCTGATTCCACGTTCGGCCAGCCCGCCCCCTCGCTCGAGGCGGCGCGCGAGGTTCTGCGCCGCACCTTTGGCCACTCGGATTTCCGGGGCCTGCAGGCCGGGGTGATCGGCGAGCTGCTGGCCGGGCGCAGCGCCCTGGCCGTGCTGCCCACCGGTGGCGGCAAGAGCCTGTGCTACCAGATCCCCGCCCTGGTCCGTCCGGGCCTGGGTCTGGTGGTCTCGCCGCTGATCGCTCTGATGGCCGACCAGGTGGCGGGCCTGCAGCAGGCCGGGGTGGCGGCCGAGCGGCTGGACAGCAACACCCTGCCCGCCGAGCGCGCCGAGATCTGGCGGCGGATCGACGACGGGCGCCTGGACCTGCTCTATCTGTCGCCCGAAGGCTTGATGCAGCCCTCGATGCTGGAGCGGCTGTCGCGCCTGCCCCTGTCGCTGGTGGCCGTCGACGAAGCCCACTGCGTCAGCCAGTGGGGCCACGACTTCCGGCCCGAATACAGGATGCTGGGCCGCCTGGCCGAGGTGTTCCCCCACGCGCCGCGCCTGGCCGTCACCGCCACCGCCGACGCCCGGACCCGCGACGACATCCGCAGCGAACTGCGCCTGCAGGGCGCGGCCGAGTTCGTCGACAGCTTCGCCCGCCACGAGCTGGCCCTGAACGCCGAGCGCAAGAAGGGCAAGGGCCACGACCGGGTCATCGAACTGGTCACCGAGCGTCCCAACCGCGCCGGCGTGGTCTATGCCGGCAGCCGCGACTCCACCGAGAAACTGGCCGAAAAACTGATCGCCGAGGGCATTCCGGCCCTGGCCTACCACGCCGGCCTCGACAAGGCCGTGCGAGCCCGGCGGCTGGAGGAGTTCCTGGAGGCCGAGGAGGCGGTGATGGTCGCCACCATCGCCTTCGGCATGGGGGTCGACAAGCCCGACGTCCGCTTCGTGATCCACGCCGATCCGCCGGCCGCCATCGAGGCCTATTGGCAGGAGATCGGCCGGGCCGGCCGCGACCGCCAGCCGGCCGAGGGCATCACCCTCTACAGCTCCGCCGATCTCGCCTGGGCCGTGCGCCGGATCGAGGCCCAGAGCGCGCCCGACGAGGTCAAGGCGGTGCAGCTGCGCAAGCTCCGCCAGTTCTACGCCATGCTCGAGGGCGTCACCTGCCGCGCCGCCGCCGTCCGCCGCTATTTCGGCGAAGAGGGGGTCGAGCGTTGCGGGGTCTGCGACATCTGCGTCTCGCCGCCGGTCGGGATCGACGCCACCCAGGCGGCCCAGAAGGCCCTGTCGGCCGCCCACCGCATGGGCGGGCGTTTCGGGCGCGGGCGGCTGGTCGATCACCTGCTGGGCAAGACCAAGGACGTGACGCCGGCCGAGGCCACCATGTCGACCTTCGGCATCGGCAAGGAGTTCAGCCCGCAAGGCTGGCGCGACCTGATCGACACCCTGGTGTTCGAGGGCCTGCTGAAAGAAGACCCCAATGACGGCCGGCCGCTGATCGGCCTGGGCGACGGCGAGGGCGTGCGCCAGGTCTATCGCGGCGAGCGCCAGGTGGCCGTGCGCCAGCAGCCGGTGACCGCCGACGGTCCGGGCCGCTCGGGCGCGGGCAAGACGGCCCGCAAGCGCCAGGCCCTGACCGTGCCGCTGGAGGACCAGGCCCTGTTCGAGGCCCTGCGAAGCTGGCGGCGCGAGGAGGCGGCCCTGCAGCACGTGCCGCCCTACGTCATCTTCCACGACGCCACCCTGGCCGAGATCGCCGCGGCCCGTCCCGGCACCCCGGCGGCCCTGGCCAAGGCCGGCGGCGTGGGTCAGGGCAAGCTCGACCGCTATGGCGAAGCGGTGCTCAAGGTGGTGCGCGACAACTGAAACGGTCGCGGCCGGAGGAAACATTTCGCGGCGAGGCGTGTTAGACCTCTTGGCGCCACCTTCCACCCACGGGATTTCGCATGACCGACTTCACGATCAAGACCCCGGCCCCCAAGGCCTCCGCCAAGTCTTCGGCCAAGGCCGGCGTCAAGCGCGCCAAGGCCGCCGTGGACAAGGCCGTCGAGACCGTGGCCGAGAAGACCGAGGTCGCCCGCGCCTATGCCGCCGAGAAGGCCGAGGTGGGCAAGACCTGGGCGTCCGAGAAGGCCGAGGTCGGCAAGGCCTGGAGCGTCGAGAAGGCCAAGGCGGCCCACGCGGTGGCCGAGGAGCGTCCGGTCGCCGTGGCCGTCGGGGCCTTCGTGGCCGGAGCGGTGTTCGGCTTCCTGCTGGCCCGCAACTTCGACCGCTAGAGAGATAGCCGTTCGGCGACGACGCCGGCGGCCCGCAGGGCGGCCATCCGGGCGAAGGCCAGGGTGAGCGCCTTGCGCCGCGCCGGGGCCAAGGGCGCGACCGGCGCCTCGCGCACCACCGCTCCCCCGAAGCCGTCGGCGACGATCAGGCCCGGCTCGTCGGGCAGGATGCCCTCGGGAAAGTCCGGCGAGACGGCGAAATAGAAGGCGTCACAATAGGGGGCGTATTCGGGCCACTTGCGGTCGACCCGGAAGTCCTCCAGCCCCGACTTCACCTCGACGATCAGCACGTCGCCCTTGGGGCCCAGCGCCATCAGGTCGGCCCGGCGGCCATTGGGCAGAGTCACTTCCGCCAGCGGCGCATAGCCCAGCGAGACCAGGAACCGCGCCGCGCCCCGCGTCACCTGATCGGTGGTCTCGGGCCGCGAGGGGCGAAGGTCGATGACGACGTCCATTCCGGAATCATGTTCCAGCTTTGTTCGCCGATCAAGAGGTCATCGCGCCGCGTGCCGAGTCACTCGCAGCATCGACGTATCGTAGCCCATGGCCCGGGCCCGGTCGGTCAGGGCGTTCAACTGGGCCGGGGTCGGGGGCTGGCGGGTGAGCAGCCACAGATAGCGGCCCGAGCCCTCGCCGACGATCGACCAGCTGTAGTCGTCGGCATGGTCCAGCACCCAGTAGTTGCCGACGAAGAACGGGCCGAAGAACGAGACCTTCAGCTTGGCGCCCGTGACGGTGTCGGCGACCTTGGCCTTGCCCTCGCTGACCTTGATCGGACCGGTCGGGCCGCCGTGGCGGCAGGTGTTGACCACCCGGATCAGGCCGTCGGGACGCTTGGAGTATTCGGCGGTGACCCCGTCGCAGCCCTTCTCGAACCGCATGTCGTAGCGGGCGGCCTCGTACCAGAGGCCGGCATAGCGCTGCAGGTCCACCGGCTTGGCCGGCTGCGGCGGATGCGGATTGCCGCTGGGCCCGGCCACGCAGGCGCCGACGGCCACGGTCGTCAGCAGCAGGGCGGCGGCGAGGCCGGGAAGGCGGCGGATCAGCATCGTCGGACCCTCGTCTAGCTGGGGGGCTGCTGAGGATATTCGAGCTTGGCGTAGCCGAGGGCCTTCACACGAGCCAGGGCCTGGGCCTTGGCGGCCGGGTCCATCACCGGCTTGCGCGACAGCAGCCAGACGAAGTTGCCGCCGGGCGTGGCCATGATCCCCCAGGAGTGGTCGTCGGCGCAGTCCAGCACCCAGTATTCCTGCTTCTTCAGCCCGCCCAGGAAGTTCATCGTGAAGCGGGTGTTCTGGGAATTGGCGATGATCCGGCCGGTGGTGTCGAAGGCCTTGGCCGCGCCCGAGGCCGAGCCCCGGCGGCAGACCTGGTGCACGGCGAAGCCGCCGCCGACCTTCTCGGTGAACTCGGTGGTCGGGGCCTCGCAGTCGCGCTGGCCGGCGTTGGGGGTACGAGCGATCTCGTACCAGCGGCCCGAATAGAAGCTGGCGGCCACGGCCTTGGTGGGCGGCTGGGCCGCGGCGACAGCCGCTCCCGGCGCCTGGATCGCCAGCAGGCCGGCCGCGAGAAGGCCAGCCTTGAGAAGGATTGGAAGTCCACGCATGACGCCACCTTGCCCCACAAGCCGCCAGAAACGCAAAGCGCCCCGCCGGGGTTCCGGCGAGGCGCTCCGAGACCGGACGGAAGCGTGCCTTATTCGGCGGCGATGGTCACCGGCACGGCGCGGTCCTTGAAGTTGATGGCCTGCAGGTGGCGGATGCCTTCCTCGGCGATGTCGTCGCCGACCATACGCTCGCCCTCGCCCTTCAGCTCCTCCAGGTCGACGTACATGGCGTAGAAGGCCTTGGTGCGCTCGGTGATGATGCCGGCGTTGAGCAGGGTCTTCACCAGCACCCGGAAGATGTTGGTCTGCTCCTTCATGTGCTCGCGGCGCACGTCGTCGGTCATGATCTTCCCGTACTCCTCGACCACCTTGTCGGGATCCAGGCCGAACTCGGCGTAGAGGTCGAGCTGCTGGTGGGGCGAGACCAGGTTGAACAGCAGGGTCTGGAAGCAGTGCGCCGCCCAGTCCTCGATGATGGCGTGCTCTTCCGGGGTCAGCTTGGGCACGGTGCGGTCGGCCCAGATCTTCCCGAACTTGTGGTGGAAGGCCTCGTCGGTCATCACCAGCTGCAGCATCTTCTTGCCCAGCGGATCGTGGATCTGGTTGTAGAAGGTGGCGAAGGCGCCCATGGCCAGGCCTTCCACCAGCATCTGCATGCCGATGATCTTCTTGTAGACCTCGGGCGCGCCGATGATCTCGACCAGGAGGCTCTTCAGGGCCGGGCCGCATTCGACCGGCTTGCCCCAGCGGGCCTTGATGTACTTGGCGAAGGCCGTGACGTGGCGGGCCTCCTCGCGGGTCTGGTTGGCGGCGTATTCCTGGGCGCCCTGGTCCTTCAGCACATGGCACAGCGAGGCCGACAGGTTCAGCGCGCCCTGCTCGCCGTGCAGGATCGACGAGAAGCTCCGCAGCACCGACTGGTTGATGAAGCGGATGCGCTGCTTGGGATCGCTGAGGTGATTGGAGACGTAGTCGGTGGACAGGGCGATCACGAGATCCTCGGGCACCAGGGCCTGGTTCTCCATGTCGAACGGCTCGTCGTAGTCGATATAGGTCTTGTCCAGCGGATCCCAGAAGTGGTCGTGGGTCGCCGAAATGATCTTGTCGAAGGCGGTGGAGCGGTTGTTGTAGCGCTCCAGCTCGAGCATCGACTCGAAGTCGTCGGGCGCCACCGCGTCGTACATGGCGTCCTTGGTGATGTTCTTGTCCGTCATGGTGGTGTCCTCGCCTAAGGGGGCTGGACAGGATCCGTCTAACGCGGGTCTCTGGCCTATCTAAACACTGTCAACTCAAAGCGCTCGCGGGGTCAAATTAAAAATGACGACGGCGTCAGGTTCAAGGAAAGCGCCCGGCGGGGCGGGAGAAACGTCGCCTTGGGGCCGCCGATGGGCCTGAACGTCTTTGTCCTGACGGGCGCCGGGGTTTCGGCCGAGAGCGGCCTTGGCACCTTCCGCGACACCAGTGGGATCTGGACCCAATACGATCTTTCCGAGGTCGCCACGCCCGAGGGGTTCGCCAAGGACCCGGCCAAGGTGCGCGCCTTCTACAACGCTCGCCGCGAGAACCTGGCCAAGGCCGCCCCCAACGCCGCCCATTCGGCCCTGGCCAGGCTGCAAAAGGGGTTGGCGGCCAAGGGCGGGCGCCTCTTCCTGTGCACCCAGAACGTCGACGACCTGCACGAGCAGGGCGGCTGCACCGACGTGGTCCACATGCACGGCCAGCTGCGGGTCACCCGCTGCCACGCCTGCGAGGCCACCTGGCCGGACGAGGGGCCGCTGAGCGGCGAGACTGTGTGCACGCGCTGCGGCGTCACCGGCTCGGCCCGGCCGCATGTGGTGTGGTTCGGCGAGGTTCCGCTGTTCATGCACGGCATCGAGGACGCCCTGGAGGAGGCCGACCTGTTCGTGGCCATCGGCACCTCGGGCTCGGTCTATCCCGCCGCCGGCTTCGCGGCCCAGGCGCGGCGGCTGGGCGTCCGCACCTGCGAGATCAACCTGGAGCCCTCCGACAACGCCCGTGTCTTCGACGAGCGGCGCTATGGACCGGCGACGGAGGTGGTGCCGGCGTGGGTGGACGAGGTGTTGCGGGGGTAGAGCGGGCATTCCTGGTTCCTCCGATGCGGCGAACACTTGCCCCCTTCGGGCCTTCGGCCCTCCTTCCCCCGGAGGGGGAAGAGGACGCGATTGTGATGGCGGAGCGCGCGTCCTCCGCCCCCTACGGGGGCGGACAGACCGCGAAGCGGTCAGGTGGGGGCAAGTGGGTGTGATCTCACGCCAGCGGCTGTGAGTTGGAGGAAAGGGACGCGGAGCGCCGGACGACGTCCGGAGTGTTTGAATGTGTGTACCGTTTCGACGAAGCCCGTTCGCTCCGCGCAATCGTTATCCGCCAGCTTCCGGTAGGCAGCCCTGTTGAGGCTTAGCCGGACCCGGTTCCGCCGTTTCCGACGGTCCCGGACGCCGGGGGCGCGGGCCTATGGGCAAAACACGCGCTTTATCCCCGTTCGACGCCGACGGCGGGCGGGCTCCCCAACGATGGAAGTCCCCGGACACGCTGGAGTAACCCCCTCCAGCCCAGTCCCGCTCGATCGCTCCCCGCCGCCGCATCGGTCGCTGGCCATGCGCCCTTTCCCTGCTGCGAGGTGGGATCAGGATACGGCGGGTCTGGGGAATGGGGATAAGTTAGGTCGAGAAATTTCAAGCGATTGAAATCGCTGGAGTCTGATCGCTATCCGCTCGGGATAGAGCCCCCTCCGTCTCGTCGCTGCGCGCCGAGCCACCTCCCCCGTTTCACGGGTGAGGAGGAGCGCCGCCTCTACGCCGAGATCGCGTGCAGCTCCGCCGCATGCGCCCTCAGCCACCGCCGGTGGGGCGCGGGGTCGCCGGCCAGTTTTTCGCACAGTGCCCAGAAGCGCGGGCCGTGGTTGGCCTCGATCAGGTGGGCGCATTCGTGGGCCACGACGTAGTCGGCCACTGCGTAGGGGGCCAGGACCAGGCGCCAGCTGTAGCGGATCGCGGCCGGGTGACCGGGCCGGGCCGGGCGGCACGAGCCCCAGCGGGCCTTGGGGTCGGCGACGGCGACGCTGGGCATGGGACGGCCCAGGGCGGCGGCGTGGTGGGCGGTGCGTTCGGTCAGGCGCGCCAGGGCCTCGCGCTTGGCCAGGCGGATGATCTTCAGCGACCAGGTGCTGTCGTCGGGGGCGATCAGGGCCTCGTCGGTCATCCGGGCCCGGCCCGGGCCGACCTCCAGCCGATAGGGCTTGCCCAGCAGGCGCAGGATCCCGCCCGGCGCGATGACCTGGCGGTCGGGCAGGGCGGCCAGCTGGCCGGCGATCCAGTCGGCCTTCTCGTGGGCGAAGGCCACGGCCTCGGACAGGCGGCGCGGCGAGGGGGCCAGGGCCACCACCTCGGACTTGGCGCGGTCGACCCGCAGCGAGATCCGCCGGGCCCGCCCGTCGACCTTCAGCCGCACCGCGCAGCCGCTCACCTCCAGACGGTCGCCGTCGGCGTAGCGTTGCGGGCGGAAGAGGTTCATGCCCCCTAGATCGCGCCTCGGCGTGCGTCGCGCAAGGTCATGTCAGATCCTCCCCCTGTGGGGGAGGCGGCCGAAGGCTGGTGGGGGGATAATGCGGAGGTGGCGAGCGGCGAGACCGGCGATCCGATCATTCCCCCCTCCGATCGCTTCGCGATCACCTCCCCCACAGGGGGAGGGTCTTGTGCGGCGCCTCACCCCCCGAAGTTCGGGTCGCTCTTGAGGATGAAGTCACGCACCCGGGGATAGATCTCCTCGCGGAAGCGGCGGCCGTTGAAGACGCCGTAGTGGCCCACGCCCGGCTGGACGTAGTCTTCCTTGAGATCCTCGGGCAGGGCCGAGCAGAGGCCGTGGGCGGCCTGGGTCTGGCCGATGCCGGAGATGTCGTCGTTCTCGCCCTCCACCGTCATCAGGCCGATGTCGGTGATCAGGTCGGGCCGCACCAGGCGGCCGCGATGCGACAGCTCGCCCTTGGGCAGCAGGTGCTGCTGGAAGACGATGTCGATGGTCTGGAGGTAGAATTCTTCGGTCAGGTCCAGCACCGACAGATATTCGTCGTAGAACTCCAGGTGCTTGTCGGCGCTGTCGCCGTCGCCCTTCACCAGGTCCTGGAAGTAGCGCTGGTGGGCGGCCTGGTGCTTCTCGGCGTTCATGCTCATGAAGCTGGCCAGCTGGACGAAGCCCGGATAGACGCGCCGGCCCATGCCCGGATAGGGCGGGGGCACGGTGTAGATCATGTTGGACTGGAACCAGGTGAACGGCTTGTCCTCGGCCAGCTGGTTGGTGACCGTGGGCGACAGGCGCGCGTCGATGGGCGAGCCCATGAAGGTCATGCTGGCCGGGCGCGAGGGATCGCCGTCCTCGGCCATCAGGGCCGCGGCGGCCAGCACCGGCGGGCCGGGCTGGCAGACGGCCACCACGTTGGGGCGCGGCCCCAGCACCCGCAGCATGTCGCGGATGTGGTCGATATAGTCGTGGAAGTCGAACCGGCCCTCCAGGACCGAGACCTCGCGGGCGTTGACCCAGTCGACGATGAACACCGCGTGGTCGGGCAGGAAGGCCTCGACCGTGCCGCGCAACAGGGTGGCGTAGTGGCCCGACAGGGGGGCGACGATCAGCACGGCGGGGTCCAGCTGGAACTTGCCGGCCCGGCGCATGTCGGCCATGTCGCGGTCGAACTGGATCAGGCGGGCCCAGGGGCTTTCCCAGACCACGGTGGGGCGCACCCGCACGTCGACCTGGCCGACCTTGATGCTGTCGATGCGCCAGTCGGGCTTGCCGTAGCGGCGCGTGACGTTCGAGAACAGGTCCGCGCCCGCGTGCATGCGGCGACCCAGATCGGTGTCGGCGGCCGGGTTCAGGGGCGAGCCCCAGAAGTCGCGGGCGGCGCGGGCGGCGAGGCGCCAGGGCGTGGAGGCGTAGAAACTGGCCTCGTGCAGGGCGTACAGCATGGGCTGATCCAGTATGTTGCAACGCAACATAACACGCCAAACCCTAAGAGAGTACAGCCTTCCGGTAGCGGTACAGGGTCGCGGGGCCGTCCCGGACCCTTCGCCGCCTAGTTTCCGGCCATGGCGTCCTTGATCTGGCGCGCGATCTCCTCGGGCGGCAGGTTGTAGGCGATCACCTTGCTGAAGCGGCCCTTGGGATCCATCAGATAGATGGCCGTGGAATGGTCGACGCTGTAGCCCGGGCCTTCGCCGACGGTCTTGTAGTAGACGCGATAGGCCTTGGCGGCGGCGGCGGTCTGCTCCGGCGTGCCGGTCAGGCCCAGGATGTTCCTGGGCAGGTTGTCGCCCGACAGGAAGGCCTTCACCTGTTCGGGATTGTCGCGGCCCGGATCGACCGAGATGAAGATTATCTTCAGGTCCTTGGCCTTGGGACCCAGCTGGTCGCTGGCGGCGGCCAGGGCCTGCAGGGTGCCGGGGCAGACGTCGGGGCAGTAGGTGAAGCCGAAGAACACCGCGTGCCACTGGCCCTTCAGTGTCTCTTCGGTGGTCGGCTTGCCGTTCTGGTCGACCAGCTGGAAGGGGCCGCCCACCAGGGACGGGGCGGGGGCGGGCGCGAAGACGCCGGCCCGGAAGATCAGGAGGCCGGCCAGGACGACGGCGCCCAGGCCGGCGAAAATGGCGATCAACCGGTTACGGGGCATGGGCGTTTGACCTTTCGCTCTCGCCAGACGGGAAGCTCTGGCCTTATGGTGCGACATGGCAGACGCGTCTCTGAAGAATGCGCCGCACAGTTCGCCTCGTCCGGGGCTCGATAAGCCTGACGGGGAGGCGGCGCAAGACGAGGACTGGTCCTGGGCCGGACCAGGGCTCCGTCGCGGACGCCTGAGGCTCCGCACCCTGATCGCCCAGCGCTGGCTGATGGTGGCCGGCCAGACGATCGCCGTGCTCCTGGCCGGGGTGGTGCTGGACCTGCAGGTGCCCTACGGCCTGTGTTTCGCGCTGATCGCCGCGTCGGCCTGGGTGAACGTGCTGATCAGCCTGGCCTTCGGCGGCCAGCGGATGGCGCGCGAGGGCGAGGCCACCGCCCAGATCGCCTTCGACATCGTGCAGCTGGCCGGGATGCTGTACCTGACCGGCGGCATCATCAATCCGTTCTCCTTGCTGATCATCGCCCCGGTGACCCTGGCGGCCGCCACCCTGCCGGCGCGCTTCGCCCTGGGGCTGGGGGCCCTGGCGGTGGCCTGCTGCCTGGTGCTGGCCTTCGTCTACATGCCCCTGCCCTATCGGCCGGCGGCGGGGCCGCCGCCCATGCCCGGCGCCCTGACCATGATGACCATCGTGGCCTCGCGCGTGCTGGGGATCGCCGTGACCGGGGCCTATGCCTGGCAGGCGGCCACGGAGTCGGCGCGGATGGAGCTGGCGCTCAACGTCACCGAGACGGTGCTGGCCCGCGAGCAGCGCCTGTCGGCCCTGGGCGCCCTGGCCGCCGCCGCCGCCCACGAGCTGGGCACGCCCCTGGCCACCATCTCGGTCGTGGCCCGCGAGATGATCCGCAACGCGCCGGACGAGCAGACCCGCGAGGACGCCGAGCTGATGATCGGCCAGGCCGCCCGCTGCCGCGAGATCCTGGCCCGCCTGACCGAGATGCCCGAGGCCAAGGACGCGGTGCACGAGCGCATCAGCCTGGTCCAGCTGGTGCACGAGGTGATCGAGCCGCACATGATCCACGGCATCCGGGTGGAGGCCGTGGTCAACGGTCCGCCCGGCGATTCCGCCCCCGACATCTGGCGGCGGGCCGAGATTCTCCACGCCCTGACCACCATCGTCGAGAACGCCGTCGACTTCGCCCGGGCCGAGGTGATCGTCATCGCCCGGTTCGACACGCGGGCGGTGGTGATCGAGGTGCGCGACGACGGTCCCGGCTTCTCGCCCGAGATCCTGGCCAAGCTGGGCGAGCCCTATGTCACCTCGCGTCCGGGGGCGGAGGGATCGCGCACCGGCCACATCGGCATGGGCCTGGGCTTCTTCATCGCCAAGACGTTGTTGGAACGAACCGGCGCCACCGTGGATTTCAAGAACGGACGGCGCGGCGGCGCGGTGGTCGCGGCGCGCTGGCCGAGGTCGGCCCTGGAAGCGCCGGCCATGGTTGGAGCAAGCGAACTGTAATGAAACACTTGCGGTCCTTCGAATTTGGGCAACAAGATGGCTTACTCGAAGCCCAGTTGAGTGTTGGCGCGGGGAGGCGCTGAATTTCATGGCGGATATCGGTGAAATGGTCGCGGCTTTGCCCGACAAGTCCCTGCTTCTTCTTGACGACGACGCGCCGCTGCGGACGCGACTGGGTCGAGCGCTGGAGCAGCGAGGATTTGCGGTGACGCTTTGCGCCTCGGTCGCTGAAGCGATGAGTTCGCTGCGAAGTCACGCGCCCGCCCACGCCGTGCTCGACATGCGGCTGGAGGACGGCACGGGGCTGAAGGTGGTCGAGGCGGTGCGCGACGCGCGGCCCGACGCCAAGGTGATCATGCTGACCGGCTACGGCAACATCGCCACCGCCGTGGCGGCGGTGAAGGCCGGGGTCATCGACTACCTCTCCAAGCCGGCCGACGCCGACGACGTGGCCCGCGCCCTGCTGGCCGCCAAGGACGCCGCCCCCGCCCCCCCTGAAAACCCGATGAGCGCCGACCGCGTGCGCTGGGAACATATCCAGCGGGTCTACGAGATGTGCGGCCACAACGTCTCGGAGACGGCCCGGCGGCTGAACATGCACCGTCGCACCCTGCAGCGGATCCTGGCCAAGCGGGCGCCGCGCTGATCTCAAATCCCTCTCCCCTTGCGGGAGAGGGTGGCCTCCGAAGGAGGTCGGGTGAGGGGTTGAAGAACAGAAACGCCGCGACCAGCCTCAAGGCCGGTCGCGGCGTTTTCCGCTTGAGAGACCCCTCATCCGTCGGCTTCGCCGACACCTTCTCCCGCAAGGGGAGAAGGGGCGTTCCTCACATCGCCGAGATGCCGCCGTCCAGCTTCAGCTCGGCGCCGGTCATGAACTTGCTCTCGTCGCTGGCCAGGTACAGCACGGCGTTGGCGATGTCGTTGGGTTCGCCGATGTGGCCCAGGGGGATCTGCCGACCCAGCTTGGCGTGGGCCTCTTCCTTGCCCAGGCGCTGGCTCAGCGGGTCCAGGATCGGGGTGTCGACGAAGGTCGGGTGGATCGAGTTGGACCGGATATCCAGCCCCATCTTGGCGCAGTAGAGGCCGATGTTCTTGCTCAGCAGCCAGACCCCGGCCTTGGAGGCGTTGTAGGCGGGCGAGTTGTGGTTGGCGATCAGGCCGGCGATCGAGCTGATGTTGATGATCGAGCCCGGCTGATGGGCGCGCATGTATTTCAGGGCGTGCTTGGCTCCCAGGAAGACGCTGTCGACATTGATCGACATGATCTTCTTCCAGAGATCGAACTCCATCTGCTCCAGCGGCTTGTCGCCCGCCACGCCGGCGTTGTTGAGCAGCACCGAGATGCCGCCCATGGCCGCGTCGGCCTTTTCCAGGGCCTGGATCCACTGGTCTTCCTGGGTGACGTCCAGTTCGAAGGCGAAGGCCGTGCCCGCGCCGTGGGCGGCGTTGATCTCGTCGGCGACCGCTTGGGCTCCGGCGAAGTTGATGTCGGCCAGGCTGACCTTGGCGCCCTCTTCGGCGAGCCGTCGCGCGGCCGCCGCGCCCAGGCCTTGGGCCCCGCCGGTGATGAAGGCCTTCTTGCCGGCGACCCGGCCCGTGCTCTGCGCCATTTCGGCGTCCTCCCGATTATAATTCAAACGATAGTTTGAACTGTCCTCCTCCCCCGTGCAACGGGGGAGGTGTCCGCGAAGCGGGCGGAGGGGGCGTCGCGGCGCCCTTAAGCTACCGAATCCATGAACTTCGCCATCGTCACGTCCAGCTCGCTGACCCCGTCGGCGTCGTGGGTGGTCAGCACCACCTCGACCCGGTTGTAGACGTTGAACCACTCCGGGTGATGGTCCAGCACGTCGGCCTTCAGGGCCACGCGGGTCATGAACCCGAAGGCCGCGTTGAAGTCGTCGAACTTGAAGGTCTTGCTGATCGCGTCCTTGTCGGACACGGCGGTCCAGCCCTGCAGCTGGGAAAGGGCGGCGGCGGCGCCGATCTTGGCGGGGCGGGACATGGCGGGCTCCTGAAAGCGGACTGATCCTTCAGAACGCCAATCCGGTCGCCGCCGCAAGGTCTTCCAAGAGCTGGTCCTCGGTCGAGACCTTGATGGCGGTCATGCCCAGGGCCGCGGCCGGCTTGCAGTTGATCCCCAGGTCGTCGAGATAGACGCAGGCTTCCGGCGCCACCCCGATCAACTCGCACATCATTTGATAGATGCGCGGATCGGGCTTCCTTACGCCCGCCTTGGAGCTTTCGATCACCGCGTCGAACTGCTCGAAGATCCCGGCGATGGCCTGGGCCTTCTCCGCCGAGCCGGCCATGCCCGTGCCGTGGCCGGTGACCACGTTGTTGGTGATGCAGCCCACCTTGAACCGCGTCTTGCAGGCCGCCAGCGCCGCCACCACCCGTGGCCG
Source organism: Caulobacter sp. GW821-FHT09B08 (assembly GCF_059418225.1). Lineage (NCBI taxonomy): Bacteria > Pseudomonadati > Pseudomonadota > Alphaproteobacteria > Caulobacterales > Caulobacteraceae > Caulobacter > Caulobacter sp. GW821-FHT09B08. The sequence continues at coordinate 168,625 of NZ_JBWKPL010000008.1, read as the reverse complement.
CACGTCGCCCGAGAGCAGCGGCAGCACGTCAGCCCCGCGCACCGGATGGCCCAGCCGCGTGGCCTCCTCCAGGAACATGGCGTCGAAGGCCGCCGCGTCGATCTCGTTGCGCTCGAACAGGGCCCAGGCGTTGGCGTCGGGGTCGGCGGCGTTGACCCGGCGGATGAAGTCCTGGGGCAGGCCGCGTTCGGCCTCGTAGCGCCGGAAGGCCTCGAACGGCGAGGTCGTGAACACCCCGCCGAAGTCCCAGATCACCGCCTCGATGGCCATGCGCCCCCTCAAACAACTGTTTGATCCAGGCTAGGCCGCTCGCGCGGCTCTGGCAATCGTCATGGTCACGCTCGCGTGAAGGGTGAAACCGCACGCAAGGCGGCCCGGGCTCTGGCTTGTTAACCTTCTGGAGTTTTCGCCATGACCCGACGCGTCCTGTCCTTGCTCGTTCTCGCCGCCGGCCTGATGGCCGGATCGGCGCTTCACGCGCAGGACCGGCCGGGCCTCTATCTGGATCCCCAGCAGCTGCCGCCGGACACCCGGCCGGGCGAGTGCGTCACGCGGCGGGTCACCGGCCCGGGCGGCGCCTATCGCTGGGAGCGCATCGAATGCGCCGGCCAGAGCGGCTGGAGCGACTTCGACCGCTGGGGCTACGGCCGCCGGCCGTTGCAGGTCGAGGACCGCCCACGGGCAGATGGTCTGCGCGGCGACCGATACGGCGGCTGGAGTCGGGATTCCGACGGACAGTGGGACCCCTATCGTGGCTATCCGATCTACCGCGTCGCCGGTCGCGACGCGGACGGCTTCCTGGTCTGGCCAGGCAAGCGTCCATAGGGGCAAGCTGCCGTAACGACTCGTGTTTTTGGCCCGGAGGTTGCGTCGGTGGGGACTGGACGCACCATTCCGGGACAGGGGGAAAGTAATTCATGCGTACGCCGAACAAGCCGCTCTTCAAGGGCTATGAAATCGCCGCGATCGTCGCCTTCGTGGTGGCCGCCATCGCCGTGGGCAGCCTGAAGCTGGTCTACTAGCACCGGCCCGCGAGAGTCCGGTTTCGGAACATAAGGACCCCGTCCGCGCGTTGTGGACGGGTATCCGGAGGTTCCGCCCTGTCGACTCTCGCGCCCAATCCGCCCCCAAGCTTCCTGACGCGCCTTCGCGGCCTGCCGCCGGGCGCGCGCTGGGGCATGGCCGGCGCGATCCTGCTGACGGCGGCCATCGTCGTCTTCCTGGTCATCTTCGACTGGAACTGGTTCCGCGGCCCGGTCGGACGGCTGGCCTCGGCGCGGCTGGACCGCGAGGTGGTGATCGAGGGCGACCTGCGTGTCCATCCCTGGTCGTTCTCGCCCAAGGCCGAGGCCTATAGCGTGCGCATCGCCCAACCCGACTGGGCGGCCAAGGCCGATCCCAAGGGCTCGCCCGCGGGCGTGCCCATGGCCAAGGTCGACCGCATCGCCGTGCAGATCAAGCTGCTGCCCCTGCTGAAGGGCGACGTGATCATGCCGCTGCTGGCGGTGGACCGTCCCGACGTAAAGCTGCTGCGCGAGCCCGGCGGCAAGGCCAACTGGGCGTTCGGCGATCCCAACGCCCCCAAGAAGCCGCTGAAGCTGCCGGCCATCCAGCACTTCATCATCAACGACGGCCAGCTGCGCTACGCCGACCTGCAGCGCGACATCTTCTTCCTGGGCACGGTCAGCTCCAACGAGCACGCCACGGGCGACGGCCAGGGCAAGTTCGTGCTGGAGGGCAAGGGCCAGCTGAACCGCTCGCCGTTCACCGCCCTGGTCACCGGCGGCCCGCTGCTGAACATCTCGCCCGATCAGCCCTATCCGTTCGACGCCAAGGTCGACGCCGGCTCGACCCACATCACCGCCAAGGGCGACATCACCAAGCCCTTCGACCTGGGCCGCTTCGAGACCCAGCTCAGCGTCGCCGGTCCCGACCTGAACCGCCTCTACGCCCTGACGGGCCTGACCCTGCCCAACACCCCGCCCTACAGGATCAGCGGGGCGCTGACCCGCAAGGGCGGCCGGTTCGACTTCAACAAGCTGAACGGTCGCATCGGCGACAGCGACGTCTCGGGCGACCTCTTCGTGCTGACCGGCAAGGACCGGCCCTATCTGGAGGCCGACCTGCAGTCCAAGCGGCTGGACTTCGACGACCTGGGCAGCCTGGTCGGCGCCGCCCCCGCCACGGGCCGGGGCGAGACCGCCTCGGCCGGCCAGAAGGTCGAGGCCGCCCAGCGCGACGCCACCCAGCGGCTGCTGCCCGACGCCACCCTGCAGGTCGACCGCGTCAAGGCCATGGACGCCAAGGTCAAGTACCGCGCCCTGGCGGTCAACGCGCCCAACCTCCCCCTCAAGAAGGTCCGGCTGGACCTGACGCTGGAGAAGGGCGTGCTGACCATGGACCCCATCGCCTTCACCTTCTCGCGCGGGGATCTGGCCGGAAAGGTGCGGCTGGACGCCAATCCCAAGGTGCCGCGCACGGATCTGGACATGCGCCTGACCAACGCCAAGCTCGAGGACTTCATCACCATCAGGAACGACGGCAAGCCGGCCATCGAGGGCGGGGTGATGGCCCGGGCCAAGCTGACCGGCTACGGCAATTCGGTGCACCGCGCCGCCTCCACGGCCAACGGTCAGGTGACGGTGGTCTCGCCCAAGGGCGAGATCCGCCAGGCCTTCGCCGAACTGCTGGGCGTCAACGCCTCCAAGGGCCTGCTCCTGCTGCTGAGCAAGAGCAACAAGGAGACCAGCGTCCGCTGCGCCGTGGCCGACTTCACGGTCAAGGACGGCGTGATGCGCTCCAACCAGATCGTCGCCGACACCGGCGTGGTGCTGGCGCGCGGCAAGGGGACCATCGACCTGGAGAACGAGCGACTGGACCTGAAGATCGACGGCGACAGCAAGAAGCCGCGCCTGGTGCGTCTGTTCATCCCGATCACCATCAAGGGGCCGTTCATGGCGCCCAAGATGGGTCTGGAGACCGGCGGGGCCGTGGCCCAGGGCGGCGTCGCCGCGGCGCTGGGCGCGCTGGTCACGCCGCTGGCCGCCATCCTGCCCTTCGTCACCGGCGGCGAGGCCAAGGACGCCGACTGCGCCAGCCTGGTCGCCGAGGCCCGCAGCGACGGGGCTCCGGTGAAGGTGAGCCAGACCACGGCCGCGAAAGCGAAGAAGTAGGTCCGAGCCCGCTGTCGGGGACACACCCATGGGTGTGTCCCCAGCCGTGGCCGCGGCGGCGCCTCCAGACCAACGTCATCCGGGGCACAAGGCGGGGATGACGGGAGTGACGGGTGGTTCAGGCCAGCCGGAAGAAGAACACCTTCGCCGCCCCATACTCCCGCGCGTCGAGCCGCTCGAAGCCCTCCGGCGCCGGGTCGGGCTCGTCGCGGCCGCGTTCGAACATGACGACGGCGCCGGGGTTAAGCCAGCCGCCGGCGACCAGCTGGGCCATCGCCTTTTCGCCCAGGCCCTTGGCGTAGGGCGGGTCCAGGAAGGCGATGTCGAAGGGCTTGCCGGCGCTGGCCGGGATGGCGCCCAGGTCGGTGGCGTCGCGGCGGTGCACCTTGGTGTGGCCGAACAGGCCGAAGGCGTCGACGTTCTGGCGGATCGCCCCGCGCGCGGCGTCGTCGGTCTCGACGAACAGGCAGAAGGCCGCCCCGCGCGAGATCGCTTCGAAGCCCAGGGCGCCGGAGCCGGCGAACAGGTCGATCACCCGCGCCCCGTGCAGTTCCGGGGCCCAGGCGGCGTGTTCCAGGATGTTGAACACCGCCTGGCGGGCGCGGTCGGAGGTGGGACGGGTGGTGTCGCCCGGCGGGGTGGCGATGGCCTTGCCGCGATACTGGCCCGAGACGATGCGCAAGGCTCAGTCCTCGGCGATGGCGAGCTTGGCCCGCTTCATCAGGCGGTTGATGAACGACAGCGCCCCCACGACTACGGCCATGCCTGCCCAGCCCCAGGGCGTGCGGGTGACCAGGCTGAAGAAGGTCAGGCTGCACATCAGGCCGGGCAGCAGGGCCACGCGCAGCAGGACGTACAGCTTCTCGATCGTCGGCATGGGCTCGGCCAGCTTGCCGATGAAGGCCGCATAGGCCCAGGCCGCCGCGTGGGCCACGCCGATGGAGGTCACCAGACCGACATAGACGAAGATCGACGGGGCCGTGCCCTGCTCCCACAGGAGTTCCGTGCCCAGGGGCAGCAGGGCCAGCAGGCCCAGCATCACCAGGTTCAGCACGTCCAGCGCGCCGTCGGCCTTGCGCAGGCGCGAGAAGGTGCGGCGGTGGCTGATCCAATAGATGCCGATCACGCCGAAGCTGACCGCATACGCCAGCAGCTTGTGCTGCATCTGGCCGAACAGGTCCGCCACGCCATGCCAATGCTCGGGCGGATGGATCTCGATGGCCAGCAGGGTGATGGCGATCGCGAACACCGCGTCCGAGAACAGGATCAGGCGGTGAAGGTGCTGGTGTTCCTTGTCGGTGATGTCTTTGGTCATACGCGCCCCACTTTTCGATGCGATGTGTGCCGTGTGCGGGCGGGCGGGGCAAGTCGTGCATGGCGTATCGCGGCGACGTCTTGCGCGCGGCGGCGCGAACGCCTAGCGATGCGCCAGGGATTGGATCGGGAACCATGGCGCCAGCAGAGCTTCGACGGTCGCCGTTCCTGGCGGACCTGACGGCGGACGACCGCCGGGTCGGGCGGCTGGTTCTGACCCTGCCGGTCGGCGTGATCGCCGCTATCCTGGCGGCCCTGATCGGCGGCATCGTGGTCTATCTGGGCTTCGTGGTCGGCGGCGGAAGCGCCCTGGCCGAGGACCTGATGGCGCGGATCGGGCGCGCCGAGACCCCCGCCACCCTGACCCAGGTCGGTTTCGTGCTGGGCCTGCTGGCCGCAGCCAACGGCGCCATGGCCCTGGCCTTCGTCGGCGTGGCCGCCGTGCTGCATCGTCGCCGCCTGAGCAGCTATTTCACCGCCGCCCCCCGCTTCCGCTGGGAGCTTATGCTGCTGGGCCTTGGCCTGTTCGCGGTGGTGATCGGGCCGCTGCTGCTGGCCTCGGCCGCGCTCGACCCCAAGGCGCCGGGCGCGCCGATCCTGGCGATCAGCCCCCACCTGGCCGGACGGCTGGCCTATGCGGTGATGGTCGTGGCGCTGCTGCTGGTCGCCGCCGCGGCCGAGGAGCTGGTGTTCCGCGGCTGGCTGCTGAAGGCGTCCGGCGCCTTTCTGAGCGATCCGCGCGTGGTGCTGGTGGTCAGCGGCGTGCTGTTCTCGGCCATCCATTTCGACCCGAACCTGGACGCCTTCCTGGTGCGCCTGGCCATGGGGATCGGCCTGGCCTGGATGACCCTGCGGCTGGGCGGGATCGAGTTCGCCATCGGCGCCCACGCGGCCAACAACATCCTGATCCTGCTGCTGGTCCAGCCGATGTCGCTGAAGCCGGACGCGCCCCATCCCTTCCCGCCCGAGACCCTGGTGGTCGCGCCGCTGATGCTGGCCGGCTACGTAGCCATGGCCGAGCTCGCCGCCCGCTGGGCGCCGTTGCGGCGCTGGGCGCGGATCCCGGCGCTAGGACCAGCGTAGGGGCGGGGCCTGGGCCTTCAGGGCCAGCAGGGCCTCGCGCAGGTCGGCCATGAAGCCGTGGCGGTCGCCCGTCCACGCCAGGGGCGGACCCGCCAGCACCGCGCAGTTCAGGGGCGCGGGGATCGCCTCGCCCTTGGGCAGGACGCGGCCGGCGCCCTGGATCCAGACCGGGGTGACGGACGCCTCGGGAAAGGCCTCGGCCAGGCGCGCCACGCCGCTCTTCAGCCGGCCCAGCTCGTCGCCGTCGCCGCGCGTGCCCTCGGGGAAGACCACCACGATGTCGCCGGCCGCCAGGGCCTCGCGGGCCGGGGCCAGGACGTCTTCACCGGTTCCCGCTTTCATCCGCGCCACCGGCACGATGCCGATCACCCGCCGCGAGAACCAGCCGATCACCGGGTCGCGCAGGAAATAGTCGGCCGCCGCCACCGGCCGCACCCGGGCCACGGCGCGGGCGGGGAAGATGGTCAGCAGCAGCAGGGTGTCCATGTGGCTGGAATGGTTGGCCGCCACGATGGCCGGGCCCTTCAACGGCAGATGCTCGCGGCCGGTGACGTCGGCCCCGGTCAGGAACAGGGCCAGCGGCCGGGCCACCAGCACCAGCAGCAGGAGGCGCGGCCAGCCCACGCTCAGAACTTTTTCAGCGCGAACAGCGCCAGCAGGTGGAAATAGAGCGGGGCGGTGAAGGTCAGGCTGTCGAACCGGTCCAGCACCCCGCCGTGGCCGGGGATGGCGTGGCTGGTGTCCTTGACCCCGATGTCGCGCTTGACCGCGCTCATGGTCACGTCGCCCGCGAAGCCGGCCACCGGCAGGGCCAGGGCGACGATCAGCAGGCCGTGGCCCGCCAGGGGCGTGAACACCGGCCCGACGAACCAGATCAGCAGGCCCGTGGCCAGCCAGCCGCCCAGGAAGCCCTCCCAGGTCTTGTTGGGGCTGACGGTGGGGGCGATCTTGCGGCGGCCGATCAGCTTGCCGACCACGTACTGGGCCACGTCGTTGAACTCGGTGAACAGCAGCAGGAAGAACACCAGGCCGGCCGCCCCGGCGGGCAGCGTCTCGGTGTCGGGCGCGCGCATCAGGAAGGCGGCGAAACCCAGGTTGTAGACGCAGGTCACCAGGCCCCAGTGGAAGGTGGCGGCGGTGGTCAGGAAGCCCCGCGTCTGGCCCAGCATGGCCATCAGGAACGGCAGGCCCAGGAAGGTCCAGACCGGGATGAACACCAGGTAGAACATGTAGCGGTCGGCCACGATGAAGCCGTAGGCCGCGACCAGGATCAGATAGGCCGCCAGGATCGCGGGGCGGTCCTCCTTGCGGATCGGGGCCAGGGACAGGAACTCGCGCAGGGCCATGAACGAGACCAGGGCGAAGACCGCCACCGTGGCCTGCCAGCCCAGGAGCAGGGCGCCGGCCAGCAGGGCGACCATCACCCACCAGCTAGCGATCCGCTGGCGCAGCTCGCGGTGGGCCTCGCCGGGCTTGAGCGCCGTCAGCACCGTGGCGATGGCCCCGGCCACGCTCAGCAGGGCGACCACGCCGGCCAGGCCCAGCAGCAGCACGGGCGGCTGGGCGGCGAAGAAGGCGCGAACGGCGGCGACGAGATCCATGCGGCTCCTGCCCATGCAGCGTGTTCAGCTATAGCCTAGTTCTGGTTTCCGACCACAGGAGCGCCGCATGGCCGACGATCCCGACAACCGCCGCCCGCTGAAGGTGCGCGACGCCGCCTTCGCCAGGCGCGCGGCCGCCCGTCTGGCCGCCGCCAAGGTCGGGCCGGACACGATCTCGGCCATGGGCGTGGCCTTCGCCGCCCTGGGCGCGGCCCTGGTCATGACGGCCGGGGCGATGGACGGCTGGCTGGCGCGGGCGCTGGCCCTGCTGCTGGCGGCGGCCTGCATCCAGGCGCGGCTGCTGTGCAACCTGCTGGACGGGCTGGTGGCGGTCGAGCACGGCCGGGCGGGACCGGCCGGACCCATCTGGAACGAACTGCCCGACCGGGTGTCGGACGTACTGCTGCTGGCCGGGACCGGTTACGGCGTCCAGGCGGCGGGCCTGGCCGGCGGCGCGACCCTCGGATGGATCGCCGCGGTGCTGGCGGTGCTGACCGCCTATGTCCGCGAACTGGGACGAGGCCTGGGACGCCCCGCCGACTTCTCCGGCCCCATGGCCAAGCAACAGCGCATGGCGACCCTGACGGCCTTCTGCCTGGTCTCGATGTTCGAGCCCCTGTGGGGCGGCGATGGCCAGATGCTGCTGTGCGGCCTGCTGGTGATCGCGGCTGGCGGCCTGGTCACGGTGATCCGCCGCACCCGCAACCTGGCGGCGGGGCTGCGTGGCTAGCGCCTTGGGCGCCGCCGGCAGGCTGACGTTCTGCGGGGCGGCGGGCGGCTTGCAGCCCTTCGCCAGGCCCAGGCGCAGCCGGAAGTCGTTTTTTGTCTGGGAGGTCGCGGCGCCGTTCAGGCGGGCGCCGGAAATGGAAACGGCCGCTCCCTTTAGGGAAGCGGCCGTTTTGGTGGAGCTAAGCGGAGTCGAACCGCTGACCTCTTGAATGCCATTCAAGCGCTCTACCAGCTGAGCTATAGCCCCAAGGTTTGCTCAAGTTTCCCGGTGGGTCACTTGAGAATTCCTCAGTCTCTCCGGCGGTTCCGAGTGGGTGGCCCCCGAAGAGGCGCGGAACCTATGCCGGGAGGATTTTTGGATCAACCCTCCCGGCGAACTTTTTTCGGAAAATTTTTCGACCGCTGTTCGGTGAAGATTTTCCGGCGAACCCGGACGAGATCAGTCGTCGTCGTCCGCGCCCGGCAGGCCTTCGATTTCGTCGTCCAGGACGTCTTCGTCGTCTTCGTCCTCGAGGAACGGAACGTCGGCGTCGTCCTCTTCGGCCAGCTCGTCGTCTTCCGAGAAGTCGACGCCCAGGTCGTCGCCGCCCGGGGCCGGAGCCGCGGTGGGATCGGTGTCGTCGTCGTCGGCCTCGACGACTTCCTCGGCGGCTTCGTCGATTTCGGGGGTCTCGTCGACCTCGTCCTCGTAGCCGTCCTGCTCCTTCGGCGCGACCGACGGCTTCTCGTCGTCGGCGTCGTAGTCAGGCGTGACGGCCCGGGCGCGCACGCGACGCGACTTCAGGGCTTCTTCGGGATCGAACGTCTCGCCGCACTTCGGGCACGTGGCCGGGCGACGGTTCAGATCGTAAAACTTCGATTGGCAGTTGGGGCAAATTTGTTTTGCGCCCAATTCGGGATTGGCCAAGGCGGCGACCCTTTGATCCAGATGGGAAAAGCGGCCGGTCACTTGCCATGACGAGGGGCCGCTGTCAAAAGCAAACCCCTCGCGAAAACCACCATGTTCAAGGAGCCGGTTTCGGCATGACGACGGCTGGACTGAAGAGCACGCCCGGCGCGGCCTTGCGTGGAACCGTTCGGGCCCCTGGCGACAAGTCGATTTCGCACCGTTCGATGATCCTCGGCGCCCTGGCTTCGGGCACCACGACGGTGGAAGGTCTGCTGGAGGGCGCCGACGTTCTGGCGACCGCCGAGGCCATGCGCAGCTTCGGCGCGCGGGTCGAGCAGGAGGGCGTGGGCCGCTGGCGGATCGAGGGCCAGGGCGGCTTCGTCGAGCCTTCGGACGTGGTCGACTGCGGCAACGCCGGCACCGGCGTGCGCCTGATCATGGGCGCGGCGGCGGGCTTCCCGCTCTGCGCCACCTTCACCGGCGACAATTCCCTGCGCTCGCGCCCGATGGGCCGGGTGCTGGACCCGCTGGCCCGCATGGGCGCCACCTGGCTCGGCCGCGACAAGGGCCGCCTGCCCCTGACGCTGAAGGGCGGCAACCTGCGGGGCCTTTCGTACAAGCTGCCGATGGCCTCGGCCCAGGTGAAGTCGGCCGTGCTGCTGGCCGGGCTGCACGCAGAGGGCGGCGTCGAGGTGATCGAGCCGGAAGCCACCCGCGACCACACCGAGCGCATGCTGCGCGCGTTCGGGGCCGAGGTGATCGTCGAGGACCGCGCCGAGGGCGGCCACACCAGCCGCCACATCCGCCTGCCGGCCGGCCAGAAGCTGAAGGGCACGCACGTGGCGGTGCCGGGCGATCCCTCGTCGGCGGCCTTCCCGCTGGTGGCCGGCCTGATCGTGCCGGGCTCGGAAGTGACGGTCGAGGGCGTGATGCTCAACGAACTGCGCACGGGCCTGTTCACGACGCTCCAGGAAATGGGCGCGGATCTCGTGATCTCGAACGTCCGCGAGGCCAGCGGCGAACAGGTGGGCGACATCACCGCCCGCTATTCTCCGAACATGAAGGGCGTCGTCGTGCCGCCCGAACGGGCCCCGGCGATGATCGACGAGTATCCGATCCTGGCCGTGGCCGCGGCCTTCGCCGACGGTCCCACCGTCATGCGCGGCATCGGCGAGATGCGCGTCAAGGAAAGCGACCGCATCGCCCTGACGGCGGCCGGCCTGCTGGCCTGCGGCGTCACGGTCGAGGAAGAGCCCGAGGGCATGACCGTGGTCGGGACCAAGGGCGGCAACCATCCGGTGCGCGGCGGCGGCAAGGTGATCACCCACGGCGATCACCGCATCGCCATGAGCCACCTGATCCTGGGCATGGCCGCCCAGGCGCCGGTCGAGATCGACGAGCCCGGCATGATCGCCACTAGCTTTCCCGGCTTCGCCGAACTGATGCGCGGCCTGGGCGGGACCATCGAGGAGGCCTGAGCCATGGTCCCCTTCGTCATCGCCGTCGACGGCCCGGCCGCCTCGGGCAAGGGCACTGTCGCCTCGCGCCTGGCCGAGCTCTACGGCTATCCGATGCTGGACACGGGCCTGCTGTACCGGGCCGTGGGCGTGCGCCTGCTGGACGCGAACGGCGACCTGGACGACGCGGTGGCCGCCGAAGCCGCCGCGCGGGGCCTGCGGCTGTCGGAGCTGGAACGGCCCGAGGTCCGCACCCGCCATGCGGGCGAGGCCGCCAGCCGCGTGGCCGTGCATCCGGGCGTGCGCTCGGCCCTGTTCGACCTGCAGCGCGACTTCGCCCTGCGCGAGCCCGGCAGCGTGATCGACGGTCGCGACATCGGCACGGTCATCGCCCCTGAGGCCCCAGCCAAGCTCTATGTCACGGCCCGTCCCGAGGTGCGCGCCGAGCGCCGCTGGAAGCAGCTGACCGGCCAGGGCGAGGGCGTGACCTTCGAGGAGATCCTGGCCGACATCAAAAAGCGCGACGAGCGCGACGGCGGCCGCAAGGACGCGCCGATGACGCAGGCTCCGGACGCCGTCTTGCTTGATACGTCGGAAATGACTATATCCCAGGCCTTCGATGCGGCCCGCCGCATCGTCGAGACGGCGCGCGCCCGGTGGGGAAACCCCAAGGGCTAATCCACCGCCCGCCTCGCCGCCGCTTAGGAAGCGCCGGTTCGCATCAAAAATCCACACACCTGGAATCCCGAGAACCGTCACGTGGCGGCGCTCACCGCAGGGCTTCCCACAACCTAGAGACCAAAGATCAGCATGGCTGACGATATGAGCTTCAACCCCACGCGCGACGATTTCGAAGCGCTCCTCAACGACTCCATGGGCGGCCGCGACTTCGCTGAAGGCACCGTCGTCAAGGGCAAGGTCGTCGGGATCGAGAAGGACTTCGCGATCATCGACGTCGGTCTGAAGACCGAAGGCCGCGTCCAGCTGAAGGAATTCGGCGTCGACGAAGCCGGCAAGGCCACCGTGAAGGTCGGCGACACCGTCGAAGTCTTCCTGGAACGCCTCGAAAACGCCCTGGGCGAAGCGGTCATCAGCCGCGAAAAGGCCAAGCGCGAAGAAGCCTGGACCCGTCTGGAAGGCGTCTACGCCAAGAACGAACCCGTGCTCGGCGCCATCGTCGGTCGCGTCAAGGGCGGCTTCACCGTCGACCTGGGCGGCGCCTCGGCCTTCCTGCCCGGCTCGCAAGTCGACATCCGCCCGGTGCGCGACGTCGGCCCGCTCATGGGCAAGGAACAGCCCTTCGCCATCCTCAAGATGGACCGTCCGCGCGGCAACATCGTCGTCTCGCGTCGCGCCATCCTGGAAGAAGCCCGCGCCGAGCAGCGCACCGAACTGGTGTCGCAGCTGCAAGAGGGTGAAATCCGCGAAGGCGTCGTCAAGAACATCACCGACTACGGTGCGTTCGTCGACCTGGGCGGCATCGACGGCCTGCTGCACGTCACCGACATGAGCTGGAAGCGCGTCAACCACCCGAGCCAAGTGCTCGCCGTGGGCGACACCGTGAAGGTCCAGATCGTCAAGATCAACCCGGACACCCAGCGCATCAGCCTCGGCATGAAGCAGCTGCAGTCGGATCCGTGGGACGGCGTGGAAGCCAAGTACCCGGTCGGCGCCAAGTTCACGGGCCGCATCACCAATATCACCGACTACGGCGCCTTCGTGGAGCTGGAAGCCGGCGTCGAAGGCCTGGTGCACGTCTCGGAAATGTCGTGGACCAAGAAGAACGTCCACCCCGGCAAGATCGTCTCGACCTCGCAGGAAGTCGACGTGGTCGTGCTGGACGTCGATCCGTCCAAGCGCCGCGTTTCGCTGGGCCTGAAGCAGGCCCTGGCCAACCCGTGGGATTCGTTCCTCGAAACCCACCCGGTCGGCTCGACCGTCGAAGGCGAAGTCAAGAACGCGACCGAATTCGGTCTGTTCATCGGCCTCGACAACGACATCGACGGCATGGTGCACCTGTCGGACATCGACTGGAGCGCCTCGGGCGAAGAAGCCATGTCGCGCTACAAGAAGGGCGACATCGTCAAGGCCAAGGTCCTGGACGTCGACGTCGAGAAGGAACGCATCTCGCTGGGCATCAAGCAGCTGGGCGGCGATCCGATGTCGGGCGACACCTACCGCAAGAACCAGACCGTGACCGTCACGGTGACGGAAGTCACCACCGGCGGCATCGAAGTGCGCTTCGGTGAAGACGACGCCCTGATGACCGCCTTCATCCGCAAGTCGGACCTGTCGCGCGACCGTCAGGAACAGCGCCCCGAGCGCTTCGCCGTGGGTGACCGCGTCGACGCTCAGATCACCAACGTGGACAAGGCCGCGCGCCGCGTCTCGATGTCGATCAAGTCGCTGGAAATGGCCGAAGAGAAGGAAGCCATCGAGCAGTTCGGCTCGTCGGACTCCGGCGCTTCGCTGGGCGACATCCTCGGCGCGGCCCTGCGCGAGCGGGCCACCAAGGACTAAGATTCGCGCTTTTCGCGAAGATTAGCTTCAGAAACGGGAAGCGGCGGCCGGAGCGATCCGGCCGCCGTTTTCTTTGCGCGTTGCTCTGAGTGAGCTTGGGCGGGCCGCCGCTGACCTCGACGCGCCCCGCACTCGACCTAAACTGGCCGTTTCATCCGGCGCGGCTATTAACCCCGTTCGTCGCAAACCCGACGCGAGTCGCGCGCTTTCCCCTTGAAGACTCAGGCCGGCTTGGGCAAAGGTCGCACGCGCGCCGGGTCCGCCTCCCCGGAACCGCTTTGGCGCGTCGGGGATATCGATGATCAAGTCCGAACTCATCGCCAGGCTCGCGAACGAGAATCCGCACCTGACCCAGAAAGACGTCGAACGCGTCGTCGGCGTCATCCTTGAACGCATGATCGGTGCGCTCGAAGAAGGCGGCCGGGTCGAACTGCGCGGCTTCGGCGCCCTGTCGGTGCGCTCGCGCCCGGCCCGCGCCGGCCGCAATCCGCGCACCGGCGAAACCGTCGACGTCCGCGCCAAGCACGTGCCGTTCTTCAAGAGCGGCAAGGAACTGCGCGGTCGCCTTAACGCCGACGAATAGTCCGTCCTCGATTGTAAACGATCCTTCGGCCGCGCTTGACCGCCCGGGCCGAACGCCTTCAGCTTCCGGAGCTTTCAAGCGTCGGAGAAGGCCTGCATGAGCATCCTGAAGGAATTCCGCGAGTTCATCGCGCGCGGCAACGTCATCGACCTGGCCGTCGGCGTCATCATCGGCGCGGCCTTCAACGGCATCGTCAAGAGCCTGGTCGACCAGGTGATCATGCCGCCCATCGGCCTGCTGACCGGCGGGCTCGACTTCTCCAAGCTGCAATGGGTGCTCAAGCCCGAGAACCCGGCCACCGAGGCGGTCGAGCTGGTGGCCATCCAGTACGGCGCCTTCATCAACACCGTGATCCAGTTCCTGATCGTGGCGGCGGTGGTGTTCCTGCTGGTCAAGCTGGTCAACCAGATCCGCCGCGCCGACGCCGAGGACCCCGCGCCTTCCGCCCCGCCGGCCCCGACGCCGGAGGAAAAGCTGCTGACCGAGATCCGCGACCTGCTGGCCAAGCCCAAGGCCTAGAGCAGGGTCTCCAACACCTCCCGCGCCGCCCGCAGCCCCGTCTGCCAGGCGCCGTGGGCGGTGGAGAAGGAATGGGGCGAGCAGGCCTCGCCGGCGAAGAACAGCCGGCCGTCCACCGGCGCGGCCAGGGCGGCGCGCTCGCCCGCCCGTCCGGGCAGGGCGTGCGAATACGAGCCCAGGGCCCAGGGATCGCGCGACCAGCCCGTCTCGGTGATCACCGACACCCGGCGCCGCAGGTCCGAGCCGTAGACGCCCACCAGTTCCTCGACGGCGAAGGCCGCCGCCGCGCCGGGACCCTCCGCCTCCAGCCCGCGCGCATGGGCGCCGCCGAAGAAGGCTTCGATGATCGGTCGGCCCAGCGGCCGCAGGTGGTACGACCCCGTCGCGGTCCGCCGGGGATCGCCATAGACCATGGTCTCCACCCCGAAGGCCTCCGGCTCGGCCAGGCTCAGGAACACCTTGTCGGCCAGGCCCAATGGCAGGCCCTCGGCGGCGGCCAGCTTGGCGGGCAGTTCGGGCAGGATGCGCAAGGCGCCGGCCGCCAGCACGCCGGTGGAGACGCAGACCACGGCCGCCCGCGCCGAGATCGTCCCCTTGGGCGTCTCCAGCACCAGGCGCGGCCCGTCGTGGCGCAGCACGCTGACCGGGCAGTCCAGGACGATCCGCACGCCCGCCGGCGCCAGGCCCGCGATGCCGGTCCCGTAGCCCTCGCGCACCCGCCAATTGACCTCGCTGTCCTCGTAGACCGCGTAGTCCTGGATCGAGACCTGGTCGAACTCCGCGCCGTTGTAATAGGCGCTGAAGGCGTTCAGCAGCGGGGTCCAGCGGTCGTGGGGGTCCAGCAGCCGCGAGACGGGGCCATCCTCGTTCTTGGCACCGGCCTCCCGCGCCGCCGCCTCGACCTTCTCGTCCAGGGCCGCGAAGACCGCGCCATAGGCCCGGCGCTCCTCGGCGTCGAGGGTGGGAGTGGCCTCCGGATGGGCCCAGGGCGGCGGGGTCTTGTCGATGGTCAGGCCCAGAGCCGCGATGGCGTCCACTAGCGGGTTGCGGTCGGCCGAGTGCAGCCACTCGCAGCCGAGATCCAGCGGCAGGCCCTCGTGGCCGATCGTGTGGGCCCGGCCGCCGACGCGTCCTTGCGCCTCCAGCACGAGGGTGGTCAGGGGCGCGCCCGCCAGGGCCGAGGCGGCGGCGAGACCGGCGGCCCCGGCTCCGATGATGGCGACGTCGACTTCGGTCATGAGCGCGAACCTAGACCGGCGGTTCGGCGGGCGGAACCTGGTCGCTCTCCAGCTCGATGGAATCCCCCGGCTTCAGCCCACAGGCCAGCAGGCTCTTCCACACCCCCTCGGCGTCCTCGGCGAAGCGGAAAAGCTCCAGGTCCGAGGCGGCGATCATGCCGTGCGCGGCCAGGGCGTCGAAATTGATCACCGAGCGCCAATAGGCCTCGTCGAACAGCACGATGGGGATGCGCGGGGCCTTGTCGGTCTGGCGCAGGGTCAGGATCTCGAACAACTCGTCGAAGGTGCCGAAGCCGCCGGGGAACACCACCAGGGCGTTGGCCCGCATCGCCAGGTGCATCTTGCGCATGGCGAAGTAGTGGAAGCGGAACGACAGGTCCGGCGTGGCGTAGGGATTGGGCGACTGCTCGTGCGGCAGGGTGATGTTGAACCCGACCGACGGCGCGCCGGCGTCGAAGGCCCCGCGATTGGCCGCCTCCATGATCCCCGGCCCGCCGCCGGTGGCGATGACGTTGTCGCGCACCCCGTCTTCGGCATGGATCGCCCCGCCGCGCTCGCTGGCGATGGCGCCGAACCGCCGGGCCTCGCGGTACCAGCGGGCCTGCTCGTCGCTACCGTCCTCGCGCACCCGGGCGCTGCCGAACACCACGATGGTCGAGCGCACGCCCCAGGCCTTCAGGGCCTCGTCGGCCTTGGCGAACTCCAGCAGGAACCGCACGCCCCGCATGGACTCGCCCAGCAGGAAATCCTGGTCCAGGGCCGCCAGGCGGTAGGAGGGCGAGGCCAGCTGGGCGGCGGCGTCGGGCGGGGTCTGATCGGTCATCGGGAACTCATGGACGAACCAACGGATGGGGACATGCACATGAGCATGTCCCCGGTTCCCGCAAGGTCTACTTGCTCTTCGTCAGGCTCGGGCTGTCCAGGTCCAGCTGGTCGACGGGGATCTCCGTCGCGCCCGGCAGGGCGGCCTTGACCGTGTCGCCGAAGGTCTTGGCGTCGCCCACCACGATGACGCTGGACTGGGCCGGATCGAGCACGCTCTTGGAGAAGGCCTGGACCTCGGCCGGGGTCACCGCCTCGACCTTGGCCGTATAGGCCTGGATCTCGGTCAGCGGCACGCCGTAGAGGGCCAGGGAGCCCAGGGTGTCGGCGAGACCCCCCGAAGTGCCCAGGTCGCGGCCGTAGTCGCCGATCAGGGTGGACTTGCGGGCCGACAGCTCGGCGGTCGAAGCCGGCTCGGCGCCCAGGCGGGTCAGCTCGTCCTTGATCAGGCCGACGACCTGGGCGGCGGACTCGTTCTTGGTCTGGACGCTGGCGGTGAACCCGCCGATGGCCGCGCGCGGCGACAGGCTGGAGCCGGCGCCGTAGGACAGGCCTCGCTTGATGCGGATCTCCTGGTTCAGGCGCGAGGAATAGCCGCCGCCCAGCAGGCCGTTGGTCACCAGGCCGGCATAGTAGCGCGGGTCGGCGCGCAGTATGGCCGGCTTGGCCACGATCACCGCCGCCTGGCCCGTGCCGGGCAGGTCGACGACCAGGTTCCGGGGCGCGTAGGCGGTCGGGCCCTTGACCGGGGCCGGCGGCGGACCGGCCGGCTTGGCCCAGCCGCCGAACGCCTTTTCGGCCAGGGCGAAGCCCTGCTCGGGCGTCAGGTCGCCGGTCAGCACGAGGATGGCGTTGTCGGGACGCCAGTTGGCGGCGTGGGTCTTGACCAGGGCGTCGCGCTGGATCTTGGGCAGGGAGGCGGGCGTGCCGCCGGCCACGTGGCCGAAGCCCGAGCCGCCGTAGATCACGGTGGGCACGATGAAGCCGGCGACGCTGCCCGGACGCTGGAAGGCGACCGACAGGCTGTCCAAGGCCTCGGCCTTCACCCGGTCCAGCTCCTCGGCCTTGAAGGCGGGGTTGCGGGCCACGTCGGCCATGATCGCCAGGGCCTGGGGCACCTTGTCGGCGATGACGTCCAGGGTCAGGGACGAGGCCTCCCAGCCCGAGCCGGCTTCCAGATTGGCGCCCAGGGCCTCGGTGGCGGCGGCCACCTCCGTGGCGGTGCGGGTCTTGGTGCCCTCGGTCAGCAGCTCGGCGGTCAGGGCCGAGACGCCCGCCAGGCCGGCCGGGTCCGAACCTGCTCCGCCCTTGACGGTCAGGTCGGCGGTGATCAGCGGCAGGTCGCTGGACTTGGCCACGATCACTCGCAGGCCGTTGGCCAGGGTCTTCTCGACCGCCGTGGGCAGGACCGGGGCGACCGGCTGGCCGGGCGCGGGCGGGGCCACGCGCTCGGCCTCGGGGGCCAGGGTGGTGACGGGGCCGTCATAGCTGACCGAGGCGGTCGGCTTGGGCGCTTCGAACGGGTCCTTGGCGCCGGCCGGCCGGGCCGATTCCGGCAGGTAGCGGATCGTCGTCCTGCGGTCGTCGGCCAGGTACTTCCGGGCCACGCGCTGGACGTCGGCGGCGGTCACCGCCTGCAGGGCGACCAGATCGGTGTTGGCGCGGGCGGCGTCGCCCTCGGTGCGCAGGGCGTAGCCGATCGCCGAGGCGCGGCCGTCGATGGTCTCGCGGCCGCGCACCGCGTCGGCCAGCAGGCCGGCCTTGGCCTCGGCCAGTTCGGCGGCGGTGGGCGGGGTCGTGCGCAGCTTGGCGACCTGGGCCGACAGGGCGGCCTCGCCCTTCTCGACGCTCTCGCCGCCGGCCATGATCGCGCCGACATAGAACAGGCCCGGCTGGGCGTTGTCGGGGCCCGACGAGAAGATCTGCTGGGCGATCTGCTGGTCGTAGACCAGGCTGTTGTAGAGGCGCGACGACTTGCCGGCCGACAGTATGGCGTCCAGCACCGACAGGGCCGGGGTGTCGGGATCGGCGGCGGCCGGGGCCAGCCAGGTCATGGCCACCGCGGGCAGCGGCACGTTGGGGCCGTAGGTGGAGACGACCTTGGCGGCGGTGCGCGGCGGCTCCACCACCGTGACCGGCTTGATCGGCGTGGCGGGGGTCTTCAGCGGGGCGAAATACTGGTCGATCCAGGCGTCCAGCTGCTTGTCGTCGAAATTGCCGACCACGATCAGGGCGGCGTTGTCGGGCCGGTAATAGGCCTGGTGGAAGGCGCGCACGTCGTCGACCGTGGCCGCGTCCAGCTCCTCGATGGAGCCGATGCCCGGGCGCTTGTAGGGGTGCTTGTCGAACGAGGCCTGGGGAATGTTCAGGGCGAAGAACCGGCCGTAGGGATTGGCCAGGACGCGCTGGCGCAGCTCTTCCTTCACGACGTCGCGCTCGGACTTGAACACGGCCTCGTCGATGACCAGCGAGCCCAGGCGCTCGGCCTCGGCCCACAGCAGGCGCTGCAGGTGGTTGGCGGGCACCACCTCGTAATAGTTGGTGTAGTCGTCGGCGGTGGAGGCGTTGTTGAAGCCGCCCACGTCCTCGGTCAGCCGGTCGAAGAACTCGTTGGGCATGTTGCGCGTCGACTTGAACATCAGGTGTTCGAAGAGGTGCGCGAAGCCCGAGCGGCCTTCGGGATCGTCCTTGCTGCCGACGCCGTACCAGACCTGCACCGTGACGTTGGGCGTGGTCGCGTCGCGCGAGGTGTAGACCTTCAGCCCATTGGCCAGGGTCCGTTCCTTGTAGACGATGGGCGGCACCGTCACGCCGGCGGTCGCGGGCGTCGGTTTCGTCTGAGCGTGGACCATCGGAGACAGGGCGGTGGTCGAAAGGGCCAGCGCGACGAGGGCGGCCTTGGCGGCGGGACGGATCATGGGGACGGGGCTCCGACAAACTCAAGGGCGCGACCCTATCATCCGGTCCCGGGGCGCCAAGCTTACGGTGTTGTCATGAAAGGCGTCCGGCATAGCCGAAGATCACGCCCAGCCACGGATGGGCGACCAGGACGCGGAAGCGGTAGGCGCCGTTTCGGCCGAAGGTGCGGGCCCGCACGAGCGGCGCCCAGGCGCGGGGCAGGGGAATCGGCCCCAGGCGCCAACCCTCGAAGGTCCAGGAAAAACCACCCGGATAGGGCGCGGCGGTGAAGCGGAAGGTCAGGGGCGCGACCGTCTCCTCGAAGGTCCAGGGATCGTCCTGGGCGGGCCGGATGATCGAGCCGAAGGTGCGGGTCCCGAAGCGTCGGGTCCAGCGCTCGCCGCCGCGCTCCGGCGTGATCGTGACAGTGGTGGCGTGGCGGCCGGCCGGGGGCATGCCCTGCAGTCGGCGGACCAGGGCGGCCAGGCCCGGCGCGCCCCGGCCTCGGGCCTGGCCGGTCAGGACCACGGTCTCGACGCCGGCGTGAGCGGCGCGGACGGTGTCGGGCAGGGCCGCCCAGCGCTCGCCCAGCAGGCGGGGGAAGAGGCCCGGCGTCTCCGGGGCCTGGCTTTCCAGCCGGGTGCGGATCGGCAGATCGCGCAGCTCGTGCAGGATGGCGGGCAGATCGACCAGGCCGACGCAGGGCGTGGCGCGGGGTTCGCCCTCCAGCCGGCCGTCGAGCAGGGCGCGCAGCGTCGCCGCCGCCGGGGCGGCCGGGGTGTGGGGACCGGCGCCGGCCTCGGCGGCCAGGCTCCAGCGGGCCAGGCGCGGGGCGCCGTCGGCGTCCAGCCCCTCGGCGGCGGCGACCATGCCGCCCCGGTCAGAGCCCAGGGGCGCGACCAGGCCCGCCGCCTCGCCCAGCACCACGGCCAGGGGCTCCAGCGTCGGGACCAGCCGGATGCGGCGCAGGAGACTCAGCAGCCACAGACCCAGATGCAGGACGGGCAGCTCCAGCCCCGCGCGGAAGACCGCGTCGCGGCGGGCATGGAAGCGGGCGGGCAGCAGGTCCAGGTCCGGCGTCTCGGCGAGACTCGTCCAGCGGCGGCCCAGGCCCGGAAAGGCGAGGCGGCGCGGATCGCTCCAGCCGGGCCGCATGGTCCAATGGCCGTCCTTGAACACCCGCACCGGGGCGCCCGCCCAGGCCAGTATGGCGCGGATCACCGACAGGCCGCGCGGCGCGCGGGCGCCGGGCGAGATGGCGGCCTCGACGCGGTCGATCCGGGTCCAGCCGGCGGTCAGGGCGTCCAGGGCCGCGTGGCTGAGAGCCGGGGTCGAGCTGGCGCCGGTGATCGCCCAGCGTTTGGCCGCATGGGCCGCGCCGCCCAGGGCCGTCTCGAAGCCGGCCACGAAGTCGCGGGCGTCGGCCAGGTCAATGTAGTGGGCGCGGGCGGCCAGCACGGCGCGGGGGAAGGCGTGGTCCTGGCCCTGGAACGGCCCGGCCGCGTCGACCACGGCCCAGGGGGCGAGCGCCGCCAGGCCCTGGGGATCGAGGCGGTCCAGGCGCGCGACCTCGATCTTGGCGGGCGTCTTGCCCAGCTCCGCCGCCAGGGCCTCCAGCGGCGTCAGGTTGCGGGCCGCAAGCACCAGCACGACGTCGGGCCAGCGGGCGATCATCGCCGCCAGCCGCCGGCCGAACACCCCGCTGGCCCCGACCAGGACAATGCGTTTTCGGTCGTCGTTCATGGAAGGGGCGGCTCCAGGACGAAGCGGGCCTTCTGCTCGGGCGTCGGCAGCATGCAGGTCGATCGCTTGCCCATCAGCCGGTAGCGGTTGGCGGCCAGCCAGTCATAGGCCCGGTCGCGCCAGACCTGGGGCAGGCACCGACCACCGCCAGCCACGACCACGGCCAGCCCAGGCGGCGCAGCAGGGCCAGGATGGCGGTGCTCTTCTCCAGGGCCCGGCCGCCGTCCAGGAACAGGAAGCTGGTCGGCTGGTCCGGGTCGATCCCGTGGTCCAGGGCCAGCTTTCGTCCATAGGCGGATTGGATCGGGGTGAAGCGGATCAGCCCCTTGCGGTCGATGGCCAGCACCGCCTGGACCGAGCCCGAGCACAGGTTGCAGACCCCGTCGAACAGCCAGAGTCCTTCGGGAATGGGGGGCTCAGGCGTGGAGGTCATCGCGCCGCCGCCACGCTCTCGCGGCGCAGGGCGCGCAGGGCGGCGGGCACGTCGCGGCGCATGGCCAGGGTGGCCAGGCCGCTGGGCATGCCGAACGGCGCCACGGCCCGGTTCTCGTAGGTGACGCGCGTGGCCGCTCCGCCCTCCAGCGGCTCCAGCAGCCACTGGCCCTCGCAGTCCTTGATGTCGCCGCCCTCGCAGCGGAAACCGATGCGCTTGTAGGGCTCCAGGGTCAGGCGCGAGGTCGAGTGCAGGGCCGGCAACAGGAAGCTCCATTTGACCACGTGCTCGCGCAGCTCCATCCGGCCGGCGGCGTCGCGCGACAGCACCGTGCAGCGCTTGACGCTGGGCGTCATCCGCGCGGCCCGCTCGCAGTCCAGGATCGTGGACCACACCGCCTGGGGCGGGGCCTTGATGTCGATCATCGCCCGCACCGCCCCGCCGCGCCCGCCGGGATCGGCATGGGCTTCCAGGGCGATGTCGCCGCTCTCGATCCTGCGCAGCCAGTCGGGATTGACCGCCTGGCTCCAGGCGAGCGCGGGAGCCGCCTGCATCACCACCGCAACGACTAGGGCCAGGCCACGCATGGCCCGAGCCTAGCCGAGTTTTCAGCGGTCGCGCATCAGGCGTTGGCCCGATTTTTCACCAGGTCGTCCACCACCGACGGATCGGCCAGGGTGGAGGTGTCGCCGAGGCTCCCCAGCTCGTTCTCGGCGATCTTGCGCAGGATGCGGCGCATGATCTTGCCCGAGCGGGTCTTGGGCAGGCCGGGGGCCCATTGCAGCACGTCGGGCGCGGCGAACGGGCCGATCTCCTGGCGCACCCACAGGACTAGGTCTCGTCGGAGCTCGTCGGTCGCTACAACCCCCGACTTAAGCGTCACATAAGCGTAGACGCCCTGGCCCTTGATGTCGTGCGGATAGCCGACCACGGCGGCCTCGGCCACGGCGTCGTGGGCGACCAGGGCGCTTTCGATCTCGGCGGTGCCCAGGCGGTGGCCCGAGACGTTGATCACGTCGTCGACCCGGCCGGTGATCCAGTAATAGCCGTCCTCGTCGCGCTTGCAGCCGTCGCCGGTGAAGTACTTGCCCGGATAGGCCGAGAAGTAGGTGGCGAAGAAGCGGTCGTGGTCGCCATAGACGCCGCGCATCTGGCCCGGCCAGCTGTCGGTGATGACCAGGTTGCCCTCGGTCGCCCCCTCCAGGACCTTGCCCTCGGCGTCGACCAGCTGGAGGTTCACCCCCGGCAGGGGCTTGGTGGCCGAGCCGGGCTTCAGCGCCGTGGCGCCGGGCAGGGGCGAGACCAGGATCCCGCCGGTCTCGGTCTGCCACCAGGTGTCGACGATCGGCAGGCGGTCCTTGCCCACCGTGCGGTGGTACCAGAGCCAAGCCTCCGGATTGATCGGCTCGCCGACGCTGCCCAGCAGGCGCAGGGACGACAAATCGTTCTGGGTCACCCAGTCGTCGCCTTCGCGCATCAGGGCGCGCAGGGCGGTGGGGGCGGTGTAGAAGATCTCGACCTGGTGCTTGTCGACCACCTCCCAGAACCGGGCCGGGGTGGGATGGTTGGGCACGCCCTCGAAGATCAGGCTGGTCCCGCCGTTGGCCAGCGGGCCGTAGACGACATAGCTGTGGCCGGTGACCCAGCCCACGTCGGCCGTGCACCAGAACACCTCGCCGGGCCGATAGTCGAACACCGCCTCGTGCGTCCAGCTGGCCCAGATCAGATAGCCGCCGGTGGTGTGCATCACCCCCTTGGGCTTCCCCGTCGAGCCGGAGGTGTAGAGGATGAACAGCGGGTCTTCCGCGCTCATGGGCTCGGGCGGGCAGTCGGCCGAGGCGGCCGCCTCGACGTCGTTCCAGACCACGTCGCGGCCTTCCACCAGCGGGACCTCGGCGCCGGTCCAGCGAACCACCAGCACCTTGTCGACGTCCGGGCACTGCTCCAGCGCCTTGTCGACATTGGCCTTGAGCGGGATCTTCTTGCCGCCGCGGCGGCCCTGGTCGGCGGTGATCACCAGCCGGCTCTCGCAATCCTGGATGCGGCCGGCGATCGAGTCCGGCGAGAAGCCGCCGAACACCACCGAGTGGATCGCCCCGATCCGCGCGCAGGCCAGCATGGCCACCGCCGCCAGGGGGATCATCGGCAGGTAGATGGTGATCCGGTCGCCCTTCCTGGCGCCCAGGTCCTTGAGGACATTGGCCATCTTGCAGACCTGCGCGTGCAGCTCGCCGTAGGTGACCTTGAACGAGACGTCCGGCTCGTCGCCCTCGAAGATCAGGGCCACGTCGTCCTTGCGATGCGGCAGGTGGCGGTCCAGGCAGTTGGCCGAGGCGTTCAGCACCCCGTCGGCGTACCAGTGGATGTGGAAGTCGTCCTTGGCGTAGGAGACGTCCTTGATCTTGGTCGGCGCGGTGATCCAGTCCAGGCGCCGGGCCAGGTCGCGCCAATAGCCTTCCGGGTCTTCCTGCACCCGCTTCCAGGCGGCGTCATAGCCGGCGGCGTCGATATGGGCCTTGGCCGCCCACTCTTCGGGAACCGGAAAAACCTGTCCGTCGCTCACGCCCGTCTACTCCCTTGGTCTTTTGGCCCCTGGGCCTCGTTGCGGCGGAGTTACGCGCAGGGCAGGGCGGTGCGCAAGAAGACCATTGGGGAATTTGGTCGGCATGGCCTTTGGATGGGCGTAAAGCCGTCCCAACCAATAGTCCGCGCCCCCTCGGCGCGCCCCGGAGTCCCGCCATGCTGCTCGCCCTTTCGACCTGGCCCGAGATCGAGGCCTATCTCGCCACTTCGAAGACGGTGGTGGTGCCGATCGGGTCGAACGAGCAGCACGGGCCGACGGGTCTGCTGGGCACCGACTGGCTGTGTCCGGAGATCATTTCGCACGAGGCGTCCAAGCTTTCCGAGACGGTGCTGGTGGCGCCCACCTTCAATGTCGGCATGGCCCAGCATCACCTGGCCTTTCCGGGCACCATCTTCTTGCGGCCGACCACCTTCATCGCCGCCATCGGCGACTGGGTGCGCTCGCTGGGCGCCCACGGCTTCGAGAAGATCTATTTCCTCAACGGTCACGGCGGCAACGTCGCCACCATCGAGGCGGCCTTCTCGGAGATCTATGCCGAGTACAGCTTCCGCAAGGAGCGCTGCCCCTTCGCCCTGAAGCTGAAGAACTGGTGGGACCTGAAGGGCGTGCTCAGCCTGGCCAACCAGCAGTTCCCGGTCGGCCACGGCAGCCACGCCACCCCGTCCGAGATCGCCGTGACCCAGTGGGCCTATCCGGAAAGCATCAAGTCGGTGTCGTACGAGCCGAAGATCGCCCCCACCGGCCCGATCCGTGAGGCCCTCGACTTCCGCGCCCGCTACGCCGACGGACGCATGGGCTCGGATCCGGCCCAGGCCACGCCCGAAAAGGGCGGGGCGCTGGTGGCCCAGGCGGCGAAATCGCTGATCGAGGATATCGCCGACTTCTCGGCGGAGAAGAGGCCGTAGGCCCCCTCAGTCGCTACGCGACAGCTCCCCCAGAGGGGGAGCATCTGGGCGCTCCAATCCTCCCCCTCTGGGGGAGGTGGCCCGGAGGGCCGGAGGGGGTTAGCGCGGAATCTCGGCGATCTTCGTCAGGGCCACCTGGCGGTACACGGCCGTGATCTCGAAATACCGGCCGAACGCCGCGTAGAACTGGTCGGTGGCCTGCTTCACGCCCGGGCCGCCGATCTCGCTGATGTCGTGCCAGTAGTCGTCCAGCACCATCATGCCGCCCACGCTGAGCAGGCTGGCGCAGAAGCACAGGTCGATCAGCACGGCCAGGGCCGTGTGGCTGCCGTCCACATAGATCAGGTCGAACTGCTCGCCCGCCGCCAGCATCTTGGGCAGCTCGTAGGTCGAGAACCCCTTGTGGGCCTTCATCGAGCGGAAGCCGGTCTTGGCCATATTGCGATGAAAGCGCGGCTCGACCGCGTGGTATTTTTCTTCCGGGTTCAGGGCCTCGTCGAACCAGGGATCGATCACCGTCACGTCCAGGCGGTTCGGGATCAGCCAGTCCATGAAGGCGAGGTTGCGGCCCTCATAGGCCCCGATCTCCAGATAGCGGAACGGCGCCAGGTCCCCGCGCTTGGCCGAGAACTCGCGCAGCAGCGGGGTGACGAACGGGATGTTGTTCGACGCCCAGCCCGAGGTGAACTCGTAGCCGACCGCCTCGCTGTGGGCGTTGAAGGCCTCGACCACGGCGTGGTCGCGCTTGGCCAGCATGGTGCGGGCCAGGTCCGGGGCGAAGCGGGGATTGACCTTGGCGAACGAGCGCAGCTTGGCGCCGAGGCCCCGCGCGTCGTGGGCGTCGGTCAGGTCGGCGTCGAAGTTCGTGGCGTTGCCGTCGGCCATGGCGCTTTGTCCCGGTTTCAGTCGCCGGAAAGCCTAGAGCCAAGGGGTTAAGGAACGGTCAGGTGGTGAAACTGGCGATCGGCCGGTTCTGCAGCGTGCTCCAGCCGGTGAACAGCGTCCCGCCGGTCGGGACGTGATAGGTCCACAGCATCTCGCTGGGGGTGAGGGTCAGGCGCTCGACGGTGGAGCCGTCGGCCTGGCCCTGCAGCTGGATGTCGCTGATCGCCGCGTCGCGCAGGGCGATGCTCAGCGCCAGGGCGCCGCCGCTGATCCGGTGCAGCCAGGTGGGACGCTCGTGGCCCACGCCCAGGGGCCGGGCTCGCAGGCAGAATTCGTAGAGCTTCACCGACAGGGCGTCGACGGACTTGACCAGGGTGAAGCTGGGCGGCGGCGGGGCGGCCGCCGAGGCCGGCGCCTTCAGGTCCTGGCCGAAGGCGGTCAGCGGCACGCACAGGCTGGGATCGAAGCCGCCGGGCGCGGCGGCTGGCAGGCCGTCCAGCTTGGGATAGGCCCACGGCGTGACGATGTCCGGATCGCCCGGCTGCAGCAGAATGATGTCCATGGCGCGCCCCCTTTGCCCCTGGGCGCGGACCCTAGCCCTGGTCGCCGCCTTTGGCGACCGGCGTTCGCTCAGGCCGTGACGATCGATCCGTCGACGATCCGCACGGGCCAGGGCGAAAGGGCGACGTTCTCGCAGGGGCCGGCCACCATCATCCCGTCGTCGATGCGGAACAGGGCCGCGTGGCCGGCGCACAGGATCAGGTCGTTCTCGCGGGTCAGGAACCGGCCGTTGGGTCCCGACAGCGGCCAGCCGGCGTGGGGGCAGCTGTCGACATAGCCCACCACGTCTTGGCCCCGCCGGATCACGAAGCCGGCGAACACCGCCTCCTCGACCCGGAACCGGAAACCGCGAGACCCGGGCGAGGCGATCTCGTCCAGGGGGCACAGCACGGTCCCGGGCGCGGGGCGGGCGGGGTTGGCGGGGTCGGTTCGGCTCAAAGGCTGCCGATCGCCAGTCGCCAGGTGTGGACCTCGACGCTCTCGAACACGCCGGCGGCGGTGAAGGGGTCGTTGTCGGCCTGGGCCTGGGCGGCGGCCTTGTCTTCGGCCTCGACCACGATGATCGAGCCGATCGGCTGGCCGTCGTCGTCCAGCAGGGCGCCGGCCAGTTTCAGGTTCTGGCTGTTGTTCAGGTAGTCCAGGTGGGTGGGGCGGGTGGCCAGGCGGGTCTCGAGCGCGCCGGGCTTGTCCTTGCAGATGATGGCGTAGAGCGGCATGGGGCGGGTCCTTTTCAGAAGGGGGTCAGGCTTCGGCCTTCAGGGGCCGCGACAGCAGGCCCAGAATGGCGCTGTCAACATCGACCTCGCCGGCCAGGATGGCGGCGACGGCCTCGCAGATCGGGGTCTCGACGTTCAGCGAGCGGGCCAGGGCGCGCACGGCGGGCGCGGAAGCCACGCCCTCGGCCACCGAGACCTTGCCGGCCAGGGCCTGTTCCAGGGTCTGGCCGCCGCCCAGGGCCAGGCCCACGCTCATGTTGCGTGACTGGGGGCTGGAGCAGGTCAGGACCAGGTCGCCCAGGCCGCACAGGCCCGCGACGGTCTCGGCCTTGCCGCCCAGGGCCACGGCCAGGCGGGTCAGTTCGGCGAAGCCGCGGGTGATCAGGGCGGCATGGGCGCTGCGGCCCAGGCCCTTGCCCTCGGAGATGCCGCAGGCGATGGCCAGGACGTTCTTGACCGCCCCGCCGGCCTCGGCCCCGATCACGTCGGCGGCCCAGTAGGGGCGGAAGGTCGGGATGGCGATGGCCTGGCCGATCTTCTGGCCCAGGGCCTCGTCGTCGCAGGCCAGGGTGACGGCGGTGGGCAGGCCGCGCGCCACCTCGCCGGCGAAGCTGGGGCCCGACAGCACGGCGATAGGCGCGTCCGGCAGCACCTCGGCGGTCACGTCGCTCATCAGCTTCAGCGTGCCTTGCTCCACGCCCTTGGAGCACAGCACCACCGGCACGCCCGCCTTCAGGTGCGGCTTCAGGGCGGTGATCGCCGAGCGCAGGTGCTGGGCGGGCGGCACGGCCAGGATGAGGTCGCAGGCCGAGAGCGCGGCCATGTCGGCCGAGGCGGTGATGGCTTCTTCCAGCTTCACGCCCGCCAGGAACATCGTGTTCTCGCGGCCGGCGGCGATGGAGGCCACGACCTCGGGCTCGCGGGCCTGCAGGGTGACTTGCAGTCCAGCCCGGGCGGCGACCTGCGCCAACGCCGTACCCCAGGCTCCGGCGCCGATGACGCCGACGTGCTTGAAGGTCATGCCTTGGCTCCCTTGCGTCCGAAACTGTTGCTCGGATTGGATAACGCCGCCGCCTCGTCCAGCGGCCAGCGGGGACGCGCCACGGCGTCCAGGTCGTCGGAAATGCCGGCCGCCAGCCGCTCGGCCCCGGCCAGGGCGATCATGGCGGCGTTGTCGGTGCAATAGGCCAGGGGCGGGGCGTCGAAGGAAAAGCCGTTGTCGGCGCAGTTCTTCCGGAGCGCGGCGCGCACGGCGCCGTTGGCCGCCACCCCGCCGGCCACGACGAAGCGCAGCGGCTCGCCAGGGTGATTGGCGGCATAGAGCTTCATGGCTCGGTCGGTGCGTTCCGACAGCTGGCGGGCGATGGCGAACTGGACGGCGGCGGCCAGGTCGGCGCGGCTCTGTTCGTCGGTGATCTTTTCCGCCAACCGCGCGGCGGCGGTCTTCAGGCCCGAGAACGAGAAGTCGCAGTCCTTTCGGCCCAGCAGGGCGCGCGGGAGGTCGAACTTGGTCGGATCGCCGCTCGCCGCCAGCTTCTCCAGGGCCGGGCCGCCCGGATAGGGCAGGCCCAGGCTCTTGGCGATCTTGTCGAAGGCCTCGCCGGCCGCGTCGTCGATGGTGGTGCCCAGGCGGGTGCAGGCGCCGACCCCCGCCACCTCCAAAAGTTGGCAATGGCCACCCGAGACGAGAAGAAGCAGGAACGGATAGGCGATGTCGGCCCCCAGGCGCGCGGAGACCGCGTGGCCCTCCAGGTGGTTGACCGCCACCAGCGGCAGGTCGCGGGCCAGGGCCACGGCCTTGCCGAACGCCAGGCCGACCATCACCCCGCCCACCAGGCCGGGACCTGCCGTGGCGGCGACCCCGTCGAGGGCGTCGAACGACAGGCCCGCCGCGCGCATGGCCTCGGCGGCGACGCTGTCGATGGCCTCCACGTGGGCGCGGGCGGCGATCTCGGGCACCACACCGCCGAACGGGGCGTGCTGCTCGAACTGGGTGCCGACGATCGAGGACAAGACCTCCACGTGGCCGTCGTCGTCCCGGCGCACGACGGACGCGGCGGTCTCGTCGCAGCTGGTCTCCAGGCCGAGAATGGTGAGGGCCATTTTCCTTAAGGGGGTCATCTGGTTGCGGGCGCCCCGCCGCTCCTGTAGCAGCGAAGGCGAATTTCGACCTTGCAGGTAACGTTCGAACCTTGTCCCGGCAACCCATCCGTATCGGCGCGCGCGGCTCCAAGCTGTCGCTGGCCCAGTCCGGCCTGATGCAGGCCCGCATCGCCAAGGCCCTCGGGTGGGGTGGCGGTGAAGACATCGACGCCTACGCCCAGCTGATCCCCATCGTCACCAGCGGCGACCGTATCCAGGACCGCCGCCTGATGGAGATCGGCGGCAAGGGCCTCTTTACGAAAGAGATCGAGGAGGCCCTGCTGGACGGCCGCATCGACTGCGCCGTCCATTCGCTGAAGGACATGCCGGCGCAACTGCCGCCGGGGCTGGTGCTGGCCGCCACGCCCGAGCGGGAAGATCCGCGCGACGCCTTCATCAGCCATGTCGCCGAGCGGCTGGAAGACCTGCCCAAGGGCGCGCGCCTGGGCACCGCCAGCTTGCGTCGCCAGGCCCAGGCCCTGCACGTGCGGCCCGACCTGGAGGTCGTGATGCTGCGTGGCAACGTCGACACCCGCCTGGCCAAGCTGGAACGCGGCGAGGCCGACGCCATCCTGCTGGCCCAGTCGGGCCTCAACCGCCTGGGCCTGGGCCACCTGACCCGCAGCTGGCTGGACCCGCTGGCCGCTCCGCCCGCCCCGGGCCAGGGCGCCCTGGTCATCGAGACCCGCGAGGGCGACCTCGACCAGCCCTGGCTGCAGGCCGTGCGCTGCCAGGACACCACCCTGGCCGTCGCCGCCGAGCGCGGCGCCCTCTACGCCCTGGAAGGCTCGTGCCGCACCGCCGTTGGCGCCCACGCGCGTCTGGACGGCCTTTCCCTGACCCTGATCGTCGAGGCCCTGACCCCGGACGGCGTCCAGCGCTTCCGCCGCGAAGGCTCGGTGACCCTGTCCAGCCAGGACGCCGCCGACGAGGCCCGGGCCCTGGGCCTGGAGCTGGGCGACGCGGTCCGCGCCGAGGGCGGCCCGGCCCTGATCCTCACGGAATAGGCCATGGCCGAAGGCGCGCGGCGGATCTGGGTCACCCGGGCCTCGCCGGGCGCGGAGGCCACCGCCGCGCGGCTGATCGCTCTGGGCTTCCAGGCGGTGGTCGATCCTCTGCTGGAGGTCCGCGACCTGTCGCCGGAGATCGACCTGGCCGGCGTAGCGGCCCTGGCGTTCACCAGCGTCAACGGCGTGGCCGCCTTCGCCCGGCTGGAGACCGAACGGAGCCTTCCGGCGTTCGCGGTCGGTGACCGCACGACGGCGGCGGCGCGCGAGGCGGGGTTCACGCAGGTCGTCTCGGCCGACGGCGACGTCGCGGCCTTGGCGGCCCTGATCGCCGCCCGACGCCCCGGCGGCGTGGTCCTGCACCCCAGCGCCCTGGAGCCGGCCGGCGACCTGGTCGCGCCCCTCACCGACGCCGGCCTGAGCGCGCGGCGCGTCGCCGTCTACGAGACCGTCGACCGCGATCCGTCGCCCGAAACCCTGGCGGGGCTTGGCGATCTGGCGGCCGTTCTGCTGCATTCGCCCCGCGCCGCGCGCAAGCTGGCGCAGGTGCTGAAAGCCCGTCCCGCCCCCGGCCTGCGGGCCCTGTGCCTGTCGGCGGCCGTCGCCGCGCCGCTCGGGACGCTGGTTCAAGCCAGCGGCCTGGCCTCCGTGGCGTCCGCGCCGCATCCGAACGAAACCGCGCTTCTCGACCTGCTAACGGCCTAGCTGAACGATTGCACGGCGCGGCGGCGTGGGGCACGAATGGCGCATGACGCTCGCTACCGATCCCGTTGAGACCGAGACCCCCCGCGACCCTGCGCTGTACGCGCGCCGTCGCCTGCTGGGACCGGGGTTCTGGGCGCTGATCGTCTTCGGAATCGTCTGCGTGGCGGCCGGCGCGGCCCTGGCCAGGTTCGGCCCGACCTGGTTCTCGCCCAAGACGCCGCCCGCGACGGTCGAGCGGCCCGCCGCGACGCCGGCGCCCCTGGCCGGCCGGCCGGCGTCGACCTATGGCGCGCCCGACCCCATCGCCGCGCCGCCGTCGGCGCCGGAAGGGGTGGCCCAGCTGGAAGGCCGGGTCGCGGTGCTGGAGACCGGCCAGCGCGAGGCGCTGGACGCGGCCGGCGCGGCCCTGGCCGCCGCCACCCTGGCCGACGCCGCCCGCACCGCCCGGCCGTTCGCCGAGGAACTGGCCGGCCTGGAGCGCATCCTGCCGGCCTCGCCCGACCTGCGGGCCCTGGGGCGCCTGGCCCAGTCCGGCGCGCCCACACGCGCGGGCCTGGCCGCCGAGTTCGAGACCCTGAGCGGCCGCGCCTCGGTCGCCGCCCGCGATCCCGGCCACAACGCCGACTTCCTGGCCAAGCTGCGCCACGCCCTGTCCACCATCGTCTCGATCCGCCAGGTCGGCGCGACCCAGGGCTCCAGCCCCGACGCCGTGCTGGCCCGGACCCAGAAGCTGCTGAACGAGGGCGACATCGAGGGCGCCCTGGCCGCCACCGAAACCTTGCCCCTGCCCGCCCAGACGGTTCTGGCCTCGTGGCGCTCGGCCGCCGAGCGCCGCGTCGAGGTCGATCGCCACATCGCCGCCATCCGCGCCGACGCCCTGGCGGGCCTGGTCCAGGTGACGCACGCCGCCGCCGCGAGGTCCGTGGCCCCATGATCCGCGCGGCCTTCGTCTTCTTCCTGGTCGCGGCCCTGGCCGTGGCGATGGTCGCCCTGACCGGCGAGCCGGGTGCGGCCAGCCTGGACTGGATGGGCTGGCGGGTCGAGATGACGGCCGCCGCCGCCGCCCTGCTGACCCTGTTCACCGCCCTTTTGGCCACGATCCTGTGGCGCGCCCTGCTGTGGGTGGTCGAGGCGCCCCAGCGCGCCGCCCGCGCCCGGGCCGAGGCCAAGCGCAAGCAGGGTGTCGAGGCCTTGTCGCGCGGCTTCCTGGCCGTGGCCGCCGGCGACGGCTCCGAAGCCCGCCGCCTGGCCCAGAAGGCGTCCGAGCTGGCCGAGGACGCCCCGGGGCTGGTCCGTGTCCTGGCCGCCCAGGCCGCCGAGGCGGCCGGCGACCACGTCGCCGCCCGCCAGGCCTACAACGCCATGCTGGGCTTTCCCGAAATGCGCCTGGCCGGCCTGCGCGGCCTGATGCAGACGGCCCTGGCCGAGGGCGACAAGGCCTTGGCCCTGCGTCACGCCGAGACCGCCTACGGTCTGGCCAAAACCGCCCGCTGGGCCTGGCGCGCGCTTCTCGAGGCGCGGCTGGAGGCGGGGGACTGGAGAGCGGCGCTGGACCTGGTCCAGGGCGCGCTGGACCGCAAGATCGTGCCGCCCCTGGTCGCCGAGCGGGCCCGCGCGGCCCTGTTGGCCGCCTCCGCCGCCGACCTGGAGGAGTCCGACGATCCCAAGGTCCTGGCCCAGGCCCTGGACTTCGCCGTCCAGTCGGCCAGGCTCAAGCCCGATTTCGCGCCGGGCGTGGTGATGGCCGCCCGCCTGCAGGCCGCCGACGGCAAGGCCGGCAAGGCGGGAAGCCTGATCGAGTCGGCCTGGAAACAGGCGCCCCATCCGGCCCTCTGGCTGGCCTATCGCGACCTGAAGACCAGCGAGACGCCCAAGGCGCGGTCCACGCGCCTGGCCAGCCTGGCCAATCTGAAGCCCGAGGCGCGCGAGAGCCGCCTCCTGAAGGTCGAGAGCGCCCTGATCGGCGGCGACGCCGTGGCGGCCCGCGCCGCCGCCCGGCTTCTTCCGGAAGAAGCGCTGACCGCGCGGGTGGCCGGGCTGATGGCCCGCGTCGCCTACGCCAACGGCCAGGCCGACGAGGCCCGCGCCTGGGTCGCCCGGGGCGTGGCCGCGCCCCAGGAGCCCGACTGGTCCGACCTCGACCCCGAAGGCCGCGCCTTCGCTTACGCCCGTGACGACTGGGCCCGGCTGACGGTCAGCTACGCCGAGACCGGCGAGCTGATCCATCCCCGTTTCGAGCGCCGCGAACGCACGATGAG
This sequence comes from Caulobacter sp. GW821-FHT09B08, assembly GCF_059418225.1. NCBI lineage: Bacteria > Pseudomonadati > Pseudomonadota > Alphaproteobacteria > Caulobacterales > Caulobacteraceae > Caulobacter > Caulobacter sp. GW821-FHT09B08. The sequence goes on along the minus strand of NZ_JBWKPL010000008.1, from coordinate 135,860 downwards.
CGAGCTGCCGCAGCTGCCCTCGGCCTATGCCGAATCCACGCCCTTCGTGCGCGCCGCCGAGACCGGCGGGGCCCTGATGCCCATCCCGGACGACCCCGGCATGGGCGAGGACATGTTCGACGCGCCCCCGCCGCCGGAACCGGAAAAGCCCACCCCGGCGCCCCGTCGCAACACCGGTTCACGCCGACGCTTGGCAAGCGGCCCTCGCGCCGCTAAATAGGCCCCTCCTCGCGCCGGGTCGGTGATTTGGCGTCGGGAACACCAGTGTCCTTTGGGGCTCCCCCAAGGACGAAGCGCGCCGCTTTAGCTCAGCTGGTAGAGCACCTCATTCGTAATGAGGGGGTCACAGGTTCGAGTCCTGTAAGCGGCACCACCTTCCTTCGAAAATCGAAATCCCCGCCCTGTCGCCGGCATGGCTCGGCTCGAACAGGGTCGCGCGGCCGCGTGCGTTTCTCGCGAGTTCCGAGTTTTACTCGCGGCTCGGTGTTGCGGCCGAACGTCGCGACGGGGGTTTTCCGCCGCATTGCGACAAAATGTCCGTTCTCGGATCTTTGACCGGCCAAAACTGGTCGATCTTCAGATGTGCGGTCAAATAATTCTGTTTCTTAAGAAGCAAATCCAGTTCAATAGATGTCGATGTCGGTTAATATTCGTTAATTGACGGATTTTGCAGCGCAAAAGTTGTGAGTAGAATTGAAATATACAGGACAAGACAAGTTTACTTGTGGCCCTAGGTTGCAAATTATGCAGTTGGAATACGCAATGTCGGCTGATCAACACAGGAATTATACCGGCGTTATGTGATTGTCGTTACAGTCTTGTTTACCTGCAACGCGACATCAGGCCCCTCGTGAAGCCCGGAAGAAAACTCGGGCAGGGGATGCAAGAATGTCGAAAAACAACACCCGGGGCGTCGTGGCGCTCTGCGCACTGACCCTGGCTCTGGCGCCACTGAGCGCCGCCCATGCCGACGCGGCCAAGGACATCCAGGTCGCCGGCCGCGCCCTGACCTTCCTGGAAGACGGCCCCACCGGCAAGGCCGTGCTGGGCGTGGTCTTCGATCCGTCCAAGCCCGCCTCGGTCGCCGAGAAGAACGCCGTGATGGCCGCCATCGGCGGCGGCATGAGCGCCGGCGCCGTGACCCTGACCGCCAAGCCGGTCGAAGCCTCGGCCGTCTCGGGCGTCTCGGGCGTGGCCGCCCTCTACGTGACCACCGGCGTGAACGTCGGCGCGGCCGCCAAGGCCAAGAAGATCATCACCATCGGCTCGGACACTTCCTGCGCCACCAGCGGCCAATGCGTGATGAGCGTTTCGGCCGACCCCAAGGTCGAGATCGTCGTCAACCGCGCGGCCGCCGCCGCCGTGGGCGCGGTCTTCAAGGCCGCCTTCCGCATGATGATCCGCGAAGTCTGATCCCAACCGAGCCCAGAGACAAAATCATGAAAAAGACTCTTCTGGCCGGCGTTTCGGCCACTCTCGCCACCATCCTGGCCGCTTCGGCCGCCCATGCCCAGTCGATCGACTACGGGTCGATGGAGCAGCTGTTCAACGAGCCGGTCACCACCAGCGCCACCGGTTCGCCCCAGCGCTCGACCGAAGTTCCGGTCGCCATGGACATCATCTCGGCCGACGACATCAAGCGCTCGGGCGCCGTCGACCTGCCGACCATCCTCAGCCGCGTTGCCGGCCTGGACGTGCTGAACTGGGGCGCCGGCGCCTCGGACGTCAGCGTCCGCGGCTATGCCCAGGCGATGTCGCCGCGCCTGCTGGTGCTGATCAACGGCCGCCAGGTGTATCTGGACCACTACGGCTACACCGCCTGGGCCGCCCTGCCGGTGCAGCTGTCGGAAATCCGCCAGATCGAAGTCGTGAAGGGCCCCAACAGCGCCCTGTTCGGCTTCAACGCCGTGGGCGGCGTGGTCAACATCATCACCCAGAACCCCAAGTTCGACTCGACCGGCTTCGTCAACGTCACCGGCGGCGCCAACGGCTACGGCGAAGTGTCGATCGGCAAGTCGGTGAAGCTGGGCGACCGCGTCTTCGCCCGCCTGACGGCCGGCGCGGCCCAGATGGACGAATACGGCAACCGCCCCGGTTCGGGCGTCCTGGCCAGCCAGCTGACCGACCCGGCCCGCGTCTCGGCCAACCTCGACACCATCGCCCAGCTGACCGACAAGACCGAGCTGCGCATCGAAGGTTCGTGGTCGAACGTCCAGATCAGCGAGGCGGTCTCCAACTACGCCTACTCGCCCAGCAAGTACGTCACCACCTCGGTCAAGGGCACCCTGTCGTCCGACACCAAGCTGGGCCTGCTGCAACTGTCGGCCTATGAGACCAACCTGACGGCCAAGCAGACCGTCGTCGGTCAGAAGGCCCGCTTCGAGAACAAGCTGGACGTCGTCAGCGTCCAGGACCTGTTCAAGATCGGCGCGAAGCACACCTTCCGCGTCGGCGGCGAGTACCGCAAGAACGAGGTCAACACGGCCCCGCTGGCCGGCGGCAAGCTGAGCTACGAGGTCGTCTCGGTCTCGGGCATGTGGAACTGGGCGATCAGCGACAAGCTGGCCGTGACCGCCGCGGGCCGCTACGACGACCTGTCGCTGTCGCGCGAAGGCACGTTCCCGACCGGCTATCCGCCGGTGACCAACGCCTACTGGGATCGCTCGATCAAGGAAGCCAGCTACAACCTCGGCGCCGTCTATCGCCCGACCGCCAACGACACCTTCAAGCTGACCGCCGCGCGCGGCGTGCAGGTGCCGACCCTGGTCGATCTGGGCGCGGTGCAGCTGAAGGTCCAGGCCGGTCCCTACACGGTCGGCGTCATCGGCAATCCGACCCTGGATCCGGCGATCGTCACCAACTACGAGATCGGTTACGAGCGCAACGTCACGAGCCTGAACGCCAAGGCCGGCGTCAGCGTCTTCAGCCAGAAGACCGAGGACGTGAAGGGTTCGCCCACCTCGGCCCAGATCGACGTGGCCCCGACCCTGGTCAGCCTGCCGCTGATCTCCTACCGCAACGTCGGCGACAGCAAGATGTGGGGCGTGGAGCTGACGGCCTCGGGCAAGATCCAGGGCGGCTATCACTGGAACGCCGACTGGACCTTCACCGACGTCGACGACCAGCCGGCCACGGGCTTCTCGCCCACGCTGCGCTACGTGGCCTATTCGGCGACCACGCCGGAAGTCCGCGCCAATGTCGGGTTCGGCTGGAGCAACGCCCAATGGTCGGCCGACGCCTTCGCCCACTATACGGGTGACCACAAGGCCTACCTGTTCACGGGCGGCGCGCCGACCCTGGCCAAGGTCGACAGCTACATCGCCCTGGGCGGTCGCGTGGCCTACGGCTTCGACCACGGCATCACCCTGGCCGTCAGCGGCCAAGGCCTGTCGGAAGACCACCAGCGCCAGACGGCCGGCCTGGAAGTCGAGCGTCGCGCCTTCGTGACCCTCAGCAAGGCCTGGTAAGACCCAGGACTTGATCCAAGACGAGAAAGGCCCCGCCGGAAGGCGGGGCCTTTTTTCGTTCAGCGCGCCAGTTTCATGGAAAAGCGGGTGGCGATGTCCAGCGCGCCGTCCTTGCCCCCGGCCGGGCCGGAGAACGACTCCGAGGCCACGAACTGCAGGCCCGCCTCGCGGTCCGAGCGCCAGACCACGCGGCTCAGATGCACGCGCGACACCCCGCCGTCGACCATGATCATCTCTTCGGTGAGGTCGGTCAGGCCGGCGACGGAAATGCGGGCCCCGCCCTCGGCGATGTCGATCAGCGAGCACTTGGAGGCCTTGCGGCCGCTGACGAGATAGACCTTGCGCGTGGCGGGGAAACGCGGACTGGCGCGCTTGTCGATCCCTTCGGATCCAGTGTGGGCGGAACTCATGCGTGCAGCCTAACCCCAGTTGGCGGCGCGTGTCGCGCCCTAGACCTCGTTCTCGGGCCTGGTGATCGAAAACCGTGCTCTCGGTCAAGGATCGGGGCAGGGCCGCTCAGTCCCATCCCTTGATCTTCCGCTTCTTGCCGATGGCGAACAGGCCCGGATATGGCCCCTTGCCCGCGCGGTAGAGGCACCAGTCGTCGTCCTTCTTGCAGTCGCCGTCGAAGGCGTCCTTCTTGTCCGGATCGATGGCGGCGTAGAGGGCCGGGCCGTTCTTGTTCCTGGCGCCCAGCCGCTCGGCGCAGGCCTCGCGCTCGGCCTTGGTCAGCTTGACGACGTCGGCCTCGGTGCAGGCGCTCTGGCGGGCGGCCTGGCGCAGGGGCTCGCCGCCGCCGGTCGGGGTTCCGCGCGCGGTGAAGCCTGGCGGGGCGACCACGCCGGGCGGCGCAACGGGCGAAACGGGCAAGACGGAGGGGGCCTTGGGGGCGTCCGGAGGCGCCGCGCGCGGCGTGGCATGCGGCGAGGGCGCGGCGGCGGGGCGAGGGGCGGCCTCGGCCGGGGCGGCGCGGGGCGCGGGCGGCGGGGCATCGTTCACCAGCTGGACGATCAGGCTCTGGGGATCGACCTGGGTCGGAATCGGACGCACGCCGGCCAGCAGGATCCAGCCCAGTCCCGCGTGCAGGGCCAGCGAGCCCGCGCCGATCAGCATCAGCCGGCGTCGCGCGCGGCGTCTCATGACCTCGAACTCATGATCTGAAACACAGCGGCGGGCGCACGGCTTCTCCTTCGCGGCCCGACGCCGGTGCGGCTCCTGCTAGCGTGGGCTTGCGGCCAGACCATGTCCGCTCTGTAGCGGCGGCGACCCAGTCGGGCGTCAAATCGGGCGGCGGCGACGCAAATCCCGCCCGGGTTGTGGGCGCCCCACGCGGAATCGCGCGTGGCGCGCGGTTTCCGGCGGGACCGGGGAGACGATCGTCACACCGGCGTGTTATCGGCGCGCATTGTCTGGAGCGAACCTGTGTTGTTGGCCGGTCTGATCATTCTGGGTTTCGTGGCGTTGCTGATCTGGCCCAGCGTGGAGCAGGTCGTGCTGCGGATGCTCAGGCGTCGACGTCGCACCCGCCGCTAGACTCGCGGTCATTCGCGGTCATTCGTGGTATGATTAACCTATGTTCAAATCGTCCCGAGGACTTGATCAGTTGTTTTAAATCGCCCGCAAGGCGAATGCGATTTTTGCGCGAGTGGTACAGTTAATCACCGCCCACAGGATGCGGGTTATGCTGCCAACCTGCTACTTTCCCGTCAGTCGGACGGGGAAAATGGCCTGTTCCAGTGCAATTCCTGAGTCACAAGCCATTCATTCCTAACGGTCTATAAATAATGCTGGAGTGTTCGCGCCTGCGGCATTATATCGCTGGGGACATTCAAAGTGAGGAACTCGCCATGTCATCGCGTCATCTGAGTGCTGTCGCCGTCGGCCTGGCCCTGGTCATCGCCCCGGTCGGCCAATCCGTGGTCTGGGCCCGCGCCATCGAGGCCGCGGCCACCGCGTCTTCGCTGCAAAGCGTCATTGGCGGCGCCGCGCGCGACGCCGCTTCGGTGGACGGCTTCCAAGGGCTCACGCCCGACGCCAAGCTGGCCGCCATCGAGGCTTCGGTCAGCCAGGCGCTGTCGACCAGCGGCGCCACGCCGGAAGTGATCGCCAACGCCCTGATCATGGCCGTGAAGAGCGGCGTCATCAGCGCCGGCGTGGCCGTCAAGGTCGCCGCCAAGGTGGCGCCGCAATTCGCCTCCAAGGTCGCCAACGATCCGGCGGTGCTGGCTCAGCTGAAGGCCACCGGCCAAACGGCGACGGTGACCGGCGCGACCAACGGCGATCCGTCGGTCAGCGTGCTGGTGAACCTGCAAGGCGCCGGCGGCGCGACCGGAACCCCGGCCGCCTTCGACCCCTGCGCGGGTGTCGTGGCCACGTACTGCGGCGGCTAGTAGCGCCTGGTCGCCTGAGGTAGGCGGGCGACCGAACTGCTTTTGTGTGTTTGTGGCGAAGTCCTAGCGGAGACGTGCGTTTCCAAAAGGTGGGGATAGGACAATGAAATACATTCTTTCCGCGACGATCGCGGCCACTCTGGCCGTGTCGATTCCGCAGGTCGTCCTGGCTCAGACCCAGGCCGCGTCGCTGGCCCAGAGCCAGGCGACGAACTTCAAGCGCGACAAGAACGTCGGTGTCCGCGAGCGTCCGCGCCCGGACTATGAGGCCGTGGGTGTCAAGACCGGCGGCTTCACGCTGTATCCGCGCGTCACCGTGGCGCTGGAGCACAACGACAACATCTACGCCACCAAGGCGAACGAAGAGAGCGACAACATCTGGCGCGTGAAGCCGGAAGTCGCGGTGCGCTCCAACTGGTCGCGTAACGCCCTGGGCGCCTTCGCCTCGGCCTCGATCAACCGCTACTCGGACTTCGATACGGAGAACACCGAGGAGTACACCCTGGCGGTCAACGGCCGCCTGGACATCGTGCGCGGCTCCAGCGTCTCGGGCTCGGTGCAGTATCAGTCCCTGTCCGAACCGCGCACCTCGCCGCAGTCGCCGGTCGGCGCGGTGAAGCCGATCGAATACAGCCTGGTCACCAGCAAGGTGTCGGGCGTGAAGGAATTCAACCGCCTGCGCCTGTCGGGCCGCTTGAACGACCTGAACTACGACTACGATGACGGCACCAACATCATCGGCGGCGTGGTCGAGCAGGACACCCGCGACCGCAACGAGTTCTACTACGGCGGCAAGGTCGAATACGCCGTCAGCCCGGACACCGCCCTGTACTTCCAGGCGCTGGGCAACAAGAAGGACTACGATCTGGCCATCGCCGGCCGCGACTCGGACGGTTACGTCACCACGGTCGGCGCCAACTTCGAGATCAGCGACCTGGTCCGCGGCGACATCGCCGTCGGCTACATGAAGCAGACCTACGACAACCCGTCGTACGGCAAGATCGACGGCTTCAGCGGCGAGGGTAAGGTGGAGTGGTTCCCCACGCCCCTGACCACCGTGACCGCCACCGGCGGCCGGACGATCGAGGAAGCCGTCGCCAGCGGCGCGCCGGGCTACATCTCGAACGCCGTCGGCGTCAGCGTCGACCACGAACTGCTGCGGAACGTCCTGCTGTCGGCCAACGCCAACTACAGCAAGGACAACTACGAAAAGATCGATCGCACCGACAAGCGTACCGGTGCGAGCGCCGCGGCGGCCTATCTGCTGAACCGTCGCGTCGGTCTTTTCCTTACGTACACCTATTTGAAGCAAGACTCGTCGGGTGTGGCCCACGGAACGTCCTTCACCGACAACAAGCTCGCGGCTTCTGTCGCCCTACAGTTCTAGGACAGCGTTCGGAGGCTCCCCCCTCCGCGCCCATCGAGAGTTTTCATGGACGGCTCAGCTTACGAGACCCAAATCTCTCCGGCGTCAAACGCCGGAGAGATGACGCTTGATCTCAACGTTCTGATCGCCACCTTCCGCCGCCGGCTGCGTCTGTTCGCGGCGGTGGCGCTGGTGGTCTTCGTGGCGGTGCTGCTGTTCACCCTGCAGCAGACCCCCCGCTACACGGCCACCGCCCAGGTCATGCTGGATCCGCGCAAGGAGCAGGTGACCGACATGAGCGCCGTGCTCTCGGGCCTGCCGGCGGACTCCCTGACCATGGACACCCAGGTCGAGGTGCTGCGCTCGCGCTCGCTGGCCAACCGCGTGGTCACCCAGCTGAAGCTGGACCAGGATCCCTATTTCAATCCGTATCTCGAGCAGTCCCAGGGCCTGAAGTCCTGGCTGCCCTGGCTCAAGAAGTCGGTGACCCCGACGTCGGCCCTGCCGCCGGCCGAGATCCAGCGTCGCCGCGAGCGGGTCGTCGACCACGTGCTGGACGGGCTGAAGGTCCGCCGCGCGGGCCTGACCTATCTGATCTCGGTGGAATACACCCACCCCAATCCCGAGCAGGCGTCCAAGCTGGCCAACGCCTTCGCCGACCTCTATCTGACCGAACAGCTGGAAGCCAAGTTCGACGCCACGGCCAAGGCCAACGAGTGGCTGAACTCGCGCGTCGGCGAACTGCGCGACCAGCTGCAGCAGGCCGAGGCCGAGGTCCAGCAGTACAAGATCGCCAACAACCTGCTCAGCGCCGAGGGCGCGACCCTCACCGAGCAGGAGATCTCGGGCCTCAACCAGCAACTGGCCACGGCCCGGGCCTCGCAGGCCGAGACCGACGCCCGCCTGGCCATCGCCAAGAGCCAGCTGGCTCGTGGCAGCAACGGCGAGGACGTGGGCGAGTCGCTGAACTCGCCGGTCGTCCAGCGCCTGCGCACGCAGCGCGCCGAGCAGAGCGCCAAGGTCGCCGACCTGAGCGGCCGCTACGGCGATCGCCACCCCGACCTGCTGAAGGCCAAGCGCGAGCTGGCGGACATCGACGAACAGATCCAGGCCGAAATCCGCCGCATCATCTCCAACCTCGAGGCCCAGGCCCAGGTGGCGCGCCAGCGCACCGGTTCGATGGCGGGCAGCGTCTCGGCCTCGCGCGGCGCCCTGGCCGGCAACAACCGCGCCGGCATCCGTCTGGGCGAGCTGGAGCGCAAGGCCGAGTCGGTCCGTGCGCTGTACGAGTCCCTGCTGGCCCGCTTCAAGCAGACCACCACCAGCGAGGGCATCGAACAGCCCGACGCGCGCGTCGTGTCGCAAGCCAAGATCCCGACCTCGCCCAGCTATCCCAAGCCGTCCGTGAACCTGATGCTGGGCCTGGCCGCGGCGCTGGGCGCGGGCCTGGGCGCGGTGATGCTGGCCGAGATCCTGATGGCCGGCCTGTTCACCGAGGACGAGGTCGAGCGCCGTCTGGGCCTGCCCTATCTGGGCTCGGTGCCGCTGCTCAGCTCGGCGGTCGAGGGCAAGCTGACCCGCAAGGTCAGCCCCGCCGACTACCTGCTGACCAAGCCGCTCTCGGGCTTCGCCGAAAGCTTCCGCAAGCTGCGGGCCGCGATCCTGTTCTCCAAGATCGGCGAGTCGGTGAAGGTGATCGCGATCACCTCGTCCCTGCCCGGCGAAGGCAAGACCACCACCACCTTCTCCCTGGCCCGCACCCTGGCGACCTCGGGCGCGAACGTGGTCGTCGTCGACTGCGACCTGCGCCAGAGTGCCATCAACCGCTTCCTGGCCGAACCGCCGACCGTCGGCCTGATCGAGGTTCTGAACGGCCAGTGCACGCTGGACCAGGCCCTGATCCAGGACGCCAGCGGCGCCAAGGTTCTGCCGCTGACCAAGTCGGCCAACACCCCGCGCGACGTGCTGGGCTCGGCGGCCATGAGCCGTCTGCTGCAGGAACTGCGGGGCCGTTTCGACGCGGTTCTGCTGGACACCGCGCCGCTGCTGGCCATCGCCGACACCCGCATCCTGGCGCCGTCGGCCGACGCCGTCGTCATGCTGGCGCGCTGGAAGAAGACCCCGGTCAAGGCGATCACCTCGGCCCTGTCGCTGCTGCAAGGCCAGGGCGTGTTCGTGGCCGGCGTGGCCCTGACCCAGGTCGATCTGAAGGCCCAGGGCCGTTACGGCTACGGCGACGCCAACTACTATTACAAGAGCTACCGCAAGTATTATGCCGACTGATCCGGTCGCGGAGCGCTCGGTCGCCGCTCAAGGCGACCGGACGCCCCGCCGCCGGGCGCGCAAGCTGGCGCTGTCGGAAAAGCTCGCCGCCCTGGCCCTGGTGGCCGTGGTGTTCTGCGCGGTGGTGGCCTTCGGCGCCAGCGACCTGGCCTCGGCTGCGGTGTTCGCCGGGGTCTATGGCGCCTATCTTCTGATCCTGCTGGCCACCTGCGACTGGGCCCGCCGAGACCTGGGGCGCCTGAAGGGCCTCGGAGTCCAGGCGGCCCTGTTCGCCCTGCTGTTCGCCGCCGTGGTCTGGCCGCTGACGCCCTGGGGGCCGGGGGGCGCGCATCCTGTGTGGAGCTACCTGCCCGGCCAGTCCGGCAGCCTAGCCTTGGACCGTTCGGCCCTGCTGCTGAACCTGCTGCAACTCTTCGGCCTGGCCTGCCTGTTCGTGGCGGCCCGGATCGTCGGCGCCTCCGAGGCGCGGGCGATGTGGTCGCTTCGCGCGGCCGTCGCCACCCTGGGCGCCTATGCGGCGGTGGCCTTCGCCGACCATGTCGGGGTGCGGCGGGCCGAACGCCTGTCGGCCACCCTGCTCAGCCCCAACACCGCCGCCACCACCTTCGGCGCGGGCATGCTGCTGGCGACGGCCGCCGTGGTGAGCCGCTTCCGCCGCCATTCGGGCCTGGCCGTGCTGCGGCGGGGCGACCTGGAGGCCATGACCTGGCTGGGCGTGGTCGGGCTGCTGGCCACGGTGCTGCTGATGACCGCCTCGCGCGCCGGAGTGATCGCCTCGCTGTTCGGCCTGGGCCTGTTCCTGATCTGGACCCTGTTCGCCCAGCGCCAGACCCTGAAGGGCGGGGCGGGCCTGCTGGCCACCGCCGCGGTGCTGCTGGTCGGGGCCGTGGCCCTGCGCAGCGCGGGCCTGCTGAGCAGCCGCTTCAGCCTTACCGGCCGCGACGTCGAGGTCCGCTCGATCATCTTCAACCCGCACTGGGAGGCGTTCCTGTCGTCGCCCTGGAGCGGCTTCGGACTGGGCTCGTTCCCGACCGTCAACCAGCTGGTGGTCAGCGGGCCGGCGCTGTCGATCCTCTACGACGTTCGCGCCGCCCATAACCTGTACCTGCAATGGCTGGAGGAGGGCGGGATCGTCGGCTCGGTCGCCATGCTGGCGCTGTTCGTCAGCCTGATCTGGCCGATCCTGCGCGGCGGGCTGAGCGACAGCACCGCCGGCATGTGGGCGCGGGCGGCGGTCTGCGGCGCCGTGGTGTTCCTGGCCCATGGCGTGACGGACTTCGCGCTGCAGACGCCGGCCGTCCAGGCCCTGTGCGCCATGATCCTGGGCGTGGTCGGCAGCCTCTGCGCGGCTCGGTCGCGCAATCGCGGCGCGATCTTCGCATGGCGGTCCTGGCCGCTGGCCGGGGTGGCGGGCGTGACGATCCTGTGCGCGGTGCTGGCCGGCGCGCCACTGGTCGCGGCCAAGCTGGACGGGGATTTGACCGCCTGGCCGACGGCGCCGGCGGACGCCCTGGCGCGCGCCGTCGAGCTGGGTCTGGCTCGTCCCAACCCCGCTCCGGCGGAGCTGGCGCGCCTGCGGCGGCTCAGCGTGCGCGAACTGGCCCTGCGACCCGCGTCGGGCGCGGCCTGGCTGCGACGGGCGGCGATCGAGTCGGCGGCGGGCGACGACGAGGGCTCCAACCAGGCGCTGGAGCGCTCGTTCGAAGTGGCGCCGCTGCAGTCCAGCCTGTTCGACCAGCGGACCGTCTTCGCCTATGAGCACTGGGGCCGCCTGACCCAGGCGGCGCGCCTGCAGACGGCCTATCACGTCAAGGCCGAATGGCGGCGCACCGGCCAGCCCGCGCGCTTCGTGGCCATGGCCAACGCGCTGCGCGATCCCGCCGGCCGCATCGGCCTGGCCCTGCAGATCGGCGCACTGCAGACGGTCGCGCCCACGCGCTGAGCGCGGTCCCATCGAGGGCTGAGCGCGATCTTACCGATGGATTGGGGAGGGATCGGGCGTCTCCGCTGGAGGGCCCGATCGAAAGGCTTGGCCTAGTAGGCGTTCTCGGCCAGCAGCAGGTGCGGCACGGTCAGCAGCATGATCCGCAGATCGGTGAACAGGGTCCAGTTGTCGATATAGTCGATGTCGGCCTTGACCCGCTGGGACATCTCCTCGACCTCGCCGGTGGCGCCGCGCAGGCCCTTGATCTGGGCGAGGCCCGTCAGACCCGGGCGGGCCATGAAGCGCTGATTGTAGCTGGGGATCAGCGCGCCGTAGTAATCGTCGTGGGCCTGAGCGTGCGGCCGGGGGCCGACCAGCGACATGTCGCCCTTCAGCACGTTCAGCAGCTGGGGCAATTCATCGACGCTGGCCATGCGGATCAGCTTGCCGATCTTGGTGATGCGGTCATCGCCCCGTTGGGCCTGGACGACGCTGGGGCCGTTTTCCTCGCAGCGCATCGAGCGCAGCTTGTAGATGGTGAACGGCCGGCCGTTGAGTCCGCCGCGCGTCTGCCGGAACAGAGCGGGTCCGGGGGACTCCAGCTTGATCAGCAGCGCCGTGAGCAACAGCACAGGTGCGAAAAACACCAACAACAGCAACGCCGCGCAAAAATCGCAGAAGCGTTTGATCGGATCGACCGCGACGCGCGGAAGGAACTGGGTCGTAGCGTGCTGCATGACTTCTGTATTCAAGCTCCCCGTCACCGCACAATCCCCTACAAATCCGCCCAGAGTATGGTCCAGAGGCAGCCCAAATTCTCTCTACCGCAATGCAGCGGCCGCGTCGCATATAAACCTCAGCTTAACCATAGATTATGATGAAGATGCGTAAATCACGTTCGTTAGGCCAGGGTTAGGGCTCGTGATCTAAGCTCCAAGTTCAGAGGAGCGACCCCCATGTCCACCATTCAGGCCAACGTTTCACTGATCCCCGCGCCCCGCGCCGCCACGGCGCGCGCCTCGCGCCGTCTGCCCCGCCTGGCGGGCTGGATGCTGACCGCGATGGTCGCCGGCGCCTGCTGGTCAGGCCTGGTGGCCCTGGTCCGCCTGGCGTTCTAGCCCAAGCCTTCAGACTTTCGGACCTGACATGCGCCGCCCTTCGGGGCGGCGTTTTCTTTGTCCGGTTTCCATGCCTTGCCCGGGTCCCAACGAGAAAAAGCCCCCGCGACCAAGTCGCGGGGGCCTTTTATTTGGGCGTTGTCCGTTTCGGATCCGGACCGGATCAGCTGATCGACACCCACGCGCCGGTTTCGGCGACCTGGCGCTGGATCCAGGTGTAGTTCAGCTCTTCCCAGGGCGTGGCCCAGGGGGTCAGGTTATCCAGCACCCAGTCGCCGGACTCGAAGCGCACGATCAGGACGGCGTGGGTCTCGCCGCGCGCGGTGACGGCGACGGCCATCGACAGGGCCTTGGCCGGAACCCCGGCCTCGATCAGCCGGCGGCGCTTCTCCAGGGCGTAGTCCTCGCAGTCGCCGTACATCTTGCCGTTGATGACGCGCGGCAGCGACCAGTACTCGGGCATGCCGTAGAGATCGAAGTCGGTGGCCTTGCGGACCTCGCGGTTCACGTCGCGATTGACCGCGTTGATCATCTTCATCTGCGCCTGGCGCAGCATGGGGTTCTCGTCCGCGACGGCCAGGACCGTGGGAGCGGCGACCGTGGCGGGCGCTTCCGGGGCGGTCGTTTCGAACGCCGCCACGATCCGGCGCTCGGCCGTGACGAAGTCCTCGGCGATCTCCGGACGATAGGCCTGGAGGCCGCCGTGCGGCTGGACCTGGGCCTCGGCCCGCTGCGCGCGCGCCAGCTGCGGGAACGACGAGGCGCCGCCGATCGACGAGGTGACCTGGACCGCGTCGGTCGCGGCCAGTTCCGCCGAGGCCGCGACCGCCTGCAGCGATCCGCAGGGGATCCCGCCGCGCTCGCAGAGGTCGGTGAAGCCGGGCGGGGGCGCCATGGCGCCGCCCTGAGGCATGAAGGGACGCGAGCCCGCATAAGCCGCCGTGCTGCTCAGCAGAGCTGCGGTCGCGCTAACGATAGTAACTAGCTGGCGACGGGTGAACATGGAAGTCTCGCTGTTGAATGCGAGACCAAAATGCAATTAACGCCTGAATATCGGCTCAAAAGATGTGGTAATAACTAGTAAAAGTTCTTTGGTTATTTGTCTGTTATTGATTAATGAACGACTTTGTATTTACGTAAATTGTAGATTTATCGACGAGGTTTATTTATCCTTAACGGCCACGGCGGCGGTTGATTGGCGCGAAGGGGTGGGGCAAGTTGCCGCCGTCGAACGCTGGCGCCCGACGGCGCCGATTGGCCAGGTGATGCGCTTCAACTTTCTCCGTCCCAAGGCTCGCTCCGCGGCCAGTTCCGCCGCCGTGTCCACGGGCGGTCGGCTGATCTATGCGGTGGGCGACGTGCATGGTCAGCTGGAGCTGCTGGACATGCTGCTGGACGCCATCGCGCGCGACGTGGCCGGCCAGGGCCGGGGCGAGCTGCCGGTGCTGATCTTCGTGGGCGACTATATAGACCGCGGTCCGGCGTCGAAGGGCGTCATCGATCGGCTGATCGCCCTGAAGTCGGCGGCCGACCGCAGAAGCGGCTTCGAGCTGCGCGTCCTGATGGGCAATCACGAACAGACTCTATTGTCGTTCCTGGAGTCGTCGGAGGCGGGGCCCGCCTGGGTCGAGTTCGGCGGCGGCGAGACCCTGGCCTCCTACGGCGTGGTTCGCCCGCCGGGGCGCGGAGACCCCGAAAGCTGGCGCGTTGTCCAGGCCCAGTTCCGCGAGGCCCTGCCCGCGGAGCACCTGGCGTTCCTCAAAGGGCTGGAGCTGTCGGCGCGATATGGCGACTACCTGTTCGTCCACGCCGGCGTGCGGCCGGGCGTGCCGTGGGAGCAGCAGGAGCCCGAGGATCTGATGTGGATCCGCAACGACTTCCTCAGTCTGCCGCACCGCCTGGGCTGCGTGGTGGTGCACGGCCACACGCCGGACGCCGAGCCGTTCCTGGGGAAAGATCGCATCAATATCGACACAGGCGCCTATGCGACGGGCGTATTGACCGCCGTTCGTTTGACCGAGAGTCCGCCCGTTGTGCTTCAGGCGCGAAAGTCTCACCTCGGGTAGCGCTTCGCCTTGTCGTCGTCACATACCCATGTCATGACATCGCTCTATAGGGACTGATGTAATCTTGAGAACTCTTAACCGATGACTATGGCTCGACCTTTCTGGAATGTGTTCGCGTCGTCGTTGTGCGCGGCTCTTATCGGCCTGATGGCCGCGCCCGCCCTGGCTCAGGATGCGCCGCCGCCTCCGGCGCCCACCTACGCGGCGCCCGGCGCGCCCGAGTCGGTGATCTCCGAGCTGGATTACCGCCTGGGTTCCGGCGACAAGGTGCGGGTCACCGTCTATGGCGAGCCCGATCTCTCCGGCGAATTCTTCGTGACGGGCTCTGGCCTGGTCTCCCTGCCGCTGGTCGGCGAGGTCAAGGCCGCGGGCCTGACCGTCGGCCAGTTCCAGGAAGCCGTGCAGAAGGCGCTCAGCGACGGCTACCTCAAGGAGCCGCGCGTCAGCGCCGAGGTTCTGGGCTTCCGTCCGTTCTACATCCTGGGCGAGGTGACCAAGCCGGGCACCTATCCCTATACGTCGGGCCTGACCGTGTTGAACGCCGTGGCGACCGCCGGCGGCTACACCTACCGGGCCGACAAGAGCAAGGTCTTCATCAAGCGCAACGGTGAAAGCACGGAGACGAAAACTCAGCTTTCGCCTTCGACCACCGTCGCGCCTGGCGACACCATTCGCATCGGCGAACGGTTCTTCTAGCCGCCCGGACGCGATTTCTCGCGTCTGCACTTCAACTGGGCCGACCCGCCTAAACCCACGGCGCTTCAACCTGGGCCGCCAGAGCCCGCTCGGTTTCGAGCGGTTCCCGGTTGCCTCGCGCCGTCGATTTAAGCGACTAGGTTCGCGACTGTTTTTGTCCCGCTGCATTGGGCGGGGGTCTTTAAAAGTGGGGATACTATGCGCGTAGCGATGATCGGCACGGGCTATGTCGGCCTGGTGTCTGGGGCGTGTTTCGCCGATTTCGGTCACGTGGTGACCTGTATCGACAAGGATCCGAGCAAGATCGAGCGGCTGGAGAAGGGTGAGATCCCGATCTTCGAGCCGGGCCTGGACGACCTGGTGGCGCGCAACGTGCGCGAAGGCCGGCTGTTCTTCACCCTCGAAGGCGCCCAGGCCATCAAGGAAGCCGACGCGGTGTTCATCGCCGTGGGCACGCCCACCCGCCGGGGCGACGGCCATGCCGACCTCTCCTACGTCTACGCGGCCGCCGAGGAGATCGCCGGCCTGATCGAGGGCTTCACCGTCGTGGTCACCAAGTCGACCGTGCCGGTCGGCACCGGCGACGAGGTCGAGGCCATCATCAAGAAGGTCCGTCCCGACGCCCAGTTCGCGGTGGTCTCCAACCCCGAGTTCCTGCGCGAAGGCGCGGCGATCGAGGACTTCAAGCGTCCCGACCGCGTGGTGGTCGGCACCGACGACGAACGCGCCCAGGCGGTGATGCGCGAGCTCTACCGCCCGCTGTCGCTGAACGAGACGCCGATCATCTTCACCGGCCGCCGCACCAGCGAGCTGATCAAGTACGCGGCCAACGCCTTCCTGGCGATGAAGATCACCTTCATCAACGAGATGGCCGACCTCTGCGAAAAGGTCGGCGCCGACGTGCAGCAGGTCGCTCGCGGCATCGGTCTGGACAAGCGGATCGGCGGCAAGTTCCTGAACGCCGGCCCCGGCTACGGCGGTTCGTGCTTCCCCAAGGACACGATCGCCCTGGTGCGCACGGCCCAGCAGTACGGCGCGCCCACCAAGCTGATCGAGACCACCGTCACGGTGAACGACTCGCGCAAGAAGGCCATGGCCGAGAAGGTCGCCGCCGTGCTCGGCTCCGACGACCTGTCGGGCAAGACCGTCGGCGTGCTGGGCGTGACCTTCAAGCCCAACACCGACGACATGCGCGACGCGCCCAGCCTGGATATCCTGCCGGCGCTGATCGCCAAGGGCGCCACGGTCAAGGCTTTCGATCCGGAAGGCGCCAAGGAAGCGTCGCACATGATGCCGGACGTCACGTTCGTCGGCGGCCCCTATGAGGCGGCCGAAGGCGCCGACGTCCTGCTGATCATCACCGAGTGGGACCAGTTCCGCGCCCTGGACCTGACCCGCCTGAAGAGCCTGCTGAAGGCTCCGGTCGTGGTTGACCTGCGCAACGTCTACAAGCCCGCCGAAATGGTCCGCGCCGGCTTCACCTACGCCTCGATCGGGCGGGGCGCATGAGCGACGGGCCGGTAATCGTCACCGGCGCAGCCGGTTTCGTCGGCATGCACGTGGCCGAGCGCCTGCTCGACCGTGGCGAGACCGTGATCGGCGTCGATGTCTTCAACGACTATTACGACCCGGCCCTGAAAGCCGCCCGCGCCGCCCGTCTCGACGGGCGGCCGGGGTTCACCATGGTCCGCATGGACATCGCCGACGCCGAGGCGGTGCTGGAGCTGGTCCGCTCCAGCGGCGCCAAGCGCATCGTGCACCTGGCCGCCCAGGCCGGGGTTCGCTACTCGATCGACAATCCGTTCGCCTACCAGCGCTCCAACCTGGCCGGCCACCTGTCGATCCTGGAGGCCGCGCGGCACAACGGCGTGACCCACCTGGTCTACGCCTCGTCCAGCTCGGTCTATGGCGACCGGCCCCAGTCCCTGGGCGCCGGTGAGGGCGCGGGCTTCAAGGAGACCGATCCGGTCGACGCGCCGGTGTCGCTGTACGCGGCCACCAAGCGCGCCAACGAGCTGATGAGCATCAGCTACGCCAAGCTCTACGGCTTCCCGATGTCGGGCCTGCGGTTCTTCACGGTCTACGGTCCGTGGGGCCGCCCCGACATGGCCTATTACGGCTTCACCCAGAAGATCCTCAAGGGCGAGCCCATCGAGGTCTATGGCGAGGGCAAGATGGCCCGCGACTTCACCTATATCGACGACATCGTCGACGGAATCGTCGGGATTCTGGACAATCCTCCGGCCCGTGGCGGTCACGAGATCTACAATATCGGCGACAACGATCCGGTCGGCCTGATGGACATGATCACCACCCTGGAGGCCGCCATCGGCCGCGAGGCGGTCAAGATCATGCGTCCCATGCAGCCGGGCGACGTCACCGCCACCTATGCCGACGTTTCCAAGCTCAACGCCCTGACCGGCTACAAGCCCAAGGTGAAGCTGAAGGAAGGCCTGGGGCGGTTCGCCGAGTGGTGGCCGACCTTCCACGGTCGATAGGATGAGGTCGGGGGCGGCCAGGGAACGGATGGAGCGAGGGCAGGATGGTTGAAGAAACGCCGACCCTCGTCTCCGCGCCGGCCAAGTCGGAGCGTCAGAAGCTCGACTGGCTGCAGTGCGGCCGGGCGATCGCGGCTATCTCGGTGTGCTGCTTCCACGCCTCCGAGCGGGTGGCCAAGCACGCCGAGAGCCTGACGGGCTTCCACGTCTTCCAGTTCGGCAAGCTGGGCGTGGACCTGTTCTTCGTGATCAGCGGCTTCATCATCTTCTACATCCATGCCGCCGACATCGGCCGGCCCGCCGCCCTGGCGCGCTACGCCTATCGCCGGGCCACGCGGATCTATCCGCTGTACTGGATCCTGTTCGCCCTGGTGATCCCGCTGTACTTCGTTGTGCCCAGCGCCGGCGACGGCACCGCGCGCGATCCGGCCAGCCTGATCCGCTGCTTCTTCCTGCTGCCCAATGTCCCCAACGGCCAGGTCATCGGCGTGGCCTGGACCCTGGTTTTCGAGGTGTCGTTCTACGCGATCTTCTCGCTGCTGATCCTCAGCAAGCGGATCGGCTGGGCCCTGATCGGGCTCTGGGCCGCCCTGATCGTGATGAACAACACCGGGGTGTTCACCGCCCAGGGCTATGCGGCGCCGTATCTCAGCCCGCGCTATTTCGAGTTCGCGGTCGGCGCGGCCGTCTATTTCCTCAGCCAGCGCTGGCGGCCACGATGGGGCCTGGCCCTCTCGGCGGTCGCCACGGTGGTGCTGTTCACCGGCGGCCTGGTCGTGCCGGCTTTCGCCGCGACGATGGACGTGCTGACCGGTCAGGTCCTGCTGGCCGGCGTGCTGTGCGGCGCCATCGTCTTCGGCCTGGTGACGGCCGGCGGCGCCGGACCCCAGGCGACGCCCGGCGGACGCCTGCTGACCGCCCTGGGCGATGCGTCCTACTCGATCTATCTGGTCCACTGGCTGGTGGGCTGGATCGTCGACAAGGTGTTCCTCAAGCTGCACCTGGCCTCGCCGCTGGCGACGATCGTCTATTATCCGATCCTGGTCGCCCTGATGATCGCCGGCGGCTACGCCGTCCACGTGCTGGTGGAGCGCCGCCTGATGAGCTTCTTCAGCGAGGTCTGGCGTCGCCGGACCGAGGCGGCCCGTCAGCGTCAGGCGCAGCCGGCGGTCTAGCGGCCAAGTTAGCGTACTGGGCAGTCCTGCGACGGTGCGCCGCCGACGGCGAAGTGCTGGTCGCAGAGCCACACTTCCAGCCGCGTGCGCCCGTCGGGGCCGGCGGCCAGGGGATCGCGCGGAACCCTGGCCACGCGCCGCTTCACGGTCTTGAAGTTTCCGGTCTCGGGCGGGCGGTCGACGATCCGCTCCTCGCCGGCCTGGATCTGGGCGATCAGCCGCCGATCGGTCGGGTCGCGGTCGGCCGGTCGCGCGCCGGCGTAGCGCAGGACGTCGGCCTTGACCGTGTCGGCCGGGTTCAGGGTCCAGTCCAGGCTCCGGACAGGGGGCTGTTCCGCCGGGGTCAGGCCGGGGCCGGTCTTGACCGCCTGCCCCCGGGGGCCGAGCTCGGTCAGGTTGCCGTCGACGAACACCTGGTCGTCCGCGTCCTCGCCCTTCAGTCCCATGGGGACCAGCACGCCGGAGATGGTCTTCTTGGTGTCGGGGCCGGCCTCCACGACATTGTTGATCACGGTGGCGCGGGTGGGAGCTTCCGACCCCCGGCCGTAGAAGTGGATGGCGTTCTGGCCGGGATTGACGATGTAGTTGTTGGCCACGAAGGCCGAGGTTCCCTTTCCCACCACGGGGTTGCGGAACATGTTGCTGGCCAGCAGGTTGCCCGTGATCGCCACGGCCTGGACATTGGCCCCGATCAACAGGCCCATCGAGTGCTTGCCCTTGGGGTGCCCGGCGTTGCTGAGGGCCTCGGCGACGATGCTGTGGCGGACGGTGACGTCGCGGGTGGTGGGGTACCAAAGGCTCATGGCCTCGTCGACCGACCAGCTGGCGCTGACGTTCTCCAGCCGCACCTGGTAGGAGTGGTTGGCCTCGCCGGACTTGGAATTGCCGTCGATGCTGATGGCGTCGCGGTTGCCGTTGATCTTGGCGGTGTCCGCGGGACCCGAGCGCACGGCGATGTGCTGGATCACCACGTCGTGGGTGCGGATGCGCAGCGGCCCGCCCCACAGGCTGATACCCGGGGCCGGGGCGGTCTGGCCGGCGAGGGTGACATAGGGCTCGTGGAGCTTGAGATCGCTCTTCAGCGCGATGGCGCCCCCCACGTCGAAGACGATCACCCGGGGACCCTTCAGGTCCAACGCCTCGCGCAGCGAGCCGGGGCCGTCGTCGTGCAGATTGACGACATGGACGATCCGGGTGTCGGGGACGAGGCCCCCCTTGGTCGAGGCCCCGGCGACGACCGGCTCACTCGCAGGAACGGGCGCGGGCGGATCCGACTGGGCGAAGGCGGTCCCGGCCAGTCCCGATGCGCCGCATAGCAGGACCGCGACCAGGCGACCGAGACGGGATGCCGGAGTGCTCATGAACGCGCCTTGTCCAAACACGCCCCCTTCAGCCCGTCTCGACGTTCCCTGGTCGGTTCGTCCGTTTTATGGCCTCGCGGTCAGGGACGCGAAGGTCATTCGCCGGCCGTGACGGGCGCCTTCTTCTTCTTGTTGAGGAAGCCCGCCAGCAGCGGCTGGACCTCGTCCTTGATCTCCAGCACGAACTTGCGGCCCACCACCCACAGGGTGGCGGTGTAGATCAGGCCGCCCGCCGCGACCATGGCCAGCATGCGGGGCATGGGGTGCAGGTGCTGCAGCAGGTGCTCGCGCGCCACGTACAGCAGGCCGGCCATCACCACCCCGGCGAAGAAGGTGGGGAAGATGCCCTTGAACACGTCCATGGGCTCCAGCTCCAGCGCCTTGCGCAGGAAGAACAGGGCGAACGGAATGGCCACATAGGCGCGGATGCTGTAGCCCAGCGCCACGGCCTCGGCGCCCCAGCGGACCATGATCAGGGCGATGGCGACGTTGATCGCCATGTTGAACAGGCTGTTGAGGAACACGAAGCGCGTGCGGCCCACGGCCACCAGGGCCGGGTGGGTGAAGGCCAGCACCGTCTGGGCCGCGCCGCCGATGGCCAGCATCGACATGATCGTGCCGCTGCTGGCCCAGCGGGCGCCGAAGAAGATGGTGGTGAAGTCGGGCGCGATCACCGCCGTGCCCAGATAGACCGGGAAGGCGAACAGGCCGCAGGACTTGATGATCCGCAGATAGGCGCTGGCCAGGTTGCCGCGCTCGTTGGCGCGCGACAGGGCCGACAGGGCCGTGGTCTGCAGCGGGGCCACCACGGCGTCGTTGATCATGGTGACGGTGCGCGAGCCCACGCGGTAGAGGCCCACGCCCACGGTGTTGGCGAACACCCCGATGACGATCTCGGCGGTTTTGAGGTTCAGCTTGCCGAGGATGGCCGAGCTGCCCAGGTGGGCGCCGTAGGACATCAGCTCGCCGGCGTGCTGCTTGGAGAAGGTGAAGCGCGGGTTCCAGCGCACGGTCGCCCACAGGGTGATCGACTGGATGATCGAATTGGCCAGGCGGCTGCCGACCAGCGCCCAGATGCCGAAGCCCGTCACGGCCATGCCGATGCCGACCACGCCGCCGGCGATGGTGCCGACCAGCGAGCGGTTGGCCAGGGCGCGATAGCCGAACTGGCGGCGCAGCTTGGCCTCGTGCACGGCGCTGACCGACTCGATGACGAAGGTCAGAGACAGCACAGCGATGACGATGGCGATCTGCTGGCCGTAGAAATGCCCCAGCACCGGCCCGACGGCGCCGGCCAGGATCAGGGCCAGCAGCACCGAGAAGATGATGTTCAGCCAGAAGGCCGTGGAGGCGACCTTCTCGTCCCATTCCTCGCCCCGGATCAGGGCCTGGGGAATGCCCGACAGCGCCAGGGCGCGCGAGATGTCGATGAAGATCGCGGCGAACGCCACCAGGCCGAAGTCGGCCGGCCCCAGGAAGCGGGCGATGACGGCGAACACCAGGAAGCTCATGAAGTTCGAGGAGCCGCGCCCGACGATCACCCAGAACGAGCCCGAGATGAATTGCTTCTTCAGATTCATGGGTCGAGCGCTTCTACAGGTTGGGACGAGGGCGGCGCGGGGCGCGCCGCGGAACGGGGCGTCATGGCCGCCTCGAAGCCGGCGATCATGCGATCGACGGTGAATTGTCTATCGACCAGGGCCTTGGCGGCGGCGGCCAGGGCCGCGCGGCGGGCCGGGTCGTCGCGCAGCCCGACCAGCACCCGGGCCCAGGCCTCGGGCTGGCCGATCGGCGCCAACTCGCCCACCACCTCGCCGGTGCGGGCGTCGGTCAGGGTCTCGCGCTGCTCGGGGATGTCGGCCACCAGGGTCGGCATGCCCTCGTTCATGGCTTCCAGCAGGGCGTTGCTCTGGCCCTCGAACAGCGAGGTCTGCACGAAGACGTCGGCGGCGCGCAGCAGGTCGGGAATGTCGGCGCGGGCGATGGCGCCCAGGAAGCGGACGCGATCAGTGATCCCCAGGTCGCGGGCCTGGTCGGCCAGGGCCTCGCGCAACTCGCCCTCGCCGGCGATCACCGCCGTGACGCCCGGCGCCTGGGCCAGGGCGTCCAGCAGCAGGGGATAGTTCTTCTGCGGCGACAGCCGGCCGGCCGACGCCACGATCAGCCCCTCGACCGGCAGGTCGAACCGGGCGCGGGCGGCCTCGCGGGTCAGGGTCGAGGGCGTCCACTCGATGCCGTTGTGCACGACGCACAGCCGGTCGCGATAGGGCTTGGGATAGGTCGAGAACGACTGCTCGACCGCCTCGGACACGCAGACCACGCGGCTGAACACGCCGATGGAGCCCAGGGCGCGGTCCATGATCCGCATGATCCTGCCGTAGGTGTCACCGGGCGAACGCTGGGAGGCGACGGCCACGCGCACGCCGGCCAGGCGGGCGGCGGTCAAGGCCATCACATTGGCCAGCGGCAGGAAGGCCACCACCACGTCCGGCTTCTCGCGGCGCAGGTCGGCCACCAGCTTCAGGAACAGGCCCGCATACTGCAGCGGGCTGGGGCGGGGGGTGTCTTTCAGGATCCGGTCAAAGCGCGGATCCAGCGGGACCTCGCCCTTCTTGTAGAGGAACCAGTTCTCGACCGCGTGGCCGCGACGGCGCAGCTGCCGGCCCAGGCGCAGGATCGCCTCGGGCGCGCCCGCCACGTTCAGGAACGAGGCCACGCACACGATCTTCAGCGGCTTGGAGACCATTTGAGCGGCGGGGTCAGCCATGCGGGTCATGTCCCTGGGGCCGTTTCATCGGCCGAGAACGGCGCGGTAGATCTTCTCGATGCGCTCGGCGTGCGGGGCCGGCGCGTATTGGCCAAGGCCGCTGCGCGCCGTGGCCGCCATGGTCGCGGCCAGGCCCGGATCGCGCAGCAGGGTCGCCGAGCGCTCGATCCACAGCGGTACGTCGGTGGGCGCCACCAGATAGCCGTCGACGCCGTCCTGGATCAGTTCGGCCACGCCGCTGTCGGACGACATCACGATGGGCGCGCCGGCCTGGGCGGCCTCGAAGGCGGTGCGGCCGAAGGGTTCGCGCTCGGCGGGGGCCAGGACCACGTCGCAGGCGGCCATCCAGTCGCCCGACGGGGTCACGAAGCCGGGGCGGATCAGCCGCTCTTCCAGGCCGTATTCGGCGATCTTCTGGTCCAGGATCTGGTCGTAGGGCTCGGCCTTCTTGCCGCAGGCCAGGCCGACGACGGGCGCGCCGTCGATGTCGGGCAGGGCGTGCAGCACGTCGGCCAGCACGTGGGTGCGCTTGCGCACGGTGTGGGCGCCGAACACGCCGATGACCTTGGTCTTGTCGTCCAGGCCCAGCTGGTCGCGGATCCGGGCGCGCGCTTCGGCGCGGGCCGCATCGTCATAGGACTCGATGACCGGATTGTACTCGACCACCGACTTGGCCTGGGCCCAGGCTGGCAGGGCGGCCTGGTTGTAGCGAGCGATGGCGATGACCTTGGTCGACAGCCGCAGGCCGATGTCGACCGACAGGCTTTTCTTGTAGTTGCTGCGCCAGTGGGTGATCAGCGGCAGACCCGCCAGGGCGGCGGCCGGGGCCCAGGCCCGCAGGCTGGCCAGGTCGTTGACGTGCACCAGGTCCAGGCCGTGCGAGCGCAGGGCCAGGGCCAGCTTCGGCACCGCCGTCAGGTGGTGGGGCCGCCAGCGGTCGGGGCGGTCGTCAGTGGCCACCGACGACAGCGGCGGCAGCGACACGATCCGCATCCCGGCCTCGACGCAGGCGTCCTTCATCACCCCTTCGCCGTGCACCAGGGCGTAGACCTTGTGGCCGCGCGCGATCAGGGCGCGGACCAGCAGCAGCGAGGAGATGCTGCTGCCGCCCATCTGGTCGCCGACATAGGGAAAGCCGATCGAGAGGGAGGACGAGGTCATGTCGCTGGCCTAGCCGATGTGCGGGTTCGAGCGGGCGGGGACCATCCGGACCCGCCAGTTCTTGGCGGCGGCGCGGACGCGGGTGGGGGTGGCGTAGAGGTGGGCCATGATCACCAGGGCCCAGGCGAAGTCGCTGTGCCGGAAGGCCACCGTTTCGCTGAAGTTGAAGACGATGAAGGCGAAGACGATGACGAAATAGGCCCGCCAGATCTTGTTGTCGGGCTCGGTCACGATCCGGCGGATCAGCAGCACGATGGTGCTGACCAGGAAGAAGGCCAGGAAGCCGACGCCCAGCAGGCCCAGATCCGCGAAGGTGTTGATGTAGCCGCTGTGGGCGTGGTCGGGGATCATCGTCCAGTAGGCGAGATAGGGCGCCAGCTTGTAGACGGCCCCGGCCTCGGTGAAGAAGGCGCCGTAGCCGGCTCCCAGCTCCAGATAGTTGTCGACGACGATGGTCTCCACGCCGCGCCACAGGGTGGTGCGGCCCGAGAAGGTGGCGTCGCGGCCCAGCGAGTGCAGCAGCATGTCGCCGCCGACGGTGATCGCGAAGAACAGCACGGCGCTGGCCACCAGCACGACCGTCAGGCGGATGCCCAGCGAGACCCGGGCGTTGCGCAGGAAGTCCAGCAGCGGGATCACGCAGGCCGAGGCCATCAGGATCAGCCAGTTGGTGCGCGACTGCGAGAAGATCAGCAGCACCCCGGCCACCGCCAGCAGGGCGTAGCGCAGATAGGTGTCGGACCGCTTCTCGGTGGTGAACAGGGTGGCGATCAGGATGCTGAGGCCGCAGGCCCGGCCCAGCGAGTTCTTGTGGCCGTAGACGCCTTTCCAGGCTCCCGGGTTGGCGATGTCGTGGTGGATGCCGTGCGAGGGCACCAGGACCACGTAGAGCAGACTGCAGATCCCGGCGATCAGCAGCACGATCATGAAGCGCCGCATCAGCTGCTGGGGCGTGAACGTCACCCGCAGATAGATGCAGAAGGCGCCGGTCAGGAAGTGGGCGAACGAGCGGCGGAACGACACGCCCGGGTCAACGCTCCAGCACACCGAGACGACCGGCAGCAGGAAGAGGCACAGCACCAGCATGTTGTCGCTGAGCACGCGCCGGGTGGCGTCCAGCCGCCGCACCAGCAGGCCCAGGGCGATCGCGAAGGTCGCGATCGTCGACATCAGCTTGTAGGGGTTGGAGTCGGTGAAGCTCTCGTTGCGGCTTCCCGTCAGGTCGGTGAACACCGGCACCATCGCGCCCGCCAGCAGCAGCAGGGCCAGGATGGTGTAGTAGAATTCGGGGCCGCGCTCGGCGCCGTACCGGGTGACGGTGGGCTGGGGACTACGCATACGGGGTCTCCGACCGGGCGCGCGGCCCGGCGTCGTTCACGCGCGCGCCCTGGCGCCCGGTGTCGTGGTCGGGGATCATGCGCCTTCCAGGACGGAGAGATAGGTGTTGGTCGAGGCTTCCACGGTGAAGGCCTGGGCGCGGGCCAGGCCTCGGCCGCGCGGCTCGTCCAGCGCCTTGACGATGCTGGCCGCCAGGGCCTGGGCGTCGTTCACCGGCACCAGCCCGCCGTAGCGGCCGCCTTCCAGGATCTCGTCGGGACCGCTGGGGCAGTCGGTGGCGACCACCGGCGTGCCGCAGGCCATGGCCTCCAGCAGGGCGCCCGGCAGGCCCTCGAAGCGCGAGCTGAGGGCGTAGACCGCCGCGCGCGACATCATCGCATAGGGGTTGGAGGTGAAGCCGGCGAGGTCGGCGTGTTCCTTCAGGCCCAGGGCGTCGATGCGGTTCTGCAGGGCGACGCGCTCGTCGCCCTCGCCGATGATCACCAGCCGGACGGGCGCGGTCTGGCGCACCTGGGCGAAGGCGTCGATCAGGACGTCGAAGCCCTTCTGCTGGTTCAGCCGGCCGGCCGACAGCACCACCGGCGGAGCGCCCGGCGCCATCCAGGGGTGGGCGGGGGTCTCGGCCGCGGCCAGGCTCATGCTCTGGTCGTAGACGGGGTTGTAGATGGCCTTGACCCGGCCCGGCTTGAAGCGGGCGTAGCGCTCCAGGTCCTCGGCGACGCCCTTGGACACCGCCACGATGTCGTCGGCCAGGCGGTAGAGCGCCGGGACCATGAAGAAGGTCAGCTTCTCGCGCAGGCCCTTGGCCGTCGCGACCTTCAGGCTGATCTGGTTGCGCTCGCTGATCACCACGCGGGTCGGCGACCGCGAGACCAGCTTGGCCAGCACCGCCAGGATGTTGACGTGGGTCAGCGAGGCCAGCAGGGCCCGGGGCCGCTCTTCCTTCAGATAGCGGGCCAGGGCGGAGACGGCGTCCAGAACGCGCGGGCGGTTCAGGTCGACCAGGCGCGCGCCCTTGGGGATCAGGTCCAGATACTCGCCCTTGGCCTGGACCAGGACAACGTCGACTTCGCGACCGGCGGCCAGCATGCCCTTGACCAGCTTGAGCGTGACGCGCTCGGCGCCGCCGCCGCGCAGGTCGTGCAGCAGGACCGCGATCTTGGAGGAGGTTACCGCTGAGGACACCGGACGCGACGCTTTCTCTAACATTGACCCTTGGTCTCTGCCTTCGGCCGGGGCGGCGGGGCCGTGAGCATCAGGTACATGGCGTGGGGGTTGGTGACCAGATACCGCCAGGCGAGACGGCCGGGCTCCTGCAGCATCCGCCAGGCCCATTCCAGGCCGGCGGCCTGGGCCCAGGCCGGGGCGCGGACGGCTTCGCCGGCGAGGAAGGCGTAGAGGCCGCCGCAGGTCTTCAGCCAGCCCACGCCGGCCAGGCGTTCGCGGTTGGCCACCGACCAGCGCTCCTGAAGCGGCTTGCCCAGGCCCACCCACAGCACGTCGGCGCCGGAGGCGACGATCTCGGCGCAGACGGCGGCGTCCTCGTCGCGGCGGAAATAGCCGTTGCGGCGGCCGGCCAGGCGCAGGGTCGGATACAGCTTCTGGATGGCGTCGTAGGCGGTGCGGTTCTGCTCTTCGGAGCCGCCCAGGATGTAGAAGCTGAGCCCGGCCTTCATCGCCGCCTCGGCGGCGTCGTGGAAGAAGTCGGTGGTGGCGATGCGTTCGGGCAGGCGCGCCCGGCCGGGCAGGCGCGAAGCGAACACCACCGACATGCCGTCGGCGTGCACGAAGTCGGCTTCGTTCATCACGCCGTGGAACTCGGGATCCGCCCCGGCCAGGGACACGCCCTGGCCGTTGGACGAGAAGGCCAGCTTGGGCAGCACCGGCGCGCCGGCGGCGCGCGCGGCGCGGGCGGCCAGGCAGTCGGCGGTCATGCGGTCGGCGAACTGGGTGGCGGTGGCGATCACCGTGTGGAAGCCGCCGATCGGCACGGTGGCGAAGTCGAGGGGGCGGGAGGCGGAGGTCACGGTGGTCATCGGCGTTACTGTCTCATCACCTATCTTGCCGCCAGCGAACGGATCGGATCCGTCGGGCCGCGCCACACACAGACCATTCGCCGCTCGCGCGCCGGGGACCGGTTGCGCGATCGGACCTGGTTGCCCGGCGGCGGTTCGTCGCCGAGACCCTAGCTTGCGTATCCACCCCTATTGTGACGACGGTTGGCCCATTTCCCACTCGGCCGCGCCCTCACTATTGTCGCTTATGAAGGTCTGGAGCCGAGGAACAAAGCGAAAAATCCTGATTCAGGCGCCACGATGCTTCGAGCCCAAGATTTCGACATTCCCGGATCGCTCTACGGCGCCGGTTAGCAGGTCCTATAGTCGACCACGACAGGTTGAATCGTTAATGGGCGTGGACTGAAGAACATCGACGAAATGGTGCGTCCGTTGTTCGATGCCCGGAATATCGAGGTGATACTGGGTGTCATAGAACATTCCCGCGTCGAGCATGGCGTCCTGGGGCTTGCCGATCACCTGCACGTCGATGGCGGCGTACTGGGCGCGGATCTGGTCGAAGGCCGGATCGTCGGCGTAGGACGCGAAACCGATGGTGTTGGGCCAGGTGGCCACCACGCAGACGTCGTGCTGCTTGGCCCAGGTCACGAAGTTGGCGATGGCCTGGGCCTCGGGACCCTTCTGGTCGACCCGGATGAACATCGGCCGATACAGCGACACCCGCTCGTGCAAGGCCTTGCTCTGGGCCGCGAAGACGGACCGGTCGCGCCGGCGGTCGCCGTTGGGCGTCATCCGGGCGCGGGCGCGAGCGACCAGATCCTCGCCCTGCTTGTGCCGCAGCACGTCCCACAGGCGGGTGACCGGGGTGGCGATCATGTACTGGATCTTCTGCGGCAGCGGCAGCTGCTCGAAATAGGGCACGCCGCAGGTCATGGCGAAGTCGACCGCGACGGTCGAGGGCATGCGGCCGCTGTAGTACTTGTATTCCAGGGCCAGGACCACGGCGTCGCCGGGGCGGGCCGACTGCTTGGCGCGATACAGCAGCTCGTCGGCGGTCAGGCCGGCGAACGCCCCCAGGTTGATCACCGGCTTGTTCAGGCGGGCCGACATCAGGTCGGCGCCGATGCCCTGGTGCACGCCCGACCCGCCGATCAGCAGGATCTTGGGCCGGGTCTCGGCGACGGCGATGTCCTGCTTGGCCTGGACCACGGCGCAGCGCTGGGCGCCCTCCTTGGTCGGGCGGCCCAGCTGGGCGGCGAACAGTCCCGTGCAGATCAGGGCCAGGCCCACGAAGCCCACCCCCGCGCCGACCAGGAACTTGGCGTAGACCGATCGTGCCTTGGAAAGATTGCGCATGCCTGGGCTTCTAGAACTGGAAGTAGAGGAATTCGGTCGAGGCGGCCGAATTGATGATCTTCACGGCCACGAAGATGGCCGCGCCGACGGCGATCCCCGACCACAGGCCGGGACGCCAGGTCGCCACCCGGGCCAGCTTCGGGCCCCAGGTCTCGCGCAGCTCGGACGAATCCAGGGCCGGATTGAAGCGGCGCGTCAGCTGCAGGGCGTTGGGGGCCAGGAAGGCGATGGCCGCGGCCAGCAGCAGCCAGGCCCAGTTGGTGTAGTAGATCATCCGGTCGTTCTCGGCGAAGTAGGTGACGCCGAACCGGGTCAGGTCCAGGTGCAGATGCTTGGCCAGGCCCCGCACCTCCAGCGGCAGGCCCAGGCCGTTGAAGCCGAACATCGCCGCGAACATCGTCTTGGTGGCGGCCATGCTCTCGGCGCGGAAGGGCACCCAGGCCATCATCACCGCGAAGAAGGTCAGGATCGGACCCAGGC
Organism: Caulobacter sp. GW821-FHT09B08; assembly: GCF_059418225.1. Lineage (NCBI taxonomy): Bacteria > Pseudomonadati > Pseudomonadota > Alphaproteobacteria > Caulobacterales > Caulobacteraceae > Caulobacter > Caulobacter sp. GW821-FHT09B08. The sequence continues at coordinate 106,399 of NZ_JBWKPL010000008.1, read as the reverse complement.
CGAACGGCAGCTTGCGCTTGTCGGCCGGGCGCGAGCCGTTCCACAGGTGGTTGATCACCAGATAGCCGCCGTGCAACGCGCCCCACAGGGCGAAGGTCCAGCCCGCACCGTGCCAAAGGCCGCCCAGCAGCATGGTGAGCATCAGGTTCCGATAGCGGGCGAACTTGCCGTTCCGGTTGCCGCCCAGCGGGATGTAGAGGTAGTCGCGCAGGAAGCGCGACAGGGTCATGTGCCAGCGCCGCCAGAAATCGACGATGCTCACCGACTTGTAGGGCGAGTTGAAATTGGCCGGCAGGCGCACGCCCAGCATCAGCGACAGGCCGATGGCCATCTCCGAATAGGCCGAGAAGTCGAAATAGATCTGGAAGGTGTAGGCCAGGGTCGCCGTCCAGGCCTGGAAGAAGTGGACGGTCTCGCCGCTGGCGGCCGCCGCGAAGATCGGCGAGGACAGCTCGGCCACCTTGTCGGCCAGCAGCAGCTTCTTCATCAGGCCCACGGCCATCAGCATCAGGCCGATGGCGGTCCAGCGCGACAGGTTCAGGCGCCGGCGGCTCTCGAATTGCGGCATCATCTCGGCGTGGTGGATGATCGGGCCGGCGATCAGGTGGGGGAAGAACGAGACGAACAGGCCGTAGCGGGTCAGGTCCAGCTCGCGGACCTTGCCCTTGTAGGCGTCCACCAGGAAGGCGATCTGGGTGAAGGTGAAGAACGAGACGCCGACCGGCAGCACGATGTTGGGTTCGGGCAGGCTCAGGCCGAAGAGGTTCAGCTGGTCCACGGCGAAGTTGGCGTATTTGAACACCGCCAGCAGGCCCAGATTGAAGACGAGCCCGGCCGTGACCAGGGCGCGCGAGGGCTTGGACAGCAATTGCCGTCCGAACAGGAAGTTGACCAGGATCGAGACCAGGAACAGCCAGAGATGGCGGACGTCGCTGATCGCGTAGAAGACAATCGAAGCCACCGCCAGGAAGGCGAAGCACAGTGATCCCGCGGCGTATTTCCGAGCGAAATGGTAAATCGCGTAGGTAATCGGCAAGAAAACGAACAGAAATTCGTTCGAATTGAAAAGCATCACAATCCCCTGCCGAAGCGGCGCCAACCTAATGGGGGCTTCATGACAGGGTCAACCGTCCACGATCTCGCCGGACCCGACAAAACCGAGGATGCCCAACGGGCATGCGTCCGCACGCGGACGCCGCGCGGGGCTTAGGATTGCGCCTGGGCGACGGCGGCCTGGACGGCGGTCTCGACGGCCGAGCCGGTCAGGGCCCCGGGAATAGGCTCGGCGCCCTCGCAGGTGTCCTTCCAGCGCCGGGAGGTGTTTTCCACCACGGCCAGCTCGGCGGGGCTGGCGATGAAGTACCGGCGGCCCTGCCAGCTGTGCTTGACGGCGATATAGCGGCCGCAGACCGTGCGCTCGGCCGTGGTCTTGCTGATCGCTGTCTCGGCCAGGACGATCACCGCGCCCGGATGACGACCCTGGATGGCGCGCTCGGCCGAGCCCAGCACGGCGCTGGTGACCGGGTCGCCCAGTTCGGTGGTGGCGGTCGCGGCGGTCGCTGTCGGGGCGCTCGAGGCCGGAGCGTCGGGGGCGGGGTCGCCGCAGCCGGCCAGGGCGAAGGCCACCATGCCGACGACCGTCAAAGCCAGGCCGTACCGCGTCGTGCTCATGTCGTCTCCCAAGCGTGCAAAGGGTTTGAGCGATTGTAGCAAGCCGATCGGCCAATACCCAGGCCGGCGCGTGGCCCGAGGCGGCTTTCATGGTCAAGCTGCCGCAAAGTCGCCCCAAACCAATGTCCCTCCTCCCTCGGGGGCTACGCCGTAGGGATTTGAGGGCATGGCCGAGTTTGTAGTGGCGACGCCGACCGTTCACGGCCGTGAACGGCTGCTGTTCCTTGACGGCTGGCGGGGCGTGGCGATTCTGGCCGTGTTCCTGGGCCACTATGTGGGCACGCCGGGGCTTCAGGTCGGACGCTTCGGCGTCGAGCTGTTCTTCGTCCTCAGCGGCCGGCTGATGGCCGAGATCCTGTTCGTCGAGCGCTTCCCGCTGCCGGAATTCTTCAAGCGGCGCGTGGCGCGGATCTGGCCGGCCTTGTTCGTGTTCGTCCTGGCCGCGGCCGCGATCTTCGGGGCGACGGGCCTGCTGAAGGTGGACCTGCTGCACATCGTGGCCGCCCTGACCTTCACCATCAACTATCTGGGCGGGCCGGGCCTGCTGCTGCCGATCTACGACCACGTCTGGTCGCTGTGCGTCGAGGAGTGGGCCTATGTGCTGCTGGGCTTGCTGGCCTTCGTCACCCGGCGGGCGACCTGGGACGTGAAGTGGCTGATCGTGGGACTGGCCGTCGCGTGCATGATCAACGGCATGGTCCAGACCGCCCTGGGCGGGTCCTATTACGAGGTCTACTGGCGCACCGACGTGCGGGTGGCCTCGATCCTGTCGGGCGCGGCGGCCTATCTGCACCTGCGCGGGACCCGCGCGCCGGGCTGGCTGCCCATCGTGGCGGGCCTGGCGGGCCTGGTCCTCAGCACCAATCCCGTGCCCGACGTGGTGAAGTACAGCCTGGGCGCGGCGTGCCTGGCCGTGTCGGTGGCGACGATCGAGCATGCGCCGCGCTTCGTGCGGTTGGTGCTGGAGCATCCGGTCCTTGTGCGGATCGGGCTGTGGTCGTTCTCGCTCTATCTGTGGCAGCAGCCGTTCTACAAGCTGCGCGGCCAGTTCCCGACCCTGGCCCTGCTGGCCCTGGCGGTGGTCTTCGGCCTGGCCAGCTTCTATTTCATCGAGCAGCCGGCCCGGCGGTGGATCAACGGCATGCGCCGGGCGCGAAGCCTGGCCTCGGGCGCGGCGTAAGGGTTCTGGAGCCCTGTCGTCAGGGGGCTTCGAGAACTTCCAGATAGGCGGCGGTCGCCGCCTCGGTGCTGAACGCCCTGGCCCGGTCGACGCCGCGGCCTCTCGGCTGCTTCAAGGCGTCGAGGATGCCGGCCGCCAAGGCTTGCGGATCCTCGACGGGCGTCAGAATGCCGTGCCGCCCCGCGTCGAGGATTTCGCTCGGGCCGCTCGGACAATCGGTGGCCACCACCGGCACGCCGCAAGCCAGGGCCTCCAGCAGCACCGTCGGCAGGCCCTCCCAGCGTGAGCTCAGCACGAAGACCGAGGCGCCGGTCATCATCGCGTAGGGGTTCTGCACGAAGCCGATGAGCGAGACGTCATCGGCGATCGACAGATCGCCGGCGAGGGCCTGGAGGCTCTCGCGCTCCTCGCCCTCGCCCATGACGACCAGCTTGCAGGGCGTGGTTTGGCGGATGATCGCGAAGGCCTTCAGCAGAACGTCGAAGCCCTTCTGCGGATGCAGGCGCCCGGCCGCGACGATCACCGGCGCCTGGCCGGCCTGAAACCAGGGATGGTCCACCGGCGCGACGGCGGCGTCCGCCAATCGCTGGCCGTACACGGGGTTGTAGATGCACTTGACCTGGCCGTTCCCCAGTTCGGCGAACTGAGCGACGTTGTCGGCCACGCCATTCGACACGGCGATGACCTGGTCTGCGCGGCTGTAGAGATGGGGCACGGACCAATAGACCAGCCGGCTGCGCAGGGACTTGGGCGCGGCGGCCTTGATGCTGATCTGGTTATGCTCCGTGACGGCGACCCGCGTGGCGCCGCCGGCGAAGGCCTTGGCGATCAGGGCCGCGACATTGACATGGGTCAGGCTGGACAGCAGCGCGCGCGGGCGCTCCCGGCGCAGATAACCTACAAGCGCCGGAACGGCTTTGAAAACGTTGGACTTGTTCAGGTTCACAAGCCGCGCGCCGGGCGGGACATTTTTCATGTAGGCGCCCTGGGCGCGGACCAGCACGAGGTCGACCTCGCGTCCGGCCGCCAGCATGCCGCTCACCAGGTTCAACGTCACGCGTTCGGCGCCGCCACCGCGCAGGTCATGGATCAGGATGGCGATACGCTGGGACCCGGTCGTCTCGAGCCGGGCGGCGATCGACAGCAGGCCTTCGCCGAGACGTCGCGCCGCGCGGGCGGTGATCGTCTCGAAGGGCCTCCCGGGCTGGCGTGTCCGTATCTCGGTCGATGTCAAAGCAGTCCCCGACTTGGCGCAAGCGTTCCCGACGGGCGCGGCGTCGTGCGAACGCGCGCTCCGGTCAGAAAAGCGATTTGAACAGGCGCCGCGCCCATTGCCCCCAAGTGGCGCGGCTGAAAGCTACTCGGCCCCGTCGCGCTAAGCGGCGGGTTTGGCCGGCGGCGTTGTGATCGACCCCCAGTTGACAGGATCATATCCTATAAGCGCCGATCCTTACAGTAACGCTTACGCCGCAACCCCTTGAGAAAAAAGGAGGTTGAACGGCAAACGGGCCCGGCGTCGCCGCCAGGCCCGTCCGTGTGGTTCGCTCGACGATCCTCGATCCCTTCGGTCCACGAAATGGACCTCCAGAATCGAAGTCTTTTCGAATCAACCGCTTAGGTTTGGCGAAAAGCCGGAGGCGCGAGCGCCCCCGGCCCGACCGGCCCTAGGCGGCGGCCTTTTCCTTGGCGCCGAAGCGGCCGTAGAAGGTCTCGCCCTTGGCGGCCATGTCGCGCAGCAGCTGCGGCGGGGCGAAACGCGTACCGTATTGCTGCGCCAATCTGTCGCAGACTTCGACGAATTTCGCGGCGCCGACGCCGTCGATCAGGCTGATGGGGCCGCCGGTCCAGGGCGCGAAGCCCCAACCCAGGATGGCGCCGACATCGGCTTCACGCGGATCGGTAATCACGTTTTCCTCGAAGCAGCGCGCGGCCTCCACGGCCTGGCGATACAGCAGGCGGGTGCGGATTTCCTCGATGCCGGCCTTGTCGACCGAGTCGATCTTCACCGGGGCCAGCTCGCCCAGACCCTTCCACAGCACCTTGGGGCCGCTTTCGGGATAGTCGTAGAAGCCCTTGCCGTTCTTGCGGCCGTAGCGGCCCTCGCCCTCGACCATCTTCTCGATGATCGTGGTGAAGGGGCGCTCCTCGTACTTGTCGCCGAGGTCCTTCTTGGTCTGCTGGGCGATCTTGTAGGAGAGGTCCAGCGCGACGTCGTCGTGCATCTCCAGAGGACCGCGGGGCATGCCGGTGGCCCGGCCGACATTGTCGATGATGGCCGGGGCGTAGCCGTCGGCCAGCAGTTCCATGCCTTCCTGCACGAAGGTGCCGAAGCAGCGGCTGGTGTAGAAGCCGCGGCTGTCGTTGACCACGATCGGGGTCTTCTTGATCTTCAGCACGTAGTCGATCGACTTGGCGATGGTCGCCTCGTCGGTCTTTTCGCCGAGGATGATCTCGACCAGGCCCATCTTGTCGACCGGCGAGAAGAAGTGGATGCCGATGAAGCTTTCCGGACGGATCGAGGCTTCGGCCAGGCCGGTGATCGGCAGGGTCGAGGTGTTGGAACCGAACACGGCGGTGTCGGCCAGTTGGGCTTCGGCCAGCTTGGTGACGGCGGCCTTCACTTCGCGGTTCTCGAACACGGCCTCGACGACCAGGTCCGAACCCTTGACGTTGGCGTAGTCCGACGTCGGGTGGATCAGCGCCAGGATGGCGTCGCCCTTCTCCTGGGTCAGCTTGCCGCGCGAGACGGCCTTCTTGACCAGGCCCTCGGCGTAGCCCTTGCCCTTGTCGGCGGCTTCCTGCGTCTGGTCGATCAGCACGGTCTCGATGCCGGCCATGGCTTGGACATAGGCGATGCCCGCGCCCATCATGCCGGCGCCCAGCACGGACACCTTCTTGACGTCGTAGTGCGGCACGCCGGCCGGACGGCCCGCGCCCTTGCCCAGCTCTTGCAGGCTGAGGAACAGGGTGCGGATCATGCCCTTGGCCTGGGGCGACATCATCGTCTTGAGGAAGTAGCGGGTCTCGATCCGTAGGGCGGCGTCGAACGGCACCTGCAGGCCTTCATAGACGGCCTTCATGATGTTCAGCTGGGCCGGATAGTTGCCGTAGGTCTGCTTGCGCAGCATGGCGTTGCCCATCACGAACACCTGGCTGCCGCTGGCCGTGTAGGGGCCGCCGCCGGGGATCTTGAAGTCCTTCTTGTCCCACGGGGCGACCGGGTCGCCCTTGGTCTTGACCCAGGTCTTGGCCGCTTCGATCAGTTGATCGGCGGGGACGACCTCGTGCACGACCTTCAGGGCCAGGGCCTCGGCCGGCTTCATCGACTTGCCTTCCAGCAGGTACGGGGCGGCGGCCATCACGCCGATCAGGCGCGGCAGACGCTGGGTGCCGCCGGCGCCCGGCAGCAGGCCGACCTTGGCTTCCGGCAGGGCCAGCTGGATCTTCGGATTGTCGGCCACGACGCGGTAGTGGCAGGCCAGGGTGATCTCCAGGCCGCCGCCCATGGCCAGGCCGTTGATGGCCGCGGCCACGGGCTTGCCGCAGGTCTCGATGGCGCGGAACGCCTTGTTGAGCGCGAAGCCCAGTTCAAAGGCGGCCTTCAGGCCCTCTTCGCCGCCGGCGCTGGCGCCGCCCAGGCCGCCGCTGCCGCCCAGTTCGCCTAGGTCGGCGCCGGCGCAGAAGCCGGTCGTCTTGCCCGAGGTGATGACCGCGCCCTTGATGCCGGCGTCGGACTTCAGGGTCTCGGCGACTTCGCCGACTTCCTTGATGACCGCGGCGGTCAGGGTGTTCATCGTGCGGCCGGGCACGTCGAAGGTGACCAGGGCGATACCGTCGCCGTCGACTTCGATCTTGAAGTTTTCCATGTCTCTATTCCTCAGATCTTAGACGCGTTCGATGACCGTGGCGGTGCCCATGCCGGCGCCGACGCACAGGGTGATCAGGGCGGTTTCCTTGTCCGAGCGCTCCAGCTCGTCGACCATGGTGCCCAGGATCATCGCGCCGGTGGCGCCCAACGGGTGGCCCATGGCGATGGCGCCGCCGTTCACGTTCATCTTGTCGTGCGGGATGTCCAGCGCCTGCATCATGCGCAGGACGACGGCCGCGAAGGCTTCGTTCAGTTCGTAGAGGTCGATATCCTTGACCTCCATGCCCAGCTTCTTGAGCAGCTTCTCGGTGACCAGCGACGGGCCGGTCAGCATGATCGAGGGCTCCGAACCGATGGAGGCGGCGCCCTTGATGCGGGCGCGGGCCTTCAGGCCCAGGGCCTCGCCCATTTCCTTGGTGCCGATCAGGACGCCGGCGGCGCCGTCCACGATGCCCGAGCTGTTGCCGGCGTGGTGGACGTGGTTGACCTTCTCGATCTGCGGGTAGCGCTGGGTGACCACGGCGTCGAACGCCATGTCGCCCATGCCCTGGAACGAGGGGTTCAGCGAGGCCAGGGTCTGCATGGTGGTGTTCCCACGCACGGTCTCGTCATGGGCCAGGATGGTCAGGCCCAGCTGGTCCTTCACGCCGATCACCGACTTGGCGAAGCGGTTGTCGGCCCAGGCGGCCGCGGCGCGCTTCTGGCTTTCCACGGCATAGGCGTCGACGTCGTCGCGGCTGAAGCCGTAGACCGAGGCGATCAGGTCGGCCGAGATGCCCTGCGGGGCGAAGTAGGTCTTGAAGGCCGAGGAAGGGTCGGTCGGCCAGGCGCCGCCGTCGCTGGCCATGGGCACGCGGCTCATGCTCTCGACGCCGCCGCCGATGGTCAGCTGGGCTTCACCCGAGGCGACCTTGGCCGCGGCCATGTTCACCGCTTCCAGGCCCGAGGCGCAGAAACGGTTGATCTGCACGCCGGCGACGCTCTCGGCGTAGTCGGCGGTCAGGACGGCGGTGCGGGCGATGTCGGCGCCCTGCTCGCCCACCGGCGAGACGCAGCCCAGCACGACGTCGTCGACATACGAGGTGTCGAGGTTGTTGCGGTCGCGGATCGACTCCAGGACCTGGCTGGCCAGGGACAGGGCGGTGATCTCGTGCAGAGATCCGTCCTTCTTGCCCTTGCCGCGCGGCGTGCGCACGGCGTCGAAGATGTAAGCGTCGGCCATTGTATGGCTCCTTCCTGCGTAGGCTTGGATGGTTCGTTAACCAAAGAGGCGTCTGATTCCGGGGGTTTGGAGATCAGGACGATGACGGCAGCGGAGCGCTCGACGGAGACGAACCACCCGGTGGTGGGCGACTTCATCGCGCGCGGCTATCATGTGTTCGGCGAGGGCGTGGACCCGGCGGCGGCGAGTGCGCTGCTGGCCAAGATCCGAAACCTTCGCACGTTCGATGCGGACCTGTTCCTGTCGGAAGCCGAGTTCGACGCCGACCCGCAATATATAGGGGTGAACCCCGCGCCCGGCCGGAACCTGCTGGAGCGTTTCGAGGACGACCTGGCCTTCGTCGAGAAGGACCCGGCCATCGTCTCGGCCCTGACCGCCTTGCTGGGCGACGGCTACGAGATCCTGCTCAAGAAGCTGATCTGCGGCGTGCCGGCCAGCGTGGTGCCCGACTGGCTGAAGACCCGCATCGTCGGCAACCCGGTCAACAACCTGGGCGCCTATGTGAGGCCGCCGTTCCGCGACATCACCTATTTCTACGGCATCGACTTCCACCAGGACCTGATCGACTACAAGGACCGGGAAGCCGACTTCATCACCCTCTACGTCTATCTGCACGACGTCGGCACGCACGACGCCCCGCTGTTCCTGCTGGAGGACAGCCACAAGCTGGGCGGGACGCTGTTCCCGCACGACCTGACCAAGACTTCCAACGAAGAAGGGGCGGCCGGCTGGCTGTACCGCGACGGGCGCGGCCACGAGGTCCAGACCCGCCAGCACCTGCTGACCGGCAAGACCGGCTACGCGGCCATGTGGCATGCCTGCACCCTGCACGGCACCCAGCCCGACGCCGCCGACAACGAGCGCCTGAGCCTGCGCTACCTGATCGCCCGCAAGCCGGGCGTGGCCGCGCCGGGCATGGACGCGGTCAACGCCACCCTGGACGGGCCGCTCAGCCTGATGGCCACGCGCCAGGACCTGGACGCGCGCGGCGCGGCCCAGATCAAGGCCAACAGCGTCAACAAGGCGTAGGGGCGGGTTCATTTCCAGCTGCCGATGGGCGCGCGGGCGCTCTGGGGACAGCTGACGCCCCGGGCCGAGACCTTGGCCGTGTATGTGATGCGATAGCCGAACTCGGGCGCGGGCAGCGGGCAGGCCTTGAAGCCCGGCGTGGTCACGCTCAGGGTCCAGTCGGCGATCTTCGAGCGCAGCAGGTTCTGGCACAGCTCGGCGCCGGCCTTCAGCGGTGTCTCGAAGGCGCCCGGGGGCGGCGACGCGCCGGGGCGCTTGGGAACCAGCTTGCCGTTGAAGAACAGCGGGCGCGGCCCGCCGGCGCGTACGCAGACCACGGCCGAGCGTGCGTCGGACGCTGGGGCCGTCGATACGGCGACCAGTGCGGGCGGCGGCGGGGCGACGAGGAGCGGCATCAGCGGATCTCCCTGCATTGGCCCTTGCCCAGCAGGCCCTTGCGATAGGCGAAGGCGACCTTGCGGCCGGCCGGAAGGGTCTTGGGTAGGCGGCAGGTCGCGTCGTCCTCGCGACCGTTGAGCAGCAAGTGGGTAGGCCGGGCTGACCAGACGATCAGCTGGGGCTTCACCAGGTCGGCGGCGACCTCGGCGCAGGCGGTCTGGCCGGCCTCAACCTTCGGGAAGGCGGTCTGGGCGACCGGCTCGCGGTAGGTCAGGCTGGTCCCCGACAGCTTGGCCGAGGTGGTCTTGAAGCGGCCGTCGCGCACCTGTCCCAGCACGGCCGCGTCGGTCGTGTTGGTCAGGCACAGGGCGAAGGCGGCTTCGATCATCATGCCTAGAGCGTCCGCGCGATCAGCAGCTTCATGATCTCGTTGGTGCCGCCGTAGATGCGCTGCACGCGGCTGTCGCGATACATCCGGGCGATCGGATATTCGTTCATGAAGCCGTAGCCGCCGAACAGCTGCAGGCAGCGGTCGACGATCTTGTTCTCCAGATCCGAGACCCAGTACTTGGCCATCGAGGCGGTGGCGGCGTCCAGCTTCTTGGCCAGGTGCTGCTCGATGCAGTGGTTGACGAACACCTTGGCGACGGTCGCCTCGGTCTTGCATTCGGCCAGCACGAACTGGGTGTTCTGGAAGTCGATGATCGCCTTGCCGAACGCCTTGCGCTGCTTGACGTAGTCGAGGGTCAGCGCCAGCGCCCGCTCGATGGTGGCCATGCCCTGGACGGCGATGTTCAGCCGCTCCTGCGGCAGCTGGCCCATCAGCTGGAAGAAGCCCTGGCCCTCGTCGGTCCCCAGCAGGTTCTCGGTCGGCACCTTCACGTCGTTGAAGAACAGCTCCGACGTGTCCTGGGCCTCGTGGCCCAGCTTGTCGAGGTTGCGGCCGCGCTCGAAGCCTTCGGCGCCGTCGGTCTCGACGACGATCAGGCTGGTGCCGCGCGCGCCGGCGGTCGGGTCGGTCTTGACCACGACGATGATCAGATTGGCGGTCTGGCCGTTGGTGATGAAGGTCTTGGAGCCGTTGATCACGTACTGGTTGCCGACCTGCTTGGCCGAGGACTTGATCCCCTGCAGGTCGGAACCCGCGCCCGGCTCGGTCATGGCGATGGCGCCGACCAGCTCGCCGGTGGCCAGGCGCGGCAGCCAGCGCTGCTTCTGTTCCTCGGTGCCGTATTCGAAGATGTACGGCATGACGATGGCGTTGTGCAGGCTGGCGCCGAAGCCGTCGACGCCCTTCAGGCCCAGCTGCTCCATCAGCACGACCTCGTGGCGATAGTCGCCGCCGGCCCCGCCGTATTGCTCGGGCGTGGAAAGGCCGAGGAGGCCCGCCGCCCCGGCCTTGGTCCACATGTCACGGTCGACGACGTGGTTCTTGCGCCACGTCGCCACCACGCTTTCAGGGGCGTGCTCGTCGAAGAACTTGCCGACCGCGTCCTCGAAGATCGCGATGTCCTCTTCGGCCATGAAGGCCGGCTTTTCGACGTTGAGCACGCCCATGATCAGAAGGCCTCCGCGGGCAGCGCCATCAGGGTCGCCGAACCCGTCTTCAACTTGGCCAGATGCGCCCCTGCGTCAGGCAAGATGCGCTCGACGAAAAATTTCGCCGTGACGATCTTGGTCGTGAAGAACGGGTCGGTCGAGCCGGCGGCGATCTTGGCGTTGGCCGCCTTGACCATCAGGGCCCACATGTAGGCCAGGCCCGTCAGGCCGAAGAGGTGCATGTAATCGGTCGAGGCCGCGCCGGCGTTGTCGGGGTTCTGCAGGCCGTTCTGCATCAGCCACATGGTGCCGTCCTGCAGCTGGGCCTTGGCCCCGGCCAGGGCGTCGAGGAACGGCTTCAGCTCGGTGTCGCCGTCGTTCTCGCCGATGAACTGGTCGACTTCCTGGAAGAAGGTCATCACGCCGCGACCGCCCTTGGCGGCCAGCTTGCGGCCCACCAGGTCCAGGGCCTGGACGCCGTTGGTGCCCTCGTAGATCAGGGCGATGCGGACGTCGCGCAGGTACTGGCTGGCCGGGAAGTGCTCGGTGAAGCCGCTGCCGCCGTGCACCTGCATGGCGTCCGAACAGACCTGGAAGCCCTTGTCGGTCAGGTAGCCCTTCAGGACCGGGGTCATCAGGCCCATGTAGTCCTCGGCCTTGGTGCGCACCGCCTCGTCGGGGTGGTGGTGGGCCAGGTCGCCGTGCAGGGCGGTCCAGAACAGGAACGCGCGGCCGCCCTCGATGAAGGCCTTGGACTGCAGCAGCATGCGGCGCACGTCGGGGTGCACCAGGATCGGGTCGGCCGGGCCGTCGGGGTTCTTCGGGCCAGTCAGCGAGCGACCTTGCAGGCGGTCCTTGGCGAAGGCGGCGGCGGCCTGGTAGGCGGCCTCGGCCTGGGCGATGCCCTGCAGGCCGACGCCCAGGCGGGCCTCGTTCATCATCACGAACATCAGCTTCAGGCCGCTGTTCTCTTCGCCGATCAGATAGCCGACGGCGTCGTCGTACTGCATCACGCAGGTGGCGTTGCCGTGGATGCCCATCTTCTCTTCCAGGCCCACGCACTTGACGCCTTCGTTGCGGGCGCCGACCGAGCCGTCTTCCTTGGGGAAGAACTTGGGCACGATGAACAGGCTGATGCCCTTCACGCCGGCCGGGGCGCCCTCGATGCGGGCCAGCACCAGGTGGACGATGTTGTCCGACATGTCGTGCTCGCCGGCGCTGATCCAGATCTTCTGGCCGGTGATCTTGTAGCTGCCGTCGCCGACCGGGACGGCCTTGGTGCGCAGCAGGCCCAGGTCCGTGCCGCAGTGCGGCTCGGTCAGGTTCATGGTGCCGGTCCACTCGCCCGTGATCATCTTGGGCAGGTAGGTTTCCTTCTGGGCGTCGGTGCCGCCCGTGTGGATGGCCGAATAGGCGCCGTGGGCCAGGCCCGGATACATCGAGAAGGCCATGTTGGCCGAGCTCGACATCTCGCTGAAGGCCAGGTTGACGACGTGGGGCAGGCCCTGGCCGCCGTAGGCCGGGTCCGAACCCAGGCCCGTCCAGCCGCCCTCGCACAGCTGCTTGTAGGCTTCCTTGAAGCCGTCCGGCGTCTTGACCGTGAAGTCGCTGTTCCAGACGCAGCCCTGCTTGTCGCCGACGGGGTTCAGCGGGGCCAGGACCTCGCCGGTGAACTGGGCGGCGGCCTCGAGGATCTGCTCGACGGTCTCGAACGGCGCGTCGGAGAAGCCCGGCAGGTTGCCGTGCTGGTCGATGTTGAGCACGTCGCGCAGGAGGAAGGCGTGTTCGCGAACGGGCGGCTGGTAGGTCATGAAACGGTCCTGGTCAGGCGTCTGGAAGGAAAAGGGAAAGGCTCCGCTCGTCTCGGCGGTCTTGCGCGAAACGAGCGGAATGTAAGGTCTACTTGCCGAGCGCGGCGTCCGCGTGACCGTCGAGACGGGCGCGCAGCATCTGGTCGTAGTCGGCGGCGCGGGGCAGCAGGTCGGGGCGGATCTCGGCCAGGCGGCGCTCCAGGCGCGCGCAGGCTTCGCGCAGTTCGATCAGGGCGCCGTCGATGTCCTCGCGCTGCTGCTCCAGCGCGTTGGCGCGCTCGCGGAACTTCTTCAGCGACCGGGCCATCTGGGCCGCGCCGTCGTCGTTCTCGTCATAGAGGTCCAGCAGTTCGCGGATTTCCGACAGCGACAGGCCCACGCGCTTGCCGCGCAGGATCAGCTGCAGGCGGACGCGGTCCTTGTGGGAATAGACGCGGTTGAGGCCTTCGCGGGCCGGCGTCAGCAGGCCCTTGTCCTCGTAGAAGCGCAGCGCGCGGGGCGTGGCTTTGAATTCGTTGCACAGCTGGCGGATCGTAAAGGTCCGCTCCGGTCGTCGCAGGTCAGCCAACATTCGAACCCTCCCTGGGCAGGCCCGACTTCTTCGCGGACGGGCCGGTTGGTTATCGGCGATCACCCTATGCCCGCGACATTCTGACGTCAACGCTTACGTAAACGTCAACTTGGCTATAAGCGTGTAGGTTTACATTCCTAGGGCTTAGGCTTATTTTCCGGGATCACGACCAGGAGGCGGGCCGCCATGTCGTCACTGTCGCACACCGAGATCTGGACGGCGATCGACGCCCTGGCCAAGCGGTTCGACATGACGCCGTCGGCCATGGCCAAGATGGCGGGCCTGGATCCCACCAGCTTCAATCGTTCGAAACGCGGCGAAGGCGACTCGCGGCCGCGCTGGCCCTCGACCGAGAGCCTGGCCAAGGTGCTGGAAGCCACGGGCGTGGGCTTTTCGGAGTTCGCGGCCCTGACCGAGCGGGTGCGCCCGCCCACCCCGCGCGCCGTGCCGCTGATCGGCTTCGCCCAGGCCGGCGCCGAGGGGGTGTTCGACGACAGCGGCGCGCCGGTCGGGACCGACTGGGACGCCATCGATTTTCCGGGGACGGGGGAGGCGGGGCTCTATGCCCTGGAGATCTCGGGCGACGATCTGGCGCCGGTTTTCCGCGATGGCGACCGTCTGCTGGTGTCGCCGGCGGTGGAACCGCGCCGGGGCGACCGGGTGGTGGTGCGCACCACGGGCGGCGAGCTGCTGGTCAAGGAGCTGGCGCGGGTCACGGCCCGCAGCGTCGAGCTGGCCTCGCTGAACCGCGACGGCCGCGACCGGGTGCTGGACCTGGCCGAGGTGGAGTGGATCGCCCGGATCCTCTGGGCCAGCCAGTAGAGGCCGGCCCGCAAGCCGGGCGGATCGTCCCTAGGTGCGCGGGCAGTCGGCGTGCTTGGCCTGAAGCCAGGCGGTCAGGTCGCCTTCCCACGGGGCGTCGCACGAGATGTCGACGCGATAGGACGCCCAGTTGTCGTTGTGGGCGGCTTCGACATGGGCGGCGGGGAACTGGGACGCCAGTTCGCCGAGCAACGAGTCGAATTCCGAACGGTCCGTGGGACGAAGAGTGAAGCAAGCCATGAGACTAACCTTGGTTCTGATCGTCACAGACTAGACACAGAAGTGCGGACAGACCCTTAACCGCCAATTCAGCTTTCGTTCATCTCTAGCGACATGCTGTCGCGGGCGCCCATACCCCGTTTGGGATCAGCGCTTCAGCGTCTGGGCGCCGCCGGCGTGCCAGGCCCAGGCGTGATCGATGATCTCGTCCAGGCCGTAGCGCGGTGTCCAGCCCAGCAGGTCGCGGGCCTTGGTGTTGTCGGCCACCAGGCTGGGGGCGTCGCCCTCGCGGCGCGGCGCCGGCTCCAGCGGGAAGGGGCGGCCCGAGCGGCGCTCGATGGCGGCGACCAGTTCGCGCACCGTGGCCCCCGTGCCTGTGCCCAGGTTGAAGGCCGCGCCGGCATGGCCGTCCAGCAGCCAGCGCACCGCCAGCACGTGGGCGTCGGCCAGGTCCAGCACGTGGACATAGTCGCGCACGCAGGTGCCGTCGCGGGTGTCGTAGTCCTGGCCGAACAGCATGAACTTGTCGCGCTCGCCCCGGGCGGCGGCGATGGCCAGGGGGATGGCGTGGGTCTCCGGCTCGTGCTTCTCGCCGATCCGCCCCTCGGGGTCGGCCCCGGCGGCGTTGAAGAAGCGTAGCACCACCGAGCGGAAGCCGACGCGGCGCTCCATGTCGGCCAGGATCTGCTCGACCATCAGCTTGCTCTGGCCGTAGGGGCTGAGCGGGTTCTGCGGATGGGTCTCGTCCATCGGCTGGCGCACCGGGTCGCCATAGGTGGCGCAGGTCGAGGAGAACACCAGCTTGTCGACCCCGGCCCGCCGCGCGGCCTCGATCAGCGCCGTCGAGCCGCCGACATTGTTGTCGTAGAAGGCGCCGGGATGCTTGGCCGACAGCCCCACGTCGCTCAGGGCGGCGAAATGGACCACGGCGATCGGGCGATGGCGGGCGAACGCTTCGTCCAGGCGCGCGGCGTCGCGGACGTCGCCCACCTCCAGCGGCCCCCACTGAGCGAAGCTTTCCCAGCCGTTGGACAGATTGTCGTAGACCACGGGCGTGAACCCGGCCTCGGCGAGGCGAAGACAGGTGTGCGAACCGATATAGCCGGCGCCGCCCGTCACGAGAATGGTGTCGCCCAAGGTGTCAGGTCCCCTACTGCCCCAAGCGGCGAATGGACGCCCGGCCCTTCGCCGTCAATGCGGGACGAGGCAAGGCCGCGACATTTTCGGCGGGCCCGCTCACCGAGCGGGCGTCAGCCTAGCTTTTCCTCGATCAAGGCCGTGGTGCGGTCCAGGCCGAAGATCGCCGCGAACGAGCCGAAGCGCGGACCCTGGCTCTGGCCCAGCAACACTTCGTACAGCGCCTGGAACCAGGCGCGCAGCGGGTCGAAGCCGTGATCCTTGCCGACCGCGAACACCTCGTTCTGGATCAACTCGGCGTCCTGGCAGTCGCTGGGCAGGGCCTTCAGGCGCGCCAGCAGGTCGACGATGGCCGCGCGCTCCTTATCGTCAGGGGCGCGGAACGCCTTCGTCGGTTTGACGAAGTCGTCGTAGTAGTTGGTCGCGTAACCGGCCAGGCGGTCCAGCAGCGGCTGGCTTTCCGGCGTCGCGCCCGGGATGTAGCGCGACAGGAAGCCCCACAGGATCGCCTTGTCCGAGGCGTTGGCGGCCGAGACCAGGTTCAGCATCAGGCTGAACGACACCGGCGAGCCGTACTGCGGCGGGCGGCCCGAGTGGACCGACCACACCGGGTTGTCCAGCTGCTTGGCCGGCTCCTGCTTCTGATAGGCGTCCAGCTGCTGCAGATATTCGTCCGTCGCCTTGGGGATGACGTCGAAATAGAGCTTCTTGGCCGACTTGGGGCTCTGGAACATGTAGTACGACAGGCTCTCCGGCGCGCCGTAGCGCAGCCAGTCCTCCATCGACAGGCCGTTGCCCTTGGACTTGGAGATCTTCTGCGAGTTTTCGTCGAGGAAGAGCTCGTAGTTGAAGCCCTCGGGCGGAACCCCGCCCAGCGCCTTGCAGATCTGGGCGCTGGCCTTGACCGAGTCGATCAGGTCCTTGCCGCTCATCTCGTAGTCGACGCCCAGGGCGGTCCAGCGCATGGCCCAGTCGGGCTTCCACTGCATCTTCACGTGGCCGCCGGTGACCGGGACCTCGACCTTCGATCCGTCCTCGTCCTGGAAGACGATCGTGCCCTTCTCGACGTTGCGCTCCAGCGTGGGGACCTGCAACACCTTGCCCGTCGAGGGGCTGATCGGCAGGAACGGCGAGTACGAAGCGCGGCGCTCTTCGCCCAGGGTGGGCAGCATCACCTTCTGGATGGCGTCGAAGCGGTCCAGGGCCGTCAGCAGGGTCGCGTCGAACAGGCCGCCCTTGTAGCACTGCGTCGACGAGACGAACTCGTACTCAAAGCCGAAGCCGTCCAGGAACGCGCGAAGGCGGGCGTTGTTGTGGGCGCCGAAGCTGTCATGGGTGCCGAACGGGTCGCGGACCACGGTCAGCGGCTTGCCCAGGTCCTCGATCAGCGGCTGCTTGTTCTCGATGTTGTCGGGAACCTTGCGCAGGCCGTCCATGTCGTCGCTGAAGGCGATCAGGCGCGTGGGGATGGCGTCGTCCGTCAGGGCGCGGAAGGCGTTGCGCACCATGGTCGTGCGCGCCACCTCGCCGAAGGTGCCCAGGTGCGGCAGGCCCGAGGGGCCGTAGCCCGTCTCCAGGATCACCGGTTTGGCCAGGGCGGGGAAGGTCTTCACGGCTTCGTCGGCCTTGCCGCTGTTGATCAGCGTGGCGGCGAGATCGCGTTCGGCGTCGGACAGACGCAGGCGCAGGACACGGGCGAGCAGGGCGCGCGCCTGCTCGAACGGCCAGGCGCGAGCGTCGCGGGCGAGGGGGGAGAGACCTTCAAACATGGCGGGCGGTATAGGGGGAAGTGACGACGGTGGCTAGGTTTTGGGTACGGGGATGTGCGGACCTGGACGAACCTAGGTAACGACCCGTTGAAGCGCGATGGCTTCGGCCTCGGCCAGGAGTTCGCGAAGAACGTCCAGATCTGGCTCTGGCGGTCCCGCAGCGGCTGCTCTTTTACGGATCCAATCGAGTTTCGGGTCGGTGATGGGTGTGCTCTCGAACCCATCCCAGTCCCATTCCCCACTGGTTCCTTCCAAGAAACCTCTCAGAAAGCTGGCGACCTGTTCAGGAGAGCGATTGGCCGTCCTCATGCCTGACCATGGTCGCTTGCGGGCCAAGCGAAGGTACAACCGCACCAGCCAAAAGAAGGAAAGTCCTGCAATAGGCCAAGCCCAGTTCGCCAGTTCGGGGTTCACGCGACCGGCAAGGCCATTGGCCAAGTCACCTATGGGCGACAGGGCCCAGATGATCATGAACACAGCGGTGGCGCCGAAGGCGTACCAGTAGTCGCGTCGAACGGGGTCTGCCAGACGGTGTTTCATGGCCGGACCATACGAAGGCTCGGCTTCTCCTCAAACCCTGGAGGCGAGGTCTCGTCGCTTTAGAGGGATGCGTGGAGTTTCATTCCTCTTGCGTCAGGCCGCCCGCACCCGCCGGCCGCTCGTCCGGCCTTCCGTCCCGCTCACCTGGAACCGGCCGATCATGTCGACCAGGCCGCCGACCTCGACCTTCAGGGAGTGGCTGGCGGCGGTGGATTCCTCGACCATGGCCGCGTTCTGCTGGACGGTCTGGTCCATCTGGTTGATGGCGGCGTTGACCTGGCCCAGGCCCGCCGACTGCTCCGAGGCCGAGGCGGCGATCTCGCCGACCAGGCCGTCGATCTCGCCCACCTTGGCGACGATGGCCTGGAGGGCCTGGCCCGTCTGGCCGACCATGGCGACGCCGTCGCCCACCTGGCGGGTGGAGGACGAGATCAGGGCCTTGATCTCGCGCGCCGCCTCGGCCGAGCGCTGGGCCAGAGCCCGCACTTCCTGGGCGACGACGGCGAAGCCCTTGCCGGAATCGCCGGCCCGCGCGGCCTCGACCCCGGCGTTGAGGGCCAGGAGGTTGGTCTGGAAGGCGATCTCGTCGATCACGCCCACGATCTGGCTGATCTCCTGCGACGACTTCTCGATCTGGTTCATGGCCGCGACGGCGTTCTGGACGACGTCGGTGGTGTGGTGGGCCTCGGCGCGGGCCGAGGCCACCACCTTGGCGGCTTCGGCGGCGCCCGCCGACGAGCGCCGGACGGTGGCGGTGATCTGGTCGAGGGCGGCGGCGGTTTCCTCCAGGCTGGCGGCCTGGCGCTCGCTGCGCCGCGACAGGTCGTCGGCGGCGGTGGCGATCTCGTCCGAGCCCGCGCCGATGCCGCCGGCGGCCTGGACGATGACGCGCATGGCGTCCTCCATCTGGGCGATGGCGGCGTTGAAGTCGGTCTGCAGGCGCTCGTAGGCGGGCGGGAAGCGCTGGTCGACGCGGTAGGTCAGGTCGCCCTGGGCCAGGCGGGTCAGGCCGCCGGCGACGATCTCCATCACCGCCTGCTGCTCGGCCTGGACAGCGGCGCGCTCGGTCTCGGCGGCCTGGCGGGCGGCCTCGGCCCGGGCGCGTTCGTCGGCGACCTGCTGCTCGACGCGCAGTTTCTCGATGGCGGCGTCCTTGAAGGTCAGCACGGCCTTGGCCATGGCGCCGATCTCGTCGCGGCGCGCGGTGTCGGGCACGGTGACGGTGTTGTCGCCGGCGGCCAGGCGGGTCATCACCCCGGTCAGGGCGGTGACCGGACGGCCCAGGGCCTTGTTCAGGATCGCCGACAGCGCCAGCGAAGCCAGCAGGGCCAGCACTCCGCCCACGAAGATGCCCATATAGGTGCGCACGAAGGCCCGCTGGCGGCTGGCCGAGCGCATGGCTTCTTCCTTGGCTTCCTGGGCTTCGATCTCCTTGAGGATCTGGCGGATGTTGGTCAGCTGGGCGGTGGTCGACACCTGGGCGCCGGCGGCGGCCCGGCCCTCGGGCGTCGCCGACATGTCGATCAGCATCTGGGCTTCCTGCTCGAACAGGGCCTTGGCGTCGGCCAGCTTGCGGGCGGCCTCGGCATAGTCGCCCCGGGCGTCGGCCTTCTGGAGGTCGGCGATGTCGGCCTGGAACTTGGCCTCGGCCGCCTCGAAGCGGCCGACATAGTCGTCCTCGCCCGAGGCCACATAGCCGTGGATGGCGTTCTGCTGCTCCAGGGCGGCCGCCTGCATGCGGCTGCTGGCCATGGTCAGGGCCATGGACTCGTCGGTCAGCCGGGTGGCCTTCTGCAGGGACACTAGGTCCAGCGCCACGACGCCGCTGGCGACGCCGCAGATGGCGATCATCGCGGCGAAGGCCGCCAGGAGCTTGTTCGGGACGGAAAGGTTGCTGAGCATGGACTCATCAAGCCGTCTCCGCGTCACCGACCCGTTAAGCCAGGCCTCGCATTCGCCACCGCAGATTGCGACAGAGCGTCGCGCCTAGCCCTTCAGCGCCCCGGCCACCACCTCGCGCGCCTCGGCCTGCACCTGCTTGAGGTGGTCGGGGCCCAGGAACGATTCGGCGTAGATCTTGTAGACGTCCTCGGTGCCCGAGGGGCGGGCGGCGAACCAGGCGTTCTGGGTCGTCACCTTCAGCCCGCCGATCGCCTCGCCGTTGCCCGGAGCGGTGGTCAGGGTGGCGATGATCGGCTCGCCGGCCAGTTCCGTGGCGGTCACGTCGCTGGGGCTGAGCTTGCCCAGGCGCGCCTTCTGCTCGCGGTTGGCCGGAGCGTCGACGCGGGCATAGGCGGGCGCGCCGTACTGGTCGGTGAGCCCCTTGTAGAGCTGGCTGGCGCTTTGGCCGGTCTTGCCCTGGATCTCGGCGGCCAGCAGGGCCAGCAGCAGGCCGTCCTTGTCGGTGGTCCAGACGGTGCCGTCGCGGCGCAGGAACGAGGCCCCGGCCGATTCCTCGCCGCCGAAACCGACGCTGCCGTCCAGCAGGCCGGGCACGAAGTGCTTGAAGCCGACCGGCACTTCCAGCAGGCGGCGGCCCAGGCCCGCCACCACGCGGTCGATCATCGAGGACGACACCAGGGTCTTGCCCACGGCGACGTCGGCGCTCCAGGCGGGGCGGTTGGCGAACAGATAGGCGATCGCGGCGGCCAGGTAGTGGTTGGGGTTCATCAGCCCGCCGTCCGGGGTGACGATCCCGTGCCGGTCGGCGTCGGCGTCGTTGCCGGTGGCCACGTCGTAGCCCGCGCCGCCCTTCATGGCGTTGATCAGATTGGCCATGGCCGAGGGCGAGGAGCAGTCCATGCGGATCTTGCCGTCGGTGTCGAGCGGCATGAAGGCCCAGCAGGGATCGACCGTGCCGTCGACCACCGTCAGGTCCAGCCTGTGGCGGGTGGCGATCTCGCCCCAGTAGTCGACGGCGGCGCCGCCCAGCGGGTCGGCCCCGATCTTCACGCCGGCGGCGCGGATGACGTCCAGGTCCAGGATGGCCGGCAGGTCGTCGACATAATGGGCCAGGAAGTCGTAGCGCCCGGCGCCGGCCAGGGCCCGCTCGAACGGGATGCGCTTGACGTCCTTCAGCCCGCCTTCCAGCAACTGGTTGGCCCGCGCGGCGATCACCGAGGTGGCCTCGCCGCCGGCCGGTCCGCCGGACGGGGGGTTGTACTTGATGCCGCCATCGCGGGGCGGGTTGTGCGACGGGGTCAGCAGGATGCCGTCGGCCTGGCCGGGATGCTGGCGGTTGTGGGCGAGGATCGCGTGCGACACCGCCGGGGTCGGGGTGAAGCCGTCGCGCGAGTCGATCAGGGTCTCGACCCCATTGGCGACCAGCACCTCCAGCGTCGTGCGCCAGGCGGGCTCGGACAGGCCGTGGGTGTCGCGGCCGACGAAGACCGGACCGTTAATCCCTTGGGCGGCGCGATATTCCACGATGGCCTGGGCGACGGCCAGGATGTGGTCTTCGTTGAAGGCCGCGTCCAGGCTGGAGCCTCGGTGTCCGGAGGTGCCGAAGGCGACGCGATGGCCGACGTTCGAGAGATCGGGGTGGACGTCGTAATAGGCGCGGGTCAGGGCGGCCAGGTCGACGAGGTCTTCGGGTCGGGCGCGGCGCCCAGCGTGTTCATGCATGCGGTTACCCTTATCGATCGCCGGTTTGCCGTTCAACGCCCGCCGCCCTGCCGTGAGGGAAATCGAGCCGTCTGCCTTCAGGCGAGGCAGCGGGTTCTAGCGCGGGGATGTGAAGCTTTGCCCGGCCTATAAGGCCTCGGCGACGATCGTACCGTCGGGCAGCAGGGCCGCGCGCTTGAGGCCGCTGGAGGCGAAGGGCATGGCGACATGGCCGTCGCGGTCCACCGCGACCAGGCCGCCATGGCCGCCGAGGTCGGCCACGCCCTGGATCGCGGCCTGGGCGGCGGCCTCCAGGCTCTCGCCGCCGAACCGCACCCGGTGGGCGATCTGGGCGGCGACGGCGGTGCGGATGAAATATTCGCCCTGGCCGGTGCACGACACCGCCGCATGGCCGTCGGCCCAGGCGCCGGCCCCGATGATCGGACTGTCGCCCACCCGGCCCGGCAGCTTGCCGAACACCCCGGCGGTCGAGGTGGCCGCCGCCAGACGCCCCTCGCCGTCGCGGACCACGCAGCCGACCGTGCCGGTGGGCAGGACGGCCGCCGTATTGTCCTCGAAGGCCCCGGCGTGGGTGAACCACGACGCGGGATCGGAAATCGCCTTGAGGCCCTGCTCGCGGGCGAAGGCCATGGCGCCCTCGCCGGCCAGCATCACGTGCGGGGTCTTCTCCATCACCGCGCGGGCGGCCAGGATCGGGCTCTCGAAGCCCTGCAGGGCCGCCACCGATCCCGCGCGCAGGGTGGCGCCGTCCATCAGGCTGGCGTCCAGCTCGTATTCGCCGTCGGCGTTGGGCGAGGCGCCCTTGCCGGCGATGTAGAGGCCGCTGGCCTCCAGGGCGACCACGGTCTCGACCGCCACGTCCAGGGCCCCGGCCCCGGCGGCCAGACGGTCGCGCGCCGCCTCGACCAAGCCGCGCATGTGGGCGATCTCGACGGCGTAGTCATGGCCGCGCTTGGCCCCGGCGCCGCCGTGCAGGGCGAGAGTAAAACGTTTGTTTGACATTCTGCTTCCTTGGCCGGTCGGCCTGCGCTAGCGTCCGGCGCTCTTAAAGACAAAAGACGGGAGAGGCGAGATGAAGGCGGTGCTCAGCAATGCGGTCGGCGGACCCGAGACCCTGGTGCTGGAGGACCTGCCCGATCCCGTGGCCGGCCCGGGCCAGGTGGTGATCGACGTCAAGGCGTGCGGGGTGAACTACCCCGACGTGCTGATCATCGAGGACAAGTACCAGTTCAAGCCCCAGCGCCCGTTCGCCCCCGGTGGCGAGGTCTCCGGCGTGATCGAGGCGGTGGGCGAGGGCGTCACCGACCTGAAGGTGGGCCAGCGGGTGCTGGCCTCGACGGGCTGGGGCGGCATGGCGCAGAAGCTGCTGATCGACCCGGCGCGCTGCACCCCGATCCCCGACGCCATGCCCTTCGACGAGGCCGCCGCCTTCATCCTGACCTACGGCACCTCCTATTACGCCCTGAAGGATCGCGGCGGGCTGAAGGCCGGCGAGACCCTGCTGGTGCTGGGCGCGGCCGGCGGGGTGGGCCTGGCGGCGGTCGAGCTGGGCAAGGCGGCCGGAGCGCGGGTGATCGCCGCCTGCTCCAGCCAGGAGAAGGTGGACCTGGCCATCAAGCACGGCGCCGACGCCGGGGTGGTCTATCCGCGCGGCCCGTTCGACAAGGACGGTCAGAAGGCCCTGGCCGAGCTGATCAAGGGCGCCTGCGGCCCCAACGGCTGGGACGTGGCCTATGACGCGGTCGGCGGCGACTATTCGGAAGCCACCATCCGCGCCGCCGGCTGGGGCGGCCGCTTCCTGGTGATCGGCTTCCCGTCGGGCATTCCGAAGATCCCGCTGAACCTGACCCTGCTGAAGTCCTGCGACATCGTCGGGGTGTTCTGGGGCGCGGCGGTGGCGCGCGATCCGGCCGGCCACGCCCAGAACGTGCGCGAGCTGATGGACCTCTACGCGGCCGGCAAGATCAAGCCCTACGTGTCGGAACGCTTCCCCCTGGCCAAGGCCGGCGACGCCATCGCCCATCTCGCCAGCCGCAAGGCCATGGGCAAGGTCGTGGTCGTCAACGAATAGAGCGCGACATCGGGGCGCATGCGGATCGTCATGGTTTACGCAAGACTATCGCCATCTCGGCGATCCGCATGACTCTCCAGAAGGTTAGATGGTGAATGAATGTTGAATAACGGAATTCAAGGTTAAGTCCCGCTAATCATCCTTTTTGGCAAAGAGCTAAGCCTATTCCTCTAGACCTGTGCGCCAGTCGTCGGAGCACGGTCAGATGTTTCTCCCAGCGAGAGACGCATTCTCTCCAGAGGTGCGTCAAAACTTTCGTCAGAACAGGCGCCCGGAAGAGCGTGTGCAAGTGCTGGGCGGGTCTATGGACCTGGTGCGTCCCGAGGAAGTCTTTCACTTCGTGGCCCGCAAGATCGCCGCGCGCGAAAGCGCCGTGGTCGCCAACCACAATCTGCACAGCCTGTACCTGATCCGTCGCGACGAGAAGATCGCCGAGTTCTTCCGCAAGTCCGACCTGATCGAGGTGGATTCCGTGCCGCTGATCTTCTGGGCCCGCATCGTGGGCCGGGCCAGCCGCCGGTTCCACCGCTGCACCTATCTGGACTGGCGCGACGCCTTCTGGGAGCGGGCGATCAAGGAGAACTGGAAGGTGTTCTTCGTCGGCGGCGCCCCGGGCGTCGGCGAGAAGGCGACCACGCGCATCCAGGCCGACTGGCCGGGCGCCCAGATCCAGACGCATCACGGCTATTTCGACGTCACGTCGGGCTCGGACGAGAACCAGGCGGTGATCGAGGCCATCAACGCCTACAAGCCCGACATCGTGCTGGTGGGCATGGGCATGCCGCGCCAGGAGGTCTGGGTCCTGGAGAACCAGCCCAAGCTGGGTCCCTGCGTGACCTTCACGGTCGGCGGCGCCTTCGACTACGAGGCCGGCGTCCAGCGCCCCGCGCCCCGCTGGATGGGCCAGGTGGGCATGGAGTGGCTGTTCCGCCTGGTGGTCGATCCCCAGCGGCTGTTCACCCGCTACTGCGTGGAGCCCTGGCACCTGATGGGGCCGGCCTTCCACGACCTGCGACGCGCCATCGCCCGCCAGGCGGAGGCCCGCAAGAATCCCAAGCCCGTTGGCGCCGAATATGCACGGGCCACGGATCTGACGCGCTCTGACGGTCTGGGGGGACAACGATGAGCCTGAACATCAAATCGCGGTCGCCGGCCGACAGGGGCGAGCGACCCAACGTGGCCCAACGGGTCGCGGCCGTCTTCGGCCTGGTCGGCCTGGTGCTGGCCTGGGCGGTGGTGCTGCTGCCCTGCGCGGTCTGGCTGCTGTTCACCCTGGCGGCCAGCCGCTTCGCGCCGTCGCCGGCCCGCCAGGAAGCCTGAACGCTGTTCACTTATCCCTAGCCACGGGCGCTTCGCCGCGCCAGGATGGCCGTGTCCGAGCAGCCGCCCGATCCCAGAGGCCGCGCCGGACCCAAGGGAGCGGCGCATGACGGGACGTCTGGAAGGCAAGGTCGCGGTGATCACCGGCGGCTGTTCGGGCATCGGCCTGGGCGCGGTCGAGCTGTTCGTCAGCCAGGGCGCCAGCGTGGTGGCCGCCGACGTCCAGGCCGAGAAGGGCCAGATGCTGGAGAAGCGTTTCCCCGACAAGGTCCGCTTCGCCCCCTGCGACGTCACCCACGAAAGCCAGATCGCCGCGGCCGTCGAGCTGGCCCAGGAGGCCTTCGGGGGTCTGGACATCCTGTTCAACAACGCCGGCCACGGCGGCGCGCCCAACGGCCTGGCCGACATGACCGCCGAGGGCTGGGACGCCACCTTCGCCCTGCTGCTGCGCGGCCCGGTGCTGGGCATGAAGCACGCCCTGCCGCTGATGGTCGAACGCGGCGGCGGCAGCGTGATCAACACCGCCTCCATCGCCGGCCTGCAGGCGGGCTTCGGGCCCCTGGCCTATTCGACGGCCAAGGCGGCGGTGATCCACCTGACCCGGTGCGCGGCGGCCGAGCTGTCGCCCCAGAAGATCCGGGTCAACGCCATCTGTCCGGGCCTGATCGCCACCTCCATCTTCGGCGCCTCCATGGGCCTGCCGCGCGAGGTCGCCGACCAGATGGCCGCCCGCGTCGCCGAGGTCGGACCCAAGATCCAGCCGATCCCCAAGGCCGGCCTGCCCGAGGACATCGCCCGCGCCGCCCTCTATTTCGCCAGCGACGATTCCGAGTTCGTCACCGGCACGCACATCGTGGTCGACGGCGGGCTGACCATCGGCATCCGCAGCGCCTGGGATCCCAACGCGCCGTCGCCCCTGCTGGCGGCCATGGGCATCACGCCCGAGCAGGCCGAGCAGATGCGGGCGGCGATGATCGCTTCGCAGGCGCAATGAGGCGGATTTCATGAGTCTGGCGGCGCGCCTGACGCCCAACCTGCGCGGCGCGCTGTGGATGCTGGCCTCGGCTGTGCTGTTCACCGCCATGACCACCCTGATCAAGTTTCTGGGGGCGGGCTATCCCGCCGCCCTGCAGACTTTTTATCGGCAACTGGCGGGGGCCATAGTTCTGCTGCCCCTGGTGGCCCGCGACTGGCGCGGCGCCCTGCGCACCACCCGGCCGGGCATCCTGATCTTCCGCTCCAGCGCCGGGGTGCTGGCCATGATCCTGGGGTTCTACGCCTATCAGGAACTGCCCCTGGCCGACGCCAACGCCCTGTCGTTCACCCGCACCCTGTGGCTGGTGCCTCTGGCGGCGGTGGTGCTGCGCGAGCCTATCGGACCCTTGCGGATCGGCGCGGCCCTGGTCGGCTTCCTGGGCGTGCTGATCATGCTGAAGCCGGGCGCGGGCGGCGCGGCTCACTGGCTGGGCTGGCCCCAGGCCGCCGCCCTGGCCTCGGCCCTGCTGTTCGCCCTGACCATCACCGGCATGAAGGTGATGACCCGCGACCATTCGCCGTTCACCCTGCTGGTCTACGCCGCGGGCCTGGGCCTGGTGTTCGCGATCCCGCCGGCCCTGTTCGTCTGGCGCTGGCCCACCTGGCCGGACCTGGGTCTGCTGGCCCTGATGGGCGTGATCGGCACCCTGACCCAGGCCTGCTACATCAAGGGCATGGAGGCGGGCGAGGCGGCGGTGATGGCGCCCATCGACTATACCCGCCTGGTGTTCGCGGTGGTGGCGGGCCTGGTGCTGTTCCACGAGACGCCCAGTCCGGCGGTGCTGGCCGGGGCGGCGGTGGTGGTGGCCTCGACCCTGCTCATCAGCTGGCGCGAGCACCAACTCTCGCGGCGCAAGGCCCTGAGCGCGGCGTCCTGAGACCGCCGTTCCGGGCGTAAAATCGCACCCGGAAATCCGTACCCGGATAACGCGTTTTCGGAGAAACGCTTTTTTTGCATCTTCCCCGGTATTGATAGCAGGATTTCCCTGGGGGGCCTGTGCGTGCTGAAGGTTTTGACCTGCCTGACGACGGAGCATGATCTTCGTCTGGTCGTCGTCGCCGGACTGATCTGCTTCGCCGCCTGCTTCACGGCGTTCCGCCTCTACTCGCGCATGCGCGGGGCCAAGGGGGTGGTGCGGGCCGCATGGCTGCTGCTGACGGGCCTGGTGTCCGGATCGGGCGTCTGGGCCACCCACTTCATCGCCATGGTCGCCTACACCCCGGGCCTGAAGACCGGCTACAGCCCCTCGGGCACCCTGCTGTCGCTGATGATCGCGGTGATGTTCATGGCCGGCGGCTTCGCCGTGGCCTCGGCCCAGCGCAGCCGCACCAACGACTTCGCCGGCGGCCTGATCCTGGGCATGGGCATCGCGGCCATGCACTACACCGGCATGTCGGCCTTCGTGACCCAGGGCTTCGTGCAGTGGGAACAGGCCACCATCGCCTCGTCGGTGCTGCTGGGCGTGATCGGCGCGGCCGCGGCCCTGCAGATCGCCGGGCGCGCCCGCAGCCTGCTCAAGCAGGTCGGCGGCGGCCTGATCCTGACCCTGGGCGTCTGCGCCCTGCACTTCATCGGCATGGGCGCGATCACCATCGTTCCCGATCCGTCGATCAACGTGCCCGACCAGATGCTGTCGGGCGCCATACTGACCCTGGCCGTGACCTCGATCACCGGCATGATCATCCTGGGCGGCCTGGGCGCGGTGGCCATCGAGTCCTCGACCAGCCGCTCGGCCCTGGACCGCATCCGCCGCCTGGCCAACGCCGCCTACGAAGGCATCGTGGTGATCCAGGACGGCCGCATCAACGACGCCAACGCCGCCTTCTGCGAGCTGGCCGGAACCGAGCTGGAAGCCCTGCTGCGCACGCCGCTGAGCCAGTTGCTGACCTTCGACGACAAAGGCGCGGCCCGCGAGGGCGAGCGCCGCGAGGGCGTGCTGCAGCCCACCGACGGCGGTCGCGCCATCCCGGTGGAGGTGTTCTCGCGCCTGATGGACGACGGCGCCCGCCAGGAGACCTCGGGCCTGACCGTGCTGGCCGTGCGCGACCTGCGCGAGCGCCGCTCGGCCGAGGAGAAGATCCGCTACCTGGCCGAACATGACGGCCTGACCGGCCTACCCAACCGCAATTCGCTGCAGGTCCGCCTGGCCGCGGCCCTCGACCGCGTCGAGGCCTCGGGCGAGAGCCTGTCGCTGATCTGCATCGACCTGGACCACTTCAAGGAAGCCAACGACCTGCACGGTCACCTGGCGGGCGACGCCCTGCTGGTGGAGACCGCCCGTCGCCTGCAGGACAGCCTGACGGCCCCGTCCTTCGCCGCGCGCCTGGGCGGCGACGAGTTCATCGTGGTGCAGGTGGCCGCCGGCGACCAGCCCGCCGCCGCCGCCGAACTGGCCGGCCGCCTGCTGGAGGCCCTGTCGGCCCCGGCCGCCTACGAAGGCCAGGAGCTGGCCATGGGCGCCAGCCTGGGCGTCTCGCTGTTCCCCGACGACGGCCGCACGGCCGAGGCCCTCTTGGCCAACGCCGACATGGCCCTCTACCGCGCCAAGGAAAGCGGTCGCGGCGCCTATCGCTTCTTCAAGCGCGAGATGGACGAGTCGATTCGCGAGCGTCGCACCATGGCCCGCGAGCTGCGCCAGGCCATCATCGACGAAGAGCTGGTGGTCTACTACCAGCCGCTGGCCAAGGCGGCCGACGGCGACGTCTGCGGTTTCGAGGCCCTGGTGCGCTGGAAGCATCCGGTGCGCGGCATGGTCCCGCCGCTGGAGTTCATCCCGGTCGCCGAGGAAAGCGGCCTGATCACCCAGCTGGGCGAGTGGGTCCTGCGTCGCGCCTGCGCCGACGCGGCCACCTGGGAGCGTCCGCTGCGCATCGCGGTGAACCTGTCGCCGCTGCAGCTGAACCAGCCCAACCTGCCGACCCTGGTGCACGAGGTCCTGGTCCAGACCGGCCTGTCGCCCAAGCGCCTGGAGCTGGAGATCACCGAGAGCGCCCTGTTCAAGGACTATCAGCGCGCGCTGGACAATCTGCGCCGCCTGAAGGCCCTGGGCGTGCGGATCGCCATGGACGACTTCGGCACCGGCTTCTCGTCGCTGTCGACCCTGCAGTCGTTCCCGTTCGACAAGATCAAGATCGACAAGAGCTTCGTGGAGAACATCCACCGCCACGACCGCGCCACCGTGATCGTGCGCGCCGTGCTGGGCCTGGGCCGCAGCCTGGAGATCCCGGTCGTGGCCGAGGGCGTCGAGACCCAGGAGCAGATCGACTTCCTGCGCGGCGAGAACTGCGCCGAGCTGCAGGGCTATGCGATCGGCCGTCCGGCCCCGGTCGACACCCTGTCGGCCTGGACCCTGGCCAGCGAGGCGGCGGTCAAATGGGCTCCGGTGGCGCAGGCCGACCCCGAGCCCGCCGCCAAGAAGCCGCGCCGCCGCAAGGCGGCTTAAGGCCCCCTACCGCCGCCGCGACATCCCGCCCAGCAGGCCGCGCATGATCTCGCGGCCGGCCTGGCTGGCGACCGTGCGGACCAGGGTGACGGCGAAGGCCTCGACCATGGTCTGGCGGCCGCCCGAGGCGCGCGCCCGGGGCGCGGCCCGTGTTTCCCGCGCCTCTTCCCGCTGACGCACCTTCTCGGCCGCCGCGCGCTGGCGCTCGGCCTCGGCGCTGGCGGCGGCCTGGCTGGCCTGCTGCTGGGCCTGGGCGGCGCGGCCCTGAAGCACCTCGTAGGCGGACTCGCGGTCCAGGGTCTGATCGTAGAGGCCGGCGACCGGGCTCTTGGTCATCAGGCTCGCGCGCTCCTCTGGCGTCAGCGGACCCAGGCGCGAGGCCGGCGGGCGGATCGTGGTCTTCTGCACCACGCAGGGCGCGCCCTTCTCGTCCAGGGTCGAGATCAGGGCCTCGCCCACGCCCAGGGCCTGGATGGTCTCGGCCGTGTCGAAGGCGGGATTGGCGCGGAACGACTGGGCAGCGGCCTTCAGCCCCTTCTGGTCGGCGGGGGTGTAGGCGCGCAGGGCGTGCTGCACCCGGGCGCCCAGCTGGCCCAGCACCGCGTCGGGGATGTCGGCCGGGTTCTGGGTGACGAAATAGATGCCCACGCCCTTGGACCGGATCAGCCGCACGACCTGCTCGATCTTCTCCAGCAGCGGCTTGGGCGCGTCGTTGAACAGCAGGTGGGCTTCGTCGAAGAAGAACACCAGCTTGGGACGATCCGGATCGCCCACCTCGGGCAGCTCCTCGAACATCTCCGACAGCAGCCACAGCAGGAAGGTCGAATAGAGCTTGGGCGACTGGATCAGCCGGTCGGCGGCCAGCAGGTTCACATAGCCGCGCCCGGCGACGTCCGTCCGCATGATGTCGGCCAGCTTCAGGGCCGGCTCGCCGAAGAAGTGGTCGGCGCCCTGGCTCTGCAGGGTCAGTAGCTTGCGCTGGATCGCGCCGATGGTGGCGGGGGCGACGTTGCCGTACTGGGTGCCGATCTCGGCGGCGTGGTCGGAGACGTATTTCAGGGCCGCCTGCAGGTCCTTCAGGTCCAGCAGCAGCAGGCCGTCCTGGTCGGCGACGTGGAAGACGACGGTCAGCACGCCCTCCTGCACGTCGTTCAGTTCCAGGAGGCGCGACAGCAGGACGGGACCCATTTCCGAGATGGTGGCCCGGATCGGGTGGCCCTTCTGGCCGAACAGGTCCCAGAACACCACCGGCGGGGCCGAGGGCGTCAGGGTCAGGCCCATGGCGGTGGCGCGGGCCTGCATCTTCTCGTTGGGCGTTCCGACCATGGCCATGCCCGACAGGTCGCCCTTCACGTCGGCGGCGAACACCGGAACGCCCGCGTCGGCGAAGGCCTGGGCCATGACCTGCAGGGTCACGGTCTTGCCCGTGCCGGTCGCTCCGGCCACAACGCCGTGCCGGTTGGAGCGGTCCAGCCGCTGAACCACGGGGCCTTCGCCAGCACCGAGCAGGATTTCGCCTTCGCCGATCGCCAGGGTCATACGCAACGTCCTTCACATTGGGGGCTTAAGCCTAGCCCTGGCCTTGCGCCGCGCCAATCGGCGCGGTCAATGTGGCGCCAGTCTTTTACGAACGCCGCGAGAAAGAGATTTCGCCCATGACCGTGTCTCCGTCGATCACCGGCCGCAACGCCTTGGTGTTCATCGCGGTCATCCTCGGCGCCGCCGCCCTCTACTGGATGCGCGGCATCCTCACCCCCCTGGCCATGGCGGTGTTCCTGGCGGTGATGATCGACAGCTTCGCCCGGGTGCTGGTCGAGCGCTTGCCGCGCTTCCCCAAGGCCCTGGCCCTGCCCGCCGCCATCTTCCTGTCGATCGCCATCTTCGCCGGGTCGGTCTGGGTGGTGACGGCCAATGGCACGAGCTTCGTGCTGCAGATGCGCGAATACGCCCCGCGCCTGAACGAGGTGATCGCCAAGGTCGCCTCGCTGGTCGGTATCAAGGTGGCGCCGACCATCGGAGACCTGATCAACCAGCTCAATCCCAGCAAGTACGCGGGCGCGGCGGCCCAGAGCCTGCAGAACTTCGCCTCCAACGCGGTGCTGGTGCTGATCTATCTGGGCTTCATCATCGCCTCGCGGCGGGGCTTCAATCGCAAGATCGTCGCGCTCTATCCGCATCATGCCGAGCGCGACGGGGCCATGCAGCTGTTCCAGCGCATCCGCAACGGGGTGGAGCAGTACCTGTGGATCCAGACCGTCACCGGCTTGATGATCGCCGTCGCCGCCTGGGTGGTGATGATGCTGCTGCGTCTGGACAACGCCCTGTTCTGGGCCTTCCTGATCTTCGTGGCCGCCTATATCCCGATCATCGGCGGCGCGGTCGGCTGCATCCTGCCGCCGCTGTTCGCCTTGGTGCAGTTCCCCGACACCTTCTGGCCGGCCCTGATCCTGTTCGGCGCGCTGGAGCTGATCTTCTTCGTGGTCGGCAACGTCATCTATCCGCGCATGCAGGGCGACAGCCTGAACATCGACCCCACGGTGGTGCTGCTGTCCCTCGCCGTCTGGGGCGCGCTGTGGGGGGTGACGGGCATGTTCCTGTCCACGCCCCTGACCGTGGCCCTGATGCTGATCATGGCCCAGTTCGAGGGCACCCGCTGGATCGCCATCATGCTGTCGGAGGACGGCGATCCCAGCGGCAACGGCCTGGACCGCAAGGCGCCCGGGGCGTCGAAATCGGCCGCGGCGAAGAAAAAGTCGCCTTCGCGACAGAACGCGGGCTAGGGGGCTTAAAATCCCAAATGGCCTTCCTATCTAGATCCTGTCGGCGGTCCCCCGCGCCGACCCCGCGCGACGCAGACCGATTTTCTGGAGCGTCCGATGCGGAACCGCCCGTCGCCCCCCGGCGGGCCCGCGCCGCCGGTTTTCCCCCCAACCGGCGGCGCTTCCGCGTCCGGAGCCTGGCGGCTCCCGCGTCCGGGCCTCGAATTTTCTCGGTAAGATATTCCGCCGTATTCCCAGGTCTCGGTTGAAACCAGGCCTGAAAGGGCTAGGTTGTCGCCAAAAATTCGCGAGGAAATCCCATGGTCGGTGAAAAACTTGACCCCAAGGCGGCAACGGCTCAATCCGACGGTCTGATCACGGCCTTCGGCGCGGCCCTGGGGCAGGGGACGCTCACCGAAGCCCAGGCCCGGTTCGCCGCCCAGGCCCAGGAAGACTGGTCGGCCGAGGAACTGCCCGGCTTCGATCCCGCCGACATCGCCCACGCCCTGGCCGAGTTCTGGCGCTTCGGCGAGACGGCTTCGGAGCCCCTCTCCATCCGCATCCGCCACGCCGTTCGGGCGGACGGGGCCGACCTGAAGAGCGACCTGCTGGAGATCGTCCAGCCCGACCGTCCGTTCCTGGTCGACAGCATCATGGGCGCCATCGCCGAGCAGGGCTTCTCGGTGCGGGCCATGTTCCACCCGGTGGTCGACGGCCGCTCGATGATCCAGGTCTATCTGGCCCCGGTGGGCGAGGACCGCGAGGCGGCCCTGCTGGCCGCCGTCCGCGACGCCCTGGCCGACGTCCAGCTGGCGGTCGACGACTTCGACGCCATGAAGGCCCTGATCCACCGCACGATCGACGAGCTGCGCGCCTCGCCCGTGGCGATCCCCGAAGCCGAGCGCGCCGAGGGCCTGGCGTTCCTGGACTGGCTGGAGGGCGACCGCTTCGTCTTCCTGGGCGCGCGCGTCTACGACTATCCCCGCACGCCGGACGGCGGCTACGCGGCCGAGGAGCCGCTGTACCAGCCCGAGGGCAGCCTGGGCGTGCTGCGCGACCAGACCCTGACCGTGCTGCGCCGGGGCAGCGAGCCGGCGATCCTGTCGCCCCAGGTCCGGGACCACCTGCTGCTGGGCGCGCCCCTGGTGGTGGCCAAGTCGAACCTGCGCTCCAAGGTCCACCGCCGGGGCTACATGGACTATGTCGGGGTGCGCCGGTACGGCGCCGACGGCAAGCCCTCGGGCGAGGTCCGCTTCGTGGGCCTGTTCACCGCCGAGGCCTACGAGACCCCCGCTCACGAGGTGCCGGTGATCCGCCGCAAGGTCGCGCACGTGCTGAGCGAGGCCGGCAAGGATCCGGAAGGCCACAGCGGCAAGCGGCTGCGCAACATCCTGGAGACCTGGCCGCGCGACGAGCTGTTCCAGATCTCCGAGGACGAACTGCTGTCCATGGCCCTGGGGGTGCTGCACCTCTACGACCGGCCACGCGTGCGGCTGTTCGCCCGCAAGGACCCGTTCGACCGCTTCATCTCGGTGCTGATGTTCGTGCCGCGCGAGCGCTACGACAGCGGCGTGCGCGAGCGGGCCGGCAAGATCCTGGCCGACGCCTATCAGGGCCGGGTCAGCGCCTATTATCCCAGCTTCTCCGACGCCCCCCTGGCCCGCGTGCACTACGTGCTGGGCGTCACGCCCGGCCAGCACGGCGATCCGGACCTGGCCGCCCTGGAAGCCGCCGTCGCCGAGACCGCCCGCACCTGGGACGACCGCTTCGAGGCGGCCGTTCGCGACGGCGGGGCGCCGGGCCGCGTGGCCCAGACCCTGGCCCGCTGGCAGGGCGCCTTCCCGCCCGGCTATCGCGACCAGTACGACGCCGCCGAGGCCCTGGCCGACCTCGCCGTGGTCGACGACCTGGCCCAGGGCGAGCCCGTGCGGGTCCGCGCCTTCCGCCACGCCGACGACGACAAGCTGACCTTCCGCTTCAAGCTCTATCGCCCCGACGCCGCCGCGCCCCTGGCCGACGTGCTGCCGATCCTGGAGCACATGGGGCTGAAGGCCCTGATCGAGGACGGCTTCAAGCTGACGCCCTCGGACACCAGCCATCCCAAGGTCTGGGTCCACGAATTCACCCTGCGCGACGAGCGTGGCGAGCACCTGTCGTTCGGCGACATCAAGACCGCCTTCGAGGCCGCCTTCGTGGCCATCTGGACCGGCCGGGCCGAGAGCGACGGCTTCAACCGCCTGGTGCTGGAACTGGGCGTGGGCTGGCGCGAGGCCGCCCTGGTCCGCGCCCTGGCCCGCTATCGCCAGCAGACGGGCCTGGACCCCAGCCAGGGCGTGCAGGAGCAGGCCCTGTCGGACAATCCCGGCGTCACCCGCCTGATCCTCGACCTGTTCCGCATCAAGTTCGACCCGGCCGTCCACGCCGACCTGAACGCGCGCGAAGAGCAGGCCAAGGCCGTCGAGGCCGGCATCAATGATGCCCTCCAGGCGGTGGAAAGCCTGGACGCCGACCGCGTCCTGCGCCGCATCGCCGCCCTGGTCGGCGCCATCCAGCGGACCAACTTCTTCCAGGTCGGTCCCGACGGCGAACCCAAGCCCTACATCAGCTACAAGATCGCCTCGCGCGAGCTGGAGGACCTGCCGGCCCCCAAGCCCTATCGCGAGATCTATGTCTCGGCCCCGCACGTCGAGGGCGTGCATCTGCGCTTCGGTCCCGTGGCGCGCGGCGGCCTGCGCTGGTCGGACCGCCGCGACGACTTCCGCACCGAGGTGCTGGGGCTGGTGAAGGCCCAGCAGGTCAAGAACGCGGTGATCGTGCCGGTCGGCTCCAAGGGCGGCTTCTATCCGAAGAACCTGCCGCGCGGCGGCGACCGCGACGCCATCCAGGCCGAGGCCATCCGCGCCTACAAGACCTTCCTGTCGGGCCTGCTGGACATCACCGACAATATCGACGCCGACAACCGCATCGTCCCGCCGACCGGCGTGGTGGTGCATGACGGCGAGGACCCCTATCTGGTCGTCGCTGCCGACAAGGGCACGGCCACCTTCTCCGACATCGCCAACGGCGTGGCCGAGTCCTACGGCTTCTGGCTGGGCGACGCCTTCGCCTCGGGCGGTTCGGTGGGCTACGACCACAAGGTGATGGGCATCACCGCCCGGGGCGCCTGGGAGGCGGTCAAGCGCCACTTCCGCGAGCTGGGCAAGGACATCCAGGCCGAGCCCTTCACCGTGGTGGGCGTGGGTGACATGTCGGGCGACGTGTTCGGCAACGGCATGCTGCTGTCCAAGCAGATCAAGCTCTTGGCTGCCTTCGACCATCGCCACATCTTCCTGGACCCCGATCCGGACGTGGCCAAGTCGTGGGCCGAGCGCGAGCGGATGTTCCGCCTGCCGCGCTCGTCCTGGGACGACTACGACAAGGGCCTGATCTCCAAGGGCGGCGGGGTGTTCCCGCGCACGCTCAAGCAGATCCCGCTGTCGGCTGAGGTGCGGGCCATGCTGGACCTGAAGGGCGAGACGGCCGCGCCGAGCGAGGTGCTGACCGCCATCCTCAAGGCCCGCGCCGAGCTCCTCTATTTCGGCGGCATCGGCAACTATGTGAAGGCCAGGACCGAGAGCCACGCCGAGGCCGGCGACAAGGCCAACGACGCCATCCGCGTCAACGGCGTGGACCTGCGGGTCAAGGTGATCGGCGAGGGCGCGAACCTCGGCGTCACCCAGGCCGGCCGGATCGAGTTCGCTCAAGCGAGCGGCCACATCAACACCGACGCCATCGACAACTCGGCCGGGGTCGACAGCTCCGACCACGAGGTCAACATCAAGATCCTGACCGGGATCCTGGAGCGCGGCGGCAAGCTGGATCGCGAGGGCCGCAACAAGCTCCTGCCGACCATGACCGACGACGTGGCCGGCCACGTCCTGGCCGACAATTACGACCAGACCCTGGCCCTGTCGCTGATGGAGAGCGACGCGGTGTCGGAGGTCAGCTCCCACGCCCAGTTCATGGCCGGGCTGGAAGCCAAGGGGCGGCTGGATCGCCGCGTCGAGGGGCTGCCGGAAGCGGCGGCTCTCGCCGAGCGCGCCCAGGCCGGCAAGGGTCTGACCCGGCCGGAACTGGCCGTGCTGCTGGCCTATGGCAAGATCGATCTGTTCGACGACATCGTCGCCTCCCAGGCGCCCGATGATCCGTGGTTCGAGGCGACGCTGAAGGGCTATTTCCCGCCGGCCCTGGGCCAATATGCCGACGCCATGCAGCAGCACCGGCTGAAGCGCGAGATCATCGCCACCGTCCTCGACAACCAGATGATCAACATGTGCGGCCCGACCTTCCCGAGCCGCCTGAAGGCCGCCGCCGGCTGCGACACGACCGCCCTGGTCATCGCCTTCGCCGCCGCCCGCGAGATCCTGGGCGTCGACGCCCTGTGGGACCAGGTCTCGGCCCTGGACGGCAAGGCCTCGGCCGGCGGCCAGCTGGCGCTCTACAAGGCCCTGGCCTACGCCCAGCGCAGCCTGACCTTCTGGCTGGCCCGTCGGGCGTTCAAGGACAAGCTAACCGTCAAGGCCCTGGTCGAGGCCTACGGTCCGTCGGTCAAGGCGCTGTCGGCCCTGGGCGTGTCGATCCTGTCGCCGTTCGAGCAGAAGACCACGGCCAAGCGGACCAAGGCCTATGTGGCCGACGGCGCGCCCGAGGCCCTGGCCCAGGCGGTGGCGGCGCTGCAGCCCCTGACCACGGCCGCCGATCTGGTCGACCTGGGCAACGCCTCCAGCTGGTCGGTCGAGAACGTGGCGCGGCTCTATCACCAGGTGGGCGCGGCCTACGGCTTCGACCGCCTGCGCTCGGCTGCCGGTTCGTTCGTCGGCGGCGACGCCTTCGAGCGCCTGGCCGTGCGCCGGCTGATCGAGGACATGCTGGGCGAGCAGACCGCCATCACCCAGACGGTCCTGAAGTTCGCCGCCAACGCCCAGGCCGGCGACGACGAGGTCTCGGCCAAGGCGGCGGTGACCTCCTGGAGCGCCCTGCGCCCCGACGCCGTCCGCGCCGCCAAGCGCACGGTCGAGGACATCGAACAGGCCGGCGGCGGCTGGACCTTCGCCAAGCTGACCATCGCCAACGCGGCGCTGCGGGGCCTGGCGAGCGCGACGTAAATCCCTCTCCCCTTGCGGGAGAGGGTGGCCCCGCGAAGCGGGGTCGGGTGAGGGGTTGAAAGACCTGTCCGCCGCGATCAGCCGAAAGGCCGGTCGCGGCGGTTTTCGTTCGTGCGACCCCTCATCCGTCGGCTTGCG
This sequence comes from Caulobacter sp. GW821-FHT09B08, assembly GCF_059418225.1. Classification (NCBI taxonomy): domain Bacteria; kingdom Pseudomonadati; phylum Pseudomonadota; class Alphaproteobacteria; order Caulobacterales; family Caulobacteraceae; genus Caulobacter; species Caulobacter sp. GW821-FHT09B08. The sequence goes on along the minus strand of NZ_JBWKPL010000008.1, from coordinate 69,109 downwards.
CCGACACCTTCTCCCGCAAGGGGAGAAGGATCGTTATAAGCGTCTCCGGTTTGGGGGACGCGTACATGGACAAGGGTGATCGGCAGCGGGTGGCGTGGGCGCTCTACGAGTGGGCCCAGCAGCCGTATTGGGCGCTGATCGCCACCTTCATCTTCACCCCCTATTTCGCCGCCGGCTTCGTCGGCGACGCCGCGCGGGGGCAGAGCCTGCTGGGCTATGCCGGGGCGATCTCTGGCCTGATGATCGCCGTGTTCAGCCCGCTGGTCGGGGCCAGCCTGGACGCCCGGCGCAATCCGCGCGCCTGGTTGATCGGTCTGTCGGTTCCGTTCGTCCTGGCCAGCGCCGCCCTGTGGCTGGCCACGCCCGGCGACGCGGGCCGCGTCCTGCCGATCCTGGTCTGCCTGGTGGTGGCCGGGGTGGCGGCCGAGCTCAGCGCCTCGGTGATGAACGCCCTGCTGCCCCTGGTCGCCAAACCGGGCCAGCTGGGGCGGTTGTCGGGCACGGCCTGGGCCCTGGCCTATTGCGGGGCGCTGATCACCCTGTTCGTGGTGCTGCTGTGCTTCTCCCTGCCCAAGGTCCCGATGCTGGGTCTGTCCAAGGCCCTGCACGAGCCCGACCGCATCGTGGGGCCGCTGGTCGCCGTCTGGTTCCTGGTCTTCGCCTGGCCGCTGATCCTGGTCGCGCCCCAGCCGCCCAAGATCGCCGGCCACAAGCCGCTGGCCGAGCTGTGGACGACGATCCGCTCTCTGCCGCGCCGTCCGTGGATGCTGCGTTTCCTGATCGGCCGGATGCTGGTTGGCGACGGCATTTCCAGCTTCATAGCCTTCGGCGGCGTGCTGGCCGCCGGCATGTTCGGCTGGACCACCACCCAGCTTGGCCTCTACGCCATCGCCCTGACCGTCTTCGCCGGGATCGGCACCTTCGTCGGCGGCCGGGTCGACCAGAAGCTGGGCTCCAAGACCACGGTGCTGATCGCCTCGGGCGTGGTGCTGTTCGGGGCGTTCGGCATCGGCCTGGTGGGCCGCGACACCCTGGCCTTCGTGATCAAGGTGGCCCCGCCCGTCGAGGGCGCGCCCCTGTTCTCCAGCTTGCCCGAGCGGGCGTTCCTGGGCTTTTCGCTGTTCGTGGGCCTGACCTTCGGACCGGCCCAGGCATCCCTGCGGGCCTGGATGGCCGAGCTGGCCCCGGCCGGCGAGACCGGGCGGTGGTTCGGGCTCTACGCCCTGTCGGGCAAGGCGACGGCCTTCATGGCCCCGCTGGTCATCGCCGTGGGCACGCGCCTGGTCGGCGACCAGCGCATCGCCGTGGCCGTCTCGGCCCTGTTCCTGGCGGCCGGCGCCGTGGTCCTGGCCCGCGTGCCGCGCCAGGGACCCGAAGCTGCCTAACCCTGGGTTGTCGTCGGCGGCGACACGGTTCAGGATCGCCGCCGGTTACAGTTGGGGGAGGGCGTACATGACCAAGGATCGGATCGTTCTGCTGGATTCGCTGCGGGGCCTGGCGGTGCTGGGCATCCTTCTGTGCAACATCCCGATCTCCGCCGAGCCCCATTCGGTGGCCACCAGCCTGACCCTGTGGCCGCCCGGCATGGCCCCGGCCTCTGTGGCGGTGTGGTGGGTCACCCAGGTGTTCTTCCAGCAGAAGTTCTATTCGATGTTCGCCATGCTGTTCGGCGCCTCGATCCTGCTGGTGGGCGGCGAAGGCGGAGACGGCGAGCGCCAGAAGATCCTGGTCCTGCGCCTGGTCAGCCTGCTGGCCATCGGCCTGTTCCACGGCTTCGTCATCTGGCAGGGCGACGTGCTCAACACCTACGCCATCGTCGGCCTGCTGGCGATCTGGGCGCGCGGCTGGCCGGCCAAGCGGCTGCTGCAGGCGGGGATCGGCCTGCACCTGGGGCTGTCGGGCTGGAACGCCTGGACCATGCTCAAGCACGCGGCCGAGGGCGGGGGCGATCCGCCGCCGGCGAAGATGGCCGAGTTCCTGGCGAGCATCCACGCCGACACCGTCCAGTACCAGGGCGGTTTCAGCCAGTCCTTCGTCCAGAACGCCAAGGACTACGGGACCTGGATCTTCGAGTCCTTCGCCCACTGGCCCCAGACCTGGCCGATCCTGGTGCTGTCGCTGATGCTGGTCGGCATGGGGCTCTACAAGCTGGGCGTCCTGACCGGCAAGGTGTCGGTCGGCGTCTACCAGGCCCTGGTCGGGACGGGCCTCGGCGCCCTGGTGATCGTGGGCCTGGCCGAGACCCTCTACACCGTGCTGCCCGACCACGGCTGGCCGATCCGCAGCCTGGCCCGCTGGCTGCAGAGCGCCACCGCCCCGGTGGTCAGCCTGGGCTATGTGGGGCTGATGGTGCTGGCGGCGCGGTCGCGGATCTGGAAGGCGATCCCGGCGATCCTGGCCCCGGTGGGCCAGATGGCCTTCACCAACTACCTGACCCAGTCGATCCTGATGACCGTGCTGCTGTACGGCGGTCGGGGCCCAAGCCTCTACGGCAAGGTCGACCGGCCGTTCCTGGCGGCGGCCGTGGCGGTGATCTGGCTGCTGCAGATTCTGTGGTCGCGCTGGTGGATGGCGCGGTTCACCATGGGGCCGCTGGAGTGGCTGTGGCGCCTGGCCTATCGCGGACCCATGCCCCTGCGCCGCGAGCCGGCCAAGGTGGCGGTCGCGGTCTAGGGCGGCGGCGGGGCCGGATTCAGGAAGGTGTCGAGCGCGGTGTCGATCACCGTCAGGGTGACCGCGTCGCGCAGGCGCTGGGCCTCGGCCAGGCTCATGCCGGCGGCCGTATAGCCGGCGATCTCGGTCAGGTCGGTCTCGCCCCGGACCAGGTTCTCGAACTCGGCCCTGGTCAGTTGTCCGGCGGCCAGCTGGCCGGTCCAGCGCGCGAGATTGATCTTGGCCTTGTCGAGGGCGTCCTGGGCCAAGGCCTTCACCTGGGCCGAATAGCCCTCGAAGCTGTCCTTGCCCAGCACCGTGAGGTTGGCCTTGGCGGCCGCGACGAAGTCGTCGAACTGGCTCACGCCCCGCCTCCCTGCATCGCGCCGCAGGACTGGGCCTGCTGCTTGTTGGCCTCCAGGCACAGGATGTAGTCGAAGGCCCGACGGATCTGGATCTTCTTCTCTTCGCGGAACGCCAGGCCCAGGGTGTTCTGGGTTTTCCAGAGCTTGATCGTGCCGCCCCACAGCGCGCGGTCGGGATCGCGCAGCAGGTCCCACTGCTTGGCGGCCAGGGCGTTCTGCGGCGTGCTGGCCGCCACCGTCGCGGCCCCGTCGAGGCGGGCGTTCAGGGCGTCGACCTCGGCGGCGTGCCCGGCATAGAAGTCGCCGGCCTTGTCCAGCAGGGCCAGGGTGTCGGTCTTCAGGGCGGCGGTGTTGCTCTGGACCGCCGGATTGAACGGCGGCGAGACCGGCGCGCAGGCGGGCAGCACCGCCAGGGGCGACAGCAGGGTCAGGACCAGGGCGGCCCGCGCGATCGGCGCCAGCTTCATGGGAACCTCCGGCAACGCGCCGCGACCCTGGCATGCGTCGATCTTCATTGCAATCTATGCAAGAGAAATGCGCGTTGAGCGCGAGTCTCAGGCGCCGACCGACGCCAGGGCCTTGGCGAAATAGTCGCGGGTCTGGGCGAACAGGTCGGGCCGGTAGCGGGCGCGCGGGTCGTTGGCGCGGTCGTCGTCGTAGGTGTGGGTGGCGTCGGGATGGAAGACGGTGTCCACCGCCAGGCCGTCGCGCCGCAGTCGCTCCAGCGCCGCCTGGGGCGACTTCCAGCCCACCACCTGGTCCTTGCCGGCCAGCACCGAATAGACCGGCGGCAGGACGCCCGCTCCCCAGCCTCGGCGGCCGGTCAGGGAGGGGAAATAGGCGAAGGGATAGACCAGCAGCGCGCCCTTGACCCGCTCGCGCAGCCTGGCCGGGTCGGCGTCGGTCACGCCGGTGGCCCGGGCCGCGCCGTCGCCGATCGCAAAGCCGTCCATGATCGACCAGCCGCCGTGGCTCCAGCCGGCCAGGAACACCCGTCCAGCGTCGGCCCAGTCTTGCGTTTCCAGCCAGGCCAGCATGGCGAAGATGTCGCCCGACCGGCGCAGGCCGTGCAGGGTGGCGCCCGTGCAGACCGTCAGCTTGGCCCGCAGGGGCGAGATGCCGCGCGGGGCGAAGCTGTCGACCACCACGGCCGCCCAGCCCGCCTCGACCGCGACCTGGGCATAGGCCTCCAGGAACGGGGTCTTGCCCCCGCAGCCGTGCAGGATCGGCGCCACCGGAAAGGGGCCGGGTCCCGCAGGCTTGAACACCTTGGAGGCGGCGGCGAGCTGGGCTCCCCAGTCGGCGCTGAGCATGGCGGTCGATCTCCCGACTGACGGTTCAAGGATCGGAGATAGGGGCGACGACCGGCGACGCCTAGATTTCCTGGTTGTACCGGCCCACCCGACCTTCCAGGCGGGGCTTCACCTCCTGGCGAAACAGGGCGCGCATGTCGTCCTCGGACCGGGTGCTTTCGACCACCACCACCACCTCGGGCTTGTTGGACGAGGCGCGGACCAGGACCCAGGAGCCGTCCTCCAGGTGGACCCGCACGCCATTGACCGTGATCACCTCGACGATCTTCCGTCCCAGGATCGATCCGCCGGCGGCGAACAGGTCTTGGTATTCCTGCACCACCTCGGCGACGACGCCGTACTTCACCTCGTCGGCGCAGTGGGGGCTCATGGTCAGGGAGGTGAAGGCCACCGGCAGGGCCTTGCGCATGTCCGACAGTTTCACGCCCGGATTGCGGTCCAGCATGGCCAGGATGGCGGCCGCGGCGGTCAGGCCGCAGTCGTAGCCGTAGCCCAGATCGCCGTTCATGAAGAAGTGGCCGCTCTTCTCGAAGCCGGCCAGGGCGCCCAGCTCGGCGCTCTTGCGCTTGATGTAGCTGTGGCCGGTCTTCCAGTAGACCGTCTTGCAGCCGTGGGCCGCCAGGATCGGGTCGGTGGCGTAGAGGCCGGTGGACTTCACGTCGACCACGAAGGTCGCGCCCGGGTTCAGCGGGGCCAGGTCGCGGGCCAGCATCAGGCCGATCTTGTCGGCGAAGATTTCCTCGCCCTCGTCGTCGACCACGCCGCAGCGGTCGCCGTCGCCGTCGAAGCCGAAGGCCAGGTCCGCGCCGTGCTCGCGCACCGCCTCGGCCATGGCGTGCAGCATCACCGCGTCTTCCGGGTTCGGATTGTATTTGGGGAAGGTGTAGTCGAGCTCGGTGTCCATGCCGATCACGTCGCTGACGCCCATGCGGGTCAGCCCCTCGACCGCGAAGGCCCCGGCGGTGCCGTTGCCGCAGGCGGCGATGACCTTGAGGGGACGGGTGATCCGGGCGCGCTTGGCCACGTCGGCGATGTAGCGCTCGGCCTCGTCCTCCACGCGGATCAGCTTGCCGCCGTCGCGCTCGACGAAGGCGCCGCCCAGGACGATCTCCTTCAGTCGGCCCATCTCGTCGGGACCGAAGGTCAGGGGCTTCTGGGCGCCCATCTTCACGCCGGTCCAGCCGTTCTCGTTGTGGCTGGCGGTGACCATGGCCACGCAGGGGATGTCCAGGTCGAACTGGGCGAAATAGGCGGTGGGCGACAGGGCCAGGCCGATGTCGTGCACCTCGCAGCCCGCCGCGATCAGGCCCAGGGTCAGGGCCTGCTTGATCGACAGCGAATAGCCGCGGAAGTCGTGGCCGACCACGATCTTCGACTGACCCAGCTCGTGGATATAGGTCCCCAGGCCCAGGCCCAGGGCCTGCACGCCCAGCAGGTTGATCTCGGGCCCGAACAGCCAGCGCGCGTCGTATTCCCGAAAGCCGGTGGCCTTGACCAGGGGCTCGTTCTCATAGGCGGCGGTGTTGGGAACGAGGTCTGAGCGGGGCTTGGAAAACATCGGGACTGCTTCGTGGATCGGCGGGCGCCCTAGCTAGCACAGGCGCGCCCGCCGATCTTCGCTCTAGTGGCGGAACACCCGCACGCCGGTGAAGGCCATGGTCAGGCCCAGCTTGTCGGCGGCCTCGATCACCTCGGGGTCGCGCATCGAGCCGCCCGGCTGGATGATCGCCGTGGCGCCCGCTTCGGCCGCCTGGATCAGGCCGTCGGCGAACGGGAAGAAGGCCTCCGAGGCGCAGGCGCAGCCCTTCAGGTCCAGGCCGAAATCGGCGGCGCGCAGGGCGGCGATGCGGGCCGAGTCCTTGCGGTTCATCTGGCCGGCGCCGACGCCCAGGGTCTGGCCGGCGCGGGCATAGACGATGGCGTTGGACTTGACGTGCTTGCCCACGGTGAAGGCGAACAGCATGTCGCGCACCTCTTCGTCCGTCGGCTGACGCTTGGTGACGATTTTCAGGTCCGAGGCCTTGATCCGAGCGTCGTCGCGGGATTGCACCAGGAAACCGCCGGCCACGCTCTTGAAGGTGTCGCCGGTCGACAGGGCGTCGGGCAGACCGCCGGTGACCAGCAGGCGCAGGTTCTTCTTGGCGGCGAACACCTCGACGGCGTCGTCGTCGGCTTCCGGGGCGATCACCACCTCGGTGAAGATCTCGACCATTGCCAAGGCCGCTTCGCGGGTCAGGCGGCTGTTGACCGCCACGATGCCGCCGAAGGCGCTGGTGGGGTCGCAGGCCAGGGCCCGCTCATAGGCCTCACGCTGGGTGGCGCCCACGGCCACGCCGCAGGGGTTGGCGTGCTTGATGATCGCCACGGCTGGGCCCTGGGCCGGGTCGAACTCGGCGATCAGCTCGAAGGCCGCGTCGGTGTCGTTGATGTTGTTGTAGCTGAGTTCCTTGCCCTGCAGCTGCTTGGCCGTCGCCACGCCCGGACGCGGATTGGGGAAGGTGTAGAAGGCCGCCTTCTGGTGCGGGTTCTCGCCGTAGCGCATGACCTGGCGCAGTTCGCCGGCGATGGCCTTGCGGGCCGGGAAGTCCTGCCCCAGTTGGGCGGCGAACCAGCTGGAGATCGCCGCGTCATAGGCCGCCGTGCGGGCATAGGCGCGGGCCGCCAGCGTCTGGCGAAGTTCCAACGAAGTCGCGCCGCCGGCCTTCAGGGCCTCCAGCACCTCGGCCAGGTCCGCCGGGTCGGTGCAGACGGCGACATAGCCGTGGTTCTTGGCCGCCGAGCGGATCATGGCCGGGCCGCCGATGTCGATGTTCTCGACGCACTCGGCGTAGCTGCCGCCTTTGGCGACCGTGGCCTCGAACGGATAGAGGTTCACGTAGAGGATATCGATGCCGCCGATGCCGTGGTCGGCCATGGCCTGCTTGTGCTCGGGCGCGTCGCGCACGCCCAGCAGGCCCCCGTGGACGATGGGGTGCAGGGTCTTGACCCGGCCGTCCATCATCTCGGGAAAGCCCGTCAGGTCCGACACGTCCTTGACCGGCAGGCCGGCCGCGGCGATGGCGGCCTTGGTGCCGCCGGTCGAAACCAGCTCGACGCCCGCCTCGTGCAGGACCTTGGCCGCCTCGACCAGGCCCGTCTTGTCGGAGACCGACAGCAGGGCGCGCTTGGGGACGACGAGATCGGGGGCGGACGGATAGTCTGGGGCGGCGGGCACGGCGGACTCCTGTGAGGTCTTTTCAGAACAGTGTGGGAGCCCAGGCGCGCGGCATATGAGGTTCGCGCTCCCCGATGGTTGCCCATCACTAGCGCCAGTCACGCGAACGGCGCGGAAAATACGGGGGCGGGCGGGGGAGTCAATTGCGGTCGGTCGTGCGGCGATCACTTGCCCCCTACGGACCGCTTCGCGGTCGTCTTCCCCCGGAGGGGGAAGAGGGCGCGCGCTTTCCGTCCTCCGCCCCCTACGGGGGCGGACAGACCGCGCAGCGGTCAGGTGGGGGCAAGTGGGTGAGCTACCCCAGTCTCACCGGCAGCACCGCCCGCACCCCCTCGGCCTCGAAGCTCAGCTTCGGCTGGCCGCCCAGGTCCGCCGACAGCCCCCGGTCCAGCAGTCGCGTCCCAAAGCCCTTGCGGTTGGGCGGCGTCACGGGCGGGCCGTCGCGTTCGGTCCACGTCTGGATGGCGTGCTCGCCCTCCGCTTCCCAGGCGATGGTCACCCGGCCCTCGGGCGTCGACAGGGCGCCGTACTTGACCGCGTTGGTGGCCAGTTCGTGCATGGCCAGGGCCAGCGACAGGGCCGTGCTGGCGCCCACCCGCAGGGGCGGGCCGCCGACGGCGATGCGCACCGAGTCCTGGTCGTCGACGAACGGCGCCAGGCCCTGGCGGACGATCTCTTCCAGCCCCGCCCCCTCCCAGCTCTCGCGGGTCAGGACGTCGTGGGCCGCCGACATGGCCAGCAGGCGGTCGATCAGCCGTTCGCGCACATGCACCGGCGTCTCGTCCGGCCGCAGGGTCTGGCGGGCGATGGACTGGATCGAGGCCAGGGTGTTCTTCACCCGGTGGTTCAGCTCGTTGATCAGCAGCCGCTGGCGGGCCTCGGCCGTCTTGGTCTCGGTCATGTCCATGGCCATGCCGATATAGCCCTGGAAGTGGCCGTGGGCGTCGATCTGCGGCCGGGCGTTGGCCACCATCCAGCGATAGACCCCGTCGCCGCACAGGAAGCGGGCCTCGAAGCCGTAGGCGTCCGGGCCCTCGCGCGCCGCGGCGCGCCTGGCGGCGACGCCGGGGATGTCGTCGGGGTGGATCAGGCCGATCCAGGCGTCGCCCAGCAGCTGGTCGGGCCGCACCCCGGCGAAGGCGGCGAAGGCCTCGTTGGCGAAGGTGACGCCGCCCTCGGCCGCCGTCATCCAGACCGGGGCGGGCGCGGAATCGGCCATGGCCCGGAAGCGCTGCTCGCTCTCGCGCAGCCGCTCATGGATCTCCAGCCGGTCGGTGACGTCGCGGATGAAGCCCAGATAGACGGTCTCTTCCGGCTCGCCGAAGGCGGCCAGCGACATCTCGATGGGGATCTCGACTCCGTCGCGCCGCACGCCCATCAGCTGCGAGCCCTGGCGCTTGAGCGGCGGCTCGGCCAGGGCGAAGCGGTTCAGCAGGATCTGGCGATAAGCCTCGCGGCGCGGGGCGGGGGCCAGGAGGTCGATGAGGTTCTGGCCCACCACCTCGTCGCGGGACCAGCCGAAGGCGGTCTCGGCGCGGGCGTTCCAGTCCAGGATCGTGCCGGCCAGGTCCAGCACCACCACCGGATCGATGGCGGTCCGCAGGATCGGCTGCAGCGCGGAAAGGCTCGTCATCGCCCCTCCCTCCAGCCGACGCGGTCGAAGAGAGCTACAGGACGCGCCGATGGCTGTGAATTCCGTGGGTCGGACCACCACATGGGACCTAATGTCGCAGGGGGCGGAACCTAGTGGTCCGCCGCCCGGGCCAGCTTCCAGCGGATCTTGGCGCCCTTCTCGGGGCGTACCTGGCTCTTGAGCACGATGGCGCCCGCCCGCCGGGCGTGTCCGTGCTCGAAATGGGTCGAAGGCGTGATGCTGACGTCGACGGCGTCGTTGCGCAGCCACCAGCCCACGTTCGACGGCCCCTTGATCAGCACGCTCTTGCCGTCGCGGGCCAGGGAGGCGCGAGCGTCGGGATGCAGGTGGAAGCTGATCGTGAACGGCAGATAGCGGCGCGGGCCGTCGTCCTTGGCCGCGCCGATGGGCAGCAGGCTGTCCTCGCCGCGCAGCTCGTCGGCCTTGAGGTCGAGATAGAGGCGCCGCGCGTGGGTCAGGCCCAGGCGTCGCCAGCCGTCGTGGATCACGTCCAGCCATACCCCGGTGTCGGCGTCGTGGCGCTTGACCTCGACCGAGGCCGCGCCGTCGATCAGCCAGGGGCCCAGGGCCTCGGACCGCCAGCCCGACAGCGGCCGCCCGGCCGAGCCGTCGCCCACCGATACGGTCGAGGCCGCGTCCGACAGGCGGAAGGCGTTGGCGCCGGTGGCTTCGGGGCTCCAGCCGCAACTGGTGATCAGCCGGTCCTTGCCGCAGACGATCTCGACCGCGGCCGGCTGGGCGCAGGCCGCGACGCTGAGCACGCCCACGGCCGGCGGGCCGGCGTCGGCCATCACCTGGATGCTGCCGCCCTGCATCTTCTGATAGCCGACGTGCGGGGCGCTTTGCGGCGGGCGCGGACCGGCCTCGTCGTGGGCGAGCGCGGCGGCCACGCGGCGCGGCTCGACCGCCTCGCCGCCTTGGAAGGCCGCCAGGGCGCCGTCGGCCAGGGTGAAGAACCGGGTCGCCGAGCTCAGTCGGTCGATGGCGCGGCCCAGGCCCTCGGGCGCCGGACGGCCGCGCTGGCCCAGGGCGTCGTCGAGGGTCAGCAGGTCGAACAACAGCTCCAGCCCCGCCTCGGGCGAGCGGCTGGCGTGGCCGCCGTCGGCCAGGACGATCGCGTCCAGCTCGGCCGCCACCCGCTTGAGGCCCTGGGCCATCAGGCGGTCGCTGGCCTTGCCGGTCAGGGCGCAGCCGGCGAGGGCCACCACCACGGCGCGCTCCAGCCGGCGGTCGGGCGCGTCGGAGGCCTTGAGCAGCTGGCGGGCGCCCCGGGCGATGTCGAGCGCCATGGCCGAGATTTCGGCGTCGGAGGCCTCGGGCGACAGGGCCCGGGCGGCGCAGGCCAGGTGGAAGGTGCGGCGCTCCAGACGCTCGCCGCTCCACGAAAACGCGTTCCAGGTTCCGAACACCCGCCGCCAGTCCTGCAGCAGGCGCAGGGCCAGGCGGGCCCAGCCGGGGCCGGCGGCCAGCAGGTGCGGCAGCCAGTCGAAGCTATGCAGGGCGGTGGCGAACTGCCGGCTGGGACTGGGCTGGTCGAACGGATCGCCGGTCTCGCCCAGCCGCAGGGCGCCGCCGTCCAGGATCAGCACCCCGTCCAGCAGCTGGCGGCCGCGCTCGGGATCGACGGGGCGGGGGTCGTGCGGACGGACGGCCAGACCCACCGGGCGCGGACGGCTGATGGCGGCGCGATGCGGCGGCGAGCCGAACCATTCGCGCTCGAGGTTGCTCTTGATCGACGCGCCCAGGGCCTTGAGGAACAGCCCCTTGGGCGCCTTGCGGCCAATAGGCTTGGGGCCGCCGGCCAGGGCGGGGGACTTACGGGCGGAAGCTGTCGCGGGAGCCCCGTCCATGCCGATCGATCAGCCGCCCTTCAGGGCGCGGATGTTGTCGGCATAGGCGGAAGGCCCGCCCTTGAACACCGCCGAGCCGGCGACCAGGGCCGTGGCCCCCGCCGCCACGCACTGCGGGGCCGTGACCGGGGTGACCCCGCCGTCGACCTCGATGATGATGTCGAGGCCGGCCTTGTCGACCATGTTGCGCAGGGCCTCGACCTTGCGCAGCTGGCCGGGAATGAAGCTCTGGCCGCCGAAGCCGGGGTTCACCGACATGACCAGCAGCAGGTCGACGTCCTCGAGGATCCACTCGACGTGGTCGAGACCGGTGGAGGGGTTGAACACCACCCCCGCCTTGGCCCCCAGTTCGCGGATGCGCTTCAAGGAGCGGTGCAGGTGCGGGCCGGCTTCCGGATGGATGGTGATGTGGTCGGCCCCGGCCGCCCGGAAGGCTTCCAGGTACGGATCGGCCGGGCTGATCATCAGGTGCACGTCGAACGGGATCGTGGCGTGCGGCCGGATGGCTTTGACGATGTCGGGACCCAGGGTGATGTTGGGCACGAAATGGCCGTCCATCACGTCCACATGCACCCAGTCGGCGCCGGCCGCCTGGATGGCGGCGACCTCTTCGCCCAGCTTGGCGAAGTCGGAGGCGAGGATGGAGGGGGCGATCAGCGGCGCGGTCATGGTGTCCTGGCTTAGCTGTCAAAGGCTCGCGCCACAAGCGAACGCGGGCGGTGACGGTCGGCTTCCTGACTAAAACACCTCATCGGTCGAGTTGTTCGCCGTCAGGCCTTGATGAAGCGCGCGGCGAAGAAGCCGTCCTGGCCGCCCGCGCGGTGGTGGGGCAGCAGGCGCAGGGTCCCGCGCGGCGTCAGGCTGGCGGCGGGGGCGCCGCCCTCCTCCGGGGCGATGGCGTCCAGGCGGATGTCCGGGCGGCGGGCCAGGAAGGCCTCGACCTGGGCCTCGCCCTCTTCGGGCTCCAGAGAGCAGACGCAATAGACCAGGCGGCCGCCGGACTTGAGGCGGTCGGCGGCGCTGTCCAGCAGCCGGCTCTGGACGGCGGCGAGGCTGGCCACGTCGCCGGGGCGGGCGGCCCACAGCACGTCGGGATGGCGGCGGAAGGTGCCGGTGGCCGAGCAGGGGGCGTCCAGCAGCACCGCGTCGAAGGTCCGCGCGTCGTTCCAGGCGCCGGCGTCGGCGGCGATCACCTCGGCGCTAAGGCCCAGGCGCGCCAGGTTCTCGGTCACGCGTTGAAGGCGGGCGGCCGAGCGGTCGACGGCGACGGTGGCCGCGCCGGCCGAGACCATCTGCATCGTCTTGCCGCCGGGCGCGGCGCAGAGGTCGAGAGCCGTCTCGCCGGCCTTGAGGTCCAGCAGGCGGGCGGGGATGGCGGCGGCGGCGTCCTGCACCCACCAGGTCCCGTCCTCGAAGGCGGGCCAGGTGGAGACGTCGCCCCGGCGTTGGGTGCGCAAGGTGCCGCCGACCAGGATCTCGGCTTCCAGGGCCTCGGCCAGCACCGCCGCGTCGGCGTCGGGCTTGCAGGAGAGGTCGGTGGCGGGCTCGAAGGCGATCTGGGCGGCGACGGCGTCGGCCGTCTCCTTGCCCCAGGCGCCGGCCCAGCGGGCGTAGAGCCACGGCGGGGCCAGGGCCTCGGGCTCGGCCGAGGGCGCGCCGTCGCGCAGGAGGCCGCGCAGCACCGCGTTGACCAGGCCCTTGAACGGCCGGCTGGCCTTGTGCGCCCCCGCCAGCTCGACGCTGGTGGCCACGGCGGCGAAGGCCGGCACCTCCAGGAAGAAGGCCTGGGTGGCGCCCAGGCGCAGCAGGTTCCGGACCCGGGGCGGCGGCTCGCGGGTCAGCTTGCCGGCCAGGGCCCGGTCGATGGGGCCCAGATGGCGCAGGGTGGCCATGGCCAGGGCGCGCGCGAAGGCGCGCTCCCTCGGTTCGAGAAAGCGGAAGGTGTTGGCCGAGGCGGCTTCGTCCAGGCCCCCGCGCCGCGAAAGCGCGGCTTCGACGAGGGCCAGGGCGCCTTCCCGGGCCGGGAGGCCGTCGTTGAGTTCCTGAGTCACCGCCTCGCCGTGCCCCAAAGGCGCGGTCGAGCGCAAGCTTTTTGGCGCGAAGACTGTTATGTGAGGGCCATGTCCGAGACCGACCTGCCGCCCGGCGCGGCCCCCGACAAGCCCCTGACCCCGGCCGCTCGCCGCGCCCTGGAAGAAGCCGCCGCGCGTCATGCCGCCGAACAGGCCGCCGCCCTGCCCACCGAAGAAGGCGGCCGCGAAGGCCCCGAACCGACCCGATTCGGCGACTGGGAGCGCAAGGGCCTGGCGGTGGATTTCTGATCGTCTTCCTTCTCCCCTTGCGGGAGAAGGTGTCGGCGCAGCCGACGGATGAGGGGTTGATAGGCCTATCGGAAAGGCCCGTGCGACCCCTCACCCGACCTCCTTCGGAGGCCACCCTCTCCCGCAAGGGGAGAGGGATTTTGACCTAAACCCCCGCCATCTCCGCCGCCACCTTGAGCGCTGCTTCGCGCGGATCGTTGGCCGCCGTGATCGGGCGGCCGCAGACCAGGTGGCTGGCGCCGGCCTTCAGGGCGTCGGCGGGGGTGGCGGCGCGGGCCTGGTCGTTCTTGGCGGCCCAGAAGGGGCGCACGCCCGGCGTCACCACCAGGAAGTCCGGACCGGCGATCTCGCGGGCCAGGGCGGCTTCCTGCGGCGAGGAGACGATGCCGTCGACTCCGCACTCCACCGCCTGGCGGATGCGGCGGGCGACGAGATCGCGGGCCGAGAAGGCGTAGCCCATCTCGATCAGGTCGGCGTCGGTCAAGCTGGTCAGAACGGTGACGGCCAGGATCTTCAGGTCCGAGCCGGCCTTGGCCTTCACGGCGGCCTGCATCACCTGCGGCTCGGCGTGGACGGTCAGCAGGTCGCAGCCGGCGCCCGCCAGCACCCGGGCCGAGCGCTCCACGGTGGCGCCGATGTCGTGCAGCTTCCAATCGAGGAAAATCTGCTTGCCCTCGCCCTTCAGTTCGCGCGCCAGGGCCATGCCGTCGGTGGCCAGCAGCTCCAGGCCGATCTTGTAGAACGACACCGCGTCGCCCAGGGTCTCGACCATCTGGCGGGCTTCGGCGGTGCTGGGCAGGTCGAGCGGCAGGATCAGGCGCGGATCGGCGTTCATGGCGAAGCTCCGGGTGTGGCGCGTGCGACCGCATCACCCTAAGAAGGGTGCGTCTCCGCGCGAATTGAAGGCTAAGTCCCCCGAATGAGCCAGGCCGAGCTCGCCGTCAACTTCTTCGTCGCCCTGTTCGCCCTGATCGACCCGATCGGCAACGTGCCGCTGTTCGCCGCCGCCACCCTGGGCGCGGCTGCGGCCGGACGGCGGATGGTGGCGGTCTATATCGGCCTGTTCGTGGCCGCCTTCCTGATCTTCTTCTTCTTCACCGGCGTCAGCCTGCTGGAGTTCTTCGGCATCTCGATGCCGGCCTTCCGCATCGCCGGCGGCATCATCCTGTTCATCCTGGGCCTGGACATGGTGCGCGACGACTTCACCACCATGTTCGCCGACGCGGCCGAGGGCATCGAGGGCCAGTCGGCGCGGGTTTACGCCAAGCAGCGGTTCGAGCGGTTGATCGTGCCGTTCGCCATGCCGCTGCTGATCGGGCCGGGCGCGATCTCGACGGTGATCATCTACGCCAGCGAGGCCAAGGGCTTCGGCCTGGCGGGCATGGCCGTGGGCTGCGCGGTGATCGCGGCGGTGGCGGTGGTGCTGGTCGCCACCTTCTGGGCCTCGCCGATCATCAGCAAGGTGCTGGGCCGCATCGGCATGAGCATCGTGGTGCGGGTGCTGGGCCTGATCCTCTGCGCCCTGGCCGTGCAGTTCGTGCTGATCGGGGTGGGCGACGCCACCAAGGGTCTGGTCCGCCAGGACGCCAAGGCGCCGTACGCGGATCACCGCTAGGCGTCAGATTTTCCTGAACCGCGATCCCTGGCTGGCCATCAGGGCCAGCGCCCAGTCGTCGGGGATCAGCTTGGCGAAGACCGCGATGGCCTTGTTGGGCGAGCCGGGCACGCAGACGGCGCGGTTGGCCTCGGCGGCCTCGTAGCCGGCGGCCGCCACCTCGTCGGCGCCCAGCCATAGCCAGGACGGGATCGACTGGCTGACCTGGGCGCGGGTGCCGTTGGCGTCATGGAACTCCGAATAGGTGAAGCCGGGGGCCAGGGCCGAGACGTGGACGCCGGTGGCCTGGTTCTCCAGGTGCAGGCTCTGGGAGAACTTCACCAGGAAGCTCTTGGTCGCCGCATAGAGGGTGTGGCCGGCCGCGCCGGGGGCCAGGCCCGCCAGGGAGGCGACGTTGACGATGCGGCCGAAGCCACGCTCGACCATGCCCGGCAGCACCTTGTGGGTCAGGCCGCAAACCGAGACCAGCAGCACCTGCAGGAAGGCGGCCTGGTCGGTCCACTGGGTGGCGGCGTAGGCGCCGGGCAGGCCGTAGCCGGCGTTGTTGACCAGGGCGTCCACCACCCGGCCCTCGGCCTCGACGGCCGCCAGCACGGCGTCCACGGCTTCAGGCTGCGCCAGGTCGGCGGCGATCGGATAGGCCTCGACGCCGAAGCGCAGGCGGATCTCCGCGGCCAGGCTTTCCAGACGGTCCAGCCGCCGCGCGGTCAGGGCCACGTCGTAGCCGTGGCTGGCGTAGATGCGGGCGAAGGCGGCCCCGATGCCGGCGGAGGCGCCGGTGATCAGGGCGAGACGGCGGGCCATGCGGAGGTCCAGCGAGAGAGCGAAACTTCGCTGGAGTCGAGCACGGCCCGTGATTTGGTTCAAGGCGCGGGCCGGGACGCCCCCTCCGTCATGTCGCGTATCCGCGCCATGCCACCTCCCCCGCTTCGCGGGTGAGGAGGGCTCCGAGGCGACCTCACCTCCCCCGTGGAACGGGGGAGGTGGCCGCGAAGCGGACGGAGGGGGCGTCCAGCTCAGCCCTGAAAAGAGGGGAGGGGGCGCTCGGGCTCAAGCGCCCCCTCGGGCGGCGCCGGAGCGCCGCGGGCCGGGTCCTCCGCCCTGGGGGACAGCGAAGGACCCGGCGACGGTTTAGGCCGCTTCTTCGAGGGCCGGCTGGGCGCCGCGCGTCCAGCGGACGGCGGCTTCGGCCACGCGCACGCCCAGGAGGCGGGCGGTCTCGCGGTCGCCGGCCGGCGGGGTGATCTCCGGCGAGGCGTTGTCGGACTGGGCGGCCAGGCCGATGAACGAGCCGACCCGGTTGATGGTGTCCGGGCCGCGTTCGGCGGCGGTCACGTTCGGCGGGGCCAGGCCCAGGTTGATCCAGTTCATGCCGTGCTGGGCGGCCAGGATGGCGAGGCTGCCCAGGGCATGGGCCTTGTCGCCCGAGAAGCTGTGCGAGTTGGTGAAGCCCGCCGCCAGCTTGTCCTTCCAGGCGCCGGTGAAGAAGGCGCTGGACGAGGCGTCGGCGAACACTTTGAACACGCCCGAGACGTCGCCCATGTAGGTCGGCGCGCCGAACACGACCGCGTCGGCCCCGCTGATCTGGTCGATGATCGGCGCGAAGTCCTGGGCGGCGTTTTCGATGTGCAGCAGGATCGGGGTCTGGCCGGCGTCGCGGACGCCTTCGGCGACCTTTTCGGCCAGGACGGCGGTGTGGCCGTAGCCCGAGTGATAAACGATGGCGACCTTGGTCATTGTCGTGAGCCCTGAAAATCATTGGTCGGTTTCGAAACTGAAACCGTGACGATTACGTATGGTCGGCTCGGCGACTTTCCAGGGGTATCCGCAACAGAAGTTGGTGCAGTTATTCTGCAAGCCGATTCAGCGGCGGTGGAGCGGTCCTTGGGCGAACGGAGGAATGTGGCGACTGTTGCTCGCATGCCCCTTGTGACAACGTTGTCAATTCCTTATGTGGCAAGGAACCAAGCAAACAGCATGAATCCAAGGCGCGCCGCGCAGGCGTGTCCGCGTCCGTCCTGCGGCGTGCGTAAACCCAGAAGGCGGCGATCATGACCACGGCCCCCGTTCCCGACGACGTCGTCCAGGAAAAGGTCCACGCGCCGGGCCTGGTGCTGGCGGCCCTGGCCCTGGGCGGGTTCGCGATCGGCACCACCGAGTTCGCCTCGATGAGCCTGCTGCCCGACTTCGCCGCCGGCCTGGGCGTCGACGCCCCCACCGCCGGCCACGCGATCAGCGCCTATGCCCTGGGCGTGGTGGTGGGGGCGCCGGTGATCGCCGTGGCCGCCGCCCGCCTGCCGCGCCGGATCATCCTGGTGGCCCTGATGGCGGTGTTCGCCGTGGGCAACCTGCTCAGCGCCATGGCGCCGACCTTCGGCTGGATGCTGGCTTTCCGGTTCTTCAGCGGCCTGCCGCACGGCGCCTATTTCGGCGTCGCGGCCCTGGTCGCCGCCAGCGTCGCGCCTCCGGAGCGAAGGGCCCAGTCGGTGGCCATGGTGATGATCGGCCTGACCGTGGCCACCATCGTCGGGGTGCCCATGGCCAATCTGGTCGGCCAGTGGATCGGCTGGCGCTGGGGCTTCGTGATCGTGGCCGTGCTGGCCGCCCTGACCGCGACGTCGGTCTACCTCTTCGCCCCTCGCGCGCCGGCCGACGCCGGGGCCAGCCCGCTGCGCGAGCTGGGCGCCCTGGGCAAGGGCCGGGTGTGGCTGACCCTGGGCATCGGGGCCATCGGCTTCGGCGGCATGTTCTGCGTCTACACCTATCTGGCCTCGACCATGCGCGAGGTGACCCACGCCTCGGCCGCCCTGCCGGTGGTGCTGGCGGTGTTCGGGGCGGGCATGACGGCAGGCACCCTGGTCTGCGGCTGGGCCGCCGACCGCGCCCAGATGCCGGCCATCGGCGGGGTGCTGCTGTGGAGCGTGGCGGCCTTGGCCCTCTATCCGGCGGCCACGGGCAGCCTGTGGACCCTGATGCCCGTCGTCTTCCTGATCGGTTGCGGCGGCGGCCTGGGCGCGGTGCTGCAGACTCGGCTGATGGACGTGGCCGGCGACGCCCAGACCCTGGCGGCGGCTCTCAACCACTCGGCCTTCAACTTCGCCAACGCCCTGGGCCCGTGGCTGGGCGGCCTGGCCATCGCCGCCGGTTGGGGCTGGACCTCGACCGGCTATGTCGGCGCGGCCCTGGCCCTGGGCGGGTTCCTGATCTGGGTGGTGGCCGCGCTGGACGTGCGCTCGCAGCGGCTGGCGGCGCAGGCGGCGGAGTAGGCTCCTAAGCCGCCGCCTCGACAGACGCGCCGTTCAGCAGGTCCGCCACGGTGATCTGGGACAGCCGTTCGGCCACGGCGGTGTCGGCGGCGATCATCGCGCCACGCACGGCGTCGGGGATTTTCTCGCCCACCGGGCAGCCCTTCACGCCCTTGGGCGCGACGCCCAGGTGGGCGCAGCCGTTCACGGCCCGCAGCACGACGTCGAGGGTAATGGCCTCGGGCGCCTTCAGCAGCCAGGCGCCGCCGTTGGCCCCGGCGCGCGCGCCGATCAGCCCGGCCTTGCCCAGCATGGCGGTCACGCGCCGCACCACGACCGGATTGGTCGGGACAGAGGCGGCGAGCTCGGCGCTGGCCACGGCGCGGTCCGCCGAAAAGGCGTCCTTGTGCGCCAGATAGGCCAGGGCGTGGGCCGCGACGGGGAATTTCTGACTGTCGGACATTTTTCTGTGGCAAGACCCTAAGGGCGTAGCTCGCGCGTTCAATCGAAAAGTGGCGCGGCGAAAAACCGCCGCGGGCGAAAAGTATCGTCGTTATACCGGTTCAGGTCGCGATTGAACCGGACG
Organism: Caulobacter sp. GW821-FHT09B08; assembly: GCF_059418225.1. NCBI lineage: Bacteria > Pseudomonadati > Pseudomonadota > Alphaproteobacteria > Caulobacterales > Caulobacteraceae > Caulobacter > Caulobacter sp. GW821-FHT09B08. The sequence continues at coordinate 50,294 of NZ_JBWKPL010000008.1, read as the reverse complement.
AGGATTGGGTGTATCGCGCCCCGCTTGATCGATATGGGGCTCCGCACCGCGTTTTGCGAGGGCGACCCCGGAGGGATTGAATGGCTTCCGAAGCCTCTGGCGCGCCCGCTTCCCAAAGCGCCGCCCCCAACACCGCTCCCTGTGACGTCCCTCCGCAAGCCGGCCATGATCTGAAGGGTCACGGTTTCCTGGCGCTCGCCCTCGGCGCCGTGGGCGTCGTGTTCGGCGATATCGGCACCAGCCCGCTCTACGCCATGCGCGAGGCCCTGGCCCATTCGCGCAGCACCACGGCCACCGAGCACGCGGTCCTGGGCGTGGTGTCGCTGGTCCTGTGGACCCTGACCCTGTTCGTGACGATCAAGTACGTCATCTTCTTCATGCGGGCCGACAACAAGGGCGAGGGCGGCACCCTGGCCCTGATGGCCCTGGCGCAGAAGGCCCTGGGCAAGGCGGCGGGCAAGCGCTCGATGGCCGTGTTCTTCCTGGGCGTGATCGGCGCGGCCCTGTTCTACGGCGACGGCATCATCACTCCGGCGATATCGGTGCTTTCGGCGGTCGAGGGCATGAAGGACGCGCCGCATGTCGGCCACGCCCTGACGCCCTACATCCTGCCGATCTCGGCCGGCATCCTGGTGGCCCTGTTCCTGGTCCAGGCCAAGGGCACCCACCGCATGGCCTCGCTGTTCGGGCCGGTCATGGCCGCCTGGTTCCTGATCCTGGGCGCGCTGGGCCTGTTCCACCTGGTCGACGACCTGTCGATCTTCCGCGCCGTCAATCCCTGGTACGGCGTGCGCTTCCTGTTGGAGAACGGCTTCCTGGGCTTCGTGATCCTGGGCAGCGTCTTCCTGGCGGTGACCGGCGCCGAGGCGCTCTACGCCGACATGGGCCACTTCGGGAAGAAGCCCATCCAGGCGGCTTGGCTCTACCTGGCCTTCCCCTGCCTGGCCCTGAACTATCTGGGCCAGGGCTCGATGGTGCTGGACCACCCGGCTTCGCGGCACAATCCGTTCTGGGACATGGTCCCGACCTTCGCCTACTGGCCCGTGCTGCTGATGGCCACGGCCGCCACGGTCATCGCCAGCCAGGCGGTGATCACCGGCGCCTTCTCCATGACCCAGCAGGCGGTGCAACTGGGCCTGCTGCCGCGCCTGGACATCAAGCGCACGTCCGAGACCCAGGCCGGCCAGATCTACGTCCCGGCGGTCAACACCTTCCTGCTGATCGGCGTCTTGGTGCTGCTGGTCATGTTCCAGAGCTCGCACAAGCTGGCTTCGGCCTACGGCATCGCCGTGACCGGGGCGATGTTCGTCGACACCCTGCTGGCCTATGTGGTGCTGCGCCTGGTGTGGAAGTGGAGCCTCTGGCAGACCGCCGCCCTGCTGGTGCCCCTGGCCATGATCGACCTGGTGTTCATCGCCTCCAACGCCCTGAAGATCCCGGACGGCGCCTGGCTGCCGCTGGTGTTCGGCGCGGTGCTGGTGCTGATCATGTGGACCTGGACGCGCGGCGCCCAGATCCTGACCGACAAGACCCGTCGCGACTCGGTGCCCCTGGTCGACCTGATGGAGATCCTGCGGGCCCGCGCCCCCCACCGCGCCCCCGGCACGGCGATCTTCCTGACCTCAGACCCGGACATGACCCCGGTCGCCCTGATGCACAACCTCAAGCACAACAAGGTGCTGCACGAGCGCAACGTGGTGCTGACCGTCCGCACCGCCGAAACGCCGCGCGTCGCCGACGAGGACCGGGTCCGCGCCACGCCGATCAACGCCGACTTCAAGAAGGTCGAGATCTTCTACGGCTTCATGGAAAGCCCGAACGTGCCCAAGGCCCTGGCCATACTGCGCAAGCAGCAGGGGGTGAAGTTCGACATCATGGCCACCAGCTTCTTCCTGGGGCGCCGCTCGATCGTGCCGTCGGCCAACAGCGGCATGCCGCTGTGGCAGGACCGGATCTTCATCTTCCTGATGAAGAACGCCACAAACCCCACCGACTTCTTCAAGATCCCGCCCGGCCGCGTGGTCGAGCTGGGCGCCCAGGTGACCGTCTAGATGAACGTCCTCGGCGTCATCGGCGACGTCCTCTGGCTGCTGGCCCTGTCGATCATGGCCGGCGCCTCGCGCATGGCCTGGGGCAAGGTGCGGGACGTGCTGGTGCCGATGGTATGGGCGCCGTCGGGCAAGACCCTGTGGCGGGCGCCGCGCGCGGTGGCCCTGGCCTCGGTTCCCACCTTCGCCTTCCTGCTGAGCCTGTGGCTGCTGGTCGAGAGCCGTCGGCCGCAGGAGACCGAGTGGGCGGTGATCCTGCTGTGCGTGCGGGCGATCCTGGCGGCGATCTTCGCCGTCGTGCACCTGACCCAGGTGCGCCGCGCCCTGAACCAGCTGGCCGAGGAAGGCCAGATCAAGCTTTAGCGCTCACTAGCGTTTCAATGGTCGCAAAACCGCGCTAAACGCCGCGCGACCCGGTGTTTCTCCGACGGAGGACACCCGCGACTTTGTGTTTCTCGGAAGGACCCCGCTCATGGCCGCCAAGCCCGTGAAGAAGGTCGTGCTCGCCTATTCGGGCGGTCTCGACACCTCGATCATCCTCAAGTGGCTGCAGACCGAATACGGCGCGGAGGTCATCACCTTCACCGCCGACCTGGGCCAGGGCGAAGAGATCGAGCCGGCCCGCGCCAAGGCCCTGGCGGCCGGCGTGAAACCCGAGAACATCTTCATCGAGGACGTGCGCGAGGAGTTCGTCCGCGACTTCGTGTTCCCGATGTTCCGCGCCAACACGGTCTACGAGGGCCAGTACCTGCTGGGCACCTCGATCGCCCGTCCGCTGATCGCCAAGAAGCAGATCGAGATCGCCCGCAAGATGGGCGCCGACGCCGTCAGCCACGGCGCGACCGGCAAGGGCAACGACCAGGTCCGCTTCGAGCTCGGCTATTACGGCCTCGAGCCCGACATCCACGTGATCGCCCCGTGGCGCGAGTGGGACTTCAAGTCCCGCGAGGCCCTGCTGGACTTCGCCGAGAAGCACCAGATCCAGATCGCCAAGGACAAGCGCGGCGAAGCCCCGTTCAGCGTCGACGCCAACCTGCTGCACAGCTCGTCGGAAGGTAAGGTCCTGGAGGATCCGGCGGTCGAGGCCCCCGAGTTCGTCCACATGCGCACGATCGCGCCGGAGGATGCGCCCGACAAACCGACGATCATCACCATCGACTTCGAGAAGGGCGACCCCGTCGGCATCGACGGCGTTGCGCTGTCGCCCGCCGCCCTGCTGACCAAGCTGAACGAACTGGGTCGCGACAACGGCGTCGGGCGCCTGGACCTGGTCGAGAACCGCTTCGTGGGCATGAAGTCGCGCGGCGTCTACGAGACCCCGGGCGGCACGATCCTCCTGGCCGCCCACCGCGGCATCGAGTCCATCACCCTGGATCGGGGCGCGATGCACCTGAAGGACGAGCTGATGCCGAAGTACGCCGAGCTGGTCTACAACGGATTCTGGTTCACGCCGGAGCGCGAGATGCTGCAGGCGGCCATCGACTACAGCCAGCAGAAGGTTTCCGGCCAGGTGCGCGTGAAGCTCTACAAGGGCAACGTCACCGTCATCGGCCGCACCAGCCCGTACTCGCTGTACGACCAGGACCTGGTCACCTTCGAGGAGGGCAAGGTGGCCTACGATCACCGCGACGCCGGCGGCTTCATCAAGCTCAACGCCCTGCGCCTGCGCGTCCTGGCCAAGCGCGACCGCCGCGACGCTTAAGCGTTCACGGCCCGACGAAACGAAGAGCCCCGCCGGCGACGGCGGGGCTTTTTTGTTGTGCGCCCTCTCCCAGAGGGAGAGGGAGGGACCCGTCGCGAAGCGACGGGAGGGTGAGGGGTTACGAGGCTTGACGGCGTGCCGGCCCTCCGTCGGACACCGTAACCCCTCACCCCAACCCTCTCCCTATGGGAGAGGGAGGCCCGGCCGGTAGGTCCGCTCCACGTGACCCTTCAGCTCGTCCGGATAGAAGTACACCGGCCGCAGGTCGCCCTTGGCGTAGCGCTCGGCCTGGTCGGCGAAGTGCTTCGACGCCGGATCGCCGCTCTCGCCACCCGCCGAGACCGCCATCGCCTTCACGCGCGGGCCGAACTCGACCACGGCCACGAAGCTGTTGCCGCTGGTCCCGTAGTACCGCTTCGTGCCCGGATAGCGCTTGGCCCCGAACGAGGCCAGCGAGCCCCACTGGCCCGAGGCGAAGGGCACGGGGATCGAGGGCTTGGCGTCGTCGAAGGTCTGGACGATGGCCCCGTCGTTGCGCTGGAAGCGGTTGATCTGGCCCCAGGGCGTCCGCCAGTCGCCGAAGTCGGCCGCCAGGCGGTCGGAGGCCTCGGCCAGGGCCGCCAGCTTCTGGGTCGGGGTCGTGCGCTCGGCCATGTACGTGTAGACCGACACGCCCGCCTTCTTGGCCTCGGCGGCGGACTTGGCCCACAGGGCCTCGCCCCAGAACACCGCCAGCGAGGTCTCCGTCGAGCCCTCCGACCACGTCAGGTCCCAGGCCTTCAGCGCCGCGACCTGGGCGCCCAGACGCGCCTTGAGCGGATCGCCGTCGGGCGTCTCGTCATAGGCTTTCGACAGGGTCGGGATCAGGTCGGCGAAGGCGGTCAGGTACGGATCGTACGCCGCCGCGATCAGGGTGGGCAGGGTGAAGTCCTTGCGGGCCGACAGCACCCGGGTGGCGTGGACCCCGCGCGGCGTCTCGCCGACGCTGTCCATGTAGCGCGGATAGTCGGCCGGCTTAGGGCTGTAGGGACCGGCCGCCGAATAGGGCCAGTTGTTGGTGTTCATCAGCCAGCCGTTAGGCGGGTTCTTCAGGTGCGGCGCTTCGGAGAGGGCGTGCAGGCCCTTCCAGTCGGTGGCCGGGTCCGACCCGTCGACCGGCCTGGTGTAGTCGAAGCGGTCGTCGCGCTTCGGGATGAACTGCGGATGCAGATAGGCCACCTCGCCCTTGTCGTCGGCGAACAGGGTGTTGTTCGACGAATTGGCCTTCAGCTCGGCGACCTTCAGGAAGCCGGCATAGTCGGTCGCCTTGGTGCGCAGGAACGACTGCTCCAGCGCCTCCACCGGCTTGTACATCATGGCGAAGGCCACCCACTTGCCGTCCGCCGCCCGCACGATCGGGCCGTGGTGGGTGCGGTAGGTCGTGAAGGTCCGCGTCCCCAGCGTTCCATCGGGCCGGCGATAGGCGATCTCGACGGTCTTGGTTTCCACCGGCTTGATGTCGGCGCCGTACTTGTAGAAAAGCGCGCCGTCCTTGCGCGACACCGTCTCGGCGAACTCGTCGACCACGTCGACCGTGCTGGAGGTGTGCATCCAGCCGGCATGGGCGTTGAAGCCCTGGTAGATGAAGAACTGCCCCCAGGTCGCCGCGCCGTAGGCGTTCAGTCCCGCGTCGCTGGTCACCTGCTGCTCGGACCGGAAGAAGAACGAGGTGTGCGGGTTGATCAACAGCAGGGCGTGGCCGTCCTTGGTGTTGGATGGAGCGATGGCGAAGCCGTTCGAGCCGGTCGGTTCACGGAACGCGATGGCCTCCGCGAACTCCCGCGCCTTGACCTCGGCCGAGGCCTGCAATTGCGGCTTGCCGTAGAAGGCCTCCAGCTCGCCCAGCGAGATCCGCTCGACATCGCCGCCGATGCTGCCCTCGGTGAAGGAAAGCGCCATCCACGGCTCGAAGCGGGTCAGCACCCTGGGCTTCACCTGCGGATGGGTGGCCAGATAGTAGTTCAGCCCGTCGGCCCAGGCGGTCATCAGGGCCTTCAGCCAGGCGGGGCTCTTGGCGTAGCGGGCCTGGAGGTCGGCGGGATCGACGAACAGCCGCATTCGCAGGTCTTGCCAGATCGCCTTCTCGCCCTCGGCCTCGGCGGTGCGGCCCAGATTGGTCAGGTAGTTGGCCTCGATGCGCGGGAAGTCGTCCTCGGCCTGGGCGTAGATCATGCCGAACACCGCGTCGGCGTCGCTCTTGCCGTGGACGTGGGCGATGCCCCAGTCGTCGCGGACGATCTGGACCCGCGCGGCCGTCGCCTTCTGGCGGGCCAGGTCGCCGGCCGGCGCGGCGGCCAGGGCCTGGGCGCCCGACGCTGACAGGCAAAGCGCTCCGAGGGCCGTCGCCCACACCCGTCGTTTTCCGTTGCGCAAGACGCCGCCCTCCGTTCCCAGGGGGCGAACGTCCGGCGCCGCGCGGGGCTTGTCCAGCCGCCGGTCAGGTCAGATAGAAGCAGTCGTCCAGATTGTCGGGCCGCTCGACCTGCAGGGGCGCCATGCCGATCCGCGCCAGCTGCGCCATCTGGTCGTCGACCTCGCGGAAATAGGGCTGGTAGATCTTCAGCAGCGCGACGGCCAGGTTGGCCTCGCCGAACTCCAGGAAGTCGGTGCGCCAAAAGCCGTCGGGATCGCGGAACATCCGGCTGAAGTGGAAGAAGATCAGCGGCTGGCCGTCGACGCTGACCACGTCTCGGCCGTCGATCCGCCGGTTGCGCAGGGTGTGGTTCAGCACGTTCCAGGGGCCGAGATTGGCCCCCGGATGCTGGATGACGTGGACGTCGGGATAGGTCTGCGGCCAGGCCGTCAGGTAGCCCTGGTTCATGAAGTGGCCGTCCTGCTCGTTCGGCTCGACCCGGTCCAGGCACTGCTCCAGATATTCGGCCAGGCACGCCTTGGCCGTGTCGTCGTTGCGCCACGAGATCAGGCCGGCGTTGAACCGCCCGTAATAGGCCGACCAGTCGCGGCCCTCCGGATAGCGGTGCGGCGAGACCAGGATCGAGGCCTGCGGCGCCTCGGCGAAGATCGGGGCGGGCGAGCTGTGGAAGTGGGTGTCGGCGTCCACGTGGGTCACCCGCGTCACTTCCGGCCAGCGGGCCATGACGTAGCGCGGCAGCACGGGCTTGTGGGTGGCGTAGAAGGCCCCGCGCGGGCGGTCGGCGCGCTCGTTCAGGCGGGGCTCGAAGGCCAGGACCTCCTCGTGGGCGATCGGCACGATATTGGGGTCGCGCAGGCCCGCCACCGTCTCGTAGGTCAGGCGGTCCAGGCACAGCGGAAAGATCATCGACAGCGGGTCGGCCCGCCGCAGCGAGCGCAGCATCACCAGGGCCCGGGCCAGGTAGCGCTGGTCGAAATAGGTGATGTAGGCGGGGCCGTTCATGCGGTTCCTCGCAGGGCGGTCAGACGTCGGCGCAGGGCGTCGCGCTGCTCCAGGCGATCCTGGGGCGAGCGGTCGGCCCAATAGCTCAGACGTTCCCGCAGGGCGGTCACCTCAGCGGCGATGTCGCCGACCGTGGGATCGGCGCCGAAGAACGAGCGCGACAGCCAGGCCCGGGTCGAGCCCAGGCGCGGGTGCAGGGCGATCACCATGTCGGACGGCAGGGGCAGGTCCTCGTCGCCGGCCCGGCCCAGGCCCCCGAAGCCGAACGGCACGCCCTTGGCCCGGATCTGGCCGGCGATGTGGTCCAGGAGGTCGGAGCCGTGCAGCTCCAGCAGGTCCGGCAGGCCGCAGGACAGGCTCATGTCGTTCATGCCGATGATGATCTCGCCGACGCCGTCCACGGCCAGGACCTCGTGCAAGCGCACGACGGCGGCGATGGTTTCCAGCAGCAGGCTCACCTCGGCCCGGCCGTCGACAAGCCGCACGAACCGCTCGACCTCGCCCGCCGTGTGGAAGAAGGGCAGCATCAGCGCCCTGGCCCCGGCGTCCAGGGCCTGGTCGATCTCGTCCCCGCTGCCGTCGTGCAGCGGGTTGAGGCGGGCGAACAGGACGGCGTTGCGCACGACACGGCCCAGGTCGCGCAGGTGCGTGAGCTCGTGGTCGGAGATTCGGGCGTTGGGCACGTGGCCCTGGCGGTCGGTCTTGCCCAGGCGCTCGATGTCCACGCCGATGCGGTCGACGCCGGCCGCGTCGCAAAGCGCCGCCAGGGCCGGGTCGCGGGTGATGGCGGTCAGGACGAAAGGATAGGGCACTGGAAGGATGTTCGACTCAGAAGGGGCGTGATTCAGAAAGGACGGGGCAGGGCCGTGTCGCCCGGCGGGCGCTTGTAGTCGTCCGGCTCGTCGTAGTTGAACGGGGCGTCGTTCATGGTCACGTAGGCCGACTCCGACCCGTCCAGGTTCTTCAGGGCGTGCCAGATGCCGCAGGGCACATGGATCAGGGTGGGGCGGGCGGCGCTGAACGGGATGACGTTCAGGGTCTTGTAGGTGGGCGAGTCCTCGCGGCCGTCGTAGAAGGCCAGCTTGATCAGGCCGCGCACCACGAACAGCAGGTCGTTCTGCCGGCCGTGGCAATGCCAGTTGGTCTCGGAGAAGGCCGCCAGGGTGGCGTAGACCACGTGCTTGGGCCGGGTGTCCTCGCCCCACCATTCGGGCCGCCACAGCTCGGTGACCACGCCGTTGCGAGCCACCACGTTGCGCACTTCCTTGAAACGCAGGCCGTCGATCACGTTCTCGCGGATCATGTCGCCATCGGCGGTGATGGTCGGCCGCGCCCTCTGGGTGTCCTTCAGCATCGCGTCGTCCTCCATCGTCGGTTGCAGGCTAGCGGCTAAAGGAGCGCGCCCCTCGCGTCTACAACAGAAGACGACCCCCGATGGGTTTCACACAGGCGCGATTTCGCGACGCGTCACGCGCGCCGGCGACGGCGCTTCGAGCCGCCGGCGCTAGGGGCGCTGCAATCGGAGGCCCCAATCCCACGTTGTGCGGATTCGTCAGTTTCTAGTAGGAAGCTTGAGCCAAGTCGGGGGACCGCCGCGTCGATGGGATCTAACTCTGGATGGGGCGCCGTCGCGCCGTGGGCGGTCGTCCTTCTGGCCCTGGCCGGGACGGCGCGCGCCCAGGAGGTCGAGGCCGTTTCGGTCTGGGGGCGGCGCGCCGACGACCTGGGCCAGGCGATGTCGGCCAGCGAGGGCCGCGTGGCCTATAGCGACTTCGCCGTACGGCCGCTGCTGCGCCCCGGCGAGCTGCTGGAAGTGGTGCCCGGCCTGGCCGCCACCCAGCACTCCGGAGCCGGCAAGGCCAACCAGTATTTCCTGCGCGGCTTCAACCTGGACCACGGCACGGACCTGGCCGCCTCGCTGGACGGGGCGCCGCTGAACCTGCCCTCGCACGGCCATGGCCAGGGCTATCTGGACCTGAACCTGCTGACGCCGGAATTCGTCCACGACATCGCGTTTCGCAAGGGGCCTTACTCGGCCCAGAACGGCGACTTCGCCACGGCCGGGGCGGTGGCGTTCGAGACCGCCGACCACCTGCACGGCGACGGCTTGCAGGCCTGGATCGGCCAGAACCAGGCCTATCGCCTGCTCGGCGCCAAGGAACTGACCGACAAGGCCATCGTCGCCGCCGACGTGAGCACCTCGCAAGGCCCGTGGGCGACGCCGGAAGACCTGCGCAAGGTCAACCTGCTGGGCCGCGCCGTGGTGGGCGGCTGGTCGGTCACGGCCCTGGCCTATGACGCGCGCTGGAACGCCACGGACCAGATTCCGCTGCGGGCGGTGGAGGACGGAACCCTGGGCCGCCTCGACGCGGTGGACGCCACCGACGGCGGCAAGACCGCGCGCTACATGCTTTCGGCCCGCCGCCGCGACCTGCTGCGGGGCCTGGACAGCGTCGTCTATGTCCAGCGCTACAAGCTGAACCTGTGGTCGAACTTCACCTATTTCCTCGATGACCCGGTCAATGGCGACCAGTTCGAGCAGGCCGACGACCGCTGGATCTATGGCGGCTCGATCACCAAGCGTTGGAGCGCCCAGCCCGGTGGCTGGACCTTGAGAACGGGTGGTTCGGCGCGGGTGGACGACATCGGGACCGTCGGCCTCTACCGCACCACGGCCCGGGTCCGACGCCAGACGGTGCGCCAGGACGCCCTGACCCAGTGGTCGCTGGCCGGCTGGGGCGAGGCCTCGCGTCGCCTGGGCCCGGTCGATACGACCCTGGGCCTGCGCGCCGACCTGATGGTCGCGGACGTCAAGGCCGGCGATCCGCGCAATTCGGGCCGGGTGTCCGACGCCCTGGTCAGCCCCAAGCTGGCCCTGGCCTGGCGGGTGTCGCGGCGGTTCGAGCTCTATGCCGACGCCGGACGCGGGTTCCATTCCAACGACGCGCGGGGTGCGGTGATCGCCGTCGATCCGGTCAGCGGCCAGCCGGCCGATCGCGCGCCGCTGCTGTCGGCCGCGACCGGCGGCGAATTGGGTTCGCGCTGGCGGGCCGACGGCCTGACCCTGACGGCCGCCGTCTGGGCGCTGAAGGTCGATTCCGAACTGGTCTATGTCGGCGACGCCGGCTTCACCGAGGCCAGCGGCGCCACCCGCCGGCTGGGGTTCGAGGCCCTGGCCGACTGGCGGCCCACCGCGCGGCTGAACCTGACGGCCTCCTACGCCGCCACCAGGGCGCGGTTCGCCGGCGATCCGCCCGATGGCGACCGCATTCCCAACGCCGTCGGGACGGTGCTGAGCGCCGGCGCCACCTGGTCGCTGGGCCGGGCCTCGACCCTCTCCCTGACCTATCGTCGGCTGGGATCGGCGGCCCTGGTGGAGGACAACAGCGTCCGTTCGCGCCCGACCGTCCTGGTCAACGGCCTGTTCGTTCAGAAGTTCGACCGCTTCAGCCTGATGGTCGAAGGCCTGAACCTGACCGGCTCCAAGCGTGACGACATCGCCTATTTCTACGCCTCGCGCCTGCCGGGCGAGGCGGCCGGCGGCGTGGAGGACCTCCACTTCCACCCGGTCGAACCGCGCGCCTTTCGCGTGGGCGTGAAGCTCGATTTGTGAGCGAAAGGCCGGAAGTCGGGTAAAAATTTTTGACGCTCTCGCCAATCGCGACAGTTTCGATAATGTCCCGCCCGAGTAAATCGGGGGCTGCCTTGCTTAAGAATTCACTTCGTTACGCCGTGGTCGGCGCGATCGCCGCTGCCCTGGGCGCGACTGGCGCGCACGCCGACGCCATCCGCCAGACCAAGGGCGCGTTCGAGGACAAGTTCCGCCAGCTGGAAGGCGAGGACTGGCCCACCCCCACCGACTATCGCAACGCCTCGGGCGCGCCGGGCTATCGCTACTGGCAGCAGAAGGTCGACTACGACATCTCCGCGCGGCTGGACGAGCCGGGCCGCCAGATCGTCGGCAAGGGCACGATCAACTATCGCAACAACTCGCCCGACGACCTGCCCTATCTGTGGCTGCTGCTCGACCAGAACGACTTCAAGCGCGACTCGATCAGCCACATGACCGAGACGGTGTCGGGCGACGGCATCAGCCTGGGCCAGGTGCGGCGCGCCAAGCGCTACCAGGAGTGGGAAGGCGGCTTCACGATCAAGTCGGTGAAGGACGCCCAGGGCCGTCCGCTGAAGTTCACCGTGGTCGACAGCCTGCTGCGGGTCGACCTGCCCCAGGCCGTGCGCGCCAACGGCGGCGAGGCCAGGATCAGCATCGAATGGTCGTTCCCGATCATCGAGACCAAGATCATCGGCGGCCGCAGCGGCTACGAGTGCTTCACCGCCAAGGACGAGGACGGCAACTGCATCTTCGAGATCTCGCAGTGGTTCCCGCGTCTGGCCGTCTATTCCGACTACGAGGGCTGGCACAACAAGGCCTTCCTCAGCAGCGGCGAATTCACCCTGGAGTTCGGCGACTACAACGTCGCCCTCACCGTGCCGTCCGACCACGTGGTCTCGGCGACGGGCGAGCTGCAGAACGCCGGCGCGGTGCTGAGCGCCGCCCAGCGCGAGCGCCTGGCCAAGGCCCGCACGGCCAGCGAGCCGGTCTATGTGGTGACGCCCGAAGAGGCCGCCGCGGCGGAGAAGACCAAGGCCGGCGGCGAAAAGACCTGGGTGTTCAAGGCCAAGAACGTCCGCGACTTCGGCTGGGCCTCGTCGCGCAAGTTCATCTGGGACGCCCAGGGCGTGAAGCAGGCCGATCCGAAGGCCGAATATCCGCTGGTCATGGCCATGTCGTTCTTCCCCAAGGAAGCCCGGCCGCTGTGGGACGCCTATTCGACCAAATCCATCGCCCACACCCTGAAGGTCTATTCGGACTTCACCTTCGCCTATCCCTACCCCGTCGCCCAGTCGATCAACGGCCCGCAGGGCGGCATGGAATATCCGATGGTCGCCTTCAACGGCGGCCGTCCGGTGAAGGACAAGAAGACCGGCGCCCTGACCTATACCGACCGCGCCAAGAACGGCCTGATCGGCGTGGTCATCCACGAGGTCGGCCACAACTACTTCCCGATGATCGTCAATTCCGACGAGCGCCAGTGGACCTGGATGGACGAGGGCATCAACACCTTCCTCCAATTCCAGGCCGAGAAGCAGTGGGACGCCAAGTTCCCCTCGCGCCGCGGCGAGCCCAAGGACATCGTCGAGTACATGGTCAGCCAGGACCAGGTGCCGCTGATGACCCAGTCGGACTCGGTGCTGCAGTTCGGCGCCAACGGCTACGGCAAGCCCGCCACCGCCCTGGTGATCCTGCGCGAGACCGTGATGGGCCGCGAGCTGTTCGACCGCGCGTTCAAGGAATATTCCAACCGCTGGCGCTTCAAGCACCCCACGCCGTACGACTTCTTCCGCACCATGGAAGAGTCGTCGGGCGTCGATCTGGACTGGTTCTGGCGCGGCTGGTTCTACTCGACCGACCACGTCGACATCGCCTTGGACAAGGTGACCCAGGGCCGTCTCGACAGCGGCGATCCGGAGCTGGAATCCGCCACCCGCCGGACCGAGCGCGAGAAGGAGCCCGCCTCCCTGACCGTCAGCCGCAACAAGGGCCAGACGGTGGTCGAGCGCGATCCCAAGACCCGCGACTTCTATACGCAGACCGACGAATTCCTGGTCACCGACAGCGCTCGCAAGAAGGCCAAGTCGGCGCGCGACGATCTGGAACCGGAAGACGCCGAAGCCCAGGCGGTGAAAGACAACTTCTACCGCTTCACCTTCAGCAATATCGGTGGCCTGGTGATGCCGGTGATCTTGAAGCTGGACTACACCGACGGCACGACCGAGACGATCCGCATCCCGGCCGAGATCTGGCGCAAGAACCCCAAGACCGTGACCTGGCAGTATGTCTCGCCCAAGCAGGTCAAGGGCGCGGAGCTGGACCCGATGTGGGAGACCGCCGACGCCGATCGCGGCAACAATGTCTATGCGGGCGCGATCACGCCCACGACGCTGAAGATCAGCAAGCCGCCGGAAGGCTCCAACCGGATGAAGGACGCCGATCTGAAGATCGAGCCGGGCGGTCTCACGACCCTGCCCAATCCGCCCAAGAAGGACGGCGACGACAAGAAGGACGACAAGTGACCGATCCGTCCCGGCGCGCGGTCGTTTTCGCCCTGACGGCGGGAGCTCTGCTCTCGCCGGTTCCGGCGGCCGCGCACCGGGGCCACAGCGCCTTGAGCGTCGTCGAGCTCGACGCCCGCACCGGCGCCGTCACCGTCAGCCACCGGTTCCAGACCCACGACACCGAGCCGGCCCTGGCCGAGATCGCGCCCGACGCCCAGACCAGTCTGGACGATCCGGACGCGGTCAAGGCGCTGACGGCCTATATCGGCGCGCGGTTCGCGGTGGCGGTGAAGGGCGCCGGCGTGCCCCTTGTCCTGAAGGACATGACCCTGGGCGCCGACGAGGTCCGCATGGTCTATGCCGGCCAGATTCCCGCGCCTGACGTGTTCGGCGAGATCGACATCAAGGCCAGCATGTTCGCCGATGTCTATCCGGACCAGGTGAACCAGGTGAATATTCGCCGGGGCGGACTGACCAGAACGCTGGTCTTCGAGGGCCAGGGCGCCCAGGTTCAGTCGCTGACCGCGGTGGACTGACCGCCTGGCGACCATTCGCGGAGTGCGAGACGGGCGCTTATCCAGCGCTTATCGGCGCTTCTTCCGGCTGTCGCGGATAGGGTCGCCGAAGCCAAGCGCTTGTTTTTGGAGGTCCTTGGTGGAGCCGAGGGGAATCGAACCCCTGACCTCCTCATTGCGAACGAGGCGCTCTACCATCTGAGCTACGGCCCCAAGGAAGCGCGGAGATACTTTGGGGCGGCGACCGCGTCAAGCGCCCGGTTGGCCGATCTGGCGGCCTTGGCTTGCCAGGGGCGACAAGGCGCGGCAAGAAGCGGGACAATCGGACAGGAAGCTCATGGCCGCCATCATCAACTTCGTCTTCTTCATCCTAGGCGGGCTGCTGAGCCTGCTGTGGTGGGCGATCATCATCTCGGCCGTGCTGAGCTGGCTGGTGGCGTTCGACATCATCAATCTGCGCAATCGGGCGGTCTACCAGATCAGCACGTTCCTGGACCGGGTGACCGATCCGGTGCTGCGACCGTTCCGCCGGATCATCCCGCCGCTGGGCGGCGTCGACATCAGCCCCATCGTCGTGCTGCTGATCATCACCGGCGTGCAGAGCATCCTGCTGCCGGCCCTGCAACGCACCCTGCTGGGCCTGTCCGGCGGCTATTACTGATCCGATGGCCGAGGCCGCGCGCCTGGCCGTGCGCCTCACCCCGCGCGGCGGGCGCGAGGCCATCGACGGTTGGGCGACGGACGGCGACGGGCGGCCCTATCTGAAGGTTCGGGTCGCCGCTCCGCCGGTGGAGGGCGCGGCCAACGCCGCCCTGATCGCCTTGCTGGCCAAGGCCCTGGGCGTTCCAAAATCGTCCGTGAGCGTCGTGTCCGGGGCCGGGGCGCGGCTGAAGATCATCGCCGTGGCGGGCTGCGACTCGTTGTCGCTGACGCGCGCCCTGGGGCCGCCGCCCCCGGGCTGACCGCCGGTACGATGGGGCAATTCGTGATCACGAATCCCAGCTTGGCCATGCCCAATGGCGCAAAATGCCCGTTTCGCTGGTCATCCGGGGTACGTCTTGGCCGTACCCTGACGACGAAGACGCGAACGAATCGCGTTCTTTCACCCCCTCTTAGCCAAAGCATTTCATGCTATGGGGCTGTCGCGTCTGGCGGGGGCCGGGCGCTTCCGGGGGCGGCGTGGACGACACCAAGGAACAGTCGGGCGAGGTGAGGGCCGCGATCGCGCGTCGCGGCAACCTGTATCTGCGCGTCCTGGCCACTGTCGCCATCGCCCTGATGCTGCACGTCTTCATCGGCATGTGGTGGACCTGGGTCTGGGCGGGCGCCTATGCGGCGGCCCAGGTGCTGGAGCTGTCGCTGATCCAGGCGCTGGTGCGCCAGCCGCCGACGCGCCGCAGCCGGGTCCTGCGCGCCGCCGTGGCGACCATGCCGGTGATCACCTCGGCCATCTTCGGCTTTCTGTCGCTGCCCTTGTTCGCCTCGCACGAGCGCTTCGCCCCGACCCTGGGCGGCCTGCTGCTGGCCGGGGCCCTGCTCAACGTCATCATCGTCAATTCCAGCCTGAGGTCGGCGACGATCTCGGCGGCGGCTCCGCACGTGATCTATCTGATGATCGTGCCGTTCATCGCCCGGGCCAACAATCCGGGCGCGCGCCTGGCCGACGCCCTGTGGCTGGGTATTCTGCTGCTGGTCATCTCCGTGACGGTGGCCGGTCGCACCCTGGAGCGCGCCCTGGCCGCCGAGGCCGCCGCCAAGGAGGAGGCCGAGCGCCGCCGCCACGAGGCCGAGGAGGCCGTCGCCGCCAAGTCCGCCTTCGTGGCCATGATCAGCCACGAGCTGCGCACTCCGATCAGCGCCATACTGGCCGGGGCGGCCCGGCTGCACAGCGAGGTGCCGGACCTGGCCTCCAAGACCCACGCGGCCCTGATCGGCGACGCGGGGGCCATGATGCGCACCCTGCTCAACGACCTTCTGGACCTGTCGCGCCTGGACGCCGGGCGCATGGCGGTCGAGCGCACCCCGTTCGACCTGCGCCAGGCCATGGCCGACACCCTGCGCCTGTGGCGTCCGGACGCCCAGAAGAAGGGCCTGCGCCTGCGGGTCGAGGGCGCGGCCCATCTTCCCCGCTGGGTGGCGGGCGATTCCATGCGTCTGCGCCAGGTGCTCAACAACCTGCTGTCCAACGCCATCAAGTTCACTGTCCAGGGCGCGGTCACCGTGCGGCTCAGCGCGCGCGAAGAGGGCGATCACCTGGTGCTGGAGGCGGTGGTCGCCGACACCGGGCCGGGCCTGAGCGACGAGCAGCTGTCGCGCCTTTTCACCCCGTTCGACCAGCTGGCCTCCAGCGTGGTGCGCGAGCACGGCGGCTCGGGCCTGGGCCTGGTGATCAGCCGCGAGCTGGCCCGGCTGATGGGCGGGGACCTGACCGTGACCAGCACGCCCGGCAAGGGCGCGCGCTTCCGGCTCGCGATCCAGGTCGCGGCCGCCGAGGCCCCCGAGGACGTCGTCGGCGGGGCGGCCATCGAGGGGGCGCGGGTGCTGGTGGTCGACGACCACGTGGTCAACCGCCGGGCCATCGAACTGGTGCTGCAGTCGTTCGGCATCCAGCCCACCCTGGCGGAGTCCGGCGAGCGGGCCTTGGAGCTTCTGCATTCCGAGGTCTTCGACGTGATGCTGATGGACGTCTACATGCCCGGCATGGACGGCCGCGACGCCACCCGCCAGCTGCGCGCCGCCGAGGGTCCCAACCGCGACATCCCGGTGATCGCGGTCACCGCCTCGGCCACCCCCAAGGACTGGGAAGCCTGCCACGCGGCCGGCATGAACGCCCACGTCGCCAAGCCGATAGATCCCAGCCAGCTGCACGCGGCGCTGAGCGAGGTGCTGCCGGCGGGCGTGAAGCGGGTGGCGGCTTAGGGCGACCGGACACTTGCCCCCTACGGACCGCTTCGCGGTCGTCTTCCCCCATAGGGGGAAGAGCCCCGGTGGCGAGGTTCAGCGCGAGGAAGCTCCGCCCCCTATGGGGGCGGACAGGCGGCGAAGCCGCCAGGTGGGGGCAAGCGTGGAGTCTCGTCGAGCAGCGCGGATAACCTCCCCCTCAACCCCTCCCGATCCTTCATCTCACACTCCCACACCGTCTCCACCCGCCAGCCGGCGGCCGTCAGGTCCGCCACGTTCCGGGCGTCCCGCGCCGTGTTCCGCGCCACCTTGGCCAGCCAGTAGTCGCGGTTGGCCTTGGGCACCCGTGAACCCCGCGCGCAGTCATGGCCGTGCCAGAAGCAGCCGTGGACGAAGATCGCCAGCCGCCGACCGGGCATCGCCACGTCGGGCGAGCCGGGCAGGTCCTTGCGGTGCAGGCGGTAGCGGGCGCCCAGCTGCGTCAGGATCTTGCGGATCAGCAGCTCGGGCTTGGTGCCGGTGCTCTTGACCCGCGCCATCACCGCCGAGCGCTTGGCGCTGTCGTAGACATCTGTGCTCTTAGGGGGCGTCATGGCCGTGTAACGCGCGGGAAGCGGCCCAGGCGCAGGGTTCCGGTCAGCAAGCGGGCGGCTACATGCCGCGCGCCGGGCAGGCCCGACATCGGGGTGAACAGCCAGTCGCGCACCCCCGACCAGAAGCCGCCGTGCGATTGGAAGAGCGGCGTCAGGGCCTTGGAGGCTGCTTGGTAGAGGGCGGTGTGGCGGCGGCGGTCGGCCTGCCAGGCCTTCACCGAGACGGCGACCGGACGGCTGTCGCGGCCCAGGCGCTCGGCCAGCTCGACCGCGTCGACCAGGGCCAGGTTCGCGCCCTGGCCCAGTTGCGGGCTGGTGCCGTGGGCCGCGTCGCCCAGCAGGGTGCAGGCGCCGTGGTTCCAGCGCCCCACCGAGACGTCGCGATAGAGGGCGCGGGAGAAACCGCTCCAGTCGTCGCGGTCGGCCAGCAGGGCGGCCAGGTCTGACCATAGCGGCTTGAGGCGCTCGTCCCGCCAGGCGGCGAAGTCACCGGCCAGGAAGGCGTCGAGCCCGGCCACGGGGACCGACCAGAACATCGCCAGTCCCGTGGCCGAGCGGCCCTCCGGATCGCGGCCGACCGGCAGGGCGCCGACCATCACCTCGGCCCGGTGATAGACCTGCCGCAAGGCGCCGCCGAAGCGGTCCTCCGGATCGGCCACGTGGGTCCAGACCGCGCCCCACGGATAGACCGGCGCCCGCGCCTTGGGACGCAGAAGCGGCCGCAGCGGCGAGGCCGAACCGTCGGCGATCACCGCCAGGTCGAAAGGTCCCCAGGACCGGCCGCGTTCGTCGTGCAGGACGGGGCGGGCGGGGTTTTCGACCCGGACGATCCTGGCCCCCGTCACCACCTCGACCCCCGCGCCGGGCAGGGCGTCGTGCAGGGTCTGGAACAGCACGCCGCGGTGGATGCCGATTCCGTGACCGCCCGGCTTCCAGTGATTGTAGTCCAGGTCCATGACCTTGCGGCCGCGGCTGTCGACGCCGTCCAGCCGGCCGATCACCGCCCCGGCGGCGCGGACCTGCTCGTCCAACTTCAGGGCGCGCAGGGCCGCCAGGCCCGTCGGCTGAAGCAGCAGGCCCGAGCCCAGCGGGCGCGGGGCCTCGAAGGCCTCCAGCAGGGTGACGGCGTGGCCGGCGCGCGCCAGGGCGATGGCCGAGGCCATGCCGCCCACGCCGCAGCCGACGATCCCGACCTTCATGCCCCCGCGCCGGACTAGAGCCCTTCGAACAGGGCCGTCGACAGGTAGCGCTCGGCGAAGCTGGGGATGATCGCCACGATCAGCTTGCCGGCATATTCGTCGCGCAGGGCCAGGTCGAAGGCGGCGGTCAGGGCCGCGCCCGAGCTGATGCCGACGGTCAGGCCCTCGCTGGCGGCCGCCTTGCGGGCCATGGCGAAGCTGTCGTCGTTGCTGACCTGGACGATCTCGTCGATCACGCCGCGATCCAGGATGCCCGGCACGAAGCCGGCGCCGATGCCCTGGATCTTGTGCGGGCCGGGCGCGCCGCCCGACAGCACCGGCGAGGCTTCGGGCTCGACCGCCACCATCTTGAGGCCCGGCTTGCGGGCCTTCAGCACCTGGCCGACGCCCGTGATGGTGCCGCCGGTGCCCACGCCCGAGACCACGGCGTCCACGGCGCCGGCGGTGTCGTTCCAGATCTCCTCGGCCGTCGAGACACGGTGGATCAGGGGGTTGGCGGTGTTCTCGAACTGCTGGGGCATGACCGCGCCGGGGGTGGCCTCGATGATCTCCTGGGCCCGGGCCACGGCTCCGCGCATGCCCTTCTCGGCCGGGGTCAGCTCCAGCTTGGCGCCGAGCAGCAGCAGCATCTTGCGGCGCTCGATCGACATGCTTTCCGGCATGACCAGGGTCAGCTTGTAGCCCTTGGCGGCGGCCACGAAGGCCAGGGCGATGCCGGTGTTGCCGCTGGTGGGCTCGACGATAGTGCCGCCGGGCTTCAGGACGCCCTTGGCTTCCATGTACTCGACCATGGCCACGCCGATGCGGTCCTTGACCGAGGCCAGCGGGTTGAAGAACTCCAGCTTGGCCACGACCGTGCCCTTGGGCTTCAGCTCGGCGGTCAGGTGGGGCAGGCGGACCAGCGGGGTGTCGCCCACCGTGTCGAGGATCGAGTCGTAGATCTTGCCGCGCCCGCTGCGCTTGAACCGCGCGGCGTCGTAGATCGAGGAGGCGTCGTCCATGGGAAGTCTCGCTTGGGTGTGATGGTCTGGCCTCAAGGCCTTAATCCACCTTAGGCCGTGGGGTTTGGCGTGTCAGCGGCTCATTCGGCGGCGAGCGGCGTAGATTTCCTCGAGCTGAGCGGAGTCAGCAGCCGCTCGGAAAGCCAGCGCACCACTGGGGCGGCCACGCCGTCGCCGATCACGTGCAGGCCGGCCGTGGCGCTCTTGGGCAGGCGATAGCCGTCGGGCAGGCCCATCAGGCGAGCGCCCTCGCGCGGACCCAGCAGGCGCGAGCGCACCCGGCCCTTGTCGATCACCAGCAGGGTCTGGCGCGAGGAGCCGCCGCGCGGGGTGCGCAGGCACCCGGCCAGGCCGTCGAACCGCACCTCGGCCCGCTGCTCGCCGCCGCGCATCCGCCGGAAGACGGCGCCGACCGCGCGCTCGCCGCTTTGCACGCGGGCCTCGACCGCAGCGCGGTGGGCGGGGGCCATCAGAGCCAGCAGCGCCTGGGTGTCCTGGTCGGCGCGCCAGGCGACCTGGTCGTCGGGTTCGAGCTGGGCGGAGAGGTCGGCGTTGCGGGCCGGCGGGGCGTCCAGGCCCCACCAGGTCCACAGCGCTTTCAGCTCGGCGGGCAGGCGGGCGTGGGCCTCGCGCACGGCGCGGGTCTGGAAGGGGCTGGGACCGGCGAGATCGTCGATCGGCAGGCGAGTGGCGATCACGAAGACGCGGGGCCGCGACTGCGGCACGAAGCGGGCCGCGTCGATCTCCAGGGCGCCGAAGCGATAGCCTTGGCCCGCCAGGGCGCGGCACAGGGCGGTGAAGTCGGCGCCGCCGTGCGAGGTGAGCAGGCCCACCACGTTCTCGACCACCACGGTGTCGGGGCCGCGCCCCTCGGCGGACAGGGCCTCCATCAGCTTCCAGAAACCGAAGAAGGCCGAGGAACGGCCGCCCTGCAGTCCCGCCCGGGCGCCGGCCAGGCTGAAGTCCTGGCAGGGGCTGGACGCCCAGGCCAGGTCCGCCTTGCCCGGCAGGTCGGCGGGCGCGACCTTCCAGACGTCGCCCTCGTGGAAGTGATCCGCTGCGTCGGCGAAGTTGTCGCGATAGGTGGCGGCCTTGACCGGATCGAAGTCGTTGGCGAAGGCGCAGGTCCAGGTCTCGCCCAACCCCAGGCGCGCCATCCCGCCGCCGGCGAAGAACTCGTAGAAGGTGGGCCCATTCTTGGGAGGGGGGGCGTTCCGATTCATCGCGGGCGAGTCTAGCGTGAGCCGCCACGCCAAGGATAGCGCCCGCCATGCTTCGATCCGCCGCCCTCGTCTGTTCGCTGCTGCTGCTCGTCGCGTGCGGGGAGGCGCCGATGGGGGCCTCGGAGGGGGCCACGCCGCCGCCGGCCGACGCCCCGGCCTCGGCCCCGCCGGGACCGGACTTCTCCGGCGACTTCGACCTTGTGGGAACCGAGCCGTTCTGGGGCGGGAAGATCCGGGCCGATGGCCTGGTCCTGTCGCGAGCGGGCCAGGCGGACGTGGCCGCCGCCAATCCCGGGGTGAAGGTCGATGGCGACGCTGGCGTGTGGCGCGCCGGGACCCTGACCTTCCGGCTGGACCCCGAGCCGTGCTCGGACGGCATGTCGGAGCGTCGCTACGGCTATCGCGCCGAGGCGACCGTGGATGGCCAGGCGCTGAAGGGCTGCGCGGCGACGCCGGCCGAACTGGCCAGCCAGCCGAGGCCGTAGAGCCCGCCCGCTCGTCCCCTCCCACCCGTCATCCTCGGACTTGTTCCGAGGATCCCTCGGTCCGCTGACGCCGCGATTGGGCGGAAACCCGCGAGCGCTCCGCTCTACGGATCTTCTTTCTTCTTGGCTGAAACAGGGGTCCTCGGAACAAGTCCGAGGATGACGGGCGGTGGGGGTTGGGGCGCTTAGTTGCCCACGTCCATCAGCTCGTAGTGCCCGCGCGCGTTCAGGTCCTGCCGTCCGGCGTTCGGGACGGGCAGCAGCAGGCCGATGGAGACGGCGGCGACGGCGGCGAGGGCGAAGAGAGCCTTGGTGGCGGAAGCCATGGCGGTGGTCCTGGTTCGGCGAGACGTCGCCGAGGGTGGGTTGATTGGTAACAAAGATGGTTGCGGTTTACCGACGTTCAAGAGGGGCGCTAGCCGATCTCGAGGGTCTCGATCATCGACCGGGTCGGCGCGACCCCGCGATCGGGGACGGGCAGCATCATGCCGATGACCGCCGACAGCACGGCGAGGAGAGGGAAGAGGGCCTTGGCGCTCATGGTCTTGGTCTTCTGTCTGGCGCCGAGGGGCGTTGTGGAGCGGCGTAGATAACGGCGTTCCCTGGGAGCTCAAGCCGGGTTGTGATTAATTCGCGGCAATCTTTGGGTTGTGCGACGTGGCATGAAGACACGAAAAACCCCTGAATCCATTCAGGATTCAGGGGCTCATCAAGTAAGTTTCAGCTTACCGATCCCGATCGGGGACAGGCACATGTGCCTGTCCCCGGCCGCGTCAGAAGATCTCGAACAGACCCGCCGCGCCCATGCCGCCGCCGATGCACATGGTCACCACGCCCAGCTTGGCCTTGCGGCGCTTGCCTTCCAGCAGCAGGTGGCCGGCGCAGCGGGCGCCGGTCATGCCGAAGGGGTGGCCGATGGCGATGGAGCCGCCGTTGACGTTGAACTTCTCCGGATCGATGCCCAGGCGGTCGCGGCTGTAGAGGCACTGGCTGGCGAAGGCCTCGTTCAGCTCCCACAGGTCGATGTCGTCGACCTTCAGGCCGTGGCGTTCCAGCAGGCGCGGCACGGCGAAGACCGGGCCGATGCCCATTTCGTCAGGCTCGCAGCCGGCGATGGCGAAACCCTTGAACAGGCCCAGCGGCTCCAGGCCCCGCTTGGCGGCCTCCTTGGCCTCCATCACCACCACGGCGGCCGCGCCGTCCGACAGCTGGCTGGCGTTGCCGGCGGTGACGAAGTTGCCCGGACCCTTGACGGGCTCAAGCTTGGCCAGGCCCTCCAGGGTGGTTTCCGGACGATTGCACTCGTCCTTGCTGACCACGTAGTCGACCAGGCTCTCTTCCTTGGTCTCCTTGTTGACCACCTTCATCTTGGTGGCCATCGGCACGATCTCGTTGTCGAACAGGCCGGCGGCCTGGGCCGCGGCGATGCGCTGCTGGCTGCGCAGCGAATATTCGTCCTGATAGTCGCGGGCGACGTTGTAGCGCTTGGCCACGATGTCGGCGGTGTCGATCATCGCCATCCACAGCGCCGGCTTTTCCTTCAGCAGCTTCTCCTCGGTCAGGTGGAAGCGGTTCATGTGACCGCCGCCCTGGACCAGGGAGATCGACTCCACCCCGCCGCCGACAGCGACCGGCGCGCCGTCGTTGCGCACGTAGTTGGCGGCCGTGGCGATGGCCTGCAGGCCCGAGGAGCAGAAGCGGTTGACGGTCTGGCCCGAGGTGGTGACCGGCAGGCCGGCCCAGATGGCGGCGTTGCGGGCCACGTTCATGCCGGTGGCGCCTTCGGGGCCGCCGCAGCCCAGGACGACGTCCTCGACCTCGGCGCCGTCCAGGCCGGCGCGCGACACGGCGTGCTGGATGGCGTGGCCGGCCATGGCCGCGCCGTGGGTGTTGTTGAACCCGCCGCGATTGGACTTGGCCAGGCCCGTCCGGGCGTAAGAGACGATGACCGCTTCGCGCATTGGGCGCACTCCCCATTAAAACGTTAGTTTGAATTGCCGGCACCCTAGACCGGGATTTCCGCGCGGGAAAGATCACGCGCACGTAAAGCGACGTGGGCGCCGGCGGGCCTGGGCGGAGACTTTCGTTTCCCCAAGCGTAAACGTCCGCAAAAAGAGCCCGCGCGCGGGGTGAAGATTGCCCGATCTTCGCAAGACAAGCGGTGCATTGTTGCCCGCATCCCACGCCTTGATGGAAAGGCGACCAGCCAGGGCGCGGCGTGCTGGATTGACATTGACTTCAGCCGTGGACGCAAAGAACGCTCCAGTTGTGGCCGAACACTGAAAATCAAAGAGCCACTAGAAAAAGAGTTTGGGAGGAATTCATGCGCCTAGAGACCCAGCGCCCCCGTGCGCGCCGCGCCCTGCTGGCCGCCACTTCGCTTTCCGCGATCTCGTTGCTGGCCGCCCCCGTGGCCGCCTCGGCCCAGGACAAGGCCGACGCCGTCGAGGAGATCATCGTCACCGCCACCAAGCGCGACGCCACCATCCTGAGCATCCCGTTCTCGATCAACGCCCAGACCGAGGCCGACATCCAGAAGTCCGGCGCGGTGACGCTGGAGGACCTGTCGCGCAACGTGGCGGGCCTGACGATCCAGAACCTGGGTCCCGGCCAGAGCCAGGTGTCGGTGCGCGGCGTCTCGGCCGGCCAGGTGGTGCGCGACCAGCCGGGCGTGAAGGAGCAGGTCGGGGTCTATCTCGACGAGTCGGTGATCTCGCTGTCGCTGTTCACGCCCGACATCGACCTGTTCGACCTGAACCGGGTGGAGACCCTGCGCGGCCCGCAGGGCACGCTGTTCGGCTCGGGCTCGGTGGGCGGCACGATCCGCTACATCACCAAGCAGCCCAAGCTCGAGAAGTTCGAGGGCATGGTCGAGGCCAATCTCAACACCGTCGACGAGGACGATGTCGGCGGCTACCTCAAGGGCGTGATCAACCTGCCCCTGGGCGACAAGGCCGCCCTGCGGGTGGTGGGCTACGACACCGAATATGCCGGCTTCGTCGACGCCCTGGGTGAAGGCGGCACGCGCAAGAACAACGTCAACGACGGCTCGCGCCGCGGGGCCCGCGCCGCGCTGCTGTTCCAGCCGACCGACGACATCAAGATCACCCCGCGCGTGGTCTATCAGGAGATCAAGGCCGGCGGCTTCAATCGCCAGGAAGCCTTCAACCTGTTCGCCAACCCGTTCACCACCACCCGCCCGGCCATCACCCTGGGCGAGCGCCAGCAGTACCTGCTGCTGGACGAGAGCTTCGGCGACAAGACCTTCCTGGGCGACCTGACCGCCTCGTTCGGCTTCGACGGCGTCGATCTGACCTCGGTGACCAGCTATATCGACCGCAAGATCGCCGTGAACCGCGACGCCAGCGCCCTGACCGGCAGCGTCTCGGTGGACCTGGGCTTCCCGGCCGCCGCCGTGACCCTGCCGTCCAAGCTGGTCGACACCACCGACCTCGAACAATTCACCCAGGAACTGCGTCTGGCCTCCGACACCGACGGCCCGTTCCAATGGGTGGTCGGCGGATTCTACTCCAAGGTCGACCGGGTCTATAACCAGCGCCTGCCGACCCCCGGCTACGACGCCTATACCGACGCCACCCTGGGCGCGGGCACCTCGGCGGCGGTGGCCAACGGCTTCCCGGCCAATTCGCCCTACAACGCCTACCTGCCCTACGACATCAAGCAGAAGGCGGTGTTCGGCGAGGCCAGCTACGAGATCGACAAGCTGACCATCACCGCCGGCGGCCGCTATTACGACTTCAGCGAAACCCGCCAGTTCAAGTCCGGCGGCCTGTTCGCCAACGGCGACAACCAGACCGACAAGACCTCGTCGGACGGTTTCACCCCCCGGGTGCTGCTCAGCTACAAGGCCAGCCCGAGCATGACCTTCAACGCCCAGGCGTCGAAGGGCTTCCGGCTGGGCGGGGTCAACGACCCGCTGAACATCCCGCTGTGCACCCCGCAGGACGCGGCGATCTTCGGCGGCTACCAGAAGTACGACGACGAGACCCTGTGGAACTACGAGGGCGGGGTGAAGTCGCGCTTCGGCGGCGTCTCGTTCAACGGCGCGGTGTTCTACACCGACATCAAGAACCTGCAGACCACCCTGGACGCCGGCTCGTGCTCGTCGCGCGTGGTGTTCAACGTGCCCAAGGCCCACACCATGGGCGTGGAAGGCGAGCTGACCGCCCACCCGGCGCCCGGCCTGGAGATCGGCGTGTCGGGCAGCCTGCTGGAGGCCCAGTTCGACTCCACGGTCAAGGACGGCACGGGCGCGGTGATCGGCGGCATCCGGGACGGCAACCGCCTGCCCTCGGTGCCCAAGTTCCAGATCTCGATCAACGCCACCTATACCCGGAACCTGTCGGCCACCATGGACGGCTACATCACCGCTTCGGTCCAGCACGTGGGCAGCCGCTACACCCAGGCCAGCGACCAGGAGAACAATCCGCGCTCCTTCGTCTCGGGCCTGCCGTTCGGCGGGGCTTCGGGTAACAATCCCACGGTCCTGGACCTGCAGCTGCCCAGCTACGAGATCGTCAATCTCAGCGCCGGCCTGCAGATGCAGGACGGGCTGGACGTGATCGTCTACGCCAACAACCTGTTCGACGAGAACGCCCTGTTGTCGTTCGACCGCGAGCGCGGCGGTCGGGCGCGCCTGGGCTACTCGATCGGCCAGCCCCGCACGATCGGGGTGACGGTCCGCAAGTCGTTCTAGGAACCGACCGGGAAAGCGACCGGGGACATGCCCATGGGCGTGTCCCCAACCGCAAGCTCCGCGCCTGAACATGGGGACACGCCCAAGGGCATGTCCCCGGCCGTGCGGCTACTTGCCCGCCGCCTCGGCCAGGGCGTCGGCGTGGCGGTGGATCATCTTCCAGTCGCCGTCCTCGCGGCGGAAGATCTCGGTGATCCGCAGGTGCATCTCGACGGGTTCGGTCTTGCCCGCCAGGCGCACCGTGGCGTGCTGCAGGCCGGTCCAATAGGCCAGCTCGCCGTCGGCCTGGCTGTGCAGGATCTCCAGCGTGGTCTCGCCGCCGGGGGCGAAGCCGCGCGCGCCGCGCGCATTGACGGCGGTGACGTGGCCGGCGCCCTGCTCGCGCCCGCCGTGCGGCGGGAAGAAAGTGGCCGGATTGGCCTGGGCGGCGATCTCGCCCAGCGGGCCGGCGTCGCCGTTGACATAGGCCTGGGCCACGCGGCGGCGCTGCTCGAGGAAGGCGGTGAAGTCGGTCGGGTCGCTCATGGGGATCCTCCTGGCGTCACGCCTAGAACGCGCGTCGGCGTCGAACCGCCCCCTCTAGCGCGGCAGCACGGTCAGGCCGTCGGGCAGCTCGTTGACGTCGCCGGGACGCGGCGGGACGTGGGCGGCCAGCACGGCGCCGGCCCGGCCCACGGCGGCCACGAAGCCGTCGGCGATGCGGCCGCTCTTGAGGCCCGCGACCATGTCGGCCACCACCTCGTCCCACACCGCCGTGGGGGCGGCGGCGTGGATGCCCTCGTCGGCGATCACCTCGACCCGGTGCTCGGCCAGGGCGGCGAAGATCAGCACGCCCGTGCGACCCGACGTCAGGTGCAGGCCCTGGGCCAGGAAGTGGGCGGTGGCGGCCCGCTTGACCCGCGCGGCCTTCAGCGGTCGCGGGGTGATCAGGCGGCGGATCGGCGGGATCGACACCACCAGGGCGGTGATGATGAACACCAGGGCCTGCAGGGCGATGTAGTTGGACACCGCCGCGTGCGCCGCCAGCTCGGCTACCGCGCCGTGGGCCGCCTGCCACTCGGTCAGGGGCCAGCCCGGCGTCGGTCGTTGCAGGTCCAGGCCCAGGAACAGGGCGATGGGCGGCAGGACCAGGGCCGCGGCCGCGCCCCAGGCCATGGCGTCCTCGCGGTCGCCGCCCACCTCGGGGGCCAGCACGCAGTGGATCTCGCCGGCGGTGGTTTTCTCGGCGTCGGCCACGGCCTGGGCGATGCGGTCGCGGTCGGCCTGGGAAATCGTCTTCATCACCAACTCCCCGAAGATCCGCCGCCGCCGAACGACCCGCCGCCGCCCGAGAAGCCGCCGCCTCCGCCGCCGCCGCTTCCCCATCCGCCGCCGCCGCCTCGCCCGCCGCTCAGCATGCCGTTCAGGATGATCCAGGGCAGGGCCGAGCCCAGGCCGCCGCGACGCCCGCGCCGACCGAAGATCTGGCTGAGGATGACGATGATCACGATGATCACGATCAGGGCGAAGATGGGCGAGGGAGCCTCGGGCTTGGCGTCCTCGGCGACGTGGAAGGCCTGCTGCGCCTTGGCCTTGGCTTCCTCGTCGGGCAGGGACAGCTGCTGGATGACGGCGTCGGTCCCCGCCGTGACCCCGCCTTCCAGGTCGCCGGCCTTGAATTTCGGCAGTACGACCGTCTGGATGATCACGCTGGACAGGGCGTCGGTCAGGATCGGCTCCAGGCCGTAGCCGACTTCGATGCGCACCTTGCGCTCGTTGGGGGCGACCAAGAGGATGGCGCCGGTGTTGGTCCCCTTCTGGCCGATGCCCCAGGTGCGGCCCAGCTGGTAGCCGTAGTCCTCGATCTCGTAGCCCTGGAGGTCCGGCACGGTGGCCACCACCACCTGGCGGCCGGTGGTCTTCTCCAGGTTTTCCAGCTTGGCCGTCAGGTCGGTCTCGACCTGGGGCGACAGGATGTTCGCGTCATCGACCACCCGACCGGTCAGCGGCGGGAAGGTCGGGCCGGCGGCCAGGGCCGGGAGGGCGAAGAACAAGACCAGCGTCGCCAGCACCCAACTCCTCACCCGTGCAACGGGGGAGGTGGCATGGCGCGGATACGCGACATGACGGAGGGGGCGTCGTGCGGCGGCCGGGACGCCCCCTCCGTCACGACGCCGATGGCGTCGCGCCACCTCCCCCGTTGCACGGGGGAGGAGAGAGGAGGCGGCGGCCAGGCTCACCCTAGTGCGCCGCCGGGGCGTCGAAGTTCACGGTCGGCGCCGACTGGGCGTCGGCCGTGGCCTGGAACAGCTGGGCGGGCTTCTGCGAGCCGTACAGGGTCTTGGCCCAGATGATGCTGGGGAAGGTCCGCAGAGTGGTGTTGTAGACCTGGGCGGTCTGGTTGTAGTCGCGCCGGGCGATGGTGATCCGGTTCTCGGTGCCTTCCAGCTGGCTCTGCAGGGCCATGAAGTTCTGGTTCGACTTCAGGTCCGGATAGCTCTCCTGGATCATCATCAGCCGGCCCAGCACGCCCGACAGCTTGTCCTGGGCGGCGGCGTACTGCTGGAACTGGGCGGGGTCGGTGATGGTCGAGGCGTCGACCTTGACCTGGGTGGCGCTGGCGCGGGCCTGGGTGACCTCGACCAGCACGCCCTTCTCCTGGGCCGCATAGCCCTTCACCGTATTGACCAGGTTGGGGATCAGGTCGGCGCGGCGCTGATACTGGTTCTGCACCTCGGCCCAGGCGGTCTTGGTCGCCTCGTCCTGGGTGGGGATGGTGTTGATCCCGCAGCCGGCCAGGAACAGGCTCACGGCGAGGACGGGGGCGAGACGGGTGAGGGTTCTGAGCATCCGCATGAAGTCCCTTCGGGCCTGATTGGATCCGGGCGTAAAGCCGTTCAGTCGTCGAAGCACACTAAGGGCCAGCGGCGCGCCGGCGCAAACACGATGACGACCTGGGCGCGCATTCTCTCGCAATGCGCGCATTTGTCATCCCGTAAACGGCAGGGTTGGGGCGCGAGCGGGGACGCGCCCTTGCGGCGTGTCCCCGATCCTACAGCTCCGCGAACGCCGCCTTGCGGGGTCCCACATAGCCGAACAGCCAGGCGGCGACCTTGCGCATCTGGATCTCCTCGCTGCCCTCGGTGATCCGGTAGCGGCGGTGGTGGCGGTAGATGTGCTCGAACGGCTTGTGGCGCGAATAGCCAAGGCCCCCGTGCACCTGCATGGCCCGGTCGGCGGCCTCGCAGCACAGGCGGTTAGCCCAGTAGTTGCACATGGAGACCTTGTCGGAGAGGCGCTTTTCCACCTCGACCTTGGTCATCTGGTCCATCTCCCAGGCGGTCTTGCGGATCAGCAGGCGCAGCATCTCGGCCTGGGTGGACAGCTCGACGATGGGGAACTGGATGGCCTGGTTTTCGGCCAGGGCCTTGCCGAACGGCTTGCGCGCGCGCGCGTACTTGATGCTCTCTTCTATGCAGTAGACCGCAGCCCCCAGGCTGGAGGCCGCCTGGCGGATGCGGTTCTCGTGCACGAAGTGCTGGGCGAGAGACAGGCCCCCGCCCTCGGCGCCGAACATCGCCTCGTCCGGCACCCAGACGTTGGTGAAGCTGACCCGGGGGTGGTCGGTGGGCATGTTGAAGGTCCAGAGGTATTCCTCGATCTTCACCCCCGGGGCGTGGGCGGGCACGAGGAAGCAGGTGATGCCCCGCGCATCGCCGTCCTCGCCGCTGGTGCGGGCGAACAGGCAGCAGTGGGTGGCCGCGTGCATGCCGGTGGTCCACATCTTCTCGCCGTCGATCCGCCAGCCCGCCTGGCCGTGGCGTTCCTCGCGCACGGCCCGGGTCTCCATGAAGGTGGCGTCCGAGCCGTGATGGGGCTCGGTCAGGCCGAAGGTCGGGCGGAAGGCGTGGCGGTCCAGCATGTCGCCGATCAGGTGCTGCTGGTCGGGCCGGCCGAAGTCGCGGACCATCAGCACGAACGGATTGTTGCCGACGATCGAGTGCTCGTTCTGCAGGTCGTTGAACAGGCCCAGCCCTTTGGCGGCCAGGTGCTCGCGGATCACCGCCATCCAGAGGTTGGAGCCGTCCTGGCCGCCGTAGTCTTTCGGCAGGGCGAAGCGGTAGTGGCCGGCGGCGTCGGCGATCCCCCGGGCCTTGGCCAAGAGCTCCTCCCACTCGCGCCGGGGCAGGCCGCCGGCGTCCCAGTCGGTGCGGGCCCATTCGCGGCGGTGGTCGAAGAAGCGCTCGTTGTCGTGCTCGGCCTGGAGCGGGGCGATCTCTTTGACGATGAAGGCGTCGAGGGTCGCCAGATAGGCGGTCAGTTCCGACGGCAGGCTGAAGTCCATGGCCGCGTCTCCCTTGCAAGCTTCTGTGAGCCTTGCGGCCAGCATGCGCCCGGGGCCGAGCGGTCGCCAACCGTGCCGCGAGGGAACGGGGTTTTCTTAATCGGATGATCACCCGTATGCGCTAGGCAGGATCCATGATCGTGATGGCCGTCTGCGCAATCCTGGGAGCCGTGCTCGGGCTCTACGCCAAGCCGCGATGGCTGGGCGTGGTCATCGCCGTGTCCCTGGTGGGCGGCGTCGAGGCCGGGGTGCGCTTCTTCATCGGCCTGATCGAAAAGCAGCCCAATCGCGAACTGCTGATCGAGCGCCTGCAGGCGATCTTCGGCGAGACCTGGCTGGACGCGGCCGGACCGATCGGGGTGGCCCTGATCGGCGGCGTGCTGGCTGCGATCATGGGCAAGGTCATGGACGGCGACAAGCCGGCGGCCCTGGTCAATGCCGACGGCATCCGCCGCAAGGTCGGCAAGGACGGCCGCTACGCGCGCCTGGACGGCATGGTCCAGGAACGCCAGATCCACGCCAAGGCCGAAAGCCGGATCGACTCGATCCTGGGGCTTTAGGGCCGCGCGGGCGCGATCGCCTCGGCGATATCGCCCCGCCGTAACGCCGGTCTCCAACTTGTCCGGGGCGATCGGCGCTCCCATCTCCAGACCGAGCGTGTGGGGCATTGGCGAGATGCCCGTTTCATTAAAAAATGCTCATGCGAAATAAAATCCGCTTGCGCTATTTCTGAACGCTGATATCTAAGCAGTGCTTAGTTCTGATCCGAAGCATCGGTGGGGATACCGGTGCCGACATCCCCGGGTCAGGGCGCCCAGTACAGCTTTTCGCCGATCTTCGATCTTCAAACTCCCTGTACTCGCTGGAGGGCTCTCTTATGAAGCTCCAATCCCTGGCGGCTGTCGCCGCTCTCTCCACCTGCCTGCTCGGCGGCGCCGCCCTGGCCGATGGCCGCATCGCCGTCGCCCTGGAAAACCCGCTGGCCGCCAAGACCAAGGTCGTCGCCGGCGGCGCGGTCTTCGTCTGCGAAGGCGCCGAATGCGTTTCGGCCGCCGCCCCGTCGCGGGCCCTGACCGCCGTCTCGTGCAAGGCCCTCGCCAAGGAAGTCGGCCGCGTGGCCGCTTTCGGCGGCGAGACCAAGTCGCTGGACGCCGACGACCTGACCCGCTGCAACGCCTCGGCGAAGGCGGCGGTCCAGACGGCCGCGAAGTAGCGGCTCTTTAGTACCCGGACGCTTAGGGGTCTCGCGCCCCGTCCGGCTGTTTCCTCGAGCATTCGCCTGATGGGGCGGCGGGCCGGTCCCGCCGCCCTTTTTCTTTTTCAGGCCACGGATTAAGCATCGACCATGACCAACTCCGTCGCCGCCCTCTTGGAAGACGCCCTGCGCCAGATCGCCGGGGCCGACGCCGTCCCCACGTCGATGACCGTCGACTACGGCGCGGGGGGCGGGTCCGGTCTTGAAGCCAAGGCCTGGATCGAGCGCTCGACCCGCAGCCTGGTCTTCGCCCAGGCCGAGGTTCGGGCCGCGGACGGAAGCCCGGTGGCCATCGCCTCCGCGGTCTTCCGCAGAGCGGCGGCCGTTCAGCCCTAAATTCGCCAAAAGCCGCGCTTCCTTACGCATTGGCCTTGGTTGCGACTGCGAAGGCTGCGTGTTATCAGGCGCGCGGCTTCGGACAGGGCAGCGCGTCAGCGCCGCCTGTCCATGCGCTTTTCTAAAGCGCGCTCAAGCCTTTAAGCCGGGATGGGGGTTAAACTTCTCGTTCGCGGCGATTGCAACGCACCGGGCGGAACAAGTGGCGGACGAAACCAAGGCGACGGATGCGGGTCAGCGCTATGCGCAGTCCCTGTTCGAACTGACGATCGAGAGCAACCAGCTGACCAAGGTCGAAGCCGACCTGAAATCGCTGCGGAGCATGGTGGCCGAAAGCGCCGACCTGCGCCGCCTGATCGAGAGCCCTGCGTTCTCCGCGGAAGACAAGGCCAAGGGCCTGACCGCCGTGGCCGCCAAGGCCAAGTTCCAGCTGCTGACCGCCAAGTTCCTCGGCCTCGTCGCCAGCAACGGCCGCGCCGGCGACCTGCTGGGCGCCATCGGCGCCTTCGTCGAGCTGTCGGCCGCCCATCGCGGCGTCGTCACCGCCGAGGTCGTCACCGCCAAGGCCCTGACCGCCGCCCAGCTGAAGGGCGTGTCGGCCGCTGTCGCCACCGCCGTCGGCAAGACCCCCGAACTCTCGACCCGCGTCGACCCGTCCATCCTGGGCGGCATCAAGGTGCGCGTCGGATCCCGCCTGTTCGATGCTTCGCTCCGTTCGAAGCTCGATTCCCTGAAATTCGCCCTGAAGCGCGCCTAAGCGTATAAGCCGCCTCAAAGATAAAAACGCAGAGAGCCCAAGACAGCCATGGACATCCGCGCCGCCGAGATTTCGGCCATCCTCAAGTCGCAGATCGCCAATTTCGGCGAAGAAGCCGCCGTGTCCGACGTCGGCCAGGTGCTGTCCGTCGGTGACGGCATCGCCCGCATCTACGGTCTGGACAACGTCCAGGCCGGCGAGATGGTCGAATTCCCCAAGGCCGGCGTGAAGGGCATGGCCCTGAACCTCGAGCGCGACAACGTCGGCGCCGTGATCTTCGGCCAGGACCAGGCCATCAAGGAAGGCGACGAAGTGCGTCGTCTGGGCGAGATCGTCGACGTGCCGGTCGGCCGTGGCCTGCTGGGCCGCGTCGTCAACCCGCTGGGCGAGCCGATCGACGGCAAGGGCCCGATCCAATACACCGAGCGTCGCCGCGTCGACGTGAAGGCCCCGGGCATCATCCCGCGCAAGTCGGTGCACGAGCCCGTGCAGACCGGCCTGAAGTCGATCGACACCCTGATCCCCGTCGGCCGCGGCCAGCGCGAACTGATCATCGGTGACCGTCAGACCGGCAAGACCGCCGTCGCCATCGACACCATCCTGAACCAGAAGGCCGCCAACGCCGGCAAGGACGAGAGCGCCAAGCTCTACTGCGTCTACGTCGCCATCGGCCAGAAGCGCTCGACCGTCGCCCAGATCGTCAAGACGCTCGAAGAGCACGGCGCCCTAGAATACACCATCGTCGTCGTGGCCTCGGCCTCGGAGCCGGCCCCGCTGCAGTACCTGGCCCCGTTCTCGGGCTGCGCCATGGGCGAGTGGTTCCGCGACAACGGCCTGCACGGCCTGATCATCTATGACGACCTGTCCAAGCAGGCCGTCGCCTATCGTCAGATGTCGCTGCTGCTGCGCCGCCCGCCGGGCCGCGAAGCCTATCCGGGCGACGTCTTCTATCTGCACTCGCGCCTGCTGGAACGCGCCGCGAAGCTGAACGAAGACAACGGTTCGGGCTCGCTGACGGCTCTGCCGATCATCGAAACCCAGGCCAACGACGTGTCGGCCTACATCCCGACCAACGTGATCTCGATCACCGACGGCCAGATCTTCCTGGAAACCGACCTGTTCTACCAGGGCATCCGCCCGGCCGTGAACGTCGGCATCTCGGTGTCGCGCGTCGGCTCGTCGGCCCAGATCAAGGCCATGAAGCAAGTCGCCGGTCCGATTAAGGGCGAGCTGGCCCAGTATCGCGAAATGGCCGCCTTCGCCAAGTTCGGCTCGGACCTGGACGCCTCGACCCAGAAGATGCTGGCCCGCGGCGAACGCCTGACCGAGCTGCTGAAGCAGCCGCAATACGCGCCGCAGTCGGTCGAAGAGCAGGTCTGCGTGATCTACGCCGGCACGCGCGGCTATCTGGACAAGATCCCGACCTCGTCGGTTCGCCGCTTCGAGACCGAGTTCCTGGCCCGTCTGCACAGCCAGCACAAGGATCTGCTGGACGGCATCCGCACCAAGAAGGCCCTCGACAAGGACCTGGAAGGCACTCTGAAGAGCGTGCTCGACAGCTTCTCGTCGACCTTCGCCTAAGCCCCCTCGGAACGCTCGGAGAGAGTAGCGCCGAATGGCCAGCTTGAAGGAAATGCGCAATCGGATCTCGAGCGTCAAAGCGACGCAAAAGATCACGAAAGCGATGCAGATGGTGGCGGCGGCCAAGCTCCGCCGCAGCCAGGACGCGGCCGAAGCCGCGCGCCCCTACGCGCGCCGGCTGTCGAACGTGATCGCCAACCTCGCCGCCGGCGTGTCCGGCGACGGGGCTCCGGCCCTGCTGGCCGGCACGGGCCGCGATGATCGTCACCTGATCATCGTCGCCGCCGCCGACCGGGGTCTGGCCGGGGGCTTCACCTCGTCGATCGTCCGCGCCGCGCGCGAGCGGATCGACAGCCTGATCGCCCAGGGCAAGGACGTGAAGATCGTCTGCGTCGGCAAGAAGTCCACGGCCCAGCTGCGTCGCCTCTACAGCGACCGCATCGTCGAGAACTTCGACCTGTCGGCCTACCGCCAGTTCACCCTGTCGGTCGCCCAGCCGATCGCCGACGTCGTCACCAAGCTCTACGAAGCCGGCGACGTCGACGTGGTCACCCTGTTCTACAGCCGCTTCCGTTCGGTGGTGCAGCAGGTCCCGACCGCGCTGCAGCTGATCCCGGCCGTGGTCGAGGGCGCCGAAGCCTCGTCGGGTCCGGCCGCGGTCTACGAGTACGAACCCTCGGAAGAGGAAATCCTCGAGACCCTGCTGCCGCGCAACCTGACGGTCCAGATCCTGTCGGCCCTGCTCGACAACATGGCCGGCTTCTACGCCAGCCAGATGACGGCGATGGACAACGCCACGCGCAACGCCGGCGACATGATCAAGCGCTACACCCTCGAGTACAACCGTTCCCGTCAGGCCCAGATCACCAAGGAGCTGATCGAGATCATCTCCGGCGCCGAAGCCGTCTGATCCTGACACCGCAACCATAAAACGCCCGCAGAAGACGCACGAAAGACCCTGAACGCCATGGCCAAGACTCCCGCTAAGGCTCCCGCCGCCGCCAAGCCGGCCGCCGCGAAGCCCGCCGCTCCGAAGGCTGCCGCCGCTCCCAAGGCCGCTGCTGCTCCCAAGGCTCCCGCCGCCAAGAAGCCGGCCGCTCCGAAGGCTCCGGCCGCCGCCAAGGCTTCGGCTCCGAAGGCCGCCGCCACCATCGGCGCCGCCACCGGCAAGCTGGTCCAGGTCATCGGCGCCGTCGTCGACGTCGAGTTCGAAGGCCCGCTGCCGGCGATCCTGAACGCCCTGGAAACCGTCAACCAGGCTTCGGGCCAGCGCCTGGTGTTCGAAGTCGCCCAGCACCTGGGCCAGAACACCGTCCGCGCCATCGCCATGGACGCCACCGAAGGCCTCGTCCGCGGCCAGGCCGTGCGCGACACCGGCGAAGCCATCCGCGTTCCGGTCGGTCCGGGCACCCTGGGCCGCATCATGAACGTCATCGGCGAGCCGATCGACGAGCAGGGCCCGATCCAGTCGGACCTGTCGCGCCCGATCCACCGCGACGCCCCGACCTTCGCCGAGCAGACCAACACCGCTGAAGTGCTGGTCACGGGCATCAAGGTCATCGACCTGATGTGCCCCTACACCAAGGGCGGCAAGATCGGCCTGTTCGGCGGCGCCGGCGTCGGCAAGACCGTGACCATGCAGGAACTGATCAACAACATCGCCAAGGCTTACGGCGGTTACTCGGTTCTGGCCGGCGTGGGCGAACGCACCCGCGAAGGCAACGACCTCTATCACGAGATGATCGAGTCGAACGTCAACGTCGACCCGAAGGCCAACAACGGCTCGACCGAAGGCAGCCGCTGCGCCCTGGTCTACGGCCAGATGAACGAACCCCCGGGCGCCCGCGCCCGCGTCGCCCTGACCGGCCTGTCGATCGCGGAATACTTCCGTGACGAAGAGGGCAAGGACGTGCTGCTGTTCGTCGACAACATCTTCCGCTTCACCCAAGCCGGCGCCGAAGTGTCGGCTCTGCTGGGCCGTATCCCCTCGGCCGTGGGCTATCAGCCCACCCTGGCCACCGAGATGGGCAACCTGCAGGAGCGCATCACCTCGACCAACAAGGGCTCGATCACCTCGGTCCAGGCCATCTACGTGCCCGCCGACGACCTGACCGACCCGGCGCCCGCCGCCTCGTTCGCCCACTTGGACGCCACCACCGTTCTGTCGCGCGACATCGCCGCCCAGGCCATCTTCCCCGCCGTCGATCCGCTGGACTCGACCTCGCGGATCATGGACCCGCTGGTCATCGGCGAAGAGCACTACAACGTGGCCCGCTCGGTCCAGGAAGTGCTGCAGCAGTACAAGGCCCTGAAGGACATCATCGCCATCCTGGGCATGGACGAGCTGTCGGAAGAGGACAAGCTGACGGTCGCCCGCGCCCGTAAGATCCAGCGCTTCCTGAGCCAGCCGTTCCACGTGGCCGAGCAGTTCACCAACACGCCGGGCGCCTTCGTCCAGCTGAAGGACACCATCCGCTCGTTCAAGGGCATCGTGGACGGCGAGTACGACCACCTGCCGGAAGGCGCCTTCTACATGGTCGGCCCGATCGAGGAAGCCGTCGCCAAGGCTGAAAAGCTGGCGGCTGAAGCCTGATGACCGACTTCGAGGATCAGGTCGGTTTCTGCTGCGAGGAGCTGGAAGAGGCGGTGTCCCCGGACCCCGAGGCTTCCCTCATCGAGCATGACAGCGGTCTGATCCTCCTCAACCTGGGTCACCGGGAAGAGAATGGCGAGTCCGGCACGGTCCTGACCACCATCCGCTTCTGCCCGTTCTGCGGGACCGAGATCCAGACCGACGAAGACATCGAAGCGGCCCTGGGCGCCGTGGAGACACACGACTGATGGCCAAGCTTCACTTCTCCCTCGTCGCGCCCGAGCGCGAACTGTTCTCCGCGGAGGTCGACCAGGTCGACGCGCCGGGCACGGAAGGCGACTTCGGCGTCCTGCCGAACCACGCGCCGTTCATGACCACCCTGCGCGAAGGCAAGGTCACGGTCCGCGACGGTTCGACCGTGCGGGTGTTCGACATCCAGGGCGGCTTCGCCGACGTCGGCCCCGACGGCTTCACCATCCTGGCCGAACACGCGGTCGAGGCGGCTTAAAACCGCTTCCATCGTCATCGAGCTCGACGGCCCGGACGCGCAAGCGCCCGGGCCGTTTCGCGTCTGGGCCAGCCTCGCTTTTCGCCCCCGAGGCGTCACGCCGCACCCCGTCGCGCGAAAAATTACACCTGTGACCCAATCTCGGCCGCAATCGGCCACCATAAGGGTTGCGAGGGAACGCCTGTCGGTTTTAATGCCGACCTCTTGCCTAACGGGGATAACTCCATCATGCGCCTTGCGCTCGCCAGCCTGATCGCCTTCGGTGCGGTTTCGACCGCCGCCGTCGCCCAGGAGACGACCACTCCTCCGGCCGCGCCCGCCGCCGCCGCTCCGGCTCCGGCCGCCGATCCGGCCGCCCAGACCCCCGCGCCCGCCGACCAGGCCGCGCCGACCGTGGCCGCGCCCCCCGCTGGGACCGAGCCGGCCTATGTGGCGCCGGTCCGTCCGCCGCCCTCGACCGACCCCTTCTCGCTGCAGCTGCTGAGCATCATGGACAAGGTCTGCAAGCCGGCCGTGGCCGGCGGCGACATCGTGGCCCTGACCAAGGCCGCGGGCATGAAGAAGAAGAAGGAACAGTGGGTCGCCGACGCGGGCAAGCCGTACCAGATCGCCGTCGACAACCCCGGCTCGAACAAGAACGTCTGCACCGTCACCATCCAGTACGCCCAGACCACCGAGCAGGCCCAGGCCCTGGCCACCGCCCTGCACGACTGGGCGACCTGGGAGAACAAGCCGCAGCTGCGCCTGATCCGCAACGACCAGACCATCGGCAGCGACTACAAGCGCTTCACCGTCTCGTGGGACGACGCCTGGGCCGACGGCCACGCGGGCCTGGTCTACATGCGCCTGAAGAAGCTGGACGACACCTCGGTGGGCAAGAACTACGAGCAGGCCCAGGTGCTCTACAGCACCACCAGCCGCTAAGCCCCTTCGCCGGAGGCTTGCCCTCCGGTTTCGGGACGCTATCTAGGGAAGGCGCGGGGACGACCCCGCGCCTTTTGCCTTTTCCGGGGACGACCCCACGATTGTGTTGTGGGAGGTCGTCATGGCCTGGATCGCTCTTTTCGTCGCCGGTCTGTTCGAGATCGGCTGGGCCGTGGGCCTGAAATACACGCACGGCTTCACCCGCCCCATACCCACCCTGCTGACCGGGATCTGCTTCGTCACGTCGCTGGGCCTGCTGGGCTGGGCGGTGAAGTCGCTGCCGCTGGGCACGGCCTATGCGGTCTGGACCGGCGTCGGCGCGGTCGGGGCGGCGGTCGTGGGCATGATCGTGTTCAAGGAGCCGGCCACGGCGGGGCGACTGGTCTGCCTGGCCCTGATCGTGGCGGGTATCCTGGGGCTGAAGCTGTTCAGCCCGGCGCCCTAACCCATCCGCTAATCCCGGCGAATGCCGGGACCCAGATGGAATGGCTCTGGGCTCACGCCAAAGGCTCGACGCTCATCCAGTCATCCGCACCGCTATGGGATCTGGGTCCCGGCATTCGCCGGGATGAGCGGAGTTTTGCTCAGGCCGCCGCGCGGCCTTCCTCGGCGATGAAGTCCAGGCAGGCCTCGGCCACGGCTTCCCAGCCCGGTTCGCCCGGCAGCCAGTGGCTCATCTGGGGGAAGACCTCGCAGGCCCCGCCCAGGCGGGCGGCGGTCTGGCGGACGGTGGCGGGCGGGTGGACCACGTCCTGGCCGCCGGCGATGGCCAGGGTCGGCACGCCGACAGGGCCGGCGCTGGTGGTCATGAACGGGTCCATGAACCAGTTGAGGGTCTCCCACAGCGCCCGGCCGCTCTCGGCTGTCATACGGGCGTAGAGGGCCTTGCGCTGGTCGCGGGGCAGGCGGTCCAGGCTATAGCGGCGCACCACGGCGTAGTCGGGCTCGATGGCCTGCAGCCAGTAGGGGCCCAGGGCGTAGAGGCTGACGGCCGAGACCGCCTCCTCGATGGTCGAGCCCGAGACGCCCCAGGGCGGGGAGGGGGCCAGCAGGATCAGCCGCGAGACCGGGGCGCGGGCGGCGGCCATCTGGGCCACCAGCCCGCCCATCGAATGGCCGATCAGCACCGGCGGCGTCTCGCAAGCCTTGCACAGGGCCGCGATCTGCTTGGCGTAGTCGACCATCGAGCGGCCGGCGACCAGGGCGCCGTCGCCATGACCCACCAGGTCCGGAGTCTGGACGACGTGCCCGGCGGCTTCGAACGGTCGACGGAACGTATCGAACGTCCAGCCGCCGCAGAAGGCGCCGTGCACCATGATCACCGGACTGCTCACGCGCGTCTCATCCACTGGTTCGGCCAGGACGCCGAACCTTCAGACTACACGCTCTTCTTGGCCGATGGCGAAGATTTGGCGGTCGACTTTGCCGCAGGGGCCGCCTTGGTCGCTTTCGGAGCGGGCTTGGCGGCCGCCGCCTTGGCTGGGGCCTTGTCGGCTTCAGCCTTGGGCTTGGGCGCCGGCTTGGGCGCGGCGGCTTTCGGCGCGGCGGTCTTGGCGGGCGCCTTGGTCGCGGCGGGCTTGGCCTCGGCCTTCGGCTTGGCGGCCGGAGCGGCCGGAGCGGCCTTGGGCGCCGGAGCGGCCGCCTTGGGCTTGGCGGCGGGCTTGGCTTCCGCCTTGGCGACCTTCGGGGCCGGCGCCGCCTTCGGAGCGGGCGCGGCCTTCGCCTTGGCGGGAGGGGGGGCCTTGGCGGCCGGAGCGGCCTTCGCGGGCGCGGGCTTCGGGGTGGCGGCCTTCGCCGGAGCCGTCTTGGCGGGCGCGGCCGCCTTGGCGACCTTCGGAGCGGGGGCGGCCTTCGGCGCGGCAGCGGCCTTGGCCGTGGGCTTGGGACCCTTCGTTCCGGGGCCGAACTGGTCGACCGGCTTGTCGGCGGCCTTGGCCTTCGCCGGGGCCTTCGCGGGCGCCTTGGCGGCGGTCTTGGGACCCTTCGGCTCGGGCGTGATCGCCGCGACCGGCGGCTTGGCGGCCGGCTTAGGCGCGGCGGCCTTGGCGGCCTTGGGAGCGGCCTTCGGAGCCGCAGCAGCCTTTGCCTTGGCGGGGGCCTTCGCCGGGGCCTTGGCCGGCGCCTTCGGAGCGGCCTCGGCGACCGGAGCCGGCGCGGGTTCGACCGGAGCCGGAGCCGGAGCGGGCGTCGGAGCCGGGGCGGGCTCGGCGGCCTTCACCGGTTCGGGCGCGGGCGCCGGGGCGGGCGTGGGCGCCGGCGTCGGGGCCGGAGCGGCTTTCGGCTTGCCCGTCAGCCAGGCGATCACGTCGTCGAGAATGCTCATCGTGTTTGGCTCGTCTATCAGGTAATGGGCGTTGTTGGGGTAGATCTTGAGGTCGGCGGCCGGGTACTTCCGGCCGACGAGGCGCACGTCCTCGAGAGGCGTGGTGCGATCCAGAGCGCCGGCCAGGACCAGCACGGGAACGGTCACTTTCGTGGCGTCCACGTGGGCGGTCTTGTTCGGATCCTTGTGCGGCCAGGCCAGGTCGGCCAGCACCTGTCCGCTGTCGTAGACCATGGTGGCGTACAGCGCGTCGTGGCGCGCGGCGGGCACGGCGGTCATGACGCCGAACTTGAAACCCTGCTTCCACATCTTGCCCGCCCGGGTCTCGGGCTTGGACTTCAGGGCCATGTTGAGGAAGGTGAAGACGGGCGAGAGCTTGGGCTTGCCGCGGGCGTCGGCCGGCGAGGCGGGGGCGAACAGCACCAGGCGGTCGGCGTGGCCGGCCTCGGCGATCTTCTGAGCGATCAGCCCGCCCATGGAATGGCCGAAGACGATCGGCTTCCTGCCGCCGTCCTCCTTGGCCAGGGTCTGGGCCAGGGCGCTCATCTCGGCGACGTAGTCGGCCAGGGTCAGGCCGGCCAGGCCCGCCCGGGGGCCGTCGACCGTGCGGACGGCCGAGCGGATGGTCGGCGCAACGACGCGGTAGCCCTCGGCCCGCAGCCGCGCGGCCATGGGATCCCACACGTCGCCGGCGCAACCGTAGCCGTGGATCAGCAGGATCGTGTCCGCCATTCCGTGCTCCCCAGCGCCCGAGATCAGCTCCCGCGCGCGTACCCACCGAACGCGGAAACGACCTGTTCGTATACCGCGCGTTTGAAGGGTACGATCAGTTCGGGCGTTTCGTCGAGAGCGCCCCATTTCCAGGCGTCGAACTCGACGTGGGCGTCGGCCTCCAGATCGATCTCGCTTTCGTCGCCGGTGAAGCGGAAAGCGAACCAGACCTGCTTCTGGCCCTTGAATCCACGGGCCTTTTTCGAACCGGCGAAATCGGCGGGGAAGTCGTAGATCAGCCAGCCCTCGGTGCGGCCCAGATAGTCGACGGAGGTGACGCCGGTCTCTTCGGCCAGCTCGCGGCGCGCCGCGACCAGCAGATCCTCGCCGTCGTCGACTCCGCCTTGCGGAAATTGCCAGTTATAGGGGGGCGGCTGGTTGTGCCGTTTTCCCAGCCACACGCGGCCGTCCGGGTGGAACAGCACCACGCCGACATTGGGACGATGATCGGGATAGTCGACGGTCTTTTCGGCGCTCATCGCTTGGCCATGGCCGAGGCGGGGGCCAGTTGCAAGCCCCTCGCCGACAGGCCGGCCGCCCACAGGCGCACCTGGTTGATCGTCACCGGATAGGCGAAGCCCGAGCCCAGGGCCTGGCCGCGACCGGCGGCGCCGGCCTCCAGCATCTTCAGCTGGCCGTCGATCGAGCCGGCCGACAGTTCGTCGTCGATGATCCGGTCGGCCGAGGCGCGGGGGATCGGACCGCCCCGCAAGGACGCCTGGCCGTCGTCGATGAAGGCCAGACCCCGGTTCTTCAGGGCCAGGGTGAAGGTGGTCATGGCCGTGTCGCTGGTGACGAACTTGGAGCCCAGATAGTTGGTCAGGCCGAAATAGCCGGTGGCCCGCGACATCAGCCATTCCATCTTGTGGACCGTGTCTTCCGGCCGGTTGGCGGTGATCAGGGTGTAGGGACCCGGATCGTTGGCCGGATAGTCGACCGGCTCCATGGGGGCTTCCAGCAACACCTCGTGGCCGTGGTTGCGGGCTAGGTCGATCCAGCCCTGCAGGCCTTCGGCCGAGGGGGCGAACGACAGGGTGATCTCGGGCGGCAGGGTCTCGATGGCCGCGCGGGTGGTCTGGGGGTTCAGGCCCAAGCCGCCGATGATCACCGACACCTTGGGGCGGCCGTCGGCGGTGAACGGGCGGGCATAGGCCTCGGCGGGCGTGCGGCCGTCGGCGGCGATGGTGGGCAGCACCCCGCCGCCGGGACCGGGCATGTAGAGGCCGGCGATGGGCGCGGCGGGCAGGGGGCCGGTGGCCGAGGCGACCGGCGGCGCGGCGGCCAGGGCGGCGTTCTCGTCGGGCGCGGGTTCGGCGTGGCTGATGAACGGCAGCTTGGAAAGGTCCAGCACGCCGGGCAGCAGCGGGGCTTCCTTGTCGCTCTCGGGATGCAGGG
The DNA here is from genome assembly GCF_059418225.1 of Caulobacter sp. GW821-FHT09B08. Lineage (NCBI taxonomy): Bacteria > Pseudomonadati > Pseudomonadota > Alphaproteobacteria > Caulobacterales > Caulobacteraceae > Caulobacter > Caulobacter sp. GW821-FHT09B08. The sequence continues at coordinate 7,611 of NZ_JBWKPL010000008.1, read as the reverse complement.
CCGCGCGCCAGCCTTCGGGCACGTTGTGGGTGGCGCCGATCTTCTCCAGCGGCACGCGGATCAGGGGCGAGCCCTTGTTGGGATCGCCGGTCAGCAGGATCAGCAGGCCCAGGCTCAACAGGAACAGCAGGGCCGCGGCGCTGGCGCCGATATAGGGATTGGCGGCGGCCGCCAGCACCTTGTCGCGCCACGTGCGCTCGCCCCGGCCGAGCGCGGGCGCGGCGGCGCTATAGGCGGGCTTGCGGGAGAAGGTCACGGCCATGCCCCGGGATTAGCGGGCAAGCGCCGAATATATGGTTAATGAAGGGTGCGACGGATTGGTCGGGAGATCCAGAATTCCCTCCCCTTTATGGGGAGGGTGGCCCCGAAGGGGTCGGGTGGGGCTTGATGAGTCAGCAGACCCCACCCGTCCGCTTCGCGTCCACCCTCCCCATAAAGGGGAGGGAAGACTGGATTTCGTCCTACTTCTTCTCCACCGGTCCCTTGCCGCTGGCCGCGGCGGCCTTGGCGGTGACTTCGGCGATCTTGGCGGCGGGCTTGGGCAGCTTCGGCACGGCGGCGACCGAACCGGCCTGAAGCACGGCGATGGCGCGCTGCAGCTGGAAGTCGCCCTTCTTGTCGTCGAAGCCCGCCGGCGGGGCCTCGGCCGGGGTGTGGGCGCCCTGGCGGTTCTTGCCTTCGTCGGCGTTCAGGGCGTTCTTGAAGCTGGCCTCGCTGAACCACACGCGGTTGGCGATGTCCTGGGCCTGTTCGCGGGTCTGGGCCACTTCCAGGTCCGGCGCGATGCCGGTCTTCTGGATCGAGCGGCCCGACGGGGTGTAGTAGCGCGCCGTGGTCAGCTTGACCGCGCCGTCGGCGCCGCCGCTGAGCGGGATCAGGCTCTGGACCGACCCCTTGCCGAAGCTGGTGATGCCCACCAGCTCGGCCCGGTGGCGGTCCTGCAGGGCGCCGGCGACGATTTCAGCCGCCGAGGCCGAGCCCTGGTTGATCAGGACGACCAGCTTCATGCCGCCCAGGATGTCGCCGGGGGTGGCGTTCAGGCGCTGGATGTCGCGCGGGCCGCGGCCGCGCTGGCTGACCACCTCGCCGCCGTCCAGGAACAGGTCGGCCACGCTGCGGGCCTGGTCCAGCAGGCCGCCGGGATTGTTGCGCAGGTCCAGGATCATGCCCTTCATCTGCGGGTTCTTGGCCTTCAGGTCGTTGATCGACGTTTCGAGGGCCGAGGTCGACTTCTCGCTGAAGCCGGGCAGGCGCACATAGCCGTAGTCGCCTTCCATGCGGGCGATGGCGGCCTTGGGGGTGATCACCTCGCGCACCAGCTTGACGTCGAACGGGTCGGTCTTCTCGCGGGCGATGGTCAGGGTCACGGCCTGGCCGGCCTCGCCGCGCATCTGCTTGACCGCCTCGTTGACCGTCAGGCCCAGCACCGACTGGCCGTTGACGGCGGTGATGTAGTCGCCGGCCTGGATGCCGGCCCGCGAGGCGGGCGTGCCGTCCATCGGCGAGATCACCTTGACCACGCCGTCCTCGCTGGTGACCTCGATGCCCAGCCCGCCGTACTCGCCGTGGGTGGTGTCGTTCATGTCCTCGTAGGCGTCGGCGTCCAGATAGCCCGAATGCGGGTCCAGGCTGGTCAGCATGCCGTCCAGCGCCGCCTCGATCAGCTTCTTGTTGTCGACCTCGGTGACGTACTGGTTGTCGACGATCTGGATCACGTCGCCGAACAGCTCCAGCATCTTGTAGTTCTGGCCGGCCGCCGTGCTGTTGGCCTGGGCGATGGGGCTGACATAGGCCATGGTCCCCGCGCCGAGGACGAAGGCCGAAACACCGATGAGCAGGTACTTGCGCATGTGGCCTGAAAGGCTCCCTGGCGACGCGAGGCGTCGCATCTAAACGTGTCGCTTCGCCCGATACTTAGGCGGAGCCTTTGTTCATTTCACGGCCATCATCGCTGAAAAAGCCGTTTACCGCGATCCCTGTTTCAACCAGCGCTCCGGATCGACCGGCGCACCGTCCTCGCGGACCTCGAAATAGAGTTCTGGCTCCGAAGAACCCTGGTTCGCCATCCGGCCAACCGTCGCGCCGGGTGCGACAGATTGTCCGGCGCCGACGGAAACCTGGTCCAGGCCCGCCAGCACCAGATGGTAGGCGCCGCCAGGGTAGGCGCCTTGGGCGCGCAGGATCAAGACCACGCCCCAGCCGTTCAGCGGCCCGGCATATTCGACCACGGCGGCGGCGGGACTGGCCACGGCGTGACCCTTTTCCGTGCTGATCGTCAGGCCGGCGGCGCGACCGCCGGCCGGCATGGCCGCGCCGAAGCGGCGCAGCAGGGGGCCGGGGGCGGGAGAGGTCAGGACCAGCGGGCCGGTGGCGGCCTTGGGCGCCAGGCCGTCGGTCAGGGTTCCCAGGGTGGCCTGGTCGTCGCCGGTCAGGGCCTCCTGGGCGTAGGCGCGCTCGAGCTGGGTCTTCTCGACGATCATCCGCTCCAGGTCGCCCCGGCGGTCGGCCACCAGGCTTTCGGCGGTGAACAGTTCCTCGGACGCGGCGGCGGCCTCGCGACGGGTGGCGGCCACGGCGCGGGCCTGGCGGGCGTAGCCGTCGGCCCGGGCCTGCAGCTCTGGCGTCATGGCGCGGATCAGGATGGCGGCTCGCACCGCGTCGCGGGCGTCGCCGGGACTGACCAGCAGGGCGGGCGGCGGGTTGCGGCGGAAGAGCTGCAGGGCGGAAAGCAGCCGGGCCAGCTGGCCCCGGTCACGGCCCAGCTCGGCCACCAGGGCCGATTCCCGCTGGTGCAGGGCCTCCAGCCGGGCGCGCTTCTCGGCCACGCCGTCGCCCGCGTCGATCCGCTGGCGGCCCAGGGCGTCCAGCTCGCCGCGCAGGTCGACGATCTCGCGGCGGGTGTCGGCGGCGGCCTGCTGATCCTTGGCGCGCTGGCTGACCTGAGCCGCGACGAAGCCGCCGGCGCCCAGCAGGGCAACCAGGAGGCTGGCGGTGATCAGGACGACGCGGCGCGACATGGGAGGATGAATGCCCTTATCCCGATGTGGCCACAAGCGGCGGGACGCCCCCTCCGTCACGCTGCTGCGCAGCGCGCCACCTCCCCCGCGATGCGGGTGAGGAGGGAGCCGCGCTGAACTTCTCCTCACCCGTGAAACGGGGGAGGTGGCGGGCGAAGCCCGACGGAGGGGGCGTCCGGCCGCCTAATCGCGATGATAGGGCGAGCCCGCCAGGATGGTGACGGCGCGATAGACCTGCTCGGCCAGCATCGCCCGGGCCAGGGCGTGGGGCCAGGTCTGGGGTCCGAAGGCCAGGGTCTCGTCGGCGGCCGACAGGATGGAGGGATCCAGGCCGTCGGCCCCGCCGATCAGGAACACGATCTTGCGATGGCCGTCGTCGCGCAGCCGGCCGACGTGCTCGGCGAAGGCGCGGCTTTTCCTCACCTTGCCGTGCTCGTCGCAGGCGATGACATAGGCGCCCTCCAGGTGCGGACGCAGCACCTCGGCCTCGGCCGCCTTGCCGGGCTTGCGGGCCTCGACCTCGACGATCTCGACCGGGCCGAGCGCCAGGGCGCGGCCCGAGGCGGTGGCGCGGGACGCATAGTCCACGGCCAGCTGCGCCTCGACCATGCGGCCGAGCTTTCCGACGGTGAGGAGGGTGATCTTCATGGCGTCATCCCCCGCCGTGCGCGGGGGACACAGGCCTTAGTTCGAGGCCATCCGGTGCGGCGCGTCGACGGCCCAGATCTTCTCGATGTTGTAGAACGAGCGCACTTCGGGGCGGAACAGGTGGACCACCACGTCGCCGGCGTCGATCAGCACCCAGTCGCAGTGCGGCAGGCCTTCGACCCGCGCCTTGCCGAAGCCGTTTTCCTTGAGGGCCCGGATGATGTGATCGGCCAGAGCGCCGACGTGACGGTGCGAACGGCCGGACGCCACGATCAGGCTGTCGGCGACCGAGCTCTTGTCCGTCAGGTCGATGTGGACGATGTCCTGGGCCTTGTCGTCGTCGAGACGGTTCAGGATCAGGGTTTCGAGGGCCTTGATACTCAGGTCCAGCTCGGATTCGTTGGTCGAGGTTTCGGGGGAAACCGTTCCCTCGTGCGCCGTGGGCGCCGGGTCGCTACGCAGCGGAAATGCTCCTTGATGGGGTTCGCGCAATAGCTCCCATAGCACGGAAGACTCGAAAAGATGAGGGGGTTCGTGGTCGCGGGCGATTCTAAGCCTCGCCCCACCTCGACACGACCGGCCAAGCTGGCACTGTGAGGGGGGGAGCGCGCTCTTCCGATTTCCCGCCGCCGTCCGCCGCGACGCCGAGGTGGAGGCCTGGCTGGCCCGGTCCGACGACCCGTTGCGCCTGATGATCCGGCCCTGGTTCGAGCGTCTGCGGGACAGCGGCGGCGACGTGCGCGAACTGCTGCACGACGGTCGCCCGACGGCCTGCGTCCAGGACGCGGCCTTCGCCTATGTCGACGCCCTTTCCGCCCACGCCGCCGTCGGCTTCTTCGAGGGCGCGTCCCTGCCGGACCCGGCGGGCCTGCTGGAAGGAACCGGCAAACGCATGCGGCACGTCAAGCTGAGGTGGGGCCAGGCGGTGGACGAGCCGACGCTGGCCGCGCTGATCGCGGCGGCCTACGCCGATATGCGGCGGCGGGTGGATCAACCGTCGGACTAATTCAATAACGCCCGTCATTCCCGCCCTTGTGGCGGGAACCCCTGCTTCAGCTCGCAAGTGAAATGCCTTGGCGCGCCAGCGCGCCACCCTCACGCACCTGCGGCGGGCAGAGGGGTTCCCGCCACAAGGGCGGGAATGACGGGCGAATAAAAATGAAAGCGCGAGGGGGCGCCTCTACCCCTTCGCCTGCCGCTTCCGCAGCGCCGTCGACGAGGCGTAGTTCAGCGGTCCCGTCAGATAGACCCACGCCGGGGCCATGGCGTCGGCCAGGATGGCGGCGGCGCTGGCCGGCCGGCGGGCCCAGGCGAAGCGGCGGGCGGCGGGCGAGGTGCGGGCCTTCAGCGCGATCCAGGGCCGCGAGATCACCGCCACGGGGACCTCGCGCATGATCTGGGTCCAGCCGCGCCAGCGGTGGAAGGTGGCCAGGCTGTCGGCGCCCATGATCCAGACGAACTTCACGCGCGGATAGCGGGCCCGCAGCACGCGCAGGGTGTCGATGGTGTACTGCGATCCCAGCCGCGTCTCGGCGTCCGACACGATCATGTCCGACCCCCGCGCCCACCGCCGCGCGCCGGCCATGCGCTCGGCCAGGGGCTTGGTCTCGTGCGAGGATTTCAGCGGGTTCTGCGGCGAGACCAGCCAGATCACCTTGTCCAGCTCCAGGCGATGCAGGGCGGTCTCGGCCACGTGGGCGTGGCCCTCGTGCGCCGGGTTGAAGCTGCCGCCGAACAGCCCCACGCGCATGCCGGGCTCCAGGTGGAGCCCCAGCCGCTGCGCAGCAGGCCGACCGGCCTCAGGGACGAGTCTGGCCGGTCCCGCGAACCACATACTTGAACGTCGTCAGTTGCTCGGCCCCGACCGGGCCGCGGGCATGGAGTTTGTCGGTGGCGATGCCGATCTCGGCCCCGAAGCCGAACTCGCCGCCGTCGGCGAACTGGGTCGAGGCGTTGACCAGCACGATGGCGCTGTCGACCAGGGCGATGAACCGGTCGGCCGCCGCGGCGTCCTCGGTGAGGATCGCGTCGGTGTGGCCCGAGCCGTAGGCGGCGATGTGGGCGGCCGCGCCCTCCACCCCGTCCACCACGGCCACCGAGATCACCGGCGCCAGATATTCGGTCGACCAGTCGGCCTCGACGGCGGCCTTCATCGACGGCTCGATGGCGCGCGAGGGGCCGTCGCCACGCAGCTCGCAGCCGGCCTTGATCAGGGCGTCGGCGATCGGCGGCAACAGCTTGCCGGCCGCCGCGCGGTCCACCAGCAGGGTCTCGGCCGAGCCGCAGACCGAGACGCGGCGCATCTTGGCGTTCAGCACCACCTCGACGGCCTTCTTGGGATCGGCGGCGGCGTGGACGAAGACGTGATTGAGACCTTCCAGGTGGCCCAGCACGGCCACCCGGGCCTCCTGCTGCACGCGAGCCACCAGGCTCTTGCCGCCCCGGGGGATGATCAGGTCGATGGTGCGATTCAGACCCGACAGGATGGCGCCCACGGCGTCGCGGTCGGGCGTGCGGACGATCTGCACCGCGTCGGTCGAGATCCCGGCCGCCTTCAGCCCCTTGGCGATGGCGGCGTGGATGGCGAGGTTGGAATGGATGCACTCCGAACCGCCGCGCAGGATCACCGCATTGCCCGAGCGCACGCACAGGGCGGCGGCGTCGGCGGTGACGTTGGGCCGGCTCTCGAAGATCATGGCGATCACCCCGATGGGCGTGCGCACCCGGGCGATGTCCAGGCCGTTGGGACGGGTCCAGCGGGCGGTCTCCACGCCCAGGGGATCGGGAATGGCGGCCACGGCCTCGACCCCGGCGGCCACGCCCTCCAGGCGGGCGGGGTTCAGCATCAGCCGCTCGACCATCGGCGCGGTCAGGCCGCCGGCGCCGGCCTTGTCCAGGTCGCGGGCGTTGGCGGCGAGGATCGCCTCGGCGTCGGCGCGGATGGCGGCGGCCATGGCGTGGAGGGCGGCGGTGCGCTGGGCGGGCGTGGCCACGCGCAGGGCGTTGGCCCCTTGCCGAGCCGCCTGACCCATCGCCGTCATCGTCGCCTGCAAGCTCATGCCCGCGTCGTCCATCGCCTTCGTCCGGTCTCGGATGCTTCCCCGTTATGCTCAGGGTGAGCCTTACCTAGGCGCTTTGGGGCGGCGGGGGAATGGGGAAAGGGTGGGGGCGGGTTTAGCGGGGCTGGGGTGAGATGGGCTCAGATGATGGGCGAGCCAGTTTAATAGCGGTCGGCAAGCGACGCTCTTTGCATACCCCCACCTGCTGAGTGAGGCGGTGCGTTTCAAAGATAAGAGTTTTCATTTGCTCGAATGTGTACGTTCGTCTTTCGTGTAGAATGAAATTTCCAGCCCTGTCAGGTTGTTTCATGAAATTTCCATTCCATTTTGAAACTTCAAGCAAATGTTCTCGCTCGGAGAATGGGCTCAAACTGGCGTGCACCAAGGCGTTTCTGTCGTCAATCAAAGATTTAATATCTAGAATTAATTTATCAATCACATCTCTTTCTTTTGGAAAGACATCAAACAATTTTCTAAACATTTCGAGTTCGGCTGAAAAATTATTTGGTATTAACCTGTCGTCATCGGGGTGCATTGCTTGAATTAAGGCGTCATGAACTTTCCGCTCAAGTCCCGCAAATTCAATCATGAAATGACCGATCATCATTGCGGCAACATGTTGAAATTCGGTGTGGCAAGGATATGGAATATTGCGAACGTACGGGCCATCTGTGTATTCTATAGATTCAATTATATGTCCTTCGTCAAAATAACCCCAACCGCTGTGTCCTTTAGGAAAGTGTATATTCATCGAGTGCTCATGTGGAATTGTATGTTGATACTTAGTTTTTGAGGCTCCACCCGCCCCGGCGGATGGAGCCTCCCCTTAAACCCTTGGTGGATCGGAGCTCTGGCGTCTGGCCGTGTCAAGGATGGCCCCGCAGGGG
>NZ_JBWKPL010000007.1:0-313687 GCF_059418225.1 Caulobacter sp. GW821-FHT09B08 | reverse complement strand
GCGTGGGATCACACCCACTTGCCCCCACCTGACCGCTTCGCGGTCTGTCCGCCCCCGTAGGGGGCGGAGGACGCCGCGCCGCCGCCACAACCGCATCCTCTTCCCCTATGGGGGAAGGAGCGCCGAAGGCGCGAAGGGGGCAAGTGGACGCCCCACCCAAACCCCCGCTAGGGTCCCGCGATACGTCAGGAGAATCCCATGCGTCTTGGACTGGTGCTGGCCGCGGTCGCGGCGCTGTCGGCGGGCTCGGCCTTCGCCCAGGCGGCCAAGAGCCCCTACGACGCCGTCGATCCCTTCATCGGCACGGGCGGCGACGGCCACACCTTCCCCGGCGCCGTCGCCCCGTTCGGCATGGTCCAGCTCAGCCCCGACACAGATATCCTGCCGTTCAAGCAGAGCTACGCCCGCGCCGCCGGCTATCGCCACGGCGACCCGACGATCCTGGGCTTCTCGCACACCCACTTCTCCGGCGCCGGCCACTCCGACCTCGGCGACGTGCTGCTGGCCCCCGTCAGCGGCGAGGCGAAACTGGAGCCCGGCGAGGCCGACAAGCCCGGCTCCGGCTACCGCTCGCGCTTCACCCACGACGGCGAGATCGCCCAGCCCGGCTACTACGCCGTCACCCTGACCGACAGCCACGTGCGGGCCGAGCTGACGGCCGGCCTGCGCACGGGCCTGCACCGCTACACCTTCGACAAGGGCGCGCGGGCCCAGGTGCTGCTCGATCTGCGGTCTTCGATCTACAACTATCCGGGCAAGGTCAGCTGGTCGCGGATCCGCGTGGCGCCGGACGGCACGGTGACCGGCATGCGCGAGACCCGGGGCTGGGCGCCCGGCCGCCAGCTCTATTTCGCCATCCGCTTCGACAAGCCCCTCGCCGGCAAGGCGCTCTACAACAAGGAAGAGGCCGTGCCCTATCGCGGCTTCGCCCAGCCGGGCCGCACCGCCTTCGACCGCGCCCAGCTGGAGGGGCGGGCCTTGGTCGGGGTCTTCGACTTCGGCGCGATCGACGGTCCGCTGACGGTGAAGGTGGCCCTCTCCTCGGTCAGCGAGGCCGGGGCTGTCGCCAATCTCGACAGCGACGAGAAGGGCTTCGATTTCGACGGCCTTCGGGCCCGCACCAAGGCCGAGTGGGAAAAGGCCCTGGGCGCGGTCGAGATCGCCGCCCCGGCCCCGATGCGGACCAATGTCTACACCGCCCTCTACCACACCCTCCTGGCGCCCAGCGTGTTCGGCGACGCCGACGGCCGCTACCGTGGACCGGACAACGCGGTGCACCAGGCGGACGGCTTCACCTTCCACTCCACGTTTTCGCTGTGGGACACCTTCCGCGCCGAGCACCCGCTGCTGACCCTGGTGCAGCCGGAGAAGAAGACCGCCGACATCGTCAATTCGTTGATCGCGTCCCAGCAGGCCAGCCCCTACGGCATCCTGCCGGTCTGGCAGTTCCACGGCCAGGAGACCTGGACGATGATCGGCTATCACGCCGTGCCGGTGATCGCCGACGCCTACATGAAGGGCCTGCGGGGCTTCGACGAGAAGGCGGCCCTGGACGCCATGGTCAAGAGCGCGACCTACGCGCCCTACGGCGGTCTGGGCGACTACATGACGCTGGGCTATGCGCCCATCGACAAGGAGCCGGAGGCCGCCTCCAAGACCGTCGAATACGCCTATGACGACTGGACCATCGCCCGCATGGCCAAGGCCATGGGCCGGAACGACGTGGCCGCGACCTTCGAGAAGCGGGCGGGCTATTGGAGGAACAGCTTCGACGCCAAGACCGGCTTCCTGCGGGCCAGGAAGAGCGACGGGACGTTCCGCGAGCCCTTCGACCCGACGGCGATCAACTATGGCAGCGACTACACCGAGGGCAACGCCTGGCAATATTCCTGGTTCGCGCCCCAGGACCTGGGCGGGATCGTCCGCCTGCTGGGCGGCGACGCGGCGACGGTGAAGAAGCTGGACGCCATGTTCGACTTCGACAATTCCAAGATCGACTACTCCCACGCCGAGGACATCGCCGGCCTGATCGGCCAGTACATCCACGGCAACGAGCCCAGCCACCACGTGGCCTACATGTACGACTACGCCGGCGCCCCCTGGCGGACCCAGGAGCGGCTGACCCAGATCGTGAAGAGCCAGTACAAGCCCACGCCCGATGGCCTGTCGGGCAACGACGACCTGGGCCAGATGTCGGCCTGGCTGGTGTTCACGGCCCTGGGCTTCTATCCCGTCGCGCCGGGCTCGAACGAGTATGTGATCGGCCGGCCGTTCGTGGAGAGCGCGACCCTGAACCTGGAGGGCGGCAAGCGCTTCACGGTGAAGGCCGTGGGGCTGTCGGACGCCGCGCCCTACGTCGGCTCGGTGACGCTGAACGGCAAGCCGCTGACGCGCAGCTTCGTGCGGGACGCCGAGATCCGGGCGGGCGGCGAGCTGGTCTTCACGATGAGCGCCAAGCCGAACAAGACCTGGGCCAGCGGGGCGAAGGATCGGCCGATGTCGATGACGGGGTACGGAAAGTAAGGGGGCTCAGGGGCTGAACCTCAACCCGTCCACCAGCACGCCCGGGCCGCGCGAGGTCACCACGATCCGGTGCGGGCCGCCGTCCAGCGTCAGGCCCGTGGCCACGATCAGCCGGCCGTCCAGCACTCCGTGGACCCAGGCCGCGTCGCCCGGCTCGCGCTTGACGGCGATCTCGACCGGGGCGGCGCCGTCGACCGACACGGCCAGTTCCAGGGCTCCGCCGGCGGTCAACGGGAAGGTCGGGATCAGGTCGATCGACAGGACCCGTCGTCCCTCGGGCAGGGTCGGCGCGTAGACCAGGACGGTCCCGGCCGGGCCGGACCGCATCGCGCCCTCGCCGCGCCCCAGGCCCTCGACCAGCGTCCAGCCGGCGCCCGAAACCGACTCGGCCGGGACCAGGATCGGCGCCTTCGGATCGGGCGCGGCCGGAGCGGGAGGCGGGGCCGGGGCGGGCTCGACCAGAGCGGCGGCGGGCAGCACCGGGGGCGTCAGACGGAACGACTTCCACTGGCCGTCGGCCGGCTCGACCGCCATCAGGCCGCGCCACTTCCCGCCGGCGACCTGGCCGTTATAGCGGGCGGTCAGGGCCGACAGCTCGGCGTCCGCCTGGCGGGCCAGGGCCCCGCGCCGCCGGGCCTGCCCCGGGTCGGCGTCGGCCAGGCGGTCATGGGCCTCGGCGTCGAAGAACCGGTGATTGGCCGCCGCCGCGGCCTTCACGGGATAGGCGACCAGTTCGAAGAAGGCGTCCAGCCGGTCGGGTCCCAGCCGGGCCGCGACGGCGTCGACCCGGGCGACCAGGGCGTCGAAGGCGGCCAGGCGCGTGGCGGCGGCGTCCAGAGACAGGTCGCTCATGCGCGGCTTCTGGCCGGGCAGCCACCATTGCAGGTGCTCGGGCTTGCGCTCGAAGTTGAGGCCGTACCAGCGGGCCATGAGGTCGGCGACCTCCGGCGCGGCCTCGGGTCCGAACTCGCGCGCCGCCCAGTCGGCCAGGAAGCCCCGCCAGCCGGCCGCGCGGAAGCCGTCGATGTCCCAGGCCATGGCCAGGAACAGCTCGGTGTCGATCTCGGCCGGCTTGAGGTCGCCGACATTGGCCACCCACAGTCGCCGCGCGCCCAGGTCGAAGGCCTGGCCCATCTGTTGCTGGATCAGGGCCGGCGGGGTGGTCGACAGCCAGATGTAGGACAGCGGCGCGCCCAGATAGGACAGGTGATAATAGACCCCCGATCCGCCGGGCCGCCGACGTTCGGCCGCGTCCGGGAACTGGCGGATATAGCCGAAATTGTCGTCGGGCCAGACGATGGTGACGTCCTCGGGGACCTTCAGTCCGCCGCGATAGACGTCCAGCACCTCCTTGTACGGCGTGAACACCTGGGGAGCGTTGGCGACGCCCTTGTCGGCCAGCAGCCGGCGCTGGTCGGCGAAGATCTTCTCCAGCAGCGCCCTGCGGCCCTCCAGGTCGCTGGCCCCGACCATGCCGCTGTCATGGATGCCGCGCATGCCCAGGGTCCAGAGGCTCTCGTACCCGCCGTTGGACGCCACCCGCTCGCGCCAGTAGGCCAGCACGCCGTCGGGATGGGTCGCGTAATTGTAGGCCTCGGCCGGCGCCGTCCACTCGCCGACATTGTTGCGCAACATCGGTTCGGCATGGGACGAGCCCATGACGATGGCGTAGCGGTCGGCCAAGGCTGCGTTGGTAAGGGCGGCGTTGGCCGGGTCGCCGTTGAACGGGGCCGTGGTCGGGTGCATGGCCGGCCACAGGGTGTTGGCCTTCAGCCGCAGCAGCAGGTCGAAGACCCTGGCGTAGGTCTTGGGTCCGATATTGCCGGTCTCCGGCTCGAACGTATGGGCCGCCCAGGGCTGCAGGCCCCAGTCCTCGTCATTGAGGAAGATGCCGCGATACTTCACCGACGGCGGGCCGAAGCGCCGGGTTCCGGCGGCGACATACAGCCGCTCGCGGCGCGGCGGCGGCACGTCGGCCCACCAGCGCCAGGGCGAGACGCCGACGGCCCGCGACAGCTCGTAGACGCCATAGGCGGTCCCGCGCCGATCGCTGCCGACGATCACCAGGGCGCGGGGCACGCCGGGCGCGGGCCTGTCGACCACGACGACGGCGAAGCTCTCCCAGGCGCCCTTCAGCTTCGAGACGTCCAGGCGCCGGGCGGCGACCAGGCGGTCGATGGCGGGGTGACGGCCCAGGGTCCCGATCCAGACCTGGGGGCGCCCCGGCGCGGCCTCTCCCCATGTGCGGACAGCGGGCGCGTGGCCTGTGACCGCGGCCAGATCGTCGGCCAGACCCCGCGCGGCCAGACCGACCACGGGAGCGTCGTCCGGCGCCAGGACCAACTCTGCCGGGCCGTCGGCGCCGGCCAGGGCGAAGGCGCCGGGCGCCGGACGGTCGAGAATCCAGGTCGGGGCGGCGAGGGCGGCGGAGGTCCACAGCAGCGCGACGAGAAGGGTCGCGATCCGGGCGGTCGATGCCAGCAAGTCCGTCTCCTCCCAACCGTCGCGCGGCGCGATCGATTTCAGAAAATGAGACGAATGCTCACATGGTGCAATCTTGGGCTAGAAGCCGAGGCAAGCTTTCTGGGTGACGATCAGCACGGCTTCCTGGTCGAAGCGGTCCCGATAGGCGGTGCGGACGGCGTCGAGCTTGGCGTCCTCGCCCCTGAGGCCAGGAAGGGCCAGGATCACCATCTTGGACGGTTCGCGTCCGATCACGCCGGCGTTCGAGCGCCACTGGCCGGTCGCGTCCAGCACGGTCAAGCCGCCCGGAAAGCGCGGAGTCAATTCCTCGTCGACGAAGCGGGCGAAGTCGGTCTCGGAGACGCCCAACCGGTCGCCGATATTGCGGCCGAAGAACAGCTGCACGGTCCGGCCGGGGCTCTGGCCCGCCGGACACGATGCGGCGGGCGAAAAGGTCGAACAACCGGAAAGCAACGCCGCGCAAGCCAGCAGCAGCGGCGCGGCGGCCCGCATCTAGCTTCCTACCGCCAGGTCGTCGGCGTGGATCATCGGGCCTTCGGTGAAGCCCAGCTCGGCCTCGATGGCGTCGCTGCGCAGGCCGGCGATCTTGTGGGCGTCGGCGCTGTCGTAGCGGACCAGGCCCCGGGCCACCTCGCGGCCGGTCTCGTCCCGAACGCGCACGGCGTCGCCCTTGTCGAACGGCCCCTCCACGGCGCGGACCCCGGCCGACAGCAGGCTCTTGCCGTTCAGCAGCGCGGCGGCGGCGCCGGCGTCGACGGTCAGCCAGCCCTGGGGGGCCAGCGAGCCGGCGATCCAGGCCTTGTAGGCGGCGGCGGGGCTGGCCCCGGCCTCGATCACCGTGGCCTTGGCGCCGTCCTCGATGGCCTGCAGCGGGGCGGGGCGCGAGCCCAGGGTGATCAGGGTGGCGCAGCCGGCGGCCCGGGCGATGCGGGCGGCGGCGATCTTGGTGGCCATGCCGCCGGTGCCCACGCCCGCCGAGGCGTTGGCCCCCTCGGCCATGCCGGCGATCTCGGGCGTGATCTCGGAGACGCGCTCGATATGGGTCGCGCTGGGATCGCGGCGCGGGTCGGCGGTGTAGAGGCCGTCGATGTCGGACAGCAGCACCAAGAGGTCGGCCCCGACCATCTGGGCCACCCGGGCGGCCAGGCGATCGTTGTCGCCGTAGCGGATCTCCTCGGTCACCACCGTATCGTTCTCGTTGACCACGGGCACGACATTGAGGGCGATCAGGGTCTCGGCCGTGGCGCGGGCGTTCAGCCAGCGGCGGCGGGTTTCGGTATCGTCGCGGGTCAGCAGGATCTGGGCGGCCACCACGCCGTGCGGCTCCAGCGCCTCTTCCCAGGCCCGCATCAGCACCGACTGGCCGGCGGCGGCGGCGGCCTGCTTCTCGGGCAGGGTCAGGGACTTGCGGCCCGTCAGGCCCAGGCGGCGACGGCCCAGGGCCACCGCGCCCGACGAGACCACCACCACCTGCTGGCCCCTGGCCCGAAGGCGAGCGACGTCGGCGCAGAAGGCGTCGAGCCAGGCGCGGTCGGGCGCGCCGCCGGCGGCGTCGACCAGCAGGGCCGAGCCGACCTTGAACACGATGCGCCGAGCCTTGGCGAGCGCTCCCCCCGAAACGCTCATTACGGCTTCCAGCCCCCGGGGGTCTCCTCGACGTGATCCTCGTCGTCCTCGATCTCTTCGATCGCGTCGCCCCGGCGGATGCGCACCTGGGTATAGGCCTTGCGCAGCAGGGCGGTGACGCCCTCGCCCGAGACGCCGGACACCAGCAGCGGCTTGATCCCCGCCACGGCCTGGAGCTCGGCGATCTTGGCCGCCCGGGTCTCATCGTCCAGGGCGTCGACCTTGTTCAGGGCCAGGATCTCGGACTTGTCGGCCAACTCGTCGCCATAAGCTTCCAGCTCGCCCCGGATCGTGGTCCAGGCGCCGGCGATGTCTTCCTGCGTGGCGTCCACCAGGTGGATCAGCACCGCCGAGCGCTCGACGTGGCCCAGGAAGCGGGTGCCGAGCCCCGCGCCCTCGCTGGCGCCCTCGATCAGGCCGGGGATGTCGGCCAGCACGAAGCGCTCGCTGGTCGACAGGTCGACCACGCCCAGGTTCGGGGTCAGGGTGGTGAACGGATAGTCGGCGATCTTGGGCCGCGCGGCGGTGGCGGCGGCCAGGAAGGTCGACTTGCCCGCGTTGGGCAGGCCCACCAGGCCGACGTCGGCGATCAGCTTCAGGCGCAGCCACACCCACAGCTCCTCGCCCTCCTGGCCGGGATTGGCGAACTTGGGAGCCTGGTTGACCGGGCCCTTGAAGTGCAGATTGCCCCAGCCGCCGTTGCCGCCCTTGGCCAGGCGCAGGGTCATGCCCGGCTGGTCCAGGTCGGCGATCAGGGTCTCCTTGTCCTCCTCCAGCACCTGGGTGCCGACGGGGACCTTCAGGATCACGTCCTCGCCCGCCGCGCCGTGGCGCTGGCGGCCCATGCCGTGGACGCCCGTCCCGGCCTTGAAGTGCTGCTGGTAGCGATAGTCGATCAGGGTGTTGAGGCCCTCGACGGCCTCGATCCAAATGTCGCCGCCTCGTCCGCCGTCGCCGCCGTCGGGGCCGCCGTACTCGATGTACTTCTCGCGTCGGAACGAGACCGCGCCGCCGCCGCCGTTGCCGGAGCGGACAAAGATTTTGCACTGGTCCAAGAATTTCATGAGCGTCTTTTGTCGCAAGGCGGCTTTCGCGTCGAGCCGAAACGGTTGCCGGGCAAGCGTTACAGGGGCTGGAAAGCCCGATTTTCGGGGCTCAAGCGTCGCTATGACGCACTGAACCGCGTTCGCCATCGTGACGAAATGTTAAAAGAGACAATGCGACAAACGGTCCCAAGCGGGCGACCGCTATTTTCGGAACGTGTCGCGCAGGGAGGCTGGCGTTGGCGAATAATCAGGACGTCAGTGCGGAGTTCAAGCAGGACCTCGTCGAGCTGACGCTGCCGACTCTCTGCCGCAAGTACGCCCACGAGGCTTCGGTCCATCGCAATATCCTGATGAGCCGCGGCACCGGCGTGACCGGCACTTGGCGTGATTTCCGCTGCTTCCTGACCGACATCGGGCCGCGTCCGTCCAGCGACCACGGCCTGGTGCTGATCAATCGCAACGAGCGCACCTACGGCCCCGGCCGGGCGCGGTGGATGACGGCCGACGAGCAGGCCGCCCACGAAGAGGAATTCGATCGCCAGCAGGCGGCCAAGAACCGCGAGGCCAACCAGCTTCTGCACCAGGCCGCGGCCATGAAGCGGGCCAGCGCGCCGAACGCCGCCAACTTCGGCCAGTGGACGCCGATGGGCGGCCGCCAGGTGGCCTATACGGACGTCGCCAAGCGCCTGGCCATCCCGATCAACGCCCTGAACAAGACCATGGCCGACGGCCGCAGCGCCGACGAGCTGGTCAAGCGTTCGGGCGCCGCCGCCGACCTGATCAATCCCGACCTGCAGTGGCTGCCGCCGGATCCGGCTCGCAAGGCCAACTTCTTCGAGGCCTTCCGCATCTGGCACATGCAGGTGCAGCCGCAGTTCGGCCGCGCCGCCACGCCGACGTTCTTGTTCCTCTACATCGCCTTGCCGGTGATGAAGGAGTGCCGGGACGAGCTGATGGGCCTGAACCTGTGGAACCCCCTGGGCCAGCGGGCCATGAACGCGCGCGACGGCCACGTCTCGTGGAAGAAGTACTGCGAGTTCATGCCCCGCGCCCAGGTGGCCATGATGGAGATTCCCATCTACGCCACCTATTCGCTGCTCAGCGACCTGGACGCCCTGTGCGAGCGGATCGTGGTGGCCGAGAAGCGCTTCCGCGAAGGCCCGCAGAAGGTCATCGCGACCCACCGCGCCGCTTAACGCTCCTAGAGCGCATTTGCTCCTGAGGGATCAAACGCGCTCTAGATTCCTTTGTTCTTACGCGTTTTCTTCACGCGAACCGGCGTCCACTTCGCTCGAAAACGCTTCAGGCCAGCCACACCATCATCCGCGTGGTCGCCGTCTCGCCGCGGGCGATCGACGGCTTGTGCTCGACGACGCCCGTATAGAGGAAGCCGGCCTTGACCAGCACCTGGCCCGAGGCGGGGTTGTCGGCGAAGTGGCCGGCCACGACCAGCTTCTTGCGCCAGTCGTTCTTGGCCCAGGCCAGGGCGCCCTGGGCGGCTTCGGTCGCCAGGCCCCGCCCCCAGTAAGGACGGCCGATCCAGTAGCCGACCTCCAGATGGCCGTCGGCCGGGGTGAAGAAGCCCAGCACGCCGACCACGCCCTCGTCCTCCAGCTCGATGACGAAGGTGGCGTCCTTGCGCCGATCCTGGACCTGGACGCGGGCCACGAAGTCGTCGGCGTCGGCCTGGGCGTAGGGCCAGGGCATGCGGGTGGTCATCCGGGCGATCGCGAAGTCGCCGGCCAGGCGACCGATGCGCGGCGCGTCCTCGAACGCCGGGGCGCGCAGCGTCAGCCGCCGCGTTTCGATGGTGGGGGTTTTCTCGATCACGCACATGGCGCGTCCTCCCGTTCTCGGTCCTTCTAGGTGGGGACCGTGACGCTCGGATTTCAGGCCTGGGGTCCTTTCATGGCCGGAAAATTTCGAGCGTGGACAAAACAAAAGCGGGGAGCCCGGCGTTCCGGACTCCCCGCTTAGGTTCGTCTGTCCGGATCGTCTTTCTTGAGGAAAGCGCGACCCGGTTTCTACGAGGTTCGCGCTATTCGGCGGCCTGGGCCACCGGAGCCACGTTCACGTAGGTCCGATTGTTGCGCTTGGTGATGAACTTCACCGCGCCTTCCACGAGCGCGAAGAGGGTATGGTCCTTGCCGATGCCGACGCCGGCGCCCGGATAGAACTTGGTGCCGCGTTGGCGCACGAGGATGTTGCCGGCCAGAACCTTCTCGCCGCCGAACTTCTTCACGCCAAGGCGCTTCGATTCCGAGTCGCGACCGTTGCTGGACGAGCCGCCAGATTTCTTGTGAGCCATAGTGGCCTCCTAGTTCCCAGATCCGGTTTCTCAGATGAGACCTGGATCAAGTTGATCGTTCAACGAAACCCGTCAGGGTCTCAGGCTTCGGCTTCCGGAGCGGTGTCGGCGGCGGCCTTCTTCGGCGCGGCCTTCTTCTTCGGAGCAGCGGCGGCTTCGGCCTTGACCGGAGCGGTGGGGATCGTCGCCGGGACGGCGGCGTCGCCGAGGCCGCGGGCGCGGGCGTTCAGGATCACCTTGGGGGTCAGGTCGATGACGCCGTCCCACTTGGTTTCCTTGCCGCCGCCGGCGACCGAGGTCACGCGCACGACCGACTCGGTCTGGCGGTGGCCGCGGGTGCGGCGATAGCCTTGGCGCCGGATCTTCTTGAAGATCTTCACCTTCTCGCCCTTGCGGGTTTCGAGCAGGGCGCCGGTCACGACCGCGCCTTCCACGAGAGGGGCGCCGACCGTCACGGCCTCGCCTTCGCCAAGCATCAGGACTTCGCCGAAAGCGACTTCCGCGCCAGGTTCACCGTCGAGCTTTTCGACAACCAGCAGGTCGCCGGCTTGGACCCGGTACTGCTTGCCGCCGGTTTTGATCACCGCGTACATAGGTTAGCGCCTTAAGAAACGTGCGTTCGCAAAATGGGGAACGCCCGCTGGGAGACCCTGCGGGCGAGAGGGGCGCACTTATACCGTCGAAAGTCCGTGAGTCAACGGCGCCGGCGCCTTGTCGCTTGACGAAAATCGCGACGCGGGGCCGGCCGCGCCAAACCGGGGGACGGGGCTATATAGTCCCATCCCGGATAGACAGCCTGTCGCGCACGAAGTCGACGCAAGGCCCTGGCGTGTTACTTTATAACAGGCTATAGCCGTCGACGTGAACTCGACCTTCTTCGCCTCCGTCGCCGCCACCGGTTTCGCCGTGGCCTTTCTGCACGCGGCCTTGCCCACGCATTGGCTGCCGTTCGTGCTGGTGGGCCGCGCCCAGAAATGGACGACGGGCCGCACCCTGGGCGTCACCCTGCTGGCGGGGCTGGGCCATGTGAGCCTGACCATCGTGCTGGGCCTGGCGGTCGTCGCCGCGGGCCTGGTGGCCCAGCCGCACGTGGGCGGCGCCTTCCACTGGATCGTCGGCGGGCTGATGGCGGCGTTCGGCGTCTTCTATCTGCTGCGCGGCCGCCACAAGCACGCGACGATGGACACCGGCCGCAAGTTCGCTTCGGACCGCGCCGCCATCACCGCCCTGGTGGTGCTGCTGACCCTGTCGCCGTGCGAGGCCTTCCTGCCTTACTATCTGGCGGGGATGGAGCACGGCGTGGCCGGCTTCGTGACCTTGAGCGCCGTGCTGCTGGCCGCCACGTCGGCCGGGATGCTGATCTTCACGGGCCTGAGTCTCGCCGGCTTCAACCGCCTGGGGCTGGACCGGCTGGAGCAATACGAGGAGATCATCCTCGGCGCGGCCCTGATCCTGATCGGCGCGGCGGTGGCGTTTCTGAAGACCTGAGGGCTCCCCCGCTTCCCCCGGAGCGCCATCGCTCCTAAATAGCGCGCATGACCAACGCTGCTTCCACTCCCGGCAAGATCCCCGTCACCGTGCTGACCGGCTATCTCGGCGCCGGCAAGACCACGCTTCTCAACCGCATCCTCACCGAGGAGCACGGCAAGAAATACGCCGTGATCGTCAACGAGTTCGGCGAGGTGGGCATCGACAACGACCTGGTGGTCGGGGCCGACGAAGAAGTGTTCGAGATGAACAACGGCTGCGTCTGCTGCACGGTGCGCGGCGACCTGATCCGGGTTCTGCAGGGCCTGATGAAGCGCAAGGGCGGCCTCGACGCCATCGTGGTCGAGACCACGGGCCTGGCCGACCCGGGCCCGGTGGCCCAGACCTTCTTCGTCGACGAGGACGTCAAGGCCCGCACCTATCTGGACTCGGTCACCGCCGTGGTCGACGCCAAGCACATCCTGCTGCGCCTGGGCGACAGCAAGGAAGCCGTCGAGCAGATCGCCTTCGCCGACCAGATCGTGCTGAACAAGACCGACCTCGTCTCGGAAGACGACCTGCGCCACGTCGAGGCGCGCATCAAGCGCATCAATCCGCTGGCCCCGATCCATCGCGCCCAGCGCTCGAACGTCCCGCTGGCCACCATCATCGGCAAGCACAGCTTCGACCTGGAGCGGATCACCGAACTGGAGCCGCAGTTCCTGAACCCGGCCCACGGCGAGGACGGCCACGTCCACGACGAGCACTGCGGCCATGGCCACGATCACGGCCACCACCACCACGATCATGACCACGTGCACGACGAGCACTGCGGTCACGATCACGACCATGGGCATCATCACGGCCACGACCACAAGAGCGACATCCACGACGACGGCGTGAAGGGCATTTCCCTGACGCTGGACAAGCCGGTGGACGGCCAGAAGATCACCGCCTGGCTCAACGACCTCCTGGCTCGTCGCGGCCCGGACATCCTGCGCGCCAAGGGCATCATCGACGTCAAGGGCGAGGACCGCCGCCTGGTGTTCCAGGCCGTGCACATGATCCTGGAAGGCGACTTCCAGCGCGCCTGGACCGACAAGGACAAGCGCTACAGCCGCATGGTCTTCATCGGCCGCGACCTGGACGAGGCCGAACTGAAGGCCGGCTTCGAGGCGACGGTGGCCTGAAGCTAGACCCCTCTCCCCTTGCGGGAGAGGGTGGCCGCCGAAGGCGGTCGGGTGAGGGGTTGAAGAACAGAAAGGCCGCGACAAGCCGAAAGGCCGGTCGCGGCTTTTGTCGTCTGTGCGACCCCTCATCCGTCAGCCTTCGGCTGACACCTTCTCCCGCAAGGGGAGAAGGAAGGTGCTAGTGGATGTCTTCGTTCACGATCCCGATCTGGGTCCAGCCCTGGTCGTGGGCGCGGTCGATCACGCCCATCAGGGCCTCGTACGGCACGTCGGCCTGGGCGCTGACCATCAGCCGCTGGTCCTTGCGCGGACCCGTCTGGCCGGCGTTCGCGAACTCGGCGGCCAGGTCGCCGGTCAGGGCGTCCAGGCTGGTGGGCCGGCCGGCCAGGTAGAGGGCGCCGGAGTTCTGGATGCTGATCAGCACCGGCGGCTTGGGCGGGGTGTCGGTCCGCATAGGCGGCGGCATGTCGATCTTGATCGCGGTGGTCGCCATCGGCACGGCGACCATGAAGATGATCAGCAGCACCAGCAGGATGTCGACGAAGGGCGTGACGTTGATCTCCGCGTTCTGCCGCATGGAATAGGCGCCGCCGCCCGCGCCCGCCAGTTTCGCCGCCATGACCTGTCTCCTCCCGTCGGCCCCGTTCCGGGACATTGAAGTTACAGGTGTAGTTTCTCGCGTTTTTTACATTTGTAAAGTGCTGTGCTCCAGGCACGAAAAAGGGGCCGGACGTTTCCGCCCGGCCCCTGATTTTCCGTCGATCGCGGAAGACGCCCTTTAGTGGATGTCTTCGTTGATCAGGCCGACCTTGTACCAGCCGCCGGTCTGCAGGGCGTTCAGCACGCCCATGAAGTCGGCATAGGTCACGTCGGCGTCGGCGCGAACCATGACGCGCTGATCGTCCTTCGGACCGGCTTGGCCTTCGCTGACGAAAGCGCCTTCCAGGTCGTATTGCAGGTTGTCGAGGCTGGTCTGCTTCTCGGCGATGTACAGAGCGCCCGACTTCTGGATCGAGATGAAGATCGGCTTCTTAGGCTTTTCTTGCTGCGGGGTCGGCACCGCCGGCGGCAGGTCGACCTTGATCGCCACGGTCGCCATCGGAACGGCGACCATGAAGATGATCAGCAGAACCAGCAGGATGTCGACGAAGGGCGTGACGTTGATTTCGGAGTTCTGACCCAGGGAGTAGCGACCGCCACCACCGCCAGAGAGTTTAGCCGCCATAGCCTGACTGTCTCCCAAGGGCCGCCCTCTCGGCGGTCCCGAAAATGTTAGAGGGCCACGTCTGGCTCAGACGGGCGCGGAAGTAAAGCCCGACGACGCGGCGCGATGGCAACCCCTTTTGTGACTCTTTTTGGCCGAACGTCGTTCAAGTGGGCCTCTGCTCGCCCTATGGGGGAAAGCCGGCGTACTAGGCGCCCGCGTTCGGGCGCGGTATGGCGCGCGGATGATCTATTCCTTCGACGCCTATGTCACCGCCGCCCTGTTCGACCGCGCCGGTCGCGCCGCCTTCGCCCTGGGCGACGGCACGGTCCGATTCGAGAACGAGGACGGGTTCGTCACGGTCGAGGCCCATGACGGCGCGGTGCTGGCCGCCGCCGTCCACCCCTCGGGCCGGGGAATCGTCACCGGGGGCGACGACGGCAAGGTGGTCTGGAGCCGGATCGAGGGCGACGAGGTGGCCGCCACCCTGATTGCCGAGGTCAAGGGCCGCTGGATCGAGCACGTCGCCGCCAGCGCCGCCTCGGGGCTGATCGCCTTCACCGCCGGCAAGGAGGCCCACGTCCGCGATGCGGCCGATCCGAAGTTCCTGCGCGTCTTCGCCCACGACAAGACCGTCTCGGGTCTGGCCTTCGACCCCAAGGGACGTCGCCTGGCCACGGCCGGCTACGGCGGGGTGTCGCTGTGGTGGGCCAAGATCGAGGGCCAGAAGCCGCAGGTGATGAAGTGGGCCGGCAGCCACATCGCCGTGATCTTCAGCCCGGACGGAAAGTTCCTGGTCTCGTCGATGCAGGAAAGCCAGCTGCATGGCTGGCGGCTGTCGGACGGCAAGGACATGCGGATGGGCGGCTATCCGGCCAAGATCAAGAGCCTGGACTTCTTCGACAAGGGCAACCTGATGGTCACCGCCGGCGCCAACGGCGCGGTGGTCTGGCCGTTCGCCGGCGCCAACGGCCCGATGGGCAAGGAAGCCGCCGAGATCGGTTTCTCGCGCGACTCCATGGTGGTGCGGGTGGCGGGCGTCGACGCCCTGCCGGTGGCCGTGGCCGGCCAGGACAACGGCAAGATCTGGGCCGCTCACATGCGGTCCGGTCGCATCGAGACCCTCAAGGCTGAGAAAGGGGCGGCGATCAGCGCCCTGTCGGTCTCGGCCGACGGCGCGCGGCTGGCCTGGGGCGACGAGGACGGCGAGGCTGGCGTGATCGTGGTGCCGGCGCTGGATACGCGGTTCTAGGCGCTAGAGCCCCCGCAGCACCTTCACCACGGCCTCGACCACGGCCTGGTCCGTATCGCGCAGCCCGTCGGGCACGAAGCCCAGTTCGTGGGCGCGGTGCTCGTGGCCCTTGGCCAGGCCCTCGACCATCGGCGCGCTGCACGAGCCGTGGACTTCGCTCACGCCGGTACGGGCCACCAGCTCGGCCACGTTCGTCGGATTGACCCCGCCGCCGGCCAGGATGGCGATGCGGCCGTCGGCCTGCTTGACCAGGGCGGCGATGGTCTCGTGCCCGGCCATGGCGTTCAGCGCGCAGCCCGAGGTCAGGATGCGCTCGAAGCCCAGGTCGATGGCGGTTTCCAGCGCCGCGAACGGGTCGGGGGTCAGGTCGAAGGCGCGGTGCAGGGTCACGCCCAGGCCCTCGGCGTGGGCGACCAGCGTGGCCAGGGCGTCGGCGTCCAGCTCGCCCGAGGGCAGGTTGGCGCCGATCACCACCCCGGCCAGGCCGGCTTCGCGCACGGCGTCGATGTCGCGCATCACCGCGTCCAGGTCGCGGTCGTCATAGACGAAGTCGCCGTGGCGCGGCCGGATCATCGGATAGATCGGGATCTCCGCCTCCGCCGCGATCGCGATCAGGGACGGGGCCGGGGTCAGGCCCTGCAAGGCCAGGGCCGAGCACAGCTCGATGCGATCGGCGCCGCCGGCGATCGCCGCCGCCAGTCCGGCGGGCGTGTCGACACAGACTTCCAGGATCACGCGGTCGGACATCTTGGTCTCCTCGAGGGCCGTGCTACGAGATTCGAAACGGCGTTCTTGAACCACTTTTCGGGGAGCACACCCAATGCTGAATCGCAGAGGCCTGATCGGCGCCTCCCTGGTCGGATCGAGCCTGATGGGCGCCGGCGCCGCCTCGGCCGCCGGAACCGGCATCCAGCTGACCCGCCCCTGCGTGATCTCCACCTGGGACTTCGGCGTGCCGGCCAACCAGGCGGCCTGGGCGATCCTCGGCAAGGGCGGCCGGGCGCTGGACGCTGTCGAGGCCGGGGCCCGTGTGCCCGAGCAGGACCTGAAGAACCACAGCGTCGGCCGGGCCGGCTATCCCGACCGCGACGGCCACGTCTCGCTGGACGCTTCGATCATGGACGAGCATGGCAACTGCGGCGCGGTCGCCGCCCTGGAGCATATCGCCCATCCCATCTCGGTGGCCCGGGCGGTGATGGAAAAGACCCCGCACGTCCTGCTGGTCGGGGCCGGGGCCCTGCAGTTCGCCCAGGAGCAGGGCTTCCCGCGCGAGGAGCTGCTGACCCCCGAATCCCGCGCGGCCTGGGAGGCCTGGAAGAAGGACGCCAGATACGCCCCCAAAGCCAACAGCGAGGTCGGCGACTACGGCAAGACCTCCGGCCGGCTCGGCACGCCCGGCGGGGCGGGCAATCACGACACCATCGGCATGCTGGCCCTGGACGCGGCGGGCAACCTCTCGGGCGCCTGCACCACCAGCGGCATGGCCTGGAAGCTGCGCGGCCGGGTCGGCGATTCGCCGATCGTCGGGGCCGGTCTCTATGTCGACAACGACGTCGGCGCCGCCACCTCCACCGGCGTGGGCGAGGAGGTGATCCGCAATGTCGGCAGCTTCCTGGTGGTGGAGCTGATGCGCCAGGGCCGCTCGCCGCAGGAGGCCTGCAAGGAGGCCGTGGCCCGCATCCTCAAGAAGAAGCCGGCCGCCAAGGACATCCAGGTGGGGTTCCTGGCGCTCAGCAAGACCGGCGAGGTCGGCGCCTGGTCGATCCAGAAAGGCTTCAGCTACGCCCTGTGCGACGGCGCGCGACAGGATCGGCTGGAGGCGGGGGAGAGCTTTTTCTGACGAGGCGGGCGTCCGCTGCGACGCCCCGCCCTACTTCGGCAGATACTCCGCCGGGATCGGCGTTTCCGGGGTTTCCTGCGACCAGGCGATGTTCAGGATCCAGAAGCGCTGGCCGTCGTCGAACAGCTGGATGCTGTTGATCCCGCGCAGCAGCGGCTTGGCGTCCGACAGGCTGTGGCGGGCCTCGTAGGTGGACCAGACGTGGACGATGCGGCTGTAGCGCTCGACCTTGCGGTGGATCTCGACCTCGTGGAAGCCCTGGCCGACCAGGATCGGCTCGGAGCCGGTGATGTAGGTCTCCACGGTCCGGGGGCGGGCGACGACCGCGCCGGCGGGATTGCGGCCGGTGGGGGTCAGTCGGGCGTCGGCATAGAACAGCGACCGCATGCGGGGCCAGTCGCGCGCCACGCCCTTGTCGCCCGAGATCACGCCGTACAGCGCCGCCAGTATGGCGTCGACCGACTTGACGTCCTCGGGATTGGCCTCGGGCGCGACGGTGCTGGTCGCCGACGGCGGCGTGGTCTGGGCCTGGGCGCCGACCGGCGCCATGCCCACGGCCAGCGACAGGATCAAAAGGCTCCGTTTCATCGTCATTGTCCCCCCGTTCGAGCGCACAGCTAGGACGCTCGCGACACCGAGGGCAAGAGGGCCGGCCTAGTCGAACCCCCGCATCGCCGCCCATTCGTCGAACGGGGCGCGGCGCGAGCGCCAGTTGTTGATCGGCGCGGTCTCGTCGCGATAGCCCAGGGCCAGGCCGCAGAACAGCATGTGGTCTTCCGGCAGGTCCAGGAAGGTGGCCACCAGCTTGCCGTAGACCGACCAGAACTCCTGGGCGCAGGTATCCAGCCCACGCTCAACGGCCAGCAGCATCAGGCTCTGCATGTACATGCCGATGTCCGACCATTGCGGCGGGCCGCAGTCGCGGTGCACCGAGAAGAACACCGCCACGGGCGCATCGAAGAACTCGGCGTTCTTGGCGAACTGGGTGAGGCGGCCCAGCTTGTCCTC
Source organism: Caulobacter sp. GW821-FHT09B08 (assembly GCF_059418225.1). NCBI lineage: Bacteria > Pseudomonadati > Pseudomonadota > Alphaproteobacteria > Caulobacterales > Caulobacteraceae > Caulobacter > Caulobacter sp. GW821-FHT09B08. The sequence goes on along the minus strand of NZ_JBWKPL010000007.1, from coordinate 295,739 downwards.
GCGGGGGATGTTCAGGGCGCCGTAGAGGTCCTCGCCCACCTGGAAGCGGCGGGTGCGCAGGGGCTCCCACAGGTTGGGCGGATAAACGTGGTATTCGGGCTCGTCGCGGTCCATCAGCCGGGCGGCGACCTGGGCCTTGAAGTCGGCCAGTGGCTGGCCTGTGAGCGCATGGACCACCCACGGCTGGAGGTTCCCGCCCGACGGGGCGCGGGCGGCGGTCTCCAGGAGCTCGCGCACCACCGCGCCGGGCACCGGATCGGGCTTGAAGGCCCGAACCGACATGCGACGCTGGATGGCTTCGGAGACGGTGCGGTACTCGGTCATCAAGAGCTCCCTAACCGATGCGCGGCTATGTCCCGCGACAGATCATGACGGCTTGGCTAGCATCCGGCCGCAACGTCAAGGCAAGGACGAATCCGTGAAGGTGCTGGTGCGTAACATCCTGGTGGCGCTGTTCATCGTGCTGGTGGCCGGCCCGGTGCTGACGGTGCTGATCTACCGCTTCGTGCCGCCGCCCGCGACGCCGCTGATGGTCATCCGCCTGACCGAGGGCAAGGGCTGGAACCACAGGTGGCGGCCCATCGACGACGTCTCGCCCGCCCTGCCGCGCGCCCTGATCGCCGCCGAGGACGCCCGGTTCTGCGACCACCACGGCTTCGACTTCGACGCCCTGCAGAAGGCCTATGCCAACAACGAGAAGGGCCGGAAAATTCGCGGCGGCTCGACCATCAGCCAGCAGACCGCCAAGAACGTCTTCCTGTGGCCGGGCCGCTCGTATCTGCGCAAGGGGCTGGAGGCCTATTTCACGGTGCTGATCGAGACCTTCTGGGGCAAGAAGCGGATCATGGAGGTCTATCTGAACTCCATCGAATACGGCCCGGGCCTCTACGGCGCCGAGGCCGCCTCGCGGACCTATTTCAAGGTCGGCGCCGACCAGCTGACGCCGGTCCAGGCCTCGCGCCTGGCGGCGATCCTGCCCAGCCCGCTGAAGTGGAAGGCGGTCAATCCAGGCCGCTATGTGAAGAAGCGCTCCAGCAAGATCGGCAAGGCCTCGGGGGCGGTGCGCCGCGAGGGCCTGGCGGCCTGCGTGGCCTGACCGCCAGGGTTGAGCTAGAGGTGGGGCAGGAGGACGCCCCATGATCGCACCCGGACCCACCCTGGAGACCGCTCGCCTGATCCTGCGCCCGCCGGCCACCCAGGACCTGGACGGCTGGGCGGAGCTGATGGCCGACGCCGAGGCCGCGCGCTTCATCGGCGGCCAGATGAGTCGGTCCCAGGCCTGGCGGATGATGGCCACCATGGCCGGCTCGTGGGCGATCAACGGTTTCGGCATGTTCTCGTTGATCGAGAAGGCCACCGGCGCCTGGGTCGGCCGGGTCGGTCCCTGGCGGCCCGAGGGTTGGCCGGGCACGGAGGTGGGCTGGAGCCTGCACCCCGCCGCCCATGGCCAGGGCTACGCCGTCGAGGCGGCGACCGCGACCATGGACTGGGCCATCGACCACCTGGGCTGGACACGCCTGGTCCACTGCATCGACCCGGCCAACCTGGCCTCGATCAAGGTGGCCCAGCGGATCGGCTCGCGCTTCCTGGAGGTGGGCCGCCTGCCCGAGCCCTATCAGGACGTCGAGGCCCACCTGTGGGGCCAGACGGCGGAGGAATGGAAGGCGCGGCGGGCGGGCTGACGCGGTGATGGACGCCCTCTCCGTCACGAGGCTGCGCCTCGCGCCACCTCCCCCGCTTTGCGGGTGAGGAGAAAAAGCCGGGCCCATCTCTCCTCACCCGTGAAACGGGGGAGGTGGCGCGTCGCTAACAGCGACGTGACGGAGGGGGCGTCTGCGGCGTCTTTTCCAGCCTAGGGCCTATCGACGCTGAACCGGATGATCGCCCCGTTCTTGTCGTCGGCCACCCAGATGGCGCCGTCGGCCGCCACGGTGATCCCCACCGGCGTCCCTTGCGGGCGCTTGCTCTCGACCCGGCCCCAGCCTGGGGTAAGGATCAGCGCCTCAGCCGCAGGGCCCGCGCCGAACGGACGCGAGCCGGTCGGATAGGTAGGGTAGACGGCCTTGGCCTTGGCCACCGGCACGCCCTTGGCGTCGACGTCGAAGGCCACCAAGCGTCCGCCGGTCGAGCGGTAGCCGTGCCAGCTCATCAGGAGCTTGCCCTTCAGGGCCGGGAACATCGCGCCCTGGTACCAGGTCATGGCCAGCGGAGCGACGTGGGGCGGCAGCAGGACCGTGGGCGGCGTGTGGGCGCTGGAGGCGCAGTCCATCGCCCCGGCCCAGGCGCCCGGTGTGGGCGTGGCCATGTCCATGCAGTAGGGCCAGCCGTAGTGGTGGCCGGCCTGGATGACGTTCACCTCCTCGAACGGGCTCCAGCGGTCGGCCAGGTCGTAGCTGTTCTCGGCCTGCAGCACCGTGCCCGACGGATGGACGGCCAGGGCGACCGAGTTGCGCAGGCCGCGCGCCAGCATGGTGAACTTCGTGTCCCAGCGGCCTGGCGCGACCAGGGCGTAGCGGCGGATGCCGGCCGTGAGTTCGGGGCCTTCGGACTGGTCGCAGCGGTCGGTCCCGACCCGCATCGCCTTGGCGTCCAGGCACTGGTCGGACGGCGCGCCGACATTGACCAGCAGGGCGCCGTCGGGGGCGAAGACGAACTGCGACAGCGGGTGGCGGTTGTCGTGCAGCTTGTTGTCGGGCAGGCCCGTGACCACGTCCTGGACCGTGGACGCCGGGGCGGCGGCGCGCGGGTCGAAGCGGAAGATCCGGCTCATCTCGCCCGCATAGACCAGGCCGTCGGGCCCAAGCGCCAGGCCGTGCGGCAGGGACAGGCCGGTCAGCAGCGGCGTCGGCTGGGCCGGCTGGCCGGGCGCCAGGACCAGCTTCCAGATGGTGCCGCGCGGCCGGGTCCAGTCGCCGAGATCAGCCACCAGCCAGGTGCGGGCGTCCAGCTGGACCAGGGTGCGGGGCAGGCGCATCTGCCGGGTGGAGAAGGCGCCGGGCGTGGGGCCGGCCACCAGGCCAGCGCACATCCCCGCCTGGGTCTCGATGGGCAGGCGGGGCAGGCCGTCGCAGGTTCCCGCCGTCGCGTAGTTCACGCGCGGCGCGGCCTCGGCGGCGCCGGCCATCAGGGCCAGGCCCATGTTCAGAACGACAGCCAGTCCTCGCAACGCCACGCCGCTTCCCCCGCAGATTCTTCTGCGATCTAGCGTTGTGGCGGTGCTAAAGGGAAGGGGGCGTCAGACCCGGTTATAGGGATATCGGTCGCGGATCATCCGCTGGAAGAACCGGCCCTTGGACGGCGCCCGCTCGAAGGCCTCGGTCACCCGGGGCGGCACCCCGACATAGACGTACTCGTCGCCGTCGTGGAACGTCACGAACAGCTTGCCGTGTTCGGGCTCGTATTCGATTTGCTGGATCGCGGTGGAGTCGACACGCATGGCAAAAAGCCTCCGCATGAGGATCGTCTGCCGTGAAAAGCGCATGGCCGTCGAGGGAGGTTCCCAAGGGTTTTCCCGGCGCCTGTTTAGGGTGCATTCCGGCGCGAACTGGGGTGTAGTCCCGATCTGCAAGGCTCCGCTTCACAGGAGCCGGGGGAGGAAGAACATATGCAACCGCATTCCTGGGTCGCCATCGTCACGCTGGTCGCCCTGCTGGTCTATGTCTGGATGACGCTGCGCATCGGCGGGGCGCGCGCCAAGTCGGGCATCCAGGCGCCGGCCATGACCGGCGATCCCGTCCTCGAACGCCATATCCGCGTCCAGGCCAACACTCTGGAATGGCTGGTGATCTTCCTGCCGTCGTTGTGGCTGTTCGCCATCTACTGGAGCGACCTGATCGCCACGATCGCCGGGGTGGTCTGGATCTTCGGCCGCATCCTCTACGCCCTGGGCTATGTGGCCGATCCGAAGAAGCGCGAGATCGGCTTCGCGATCCAGGCCCTGGCGACGGCGGTCCTGCTGTTCGGCGCCTTGGGACGGGTCATCTGGATCCTGGTGGCGGTCGGGGCCTAGCCTTGTCTGTTCCGGCGGGCGGGGCTTGGCTATAGCGGGGCCATGACCCTGCCCGTCGATCCCACCCGCTACAGCGCCTTCCTGGCGGCCATGTTCGTCATGGCTCTGACGCCGGGTCCCGCCAACCTGTTCGCCATCGCCACCGGCATGCAGCGGGGCAAGGGCGCGGCCTTGCTGGGCGTGGCGGGGATGAACACCGCCACCCTGGTCTGGTTCGCCTGCTCGGCCCTGGGCCTGGGCGCGCTGATCATCGCCTTCCCCAAGGCCTTTCACGTGCTGGCCTATGCCGGGGCGGTCTATCTGGTCTGGCTGGGACTCAAGTCGATCTGGTCGGCCGTGAAGGACAAGGGCGAACCCGGCGAGACCCACCGCACGTTCAAGATGGGCCGCTCGGCCTTCCGCGACGGCTTCGCGGTGCAGATCGCCAATCCCAAGATCCTGCTGTTCTTCGGCGCGGTGCTGCCGCCGTTCATCGACGTCCAGCGGCCCCTGGTCCCGCAGCTCCTGATGTTCGCCGCCGCCACCATCGGCATGGACGTGATCAGCATGAGCACCTACGGCCTCAGCGGCGCGGCCCTGGCCTCGCGGATGAACGAACCGGGCTTCCGCAAGGGGTTCGCGGTGATGGTCGGGGTGCTGCTGATCGCCGCCGCCGTCCTGATCGTCTCGCGCGGCTGATCTCAGGCGTGAAACGCATTGGCCTTGGCGAAACCACAAAGCTGGGCCATGCATTACGCTGAACGGGACGAAACGTGCTTTTCCTAGTGAAGGAATGCGTCATGACTATTCGCAAGACCTTGTCCGGCAAGGCCGGATTGGTCGCCGCCGTGGCGCTCGCCGCCCTGCTGACGGCCTGCGCCACCGCCACCCCCTACCAGCCCAACGTGCCCGGGCAGCAGGCCACGGGCGGTTTCTCCGATCAGCGCCTGGAAGGCGACCGCTATCGCGTCACCTTCGCCGGCAACAGCCTGACCTCGCGCGAAACCGTCGAGCGCTACCTGCTGTACCGGGCCGCCGAGCTGACCACCCAGCAGGGCTATGACTGGTTCGAGACCGCCGACCGCCGCACCGACCGCGACGCCCGCACCGTGATCGACGGCGACCCCTTCGGCCGTCCGTTCGGCTATGGCTACGGTTACGGCGGCTACGGTTACTGGCGTCCGGCGTGGCGCTATTACGGCCCGGCCTACGGCGGCTGGCGCGCCTGGGATCCCTACTGGGGCGACCCCTTCTTCAGCCAGGCCGAGGTCCGCACCATCCAGAAGTTCGAGGCCAGCGCCGAGATCGTGATGCACAAGGGCGCCAAGCCGTCCGGCGATCCCCGCGCCTACGACGCCCGCGAAATCCTGGCCAACCTGTCGCCGAGCATTCAGCGGCCGGTGGCGAAGTAAGAAACGAGAAGGGCCGCTTCCCCGGGGAAGCGGCCCTTTCTTCTTCCACGGCCGGGGACATGCACTTGTGCGTGTCCCCAAGTCCTGGCGCGGCGCTTGCTGTTGGGGACACGCACAAGTGCATGTCCCCGGCCGCTGTCTTTACCGCGGCGCCATCCGGATCCCGCCGTCCAGGCGCACGTCCTCGCCGTTGAAATAGCCGCAGGTGATCATCGTCAGGGCCAGCTGGGCGTATTCCTCGGGATTGCCCAGGCGCTTGGGGAAGGGCACCGAGGCCGCCAGGCCGGCCTTCACCGCTTCGGGCGCGCCGTTCATCAGCGGGGTGTTGAAGATGCCCGGCAGGATGGTGTTGACGCGGATGCCCTCGCTCATCAGGTCGCGGGCGATGGGCAGGGTCATGCCGACCACGCCGCCCTTGGACGCCGAATAGGCCGCCTGGCCCATCTGGCCGTCCTCGGCCGCGACGCTGGCGGTGTTGACGATGGCGCCGCGCTCGCCGTCGACGCCCGGCTCCAGGTCCAGCATGCCCTTGGCCGACTTGGCGATGCAGCGGAAAGTGCCCACCAGGTTGATCTGGATGATGCGGTCGAAGGCGTCGAGCGGGAAGTGCTTGGTCTCGCCGGTGGCCTTGTCGCGGCTGGCGGTCTTGGCCGCGTTGCCGGTGCCGGCGCAGTTGACCAGGATGCGCTCCTGGCCGTGGGCGGCGCGGGCCTTCTCGAAGCCGGCGTCGACGTCGGCGTCGCTGGTGACGTTGACCTTGCAGAACACCCCGCCGATCTCGGCCGCGACCTGGGTCCCGCGCTCCTCGTTCATGTCGAACAGGGCGACCTTCACCCCCTGGGCGGCCAGGGCGCGGGCGGTGGCCTCGCCGAGGCCCGAGGCCCCGCCCGTGACGACGGCGGCGACGGTGTTGTCGAGTTTCATGGACGTTTCCTCGTGGCTTGCGTTTAATCGAAACCTTGAGGAGCGGTTTAACCCGATGAGCGCCGACGCCAAACCATCCCCCGACGTCAACCCCGAGGCCAATGCGCGCGAGGTTCTGGACCCGGCCAAGGCGCTGGTTCCGGCCACCGTGCGGGTCAACGAGCAGCGGGTGGCCAAGGGCTTCTGGCCCAAGATCCGCCGGGTGGCCGCCAAGGTTCCGTTCGCGGCCGACGCCCTGTCGCTGTGGTGGTGCGCGCGCGATCCGGCCACGCCCACCGCCGCCAAGGGCATGATGCTGGCGGCCCTGGCCTATTTCGTCCTGCCCACCGACGCCATTCCCGACGTGCTGCCGGCCATCGGCTTCACCGACGACGCGGCCGTGATCGCGGCCCTGATCGCCATCGTCGGCAAGAACCTCAAGCCCCGCCACAAGGACGAGGCCCAGGCCTATCTGGCCAAGCTGGGCGAGGACTGATCTTCAACCCGCGGGGGGCAGGAGACATCGACATGACCCTGTTCGAAACCCGTCCGATCACCGTCTCGATCCAGCGTTCCGCGGCCGAGGTCTACGCTTTCGCCCACGAGCCGCTGAACTTTCCCAAATGGGCGGCGGGCCTGGGCGCGGGCCTGACGCGCGACGGCGACCGCTGGGTCGCCCACGGGCCGGACGGCGACGTCCACGTGCGGTTCTCGCCGCAGAACGACTACGGCGTGCTCGACCACTGGGTGACCCTGCCGGACGGGACCGAGCTGTCCATGCCGCTGCGGGTGGTGCCCAACGGCGACGGGGCCGAGGTGACCCTGACCCTGTTCCGCGCGCCGGGAATGACGGATGAGATCTTCGCGCGCGATCAGGGCATGGTGGAGAAGGACCTGGCCAAGCTGAAGGACCTGCTCGAGGCATGATCACCCTGCGCGCGCCGCGTCCCGGCGACTTCGGCTGGATCGTCCAGCGCCACGGCCAGCTCTACGCCCAGGAGGAGGGCTGGGACGCCCGTTTCGAGGGCGTGGTGGCCGGGGTGGTGTCCGACTACATCAAGACCTTCGACCCGGCCCGCGAGGCCTGCTGGATCGCCGAGCACGAGGGCCAGCCGGTGGGCTCGATCATGCTGGCCCGCGAGAGTGACACGGTGGGCCGCCTGCGCCTGCTGCTGGTCGAGCCCTCGGCGCGGGGCCTGGGCGTGGGCGAGGTGCTGGTGGCCGAGTGCCTGGGGTTCGCCCGGCTGGCGGGCTACGCCGAGGTGATCCTGTGGACCCAGAGCAACCTCCTGCCGGCCCGGCGGCTCTATGCCCGGCATGGGTTCGTGCTGGAGGATAGCTGGGATTACGACGGGTTCGGGCAGGGGCTGGTGTCGGAGAGCTGGCGGCTCCGGCTGTAACCCCCTCAGTCGCTACGCGACAGCTCCCCCAGAGGGGGAGCATTGCTCAGCCCAGATCCTCCCCCTCTGGGGGAGGTGGCCCAGAGGGCCGGAGGGGGTTTGTCTCACCCCATCAAATGCCCCCGCCAAGCCTCCCGCAGCACCTTCTTGTCGATCTTGCCCGTGGCGGTCAGCGGCACCGCCGCGAACACCACGTCGTCCGGCGTCCACCACTTGACGATCCTCGGCGCCAGATAGTCCAGCACCTCGCCCTTGCCGACCGCCGCCCCCTCGTGCGCCTCGATGACCAGCAGCGGCCGCTCTTCCCACTTGGGATGCGGCACGCCCACCACGGCGGCGATCTTCACGCCCGGGCAGCCGGCGGCGATGTTTTCCAGGTCGATGGAGCTGATCCATTCGCCGCCCGACTTGATGACGTCCTTCTGGCGGTCGGTGATCCGCATGAAGCCGTGTTCGTCCAGGGTGGCGATGTCGCCGGTGTCGAACCAGCCGTCGGCGTCGGCCGCGTCCTCGTCCTGGCGGAAATAGCGGCGCACCACCCAGGGGCCGCGCACCTTCAGGGCGCCGGAGGTCTCGCCATCGCGCGGGGCTTCGCTGCCGTCCTCGTTCTCGATCTTCAGCTCGATGCCGAACTGCAGGCGGCCCTGGCGGGTCCAGATCGCCTCGTTCATGGCGTCCTCGCCCAGGGCGGCCAGGGCCGGGGTCGGGGTGGCGACCACGCCGATGGGGCAGGTCTCGGTCATGCCCCAGATCTGCAGCACGTCGACGCCGTATTTCGTCTTGAAGGCCTCGGCCATGGCGCGCGGCACGGCGCTGCCGCCGATCACCACGCGTTTGAGGCTGTCCGGCCGCTGGCCGGTCTGTTCCAGGAAGGCCAGGTACATCGTCCAGATCGTCGGCACCCCGCCGGTGAAGGTGACGCCCTGGCCCTGGATCAGGTCGTGCAGCGAGGCCCCGTCCATCCTGTCGGCCGGCAACACCAGCTTGGACCCGCAGATCGGCGCGCTGAACGGCAGGCCCCAGGCGGTGGCGTGGTAGAGGCTGGAGCAGGGCATCACCACGTCGAAGGCAGTGAAGCCGAACGCGCTGTTCAGGCCCCCGGCCATGGCGTGCAGCACCACGGCGCGATGCGAATAGAGCACGCCCTTGGGATCGCCCGTGGTGCCCGAGGTGTAGCAGAGGAAGGCCCCGCCGTTCTCGTCGAGCAGCGGCCAGTCGAAGACCTCGGCCTCGCCGGCGATCAGGGTCTCGTAGGAGATCGCGCCCACCCCGGCGTCATGGGTCCGCTCGGCGTCCGACAGCATGACGAAGGTCTTCACCGTGGTCAGGCGCGGGGCGATGCGGGCCACCAGCTCGGCGAAATTTCGGTCGAACAGCAGGACGCCGCTGCCGGCGTGCTCGATGGTGAAGACGATCTGGTCGTCCGACAGCCGGGGATTGGCCGTGTGCAGCACCGCGCCCAGGCCGGGAACGGCGTAGAACAGCTCCAGGTGCCGGTGGGTGTTCCAGGCCAGGGACGTGACCCGGTCGCCGGACGTCACGCCCAGCCGCGCCAGCGCGGCCGCCGTCTGGGCGGCGCGACGGGCCAGGCCCGCATAGTCGTAGGTCCAGAGCGGCTCGTCGATCAGCCGCGAGACGATCTCGCGCCCGCCATGGGCCCCGGCCGCGTAGCGCAGTATGCCGCTGATCAGCAGCGGCGTGGTCTGCATCAGGCCCGGGATCATCGGCGCTCCTCCCTTGTCGTTTTGGGAGCAGCTTAGAGCGGGCGGGATGGATTGGGAGTGATCAATTTTCCCCTCCCCCTTGATGGGGGAGGGGCAGGGGTGGGGGTGATTGCGGCCGTGCGGCTGAACCGCCGGGTCACCCCCATCCCCGACCCTTCCCCCATCAAGGGGAGAAGGGAGCCGTCTTGTTAGAACTCTTCCCAGCTGTCCACGGCGACCGCCGCATTGCCCTGGAAGGCGGCCGCGACCTTGGTCTGGGCGGCGCGCGCCGGGCTGGCGACCGGGCGGGAGGCGGGCGTCGTCGCGGCGGGACGGCCAGCGGCCTCGCCGCCGACCCGGAAGCGGCTGACCAGGGTGGCCAGCTCGCCGGCCTCGCCCTTCAGCGAGTGGGTGGCGGCCGTGGCCTGCTCGACCATGGCGGCGTTCTGCTGAACGACCTGGTCCATCTGGTTCACGGCCACATTGACCTGGTGCAGGCCGGTGGACTGCTCCTGGGCCGAGGCGGCGATCTCCTTGACCAGGCCGTCGATCGAGGCGACCTGGGCGACGATGGCGCGCAGGGCCTCGCCCGTCTGGCCGACCAGATTGACCCCGGCCCCAACCTGCTGGGACGAGGTCGAGATCAGGCCCTTGATCTCCTTGGCCGCGTCGGCCGAGCGCTGGGCCAGGGCCCGCACTTCCTGGGCGACCACCGCGAAGCCGCGACCGGCGTCACCGGCCCGAGCCGCCTCGACGCCGGCGTTCAGGGCCAGCAGATTGGTCTGGAAGGCGATCTCGTCGATCACCCCGATGATCTGGCTGACCTGGTTGGACGAGGTCTCGATCTCGGTCATGGCGCTGACGGCCTGGGCGACGATCTGGCCCGACTTCTCCGCGCCGGTCCGGGCGTTGGCCACCAGGCCGGAGACCTCGTTGGCGCCGGCGGCGGTCTTGCGGACCGTGGCGGTGATCTGGTCGAGGGCCGCGGCGGTCTCTTCCAGGCTGGCGGCCTGCTGCTCGGTGCGGCGCGACAGGTCGTCGGAGGCCGAGGCGATCTCGTCCGAGCCCGAGCGGATACCGCCCGTGGCGTTGTTGATGCCGCGCATGGCGTCCTGCAGGCGGTCGGCGGCGGCGTTGAAGTCGGTCTTCAGCTGCTGGGTCTTGGCGGCGAAGTCGATGGTGATGCGGTGGGTCAGGTCGCCGCTCGCCAGATGGTCCAGGGCCTGGCCCAGGGCCGCCACGGCCACGGCGTCGGCCTGAGCCTCGGCGGCCTTCTCGGCTTCGCGCTGGGCGCGCTCGGCCTCGGTCAGGCGGCGCTGCTCGACGGTCTCGCCCTCGAGGCGTGCCTTGGCGATGGCGGCGTCCTTGAAGCTCAGCACGGCGTCGGCCATCTGGCCGACCTCGTCCTTGCGGCCGATGGCCGGCACCTCGACGCCGTTGTCGCCCGAGGCCAGGCGGCGCATCACGGCGGTCATGCGCGACACCGAGGCGCCGATGGTGGCGGTCAGCAGCCAGCCCATCAGGCCGGCGATGACCAGGGCCGCGACGCCGCCGACGATCAGCGACCCGACGGCCAAGTCCATGGCGGCCTTCTGCTCCTTGGCGCGAACGGCCACGCGCTCCAGGGCGGCGGCCATCAGTTCGTCCTGGATTTCGCGGATCGGACCCAGGCTCTGGGTTCCGGTCAGGTCGACGGCCTGGGCGCGGCCGGCGACCGGGTCGGCCATGGCCGTCAGCGTCGGCTCGGCCACTTGCGCGCGCCAGGCCTGCATCGCCCCGCGCAGGCGTTGGATGCGTTCCTTCTGGGCGGCGACGGTCGTCTTCTTCTCGAAGGCGTCCAGGGCTTCGTCGAAGTCGCGGGCCGAGTTCTTGTAGGTGTCGACGAACTGGCTGTCGCCCTTCAGCGCATAGCCGCGCAGGGCGTTCTGTTCCTCCAGCGCCATGGTCATCAAGGCCTCGGCCTGCCGGGCCAGGGTCAGGCTGCGTTGGCTGGACGTCGAGGCGTCCTCGATCCGCAGCAGGCTGGTGAACACCACGGCCGAGGAGACGACGAAGGCCAGGATCAGCGCCGTGAACGCGATCCCGAGCTTCGTGGAGATTTTAAGGTCTTGAAAGCGCATGGCCGCCCCGCCGCAACTGTTCCAGTTGGTAGGGTTTTCGACGCTCCGGGTTAAGTTTACGTTGCGTAAACTTTGAATATCGTTGTTATCTCAAGACTATAGATGTGACAGTACTGCGTCACCCATCTGAACAGTACTCAAATCGCCGCCGAGATCACGGGTGCGGGCGCCGTTGTCCAGGGCCGCCTTGACCGCCGCCAGCAGCTTGTCGGCCGCGTCCGGGCGCTTGAGCGACCAGCGCAGGGCCATCTCGAACGACAGGATGGCGGCCAGCGGGTTGGCCACGCCCTTGCCGGCGATGTCGGGGGCCGAGCCGTGGATGGGCTCGTAGAGGCCCGGCTTGTTGGGATCGCCGATGGCCGCCGAGGGCAGCATGCCCAGCGACCCGGTCAGCATGGCGGCGGCGTCCGACAGAATGTCGCCGAACAGGTTGTCGGTGACGATGACGTCGAACTGCTTGGGGGCGCGCACCAGCTGCATGGCGCAGTTGTCGGCCAGGATGTGCTCCAGCTGGACGTCCGGATATTCACGGGCGTGCAGGTCGGTGATCACCTGCTTCCACAGCAGGCCCGACTCCATGACGTTGGACTTCTCGGCCGAGTGGACCTTGTTGGTGCGGCCCCGGGCCAGTTCGAAGGCCACGCGGCCGACGCGCTCGATCTCGCTGGTGGTGTAGACGGCGGTGTCGAAGCCCTTCTTCTGGCCGTCCGGCAGGTCCTCGACGCCGCGCGGCTGGCCGAAATAGACGCCGCCCACCAGCTCGCGCACGAACATGATGTCCAGGCCCGCCACCAGCTCGGTCTTCAGGCTGGAGGCGTCGGCCAGGGCCTCGAAGCAATAGGCCGGGCGCAGGTTGGCGTAGACGTCCATGGCCTTGCGCAGGTTCAGCAGGCCCGCCTCCGGGCGCAGGTGGCGCGGGGCGCTGGCCCACTTGGGACCGCCGACCGCGCCCATCAGCACCGCGTCGCTGGCGAGAGCCCGGTCGCGGACCTCGTCGGTCAGGGGCGTGCCGTGGGCGTCGAAGCTGGCGCCGCCGTAGATCGCTTCCTCGACGTTCAGGTCGGGGGTGAGGGCGGCGGCCACGCGGCGCACCTCTCCGCAGACCTCGGGGCCGATCCCGTCGCCGGGCAGGAGCAGAAGCGTGGACATCGGAAGGCTCTCTTAGATCTTGCGGTAATCGGAGACGTCGAACGACGCCATGTCGCGGTCGAAGACGCCCAGCTCGGCGCAGCGCAGCCGCCAGGCGGCCATGTGCGGGCTGGCGCGGTGGAAGGCCAGGGCGTCCTCGTCGACGAAGTGCTCGTAGACCCGGATCAGGCCCGGGTCGAACGGATCTTCGCTCAGTGCATAGTCCAGGCAGCCCGGCTCGCCCCGGCTGCCCTCGACCTGAACCCGCATGTGCGGACGCAGGTCGGCCAGGCGCTCGGACGCGATACGGATCGTGCCGGCCAGGATGACGGAGCCCGGGTGCGGCATCAGGCTTCCAGCCAGGGCCGATCCAGGGCGCGCTTGCTTTCGAAGAGGTCGATGTCGCCCGCGTGCTGCAGGGTCTCGCCGATGGCGTCCAGGCCCTTGAGCATCTTCTCCTTGCGCACCGGGTCGATGTCGAAGTGGAAGCTTTGGCCCGAGGGCGAGACCACGGTCTGGGCTTCCAGGTCGACGCTGACCATGTGGTTGCCGCCCTTGGCCTCGTCCATCAGCTGGGCGACCTGCTCGGGCTTCAGCACCACCGGCAGCAGGCCGTTGTTGAAGCAGTTGTTGTTGAAGATGTCGGCGAAGCTGGTGGAGATCACGCACAGGATCCCGAAGTCCATCAGCGCCCAGGGGGCGTGCTCGCGCGAGGAGCCGCAGCCGAAGTTGTCGCCGGCGATCAGCACGGACGAGCCCTTGTACTCCGGCCGGTTCAGCACGAAGTCGGCGATCTCGTTGCCGTCGCCGTCGAAGCGGAAGTCGTAGAACAGGCCCTTGGCCAGTCCCTCGCGCTCGACGGTCTTGAGGAACTGCTTGGGGATGATCTGGTCGGTGTCGATATTGGCCAGCGACAGGGGCGCCGCGCGACCGTCGAGACGGGTGAAGGCCTGCATCAGGCGGTCTCCTCCAGGAAGGTGCGCACGTCGACCAGCCGGCCGGCGATGGCCGCCGCCGCCGCCATGGCCGGGGAGACCAGGTGGGTGCGGCCGGCGCGGCCCTGGCGGCCTTCGAAGTTGCGGTTGCTGGTCGAGGCGCAGCGCTCCTGCGGGGCCAGCTTGTCGGGGTTCATGGCCAGGCACATCGAGCAGCCGGGCTCGCGCCAGTCGAAGCCGGCGGCCTTGAAGATGGCGTCCAGCCCCTCGGCCTCGGCCTGTTCCTTCACCAGGCCCGAGCCCGGCACGACCATGGCCTTGACGTGTTCGGCCACCAGACGGCCGTGCAGGAAGGCTTCCTGCACCACGGCGGCGGCGGCGCGCATGTCCTCGATCCGGCTGTTGGTGCAAGAGCCGATGAAGACGCGGTCGATGCGGGCTTCCGAGATCGGCTGGCCGGCGGTCAGGCCCATATAGTCGAGCGCGCGGTGAGCGGCGGCGCGCTTGTCGGGCGTGGCGAAGCTTTCCGGATCCGGCACGTTGCCGGTCACCGGGATCACGTCCTCGGGCGAGGTGCCCCAGGTGACCATCGGGATCAGCTTGGACCCGTCGATGACGACCGTGCGGTCGAAGCGGGCGCCCTCGTCGCTGACGAAGCCCTTCCAGTACGACAGGGCCATGTCCCAGGCCGCCCCTTTGGGAGCCGAGGGTTTGCCTCGAATATATTCGAAGGTCTTGTCGTCCGGGGCCACCAAGCCGGCCTTGGCGCCGCCCTCGATGGTCAGGTTGCACAGGGTCATGCGGCCTTCCATCGAAAGCCCACGCACGGCCTCGCCGGCGAACTCGATGACATAGCCGGTGCCGCCGGCGGTGCCGATCTCGCCGATCACGGCCAGGGCCACGTCCTTGGCGGTGACGCCAGGGCCCAGCTGGCCGTCGACGCGGACCAGCATGTTCTTGGCCTTCTCCTGGCGCAGGGTTTGCGTCGCCAGAACGTGCTCGACCTCGGACGTGCCGATGCCGTGGGCCAGGGCTCCGAAGGCGCCGTGGGTGGAGGTGTGGCTGTCGCCGCAGACGATGGTCATGCCCGGCTGGGTGCGGCCCTGCTCGGGACCCACCACGTGGACGATCCCGTTGCGGATGTCGCCCATCGGGAAGAATTCGATGCCGTTGTCCTGGACGTTGCGGGCCAGGGTCTTCAGCTGCAGGCGCGCCTCGTCGTCGGCCACGGCGTCGACGCCCTTGGCCTGGCCTTCGGTCGGGATGTTGTGGTCGGCCACGGCGAGCGTGCGGTCGGGCCGGCGCACCTTGCGGCCGGCCGCGCGAAGCCCGGCGAAGGCCTGCGGGGTGGTCACCTCGTGGATGAGGTGCAGGTCGATATAGAGGATCGCCTCGCCGGCGGTTTCGCTGACGACGTGGGCGTCCCAGATCTTGTCGTAGAGGGTCTTCGGTGCGGAGGTCATGATGCTTGGGCATCTAGGCCTTGAGGGCGGGCGCGTAAAGCGATGAAGCGCCGAAAATTCACGTTCTCCGGCCGCCGGAGGGACCGATCCTGCCCTTTAGGCTGGGCTGTGGGCCATTTGACGCAGTTTCTTGCCCTGCTGGGGCCTGCCTCGAACGCAAAGAGGGCGCGCCCTGTGTTTCGGGCGCGCCCTCATATCGCATTTCCTTCAGTGGCCATGACGCCGTTTCTGAAGAGGGCCACTCCCTAGCAAGGGGGCGGTCTGTAAGCCCGTCGCATAAGCGGTGGGGGTAGGTTTACCAAACACCAAAGAACGATGTTTTGTCAATATATCCGTGTGGTTGCACTGAAGCTTGGCCGTGGCGCGGTTCAGCTCGGCGTATGCTCCTCGGGCGTCAGGGCGCCGTCGTGATCGGCGTCCAGCTGGTCGAAGCGCGCCGACAGCTGGGCCTCGCGCCTGGCCCGCATCGCGTCGTTCCCGACACCGATCTTGGCGCGATAGGGCGGCGAGACGAATTCGGCGCGCGTGAGCCGGCCGTCGTGATCGGCGTCGTGGGTGACGAAAGTCTGCTGCGCCGAGGTGATCCGGAAGGCCCGGTACTCGGCCAGGCTCAGGCGGTGGTCGCCGTCCCGGTCGCGATGGTCGATCAGCTCCTGGGCGACCACGGCCCAGGGGCGGGGCGGGCCGATGCGGACGACGCCGTTCCTGGGCCTGGCCGCGACCGAGGCGGGCGTGATCGTCGCGGGGCGCGACAGGCTGAAGCCTTCGGGCGGCGGGGTCAGCTCCTGGGCGGTCAGGTAGCCGTCGTGGTCGGTGTCCTGGGCGGCGAAGGCGGCCTTCAGGTCGTCGCCGGCCACGCCGTCGCGCGGGACCAGGACGACGGCGGTTCCGGCCAGGACGGCCAGGGCCAGGGTGGGATAGACGAAACGTCTGCGGATCATGGCGGCTTTCTCCGAGGTGAGGATTTCCACCGGACGCGCCAGGTAGCTGTCGATGAAGCCGCGCAGGACCTCGCTGGCCGCTTCGCCCTCCTGGCGGCAGCGCTCCATGAAGTCGCGCTTGAGGCCATGGGGCAGGCGCACCTGCAGGGTCTCGGATTTCTTCGGCGTGGTCTTCATCGGGTCAGCACACTGGTCCTTCCGGCGTCGCCACCAAGCCGCGATCGCCGGCCGAACGAAACCGAACCCTCGTCCGGACGCCAGCGCAATTTCGTACGTACAGCCGTCCGTTCGCGAAGACGGGCCCGAAAGCCGGAAACCGGCCAAAGAAAAAGGCCCCGGCGTTTCCGCCGGGGCCCTGATCTTTCGCGCGGACGCGACGCTTATTCGGCGTCGGTCTTGTCCTTGCGGACGTTGGTGCGCTCGGCGATGCGGGCCGACTTACCGCGACGGTCGCGCAGGTAGTACAGCTTGGCGCGACGGACGACGCCGCGACGCTTGACTTCGATGCTTTCGATGCTGGGCGACAGCAGGGGGAACAGACGCTCCACGCCTTCGCCGAACGAGATCTTGCGGACGGTGAAGCTCTCGTGCACGCCGCCGCCTTGACGGGCGATGCAGACGCCTTCGTAGGCCTGGACGCGCTCGCGCTCGCCTTCCTTGATGCGGACGTTCACGCGCAGGGTGTCGCCCGGCTCGAACTCGGGGATGGCGCGGGCCGACAGCAGACGCTGGGCTTCTTCGCGCTCGAGTTCCTTGATGATGTTAGCAGCCATAATTCATTCTCCTTTGGGCTTACCCGTTTTCGGGCCGCCTTTTGCCTGTTGATTGGCGAGATGCGCTTCCCAGAGGTCTGGACGCCGCTCGCGAGTGGTCTCTTCACGCATCGACTGCCGCCACTGGGCCACCTTCTTGTGGTCGCCCGACAGCAGCACCTCGGGGATGTCCCGTCCTTCGAACGTCCGCGGTCGCGTGTACTGCGGATGCTCCAGGAGGCCGTCCTCGAAGCTTTCTTCCTGCGTGCTCTCGAAATTGCCCAGAACCCCTGGAGCCAATCGAACGCACGCCTCGATCACGACCATCGCCGCCGCCTCGCCACCGGCAAGGACCGCGTCTCCGACCGAGACCTCCTCGAACCCCCGGGCGTCGAGCACCCGCTGATCCACCCCCTCGAAACGGCCGCACAGCACCACGATACCGGGGGCCTTGGACCATTCCTTGACGCGCGCCTGGGTCAGGGGCCGACCCCGGGCGCTCATGTACAAAAGCGGCCGCCCACCGAGCTCCACGCTGTCGAGCGCAGAGGCGATGACGTCCGCTTTGAGTACCGCTCCCGCGCCGCCACCCGCGGGGGTGTCGTCGAGGAAGCCGCGCTTATCCTTGGAAAACCCCCGAATGTCCAGTGTTTCCAAACGCCACAGGTCTTCCTCGCGCCAGGCGGTCCCGATCATCGAGACGCCGAGGGGGCCCGGAAAGGCCTCGGGGAACATGGTCAGGACGGTGGCGGTGAACGGCATGGGCGCTCCATAGCGCCCAATGCCGTCAGAAATCTAGGTCAGCAGGGTGCGGGGCAGGGGCTTGCCGGACTCGGCGGGGGCCAGGGGCGGGGTCAGCTTGACCGGCTCGCTGGTCGGGCCGGCGCTCGGCGCGACATGGTGCATGGGGGCGATCGCCAGCACGGCGGCCGTGGTCAGGGTGGCGGCGACGAGCGCCGTACCGACGCGGATCTTCTTCCATGAAACCATGGGAAACTGCAGTCCTGTTGTTGTCTGGGCGTCCAAACCAAAGCCCGGGAGAGGGGGAGGTTCCCGTTTTTCGGCCGTTTTGGACCTTCTGCCTCTAGGCCAGGCAATTGACCTCGCCAAGGCGGCATTACGACGCGCGCGCCCAATTTCGGCCAACGCCGCGCCCAAAGTCGCATCCGGAGGCGCCTGCTGCCAGGACGCTGTCAGCAGGCGGTGATCAAGTCCGATTTCCGCGAGACGCCGCCCTCGGAGGCTGGCCATAGTCCGCCCCGTCCAAGTCCGGGAGCCGCTCCATGACCTCGTCCTCAGCCGACCTTTTCCACGCCCTGCACGCCGGCCCCGGCGTGCTGCGCCTGCCCAACGCCTGGGACGCGGCCAGCGCCGCCCTGATGGAGGACGCCGGCGCCCAGGCCGTGGCCACCTCCAGCGCCGCCGTGGCCTGGGCGCGCGGCTATGCCGACGGCGACGCCCTGCCGGTCTCCGCCCTGATCGACGTGGTCGCGGGGATCGCGCGGGTCATCAAGGTTCCCCTGACCGCCGACATCGAGGGCGGCTACACCGACGACCTTTCCGAACTGGCAGAGACCGTGCGGGCGGTGGTCGGGGCCGGGGCCGTGGGGATCAATCTGGAGGACGGTCGCCGCGATCCGGACCTTCACGCCCGCAAGATCGCCGCCGCCCGCGCCGCCGCCGAGGGCGCGGGGGTGAACCTCTTCATCAACGCCCGCACCGACGTCTATCTGGCGGGCCTGGCGGAGGGCGAGGCGGCCCTGGCCGAGACGCTGCGCCGCGCGGCCCTCTATGCCCAGGCCGGCGCCAGCGGGATCTTCGTGCCCTTGCCGATCGAGGAGGACGTGCTGTCGGCCCTGGCCGCCGGGATCGCCCTGCCGCTGAACGCCATGGGCCGGCCGGGCATGCCCTCGGCCGAGCGCCTGGGCCAGTTGGGCGTGCGCCGCCTCAGCGCCGCCACCGGCCCGTTCCGAGGGGCCTATGGCGCGATGCTGACGGCGACCAAGACGTTCCTGGCCGATGGCGACACCACCGGCTACGCGGCTGCGGCCAAGGACCTGCCGGATCTCAATGCCCGCTTCGGCTAGGCCGGGGGCATGAAAGCGCCGCGCTTGGCCATGGGGACACGCCGCAAGGGCATGTCCCCGGCTAGGCGGGCCGACCTCGACCGCCTATCTTCCCGGCCATGACCGACACGCTCGCGCCCGATTCCGCCGCCGCTCCCGAAGCAGACCGTCCGCTGACCCAGGACGGCCCCGCCGTGCGGCTGTTCCTGGTGGACGGCTCGGCCTATCTGTTCCGCGCCTATCACGCCCTGCCGCCCCTGACCCGCAAGAGCGACGGCCTGCCCGTCGGCGCCGTCCAGGGCTTCTGCAACATGCTGTGGAAGCTGATGCGCGACATGCAGGGCGACGCCCCCACCCACCTGGCGGTGATCTGGGACCACTCGGAAAAGACGTTCCGCAACAGCCTGTACGACCAGTACAAGGCCCACCGTCCGCCGCCGCCGGAAGACCTGATCCCGCAGTTCCCACTGGTGCGCGAGGCCACCCGCGCCTTCGGCGTGCCCGCCATCGAGCTGGCCGGCTACGAGGCCGACGACCTGATCGCCGCCTATGCCTGCAAGGCCCGTGACCTGGGCGGCGAGGCGGTGATCGTCTCGTCCGACAAGGACCTGATGCAGCTGGTCGGCGAGGGCGTGTCGATGTTCGACCCGATGAAGGGCGTGCGCATCGACCGCGAGCAGGTGTTCGAGAAGTTCGGCGTCTATCCCGAGAAGGTGGTGGACGTGCAGTCGCTGTGCGGCGACAGCGTCGACAACGTTCCGGGCGCGCCCGGCATCGGCATCAAGACCGCCGCCCAGCTGATCAACGAATACGGCGACCTCGACACGCTGCTGGCCCGGGCCGGCGAGATCAAGCAGCCCAAGCGCCGCGAGACCCTGATCGAATATGCCGACCAGATCCGCCTGTCGCGATCGCTGGTGAAGCTGGACTGCGACACGCCCCTGCCCGAGCCCATCGACGACCTGGTGGTGCGCGAGCCCGACAAGGCCGTGCTGGCCGCGTTCCTCGACCAGATGGAGTTTCGCACCCTGGCCCGCCGGGTCGGCGACGGCAACGCCGCCGCCGCGCCGCGCACCCTGGACCGCCCGGTCAGCGCGCCGACCGCCCCGGTGCTGTCGGTCTCGTACGGCCGTCCCGCCGAGCGGGCCGCGACCGAGGCCCAGGCCATCGACACGACGTCCTACGTCCGCATCCAGGACATCGAGACCCTGAACGCCTGGGTGGCCAAGGCCGCCGCCAAGGGCATCGTCGCCTTCGACACCGAGACCGATGCGCTCGGTTCGGCCACGGCGGGTCTGTGCGGCGTCTCCCTGGCCATCGCGCCCGGCGAGGCCTGCTACATCCCGGTGGGCCACTGCGAGAAGGACGGCCTGGCCCTGGAGGCGGCCGCCGACCTCGTCCAGGTCCCGCTGGACCAGGCCATCGCCGCCCTGAAGCCGCTGCTGGAAGATCCGGCGGTGCTGAAGGTGGCCCAGAACGCCAAGTACGACATCGCCGTCCTGGCCCGGCATGGGATCAAGGTGGGTCCGATCGAGGACACCATGCTGATCAGCTACGTGCTGGAGGCGGGTCTGCACGGCCACGGCATGGACGAGCTGTCGGAGCTGTGGCTGGGCCACAAGCCGATCCCGTTCAAGCAGGTGGCGGGGACCGGCAAGAACCAGATCAGCTTCAAGCATGTGGGCCTGACCGAGGCCACGGCCTATGCGGCCGAGGACGCCGACGTCACCCTGCGGCTCTACAACATCCTCAAGCCCCAGCTGGCCCAGAAGGGCCTGCTGACCGTCTACGAGACCCTGGAGCGTCCGCTGCCGGCCGTGCTGGCGGCGATGGAGAACGAGGGCGTGCGGGTCGACCCGGACACCCTGCGCCGGCTCTCCAACGACTTCTCCATGCGCATGGCCGAGTTCGAGGCCCGCGCCCAGGAACTGGTCGGCCGTCCGTTCAACCTGGGCAGCCCCAAGCAGATCGGCGACGTGCTGTTCGGCGAGATGGCCCTGAAGGGCGGCAAGAAGACCGCCACCGGCCAGTGGTCCACCGACAGCGACGTGCTCGAAGCCCTGGCGGGTGAGCACGAACTGCCGCGCGTCCTCTTGGACTGGCGCCAGCTGTCGAAGCTGAAGGGCACCTATACCGAGAACCTGATCGCGGCCATCGCGCCGGGCGGCGGCGACCGCATCCACACCTCCTACGCCCTGGCGGCGACCACGACGGGCCGCCTGTCGTCGTCGGATCCGAACCTGCAGAACATCCCGATCCGCACCGAGGAAGGCCGCAAGATCCGCAAGGCCTTTGTGGCCGCGCCGGGCAAGGTGCTGATCAGCGCCGACTACAGCCAGATCGAGCTGCGCCTGCTGGCCCACATCGGCGACATCCCGCAGCTGAAGAAGGCCTTCCAGGAGGGCCTGGACATCCACGCCATGACGGCCTCGGAGATGTTCGACGTGCCCATCGAGGGTATGCCCAGCGAGGTGCGCCGCCGGGCGAAAGCCATCAACTTCGGCATCGTCTACGGCATCAGCGCGTTCGGCCTGGCCAATCAGCTGTCGATCCCGCAGGGCGAGGCCGGGGCCTATATCAAGACCTATTTCGAGCGCTTCCCCGGCATCCAGGCCTATATGGAGGCGACGAAAGCCTTCGTGCGCGAGCACGGCTACGTCACCACCATCTTCGGGCGAAAGATCAACATCCCCGATATCGGCGGCAAGTCGGTGGCCCACCGGCAGTTCGCCGAGCGGGCGGCGATCAACGCCCCGATCCAGGGCGCGGCCGCCGACGTCATGCGCCGGGCCATGATCCGCATGCCGGCGGCGCTGGAGGCCGAAGGGCTGTCGAGCAAGATGCTGCTGCAGGTGCACGACGAACTGGTCTTCGAAGCGCCCGAGGCCGAAGCCGAGGCCACCATCGCCGTCGCCCGCCGGGTGATGGAGGGCGCCGCCGAGCCGGCCGTGGCCATCTCGGTGCCGTTGACGGTCGAGGCTCGCGCGGCCGCCAACTGGGACGAGGCGCACTAAACTTCGAAAAAATTTGCACGAGGGCGGCACTGCGGCCTGAGGTAGAGCGCTCCGATCACGGAGCGCTCAAAGCCCGTGCGCATACAATCTTGGATCACCCCTACCCAAGGGAAGATGAAAATCTTCCAAGTATAGTTTGGCGGGGTGCGACGTTGCGCCACAGTACAGTTAATGTCGTGGAAACCGTGCGGCGGCCAGAGGTAGGGGCGCGACGTAGACTTCCGGCTGCGACCTAAATTCCCGTGGTTTCTGAAGTTTCGTCGCTGTCCCTGACTGGAGCGCGACCATGAAATTCGGCGATCTGAAAATTCCCCACAAGCTGATGGCGGTGTTCGCCGTGATGCTGGCGGCGATCGCGGTCATGGGCGTGACGCTGTTCATCAACCAGATGGACTACGAGGGATCGGTCGACCGCACCGAGCGCGCCTACGAATCCTTGCGCGCCGCCGACACCGCCGCCTTCCGCCTGACCCGTCAGGAGAACTCGCTGCGCGGCTTCCTGCTGTCGGGCGACGAATACTACGTCAAGCGCCTGGAAGAGGCGCACAAGCCCAAGTTCCTGGCGGCCCTGGACGACCTGCGCAAGCTGGCCAAGGGCGACGAGGCCTCGCTGGCCCGCATCGCCGCCGTCGACGCCGCCTACGCCAACTACCGCGCCCAGGCCATCGAGCCGGGCGAGAGCCTGGGCCGCGATCCGGCCACCCGTCCGCAGGCGGTCGAGCTGGTCAAGCACGACGGCGTCGCCGACCAGGCCGTCGAGCCGGTCGAGAACGCCATCGAGGCCATCACCAAGAACGCCGAGGAAGCCCTGCAGATCGAGGCGGCCGCCCAGAAGAAGGCCTCGCTGGAGACCACCCTGGCCCTGATCATCGGCATCGGCGTGACCATCGCCATCGCCGTGGGCGGCGGCCTGCTGCTGACCGGCGGCATCGCCGGCCCCGTGGCGGCCATGACCGCGGCCATGCGCCGCCTGGCCTCGGGCGACAACGGCGTGGCCATCCCCGCCACCGGCCGCAAGGACGAGATCGGCGAAATGGCCGCCGCCGTGGCCCACTTCAAGGAAGCCGCGATCGAGAAGATCCGCATGGAGGGCGCCGCCGCCGACCAGCGCGCCGCCACCGAGGCCGAACGCGCCGCCGTCGCCGACGAGAAGGCCGAGGTCGAGCGCACCGACGCGGTCGCCATCGGCGCCTTGAACGAGGCGCTGGACCGCCTGGCGGGCGGCGACCTGACCCACCGCATCACCATGCCCTTCGCCCCCAAGGCCGAGAGCCTGAAGAGCAACTTCAACGCCGCCGCCGAGCGCATGCAGACCGCGATGCAGGCCATCGCCGTCGCCACCGGCGGCGTCAGCAGCGGCAGCGACGAGATCGCCTCGGCCTCCGACGACCTGTCGCGCCGCACCGAGCAGCAGGCCGCCTCGCTGGAAGAGACCGCGGCCGCCCTGGACGAGATCACCGCCACGGTCCGCAAGACCGCCGCCGGCGCCAAGGAGGCCTCGTCGGTCGTGGCCGCCGCCCGCGGCGACGCCGAGAAGTCGGGCCGCATCGTCGGCCAGGCGGTCAGCGCCATGACCGAGATCGAGACCTCGTCCAACCAGGTCAGCCAGATCATCGGCGTGATCGACGAGATCGCCTTCCAGACCAACCTCCTGGCCCTGAACGCCGGCGTCGAAGCCGCCCGTGCGGGTGACGCGGGTCGCGGCTTCGCGGTGGTCGCCCAGGAAGTCCGGGCCCTGGCCCAACGCTCGGCCGACGCGGCCAAGGAGATCAAGACCCTGATCTCGACCTCGACCCAGCAGGTCGAGGCGGGCGTGGAGCTGGTCGGCCAGACCGGCCAGGCCCTGCAGCGCATCGTCGAGCAGGTCGCCTCCATCGACGCCCTGGTCACCGAGATTTCGGCCTCGGCCAACGAGCAGTCGACCGGCCTGCACGAGGTCAACACCGCCGTGAACCAGATGGACCAGGTCGTTCAGCAGAACGCCGCCATGGTCGAGCAGGCCACCGCCGCCACCCACTCGCTGAAGGGCGAGGCCAGCGAGCTGGCGACCCTGGTCGCCCGCTTCAAGCTGGGCGGCGAGACGGCTTCGGCCCCGGTCCGCGCCAGCGCCCCGGCCCGTCCCAACACCGCCGTCCGCCCCGGCCGCGCCCCGGCCCCGGTTTCGCGCGGAAACACTGCCCTGGCCGTCAAGAGCGACGACTGGGAAGAATTCTGATCGGCGTCCCCTCTTCGATCAGATGACGGAAGGCTCCCTGGATTTGTCCCCCGGGGAGCCTTTTTCGTTTCGGGGATGCCCGGATCCGAAAAACAAATGCTCCCCCTCAGGGGGAGCTGTCGCGGAGCGACTGAGGGGGTCTTGCGGCATGGGCCGTGAAACCCCCTCCGGCCCTCTGGGCCACCTCCCCCAGAGGGGGAGGATTTAGGTTCGGCCGCTCTTCACTAGAACCACCCCGCCTCGCGCAGGGCCTTCGCATACGCCCGGCTGACCGGGGCCTCGACGCCGCCTTTCAGGGTCAGGGTGGCGCGGCCGTCGCCGCGTTTGGCGTCCTGGACGGCGGCCTTGGCCACCCACCAGGAGCGGTGGGTCTGGGCGCCTTCGATGCCCTCCAGCTCGGCCACCGCGTCCGACAGGCGCAGCAGGATCAGGTCCTGGCCCTTGGAGGTGTGCAGGCGCAGATAGTGGTCCTCGGCCTCGACGGCCCAGATCTCGCTTCCGCGCAGCTTGACGGGCAGGCGTTCCAGGAAGCGGGGCGGCGGGGCCTCGGGCGGGGCGGCGTGGGTCTGGATCGTGGGGCGGGTGGCCAGGGTCATCAGGGCGGTCATGCCGCTGGTCATCACCAGGGTGACGCCGAAATAGGTGGCCATGACCGGCAGGGTCGGTGTCTGGCGACCGCCCGCCAGCCAGATCAGCACGGTGATCAGCGGGGTCAGCACGGCGACGATGACCAGGGCCCGCCACCAGGTCGAACCCAGGCCCGGCAGAAAGCGCGAGACCAGCAGGGCCACGGTCGTGCCCAGCACCGCCCCTACCGCCGACAGGCCGATCCAGTAGGCCAGGCGCGGGACCATCGGCGTGTCGCCGCTGCCCAGGGCGCCGATCAGGGCCAGGAAGGCGCCGGCCACGACGGCGACCACGAGCGGCCGCAGATAGCTTCGCAGGAAGGCCGGAACGGAGGTGGTCGTTGGCGAAGCGCCAGTGGCGCCGGGCCGCCGTCCACGAACTCCGCCCGCTGTCTCACGCACCTTCGGATGACCCCTGTCGCCGTCGATCCTAAGCCGGACCCGACCTTGATCGCCCTAGCACGGCCGCGATCGCATCGGGAGAAAACAAGATGTCCGACACCAGCCTGTCAATCGGCCCCGCCCGCTTTCTGCGCACGGTCGCGATCGGCGTGGCCGTCACCGTGGGCCTGATCCTGGCGACCGGCGCGGCCCAGGGGCGCGCGCCGACGGAGGTGCTGGAAGGGTTCCTGCATCTGAAGGGCCACCTGCACGCCCCCCGCTTCGGCCTGCTGGCGGTCGCGCCGCTCCAGATCCAGATCCACGTGGCGGCGGTCAGCGTCGCCCTGGCCGTGGGGATCGCCCTGATGCTGGGCCTGAAGGGCAACACGGTCCACCGCACGCTCGGCTGGGTCTGGGTCGTGGCCATGGCCACGGCGGCGATCTCGTCGCTGTTCATCCATCGGGCCAACGCCGGGAGCTTCAGCTTCCTGCACCTGTTCGCCGGCTGGACCCTCATCATGCTGCCCATGGCGGTGTTCGCCGCGCGCAAGCACAATGTCCGCCTGCACAGCCGCACCATGACCGGCCTGTTCGTCGGCGGCCTGCTGATCGCCGGGGTCTTCGCCTTCATGCCGGGTCGGCTGATGTGGCAGATCGCCTTCGGCTGATCCCGCCAGACGCGGGGCGCTTGCCAGAGGCGCGATTGGAGGCCTACGAACGGTCAGGAAACGCGCGGATCCTTCCCATGACGTCGCAAGTTCGAGCTCCTCGCGCCCAGGCGGCGGCCACCCCAAAGGCGGCCAAGCCGGCGGGGCGCGGCCGGCCCTCCAAGGCCACGGGGCGGGACCTGAAGGAGACGATCCTCGACGCCGCCGAGGGCCTGTTCGCCCGTCACGGCTTCCATGGCGTCACCATCCGTCAGGTGGCCGCCGAGGCCGGCGTCGACACCGCCCTGATCCACTACTACTTCGGCGCCAAGCGCGAGCTGTTCGACTCGGTGTTCCTGCGCCGGGCCGAGATCCTCAACAAGGCGCGCGGCGTCTCGATGGACGCCTACGAGAAGAGCCACCCCGGGACCATGACGGTGGAGGGGGTGATCGAGGCCTTCATCGAGCCCCTGCTGCGCATCTCCCAGGACGGCGGCCAGGGCTGGAAGAGCTATTTCGCCCTGGTGGCCCAGGTGAACAACACCCCGGCCTGGGGCGGCGAGACCATGGCGCGGTTCTTCGACCCCGTCGTCCACCGCCTGGTCGAGACCCTGAAGGTGGTCCGTCCGGACGCGGAGTACCGCGACCTCTACTGGAGCTATCAGTTCCTGACCGGGTCGATGATGCTGGCCCTGTCGGAGACCGGCCGCATCGACTCCCTGTCGGAGGGACAGTGCCACTCGTCCGACCTGGCCGCGGTGCGCGCGCGCCTCTTCGCCTACTGCGCCGCCGGCTTCGAAGCTGTCATCGCCCGCGCCTCCAAGGGCTGATTTTCCCAGCTTGACCAAGGGCTTGCAAAACGTCCCGCCTTCATTTCATCAAGTGATGAAAAAAGGCTGGCGCAAAGCCCGGGACTGGGTAACAGTGACTGCCAATTCGCGGACCGATGAATTCGCGAAAGCCGGGTAAGGCCTCCGCCAATGGAGCCGTCCGGCAAGGGACGGAACCGAAAGGGGAGGGGAAACCCAATGAACAAGATGCTCAAGCTCGCCTTGCTGGCGGGCGCGGCCTGGTCCGCCGCCGCCACCACCGTGGTCGCCCAGGACGCGGCGCCCGCGTCGACGGTCGCGGAGCCGACGGTCGAGGAAGTGATCGTCACGGCCCGCCGCCGCGAAGAGACCCTCAAGGACGTGCCGGTGGCCGTCTCGGCCTTCACCGCCGAGACCCTGGAGCGCCAGGGCGCCAACGACATCACCACCCTGTCGCAGACGACGCCGAACATCACCGTTCAAACCGCGCGCGGCTCGAACTCGACCCTGATCTCCTACATCCGCGGCATCGGCCAGCAGGACCCGCTGTGGGGCTACGAACCGGGCGTCGGCCTCTATGTCGACGACGTCTATATCTACCGGCCGCAGGGCGCGGTGCTGGACGTGTTCGACGTCTCGCGGATCGAGGTGCTGCGCGGCCCGCAGGGCACGCTCTACGGCCGCAACACCATCGGCGGCGCCATCAAGTACGTGACCAACCGCCTGGGCGACGAGGCCGGCGGCAAGATCCGAGGCACCTACGGCAGCTTCAACCAGACCGACCTGCTGGTCGAGGGCCACACCCCGGTCGGCGGCGGCCTGTCGGTGGGCGGCGCCTACGCCCTCTACAAGCGCGACGGCTACGGTAAGAACCTGACCACGGGCGCGGAGACCTACAACAAGGACGTCGAGGCCTATCGCCTGAGCGCCGAGTACAAGCCCAACGACGCCTTCTTCTTCCGCCTGGCCTACGACCACGTGCAGGACGATTCCAACGCCCGCCACGGCCACCGCGAACTGCCGGCCCTGGTCGGCGGCTACCCGGTGCAGGGCAGCGTCTACGACACCCAGGCGGGCCTGGGCGACGACAACTCGGTGGAGACCGAGGGCCTGTCGCTGACCGGCGAGTATCACGCCAGCGACAGCCTGACCTTCAAGTCGATCACCGCCAGCCGCAAGGGCCACACCGACACCGTCATCGACTTCGACGGCACGCCCCTGCCCACCCTGGACGTGCCGGCCACCTATGACGACCGCTCGTTCTCGCAGGAACTGCAGGCGGTCTATTCGGACGAGACCATCCAGGGCGTGTTCGGCCTCTACTACATGAACAGCCAGGCCTCGGGCGAGTTCGACACCATCGCCGGCAACCTGGGCGTCTCGATCGCCGACGGCGGCAAGGTCAGCACCCAGAGCTTCGCGGCCTTCTTCGACGTCAGCGCCAACTTCACCGACCGCTTCAAGGTCTCGGTCGGCGCCCGCGCCACCCGCGACCACAAGCGCAGCAACACCTTCCGCTACTTCTATCTCGGCGCCACGCCCAGCCCGTTCCAGGGCGGCACGCCGCGTCCGATCCTGCAGGTGCGCACCGACTACAAGGCCGAGAAGACCTTCTCGGAATTCACCCCGCGCCTGTCGGCCTCGTACGAGCTGACCGACGACCTGAACACCTACGTCTCCTATTCGAAGGGGTACAAGTCCGGCGGCTGGGACATGCGCGGCGACGCCTTCCTGACGCCGCAGACCGTCAACGGCTACCAGCCCGAGACCGTCGACGCCTACGAGTGGGGCCTGAAGGGCAACCTGTTCGACCGCCGCGTCTCGTTCGCCTCGGACATCTTCCTGTCCAAGTACAAGGACCAGCAGGTGACCACCCAGGTGGTGGTGCCCTCGGGCATCGCCAGCTCGGTCGACAACGCCGGCTCGTCCACCCTGTACGGCGCCGAGTTCGAGGCCAAGGCCCGGTTCAGCGAGCACCTCTCGGGCACGGTGGCCGTCGGCTACATCCACGCCAAGTACGACACCTTCAGCCGGTTCGTGCCGGCGGGCGCGCCCAACCCGGTCAACCCGTCCCAGACGATCCCGGCCGGCGGCCAGATCGTCAACGTGGCCGACCTCTACGGCTTCCAGAACACGCCGGAATGGACGGGCAACGCCAGCCTGACCTGGCGCGGAAACGTGGCCGGCGGCGAGCTGCAGATCACCCCGATGGTCAGCTATCGCGACGATTACCAGCAGTTCGAGCAGCCCCTGCCGCTGCTGGACCAGAAGGCCTTCACCCTGGTGGACCTGACCGCCAGCTGGGCGCCGGAAAGCGGCCGCTACAAGATCTCGGTGGCCGGCAAGAACCTGACCGACGAGCGCTACCGCACCGGCGGCTACAACTTCGGCGTGGCCACCTACAACAACTCGGTGATCGGCTTCTACGGCCCGCCGCGCACCTACTCGGCCTCGCTCGAGGTCAAGTTCTAGACTTCCCCCACCTCAAACTGATCGGCGGCGGCTTGCGAAACGGGCCGCCGCCGTTTCTTTGTCCACCTCACGATTCACGGCGGGACCCCAGATGAGCGACCAAACCCAGGCCCCCGGCGCGCGCTATCGCTATGTCGTGCTGGCCATGCTGATCCTGGTCTACACGCTCAACTTCCTGGACCGGCAGATCCTGGGGATCCTGGCCAAGCCCATCAAGGAGGAGTTCCAGCTCACCGACGGCCAGTTCGGCCTGATGAGCGGCGCGGCCTTCGCCCTGCTCTACACCACCCTGGCTATTCCCATCGCGTGGCTCGCCGACCGCTTCAGCCGGGTGTGGATCATGACCACGGCGCTCACCCTGTGGAGCGGCTTCACCGCCCTGTGCGGCTTCGCCGGCGGGTTCGGAAGCCTGTTCCTGGCCCGCATGGGCGTGGGCGTGGGCGAGGCGGGCGGGGTGGCCCCGGCCTATTCGATGATCGCCGACTACTTCCCCAAGTCGCAGCGCGCCCGGGCCCTGGCGGCCTACGCCTTCGGCATCCCGCTGGGCACGGCGGCCGGCACCCTGGTGGGCGGCCTGCTGGCCGTGCACTTCGGCTGGCGCACGGCGTTCATCGCCGTGGGCGTGATCGGCGTGCTGCTGGCCCCGATCTTCCGCCTGATCGTCCGCGACCCGCGCCGGGGCGGGGCCGACATGGCGGCTGGCGACGTCACCACCGTCCAGGCCCCCGCCGCGCCACTGGGCGAAGTGGTCAAGGTGCTGGCGGCCAAGCCCAGTTTCTGGCTGCTGGCGTTCGGGGCGGCCTCGTCCTCGGTCTGCGGCTACGGCGTGGCCCTGTGGCTGCCGTCGTTCTTCATGCGCAGCCTGGGCCTCACCCTGGCGCAGACGGCCTGGTACTATTCGGGCATCGCCTTCTTCGGCGGCCTGGTCGGCATCTGGCTGGGCGGGGCGGTGGCCGACCGGCTGGGCGCCAAGTCCAAGGCCGGCTATCCGCTGACCCCGGCCGTGGCCTTCCTGATCTCGGTGCCGTGCTTCCTGCTGGCCATGAACAGCGGGGCCCTGGTCGGCAATCTCGGCGGGGGTGCGGCCCTGGCCCTGGCCTTCTTCATCTTCCTGATCCCCACGGGCCTGAACCTGGCGTGGCTGGGGCCGATCACTGCGGCCGTCCAGCACCTGGCGCCGGCGCCGATGCGGACCACGGCCTCGGCCCTGTTCCTGCTGATCAACAACCTCCTAGGGATCGCCGTCGGCACCTATTATTTCGGCCTGGTCTCCGACCTGCTGAAGCCGGCCTTCGGGGCGGAGTCGCTGCGCTGGTCGATCTATACCGGCATGGGCTTCTACCTGGTCGCGGCCCTGCTGTTCTTCCTGGCCTCGCGCCGCCTGGCCAAGGACTGGGTGGAGTAGGCCTGGGACGATTGACCGCACCGCCAAAACCGCCACCGTTCCGACACGTTCAGGTTACAAGAGCCCGCTGACTTACGCGGGACTATGACCATGGGCGACGAGCGGCATGTCTTCCACGACCCCACCGGGCGGCGGGACCGGAGGATGCGGCTGATCCTGGGGATCACCCTGTCGGCCCTGGCGGCCATCGTCGCGGCCTTCCTGGCCACTCTGGCCTTCGCCCCGCGCCTGCCGTCCCTGACCCTGCAGGACCCGCACGTGCTGTCGTCCCTGCACAAGGAGACGGCCCATCGCCTGAAGCCGGACCTCGCCTGGCGCAAGGTGCCACGGCCTACCGCCACGCGCGGGGCGGGCGAGGGCTCGGCCCAGTCGCGGCCGATCAGCGTCGGCTTCTATGTCAGCTGGGATGAGGACTCCCGTGAGTCCCTGCGCCGCAACATCGACAAGCTGGACGTGGTCTCCCCGCAGTGGGTGGCGCTGAAGGGGCCGGGCGGCGACATCGTGGTCGACGACGACCCGCAGGGCGTGGCGCGCATCGCCGCCGCGCCCAACCATCCGGCCGTCCTGCCCCTGGTCCACAACTCGGCCAACGCCGCCTTCAACGGCCCGATGGCCGACGCCCTGCTGGCCGATCCCAAGGCGCGCGCCAGGCTGGTGGCGGGCCTGGTCGACCTGGCCTCGCGGCGCGGCTACGGCGGCTATGTGTTCGACCTGGAGAACCTGTCGCCCAAGGGGCTGGCGAACTATCCCAAGCTCCTGACCGAGGCCCGGGCGGCGCTGAAGCCCCAGGGGCGCGAGGTCTGGGTCACCGCCCCCTTCGACGGGCAGGGTTGGCCGCTGAAGGCGCTGCAGGACGCGTCCGACAGCCTGGTGCTGATGGCCTACGACCAGCACTACGCCGGGGGCGATCCCGGGCCCAACGCGGGCCAGGACTGGTACGAGGCCGAGCTGGACAAGCGGTTCGCCAAGCTGGACCCGGCCCGCACGATCATGGCTTTGGGCGCCTACGGCTACGACTGGACGCTGAAGAAGGACGGCGCGCCCGCGTCGGGCGCGCCCGCCACCTTCCACGAGGCCGTGCGCAACGCCCAGGACGCCGGGGCGACCATCGACATGGACGACGACGCCCTGAACCCGACCTACGGCTATCAGGACGACAACGGCGACGACCACGTGGTCTGGTTCCTGGACGCCACGACCCTGTTCAACGAGGTCAAGGTCACCGACGCCTGGAAGCCGCGCGGCTATGGCCTGTGGCGGATGGGCATGGAGGACCCGGGCGTCTGGAGCGTGCTGGGCAAGCCCTACGGCCAGGTCTCGGCCGCGGGCCTGACCCGCATCCCCGCCGGCCAGAGCGTCGACTTCGACGGCGGCGGCGAGGTGCTGCGGGTGACCAACATGCCCACGCCCGGCAAGCGCTCGCTGGAGTTCGATCCCGACACCGGCCTGATCTCGGACCAGACCTACGATGTCCTGCCCAGCTCCTACGTGATCCAGCGCTACGGCCAGAAGCCGGGCCTGGTGGCCCTGACCTTCGACGACGGCCCCGACGCGCGCTGGACGCCCAAGATCCTCGACATCCTCAAGAAGAAGAACGCCCCGGCCACCTTCTTCGTGATCGGCGAGAACATGCAGACCCGGCCGGACCTGGTGAAGCGCGAGGTCGCCGAGGGCCACGAGGTGGGCGGCCACACCTGGACCCATCCCAATATCGGCGAGACGCCCATCGCCCAGACCGACGTCGAGCTGAACGCCACCCAGCGCCTGTTCGAGGTGATCACCGGCCGCTCGATGCGGCTGTTCCGTCCGCCGTTCTTCGGCGACGCCGAGCCCTCGACCCCGCACGAAGTCGCTCCCCTCGTGATCGCCCAGGAGCTGGGCTACCTGATCGTGGGCCTGCGGATCGACACCGACGACTGGCAGAAGCCGCCGCCCCAGACGATCATCGACCGCACCCTGGATCGCCTGGACCATCCGGGCGACCGGCCGGGCCAGGTGGTGTTGCTGCACGACGCCGGCGGCGACCGCTCGCGCACGGTCGAGGCCCTGCCGGGCCTGATCGACGCCATCCGGGCGCGCGGCTATCGGCTGGTGACCGTGGGCGAGCTGGCGGGCATGACCCCGGCCCAGGCCATGCCGGTCAGCGACCGCGATCCCCTGGCCCTGGCGCTGGACCGGGTGGGCTTCGGCCTCTTCCGGGGGCTGAAGGCCCTGCTGACGGGGCTGTTCGTCGCCGCCATCGCGCTCGGCCTGGCGCGGCTGGTGTTCCTGGCGGGCCTGGCCCTGGTCCACCGCTGGACCCACCAGAGCCCGCAGAACCTCGATCCCGAGACCGGCCCTTTGGTCAGTGTGCTGATCCCCTGCTTCAACGAGGAGAAGGTGATCGCCGCCTCGGTGACCCGCATCCTGGAATCGGAGTGGAAGAACCTGGAGGTGCTGGTCCTGGACGACGGCTCCAAGGACGGCACGGCCCAGGCGGTGCGCGACGCCCACGGCGACGATCCGCGCGTCACCCTGCTGAGCTTCGAGAACGGCGGCAAGGCGCGGGCGGTCAATCGGGGTCTCGCCGTGGCCAAGGGCGAATACGTCGTGGCGCTGGACGCCGACACCCTGTTTCCGCCCAAGACCATCGGGCGCCTCGTGCGCTGGTTCCAGGACCCGAAGATCGGGGCGGTGGCCGGCAACGCCATCGTCGGCAACCGGGTCAACATGGTCACCCGCTGGCAGGCGCTGGAATATGTCACCGCCCAGAACCTGGAGCGCCGCGCCCTGGCGACCCTCGGCGCGGTGACCGTTGTGCCCGGCGCCGTCGGCGCCTGGCGCAAGAGCGTGCTGGACGACCTGGGCGGCTATCCTTCCGACACCCTGGCCGAGGACCAGGACCTGACCATCGCCTGCCAGCGGGCGGGCTGGAAGGTGGCCTTCGACCCCGCCGCCCAGGCCTTCACCGAGGCGCCCGACACCGTCGGCGGCCTGCTCAAGCAGCGCTTCCGCTGGTCGTTCGGCACGCTGCAGTGCGTGTGGAAGCACCGGAAGGCGATGTTCAACGCCCGCACGCCCGCGCTCGGCTTCGTGGCCCTGCCGCAGATCTGGCTGTTCCAGATCCTGCTGGCCGTGGCCGCGCCCCTGGTCGACCTGGCGGTGGTCTGGAGCCTGGTCTCGGGCCTCTACGGCGCCATCGCCCACCCGGTGGAGTGGTCGCCCGACGACACCATCCGGGGCCTGCTCTACTGGGCGGTGTTCATCCTGGTGGACCTGTCGGCCGGCGCCCTGGGCATGGCCCTGGAGAAGCGCGCGCCGTGGGCCGACCTGCCCTATCTGCCGGTCCAGCGCTTCGGCTACCGCCAGCTGATGTACTATGTGGTGGTCAAGTCGGTGCTGACCGCCGCGCGGGGCGGCCGGGTGGGCTGGGGCAAGCTGGAGCGGCGGGCCACGGCCACGGTCAAGAACAGCGGCTAGGGCCTCCGCGCCTTCGCACCCGCGAAGGCGGCGCTCTGATCGCGAGGGCGATCCCCGCGCCGCCGACGGGCGAATGGACGAACCGACCCCGGTCGCCGTCCTGGCCAGGCTTACGTTCCGGCAAGCCGCCGGTATGCGAAAAGTCCAACCCGGTGCGGGCTTGCGCGAACCCGGCCCACTTTTTCACGCCAGCCGATGAATCGGCCCAAGCGCGGTTGCGCCTGCGAAATCACGCTCCTATAAACCGGCCACAATTTCAGAAGCCGTCGTCGAGACCGGTCCCTCATGAACATCCACGAACACCAAGCCAAAGCCGTCCTCGCGGAGTTCGGCGCTCCTGTGCCACGCGGCTATCCCGCCTTCACCGTCGAGGAGGCCGTCGCCGCCGCTGAAAAGCTGGGCGGCCCGGTGTTCGTCGTGAAGTCCCAGATCCACGCCGGCGGGCGCGGCAAGGGCAAGTTCGAGGGCCTGGGCCCCGACGCCAAGGGCGGCGTCCGCGTCGTCAAGTCGGTGGAAGAGGTCAAAACCAACGCCGCCGAGATGCTCGGCCGCGTGCTGGTGACCCACCAGACCGGTCCCAAGGGCAAGCAGGTCAACCGCCTCTACATCGAGGAAGGCGCGGCCATCGCCAAGGAATTCTACCTGTCGCTGCTGGTCGACCGCGAGACCTCGATGGTTTCGGTGGTCGCCTCGACCGAAGGCGGCATGGACATCGAGGACGTGGCCCACGCCACTCCCGAAAAGATCCATAGCTTCTCGATCGACCCGGCGACCGGCGTGTGGCCCACCCACACCCGCGCCCTGGCTAAGGCTCTCGGCCTGACCGGCGGTCTCGCCAAGGAAGCCGCGACGCTGCTCGGTCAGCTCTATACGGCGTTCCTGGCCAAGGACATGGCCATGCTGGAGATCAACCCGCTGATCGTCACCGCCGACGACCACCTGCGGGTCCTGGACGCCAAGCTGTCGTTCGACGGCAACTCGCTGTTCCGTCACCCGGACATCCGCGAACTGCGCGACGAGACCGAGGAAGACCCCAAGGAAATCGAAGCGTCGAAGTACGACCTGGCCTACATCGCCCTGGACGGCGAAATCGGCTGCATGGTCAACGGCGCCGGCCTGGCCATGGCCACCATGGACATCATCAAGCTGTACGGCGCCGAGCCGGCCAACTTCCTGGACGTCGGCGGCGGCGCTTCGAAGGAGAAGGTCACCGCGGCCTTCAAGATCATCACCGCCGACCCGGCCGTCAAAGGCATCCTGGTCAACATCTTCGGCGGCATCATGCGCTGCGACATCATCGCGGAAGGCGTCATCGCCGCCGTGAAGGAAGTGGGCCTGAAGGTTCCGCTGGTCGTGCGCCTGGAAGGCACCAACGTCGAGCTCGGCAAGAAAATCATTTCGGAAAGCGGCCTGAACGTCATCGCCGCCAACGACCTGTCGGACGGGGCCGAGAAGATCGTCGCCGCTGTCAAAGGGGCTGCGTAACTCTCATGTCCATCCTCATCGGATCTGAAACCAAGGTCATCACCCAGGGCTTCACCGGCGCCCAGGGCACGTTCCACTCCGAGCAAGCCATCGCCTACGGCACCAAGCTGGTCGGCGGCGTGACCCCGGGCAAGGGCGGCCAGACCCACATCGGCCTGCCGGTGTTCGACACGGTCGGCGAAGCCAAGGAAGCCACCGGCGCCGACGCCACCGCGATCTACGTTCCGCCGCCCTTCGCGGCCGACTCGATCCTGGAAGCCATCGACGCGGAAATCCCGCTGATCATCTGCATCACCGAAGGCATTCCGGTGCTGGACATGGTGCGCGTGAAGAAGGCCCTGCAAGGGTCGAAGTCGCGCCTGATCGGCCCGAACTGCCCCGGCGTCCTGACCCCGAACCAGTGCAAGATCGGCATCATGCCTGGTTCGATCTTCTCGAACGGCTCGGTCGGCGTCGTCTCGCGCTCGGGCACCCTGACCTACGAAGCCGTGTTCCAGACCACCAACGCCGGTCTCGGCCAGACCACGGCCGTCGGCATCGGCGGCGACCCGGTCAAGGGCACCGAGTTCATCGACATCCTGGAGCTGTTCCTGGCCGACGAAGCCACCAAGTCGATCGTCATGATCGGCGAGATCGGCGGCTCGGCCGAAGAGGACGCCGCCCAGTTCCTGGCCGACGAAGCCAAGCGCGGCCGCAAGAAGCCCATGGTCGGCTTCATCGCCGGCCGCACGGCGCCTCCCGGCCGCCACATGGGCCACGCCGGCGCGATCATCTCGGGCGGCAAGGGCGGCGCCGAGGACAAAATCGCGGCGATGGAAGCCGCGGGCATCCGCGTCTCGCCGTCGCCGGCCAAGCTGGGCGAGACCCTGCTGGACGTGCTCAAGGGCTAAGACGACACCGAAACCCCGCCCCGGCGGGGCCCAGGTTTTTCCGACCGCCTGTCGACGATCCGAAAAAATCACCTGGGCCCCGTTGTTATGCGGGCGCCCGGGGATTGAGAGACTATATTTACGCTGGCCCGGTAAGCGGTGGCGTAAAAGGATCGTAAGGCGAAGACGATGGCGGACGACGCAGGCATCATCAATCAGGTCTTGACCGAGACCTCGTTCCTCTACGGAGCCAATGCGGCCTTCGTCGAGGACCTCTACGCCCGCTGGGCGGAGAACCCCGCCTCGGTCGAGCCCTCGTGGGCCGCCTTCTTCGCCACGCTTTCCGACCAGGCCGACCAGGTCAAGGCCGCCGCCAAGGACCCGGCGTGGACGCCGCGCCCGACTCCGGCCCTGCGCCCCGACTGGCTTTCGGCCCTGGACGGCCAGTGGCCGTCGGTGGCTCCCGCCGTCGAGGCCAAGGTCAGCAAGGCCATCGAGGCCAAGGCCCCCGGTTCCTCCGCCGAAGCCGTCCGCGCCGCCACGCTGGACAGCCTGCGCGCCATCATGATGATCCGGGCCTACCGGATGCGCGGCCACCTGGCCGCCAACCTCGACCCGCTGGGCCTGGAGCCCAAGCCCGCCGCCCCCGAGCTGGACCCGGCCACCTACGGCTTCGCCGAGGCCGACTACGACCGCCCGATCTTCCTGGACTTCGTGCTGGGCCTGGAGACCTCGACGATCCGCGAGATCCTGTCGATCCTGCGCCGCACCTACTGCGACAACGTCGGCGTGCAGTACATGCACATCTCCGATCCCAACGAGAAGGCCTGGCTGCAGGAGCGCATCGAGGGCCGCGACAAGGAGATCGTGTTCTCCAAGGAGGGCAAGGTCGCCATCCTGAAGAAGCTGATCGAGACCGAGGGTTTCGAACGCTTCCTGCACAAGCGCTTCCCCGGCACCAAGCGGTTCGGCATCGACGGCGGCGAGGCCATGGTCCCGGCGCTGGAGCAGATCATCAAGCGCGGCGGTTCGCTGGGCGTGAAGGACATCGTCCTGGGCATGCCGCACCGCGGCCGCCTGAACGTGCTGGCCGCCGTGATGGGCAAGCCCTACCACGTGATCTTCCACGAATTCCAAGGCGGCTCGAGCCTGCCCTCGGACGTCGAGGGTTCGGGCGACGTGAAGTACCACATGGGCGCCTCGTCGGACCGCGAGTTCGACGACAACAAGGTCCACCTGTCGCTGACCGCCAACCCCTCGCACCTGGAAATCGTCAATCCGGTGGTGATCGGCAAGGCCCGCGCCAAGCAGGCCTTCACCCTGCGCGAACAGCCCGACGCCGGTCGCGGCCATGTGCTGCCGCTGCTGCTGCACGGCGACGCGGCCTTCGCCGGCCAGGGCGTGGTGGCCGAGTGCTTCACCCTGTCGGGCCTGAAGGGCTACCGCACGGGCGGCACCATCCACTTCATCGTCAACAACCAGATCGGCTTCACCACCAGCCCGCGCTATTCGCGCAGCTCGCCCTATCCGTCGGATGTGGCGCTGATGGTCGAGGCCCCGATCTTCCACGTCAACGGCGACGACCCCGAGGCCGTGGTCTACGCGGCCAAGGTCGCCACCGAGTATCGCCAGATGTTCGGCAAGGACGTCGTGGTCGACATGTTCTGCTATCGCCGGTTCGGTCACAACGAAGGTGACGACCCGACGATGACCTCGCCCTTGATGTACGCCAAGATCAAGGACCACATCTCGACCCGCGAGATCTACAGCCGCCGGCTGATCGCCGAGGGCGTGGCCACCCAGGCCGAGGTCGACGGCTGGCTCGGCGAGTTCGAGACCTTCCTCGATCAGGAATTCGACGCCGGCAAGAGCTACAAGGCCAACAAGGCCGACTGGCTGGACGGCAAGTGGAAGGGCCTGGCCCTGCCCGGCGACGAAGAGCGCAAGGGCCAGACGGGCGTGGCCAAGACCCGCCTGCTGGAGCTGGGCCGCCAGATCACCACGATCCCGGACCGCATCGACGCCCACAAGACCGTCCGCCGCACGATCGAGAACCGCCGCGACGCCATCGAGAAGGGCGAGGGCCTGGACTGGGGCACCGCCGAGCACCTGGCCTTCGCCACCCTGCTGGACGAGGGCTTCCCGGTGCGCCTGTCGGGTCAGGACTCGGTGCGCGGCACCTTCACCCAGCGCCACTCCGACGTCATCGACCAGAAGACGGAAGAGCACTACACCCCGCTGAACAACCTGCGCGCCGGCCAGGCCCACTACGAGGTGATCGACTCGGCCCTGTCGGAAGAGGCGGTGCTGGGCTTCGAATACGGCTTCTCGCTGGCCGACCCGAACACCCTGACCCTGTGGGAAGGCCAGTTCGGCGACTTCGTGAACGGCGCCCAGGTGGTGATCGACCAGTTCATCAGCTCGGGCGAGCGCAAGTGGCTGCGGATGAGCGGCCTGACCATGCTGCTGCCGCACGGCTACGAGGGCCAGGGCCCCGAGCACAGCTCGGCGCGCCTGGAGCGCTTCCTGCAGTCGTGCGCGGAAGACAACATGCAGGTGGTCAACTGCACCACCCCGGCCAACTACTTCCACGCCCTGCGTCGCCAGATGCACCGCGAGTTCCGCAAGCCCTTGATCGTCATGACGCCCAAGAGCCTGCTGCGCCACAAGAAGGCGGTGTCCAACCTGGCCGACCTGGCCGAGGGCTCCAGCTTCCACCGCGTGATGGTGGACGGCGCCGAGGCCGGCTGCGACGTCGGCGGCGTCACCCTGAAGCCGGACGATCAGATCACCCGCGTCATCGCCTGCTCGGGCAAGGTCTATTTCGACCTGGTCGACGCCCGGGCCAAGGCCGGCCGCGACGACGTCTACATCGTGCGCCTGGAGCAGTTCTATCCGTGGCCGCTGAAGTCGGTGCTTTCCGTGCTCGGAAGGTTCAAGAACGCCGAGCTGGTCTGGTGTCAGGAAGAACCCAAGAACATGGGCGGCTGGACCTTCGTCGATCCGTGGATCGAGCTGAGCCTGGCCAAGCTGGACGTCAAGGCCAAGCGCGCGCGCTATGTGGGCCGTCCCGCCTCGGCCTCTACGGCCGCCGGCATGATGAGCCGCCACCTGAAAGAACTCGAGACCTTCCTGAACGAAGCCTTCGCCTGATCGCTTCGTTCGCTTAACTGAACACCCGTCCCGGACCCAAACGAGAGACATCGGAACCCCCATGGCCGACATCATGACCCCCGCCCTCGGCGAATCCGTCACCGAAGCGACGGTGGCGCGCTGGACCAAGAAGGCCGGTGAGGCGGTGAAGAAGGACGAGATCCTCGTCGAACTGGAAACCGACAAGGTCAGCCTGGAAGTGGCTTCGCCCGCCGACGGCGTGCTGGCCTCGATCGGCGCCGAGGAAGGCGCGACCGTGGTGCCGGGCACCGTGCTCGGCGTGGTGACCGAAGGCGGCGCGGCGACCGCCGCTCCGGCCGCTCCGGCACCCAAGGCCGCCGCCGCGCCCGCTCCGGCTCCTGCCGCTGCTCCGGCTCCCGCTCCCGCCGCGGCTCCGGCTCCGGCCGCCGCCGCCCCGGTCAGCCCGGCTCCGGCCCGCATCGCCGCCGAGACCGGCCTGGACCTCTCCAAGGTCGCCGGCACCGGCAAGGACGGCCGCGTGACCAAGGGCGACGCCCTGGCCGCCCTGGAAGCCCGCGCCAATGCTCCGGCTCCGGCCGCCGCTCCCGCCGCGCCGCGCGCCCTGCACGAACGCGAGGAGCGGGTGAAGATGACGCGTCTGCGTCAGACCATCGCCCGCCGCCTGAAGGAAGCCCAGAACAACGCCGCCATGCTGACGACCTTCAACGAGGTCGACATGACGGCGGTCATGGCCCTGCGCAATTCGTACAAGGACGTGTTCGAGAAGAAGCACGGCGTAAAGCTGGGCTTCATGTCGTTCTTCACCAAGGCGGTCGTGGCCGCCCTGAAGGCCGTGCCGGACGTCAACGCCGAGATCGACGGGACCGACATCGTCTACAAGAACCACTACGACATCGGCGTGGCCGTCGGCACCGACAAGGGCCTGGTCGTTCCGGTCGTGCGTGACGCCGACGCCCTCAGCCTGGCCGAGATCGAAAAGGCCATCGGCGGCCTGGGCAAGCGCGCCCGCGATGGCCAGCTGGCCATCGAGGACATGCAGGGCGGCACCTTCACCATCACCAACGGCGGCATCTACGGCTCGCTGATGTCGACCCCGATCCTCAACGCGCCGCAGTCGGGCATCCTGGGCATGCACGCGATCAAGGAGCGGGCCATGGTGGTCGGCGGCAAGATCGAGATCCGCCCGATGATGTACCTGGCCCTCAGCTACGACCACCGCGTGGTCGACGGCCAGGGCGCGGTGACCTTCCTGGTGAAGGTCAAGGAAGCCCTGGAAGACCCGCAGCGCCTGCTGCTGGAGCTCTAAGCATTGAACCAAGGCCCCGGCGAGCGCATCCTGTCTCTTGTGGAGTTATGGAGGCGATCTTGCCGGGGTTCGAGGAAGAGAGGCTGGGCTTCAAAGGAGCTGACGCGGTCGACGCCGACGCGCCCGTAAAGCGTCAAGGCGGCCCCGAGCTCTGGGCCAGGCTGGACGCCATCGAAGTCCTGGAGCCGCTGGAGTATCCGGAAAAGCCGGTGATCCGGGAGTTCGATTTCGGCTCATGATCCTGAGCCTCGACAGCAATGTCATGATCGACATCTGCAATGGCCGCGACGGCGTGCGCGAGCGTTTCGATGCGGCGGTCGACGACGGCGGTGTGATTGTCGCCAGTCCGGTGGCCAGCCACGAGCTGCTTTTCGGATGCCTGATCAGCAAGCGACCGCAGTATCACCTCGAGCGAGCGCAAGCCTTGCTGGCCGATCTGCAGGTGGTGGAGATGACGCACGAAGATGCGCTGGCCGCCGCACGGATCCGCCAGGATCTGCGCAGGCAGGGACGCTCGATCGAGGCCTATGACCTGTTGATCGCGGGCCAGGCGCTCAACCGAGGTTGGACCATGGTCAGCGCCAACCTGCACGAATATACGCGCGTCGAGAATTTGCGCGTGGTCGATTGGACAAGATGACCCTAGCCCGCGACCGCCTCTTCCTGCTGCGTCCCGACTGGATCGACCAGGAGCGGTCCTGGTTCTGCATGGCCTGCGCGGCGGTGGAGGGGTTCCTGGGCTATTATCCGGCCGTCCGGGACCAGCTCGACATCGCCTATCTGCCCTACGCGCGACCGCGCCATCCGGTGGTCGATCTGCTGGGCGAGGCCCACCAGAACCTGCCGACCCTGATCCTGGCCGCGCCGTTCGAGCACGCGGACCTGGGCGAGGGCGACCTCCAGCAGGCCGGCGGCCTGTGGTTCGCCACCAACGAGGGTCCGATCACCCGCTATCTCGCCGCCCGGTATGGAGTCTCGCCGCCGCATCCGTAGGTGGCGGCCTTGAACTTCGCGCGACTTGAGGCAGTCTCGCCTTGGGAGGCGCCGATGCCCAAGCCAGAGCCTGACGATCTCGTTTCCAGCGGCCGGCCGCGCCGATGGCCGCGCGAGCGCGCCCCGGAGATCGGCGTCCGGCCGTCCGACCCGCCGCCGGAGTCGCCGCGTCCCAAGCGGCCGGCCCTGCCGCGCCTGCCGTCCCTAAAGCGCGCCGGCGGCCCACGGCCCACGGCCTGGCACGCCGCCGTGGCCAGCGCCGGGATCCTGGCGGCCCTGGTCTATCACCTGCTAGCCCTGGCCAGCGCGGGCGAGGTCCTCGCGCCGTTCAACGGAACCCTGGCCCGGGCGGTCGAGGCCTGGGCCTGGCAGTCGCCGCTGATGGCGGGGGCGGGCCTCCTGCTGCGGCTATGGGCCCTGCGGACCGCGTCGCGCGACCCGATCCCGGCCATCTGGATCGCCGCCCTGGCCTGGGGGCTGGACCTGATCGGGTGGATCACGGTCGGCCTGAAGCGTCCCCACGACCTCGACGGCGCCCACGCCCTGATCTTCATGCTCAAGGCCGAGGGCTGGCTGCTGCTGGGCCTGTTCTGCCTGATCGCGCCGCGCGGAGCCCGAAAGCTGGGCGAGACGGATGCGCACTATAACCGTTGAAGGTTGACCTGACGGGACGGCGCCTTAAACCGCCTCGCGAAAACAGGCGCGCGCCCTTATATCCAGGGCACTGTTCAGCAAAGGCTCGGCATCCATGGCTCAATACGACGTCGTCATCATCGGGGGCGGCCCCGGCGGCTACAACGCGGCGACCCGCGCTGGCCAATTGGGTCTGAAGACCGCCATCGTCGAAGGGCGCGGCAAGCTGGGCGGCACCTGCCTGAACGTCGGCTGCATGCCGTCCAAGGCCCTGCTGCACGCCTCGGAAATGTACGAGGCCGCGTCGGGCGGCGAGTTCGCCAAGCTGGGCATCGAGGTGAAGCCCAAGCTGAACCTGGTCCAGATGATGGCCCAGAAGGCCGAGAGCGTCGAAGCCCTGACCAAGGGTGTCGAGTTCCTGATGAAGAAGAACAAGGTCGACTACATCAAGGGCTGGGGCCGCATCGACGAACCCGGCAAGGTGGTCGTGAAGGCCGAGGACGGTTCGGAAACCGTGCTCGAGACCAAGAACATCGTCATCGCCACGGGCTCCGAGCCCACCCCGCTGCCGGGCGTGACCATCGACAACAAGCGTATCGTCGACTCCACGGGCGCGCTCAGCCTGCCCGACGTGCCCAAGAGCCTGATCGTGGTCGGCGCCGGCGTCATCGGCCTGGAGCTGGGCTCGGTCTGGAAGCGCCTGGGCGCGGAAGTCACCGTGGTCGAGTTCCTGGACCGCATCCTGCCGGGCACCGACACCGAGGTGGCCACCGCCTTCCAGAAGATCCTCACCAAGCAGGGCTTCAAGTTCAAGCTGGCCTCCAAGGTGACCGGCGCCACGGCCACCGACAAGCAGGCCCAGCTGACGGTCGAGCCCGTGGCCGGCGGCGACGCCGAGACCCTGCAGGCCGACTACGTGCTGGTGGCCATCGGCCGTCGTCCCTACACCCAAGGCCTGGGCCTGGAGACGGTCGGCATCGTTCCGGACAAGCGCGGCATGATCGCCAACGACCACTACAAGACCGGCGTCGACGGGATCTGGGTGATCGGCGACGTCACCTCGGGTCCGATGCTGGCCCACAAGGCCGAGGACGAGGCCGTGGCCTGCATCGAGCTGATCGCGGGCAAGGCCGGCCACGTGAACTACGACATCATCCCGGGCGTGATCTACACCAAGCCGGAAGTCGCCACCGTGGGTAAGACGGAAGACGACCTGAAGGCCGCGGGCATCGCCTACAAGGTCGGCAAGTTCCCGTTCCTGGCCAACAGCCGCGCCAAGATCAACCACGAGACCGACGGCTTCGTGAAGGTGCTGGCCGACGCCAAGACCGACCGCATCCTGGGCGCCCACGCCGTGGGGCCCAATGTCGGCGACATGATCGCCGAGATCTGCGTGGCCATGGAGTTCGGCGGCTCGTCGGAAGACGTGGCCCGCACCTGCCACCCGCACCCCACCCGCTCGGAGGCCTTCCGCCAGGCCTCGATGGCGGTCGAGGGCTGGATGATGCAGGCCTAGGGGCAGGCTCGAATTATAGAGTTTGTGGTGGCGGGGTTTCGGAGACGGAACCCCGCCATTGCTTTGTGTGGTGGGGAGCGGGCGATCCGAGGTCCGGAAAGGCTGGTGAGCCAAGCTTCTATTTCCGCTGGCCGGAAAGCCGTTGTGCGCCATAAGCCGACCTTGGCTCGCCTGCAGGAAGAGGACGTTCGGCGCGGCGGGCACCGTGGATCAGGGCGACACGGTCGCCAAGTGATCCCCCACCGTTGCGATGAAGGCGCGAAGGCGCTGCAATCGCCTCAGGTCTCGATGATAGCCCATCCAGATTTCGCGGCTGGGCGGTTCCGAGGGCAGACCTAGGCGCCGAAGGCCCGGGGCCTGGTCACCCACGATCTGCGGAAGGACCGCGATCCCGACGCCCTGACGGCAAAGCCATGCCTGCACA
This sequence comes from Caulobacter sp. GW821-FHT09B08, assembly GCF_059418225.1. Classification (NCBI taxonomy): domain Bacteria; kingdom Pseudomonadati; phylum Pseudomonadota; class Alphaproteobacteria; order Caulobacterales; family Caulobacteraceae; genus Caulobacter; species Caulobacter sp. GW821-FHT09B08. The sequence goes on along the minus strand of NZ_JBWKPL010000007.1, from coordinate 251,539 downwards.
TTGCGATTGTTGGACGCCAGCACGGGGCGAGCGTTCGGAAAGCTTTCTCGCAACCAAGCGATATCGGGAAACTGTCCGGTCGAAGTGTCCATGGTGATGAGGCGAAAGCCGGTTCCGTCGCCGAAGGCGGGCTCGGGCAGATCCGCAGCCACGTAGGCGCCGTAGGTCAGGCGGATCAACCGCCGCTGAACGATGTCCGGCGCGTCGAAAGGAACGATCCGGAAGGCGATGTCAGCCTCCCGCTGCGCGAGACTGAACAGCCGCGTCCCCGTGAGGAGTTCTACATCGACGCGGGGGTAGGCCTTAACAAAGTCAGCGATGATCGGTGGCAGGACATAGGCGCCGAACCAGTCGGCCGAAGAAATCCGCAGACTGCCCTGAAGGTTCTGCTCGCCGCCGGCCAGGCGCCGCTCCATGGCCAAGGCGCCGTCTTCCATCTGTTCCGCCAGCGCGGTGATGGCCAGGCCCTCTTCGGTCGGCACTAGGCCGTCGGCGGTTCGCTGGAACAGCGTATGCCCCGTGGCCTGCTCCAGCGCGCGCAGCCGGCGACCCACGGTCGGATGGCTCAGGCCGAGCGCCCGCGCCGCGCCCCCGAGCGTGCCCGCCCGGGTGACCGCGAGGAAAATCCTGACGTCGCTCCACTCCATGTCGCCGCCGTACAATAATGAACATCGAGCGAACAATACTGTCTCTTACCGAACAATTCCAATCGCCTAAATTTCATCTGCGAATGCATCAGGAGGCGCAAATGGTGAAAACCTGGCTGATCACAGGCTGTTCGGCGGGACTGGGCAGGGAGCTCGCCAACGCAGTCGCTCGGCGAGGCGATCGTCTCATTGCAACCGCGCGGTCCACCCACTCTCTGCAGGCGCTCTGCGACCAGTATCCCGATACGGTCCGAGGCGCCCGGCTCGACGTCACCCGCCCGGGCGACGTCGCCCAGGCCGTCGCCCTGGCCGAAAGCGCGTTCGGCGGCCTGGACGTTTTGGTCAACAACGCAGGCTTTGGCTTCATCGGCGCGATCGAGGAAGCCGAGCCTCACGAATACAGGCCGCTGTTCGAAGCCAACCTGTTCGGCCTGATCGAAACGACCCGCGCGGCGCTGCCCGCACTGCGCAGCCGCCCGGGCGCTCGCATCGTCAACCTCTCGTCGGGAGCAGGCCTCTCCGGCTCCGCCGGCTTTGGCTACTACAACGCCACGAAGTTCGCCGTGGAGGGTCTGTCCGAAGCCCTCGCGGACGAACTGCGCCCCCTGGACGTCAGGGTCATCATCGCCGAGCCGGGTCCGTTCCGGACCGAGTTCCTCGGCCGATCGATGGCCGCCGCCGCGCACAGGATCGACGCCTATGCCGCCACGGCGCATGGGCGGCTGCGCTACCGCGAAACCAGTGATGGGCGGCAGGCCGGCGACCCGGCCAAGGCCGTCGCCGTCATGTTGCGCGCGGTCGATGCGGAAGACCCGCCGCTTCACCTCCCGATCGGTCCCGCCGCACACGGCGTCGTCGAGCGCAAGTTCGCGGCGTTCCGCGCCGATGTCGCCGCCTGGCGCGATCTCTCGATCGCCACCGATTTCGATCCTCAGGTCTGAAGGGTTCCTCCATGATCACCATGTTCGTCACCTACGCCGGCGACGCCGACACCCCCTTCCATCGCGAGCACTGGATCAATGTCCACATGCCGCTCGTGCGGGAATGCTGGGGTCCTTACGGCCTCGAGCGGGTCGGCGGCTTCTTCCCGGGCAATGATGGCGCGGGGCTGATCGCCGTGGCGGCCTGCGTCTTCCGCGACAAGGACGCCATGGACGCGGCGCTGGCTTCGCCTCGCACAGCCGAGGTGATGGCCGACGTCGATCTCGTCACCGCGGTCAAGCCGCAGCGCAGCCTGGCCCTGCCCCTCTAGGCGCGACGTCCCCGCCATCCATCGCCGAGATCGGGACTCATCGACCTCAGCGAAGTTGAGTCCTGAAAGTAAAGGCGTCCGTCAGCATGACCGGAACCCGACCAATCCCCCATGCCCCGGCAATGTCCCACGACACCGTCCCCCCGGATCCCCGCCGCTGGGCGATGTTCGTCATCCTGCTCGTGGGGGCTTTCCTGCCGCCGCTAGACTTCTTCATCGTCAACGTCGCGTTGCCGTCGATCCAAGGGGACCTGGGCGCGTCGTCCTCGGCCGAGCAGCTCGTCATTTCCGCCTATGCCGCGCTCTATGCCGTGACCCTGACCACGGGCGGACGGCTGGGTGACCTATACGGCCGCGGCCGCATGTTCTTCATCGGACTGATCGGATTTGCTGTCGCCTCGGTGATCTGTGGGTTCGCGGGTTCGCCGTGGACCCTGGTCGCGGGACGCGCGCTGCAGGGCGTGACAGCGGCGGTGATGGCGCCCCAGGCTCTGGCCTCTGTTCACGCGATCTTCCCCGAGCGGGAAAAGCCGCTGGCGCTCGGCGTCTACGGCGCTGTCTTCGGCCTTGCCTCGGTGATCGGCCAGGCCTTGGGCGGCGTCCTCATCTCGCTCGATCTGCTGGACATGGGCTGGCGGACGATCTTCCTGGTCAACCTGCCGGCGGCAGTGCTGGTCGTGGCTCTTGGCGTTCCCTTGCTGAAGGACACTGGGGCGCGTCAAGCGGCCAAACTGGACCTGGGCGGGGTGGCTCTCTCTATCGCCGCGCTCGGCGCCTTGATCCTGCCGCTTGTCGAAGGCCGCGAAGCTGGCTGGCCGCTGTGGTCCTGGCTATCGTTGGCGGCATCGCCAGTGCTGGCGCTGATCTTCTGGCGCCATGAAACCCGGCTTGCCCGCGGCGGCGGCTCGCCCCTGCTCGATCCGGATGCTCTTCGGGCGCCCGGGCTGGGCCGCGCGCTACTGATCGCGCTGCTGTTCTACGCGATCGGCACCTTCTTCCTGCTGTTCTCGGTGTATCTGCAGGGCGCGCTGCATGCGACCGCGCTGAGCGCGGGCCTGACCTTCCTGCCGTTCGGGGCAGGTTTCCTACTAGGACCGCTGACGACGCCTGCCCTCCGGCGCATCGTCGGCGGCTATCTCAATCCGATCGGCCTGGGGCTGGAGACGGTCGGCTTTCTGGGTCTGGCCTGGCTTATCGCGGCCGCGCCGATCGGCGGCCCGCCCACGCCTGTCCTGCTTGCTCTCATCCTGTTCGCCGTCGGGTTCGGCCAGGGACTAGGCTTGCCGTCGCTAATGCGGGTGGTGATCGAGCGCGTCACCCCGGCGCTTTCAGGGATGATCGCCGGCACGGTCACCTCCACGCTGCAGGTCGGCACCGCGCTCAGCGTCGCGATCATTGGCGGGGTTTTCTACACGGTGCTCGGACCGCGTCATGATCCCGCAGCCATAACCCAGGCCTTCGTCGTCGCGCTGCTCTGCATTGCAGCCTGTCTCGGCGTTGGCGCGGCGCTTGGGGTCACGCTTGCTCGACGTCCCGTCCGATCCGCACCGCCTGCAAGGGCTCATCGCTGACCCGCTCTCAGCGCCACCTTGGATAGTAGCTTGGTCATATTTGCAGGGCCGATGCCGAGGCCTCGTCAAAGGCGGTGAGGCGCCAGGAGCAAACCTAACCCCCAAACGAAAAGCCCCGCCGGGGGCAACCGGCGGGGCTCTACGCTAGGCTTACGAGGGGAGGAAACGCCCTCCTACTCAAGCGAGGGCGGTACGCTTACTTAAACCTAGAACTCTTCCCAGTCGTCCGAGGCGGGCTGGGCCGAGCCGGCGAAGGCGGCCAGCTTGGCCTGGGCGGCCTTGACCGGATTGGCGCCGGGGCGGTGGGCGGCGGTGGCCGGGGCCACGGCCGCGCGCGGGGCCGGGCGGGTCACCTGGGTGGGCGGAGCGATGTGGCGGCGGGTGGAGCCGCCACCGACGGCGGCCTGGGCGCCCGAGACCTGGAACCTTCCGATCATCTGCATCAGGCCGTTGGCCTCGCCCTTCAGGGCATGGCTGGCGGCGGTCGACTGCTCGACCATGGCGGCGTTCTGCTGGACGGTCTGGTCCATCTGGTTGACGGCGGCGTTGACCTCGTTGAGGCCGGTAGCCTGCTCGGCGCCCGAGGCGGCGATCTCGCTGACCAGGCCGTCGATCTCGCTGACCTTGCCGACGATGGCCTGCAGGGCCTCGCCCGTCTGGCCGACCATCGACACGCCCTGGCTGACCTGTTGGGTCGAGGACGAGATCAGGGTCTTGATCTCCTTGGCCGCGTCGGCGGAACGCTGGGCCAGAGCCCGGACTTCCTGGGCGACGACGGCGAAGCCGCGACCCGCGTCACCCGCACGGGCGGCTTCGACGCCGGCGTTCAGGGCCAGGAGGTTGGTCTGGAAGGCGATCTCGTCGATGACGCCGATGATCTGGCTGATCTCCTGCGACGACTTCTCGATCTGGTTCATGGCGTCGACGGCGCCGCGGACGACCACGGCCGAGCGCTCGGCGTCGGCGCGGGTGGAGGTGACGACGCGCGAGGCTTCCACCGCGCCGGCCGAAGAACGCTTCACCGTGGCGGTGATCTCGTCCAGGGCGGCGGCGGTCTCTTCCAGGCTGGCGGCCTGCTGCTCGCTGCGGCGCGACAGGTCGTCGGCGGCCGAGGCGATTTCGTCCGAACCCGAACCGATGCTGTTGGCGGCGTGGACGATGGTGCGCATCGCCTCTTCCATCTGGGTGATGGCGCCGTTGAAGTCGCTGCGCAGACGCTCGTAGGCGTCGGGGAACTGGATGTCGACGCGATAGGTCAGGTCGCCGTCGGCCAGGCGGTTCAGGCCCGTGGCGACGTGTTCCATGACGAAGGCCTGCTCGCGGGCGGCCGCGTCGGCGGCTTCCTGGTTGCGGCGGCGCTCGGCCTCGGTCTCGGCGCTGGCGCGCTGCTGGGCGGCTTCGGCGGTGCGCAGGGCCAGGGCGTTGTCCTTGAACACCTGGACCGAGCGGGCCATGAAGCCGACCTCGTCCTTGCGCTGGGCGCCGACGACGTCGACGTCCACCGAGCCCTGGGCCAGGACTTCCATGGTCTTGGACAGGTTGTTGAGCGGGGCCGAGATCTTCGAGCGGCCGATCCACAGGGCGAAGACCAGGGCGGCGGCCGAGGCGATCAGGCCGAAGGCGATCGACATCATGGTGCCGGTGGCGGCCTGCTTGGCGGCCTTCTGCACCATGGCGCCGGTCTCGTCGCTATGGGTGTTGGTGTAGGTCGAGACGTCCTTGGTCAGGGCGGCGATGTCCGGATCGATCACGCCCATGACCATCTTGGCCGCGTCGTTGGCGTTCTGCAGGCCCAGGTCGGCGCCTTGGCGGGCGCTGGAATAGACGCGGTCCAGACGGGTCTGGAAGTCGGCGACCTTCTTGGCGGCGGCGGGGTCGGCGGCCTTGACCTTGGCCAGGGCGATCTTGGCTTCCTTGTAGGCGCTGTCGATCTCGTCGCTGGCGGTCTTGGCTTCCGCCGAGGCCGAGTCGTTGGCGATCGTGCGGTAGGCCGCGTAGCCGATCGAGGCGACCCGGCGGTTGAAGCGCGAGGCTTCCAGTTCGGCGGGGGCGCGCTGCTCGACGAGCACCTTGGTCGCGGCTTCCGAAACCCGGGACTGCCAAGCCCCGACGCCCGTGATCGCCAGGGCGACGACGGTCAGGATGATGGCCGGGAGGGCCACCTTGGTGGAGATCTTCAGATCGTCGAATTTCATCGCAAACCCCATGTCCGGTCGCGCCCAAGAAATGAGATCGGGCTCCGGTCTTGAACCCAGAAGCCGCGAACGCCGTAAAAACGCGGTTAATGGCAAGGCTTTAGATCGTTATGAGCGACCGAATGTCACATCCCATCGCTGGGGCGTTGACAGGCTTCGCTATCGAGGGTTGGTGACGTCATCGACTCTTCAACCTGGTGGTGTAGTCTCCAGCATGCGTGAAAAGCGGCCGGAAGGGCCGTCCGCGAGGGGGAGAGCGCCATGAGCCAGCCAAGCCGGCCCAACATCCTGCTGATCACCTGCGACCAGTACCGGTTCCCACGGTTTTCCTACGGACCGGAGGCCGGTTTCCATGAGCCGCTGAAGCGGATCCTGGGTTTCCAGCGCGAGATCGAGGACTGCAATCCCTACGCCCAATACTTCCCGGGCCTGCTGGCCCTGCGCCAGAACGCGGCCCTGCTGCGCAACCACACCATCGCCGCCAGCGCCTGCACCCCCAGCCGGGCGGTGATCTATACGGGCCAGTACGGGACCAGGACCGGCGTCACCCAGACCGACGGCCTGTTCAAGAGCGGCGATTCCTGGAACTTCCCGTGGCTGGCGGCCGACGGGATCCCCACCCTGGGGACCTGGATGCGCGAGGCCGGCTACACCACCCACTATTTCGGCAAGTGGCACGTCAGCAATCCGCCCGAGCATTCGCTGGAGCGCTACGGCTTCGACGACTGGGAGGAGTCGTATCCCGAGCCGCACGGGGCGGCGATCAACAATCTGGGCGTCTATCGCGACGCCGGCTTCACCGACCAGGCCTGCACCTTCCTGCGCCGCAAGGCCCTGGCCGTGGACTACGACCGCGCCCAGGCCATCGAGCAGGCCCAGGACCCCTACGCCTCGGGGCCGGACGTCGACGACATCCCGCCGTGGTTCGCGGTGGCCTCGTTCACCAACCCCCACGACATCGCCACCTATCCGGCGGTGATCGCCCAGGCCCTGCCGACGCCGGACAATTCGGGCGCCCAGTCGATCTTCGGCCCGCTGACCACGCCGACCGTCGGCCAGAAGACCCCGCCGCCCAAGCCCGGCACGATCAACATCGCGCTCAACCCCCTGGGCTTCCCCCAGGACTGCGCCTTTCCCTCGCCCACCCAGAACGAGTCCCTGGCCGACAAGCCCAGTTGCCAGCACGACTACGCCTACAAGGTGGGGCTGGCCCTGAACGCCAAGACCGGCTTCAACATCGTCAACACCGCCCAGGGCAAGGTCGAGGAGAAGTTCCCGCACCTGCCCGATCCCCGACCCGCCGAACGGGACGAGCGGTCGATCGAGATCGCCGTCCAGCAGGCCCTGAAGGGCGTCCTGCCGTTCCAGCTGAGCGCCGAGCCCGAGCGCTACGCCCTGGAGTTCCTGCAGCTTTACGGCTGGCTGCACTCGGTGGTCGACACCCACGTGGCGCGGGTGCTGGCGACGCTGGAAGAGACGGGCCTGGCCGACAACACCATCGTGGTCTTCCTGGCCGACCACGGCGAATACGCCGCCGCTCACGGCATGATGATCGAGAAGTGGCACACGGCCTATCAGGAGGCCCTGCACGTGCCGGTGATCGTGCGCTTCCCGCCTTCGACGGGTGTCGTGGAAGACGAGCCGGGCACGGGCGAGGGGCCGCTGGGCTACACGCCGCGCCAGATCGACGCCGTGACCAGCCACATCGACATCCTGCCCACCATACTGGGCCTGGCGGGGGTGACGGCGGACCAGCGCGAGGCCATCGCCAGGAGCCTGGGCGCCCATCGCCCCGTGCCGCCCCTGCCGGGCGTGGACCTGTCGGGCCTGCTGAAGGGCGAGACGAACACGGTGGTCGAGCCCGACGGCCGCGAGCGCCAGGGCGTGCTGTTCATCACCGACGACGAGATCACCGCCCCCTCGGCCTCGAACGACGACCCGGCCAACCTCAAGTGCGACAGGGAGTTCGAGGTCTACCGGCGCGTGGTCGACCAGGTGAACGCCGACCATCCCCAGGTGAACCTGGCGCCCGGCTCGGTGCGCCAGCCCAACCACGTGCGCTGCGTGCGCACCGGCCGCCACAAGCTGAGCCGCTATTTCGACCCCTCGGGCGGCGTGGCCGACGAGTGGGAGATGTACGACCTGGAGCTCGATCCCAACGAGGCGGTGAACCTGGTCGAGGTGGCCTCGCCGCTGCGGGCGCGGGAAGGACTGCCGGCGCCGTTCGTGAAGGCCAAGGTGCAGGAAGAGGCGGATCGGCTGGCGCAACTGCTGGCCGAGCTGGAAGCGCGGGACCTCTAGCGGCCGGGGACATGCACTTGTGCGTGTCCCCAAGACCTGGCTGGGCCTTTGTCGGAGAGCCGGCGCCTGAGGCTGGGGACACGCACGAGTGCATGTCCCCGGTCGGGTCACGCCCTCGGATGCGCCTTGCCGTAGGCGGCCAGCAGGCCCGCCGCATCCACCTGGGTGTAGCGCTGGGTCGTCGACAGCGAGGCGTGGCCCAGAAGGTCCTGGATCGAGCGCAGGTCGGCGCCGGCGCCCAGCAGGTGGGTGGCGAAGGAGTGACGCAGGGCGTGGGGCGTGGCGCGGTCCGACAGGCCCAGGCGGCTGCGCAGGTTCTGCATCGTCGCCTGGACGTGGCGCGGCGACAGCGGCCCGCCGCGCCTGGCCCGGAACAGCGCTTCGCCCGGCCCCAGCGCGAAAGGCAGGGCGGCCAGATAGGCGTCGATCCGCTGGCGGACGATGTCCAGCACCGGCACGATCCGGGTCTTGCCGCCCTTGCCGGTGATCCGCAGGCTCTCGCCCAGCGGCGCGTCGCGCAAGGTCAGGGACAGGCCCTCGGAGATCCGCAGGCCGCAGCCCCACAAAAGGGTCAGCACCGCTTCGTCGCGGGCGACTTCCCAGTCCTCGCGGTCCGGGTCCAGCGACAGCTCGGCGATCAGGCCGTGGGCCTGGTCCTCGGAGACCGGACGCGGCGCCCCCACCTTGATGCGCGGCCCGCGCACCAGGCCGACGGCGGCGTTGGGGGTGTCCAGGCGATGGTCGAGGAAGCGATGAAAGGCGCGGATCGACGACAGGCTCTGCGACAGCGAGCGGGGGGAGAGGCCCTCATCGCCGTCCCGGCGAAAGGCCAGATAGGCGCGCAGCTCGGCGGCGGAGACGCCGCCCATGTCGGCCACCGACAGGGCCTCGCCGCGATGGCGCTCCAGGAAGTTCAGATAGGCCAGGACGTTGTCGCCATAGGCCCGCACCGTGCGCGGCGAGGCCCGGCGCTCGTGGGCCAGATGGTCCAGCCAGGCGGAGAGGGCGGCGCGGGCGGCGGTGCTCATCTCCTCACCCTCGCCAAAAGCCTGTCATCCCGGACAAGGCCCGCAGGGCCGCAGATCCGGGACCGATTTGGAACGCGGCGCTCAGGCGTCGGTCCCGGGTCTTCGCTACGCTTCGCCCGGGATGACAGCCATGGCTCACAGCACCGGCCAGCGCTCGGCCGTGCGTTCGACGACGCGGGCCAGGAAGGCGACCAGTTCGCTGCCCATGTCGGCGGTGAAGCCCTCCGGGTCGGACGAGCCGAACACCAGCAGGCCCTCGCGCGCCGGCTCCCACAGGCTCATGCGGACGATGGCCATGCTCTTGATCTCGTCCAGGCGGTCGCCGAACAGGCCGAGCGCCGGCGCGTGGAAGCCCATGCGGGCCACGCCGTGGTCGCCCATGATCATCTCGATCTGGCCGGCGATCAGGGCGTGCCAGCCGGCGGGCACGCGGCCGGGGCCTTCCAGCACCACCACCCCGGCGGCGAGGCCGAAGCGCAAGGACGCCATCTCGTCGACGCGGCGGGCCAGGTCGGAATGGTTGCGGGCGTCCAGCAGGTCGATGACGGCGGCGTGGCTCTGGGCCTGGGCCGAGAAATTGGCGCGGGCGGTGGCCTCGATCTGGCGGCGCACCAGGGCCTCGCGCTCGTGGGCGGCCGAGATGCGGGCCAGGGCCGCCGGGCCGAAGTCGACCACGTTGCTGGCGTCCGGCCGCAGGCCCAGGTCGCTGAGCAGGTCGGGATCGCTGTGCAGGAAGTCGGGCTCGGACCGCAGGAAGTCGCGGACGGCGTCGGCGTCGACCGGATAGGGCAGCATCGCCTGGGTCGCGTCGGTCATGGTCTGACTACTCCATCCACACTTCGTCCCCGTATTGAGTCACAGCCGGGGACAACCCCGATGAAGCCCCAAGTCGGTTAACAGCCGCTTGATGGGGCGAGGGCGGATGGTCTTGGCCTGGGGATGTTTCCTCCCACCGCCGTCATCCCGGGCCTTGTGCCCGGGACCCCTGGTTCAGCTTTCACGTGACGAGCATTGGCGCGCCGGCGCGCCACACCTTCGCGCCTGCGGTGGACAGAGGGGTCCCGGGCACAAGGCCCGGGATGACGGGTGAAGGGGAAGCTGGGAATTGGGCCCGCCAAACCCCATCTCGACCTGACGTCAATTCCCAGGCAGAACCGACTGCTCCCCCGTTTCAGGTCCCATGCCCCGCATCGCCTCCGTCCTGCTGCCCATGCCCTTGCCCGAGGCGTTCGACTACGCCGAGCCGGAGGACATGGGCCTTAGCGTCGGCGACCATGTGGCCGTGCCCCTGGGGCCGCGCGTGATTCGCGGGGTGGTCACGGCCCTGCGCGACGGGACCGGCGGCAATCGGCCGCTCAAGCCCGTGCTGGAGCGGGTGGACGATCCGCCCCTGCCGCCGGGCGTGCTGAGCTTCATCGAGTGGGCGGCGCGCTATTCGGTCGACATTCCCGGCTGGCCCCTGGCCATGGCCCTGCGCGGCCTGCGCCATCCGCCCGCCAAGCCCGACAAGGCCCTGGTCCTGACCGGAACCCAGCCGGCCCGTATGACCCCCGCGCGTCTGAAGGTGCTGGCCGCCGCCGAGCAAGGTCCCATGGCGTCTGGGGCCCTGGCCACGGCGGCCGGCGTCTCGGCCGGCGTGGTGAAGGGGCTCGTGGACGAGGGCGCTCTGGCCATCACCTGGATCGAGCCCGACAACAGCTTCCCCCAGCCCGACCTCTCCCTGCCGCCCCAGACCCTCAATCCCAGCCAGCAGGCCTCGGCCGATGTGCTGGGCGAGATGCTGGACGCCGGCGGCTTCCAGGCGGCCCTGCTGGACGGGGTGACCGGCTCGGGCAAGACCGAGGTCTATCTGGAGGCCGTGGCCGCCGCCCTGGCCGCCGATCCCGACAGCCAGGTGCTGATCCTGCTGCCCGAGATCGCCCTGACCCAGGCGGTGATGCACCGCTTCGAGCGGCGTTTCGGCGCCGCGCCCGTCGAGTGGCATTCGGGCGTCTCGCCGCCCAAGCGCCGGCGGGCCTGGGAGGGCGTGGCCACCGGCGCGGCGCGGATCGTGGTCGGCGCCCGTTCGGCCCTGTTCCTGCCGTTCCGCAAGCTGCGGCTGATCGTGGTCGACGAGGAGCACGACGGCAGCTTCAAGCAGGAGGAGGGCTTCATCTACCAGGCCCGCGACCTGGCCGTGGCGCGCGCCAAGATCGAGGGGGCGCTGGTGGTGCTGGCTTCGGCCACCCCGTCGCTGGAGAGCCTGTGGAACGCCCAGCAGGGCCGCTATCGCTGGCTGCGGCTCTCGGCCCGCCACGGCGCCGCGCAACTGCCCGACATCGGCCTGATCGACATGCGCGAGACCCCGCCGGAGCCCGGCCGCTGGCTGTCGCCGCCGCTGGTCAAGGCGGTGTCGGTGGCCCTGTCGCGCGGCGAGCAGAGCCTGTTGTTCCTCAATCGCCGGGGCTATGCGCCGCTCGTCCTCTGCCGGGCCTGCGGCGAGAAGATGAAGTCGCCCGATACCGACAGCTGGCTGGTCGAGCACCGCTATACCGGGCGCCTGGTCTGCCACCTGACCGGCTTTTCGATGAAGAAGCCCGAGGCCTGCCCGCACTGCGGGGCCAAGGACAGCCTGGTGTCGATCGGCCCGGGCGTGGAGCGGGTGGAGGAGGAGGCCCGCCACCTCTTCCCCGACGCGCGGATCGCGGTGTTCTCGTCCGACACGGTGTTCGACGCCGAGGCCGCCCGGGCCCTGGTCGACACCATGGCGGCCGGCGAGATCGACATCCTGGTGGCCACCCAGGCCGCCGCCAAGGGCCACAACTTCCCCAACCTCACCCTGGTGGGCGTGGTCGACGCCGACCTTTCCCTGCGCGGCGGCGACCTGCGGGCCGGCGAGCGGACGTTCCAGCTGCTGGCCCAGGCGGCGGGCCGGGCAGGGCGTCACGAGAAGCCGGGGCGGGCGCTGCTCCAGACGTACTCTCCCGAGCACGGCGTGCTCCAGGCCCTGAAGGCCCAGGACCGCGACGCCTTCGTCGAGGCCGAGATGGCCATGCGCCAGGAAGCCGGCCTGCCGCCGTTCGGACGCCTAGCCGCGGTGATCGCCACGGGGCCAGACCCGGTGGCCCTGGAGGACTACTGCAACGCCCTGGCGGCCGCCACGCCCAACGCCGACGGCGTCGAGGTCTTCGGCCCCGCCGACGCACCGTTGGCGCTGGTGCGGGGGCGGCGGCGGAAGCGGTTCCTGGTGCGGGCCGAGCGCTCGGTGGACCTGCAAGGCTTCCTGGCCGCTTGGCGCGCCCGGGCTAAGGTCCCCAACTCGGTGCGCGTGGTGTTCGACGTGGACCCGTACAGCTTTCTTTGACGGACGCTGCCGGGGACATGCACTTGTGCGTGTCCCCAACCGCGAGCGCCGATAGCCGGTCAATTCCGCGCCTGTGTTTGGGGACACGCACAAGTGCATGTCCCCGGCCGTGGCTTAAGCCGGCTCCTTCTCCAGCGTCTGCTCCACCGGCATCCGCCCCCGCAGGGGGATCTCCGGCAGCCACAGGGTCACCGCCAGGCCCAGGGCCACCACCAGCACCCCGCCCAGGAACACGCCGGTCAGGGCGTGGGTCAGGGCTTGCGCCAAGGCCGGGTCGATGGAGCGCGCGGCCCCCTGGGCGGTGGCCTTCAGGGCCATGCCCTGCAGGGCGCCCAGGTCGAGCCCCAGGCCCTCGTGGGCCAGGCGGTGGGTCAGGAGGGCGCCGAAGACGGCCACGCCGATGGTCGAGCCGATCTGGCGGAAGAACTGGTTGGAACTGGTGGCAACGCCGATGTCGTGCGGCTCGACCGCGCTCTGGATGGCGATGTTGAAGAGGCTCTGGCTGGGGCCAAGGCCCAGGCCCACGACCGCCATGCGCCAGCAGAGGTCGGCGAGGCCCGTGTGGGCGCTGACCCGGCTCAGCAGCCAGAAGCCGAGCATCAGCAGCAGGGCGCCGGCGATCAGCAGGGGCTTGTAGCGGCCGGTCTTGGTCACGGCCCGGCCGGCCAGGGTGGAGCTGACGATCAGCCCGCCCATCATCGGCAGGATGGCGAGGCCACTGGTCGTGGCGTCCACCCCGATGCCCAGCTGCATGTAGAGCGGCAGGAAGGTAACTACCCCTAGGAACGCCATCGACAGCAGGAAGCCCGCGCCGTTGGCCCCGGCGAACACCTTGTTGGCGAACAGGCGCAGCGGCAGGATCGGGTTGCTGACCCGGCTCTCGACGAACAGGAAGGCGGCCAGGGCCACGGCGGCGAAGGCGAACAGGCCGATGCTCTGGGGCGAGCTCCAGGCGAAGTCGTGACCGCCCAGGCTCAGCGCCAAGAGCAGCGGCACGAAGGCGGCCACCAGCAGGATCGCGCCCGGATAGTCGACCGCGCCCGAGCGCCGGTGCTCCAGCGGCGGCATCTTCACCAGCACCATGAACAGTGACAGCAGGGAAAGCGGCAGGTTGACGTAGAACACCCAGCGCCAGCCGGCGATCACGTGGTCGCCCAGCCGCACCGTGCCGTGGTCGGTGAAATAGCCGCCGATCAGCGGACCCAAAATGCTCGCCAGGCCGAAGACCGAGCCGAACAGCCCGGCGAACTTGGCCCGCTCGCGCGGCGGATAGAGGTCGGCGATGATGGCGAAGGCGGTGGTGAACAGCGCCCCGCCGCCGACGCCCTGCAGGGCGCGGAACACGATCAGCTGGACCATGCCGTTCATGCCCAGCACGTCGCCGAACTCGCCCGACAGCCCCGCCAGCCACGAGCCGGCCAGGAAAACGCCGATGCCGGCCAGCAGGATGGGCTTTCGGCCGTAGATGTCGCCCAGCTTGCCCCAGATCGGCACCATCACCGTCGAGGTCAGCAGATAGGCGGTGGTCACCCAGGCATAGAGGGTCAGGCCGTTCAGCTCGGCGATGATGCGCGGCATGGCCGTGGAGACCACGGTCTGGTCCAGGGCGCTGAGCAGGAAGACGATCATCAGCGCCGCCAGGGTCAGCCGGCGCTCGGTCTCGGTGAAGGTCTGGGTGGTCATGGGACCTTGCGTCGGCGGAAGCGGGGCGGATCACATAACACGTGACCCGGCCGCGTCGCTCCCGCGTCGGCGTTATTCGCGCGGCGCCACGAATTGGGGACAGGCGCATGCGCCTGTCCCCGGTCGCGTCCTAGTGCTTCGTCGGACCGCCCTTGCGGCGCGAGAGCATGTTCAGCCCCTCGACGCCGGCCGAGAAGGCCATGGCCGCGTAGATGTAGCCCTTGGGCACGTGCACCCCGAAGCCCTCGGCGATCAGCACCGCGCCGATCATCAGCAGGAAGCCCAGGGCCAGCATCACGACGGTGGGGTTGTCGTTGATGAAGTTGCCCAGGGGATCGGCGGCCAGCAGCATCACGGTCACCGCCACGATGACGGCGACGATCATCACCGGCAGGTGGTCGGTCATGCCCACGGCGGTCAGGATCGAGTCGATAGAGAACACGATGTCCAACAGGATGATCTGGAAGATCGCCCCGCCGACATTGGAGATCGCCGCCGTCTTCACGTCCGGCGCGGCCTCGCCGGCGTTGGGATCGACGCTGTGGTGGATCTCCTTGGTGGCCTTCCAGATCAGGAACAGGCCGCCGGCGATCAGGATCAGGTCGCGCCACGAGAAGGCGGTCTCGAAGCTGGGAACGCCGTGCGAGACGGGGCCGGCCAGGCCCAGGTCGAACACCGGGGCGGTCAGGCCCACGATGAAGGCGATGGTCGAGAGCAGGACCAGTCGCATGATCAGGGCCAACGAGATGCCGATCCGACGCACCCTCTGTCGATGTTCGGGCGGCAGCTTGTTGGAGAGGATGGAGATGAACACCAGGTTGTCGATGCCGAGCACGACTTCCATGACGATCAGCGTGACCAGCGCGGCCCAGACGGCCGGGTCCGCGGCGAGGTGAAGGAGTTCGTTCATCGTACCGTTCTAAATTCTGGTCCGGAAAACGCGCCAAACGCCTCCCCCTCAGAAGGCGTCGTCCATGCAAGGAACGCGACGGAAGCCCCCAGGCTTCGCCGAACCGAGAGTCGAGATGATGCCAGACGCCGCCAATATCAAGCCCCTGACGGCCCTTCGGTTCTTCGCCGCGTTCTGGGTGGTGATGTACCACTACTGGCCCAACCTGTCGGCGGCGGTTCCGCCGGCCATGATCGGCAAGGGCTATCTGGGGGTCGAGGCGTTCTTCACCCTGTCGGGCTTCATCCTCTGCCACGTCTATCTCAGCGGCTTCGGCGAGGGGCGGTTCAAGTACGGCGACTTCCTGTGGAACCGGCTGGCGCGGGTCTATCCGCTGCACCTGGTCACCCTGGCGGGCGTGGGGCTGATGGCCGCCGCCGCCGGCCTGGCCGGGATCGCCGTCGACCAGAACATGCTGGCCTGGAGCGCCCTGCCGGCCAATCTGCTGCTGGTCCAGGCCTGGGGCTTTGCGCCGGTCTCGGGCTGGAACCATCCGTCGTGGTCGATCTCGGCCGAGTGGTTCGCCTATCTGTCGTTCCCGGCCTTCGCCTGGTCCGCCTGGCGCCTTCGCGATCGTCCGCGCCTGGCCGTCGGCCTGGCCCTGGCGGTGATCGCGGCCCTCTATCCGATCTTCCAGGCGCTGGCGGGCTTTCCCTTGACCGAGGCGACGATCCGCTGGGGCTTCCTCAGAATCGTGCCCTGCTTCGCCTATGGCTGCGCCCTGCACGCCCTGTGGCGCTCGGGCGCCCTGACCGGCCGGTTCTCGGGGCTGGGCGCCTGCCTGGCGGGCGCCGCCGTGCTGCTGGCCGTGCACTTCGACGCCCCGGATAATGTAATTGTCATGACCCTGGGGGGGCTGATCGTCATGCTAGCGGCCCTGGCCGCGAGCGGCTCCAGCTTCGCGACTTCGGCCCCGCTCGTGTATTTGGGCGAGATCAGCTACTCCACCTACATGATCTGCATCCCCTGGAAGATCCTGGCGGTGAATGCAGCGCTCAAGCTTCTGAAGATCGAGGGCGATCAGCTGCCGGCCTATGCTTGGGCGGTGATCGTTTTTGCACTGGTTCCGCTTTCGGCCCTCTCGTACCATCTGGTCGAGAAGCCTGCGCGGGAGGGGATGAAAGCTTGGGCGAAGGCGTGGAAGGCGCGTCGACCTGCCACGGCGGAAGCCTGATAAACAGACTTTTCATCTTTCCCAGGCAGGGTTATCCCTTAGCCCAGTGACGCGGGGGAGTACCCACAGCATGACGAAACGGACGAGAGCCCTCTGGGGTTCCCTGGCCGCTGCCGCCATGATCAGCCTTGTGCCGATGTCCGGCGCGGTGGCCGACGGGTACTGGCAGTGCGTTCCGTTCGCGCGTCTGATGTCGGGCATCCAGATCTTCGGCGACGCCCGCACCTGGTGGAGCCAGGCGGTCGGCAAGTACGACACGGGCTTCGTGCCCCGCGCCGGCGCCGTGCTCTGCTTCAAGCCCACCGCCCGCATGAACCTCGGCCACGTGGCCTTCGTCAGCCAGGTGCTGACCGACCGCGTGATCCAGGTGACCCACGCCAACTGGTCGATCATCGACGGCGGCCGCGGCCAGGTCGAGAAGGACGTCACCGTGGTCGACGTCTCGCCGGCCGGCGACTGGAGCCAGGTCAAGGTCTGGTACGACCCGATCCGGGATCTCGGCACCACCGTCTATCCGACCCACGGCTTCATCTACCAGAACAACCAGGCGGTCACGATCGCGGCCGCCACCAGCAAGATGGCCCTGGCCCAGAACGCCGCCGTCTCGCTGGCCAAGTCGGCCGCCAACCAGGTGGCCGCCTCGGTCCGCGCCAGCTCGCCGCTGGACATGATCAACCAGGCCGCCGACTCGACCGACCGCATCGCCGCCCTGATCGCGCAATCGCAGTCCTCGTCGCCGTCGTCCGACGACAAGTCGCAACCCACGCGTTGACGCCGTGCGCGCCTTGGGCCATGCCCGGGGCGTGAACAAAGTTCCTTTCCCATGCTGAGGGTGCTGCGCCACGGCGCGCCGGGCTTCGAGCCGGGCGGTCTCACGCCCGACTGGTCGCTGCCCAGCGACGCGGTGTGGGTCGAACTGGTCAATCCCACCCGCGCCGAGGAAGTGGCGGTCGAGAAATCGATCGGCCTGCTGCTGCCCACCCGCGAGGAGATGGCCGAGATCGAGGCCTCCTCGCGCCTCTACCAGGAGGACGGCGGCACGTTCATGACCGCCACGGTGCTGGTCAACGCCGACAGCGACCTGCCCACCGCCGCCCCCGTGACCTTCGTGCTGGTCGGCCAGCGGCTGGTCACCATTCGCTATGTCGAGCCCAAGTCGTTCGCGGTGTTCGCCGCCCAGGCCCAGCGCCAGCCCAGCCTGTGCCCCGGCGGGGTCCAGACCTTCCTGGGCCTGCTGGACGCGGTGATCGACCGCACCGCCGACATCCTGGAGCGCACCGCCGCCGAGGTGGAGGTGCAGTCGCGCACCATCTTCAGCCGCCCGCGCGGCGCGGCCTTCGAGGCCATCCTCAACCGCCTGGGCCGCGCCCAGATCATCAATTCCAAGGCCCGCGACAGCCTGGTGTCGCTGGCCCGCCTGCTCAGCTTCGCGGCCCTGGCCGACCAGTTCGACGGCGACAAGGAACTGCGCGATCACCTCAAATCGCTGCAGCGCGACGTCCAGTCGATCACCGACCATTCCAACTACCTGTCGGGCAACATCACCTTCCTGCTCGACGCGGCCCTGGGCCTGATCAACATCGAGCAGAACGCCATCTTCAAGATCTTCTCGGTGTTCTCGGTGATGTTCCTGCCGCCCACCTTGGTGGCCGGCATCTACGGCATGAACTTCGTCCATATGCCCGAGCTCGCCTGGCTGCACGGCTATCCGTTCGCCCTCGTGCTGATGGTGGTGGCCGCCGCCGGACCTCTGCTGTGGTTCAAGCGGCGCGGCTGGCTGTAAAATTCGAGACGTTGATTTTTATCGCGTTTTTGAAACTAGACTGAACGTTTCCTTAAATCTGGCGTGACAGGGTTTTGTGAAAAGAGCCCGTCCGACATGTCCGCCGCCCCGTCCGTCTCCATCCTCCAGCAGAACCTGATCCGCAGCCTCGCGCCCGCCGCGCTGAAGGCCGCGATCGAGGGGCACGCCCGCTATCTGCGCGGCCAGCCGGCCGGGACCCGCGCCAACCTCTCCTATGTCGATCTCGACAATGTCGATCTGGAGGGCGTCGACCTCTCCGAGGCCGATCTCACCGGCGCGCGGCTGTCGGGCGCCCTGATGTCGCGGGTGAAGCTGGGCCGGGCCACCCTCTACGGCGCCGACCTGCGCGACGCCGACCTGCGCAAGGCCGACCTCTCGCGGACCGACCTGCGCGGCGCCTGCCTGCGCGGGGCCAATCTGGGCGGCGCCGACCTGTCGGGCAGCGACCTGCGCGAGGGGATCATCGCCACCCAGGACAGCGTCGAGGGTTTCAGGATCCTGGAGCACCGCACCCGGCGCGGCGAGCTGGACTACACCCTGCTGGGCGGGGCCAATCTGGCCGGCGCCCAGCTGGGCGGCAGCCTGACCCGGGCGGTCGACCTTTCCGACGCCGACCTGACGGGCGCGGGCCTGCAGGGCGCGCGGCTGAACCGCGCCCAGCTGAGCGGCGCCAACCTTTCCAAGGCCAATCTCTACAACGCCGACTTCGCCGGGGCCTGCCTGCGCAAGGCGGTGCTGACCGGGGCCGACCTGGCCGGCGCCACCTTCGACGGGGCCGACCTGACCGAGGTGCTGCGCGCCCCGCCGGCGATCATCTATATCGACGACGAGCCCCTGCACGAGGTGCTGGAGGCGCATGAGCTCTACGTGACCACCGACGGCCGCGACGGCGTGGTGGCCAAGATCCCGATGGTCGATTTCCGGCCGCTCAAGCGCCTGAAGAAGCGCCGCCTGGCGGGTCTCTCGGCGCCGGGGGCGATCTTCTTCGGCATGGACCTGGAGGGCGTGCAGCTGCAGGGCGCGAACCTCGCCGACGCCGACCTGCGCGGGGTCAATCTGCGCGGGGCCGACCTGCGCGGCGCGCGGCTGATCGGCGCCCAGCTGTCGCGGGCCGACCTGTCGGGCGCCAAGCTTGGCCCCCTGACCATCGCCCAGGGCCGCATCCTGCGCACCGACCTCTCCCGCGCCGTCCTGCGCGGCGCCGACCTCTCCGGCGCCAGCGCCCGCCGCGCCCGCCTGATCGACGCCGACCTGACGCGGTGTCGGTTGGACGGGTGTGATTTCACCAGCGCGGAGCTGCCGGAAACAACCCCTCTCTCATAGAGAGAGGGAGGGGCCCATGGCGAAGCCATGGGAGGGTGAGAGGTTACACTCTCTCCGAATGAAGCTCGGACGAGAGATCGTCCGCCCTTGAACGTGGATCTCGGGATTTTCCGGACAGGGTGAAACCTCTCACCCTCCCACCGCCTGCGGCGGCGGGCCCCTCCCTCTCTCTAAGAGAGAGGGGTCTGGCGGGCCGGCTTCAGCCGCCCCAGCCGCTTGCCCACCATCGCGCTCAGCCCCGTCCAGAAGTCGCGATAGTCGCGCCAGACGTCGGCGAGGATCCCCGCGCCGTGGCGGTAATCGGTGGGGGTGCCGATGCGCATGGCCTGGGCGGGCGGGGCGCGGTAGGTGCCGAAGAGGCGGTCCCAGATCGGCAGCAGGGCCAGGTTGATCGGCATGCGGTTGAGGCTGTGGTGCAGGCGGTGGTGCAGGGGCGACTGCACCAGCCAGCGGCCCGCCCAGCCGAAGTCGGACTCGATGCGCGAGTGGACGACCAGGCGGATGACGATGATGACCAGGCCCATATAGGCCAGGGCCGCGGGGTCGGCGCCCAGCAGCACGCCGGGCAGCACCGCCCCGACCACGGCCGTGAAGGCGGCCGGATGTACGCGGGCGGCGGTGACCACGCAGAACGACTCGGCGCTGTGGTGAAACCGGTGCAGCGGCCAGAACAGCCGCGAATGGTCCAGCCGATGGCTCCAGTAGTCGAAGAAGGTGTAGACCCCGAACAGCGCCGTCGCCTGCAGGGCCAGCGGCGCGCCGGCGATGCTGGGGGCCAGGCCCGCCAGGCCCAGCAGCCGCCTAAGCCCCTCGCCCGTGGCGACCACCACGCCCAGGCTCATCACCGTGGTGATCAGGGTCCAGAACGGCGCCGACTGCATCAGGTAGCAGACGATGTCGGTCCACACCGATCCGGTGCGGTCGGCCAGCAGCTGGCGCGCCGAGCTCTGCTCCCAGCCGGTGCAGAGATATTCGATGAAGAACACGGCCGGCAGCAGCAGGCTGATCTCGACGGTGCGGTCGATCACCCGCCGATGCACCTCGCTGACCGTGCGAACATGGCCGAAGAGGTCCAGGGTCAGGGTGTCGGGCACCAGGTGGTGCAGCGCCCACCAGGCCAGGGCCAGCAGCGCCAGATGAGCGGCGACCAGGCCCAGGGCCACGGGGTGCAGCAGCCGGCGCATCGCCGCGCCGGCGAGACCCTGCGCCCCTTCGGCGCGGATGGCCTGTGCCTGTTCCACTCGTCGTCCCCCGCCCCTGAAAATCGGAGCCCCTGCGACGAAAGGTTGCACAACGAGACTAAGGACAGATTGACGCGCCACCATTTTGGGTGGGTTTTTCGCGGCGATTTCCCTTGTTTTGCTGGGTTTTCGGTCGGGTAGGCGACGCTTGGGGCTTTATATTTAACCAAGCGGTTGACTCTTTTCGCGCGCATCTTCATGTTCAACCACATGGTTGAATTACTCGCACCCGAACTGGACACCGTCTTCCACGCCCTGGGCGACGCCACCCGCCGGCGCATGCTGCGCGAGCTGGCGGACGGCGAGCGCACGGTGGGCCAGCTGGCCGAACCGTTCGCGATCTCGCTGGCCGCCGCCTCCAAACACATCAAGGTGCTGGAGGGGGCGGGCATGATCCGCCGGCAGGTGCGGGGCCGCACCCACCTGTGCAGCCTGGACCCCGGCCCCCTGGCCGGCGCCCACGACTGGCTGAACTTCTACGAGCGCTTCTGGACCAGCCGTCTGGACGTTCTGGACCGCCTGCTGCGCGAGGACGACGCCCGCAACGCTGCCGTCCTTCCTCCCAAATCCGAACCGACCGAAGGAGACGACCGATGACCGACATCGCGACCCTGGACCCCTACGGCGCCCTGATCGAGCCGATGACGCTGCAGATCCAGCGCCTGCTGCCCGGCCCGGTCGACCGGGTGTGGGCCTATCTGACGGAGAGCGACCTGCGCCGCCAGTGGATGGCCTCGGGCGACATGGACCTGAAGGTCGGGGCGCCGTTCGAACTGACCTGGCGCAACAACGACCTGTCCGACCCGCCGGGCGTGCGACCCGAGGGCTTCAGCGAAAGCCACAGCATGGAGAGCCGGGTCCTGGAACTGGATCCGGGCCGCAAGCTGGTCTTCACCTGGAACCAGGGGCAGGTGTCGTTCGAGCTGGAGCCGGCCGGCGACAAGGTGCTGCTGACCGTCACTCACCGCCGCGTCGCCGACAAGACCGGCCTGCTCAATGTCAGCGCCGGCTGGCACGCCCACCTGGACGTGCTGGTGGCGCGGATGGCCGGCAAGACCCCGCCCACGCCCTTCTGGGACGTCTGGACCCGCCTGAAGGCCGAGTACACCGAGCGCCTGGCGGGCGTCTAAGCCGCCCCACGCATCTCTCCGCTGTCATCCCGGACAGCCTCTGCGAGGCTTCCGGGATGACAACGGCGTGTGTCTGAAACGCCCCCGAAAAGGAGATCCGTCATGCTCAATCAAGTCGTCTCGCGCGATCAGTGGCTGAAGGCCCGGGTCGCGCTCCTGGAAGCCGAAAAGGACCTGACCCGGCGCGGCGACGCCCTGGCCGCCCAGCGCCAGGCCCTGCCGTGGGTGCGCATCGACAAGGACTATCGGTTCCAGACCGAAGAGGGCGAGGCCTCGCTGGCCGAGCTCTTCGACGGCCGCTCGCAGCTGATCGTCTACCACTTCATGTTCGGGCCGGACTTCACGGCCGGCTGCACCTCGTGCTCGTCGGTGGCCGACGGCTTCAACGGCATCGTCACCCACCTGCGCCACCACGACGTGGCCTTCACGGCCGTCTCCCGCGCGCCGCTGGACAAGCTGCTGGCCTATCGCCGGCGCATGGGCTGGACCTTCCCCTGGGCCTCGTCGGCGGGCGGCGACTTCAGCTTCGACTTCAACGTCGCCTTCACCGAGGTCGAGCAGCGCGCCGGCCTGATCGACTACAACTACCGGCGCGGCGGTGGGGTGATGGACCTGGAGCCGGCGCCCGAGCCGGTGGCGCAGCTGGCCGCCCGGTCCGGCGTCGACGCGGCGGCCTATTCCCGCGACCGGCCGGGGCTGAGCGCCTTCGCCCTGGTCGACGGCGTCGCCTATCACACCTATTCCAGCTACGCGCGCGGGCTGGACGGGCTGTGGGGCATGTATCCGTGGCTGGACCGCGCGCCCAAGGGCCGCAACGAGACGGGCCTGTGGGTGCGCCGCCATGACGAATACGACGTGGCCTGAGGGCGCGGCCCGCCTCCTGGCGCATGTGTTGGCCCTGGCGGCCGCCCCGACCTTCGCGCTGATGGCGGCCGCCTCCGCCCTGGCGCCGGAGACCCCCTTGGCCGGGCTCTGCTCGGCCGAGGGGCGCGGCCTCTCCGGCATGGCCGCGATGTACGCCCTGATGAGCCTGTTCCATCTGGGCGTCTGGCTGCGGCCGGGCCTCGGCCGGGGTAGGCGATAGCCGGGGTTCTGTGTTGACTTGCCGACATAGACGGCCATGCTCGCCCCAGTTGCTTTCCAAGAGTCGGCTCGTATTTCGAGAACCGACGCGCGTCACCCAGGGAGGGGCTCATGGCAAGCGACACGACCGAGGTCGGGGCGAAAGCCGGGACGGAGATGGTGGCGTTCGCGCAGTCGACGGTGCTGACCACCCTCTACGGCGACGAGGCCAATTTCGAGGCCCAGGCGAACGACGAGGCCAAGGCGATCCTGTCGCCCGACGGCATCGTGGACTTCCTGAAGGCCAGGCTGGAGGAGCTGGCCCGGCGCAGCGGCAACAGGGCGATCAACTGGGCCTCGGCCCAGCTCCTGCGGGCCATCGGCCTGGGCGGCAGGCCGTCCGAGCTGGAACGCATCCGGACGCTGCTGGAGACCATCACCCAGCAGCAGGCGCAGATCATAAAGCAGCTGGAAGTGCTGCTGAGCGAGGTGAAGTTCCAGCACCTGATCACGCGCGGCTACCCTTCGATGCAGCAGATCTCGCTCCTCCACGAGTGGCTGGAGCGCCTGTCGAAGGTGGAGGACCAGGACGAGCGCAACCGCGAGGCCCCCAAGCTGCGCGCCGAGATCCTGAAGGTCAGCGGCGGGACCATGGCCAGCCTGAAGACCATCAGCGACGTCTTGCTGGTCAAGAATCCCATGGAGGGCGGCGAGCCGCTGATCCGCCTGTTCTGCGAGCGTTGGGCGCCGGTGTTCCTCGACCGGCAACTGCAGCCCGACACGCCGCTGAGCACCTATTGGCGGCGCCTGGACGAGTGGCTGCATGGGCTGTTCATGGTGCAGTACATGGGCCTGTCCCAACTGGCCAGCGCCCGCATCGCCAATGGTGATTTCCAGATGCTGGAGCTGGAGATCGCCGCCACCGTCAAGGCCATGGCCGAGCAGAAGGCCATGCTGAACGAGGCGATCCCGTCATGGACCCGGACCCTGCCGGCCCAGGTCGTGGACGGCCGCAAGTATCTCGTCCAAGGCCCGCATATGCACCGCGGCGGGTGGGACACCACGCACGTCATGTACACCAACCCGCCCTTCAGAACCCATCTGGACAACAAGATGGGGTTCCGCGACATCAACCGTGTGCGGAACGGCCTTGAAGGCTGGACCTTTGACAGGAGCGGCCCCAACGACGCCTTCATTCTAGGCCTGGGGGCGCCCATGTTCGTCACCAACGGCCGTCCCGTGAGAACAGGACCCCAGGGCATGCCGCTGCGGATCGTGATGACGCCGAACAAGGTGGCGCGGGGATGGAGGACCGATCCCTTCCTGCCGGTGCTCGGGTTCGTCGGAACCCCGTTGTATCTGAACTGGCAGCGCCGCGGCGACAACTGGGTCGGTACCGGAAACCTCGGCCAGGCCTCCATTGTCAACATCGTGCCTGCCTGAGGTCCGGGCGGGGCGGTTCAATGCATTCAGCGCCCCCAAACGCTCGTCATCCCGGGCCTTGTGCCCGGGACCCCTCTGTCCGCCGCAAGTGCAGTAGGGTGGCGCGCTGGCGCGCCATTGCATTTCACGTGAAAGCTGAACCAGGGGTCCCGGGCACAAGGCCCGGGATGACGGATTTTGAAAGACGGTCGTTCCCCTACATCCGCTTCTTCAAGGGCACGAGGTCAGGATAGACCGGCTCGCGGCCCTGGGCCTTGGCCTGGAAGGCCTCCAGCATGTGGGGCGGCGAGAACATGCCCGTCTGCCAGGTGGCGATGTAGTCCAGCCCGTCCTTGATCGAGTGGTCGCGGGCGTAGTTGATCATCACCTTGCTGCCGGCCACGGCCAGGGGCGACTTGGAGGCGATCTCGCGGGCGGTCCCCAGGGCGTGGGCGACCACCTCCTCGTGGGTGGCGAACACCTCGTTGACCAGGCCCAGCTCGCGGGCCCGAGCCGCCGGCAGGCGGCGACCCGTATAAGCCAGCTCGCGCACCCAGCCCTCGGGGATCAGCTTGCACAGGCGCGGGAAGGTGCCGACGTCGGCGGTCATGCCGATATTGATCTCGTGGATGGTGAAGAAGGCGTCGGCGCTGGCGTAGCGGATGTCGCAGGCGCTGGCGAAGTCGACCGCCCCGCCGATGCAGCCGCCCTGGATGGCCATGATCACCGGCATACGCGCCTGGTCGAGACAGGTGAAGGTGTCCTGCAGGTGATGGACGTGGCGGCGGAAGCTCTCGGCGGCCACGAAGCGGTCGGCCGGCTCGCCGCCGGTCACGCCCTCGCCGTCGGTGAACACCGACAGGTCCATGCCGGCGCAGAAATGCTTGCCGGTCGAGGAGATGACGATGCAGCGCGCCAGGGCGTTGTCGTCGATGTCGCGCACGATCGCCGGCAGCTCGTTCCAGAACGCCCGGGTCATGGTGTTGAGCGCTTCGGGACGTTTCAGGCGAAGATGCGCCACGCCTGTCTCGATCTCGACATCGAAGCAGCTATAGTCTGGCTTGTCCGACACGCTCGTCTCTCCCTTATCGTTGATCACTTGTATCACGAGGGCGGCGGACGCCAACCGGCCTTCCCACGAAGGCCCAAGTCCTAGGAGACCTTCCCCATGGTCAGACAATCTACTTCCTTGGCCGCCGTTCTCAGCGCCAGCGTCGCCCTCGCCTCCCTGGCCGCCGCGCCCGCGCCGGCCCTGGCCCAGTCCAAAGGCATCGGCGGCCTGTTCGGCTGCGAGGGCTCGGGCAAGAAGCAGGAGGGCGGGGCCCTGATCGGCGCCGGCGTCGGCGCCCTGGTGGGCCGCGCGGTCAGCAAGGACAACAAGACCCTGGGCACGGTGATCGGCGGCGCGGCCGGCGCGGCGGCGGGGGCCTATATCGGCTGCCGCATGCAGTCGACCGACCAGGCCCTGGCCCAGCAGGCCACCAAGCGCGCGCTGGACAACGGCACGAGCGAGACCTGGAGCAATTCGCGCACCGGCGCCTCGGGCCGCATCGACGTGGTCTCGTCCAGCTACGGCCCGCCGATCAGCGGCGACACCCTGCGCTTCGAGCGCGGCGTCCAGACGCTGCGCAGCTACGACGCGGTCGGCGGCGACTATTCGGCCCGCTCCACCGCCAACCTGCGCTC
Source organism: Caulobacter sp. GW821-FHT09B08 (assembly GCF_059418225.1). Classification (NCBI taxonomy): domain Bacteria; kingdom Pseudomonadati; phylum Pseudomonadota; class Alphaproteobacteria; order Caulobacterales; family Caulobacteraceae; genus Caulobacter; species Caulobacter sp. GW821-FHT09B08. Next base: position 225,728 of record NZ_JBWKPL010000007.1, on the reverse strand, counting down.
GGGTCCCTCGACCAGCGGCAAGGTGGTCGGCAAGCTGGCGGCCGGCGAGCGGGTCGAGGTGCTGGGCGGCGTGCCCTCCAGCAACTGGCTGCTGGTGGGTCGCGGCGGCTACGGCGCGGGCTATGTCTCGGCCTCGCTGCTGCGCCAGAGCGGTTACGGCCCCGCGCCCAGCTGCCGGATCATCAACGCCTCGATCAGCACCAAGGGCGACCGCCCGACCAGCGAGCGCTACAGCGCCTGCAAGGACACCCGCGGCGAGTGGCAACTGACGCCGGCGTAAGGGGCGACCGAGCACTTGCCCCCTACGGACCGCTGCGCGGTCGTCTTCCCCCATAGGGGGAAGAGCCGCGCGGCGCTGACCTAGGCTCCGCCCCCTATGGGGGCGGACAGACCGCGTAGCGGTCAGGTGGGGGCAAGTGCGGACTCCCCAACGGCTTCCGTCGCGCCTAACCTAGGCTCCAGCGACCGCAGCAGGAGCCTATCGCCATGGACGCGGCCGTCTTCCGTGACCCTCGCCGACGCTTCATCCCCATCGCCAGCCGCGCCGGGGCCGGCGAGATGGCGGCGCTGGAGTTCGGGCCGGACGACCGGCCGGTGGATGTGGTCTTCGTCCACGCCAACGGCTTCAACGGCCAGACCTACCGCGCCCTCCTGGCGCCGCTGTCGGCGGGGCTGCGCATCCTGGCGGTCGACCAGCGCGGCCACGGCTCCAGCCGCCTGGCGGCCGATCCCGACCATCGCAAGAACTGGCTGGACCTGCGCGACGACCTCCTGGCCCTGCTGACCACCTTGGACCAGGGTCCGGTGGTGCTGGCGGGCCACTCGATGGGCGGAACCGTCAGCCTGCTGACGGCCGCCGCCCGCCCCGAGGCGGTGCGGGGCCTGGTGATGCTGGACCCGGTGGTCATGCCCCGCGCCATGGCCTTCTACGCCCACATGCCCTGGACCTCCGGCGCCCTGTGGCGGCGACTGCCCATCGCCCAGGGGGCGCTGCGCCGCCGCGCCGTGTTCGACAGCCGCGAGGCCGCCTTCGCCGCCTATCGCGGGCGCGGGGCCTTCAAGACCTGGCCCGAGGCCATGCTGGCCGACTATGTGGGCGGCGGCTTCGTCGACCGCGAGGACGGCCAGGTCGAGCTGGCATGCGCCCCCGCCTGGGAGGCCTCCAACTACTGCGCCCAGGCCCACGACCCGTGGCGGGCCATGTCGCGCCTGCGCTGCCCGGCGCGCCTGCTCAAGGCCGAGAAGGGCTCGACCGCCCATGTCGGCGACGGGGCGGGGATCATGCGCCGCAACCGGCTGATCCGGGTTGAGACGGTTCCCGGAACCAGCCACTTCCTGCCGATGGAGCGCCCGGACCTGGCCCGCGAGGCGATCTTCGAAATGGCGGCGGGCTAGGCCTGTGGCGCGGACCTTCGCGGACTTGGCGGCGCGCTACGCCACCCATCCGGAGATGGCGGGCGTGGCCATCGACGGTCCCGATACGTTCGGCACGGCCAAGGACGCCCTGCTGCACCTGGCCGCCCGCACCGGCCAGGCGGCCGACGTCCGCGATCTCGTCCGCCTGGGCGCCACCCTGGACCTGCCCGGCGACCGGGGCTTCACGGCCCTGCACTACGCGGCGGCGGCCGGCCACGCGGCGGTGATCGACGCCCTGCTGGACCTCGGCGCCGACCTCGACGCCAAGAACGACTGGGACCAGACCGCGCTGGAAGTGGCCATGCTGGCCGGGCACGGGGACCTGATGGAGCGGCTCTGACTATCGCGATCCGTCGCAAGTCTCGCATCGCCGATCAGGGCAGTTCGAGCGGAAATAGACCCACCGCCCGCTTGAAGCCCAGTACGAGTGATCGCAATCCCGTCGCCATAGCCGCAGCAGGAGTTGGCCGCGCAGAAACATGGCGGCAGCAATGGCCAGCAGGATTGTGAACGGCCCCCAGCGCTGAACGATCGCAAAGGCGATCAGAAGGAGCACGACGGTGATGAGGAAGGCCAGAAGACCGGCTTGCCAGCCGCTGGCCAGCCTGAGGTGGAGGCGTGGGCGCTGTTCGGACGGGGTCACAGCCCCAGCCCCTTCACCGCCTTTTCCTCCAGCGCCGTCCGCGCGGCGTCGCTGATCGCCACCACCTTGCGCGCGTCCAGGTCGAAGGTGATGGCCACGGCTTCCGAGGTGCCCCAGGGCTGGCCGGTGGTGGGGTCCAGCATCCAGTGGACCACCTTCATGGCCCGGCCCTCGGTCCCGACCAGGCCCGAGCGCAGCTCCACCCGGTCGCCCGTGCGGGGCCAGGCCAGCTGGACCAGGCGGTATTCCAGCACCGCTCCGCCGATCCGCGCCGGCTTGTGCTCGGCGTGCTCGACCACCGTGTCGCGGAACGGGCCGATGAAGGCGCCGATGCCGTCCGAGACCCGGCCGATGAACTGCTCGGCGCGCATTCGTCCGAACACGTCGCAATCGGTCGGCGACAGGGCGCCCAGGCCGATGCGGCGCAGGTCGAGCTCCTCGGCGCGGGCGAGACTAGCCGTGGTCTCGAACGGCGAAAGGTCCAGGCTGCGGGCCCGGGCCTGCTCGGGAACCTCGACCTTCAGGGCCGCCGCCCGCTCGTGGACGATGCGCGGCCAGGGGAAGGGCTCGCCCTCGCGCGGGGTGACGTGGGCCACGGTGGTCTGGAAGGTGGCCGCCAGCTGGCCGGTGGCGGTGTGGACCAAGAGCTGCAGCAGCCTGGCCTCGGTGTCGGAGATCTCGATCACCCCGCCCAGCATGTGCAGGGCCGCCCCGGCGTGGGCCTCGCGCAGGAAGCGGATGTGCTGCTCGCGCACCACCAGGGTGGCGTTGGCGTAGGGCGAGAACGCGTGCGGCAGGCCCAGCTCGGCCGCCAGTCCCGCCAGGCCCTCGACGGCCCGCACGACATAGTGGCGCACGTTCATGTGCCCCATCTCGTCGCAGTCCCAGGTGTTCACGCCGCCCCGCCAGATCTCGACGCCGGGGTAGGTCTCGGAAGGCGTCATGGCGGTGTCTCGGCGGCGGTGGAACGGTCGTTCGAGCCTAGCGGGGTTCGCGGGACGACGGCAATCGTCCTTCGTCCGCCTCGGCCAGGGCGCGGGTCAGGCGTTCGGCCATCTCCGCCGCCGCGGCGAGGGTCATCGAATAGGCGATCGCCCCCGGTCCCACGATCACGACTTCGCCCTCGACGACCAGGATCGTCGGCGCGACGGCGTGGGCCGGCTCGGGGGACAACTCGAATGTCGACACTCAGCCTCAGGTGTTGTGACGATATGAAACTCTATATGTCGAGTTCGTCGATTCAATATCCATATGCAACACAATAATTGAAACGCAGGCGTGTAAAACCGGAAGCTTCCGAGAAAGGTTCTTGTTTTGAACAAAAGGGCTCGGGCAAGATGAGAGGCGTGTGATTCAGCAGGACGTCGCGCGCCGTGAAGTTCAGAAATTTCCTGTTGTCGGGACTCGACGACGCCGACCGCGACGCGATCCTGCCAGACCTGACCGAAGTCTCCCTGGCGCCCGCCCAGGTCTTGTACGAGATCGGCGACGAGGCCCAGAGCGTCTATTTCCCCAGCACGGCGGTGATCTCGGTCGTCACGGTGATGTCCGACGGCCGGTCGGTCGAGAGCTGTACGGTCGGGCGCGAGAGCGGGGTGGGGCTGGTCAACGCGGTCGCCGAGGTGCCCGTGCAGAGCCGCATGTTCGCCCAGATCGGCGGGTCGGCGCTGCGCCTGTCGGCCACGGCGCTTCGCCGGCGACTGGAGGTCAGCCACACCCTGGCCCACCACCTGATGAAGCACATCCACGCCAACCTGCTGCAGGCCCAGCAGTTCACGGCCTGCAACCTGTTGCACACCGCCGAGCAGCGCCTGGCCCGGTGGCTGCTGATGACGTCCGACCGCACCGGCAGCGCCAGTTTCCCGCTGACCCAGGAGTATATGGCGGTCATGACGGGCGTGCAGCGCACCACCGTCAGCGCCCTGGCCAACGGCCTCAAGGAACGGGGGCTGATCCACTACAGTCGCGGCGCCGTGCGAATCCTCGACGAGGCGGGCTTGGCCAAGGCCGCCTGCGAATGCGCGACGGTGGTGCGCCGGCAATTCGACCGGCTGGCCGAGGATGACGAGGCTTAAGGCTCGCCGGCCTGTCGAACTCGACCTTAAGTGTCTCGATGAGCGATCATAAGTCGCATTTCGACATAATATGTTGAAGTGTAGGGATGTTTCGCGCGCCGGTCCGGCGTGATGCGGAGCGGCCGGCAGGGTCGCCAGGAGCGAAGCAGACCTTGACCCAGATGACCTTCTCGCAAGCCTCCGACTATCTGCGTCGCTATGCCGAGGAGGACCGGGACGGCGGCGTCGGCGCGCCGCTGATGATGGAAGCCGAGTGCGTGATCCTGGATCACCAGCCGTGCGATTCCCGCGAGGCCTCGATCATGATCGGCGCCCTGATCGACAATCTGGAAGCCGGCGCGCGGTCCGACGGACGCGACATCCGTGCCCTGAACAGCCTGCAGGCCTGGCTCGCGGCCGCTTAAGCGCGATGGACGAGGAGCTCCTCGACGTCTGGATCACGCGGCGCGTCCTGACCGAAGGCGTCGCGCCGGCCCGCGTGCGCGTCTCGCCGTTCGGCCGCCCGTTCGTGGTCGGGATGGGCGAGGTCGGCCAGCCCTATGTGCTGGGCAAGACCGCGCACATCGACCGCGCCCAGGCGGTCGTGGCCGCCGAGGTCGAACGCGCGCGCCAGATCCGCGCCCTGGAGCGGCGGATCGCCCGTCTGCGGGCGCTGGATTTCGGAGGCGGTCGGTAGGCTCGGAGGCGCCTTCTCTTTACCGCCGTCATTCCCGCCCTTGTGGCGGGAACCCCTGGTTCAGCCCGCAAGTGCGTTGCCTTGGCGCGCTGGCGCGCCACCCTTCCTCACCTGCGGCGTAGAGAGGGGTTCCCGCCACAAGGGCGGGAATGACGGATTAAGAGTAAGGGCGTGTACGCTCGATGGCCGAACGTGGAGCGGCCTGAGTTCTCAGCCCTTGCAGTCCGCGCACAGCCCGTGCGCCTCGATGGTCACGCCGGTCAGGGCGTAGCCGGCCGCGGCGCCGGCGGCGATGATCTCGGCGCTGGCCTTGGGCTCGATCTCGCGGGTGGCGCCGCAGCAGTCGCAGATCAGGAAGGCGGCGGCGTGGCCGTCGGCCTCCTTGCGGCACGCGACATAGGCGTTGAGGCTCTCGATGCGGTGGGCGAAGCCCTGCTTCTCCAGGAAGTCCAGAGCCCGGTAGACCGTGGGCGGCTTAGCGGGCGGACCGTCGACGGCGAAGTTGGCGATCAGGTCGTAGGCCTTGACCGGCTGGCCGGCCTCCAGCAGCAGCTCCAGCACCCGGCGGCGCGGGGCGGTCAGGCGCTGGTCGGCCGAGACGCAGCGCGCCTCGGCGGCGGCCAGTTCGGCCGCGAGGGCCTGTCCGGCGACGCCGTGGTGGTGATGATCGTGGTCGCAAGCGGCATGGGCCATGGCCCAGAGGTAGAGGCGCGGGCGACGTGGCGCAAGCGCGCGTCCCCGATCAGTGCCCCCGCAGGTACGGCCGGGCCTGCACCACGTAGAGCCGCTCGCCGATGGTCAGCCACTCGATGTCCTGCGCCCCGCCGCCCAGCCAGGCGTCGATGGCCAGGCCCGCCTTGGCCAGGCGCAAGGCCAGGCCGTCGGTCAGGACGAAGCGGCCCTCCTCGATCTTCACCTCCCGGACCCCGCTGTGCTCGTCGAACGTCAGCATGGTGTCGTCGGACGAGCGGGTCAGCACCTGCAGCGATCCGTCGGTCTGGCCGTGATAGATCAGCTGCTCGGCCACCCGCTTGCCCTCGACCACCCGCATGCCCAGGCCCTTCTTGGCGTTGATGAACACCGCGTCGGGCTCGGCCGCGTCGAAGGGGTTCTCGGTGATCATCACGCCCGAGGCCTCGGCGTTCATGCCCTGCTGGACCAGGACGGCGGCCTTGACGGCGCGGTGGTCGATGCGGGCGGCCTCGCGGGCCTCGAAGGCGGTGTCGTTCCACACCGAGCCCCAGACCGTGCGGATCGCGTCGGCCAGCTGGGCGTCGGTGGTGACGTTGGGCACGCTGGTATAGAGGCCCGCCCCGTTGAAGCCGGGCAGGTCCTCGGCGTTGGTCGAGCTGCGGGCGAAGACGCCGCCGGGGCCGATCACGGCGGCGCGGCGGGCCTTCACCTGTTCCATCAGCAGCGGGTCGATGGTGCCGGCGGCGAAGGCGGCGCGCAGTCTGGCCAGGGCGGCGTGGCGGGCGGCGCGGTCGGCCTTCAGGGCCGGATCGGCCAGCAGGGCGTCGATCTTTTTATCGAGGCCGTTGGCCCTCACGAACCGGTCATACGCCGAGAAGGGGATGGCGAAGCCGGGCGGCACGGAGAAGTCGGTGTAGCGGGCCCGGGCGGCCTTGAACGTCACCTCGCCGAGATTGGCCGATTTCGCGCCCACCCGCACGCTGTCGCTCCGGCGCTGCTCGGCGAGGCTCGGCAGGCCCGTATAGGCGAGGTCCGCCTTGGGGATCTGGACCGCGCCCCGGGCCTTGGCGGCGGCGGCCTTGGCCTCGGCGGGAGTGGCCGGGCGCAGGGTCACCGTGTCGGCCTTGGCGGTCATCACGACCACCTGGCCGTCCAGGGCGGCGAAGGCGGTCTTGGCGTCGCGGCGATAGGCGTTGGGCACGCCCCAGCTCTTGGCCAGCAGATTGACGTGGCTGAGCGGGGTGGAGAAGGCGGTGGTGATGATCCCGGCCACCGGTTCCAGCTGTACGGGCGGCACGTCCAGCATGACGATATCGTCCGGTCGCAGGTCGGTCTGGGGCGTGATCTCGCCGACGATCCGTAGACGGCCGACCGCCTTGCCGGGGTTGAGCACCAGCACCTCGCGCGAGCCGTAGGCGGCCGAGCCGTCGATGATCTGGAGTCCGCCGACCGTGGTGGCCAGCTCATACTGCTGGCGCGAGTTTGGCTTGAAGGCCAGGGGGGCGAAGAAGTGGGCCTGGAGGGTCTTCATCGCCTCGGTCAGCACCGCGGCGTCCACCGCGTCGCCCTCGAAGAACTCGACGCCGTAGCGCTTCAGGCCCGGATAATAGACCACCGAGCCGAAGGTGAAGCGGCGATTGGGCTTGGAATAGTTGGCGTCGATCAGCGCCTCGACCGGGCGGTTGGAGAGGTAGGTCTGCTGCACGAAGGTGATGTGGAAGTCGTATTTCTTCGAGTTGACGAAGTAGAGGCGGCCGGCAGGGTCGGCCTTCCGGTCGGCGCGGTCGATGACGAACATCAGCTGCGGGGTGTTGAAATAGCGCCCGCCGGGCGCGGTGCGGGCCAGGGTCTCGTACTGGGCGGCGCTGGTGATGTCGGGGACGGAGCGCTCGTCGGCGCGGGCAGGGCGGGGCGCCAGGACGGCGAGGCACGCCATCGCCAGGAACAGGAAACGCGCGGCTCGGGTCATGTCGGCTCCAACCTTCGGTGGAGCTTAGCGTGGCGGGTGGGGGAGTCGAGGCCGGGCGGTCGATCGTTCAGATCGGGACCACGTCCGGAGGGAACAGCGCCGAATGAGCGACCACGGTCATGGCGAACAGGATCACCGCGCCGCCCAGCATCAGCAGGGTGGAAAGAAGATCCTTCTTCGCCACAAGCGCCACGATCACCGCGCCGCAGCAGATCGCGAAGACCGTGGTGAAGGTGTCGATGAAATGCCGCTTCGACAGGACCAGGAGCAAGGCGGCGAGAAGCGTGCTGCTAAGCCAGTTGGTGGCCAGGACGAGCAGGATTTTCCGGCCGTCCTCCTTTGTAAAATTCACGACCTGAACCATCATTCTCGAGTTTCTTACGTCAGGGTGTGGCGCCTCGCGGTGTCGCCATCAAGGGTTTAAAAGGATACCCACTTGCCCCACCTGACCGCTTCGCGGTCTGTCCGCCCCCGCAGGGGGCGGAGGACGCCAGCGCGAACCGTCCTCTTCCCCCTCCGGGGGAAGGAGGGCCGGAGGCCCGAAGGGGGCAAGGGGTTCAGCTCAACGGCGTCGCCAGCAGGGCTCTCTCGGCCTCGCACTGGTCCGCATCCGGCGCCGGCCCCGCCGCGCGCGCGGCGTCCATCTCCGCGCTCACCGCCGCCAGGTCGGCCCGGAACCCCGGCGAGGTTTCCAGCGCCGCGACCAGGGCCGTGGCGTTGGCGCGGCCGGCTTCCACCGAGGAGGCGTTGTGCACGCCGCAGACCACGCGGCTTTCGCCATAGGCCCGGGCGCGTTCGAGGACGGCGTCGGCGCGGCCGGGCTGGGCCTTGGCCAGGATCAGGCCCACGGTCCAGCCCCAGGTGGCGTGGCCGGACGGATAGTCCGAGGTCAGCGCGGTGATCGCCCCGCTGCGCACGCAGATCGGCCCGCCTTGCGTCTCATAGGGCCGCTTGCGGTCGTAGAGCCGCTTGGGCCCGGACACGGCCGCCCGGGCGTCGTGGCGCACCCGCTTGAGCAGGGCGACCAGGCGCGGGGTGGTCTCGCGGCTGGGGGTGAAGCCCAGGGCGCAGCCGAAATCGGCCAGCAGGCGGGCCTTCCTGGCGTCGTTCCGGGCCATCGCCCACCGGGCGTCGCCCTTCATCCTGCGGGTGGCCAGGAAGACGGCGCGGTCGCGCTCGGCCTCGCGCGAACCGGCGGCGGGCGGCGGCGGCACCGCCTTGCGGCCGTCATAGGCGCCCTTGGCCAGATAGCGCCCCGTGACCGGATGATCGGCCCCCGCGCACCCCGCCAGCGCCAGACCCAGAGCCCCCATCACCAACCAGACGCGCATGAAAAAGGGTCCCCGAAGCAACTTCGGGGACCCTGCATTCTCAGCCTGTCCGTATCAAGCCTACTTGCCGAACAGCTTGTTCCAGCGCGGCTTCTCGCGGCCCTTCCAGGCCTCGCGGTGATAGGCGTCCGAGGCGATCAGCGGCACCACGGTGGTGGCTTCGGCGAACACCATCTGCTCGTAGGTGGTGTTGACCTTGCCCCAGCTGGCGGCCTCCTTCAGCGTCGAGGAGCTGCAGGCGCCGTCGCGCACGTCGGCCACGGTGATCTGGATGGCGTACTTGTGCATATCGGCCTCGACGCCGAGGATCTCGGCGCAGACCACGGTGTCCTGGGCGAAGTTCTTGGGCACGCCGCCGCCGACCATGAACAGGCCCGTGGTGCCGGCCGCGATCTTGATGTCCGTCAGTTCACGGAAGTCGGCGACCGCGTCGATCATCAGATAGGGCTGCTTGGCGGCGATGCGTTCCTTCTGGTGCTTGACCAGGCCGAAGCCGGCCGAGCTGTCGACGAAGGCCGGGCAGAAGATCGGCACGCCCTCTTCATAGGCGGTCTGGATCAGCGAGCCGGGCTTCTTGGCGTTGCCTTCGCTCAGCCACTTGCCCATCTCCCAGATGAACTCGCGCGACGAGTAAGCGCGCGGCTCCAGGCGGTTGCAGATCTCCAGGATCGTGTGATCGCAGTTCTGGAGCTCTTCCTCGTCGATATAGGTGTCGTAGATGCGGTCGATGTAGTTGTCGCGCAGCACGTTGTCGTCGACCGGGCCGGCGGCCTGATAGTGCTTGAAGCCCAGGGCCTCGAAGAAATCCATGTCGACGATGCTGGCGCCGGTGGCGACCACGGCGTCGATCATGCCGTTCTTCACCATGTCGCGGTAGACGTGCATGCAGCCGCCGGCCGAGGTCGAGCCGGCCAGGATCAGCCACGGCGAGCAGCCCTGGTCTTCCAGGGCCATGTTGAAGATGTCGGCCGCGCGGGCGGTGTCGCGCGAGCTGAACGACATCTTGCGCATGGAGTCGATGATCGGCCGGGCGTCGAAGGACGTGATGTCGATGTGCTCGACCACGTTCTGGAGGAGCTGGGCCTTCTGGCTGTTCGGAACGGGCGCGTTCATCGCTTCGGTTTCCCTGACTTTGGACGCCCGTCGTTGAAGGAAGCCCTTCGCCGGGACGGAGCGACCGACGGGGGAATGGAAACGAAACCATGCCCGAGGTCGGTGACCCCGGGCATGGCGCGTTTAACTCAGAACGCGTCTTAGTGGCGAACTAAGACGACTTAGCGACGGATTTTTACCGCCGCCCCTTACCGGCGACGGCGCTTCTTGCCCGCCGCGCCTTTCGGACGCGAGAAGCGCACGATCTTGCGCTCCTCGGTCTCGGGACGCGGGGTGGGGATCGAGCGCTTGGCCAGGCCGTACATCGAGGCCATCGGCGCGTCCTGCACCTCGATGGTGTCGGTTTCGCCAAAGCCGTTGAAGCGGGTCGACATGGCCACGCCATAGGCGCCCAGCATGCCGATCTCGATGTAGTCGCCCTCGTCGACGCTTTCCGGCAGGTAGAAGGGGCCGGGCATGTGGTCGACGCTGTCGCAGGTGGGGCCGTAGAAGCGGAAGGGCTTCAGACCCTCGTCCACGACTTCACCGCCATTGGGGCCGTTCTTGCGATAGGCCTTGACCGGGAAGGGCCACTTCATGTGCGCGGCGTCGAACAGCGAGCCGTAGCTGCCGTCGTTCAGATAGAGCGCGTCGCCCTTCTTCAGCTCGACCTTGACCAGCAGGGACGAGGCCTCGGCGACGAGCGCCCGGCCGGGTTCGCACCACAGCTCGGTGGTCTCGTGCACCATCATGTCGGCGAAGCCCCGGTCGATGGCGGCCAGGTATTCGCTCATGTCGGGCGGGACCATGCCCGGATAGATCGACGGAAAGCCGCCGCCCACGTCCACGACGTCGGCGAGAACGCCGGCGCGGACCAGGGCGCGAGACGCCTGGGCCATCGCCGCCTGGTAGGCGGTGGGGCGCATGCACTGGCTGCCGACGTGGAAGGACACGCCCATCAGGTCCTGGGTCGAGCGGCGGGCGGCCAGCAGCAGGTCCGGAGCGTTGTGCGGCTCGACGCCGAACTTGCCCGACAGGCTGTAGGCCGCGCCCTCGGCCTGCACGCCCATGCGGACGATCAGGTTCAGGTCCTTGGCCTGGCCCGTGGCGTCCAGGATCTTGGCCAGTTCCTCATGGGTGTCGAACGAGAAGGTCCGCACGCCGTGATCGAAATAGGCGGCCGAGATCGCCACCCGGCTTTTGACCGGGTGCATGAAGGCCATGCGCGAGCCCGGGGCCTGCTCGGCCACCAGCTCGATCTCGTTGAGGGACGCGACGTCGAACGACCGCACGCCGGCGTCGGCCAGCTCGCGGATCACCCACGGCGAAGGGTTGGCCTTCACCGCGTAAAAGACATCGCCCTTGAATTCAGCCTGGAACCAGCGCGCCGCTACGGAAACCGCGTCGGGTCGCACAAGTGCGACGGGACGTTCCGGTGACCGCTCACGGACCAGGTCCAGGGGAGTATGGTACGTGTGCAATTCACGTAGACCCCTGCAGAAGTTAAACCCAGGCCGGCGTTAGCAGCGCTTATGAGGACTTCGGGTCCGCCGGAGCGAGCGAAATAGGGTCATACCCCGGCGATGTAAAGAGTCTTTTGGACGCGGGGTTCCAAGCCTTCTCCGGCAAGGCTTCCTGTGCAGTTTTCGTTCCCCGGCCCGCTCGCCCGGCCGGTGAATTGATCCAAGCGCCGTCACAAATCCGTTGCGTCCGTGCCCCAAACCGACGAACGCATTTCCCGAAGCTGAAAACCTCGTTAAGGATTCGCCCCGACCATGACGTCGGACCCTGTTCTCTCGATCCGCGCCGCCTCCAAGACCTTCGGGTCGCGCCGGGCGCTGGACGCCGTATCGCTCGACGTCGGTCGTGGCGAGATGATCGCGCTCATCGGTCCGTCGGGCTCGGGCAAGTCCACCCTGCTGCGCTCGATCGACGGGCTGCAGACCATCGACGCGCCCAGCAAGGAACACGGCGGCGAAGGCACGATCACCGCCTTCGGCGGCCCGGTCCAGGCCAAGGGCAAGGTCAGCGACCAGGTGCGCAAGGCGCGCATCCGCATCGGCTTCATCGCCCAGCAGTTCAACCTGGTCGGACGTCTGAGCCTGTTCACCAACGTCGCCCTCGGCTCGCTGGGCCGCATCCCGACGGTGCGCGGCCTGTTTGGCGCCTGGCCGGCCGAGACCCGCCAGGCCGCCATGGCCGCCCTGCACCGCGTCGGCGTGGCCGACTATGCCGGCCAGCGCGCCAACACCCTGTCGGGCGGCCAGCAGCAGCGCGGCGCCATCGCCCGGGCCCTGGTCCAGAAGGCCAAGATCATCCTCGCCGACGAGCCGGTCGCCTCGCTCGACCCGGTCTCGGCGCGCAAGGTCATGGAGATCCTCCGTGATCTGAACAAGTCGGACGGCCTGACCGTCGTCGTCACCCTGCACCAGGTCGACTACGCCCTGCGTTACTGCGATCGGGTGGTGGCGCTGAAGGCCGGCAAGAAGGTCTATGACGGCCCGGCCAGCGGCCTGGGCCGCGACAAACTCATCGATATCTACGGCCCGGAATTCGAGGACGTGTTCTGGGAAGGAGCCCCGCAATGATCAGCCGCCGTTTCGCCGCCGTCGCCGGCGTGAGCCTCGCCGCCGCGAGCCTTGTCTCGGTTTTGGCCCTGGCCGGGTGCTCCGACAAGAAGGCCGCCCCGGCGGCCCAGGACACCGTCACCTTCTCGATCCTGTCGACCGAGTCCGCCCAGAACATGGAGGGCTACTGGAAGCCCATCCTGGCCGACATGGAAAAGCAGACCGGCCTGAAGGTGAAGCCGTTCTTCTCGTCCAACTATTCGTCGCTGATCGTGGCCATGGGCGCCAAGCAGACGGATCTGGGCTGGTTCTCCAACCAGTCGGGCCTGGAGGCCGTGCGCCGCTCGAACGGCCAGGTCTTCGCCCGCACCTTCGACCCCTCGGGCGTGGACGGCTACAAGTCGGTGATCATCGTGCCGGCTTCCAGCAAGATCCAGACGGTCCAGGACCTGCTGAAGTGCGACAAGACGCTGGACTTCGGCATCGGCGACAAGAAGTCGACCTCGGGCACCCTGGCGCCGATGACCTACGTCTTCATCCCGGCCAACAAGAAGCCGGAAGACTGCTTCAAGACCGTGATCAGCGCCAACCACCAGGCCAACCTGTTCGCGGTGGCCAACGGCAAGCTGGACGCGGCGACCAACAACTCCACCGCCATCAACCTCTCCAAGGCCCGCGGCGAAGGCGTGACCGACAGGATCCGGGTGATCTGGGAATCGCCGACCCTGCCGGAAGACCCGATCGTCTGGCGCAAGGACCTGGACCCGGTCGTGAAGGAAAAGCTGCGCCAGTTCTTCCTGACCTACGCCCAAGGGGACTCGCCCGAGGCCGTCCAGCAGCGCGCCAACCTCAAGAAGCTGTCGATCGGCGGCTTCAAGCCGGCCGACGACACCCACCTGCTGACCGTGCGCGAGATGGAAGCCACCGAGACCCTGGGCCTGGCCCGCGAGGCCGGCGACGCGGCCAAGGTCGCCGCCGCCCAGAAGGCGCTGGACGACATCAAGGCCCAGCGCGTGGTCGCCGAGGGCAAGGCCGGCGTCGCTCCGACGCCCGCCAACTGAGGCGTCCATGAGCGAATCCGCCATCCCGGCGCCCCCCAAGCGCTCGACCTCGGCCCTGGCCTTCGACTCCCTGCTGTGGGGCGGGGTGATCCTGCTGCTGATCCTCAGCTTCAAGCCGGCCGAGATCGACAAGTTCCCGCAGCTGTTCACCGACACCCAGCGGACGGGGGCGTTCGCCCAGCTGTTCTTCAAGCCGTTCACCGACCTGACGCTGTTCCTGTCGATGGACTGGGGCCTGTTCATCGGCAAGATGTGGCAGACCGTCCAGATGGCGCTGTGGGGCACGGCCCTGGCGATCATCGTGGCCATCCCGCTGGGCCTGCTGGGCGCGCGCAACATCGCCCCGGTCTGGATCCAGCAGCCCGTGCGCCGGGTGCTGGACCTGATCCGCTCGATCCCCGACCTGGTGGTGGCCCTGATCTTCATCACCGCCGTGGGCCTGGGGCCGTTCGCCGGCGTCATGTCGATCATGTTCAACACCGGCGGCGTGCTGGCCAAGCTGTTCGCCGAGGCCGTCGAGTCGATCGACAAGGGGCCCGTCGAGGGCGTGCGCGCCACCGGCGCGGTCAAGCTGCAGGAGATCGTCTGGGGCGTGATCCCGCAGGTGGCCCCGCTGTGGACCAGCTACGCCCTCTACCGCTTCGAGAGCAGCGCCCGGGCCGCCACCGTCCTGGGCATCATCGGGGCGGGCGGCATCGGCCAGATCCTGTTCGACTCGATCAACGCCTTCCAGTTCGACCAGACCGGCTGCATCGTGCTGGTGATCGTGGTGGCGGTGTCGATGATCGACATGCTGTCGCAGATCATCCGCACACGGCTGCTCTAGGCGAGATTCATGTGGCCTTCGGGCAACAATTAACATCCTGAAAAGGCTTGTCATAAGGCTGTCACGCAAGCGTGGCGGAACCGTCACGAGAGCCCCGTAAAGCGCTCCTACCTGACCCGGACGAACGGGCGGGGGGCAAAGCCTCAAAGGGGAATTCTCACATGCGGATCAAGACCTCGCTGGTCAGCGGCGCGGCGCTGGGCGTCATGCTCGCCTGCGGCCTCGGCGTCGCGGCTCACGCGCAAGACAACACGACCGCCTGGAAGGGCGCGCCGCAATGGTCGAACGACGACGTCTACTTCAAGGTCCGTGGCCGGATCCTGGTCGACGGCGTGTTCCAGGACGTGGACCGCGAAGGCACGGCGACCGACTACAAGACCAGCAACATCCGCGGCCGCCAGGTGTTCATCGGCATCGAAGGCAAGCTGAACAACTACATCGCCTACAAGGCCGAAGGCGGCTGGGTGAACGGCGGCTCGCCGTCGTGGGACGACGTCGTCATCGAGGTCAAGCCGACCGAAATGACCTCGATCCTGATCGGTAACGTCAAGGCCACCGGCCTGGAAAACCTGACCTCGACCCGCTTCACCACCTTCATGGACCGCGGTCCGTACGGTGACTTCGGCGTCGACAGCTATCTGCTGAGCGTCGTGGGCAAGGTGCAAGGCCCCAACTGGAGCGTCACCGGCGCCGTCCAGGGCGACAGCATCAACAGCGCCGACATCAACAACACCTCGTCGGCCACCAACACCAACCAGAACTCCAACGAGCGTCTGGGCTTCACGGGCCGCTTCCACTACGCCCCGCTGCTGACCGACACCGACAAGGTCCACCTGGCCGTCTCGGGTCGCTATCGCAACCACGGCAACGAAGGCGCCTTCAACTATCAAGGCCGCACCGACACCAACTACGGCACCAGCGGTCTGTACTACAAGACCGGCGCCATCGGTGACCGCGACACCACCGTCGCCGCCGAAGGCATGTGGATCCACGGTCCGTTCTCGATCCAGGGCGAGTACTCGAACATCGCCGTCGAGCGTCTGGCCACCACGGCCCCGGGTTCGAACCCGGACGTCAAGGTCGGCTACGCCTTCGTCAGCTTCTGGCCGACGGGCGAGACCCGCAACTACGATCCGGTCGCCGGCGAAGTGAAGCGTCCGAAGATCCTGAACCCGATCACCGCCGGCGGCTTCGGCGGCGTGGAACTGGCTCTGCGCTACGACTACGCCGACCTGACCGAGGCCTATTCCTCGGCCTCGACCACGGCGTCCAAGACCCTGTCGCAAGACGCGGGCAAGTACACCGCCTGGACCCTGGGCGTGAACTACTACCCCACCGCCTATGTCCGCTTCCAAGCCAACTACACCGACGGCTCGGTCGATCCGGTCGTCGCCAACCGCGGCACGGACATCAAGCAATTCCAGCTGCGCGCCCAGCTGGACTTCTAAGACCAACCGGGCCGGCCCCATCCCTTGAAAGAGGGAGCAGGTCGGCCCGATCTCTTCTTTCGTAAACGCTCCAGAGACTCCAGGAGTCCTCCATGAAGAAGCTGCTTTCCTGCGCGGCCGCCGCCGTCGCCCTGTCGGGCCTCGCCGCCGCCCCCGCTCACGCCGCCCGCGACTACGTGTGGGCCGCCGGTTCCTCGACCGTGTTCCCGTTCGCCACCCGCACCGCCGAAAACTTCGCCAAGAAGACCGGCAAGAAGGCTCCGAAGGTCGAAAGCCTCGGCACCGGCGGCGGCATCAAGCTGTTCTGCTCGGGCGCCGGTGAAGGCTTCCCCGACATCGCCAACGCCTCGCGTCCGATGAAGAAGTCGGAATTCGACGCCTGCGCCGCCAAGGGCGTGAAGGACATCGTGGCCATCAAGATCGGCTTCGACGGCATCGTCGTCGCCACCGACAAGGACGGCGCCGACTACAACTTCAAGACCGAGCACCTGTACCTGGGCCTGTCCAAGCAAGTGCTGA
Organism: Caulobacter sp. GW821-FHT09B08; assembly: GCF_059418225.1. Classification (NCBI taxonomy): domain Bacteria; kingdom Pseudomonadati; phylum Pseudomonadota; class Alphaproteobacteria; order Caulobacterales; family Caulobacteraceae; genus Caulobacter; species Caulobacter sp. GW821-FHT09B08. The sequence continues at coordinate 209,412 of NZ_JBWKPL010000007.1, read as the reverse complement.
AGGGCGGCCAGTTCGTCGCCAACCCGTACAAGACCTGGGACGAAATCGGTTCGGGCCTGCCGGGCAACCGCATCAACGTCTACGGCCCGCCGCCCACCTCGGGCACCCGCGACGCCTTCGTGGAACTGGCCATCGAGGCCGGCGCCCGCAAGTTCCCGACCGCCGACGCCCTGCGCTCGGACAACGAAAAGAAGTTCAAGTCGCTGGTCGACCCGCTGCGTAACGACGGCTGGATCGACGCCGGCGAGAACGACAACGCCATCGTCGGCACCCTGACCAAGACCCCCGGCTCGCTGGGCGTCTTCGGTTGGTCGTACCTCGAAGAGAACATGGACAAGATCAAGGGCGCCTCGGTCAACGGCGTGCGTCCCTCGGCCCAGTCGATCGCCGACGGCTCCTACCCGCTGTCGCGCTCGCTGTTCATCTACGTCAAGAAGGCCAACATCGGCGTGACGCCGGGCCTGGCCGAGTTCGTGCAGGAGTTCACCTCCGACGCCGCGACCGGTCGTGGCGGCTACCTGCAGAGCCGCGGTCTGATCCCGCTGCCCCCCGGTCAGCACGACGCCCAAAAGCAAGTCGCCGCCAACAAGACGGCGATGGCGCGTCCGGCTCAATAAGCCGAATTCGCAAGCTTTAGAGACAGCGCCGCGGTCCCTGGTGGGCCGCGGCGTTTTCTTTTGTATAGTGGTCTGATCGCGGCCTGCCCGGCCGCTTCACCCTGCAAGGGACCATGATCCTCCTCGCGCTCGCCGTCGTCCTGCTCCTCGTTCTGTTGAACGGGGTCTTCTCCATGTCCGAACTTGCGGTGGTCTCGGCCCGCCGCGCCCGGCTCCAGACCTATGCCGACCGGGGCGACAGGGGGGCGAAGCTGGCCCTGGCCATGGCCGAACACCCCACCCGGTTCCTGTCGGCCGTGCAGGTGGGCATCACCCTGATCGGCATCCTGGCCGGCGCCTACGGCCAGGCCACCATCGCCGGCGCCCTGGACAAGTGGCTCGAGCCCTTCCCGGTGATCGGGATCCACTCCGAGGCCATCGCCACCACCATCGTCGTCATCGGCCTGACCTATGTTTCGGTGATCCTGGGCGAGCTGGTGCCCAAGCGCCTGGCCCTGCTGTTTCCCGACGCCATCGCCCGCCGCATGTCGCCGTTCCTGGCCGTGGTGGCCACGGTGCTGCGCCCGTTCGTCACCCTGCTGACCGCCTCGACCGCCGCCATCCTCAAGCTGATGGGCGTGCGCGACGAGCGGACCAACGACATCACCGCCGAGGAGGTCGAGACGGTCCTGGCCGAAGGCGCCGACGCCGGCCTGATCGAGCCCGAGGAGCGGGCGATGATCAACGAGGTCCTGCGCCTGGGCGACCGCCCGGTTCGCGTGGCCATGACCCCGCGCCGCGACCTCTTCTGGATCTCGCTGTCGGACACCCAGGAGACGATCCTGGCCGAGATCCGCGCCTGCCCCTATTCGCGCATCGTGGTGGCCAGCCAGGACGACCTGGACGGCGAGATCGGCGTGATCCTCAAGAAGGACCTGCTGGACGCTTGCCTCGGCGGCGACGCGATCGACCTCAAGAGCCACGTCCAGCAGCCGATCGCCATCCCCGAGACCATGTCGCTGCTGCGGGCCATGGCGGTGTTCAAGCAGACCGCCCTGCACATGGCCCTGGTGGTCGACGAGTTCGGCTCGATCCAGGGGGTGATCACCCCGCTGGACCTGCTGGAAATGATCGCCGGCGACTTCCCCGAGGACCACGACGAGACCGAGACCCGCATCCTGCGCCGCGACGACGGCACCTGGCTGGTCGACGCCCGCGTCGACATCCAGGACCTCAACGACGCCCTGGGCGAGAACTTCGAGGCCGAGGGCGGCTACCACACCGTGGCCGGCCTGATCCTCGACCGCCTGGGCCGCATCCCCCGCGAAGGCGAGATCGTGCCCCTGGACGGCTTCGACGCCGAGATCGTGGACATGGACGGGTCCAGGATCGACAAGCTGATCCTGCGGTGCGTGCGCAAGGGGGAGTAGGGGGCGTGCCCGCGTTGCTGCACGAGTACTGGGAGAACGAAGACGGAGGCGAGTTCGGGCGGGTCAACGAGCACAACGATCGTTTGAGGCCGACCTTGATGCCTGGCTTGCGAATGGCCTTCCAATTGCGGGCCTCCTCATGGAACGAGGCGACGCGGCTGCGCAACGAACGGCTCGGCTACGAAGAGTATGTGCCGGTCCAGGGGCTCGACGATTACGTCTACTCGGACGAAGAGGCGGCAGAGCAGGAGGCCTATCTGGCTGTTCGAGATCTCAAATAGTTCGCTCCCCTCTCCCCTTGCGGGAGAGGGTGGCCCCACGAAGTGGGGTCGGGTGAGGGGTCGATAAACACAAAAGCCGCGACCGGCCTTTCGGCTTGTCGCGGCTTTGATTTTTGAGAGACCCCTCATCCGTCAGCTTCGCTGACACCTTCTCCCGCAAGGGGAGAAGGAAACCAAGCCGACTGCCGTGGCTCGCCCACTTGCCCCCACCTGACGGCTTCGCCGTCTGTCCGCCCCCATAGGGGGCGGAGCCGCGCCACTGCGAACTCTTCCCCCTATGGGGGAAGACGATCGCGAAGCGATCCGTAGGGGGCAAGTGTCCCGTGGCGGAGTCTTACGCCGCCGGCCTACGCCGCAACCGCGCCAACCTGCGCAGCCGCCGCCAGAACCGCGTCTTTTCCGGCTCCGGATACGGCTGCAGGTTCTTGTAGAACTCCTCGGCGCAGGCGCGCCAAGAAAACCCTTCGGCGAACTTGCGCACCACGGCGTGGTCGATGTCGAGGCACGCCAGGCACGCCTCCTTCAGCCCGTCGGTCTGCCCAGGCGCCAAGGCCCCCGCGCCCGACCCCGGGATGATGTCGATGGGCCCCGGGGCCGAGAAGGCCGCCACGGGGACGCCGGCGGCCATGGCCTCCAGGATCACCAGGCCGAAGGTGTCGGTGAGCGACGGGAAGCAGAAGACGTCGGCGCAGGCGAAGTAGCGGGCCAGCTCCTCGCCGAACTTGGCGCCGGCGAACACCACGTTGGGATATTTCTCGGCCAGCTCCTCGCGCTGGGGGCCGTCGCCGACGATCACCGTGGTGCCCGGCAGGTCCAGGCCCACGAAGGCCTCGATGTTCTTCTCGACGGCCACGCGGCCGACATTGAGGAAGATCGGCCGGGCCAGGCCCTCGAACACGTCCGGATCGCCCGGCTCGCGCGGCTTGAAGATGTCGGTGTCCACGCCCCGGGTCCAGGGCGAGATGTTGCGGAAGCCGTGGCGGATCAGCTCGTCGCGCATGGTGGGGGTGGCCACCATCAGTCGGCCCGAAGGCTTGTGGAACCAGCGCATGTAGGTGTAGCCGGCCGACAGCGGCAGCGGCAGGCGCGCCGAGACGTATTCGGGGAACCGCGTGTGGTAGCTGGTCGTGAACGGCAGCTTCCACTCCAGGCAGATGCGGCGGGCGGCCAGGCCGATCGGACCCTCGGTGGCGATGTGGATCGCCTCGGGCTCGAACGACTTGAAGCGCTCCATCACCGGCTCGTAGGCGCCGATGGCCAGCTTGATCTCCGGATAGGTCGGAAGCGGGAAGGTGGGGAACTGGTCGGGGCTGACGACGTCGACCTCGTGGCCCATGGCTTTCAGCTCGGCCATCACCTTGGTGAGGGTCCGAACCACGCCATTGACCTGCGGTTCCCAAGCATCTGTGGCGAGTAGTATCCGCATCAGGCGGCGGCAGGCTCCGCAATGGGGGGCTCGATGACGAGCGCCCGCGCCCGGTCGATCACCGACCAGGACCTAAGCTTGGACCATTCCAGGATTTCGAGCCGTCCGTCCATATGTTCCACGAGCGCGGTGCAGCTTTCCACCCAGTCGCCGTCGTTCACATAGAGAATGCCGTCGATCTCGCGCATCTCGGCCTTGTGGATGTGGCCGCAGATCACGCCGTCCACGCCCCGCCGACGGGCCTCGTCGGCGACCGCGGCCTCGAAATTCTCGATGAACTGCAGGGCGTTCTTCACCTTGACCTTCAAGAAGGCGGACAGACTCCAGTAGCCGAACCCCATCTTGCGACGCGCCCTGTTGAGCAAGGTGTTCAGCATCAGGATGGTTCTGTACGACCAGTCGCCCAGGAAAGCCAGCCACTTGGCGTGCTGCACCACCCCGTCGAACTCGTCGCCGTGCACCACCAGGTAGCGCTTGCCGTCGGCGGCCTCGTGGATCACGTCGCGCGCCACCACCACCCCGCCGAAGTGGGTGCCGCAGAAGTCGCGCACGCGGTCGTCGTGGTTGCCGGGGACGTAGATCACCTCCACGCCCTTGCGCGCCAGGCGCAGGATCTTCTGGACCACGTCGTTGTGGCTCTGGGGCCAGTACCAGCCGCTGCGCAGCTTCCAGCCGTCGACGATGTCGCCCACCAGGTACAGCTTGTCGCATTCCACGTGGCGGATGAAGTCCAGCAGCAGCTCGGCCTGGCAGCCGCGCGTGCCCAGGTGGATGTCGCTGATGAAGATCGAGCGATAGCTGCGGATTTCGGTGTCGGTGACCATGCTAGCCCCTCCGGCGGTTCTGGTCGGCGTTTCCGGGGCCGGTCCCCCCGGACCAGCCGCGCCGCCTGAACATCTCCGCAGGGGCGCGTAGAGCCGCCGATTAAGCTGATTGCATGTCGCTTTCGTGAAACCGGACGGGAACGGACGAGGCGCCGGGCGCGGCGCCGCGTCGCACCAACGCCTGGAATTTCACCATCGGGCAAATCTTTGCCCCATAAGGCCAAGCTCGGGCTGGCCTGGGCTGTTGCGGTGCAGCATCGCTTTCACTAGATCAGAACCATGGACGCCGCCCGCCTCGCCAAGGATACGCCGAAGTCGCTGAAGACGCGGGCGAGGATTCTCGACTGCGCGATGAAGCTGATCGCCGAGATCGGCTATCACGCCGCGACCAATCCGGTGATCGCCGACGCCGCGGGGCTGACGCGCGGGGCGATGCTCTACCACTTCCCCACCCGCGAGGCCCTGGTCGAGGCGGCCGTGGCCCACGTCCAGGCCGAGCGCTCGGCCCTGTTCCGCGCCGCCGCCGACACCCTGCCGCCGGGCGGCGACGTGACCGAGCACGCCATCGACAGCTACTGGGACCTGCTGCAGACGGTGCCGTTCCTGGCCTTCGCCGAACTGGAAGCCGCCGGCCGCACCGACCCCGCCGTCCAGGCCCTGCTGGCCCCGGCCCAGGCCGAGTTCGACCGCGCCCAGGCGGGCGATCACTTCCTGAAGATCCTCCACGCCGGCGCGGGGCCCAGGTTCCAGGCGAGCCGGGATCTGGCGCGGTTCATGCTGGAGGGGTTGGCGCGGGCGTCCCTGACCTACGACAGCGACGGGCGGCGGGAACGGCTGCTGATGCTGATCAAGCGCGCCACGCACATGCTGAACCGCAAGGGGGATGTGCAGGATCTCTGGCCGGATTGAGGGGTAGTGCGAGCGAGGGCGCCTCATGACACCTTCGCGTGTTGCGGCTTGCTAAGGTGTAGTAGTTTCTTCAAAAAATGCTTTGGGTGCCATCTCTCCAAGGTCATCGAAAAATATAGTAAAGAGTTCGGCGCTTATATCCAGGTAGGCGAGGTGTTCTAATTCCTCCTGTCCTAGTCTTTGGTTGTGTCGAAACTCAAAGCGGTGAAGATCCTGATTTAGGTGGAGCGCAGAGTCTCCTGAAAGGAAATTGGGGTGTGCAAAGTCACTCAGCCAGGCGTAGCAGTCGGTGAGCATGCCTTTTTTGTCGAGTTTAAACTTACGTTCATAGTAACGATCTGCCTTTTCGATCGCTGTCAAAACATTCACAGGATCGGGCATTTCTTTAAAGAGGGAGTGCTTTGCCCCCATTAAAGTATAAGAAATGTCAAATATTATTTTCTCAAATGGTATATTTCCATTTGTGAAAGATTGAATCCGGTCGCATAGGAAGCCTAGAGCGGCGGTTGATTCGATGTGTCCGCGAATTAACAGGGTGAGTCCGTACATATTTTCTTCAGATATCATCGATCCTGCTGAAAAGAGTAATCTTTCTGTTCTGTGTAGATGAACTTGTTGTAGAACATTAACATTCAATATCGATCTTTTTGATTCTGTGATCAATTCCGAATCGCCGTATTCGACGAAGTATTGGCGACGTTTAATCAGTTCAGCATGACGACGATTAAGAGATTTTATAAGATCTCCTCTTCCAAATCGTTCAAATCTGACTTGAGTATCGGGTTTAAAGCAAACTCGAGGCGACGACTTGAAGTTCTTCACGACTTTTGGTCCCGTAGAGAAGCTGGATTCAAATCTTTATCCACTCACGCGGATGGACCGCACCTTCAATCCTTGGTGGATCGGAGCTCTGGCGTCCAACCGTGTCAAGGATGGCCTGCGCGGGCCATCGCGCGAGGCCGGATTGAAACGACCCGCCGCCTAGTCTTGGTCCTTCGTCAGTTCGCGCAGTTCCGCCAGCAGTTTGTCGGGATCGACGGGCACGCCGTCGACCGACGCTTCGAGGCCGTTCGGCGCGGCGAAGTCCAGGCAGACGCCCGATCCGCGCAGGCGAGCCAGCGCCTCCTGGCTCCCGTCGGGCAGCGCCGCGCCGCACCACGGGCAGTGGCGGATGGCGACATGGCCGATGACGAAGGTCCCGAGGTCTTCGCTCCATTCGACCATCGGAGTCCATGCCGACAGGTCCATGCCTTCGGACAGGTCGGGATCCGCCCGCAGGTCCTCCCGCGTCAGCGTCATCGCATGCATCGTTCCGCAGCATCGGCCGGTCATGGGCAGTCAAAGCCTCGTCCGCCCCGGATGGGGCCTCACCTTAAACCCTTGGCGGATCGGAGCTCTGGCGTCTGGCCGTGTCAAGGATGGCCCCGCAGGGGCCACCGCGGCGCGGCCGGCCGGCGGCCGGTCCTTGACACGGCCAGACGCCAGAGCAGGCTCGCTCCAAGGGTCTAAGGCGAGGCCTCGCCGCTGCGGGCGGAGGGATGACGGGGCAGGGCGTTCATCCCCTATCCCAACATCCCGGCGAAGGCCGGGACCCAAGCCGAGTCGATGGCGTCGCGCGGAGCCAGGATCGTCCCAAGCCGCTTGGGTCCCGGCCTTCGCCGGGATGTTGGGAGGTTTGGGCTGACTCAGCAGCCCCCACCCGAACCTGGCGTTGCCAGGGCCACCCTCCCCACGAGGGGGAGGGAAAGGCGAAGACTAAGCCGCCCAGGCCCCCAGATGCGGCCCCAGCGCGCCCAGCAGCTGGGCCGGGGACACCGGCTTGTGCAGCAAACCGTCGGCGCCGACGGACGCGCCCGCCTCGCCCTGGGGGCCGTTGGCGGTGACGATGTAGATCGGGGTGCGGGCGCGGCCCTGGCCGTCTTCCCAGGCGCGGATGCGGCGGATGGCCTCCAGCCCGTCCATGACCGGCATCTGGATGTCCATGAGGATGGCGTCGAACTCGCCGGCCACGGCGGCCTCCACCCCCTCCGAGCCGTCCTCGGCCTCGGCGTGCTCCAGGCCGGCGGCGTCGAGGATCAGGCCCAGGACCCGGCGGTTGACCGCGTTGTCGTCGACCACCAGCACCCGGAACGGACGCTCCGGGCGCGCGACCTCGGCGTCGTCGGCCAGGGCCTCGGAGGGCGCCGTCGCCAGGGCGGGCAGGTCCAGATCCAGGGTGAAGGTCGAGCCCGCGCCCGGCGTGCTGACGCAGTCCAGCGTCCCGCCCATCAGGGTCACCAGCTCGCGGCAGATCGCCAGGCCCAGGCCCGCGCCGCCGTGGCGGCGGGTGGAGCTGTTGTCGGCCTGCTGGAAGCGGCCGAACAGCACGGCCTTGGTCGCCTCGTCGAAGCCCTCGCCGGTGTCGCGCACCGAGAACGTCACCCGCTGGCCCGCCCGGTCGGCCAGGATCGTGACCTCGCCCGCGTCGGTGAACTTCACCGCGTTGCTGACCAGATTGCCCAGCACCTGGCGCAGGCGCAGCGGGTCGCACAGGGCCGCGCCCAGGTCCGGGGCAATCTCGACGCGGAAGGCAAGGCCCTTCTGGTCGGCGCGGGCGGCGAACAGGTCGTGGGCGGCGTGGACCAGGCCCGCCAGGTCGACGGCCTCGGGGCGCAGCTCCACGGCCCCGGCCTCGGCGCGAGCCAGGTCCAGCAGGTCGCCCATCAGCCCGTCCAGCAGCTCGCCGGAGGAGCGGATCACCCCCAGCATGTCGCGCTGGCGGGGCGAAAGCTCGGTCAGGGCCAGGGCCTCGGCGATGCCCAGCACCCCGTTCAGCGGGGTGCGGATCTCGTGGCTGATATTGGCCAGGAAGCGGCTCTTGGCCTGGCTGGCGGCCAGGGCGCTGTCGCGGGCCTCGGCCAGGGCCCGGGCGGTCTCCTGGCGGGCGGTGATGTCGGCCACCACCGAGACGTGGCCGCCGTCGGCGGTGTCGAACAGGTCGTGATGCAGCCAGCGGCCGTCGGGCAGGCGGATGTCGACGTCGTGGCCGCGCAGGCGCAGGGCCGGATCGTCGCCCTCGTCCAGCACGCCGTCGGGCGCCTGGCCTCGCCAGCCGGCCGCGAAGACCGCGTCGGACATGGCGTCGCGGGCCATGCCGCGCTGAAGCGTGAGGCCCGCCTCGCCGGCCAGGGCCGCATAGCCCCGGTTCCAGGACAGCAAGCGCCCCTCGGCGTCGTAGAAGGCCAGGCCCGAGGAGACCGCGTCCAGCGCCCGGCGCAGGCCGCTGAGGGTCGACTGCCGGCCCAGCCGCTCCATCCCCACCAGGGCGCCGGCGGTGGCCAGCACCAGCAGGGCCAGCACCACGGTGGCGGCGGCCATGGCGTCGCGGCTCAGGAGCTCGGCGGGCAGGGGAGCGGCCGGGTCGGGGACCAGGGTCACCGCCGTCATGGCCGTGAAGTGCAGGCCCACGATGGCCAGCAGCAGGAAGGCCTTGGCCACCAGCCGGCCCCGGTGTCCGGGAATGTGCAGTCGCGCCAGGAAGGCCGCCGAGGCGCCGACCATGCCGATCAGCAGAGAGGCGAGCACATAGGCCTGGTTCCACTCCACATGGGCCTGGGTGCGGATGGCGGCGATGCCGGTGAAGTGCATGGCCCCGATGGTCAGGCCCGTGACCACGCCGCCGGCGATCGCGCCCCGGCGGTTGGCGAAGGCCACGGGCAGGGCGAAGCCGGCGCACATGCCCAGCACCGCCATCAGTAGCGAGACGGTGGTCACCGCCGGCTCGTAGGCGATGGGCAGGCTGGGCTCATAGGCCAGCATGGCGATGAAGTGGGTGGCCCAGACGCCCGCCCCGGCCACCACGCCGGTCAGGCCGATCCACAGCCACTGGACGCTGCTGTCGGTCGCCCGCAGGGCCCGCGCATGGCAGCCGAACGCGCCGACGCACGCCCCGGCGCAGGCCAGGGCGGCCAGGAGGACCAGACGGAGGTCATGGTCGGCGGCGATGCAATTCAGGACCGAGAACATGATGCTCCGACATGTTACCGCTAATAACTTAGCGAAATCGGAAGCTGAGGCTTATGAGGCGTATGGGCGCACCCCGGTTGAGCTTGCCCGTTTGAAACTTTCAGTCCTCGATCGCCTCGACCCCGCGCCGCGCCAGGTCGGCGAGACCGTCGCGCATCGCCTGGATCTGCTCGGGCGCGTGGCCCCGCCAGCCGGTGACCTCGCCCAGGATGCGCAGCGGCTCGCGCGTGCGGTACGAGCGGGTTGGATTGCCGGGGAACTTCTGGTCGGTCAGGTTGGGATCGTCCTCCAGCGGGCCCGTGGCCTCGACCAGATAGATGCGGCCCGGCCCCTCGCCCGCGGCCAGCTCGGCGCCCCAGACGGCCGCGTCCAGGGTGGCGGCCGCATAGACGAAGGCGGCGGCTTGGCGGCGGCCGAAGTTGGAGGCGTGGCCGGGAACGATCAGGTCGTGGCCCTTCAGGTCGGCCTTGGTCCCGTGGAAGAACGTCTGGGCGAATGGCGTGGCGGCGGCGGTCATCGGGGTGGCCCTTCAGGCGTGATCGAGGGCTTCCCAGACTGCGCATAAAAGCCCGGCCGCCAATTCTTGATCTCGGATATTTCGACCCCAGATCCATGAGGGCGGGACGAGGCCTCAGAGCCGTCCGCGCCGGCCGCCCTTCAGCTTCTCCAGCGCCCGGCGGGCGTGCTCGGCCTGGGCAGCTTGCGGCCGAAGTGGGGGACACACACGCGCTTCGAGGTCTTCGACAGGTTCGGCGAGGTCTTGCCGCGCGTGTGTGTCCCCGTCTTGCGCGCTGGCCTTGGCCGGACGCGGTGGGGGCACGACCTGCGCCACCTTGCGGGCCATGGCGGCTAGTTCGCCGATGGCTTTGGCCCGGTCGCGGACCTGCTTGATCTCGGCGGGATCGAGGCTGTGCTCCAGGATCGCCCAGAGCGCGTCGATGGCGGCCATGAGCTTGGTTTGCAGGGCCTGGCTCCAGCGGGAGGCAGGGGTGAGGGCGGGGAGGGCGAGGGCTTGGGTCATGCCAAGAGTGTGCGGCCGTTTCGGAGGCCGCTGATAAGAAACGTGCGTTTTCCCGCAAGAAGTTGAATCGACTGAAGTCTGTCTCGGCGGGAGCGGGGATAGACGTGACTAACCCCTCCCCCTCGATGGGGGAGGGGCAGGGGTGGGGGTGATGCGGCGGTTGACGCCACGCTGTCGCCGGCTCAGCGGATCACCCCCATCCCCGACCCTTCCCCCATCAAGGGGGAAGGGAGGTTAGCCCTGTGGATAACTTCGCTACGTAATCGGCAGCGCCGTCGTGAACTTGATCTGCTCCATGGCGAAGCTGGACGACACGTCGTTGAGCGGGGCGGTGGCGATCAGGCGCTTGTAGAAGCGGTCGTAGGCGGCGATGTCGCGGACCACCACCTTCAGCAGATAGTCGACGTCGCCGCTCATCCGGTAGAACTCCACCACCTCGGGCAGGGCCTTGGCGCCGGCCGCGAACTGCTCCAGCCACGCTTCGTCGTGGCGGCCGGTCTTCACGGCCACGAACACGGTCAGCGACAGGTCCAGGGCCTCGCGGTCGATCAGGGCCACGCGGGCGGTGATCACGCCCGCGTCCTGCAGCCGCTTGATCCGCTTCCAGCACGGGGTCTGGGACAGCCCCACCCGCTCGGCCAGCTCGGCGATGGGGGTGGTGGCGTCCTGCTGCAGGAGAGCCAGCAGGCGGCGGTCGATCTGGTCCAGCGGGATCATTCTCTGAGAGGGCCTGTGTGGAGAATGGAATTCTCCCTGAATGCCATGAGGCCGCGATTTCGACCATGTCATTCTCGCCGAACGCGGCGATCCTGGAACGATCATCTCCAGGGGGACCGCCATGCTCGACGCCTTCACCCGCCACCCGCGCACCGTCGACGAGACCTATGTGGAGCACATGGGCGTGGCCTGGAGCTTCGCCGGCCCCATGCTGCTGGGGGGGCTCGCCTGCTTCGTTCACGGCATCTTCCCGTTCCTGTTCGAGACCACCGGCAGCCGCTGCGTGAAGGCGCTCTACACGCGCATCGCCAACCGGGGAAAGAAGGCGGGCGTCGAGATCCCCAACTGGGCGGCGTTCGACGCGGTGATCTGAGGTTTCAGCTCTCCTTCTCCCCTTGCGGGAGAAGGTGTCAGCGAAGCTGACGGATGAGGGGTCTCTCAGACGTCAAAGCCGCGTCCGGTCGTTTCGTCTGTTGCGGCGGTCCTGTTTATCGACCCCTCATCCGACCTGCTACGCAGGCCACCTTCTCCCGCAAGGGGAGAAGGACGTTTCATGAGCGAGCAGCGACGCTGGCTGCACGGACTTGTCAGGAAACGTCGTCGGCGGAGGATAATCTCCCCCTTGGCTACGTCCCTCCGCTGCCCCAAGGTCCGCCCCAAGAGTCGGGAGAAGACACGTGACCATCTGGACGCGCCGCAAGGCCATCGACACCGCCGGCGGCGAGGGCGCGCACGCCCTGAAGAAGACCCTGAGCTGGTATCACCTGATCGCCCTGGGCGTGGGGGCCATCGTCGGCACGGGCATCTACACCCTGACCGGCGTCGGGGCGGGTCTGGCCGGGCCGGGCGTGATGCTGTCGTTCCTGATCGCCGGCGCGGTCTGCGCCTGCGCGGCGCTGTGCTACGCCGAGCTGTCGACCATGATCCCGGCCTCGGGCAGCGCCTACACCTACACCTATGTGGCGGCCGGCGAGCCGTTCGCCTGGTTCGTGGGCTGGAGCCTGATCCTGGAATACACCCTGGTCTGCGCCGCCGTGGCGGTGGGCTGGTCGGCCCACGCGGCGGGTCTCTTCCGCATGGCCGGCTTTCCCGAGTTCCTGCTGGCCGGACCCCACGTGGTGCTGGCCGACGGCACGCGCGGCCTGATCAACCTGCCGGCCGTGATCATCTCGATGGCCGTGGCGGGCCTGCTGGCCCTGGGCACCAAGGAGAGCGCCACGGTCAACATGGTGCTGGTGGTGATCAAGATCGCCGCCCTGGTCGTGTTCGTGGCCCTGTGCCTGCCGGCCTTCGACGCCGGCCACTTCACCCCGTTCATGCCGCAGGGTTTCGCCGCGACGCCGGGTCCCGACGGGGTGAAGGTGGGGGTGATGGCGGCGGCCAGCCTGATCTTCTTCGCCTTCTACGGCTTCGACGCGGTGTCGACCGCCGCCGAGGAGACCAAGAACCCCAAGCGCGACCTGACCATCGGCATCGTCGGCTCGATGCTGGCCTGCACCCTGATCTACATGGTGGTGGCCGCCGTCGCCATCGGCGCCTCGCGGGCCGAGGTGTTCTCCAGGAGCGAGGCCCCGCTGGTCTTCATCCTGGAGACCCTGCGGCATCCGAAGATGGCCTCGCTGGTGGCCCTGGCCGCCGTGATCGCCCTGCCCACCGTGATCCTGGCCTTCATGTACGGCCAGAGCCGCATCTTCTTCGTCATGGCTCGCGACGGCCTGCTGCCCCAGGCCCTGTCGCGCGTGAACCCCAAGACCGGCACGCCCGTGCTGATGACCCTGCTGACCGGCGTCCTGTCGGCGGTGCTGTCGGGCCTGCTGTCGCTGAAGGACATCGCCGAACTCGCCAACGCCGGCACCCTGTGGGCCTTCATCGCCGTAGGCGCGGCGGTGATCATCCTGCGCCGTCGCGAGCCCAACCGTCCGCGCCTGTTCTCCACCCCGCTGTGGCAGGTGGTGGCGCCGGGGGCGATCCTGGGGTGCCTCTATCTGTTCTACAGCCTGCCGCAGAAGACCCAGCTCTATTTCCTGTACGCGCACCTGATCGGGGCGGTGGTCTATGTGGCCTACGGCATGAGGAAGAGCCTGCTGGCGCGGGCCTAATCCAGATTTCCCTCCCCCTTGTGGGGAGGGTGGCCCCGAAGGGGTCGGGTGGGGCTTGCTGACTCAAGCCATGGGCGCCGGAGGCCCCACCCACCAGCTTCGCTGGTCCCCCCTCCCCATAAAGGGGAGGGAAGCGCGCCTCCGCCAACCGCTCTTCCATTCCCCCACGCCATCGCTACAGTCTGCCTCAAAACAAACGTTTGAAGCGGAAGGAACGCCATGGCCCTGGACCTCGAGACCCGCGAGCAGCTGATCGACACGGTCCGCCGGTTCGTCGCCGAGCGGCTGCGGCCGATCGAGGCCAAGGTCGCCGAGGACGACGCGGTGCCCGCCGAGGTCATCGAGGAGATGAAGGGCCTGGGCCTGTTCGGCCTGTCGATCCCGGAAGAGTTCGGGGGCCTGGGCCTGAACATGGAAGAAGAGTGCCTGGTCGGCATCGAGCTGGGCCGCGCCTCGCCGGCCTTCCGCTCGGTGTTCGGCACCAATGTCGGCATCGGCAGCCAGGGGCTGGTGATGTACGGCACCGACGACCAGAAGGCCAAGTGGCTGCCCGGCATCGCCTCGGGCGAGATCGTCACCAGCTTCGCCCTGACCGAGCCGGAGGCCGGCTCCGACAGCGCCGCCGTCCAGACCCGCGCCACCCGCGACGGCGACGACTATGTGCTGAACGGGGGCAAGCGGTTCATCACCAACGCCGGCAAGGCCTCGCTGTTCACCGTGATGGCCCGCACCAACCCGGACGCCAAGGGCGGCTCGGGCGTCTCGGCTTTCCTGGTGCCGCGCGACCTGCCGGGGCTGGAGGTGTCCAAGCCCGAGAAGAAGATGGGCCAGCAGGGCGCCCACATCCACGACGTCACCTTCGACAATGTCCGCGTGCCGGCCTGGAACCGCCTGGGCGAGGAGGGCGAGGGCTTCAAGGTGGCCATGCAGGTGCTGGACCGGGGCCGGCTGCACATCGCCGGGGTCTGCGTGGGCGTGGCCGAGCGATTGCTCGCCGACTGCGTGGCCTATGCCAGCGAGCGCAAGCAGTTCGGCCAGCCCATCGCCAGCTTCCAGCTGATCCAGGCGATGATCGCCGACAGCAAGACCGAGGCCCTGGCGGCCCGGGCTCTTGTTCTTGAAACGGCCCGCAAGCGCGACGCCGGCGACAACGTCACCCTGGAGGCGGCGGCCGCCAAGCTGTTCGGCTCGGAGATGGTGGGCCGGGTGGCCGACCGCGCGGTGCAGATCTTCGGCGGGGCGGGGTACGTCTCCGACTACGGCATCGAGCGCCTGTACCGCGACGTGCGGATCTTCCGGATCTACGAGGGGACGAGCCAGATCCAACAGCTGGTCATCGCGCGGGAGACGCTGAAGCGGGGCGGGTAGGGCTTGCTTCTCCCTCTCCCAGAGGGAGAGGGCCGGGGTGAGGGGTTACGGCGTCAGACGGAGCGCCGGCACGCCGTCAAACGTCCCTAACCCCTCACCCTCCCACCGCTTCGCGGCGGGCCCCTCCCTCTCCCTCTGGGAGAGGGCTTCTTCTGCCCCTACGTGGCGCTTTGTCGCGCGGATCGCGCCCGACCTTACTCAATCTGTTAACCATGTCGGCTCGATAGAGACCCCTACTCTGTAAGGGAATCCGTCATGAGCCGTGATCCGTCGCTTAACGAACGCCTGGCCTTCATGGAGATGGACCACGACGCCCGCAAGGCGTTGCGTTCGGTGGCGCCGGTGATCGACCGCGAGATCGCGGGCGCTCTGGACAGCTTCTACGGCAAGGTCCGCGCCAATGCGAAGACGCGGGCCTTTTTCAGCGACGACCGCCAGATCAACGCCGCCAGCGCCCGCCAGCAGGGCCACTGGCGCAACATCGTCAAGGCCGAGTTCGGCGACGACTACGGCACGGCGGTCCGCACGGTCGGCCAGGTCCACGCCCGCATCGGCCTGGAGCCGCAGTGGTACATCGGCGGCTACGCCCTGATCGCCGACAAGCTGATGCGCGCGGTGGTCAAGGACCAGTGGCCCAAGGGCATGTTCGGCAAGGGCGACGGCGGCGAGAGCGCCGGCGCGGCCGTCTCGGCCCTGACCAAGGCCCTGCTGCTGGACATGGACATCGCCATCTCCACCTATTTGGACGCCATCGAGGCCGAGCGCGCGGCGCTGGAAGAGCAACGCAAGCGCGACGCCGCCAGCCAGGGCGCCATCGTTGCCGCCCTGGGCGAGGCGCTGGCCCGCGTGGCGCGCGGCGACCTGACCGCCCGCCTGAACGGCGACGTGGCCCAGGACTTCAAGGCCCTGCAGTCGGACTTCAACAACGCCCTGCGCATGCTGGAAGAGGCCATGGGCCAGGTGGCCGGCGCCACCGAGGGCATCCGCCTGGGCGCCGACGAGATCGGCCTGGCCGCCGACGACCTGTCGCGCCGCACCGAGCAGCAGGCCGCTTCGCTGGAGCAGACCGCCGCCGCCCTCGACCAGATCACCGCCACCGTGCGCACCACGGCCAATGGCGCCAAGCAGGCTTCGTCGGTGATCGCCGAGGCCAAGACCGACGCCGAGAAGTCGGGCGCCGTGGTCGCCGACGCCGTCGCCGCCATGGGCCAGATCGAGACCTCGTCGCGCGAGATCGGCAAGATCCTGGGCGTGATCGACGAGATCGCCTTCCAGACCAACCTCCTGGCCCTGAACGCCGGGGTCGAGGCCGCCCGGGCCGGTGACGCCGGCAAGGGCTTCGCGGTGGTCGCCCAAGAGGTGCGGGCTCTCGCCCAGCGTTCGGCCGAGGCCGGCAAGGAGATCGAGAACCTGATCTCGACCTCGACCCGCCAGGTCGAGGCCGGCGTCAGCCTGGTGGGCCAGACCGGCGAGGCCCTGCGCGGCATCGTCGGCAAGGTGGCCGAGATCGACGACCTGGTCACGGGCATCGCCTCGTCGGCCCAGGAGCAGTCGACCGGCCTGCACCAGGTCAATATCGCCGTGAACCAGATGGACCAGGTCACCCAGCAGAACGCCGCCATGGTCGAGCAGACCACGGCCGCCACCCATTCGCTGAAGGGCCAGTCGGCGGAGCTGGGGCGCCTGCTGGGCGGCTTCACCCTGTCGGGCTCGGGCCGTTCGGCCCCGCCGCTGGCGCCGGCCGTCTCGGTCGGCCGCCCGTCCGCCGCGCCGCCGGCGCCGCGTCCCCAGATGTCGCGCCCGGGCTCCTCGGCCCCCCTGCGCCGCGCTTCCGGCAACACGGCCGTGGCGGTGGACGAGGGCTGGCAAGAGTTCTAGCTCCGACCACACCGCCGATTTCGCGAACGCGTCCGCCCCAAGGCGGGCGCGTTTTGCGTTGGAGACTCGGGGGACATGCTCTCACGGCAGTGCAGTGGGCTGATCTACGGCCATGGGGTGAGTGCGTGTCCCCACCTTCGGTCACGGCGCCTCAGCGGACGACTTTGGGGACACGCACTCACATCGATCGCCCTGCGAACCCGTTAGCGCTCTGCCGTGAGAGCATGTCCCCCGAACAGCTCCACCACCCCGTAGGGCGCGGTGTCGTCGAAGAAGCGGTCCAGGTTCCGGGCCGTCTCGGCGGCGACGCGGGCGCTGCGGGGGAAGAGGTCGGCTTCGTAGGCGGCGAGGGCGGCTTCCAGGTCGCCCCGCGAGGCGAGGATGGCCTGGGCCAGCCGTGCGCCGTCGTACAGGGCCAGATTCGCGCCTTCGCCGGCGAAGGGCGACATCAGGTGGGCGGCGTCGCCCAGCAGGGTCACGCCCGGGATCCGGTCCCAGCGGTGGTCCACGGGCAGGGCATGGATCGGCCGCAGCACCGGATCGGTGTCGCTCTGCGAGACCAGGGCGGTGAGGGGCGGGGCCCAGCGGTCGAACTCCCGGGCGATCCGCGCCAGGCCCGCGCGCGGATCGGAAAGGTCGAACCAGGTCTCGGGCCTGTTGAGAGCCGCATAGGTGTGGAGCGTGCCGTCGGCGTGGCGGTGGGCGAGGATCCCCTGGCCCGGGGCGACGGCCATCAGGGTGCCGCTGCCGATGGCCCGGGCGCTGGCCGGGTGACGCCTGTCGCCGTCGAAGAGCACGGTCTCGACGAAGGTCGTGCCGGTATAGGCGGGCCGGGCGTCCGACAGCAGGGGGCGCACCCGCGACCAAGCGCCGTCCGCCCCGACCAGCAGGTCGGTGGTCGCGGTCGAACCGTCGGCGAAGATCACCTGGTGGCGTCCGCCGCCCAGCGCCGCGACCGAGGCGACCTTGCGGCCCCAGGCGATGGTTCCAGCGGGCAGGGACGAGATCAGCAGATTGCGCAGTTCGCCCCGGTCGACCTCGGGCCGCTCGGCGCCGTGGCCGCCGGGGTGGTCGAAAAGCACCACGCCGTCCTTGTCGACTATGCGCTTGGCGTCCTCGGCGGGCCGGACGAGATTCAGGAAGGCGTCGAACAGCCCGGCCGCCTTCAGAGCCGGCTGGCCGTTATGGGCGTGGATGTCGAGCAGGCCGCCCTGGGCGCGGGCGTCCGCCGAGGCCTCGGCCTCGAGGATCGTGGCCGGCACGCCGTGCAGGTGCAGGATGCGGGCGAGCATCAGGCCGCCGAGACCGGCGCCGACGATGACGATGGGATTTGGCATGGGATAGCGCTCCGAGTGTCCCGGACCTGTGGCCGGGGATGGCTTGGGAGACGCTGGCCGGCCTCGTGAGGCGGCTTGTGCGCGACGGCCCAGATGGGGCGGTCGTTTTTCGCGGCGGGGCCGCAAATAGCGCGAATAGGCCCGAAACGCAAAACGCCCCCGCCGGCTCTAGCCGGGGCATCCCCTGTAAGGATGCCCCGACGGAGCCAGCGGAGGCGTATTAAGATCCCCCGGTGAAAGCCCGGGGAAGCTTTTAAGTCTTACGCGCCGCCCGGGAAGCGGAACGGAACCTTCACGGTGCCGGTCTTGGCGCCCATCGGCAGCTTTTCAGCGATGCACATGGCGGCCTTGTCGAAACCCTTGCCCGCGGCGCTGTTGTCCACGACCTTGCATTCCGTGAGCTTGCCGGCGTCAGCGGTGCATTCCAGCATCACTTGAGCGGCGTCGCGGGTGTTGGCGAACTGCTGCAGGCAGCGGCCCATTTGGTCTTCGAAGCCGCCGGCGGCCGAAGCGGCCTGAGCGACGAAAAAGCTGCCAGCGATTCCCGCGGCAATAGCGATCGGATATTTCATCCCGCTGCTCCTAGTAGTGTTGTCTCGCCCTTTGGACGGTCGCGCCGTCTGGACGCCTGAGCTTTTTTTCATAGGCGAGTTAAAATATCCTGAGTCACCGTAAGAAAGTTGATCTTTACTGATCGGTAACCACGTCTATTCGGTCACGACTTAAGTTTCACCTGAAACCAGAGTCTTTTCCGTCTCTATAAGACTCGTGCGCGAGGGCGCGTGCGACGGCGTGCGGGAGGGCCTTGAAAAGCCCGTGCGGCGGGGCCGTTAGGGAGTTGCCCGGGGGGTGCGACAACGGCGCCGTCAATTCCTCTTAACCAAAGTCAGGAACTGTTAGGAATATACCGTGATGATCCCCCTTGAACGTTGGTGATCCGTGCGCACGGACCGCCGCAAGAGGGGACAACTCCGATGAAGCGCTTCCGGCTCGTCGATCTGCCATTGATCATCAAAATCGGCTTCGCGCCGGCCTTCGCACTGCTCATGCTGGCGCTGATGGCCGGGGGGGCCATCGTCGTGCAGAAGAGCCAGTCGGCGGCGCTGCAGCAGGTCGTCGAAACCGACATGCGCGAGAACATGGAGATCCAGGCGCTCTCCAAGCGCATCTCCAACATCAACGGCGAACTCTACACCGTGCTGACCCACAAGGCCGGCAACATCGAACTCGAGAAGAACGACGCGCGCATGGCCGCCGTTCTGGCCGAGACCGACGCGGTCAAGAAGGACCTGACCGCCCTGAAGGGCAAGCTGCCCAAGGACGAGCAAGGCAAGATCGCCGAGCTGATCAAGTCGCTCGACGAGTGCCACAGCGCCATCGACACGGTCAGCGGCATGATCGGCGTCGACTTCGGCATGGCCGTCGGCTTCATCGCGCCCTTCGAAGAGCAATACGCCAAGATGACCGGCCAGCTGGACCAGGTCGTCGCCGCCGCCAACAAGCGCATCGCCACCGAGACCGCCAAGAAGAAGGCCGAGGCCGCCGCCGCCATGAGCGCCACGATCGCCCTGTCGGTGATCACCCTGCTGGCCGTCGGCGCCCTGGCCTTCCTGACCGTGATGACCACCCGCAAGTCGATCGGCGACATCGCCGGCGCCACCGAGAAGCTGTCGAAGGGCGACAACACGATCGACCTGGAGAAGATGACCCGCGGCGACGAGCTGGGCGCCATCGTCCGCTCGCTGAAGGTCTTCCGCGACAACCAGATCCATCTGGAGCAGATGCGCGCCGAGCAGGAGAAGTCGGCCGCCCTGACCGCCGACGAGCGTCGCGCCAAGGAAGAGACCGCCGCCGCCGCCGCCCGCGAGAACGCCCTGGTGGTGTCGTCGCTGGCCGACGCGCTGGAGCACCTGGCCAAGGGCGACCTGACGTTCCGCGTCCAGGCCGACTTCCCGGGCGACTACCGCAAGTTGAAGGACGACTTCAACGCCGCCATCACCCAGCTGCAGGAAACCATCAAGGTCATCGCGGCCTCGACGGACGGCCTGCGCACCGGCGCCGACGAAATCGCCCACGCTTCGGACGACCTGTCGCGCCGCACCGAGCAGCAGGCCGCCAGCCTCGAGGAAACCGCCGCCGCCCTGGACGAGCTGACCGCCACGGTCCGCCGCACCGCCTCGGGCGCCAAGCAGGCCTCGGAAGTGGTTTCCAGCACCCGCGGCGAAGCCACCCATTCGGGTCAGGTGGTCCACGAGGCCGTCACGGCCATGGGCGCCATCGAGGACTCGTCCAAGCAGATCAACCAGATCATCGGCGTGATCGACGAGATCGCCTTCCAGACCAACCTGCTGGCCCTGAACGCGGGCGTCGAAGCGGCTCGCGCCGGTGACGCCGGCCGAGGCTTCGCGGTCGTGGCCCAGGAAGTCCGGGCCCTGGCCCAGCGCTCGGCCGAAGCCGCCAAGGAGATCAAGACGCTGATCTCCTCCTCGACCCAGCAGGTCAGCCAAGGCGTCAGCCTGGTCGGCCAGACCGGCGAGGCCCTGCAGCGGATCGTCAGCAAGGTCGGCGAGATCGACGCCCTGGTCACCGAGATCGCCGCCTCGGCCGCCGAACAGGCGACCGGCCTCAACGAAGTGAACACCGCCGTCAACCAGATGGACCAGGTGACCCAGCAGAACGCCGCCATGGTCGAGCAGTCGACCGCCGCCACCCACTCGCTGAAGGGCGAGACGGGCGAGCTGGTGCGCCTGATCGGTCGCTTCAACGTCGGCAGCGGCCGGGCCTCGTTCGAGCGTCCCCAGGTCGCCGACGCCGCCCACCACGCCCCCGCCGCCAATCCGGTGGCTGAACAGCGCGCCCGTCTCAACGCCTTCGCCCGTCCCGGACGCGGCGGTGCGGCGACCGCGGCCGCCCCCGCCAGCGACGGCTGGGAGGAGTTTTGATGTCGACAGCGATCGCCCTGCCCGAAACCCTTGATCTGAAGGCTTCGGGTCCGCTCAAGCAGGCCTTCGTCGAGCGCCGCGGCCAGGACATCGAAGTCCATGCCGACCAGGTGCGCCGCCTCGGCGGTCTGTGCCTCCAGGTTCTGCTCGCCGCCAAGAAGGCCTGGGCCGAAGACGGCAAACCCTTTTCGATCACCGCGCCTTCCGAGGCGTTCGTGGAAACCATCCGTCTGTTTGGGGCCGAAGGGGCTCTTCTCCAGACCGAACTGCAAGGAGCTGCATCGTGACGCGTACTGTCCTCACGGTCGATGACTCGCGTACGATGCGGGACATGCTGCGCATGGCCCTCGCCGGCGCCGGGTTCAACGTCGTCGAAGCCGTCGACGGCGAGCATGGTCTGGAGGTCCTCTCCGCCCATCGCCCCGACGTGATCATCACCGACATCAACATGCCCAAGCTGGACGGCTTCGGCTTCATCGAGGCGGTGCGGGTCGACGACGACTATCGCGCCATCCCGATCCTGGTGCTGACCACGGAAAGCGACCCCAGCAAGAAGCAGCGGGCTCGCGAAGCCGGCGCGACCGGCTGGATCGTCAAGCCGTTCAACCCCGAGAAGCTCGTTGAGGCGATCCGCCGCGTCGCGGCCTGATCGTCCGAGTGTTCTAGGTACTACTGAGACGCTTTTTAGGAAGTCGGGGAATGGACGAGCTAGAGGCCATCAAGGTCACCTTCTTTCAGGAATGCGAGGAACTGCTCGCGGATCTTGAAGGCGGGCTCTTGGCCATGCAGGACGGCAACGACGACGGCGACACCGTCAACGCCGTCTTCCGGGCCGTGCACTCGATCAAGGGCGGCGCGGGCGCGTTCGGCCTGGAGCCGCTGGTGCGCTTCGCCCACGTGTTCGAGACGCTTCTCGACGCGCTGCGGTCCAACGAGATCCCCGGCAGTCATGACCTGACCGCCCTGCTGCTGCGCGCCTCGGACGTGCTGGCCGACCATGTCAGCGCCGCCCGCGGCCTGGGCGTGGTCGACATGGACGCCTCGGCCGCCATGGCCGCCGAGCTGAAGATCGCCACCGATCCCAACGCCGCGCCGGCTCCGGTCGCCGCCGCGCCTGTGGTCGAGACGCCCCAGTATGTCGACGCCGCCCCGATCGTGATCGCCGGCGACGACGACGCCCTGGACGACGACGACCTGGGCTTCGACTTCCAGCCGATGACCATCACGCTGGACGCCCAGGCCGCCGACGCGGCCGTGCTCGACGGCAATGTCTGGACCGTGGCGATCCGTCCGAAGTCGGACCTCTACCGCAAGGCCAACGAGACCGGCCTGCTGCTGCGCGAGCTCGCGCGCCTCGGGCCCATCCAGGCCACCCTGGACGACAGCGCCCTGCCGACCCTGGAATTCCTCGACGCCGAAGCCGCCTACGTCACCTGGAGCGTCCGGGTCGAGACCGAGGAAGGCGAAGAGGCGATCCGCGAGGTCTTCGAATTCGTCGACGGCGACTGCGAGCTGGAAATCGTCCGCGGCGAGGCGCCGGTGGGCGACGTGCTGGCCGGGCTGATGGACGTGGCCGCCGCCCCGCCGGTGGTCGAGGAGATCGTCGCCGAAGCCGCCCCGGTCGTCATCGAAACCCCCGTCGAAGCGCCGGTCCCCGTCGCTCCGGTGGCCGAGATCGCCCCGCCCGCGCCGGCTCCCGTTTCGGCGCCGGTTCCGGCCGCGCCGCCGGTCGCCGCCAACGCCCCCGCCGCCCCCGCCCCGGCCTCCGGCGGCGCCAAGCCGGCCCAGATCGACGTGCCCGGTCCCGGCCAGTCGGTGATCCGCGTCGATCCCGAGCGCATCGACCACCTGATCGACCTGGTCGGCGAGCTGGTGATCAATCAGGCCATGCTGGCGCAGCGCGTCGGCGAATACGGCATCGCCCCGTCCTCCAACCTGGCCATGGGCCTGGACGAGCTGGAACAGCTCACGCGCCAGATCCAGGACAGCGTGATGGCCATCCGCGCCCAGCCGGTGAAGTCGGTGTTCCAGCGCATGCCGCGCCTGGTCCGCGAAGTCGCCAACATGACGGGCAAGCAGGCCCGCCTGGTGATGGACGGCGAGAACACCGAGGTCGACAAGACGGTCATCGAGCGTCTGGCCGATCCGATCACCCACATGCTGCGCAACGCCATCGACCACGGGCTGGAAAGCCCCGAGGAGCGCAAGGCGGCCGGCAAGAATCCGGAAGGCGTCGTGCGCCTGGCCGCCCTGCACCGCAGCGGCCGGATCGTCATCGAGGTCCAGGACGACGGCAAGGGCATCAACCGCGAGCGGGTCTTCGGCATCGCCGTCAAGAAGGGCCTGATCTCGCCGGACGTCCAGCTGACCGACGAAGAGATCGACAACCTGATCTTCCTGCCGGGCTTCTCGACCGCCGAGAAGATCTCGGACGTGTCGGGCCGCGGCGTCGGCATGGACGTGGTCAAGCGTTCGGTGCAGGCCCTGGGCGGCCGCATCTCGATCTCCTCGCGTCCGGGCCTGGGCTCGACCTTCACCCTCAGCCTGCCGCTGACCCTGGCTGTCCTGGACGGCATGGTGGTCGACGTCGCCGGCGAGACCCTGGTCATCCCGCTGGCCTGCATCGTCGAGAGCCTGCGTCCCAAGGGCGAGGAAATCCGCCCGCTGGGTCCGACCGGCTCGGTCCTGGCCGTGCGCGACAGCTTCGTGCCGCTGATCGACGTGGGCCTGACCCTGAACTACCGCGACCACGCGGCCCCGCCGAGCGACGGCGTGGTGCTGCTGGTCGAGGGCGAGGACGGCTCGCGCGCCGCTTTGGTGGCCGACGCCATCCACGGCCAGCGCCAGGTGGTCATCAAGTCGCTGGAACAGAACTACCAGCAGGTCGAAGGCGTCGCCGCCGCGACGATCCTGGGCGACGGCCGCGTGGCCCTGATCCTGGACGTCGACGCGGTGATCAACCTGCGCCGCCGCGGCCCGTCCGCCCCCGCCGATCCCACCCTCATCGCCGCGGAATAAGCCGATGACCGAAGCCACACCCACCGCCAGCAAAGAGACCCGGGAACTGATCTCGTTCCAGGTCGGCGAGCAGGAATACTGCGTGGACATCATGGCCGTCCGCGAGATCCGCGGCTGGTCGCCGGCCACCACCCTGCCGCAGTCGCCCAGCTACATGCGCGGCGTGATCAACCTGCGCGGCGCGGTGCTGCCGATCATGGACCTGGCCTCGCGCCTGGGCATGAAGACCACCGAGCCGGGCGTGCGCAGCGTATTTATCGTGGTCCAGGCCGACAGCCGCACCGTGGGCCTGCTGGTCGACGCGGTGTCGGACATCCTGTCGATCACCGACGAGATGTGCCAGCCGACGCCGGACATCGCCTGCGAGAACGTCCGCCACTTCGTGCGCGGCATCATTTCCATCGAAGGACGGATGATCAGCGAGATCTCGCTGGATCGCCTGCTTCCCGAGCGCGAGGCCCTGGCCGCCTAAGATGACCGCTCATTCCACCTCTTCCCGCGAAGCCCTGGTCGACGGCGAGTTCGCCTTCACCACGGCCGATTTCAAGCGTATCGCCGCCCTGCTGTACGATCAGGCCGGCATCAGCCTGCCCGACAGCAAGGCGACGCTGGTCTATTCGCGCCTGGCCAAGCGCCTGCGCACCCTGGGCCTGAAGACCTTCAGCGAGTACTGCTCGTTCGTGGCCCAGGAGGGCAATGTCGACGAGCAGCAGCACATGCTGCGGGCCCTGACGACCAACGTCACCCGGTTCTTCCGCGAGCCGCACCACTTCGACGACCTGCGCGCCAACATCCTGGAGCCCATGGCCGACAAGGTCCGCGCCGGCGGCCGCCTGCGCCTGTGGTCGGCGGCCAGCTCGTCGGGCCAGGAACCCTATTCGATGGCCTTCACGGTGCTGTCGGTGTGGCCGAACGCCGCCGATCTGGACATCCGGATCCTGGGCACCGACATCGACACCAACGTGCTGGCCACCGGCCGCGCGGCTGTCTACGAGGAGCAGCTCCTCGAAGGCATCCCCGCCAACATGCGCAGCCAGTATTTCGAACGCGATCCCAACGACCGCCGCAGCTTCCGGGTCTGCGAGGCCGCCCGCCAGATGGTCGCGTTCCGCGAACTGAACCTGAACGGCCCCAGCTGGCCGATGAAGGGTCCGTTCGACGCCATCTTCTGCCGCAACGTGGTGATCTATTTCGACGAGCCCACCCAGGAGCGGGTCTGGCAGCGCTTCGCGCCGCTGGTCGCCCCGGGCGGCAAGCTCTATGTCGGCCATTCCGAACGCGTGGGTGCCTCCATTACTGCTTTTGAAAGCGCCGGCCTGACCGCCTATCGCAAGGTGGGTCGCTGATGGCCAAGATTCGCGTCCTCGTCGTCGACGACTCCGCGACCATGCGGAGCCTGATCACGGCCGCTCTGAACCGTGACCCCGAGATCGAGGTGGTCGGCGCCGCCGGCGACCCGTTCGAGGCCCGGGGCATGATCAAGGCCCTCAATCCCGACGTCGTCACCCTCGACATCGAAATGCCGAACATGAACGGCATCGAGTTCCTCGAGAAGATCATGCGCCTGCGGCCGATGCCGGTGGTCATGGTCTCCAGCCTGACCCAGGCCGGGGCCGAGATGACCCTGCGCGCGCTGGAGCTGGGCGCGGTGGACTGCGTGGGCAAGCCCACCACGGCCACCGGCACCGCCGAGGCGCTCAACGAGGTGGCCGACAAGGTCAAGTCCGCGGCCCGCGCCTCGGTGCGCACCAAGGCCGACGCCGCCCCCGCCACGGCCCGCCGCCAGAACTACGTGCCCTCGGGCGACGTGGTGGCCATCGGCTCGTCCACCGGCGGGGTCGAGGCGCTGCTGTCGATCCTGACGCAGTTCCCCGAGACCTGCCCACCGACGGTGATCACCCAGCACATGCCGGCGACCTTCACCGCCAGCTTCGCCGCGCGCCTGGACCGCGCCAGCGGCGCCAAGGTGGCCGAGGCCGTCGACGGCGCCCTGCTGGAGCCGGGCAAGGTCTATGTCGCTCCGGGCGGGGTCACCCACCTGGAAGTGGTTCGCTCGGCCGGGCTGCGCTGCCGCCTGACCCAGGGCGACCCCGTCAGCGGACACCGGCCCTCGGTCGACGTGCTGTTCAACTCGGTGGCCCAGGCGGTCGGCGAGAAGGCGGTCGGCGTCATCCTCACCGGCATGGGCCGCGACGGCGCGCAGGGTCTTCTGACCATGCGCAAGACCGGCGCCCGGACCCTGGGTCAGGACGAGGCCAGCTGCGTCGTCTACGGCATGCCGCGAACGGCTTTTGAACTCGGCGCGGTGGAGAAGCAGGTTTCCCTGTCCTCCATGGGCCAATCCATTCTCGATCTGGCCTCCGCGAGGCGATGAACCCATGCCCCAAGCAAGCACCATTTCCGTTCTCGTCGTCGATGACCAGCTGACCATGCGGGCGCTGATCCGCAACGCGTTGCAGCAGATCGGCTTCAAGGACATCCGCGAGGCGCCCGACGGCGAGGAGGCTCTGAAGAACCTCCTGGCCAAGCCGGCCAACCTGGTCATCTCGGACTTCAACATGCCGAAGATGGACGGCCTGGCCCTGCTGCGCGCCGTGCGCTCGCACCCGCCGATCCGACAGACGGCCTTCGTCATGCTGACCGGCCGGGCCGACCGCGAGCTGGTCCAGCGCGCCGTGCAGTTCGGCGTCAACAACTACTGCGTCAAGCCGTTCACCGTCCAAGGCCTGAAGGAGAAGATCGAACAGGTCTTCGGTCAACTGACATGATGGGCCAAGCGCACTCCGAAGACGGACCCTCGATCAAGGTCCACGTCACCCAGGGCGAAAGCCACGTGTCGTCCGATCCCAACGTGGTCATGACCACGGTGCTGGGCTCGTGCATCGCCGCGTGCCTGCGCGATCCGACCACCGGCATCGGCGGCATGAACCACTTCCTGCTGCCCGACGCGGGCGACCGCAAGGACGGCGGCGACGCGGTCCGCTACGGCGCCTACGCCATGGAACTGCTGATCAACGGGCTGCTGAAGAAGGGCGCCCGGCGCGACCGTCTGGAAGCCAAGATCTTCGGCGGCGGCAAGCTGTTCGACGGCCTTTCGGACGTCGGCGCCAGCAACGCCGCCTTCGCCGAGCGCTTCCTGCGCGACGAAGGCATTCCGATCGTCTCGTCCAGCACGGGCGGACTTTCGGCCCGCCGCGTGGAGTTCTGGCCGGCTTCCGGCCGGGTCCGCCAGCGCCTGGTGGCCGTCGACAACGCCCCGCAGGACGTCCGTCGTCCCGCGCCTCCCCCGATGCCCGCCGCGTCCAGCGGCGACGTGGATCTGTTCTGACGCTCATGACCGCACAGCCGCTTGCCTTGCCGACCGAAGATTTCGCCATCCCGGGCCAACTCCCGGTGGGCGAGCTTTCGCGTCGCCTGGCGGCGGAACTGGCGGCGGCGGCCACCATCTGCCGGGACTGCGAGCACATCGCCGGCGACCTGGCCAGCGGCGGCGCGGCCCTGGAGAACCTGTCGCGCCTGCAGGCCCTGGACGAGCTGAGCCAGCGCCTGCACGGCCTGTCGGACGTCCTGACCCGCATCGGCCAGCACGCCTCGGGCGAATGGAGCATGGCCATCGAGCCGCTGCTCGAAGGCCTGGGCCTGGCCGACCTGGTGGTGCGCCTGCGCGACGCCGAGCAGTTTGAAAAGGCCGAGGCCGGCGAGCTCGACTTCTTCTAGGGCTTTGTCGTGACGCATTTCCTTCACGCGAACCGGCAGCCACTTCGCTCGGAAATCCTTTGATGCCCGAAGCGCTGCACGCCTCGACCCGTATAAACCTCGAAAAGGTGGCCGTGCTGCTGGTCGACGACAGCATCGCGTCGCTGAACCTTTTGTCCCAGATCGTGCTGGGCTTCGGCATCAAGAACCTGACCCGCGCCGACAGCGCCAAGGCCGCCCAGGCCCTGCTGCGCGAACACACCTTCGACCTGATCATCAGCGCCACCAACATGGCCTCGATCGACGGCTACGAGCTGGTCAAGTGGCTGCGGCGCGGGGCGCTGGAGGCCAACCGCTACCTGCCGGTGATCCTGGTCTCGGGCCACACCCCGCCGTCCCAGGTGTTCAAGGCCCGCGACAGCGGCGCCAACTTCACGGTCGCCAAGCCGATCTCGCCCAAGGTGCTGCTGGAGCGCATCCTGTGGGCGGCCAAGGAAGAACGCCAGTTCATCGAGTGCGACGCCTATCTGGGTCCCGACCGGCGGTTCAAGAACGACGGCCCGCCACCCAACGGCAAGGGCCGCCGCCGCGACGACCCGCCCATGCCCATCCGCCCGCCCGGCGCGCAAGTCCAGGAGCCGGAAGGCTCCCAGAAGGTGATCCTATGAGCGTCGTCCGCAAGTTCCGCGCCCCCAACCGCCTGTCGATGCTGGTCAAGGCCGCCGGCGGCGTGATGGCCAAGGACGCCCTGGAAGCCGCCGACGCGGCGATGGAGCCCCTGCGCGCCGAATCCCTGGCCGTGCTGGACGCCGCCCTGGCCGAGATCGAGGCCCGCTTCGGCCGGTCGGCCGCCGCCACGCGGGCGTCCGCCGCCTATCAGGACCTCTACACCCTGGCCCTGCGTATCATCGACGTATCGGGCTTCCTGCCGGGTTCGTGCGTGGACCAGGCGGCGATCTCGTTCTGCGCCCTGGTGGACAACTGCGCCGAGGCGGGGACCTGGCGCTGGGACGCCATCGACGTCCACATCAACGCCCTGCGCCTGCTGCGCACCACCGACCTGACGCCCGACCAGCGTCGCGCCGTCATCGACGGCCTCAACAAGGTCAGCCAGCGCCGGATCGACGAGGCCTGATCCGCGAGGACGCGGCCGGGCGCGGACCGCGTGGGCGAACAAGCTTCGCCCAATTGTGACCGAAACGACACGATTTCGGCTCCGCTACACTCCGCCTTGTTGCAGCCATCTTGTGGAGGGCGGTTTCATTTGATACCGCTGTGATTGCTACCGGTGTCAGGACAACGTCGCACCCCGATGTGACACCGGTGTCAGAATAGACGGCCAAGGAAACGGCCGCGCGGGAAGTGAAGCGCGTACGCACTCTTCGGCCGGGCGATGCGGAAGCATCGTTCAAAAGAAACGTGGTCACGGGAGGAGGATCCATTGTCTCAGGTCTCTAAGGCGCGCACCCGCGCGCTCAAGCTCGGAGCGTCCAGCGGCGCGATGCTCATGGCGCTGGCCATGGCCGGCGCGGCTTCGGCCCAGACGGCGCCCGCCACCGAGGATTCGGCGGTCGAAGAGGTGGTCGTCACCGGCTTCCGCGCCAGCCTCGCCAACGCTCTGGACATCAAGCGCCGCGAAAACGACCTGGTCGACGTGATCAAGGCCCAGGACATCGCCGATTTCCCCGACCTGAACCTGGCCGAGTCGCTGCAGCGCGTGCCGGGCGTGTCGATCGACCGCGACGGCGGCGAAGGCCGCACCATCACCGTCCGCGGCCTGGGCCCCGACTTCAGCGTCGTGCGCCTGAACGGCCTGGAAGCCCTGGCCACCACCGGCGGCAAGGACAGCTCGGGCGGCGCCAACCGCGGCCGTCAGTTCGACTTCTCGATCTTCGCCTCGGAGCTGTTCAACAGCGTCACCGTGCGCAA
This sequence comes from Caulobacter sp. GW821-FHT09B08, assembly GCF_059418225.1. Classification (NCBI taxonomy): domain Bacteria; kingdom Pseudomonadati; phylum Pseudomonadota; class Alphaproteobacteria; order Caulobacterales; family Caulobacteraceae; genus Caulobacter; species Caulobacter sp. GW821-FHT09B08. Next base: position 179,936 of record NZ_JBWKPL010000007.1, on the reverse strand, counting down.
GTCGACCTCGGCCATGAACGAGGAAGGCTCGCTGGGCGCCATCATCGACCTGCAGGCCTCGCGCCCGTTCGACTTCAGCGGCCCGGCGCTCAGCATGGGCGCCAAGGTCGGCTGGAACGACCTGTCGCGCAAGAACGACCCGCGCTTCACCTTCCTGGCCAGCAACCGCTGGGACACCGGCATCGGTGAGATCGGGGCCCTGATCTCGGTGGCCTATGCCGAGCGCAAGACCCTGGAAGAAGGCTCCTCGACCGGCCGTTGGGAAAACCCCAGCGTGGCGTTCAACAGCTCGACCGCCTTCCCCTGCTTCGGCGCGGCCTACAACCCGTCGACCCCGGGCGCGGCCACCGGCGGCGCCACCGCCGCCACCTCGCCGGCCTGCACCACCATCGGCACCGTCACGGGCGGCACCTCGCCGACCGTCGCCGCGGCCGCCGGCACCGCCAACAACCTGTGGCACCCGCGTATCCCGCGCTACGGCCGCCTGCAGTATGACCAGAAGCGCCTGGGCGTGACCGGTTCGCTGCAATGGCGCCCGACCGAGAACTCGACCCTGACCCTGGACGCCCTGGTCGCCGAGTTCACCAACAACCGCGACGAGACCTATCTGGAAGTCATCTCGTTCAGCCGCAGCGGCGCGGGCCTGCCCCAGACCGACGTGGTCAACTTCCAGGCCGACCAGAAGGGCCACCTGATCAAGGGCACGTTCGACGACGTCGACGCCCGGGTCGAGTACCGCCACGACGACCTGAAGACCGAGTTCAACCAGTTCACCCTGACCTACGACACCAAGTTCGGCGAGCGGGGCCACTTCAACGCTGTCTACGGCCAGTCGCGCTCGATCCAGGACAACCCGGTCCAGACGACCTTCTCGTTCGACCGCTACGACACCGACGGCTACAGCTACGACTACTCGGCCAACGACAAGCTGCCGTCGTTCAGCTACGGCTTCGATCCGACCAACCCGGCCAGCTTCGAGTACCGTCCCACCAGCGACAAGGGCGACGCCTCGCTGCTGCGCCTGCGTCCCAGCAAGGCGGTCAACACCTTCAAGACCTTCCGGGCCGACGTCGACTACGAGATCCTGGACGGCTTCAAGCTGCGCTACGGCTACGACTACAAGAAGTACGGCTTCTCCTCGTGGGAAAAGCGCCTGTACTCGCGCCAGCTGGCCAACAGCGCCGCGGGCTCCTACACGGCTGAAGCCGGCTTCGCCCTGCCGGCCGGCGTCACCATCGCCGACGTCTCGCGCCTGATCACCGGCTTCGGCCGTGGTCTGGACCTGCCGGCCGGCGTGCCCACCTCGTGGATCGCGCCTGACCTCGACAAGCTGAAGTCGGTCATCGGCTACGACTGCGACTGCATCAACGCCAACGGCGACTTCCGCCTGAGCACCCTGAACCAGCTGGGCGCGGTGCGTCAGATCACCGAGAAGGACACCGCCCTCTACATCCAGGGCGACTTCGACTACGACGTCTTCAACATCCCGGTGCGCGGCAACATCGGCGTGCGCTACGTGAAGACCGTCCAGGACGCCCTGGGCCACTACAACATCGGCAGCACCGCGCCGGTGGTGGTCTCCACGCCGTTCGGCAACATCAACGAGACCGTGCCCCGCGACGGTATCCAGACGACCTCGCGCGAGTACACCAACACCCTGCCGGCGCTGAACATCTCGGCCCAGCCGTTCGAGAACTTCTTCGTCCGCTTCGCCGCCGCCAAGGTGATGACGCGTCCGCAGCTGCCGAACCTGTCGCCGGGCTACACCGCCATCAGCCAGAGCGCCCAGACCCTGACGCGCGGCAATCCCGACCTGAACCCGATGCTGGCCAACAACCTGGACCTCAGCTTCGAATGGTATCCGGACAAGGAAACCCTGCTGTCGGCCGGCTTCTTCCAGAAGGACATCAAGTCCTACATCCAGCAGACCGCCGAGGTCATGGCCTGGTCCGAAACGGGGCTGCCCAACAGCCTGCTGACCAACAACAACACCCCGGCCACGCTGTTCACGGTGACCACCAACGTCAACAGCCCCGGCGGCAAGCTGCAGGGCTTCGAACTGAGCGCCCAGCGCCCGTTCACCTTCCTGCCGGCGCCGTTCGACAAGTTCGGCGGCATCCTGAACTACACCCACGTCAAGAGCGACATCGACTACATCATCAAGTCGCCCACCTACGGCGGCAACCCGCGCGCCCAGACGGCTCCGGCCGTCTATGTCACCCAGCCGCTGATCAACCTGTCGCCCGACGCCTTCAACGCCACGCTCTACTATGAGAACGAAGGCTTCAAGGCGCGGATCTCGGGCTCGTATCGCGACGCCTACCTGATCCAGGTCGCCCCCTCGGCGACCAACAACAACGACGTGCGGATCAAGGAAAAGACCTTCAACCTCGACGGTCAGGTCAGCTACGCGTTCAACAAGTTCACGGTCACCCTGGAGCTGATCAACCTGACCGACCAGGAAGACAGCAAGGTCGACGACTCCACGCGCATGAGCTCGGAAGAGTACGTGCACTACGGTCGCCAGTACTATCTGGGCGTGAAGTACAAGTTCTAGGTCTCTTCCTCCCCGGAACGAGCAAAGGGCGCTGGTGCGAACCAGCGCCCTTCTTTTTATCAAACTATCCGCTCATCCCGGCGAATGCCGGGATGAGCGACTATGTATTGGCGATCCCGTCGATCCAGGTCTCGCGGACGTTCAGGTCGTCGTCCAGCAGCACCAGGTCGGCGGCCTGGCCGGCGGCGATGACGCCACGCTGGCCCGCGAGGCCCAGGAAGGCGGCCGGGGCGGCCGAGGCGATGGCCACGGCGTCCTCCAGGGGCAGGCCCAGCATCGAGACGGCGTTGCGCACCGCCCCGACCATGTCCAGGTCCGAGCCGGCCAGGGTGCCGGCGTCGTCGACGCAGACGCCGTCGACCACCCGGATGTGGCGGCCCTGCAGGTCGAAGCTCTTGTCGGCCATGCCGACGGTGGGCATGGCGTCGGTCACCAGCATGAAGCGGTCCAGCGGCCGTGTGCGCAGGGCGATCTTCAGGGTGACGGGGTCGACATGGCGGCCGTCGACGATGATCCCGCACCAGGCGGCCTGGCTCTCCAGCGCCGCGCCGACCACGCCGGGCTCTCGGCTGGTCAGGGGCGACATGGCGTTGAACAGGTGGGTGAAGCCGCTCAGGCCCGCGTCCAGCGCCTTGCGTACGGTTCCGTAGGCGGCGTTGGTGTGGCCGGCCGCGACGATCACCCCGGCGGCGCTCAGGCGCGCCACCATTTCGGGCGTGGTGGTCTCCGGCGCCAGGGTGACCAGGGTCTTGCCGCGCTTCAGCGAGCTCAGCAGGGCCACGGCCTCGTCGTCCAGCACGCGGAACTTGCTGGGATCGTGGATGCCCTTGCGCTTCACATTGAGGAACGGACCCTCGATGTGGACGCCCAGCACGCCGGGCACGCCGGCCTCGATGGCCTGTTCGGTAGCCCGCAGGGCCGCGTCGACCACGGCCAGGTCGTCGCTGATCAGGGTGGGCAGGAAGCCGGTGGTGCCGTAGGCGCGGTGGGCCGCGCCGATGGCGGCGATGGCCTCCACCGTGGTGGAGTCGTTGAACAGCACCCCGCCGCCGCCATTGACCTGGGTGTCGATGAAGCCGGGGACCAGCAGGCCGCCGTCCAGGTCGCGGCGGGCCGCGCTGGCCGGCAGGTCGGCGTTGTCGACGACGCCGACGATCCGACCGTCGGCGATCGCCAGGGCCTTGCCCTCGACGATGCCCTCCGGCGTCAGGATGCGGCCATTAACGAGTACGGACTGCATCAGACGGTTTCTGTGACCTTGTTGAGGTGCGGCGGGCTGTCGGGATCGTAGCCGCGCGCCACCGAAAGCGCATTGGCCATGCGGTAGAAGCTCTGGATCATCAGGATCGGCTCGATCACCGGGTGGGCGGCGAGCGCCGGCAGGACTCCGGCGCCCGTTTCGCCGGCGCCGGCCAGCAGGACGTCGCCGCCGCGCTCGGCCACGCCCTTGGCCATGGCGTCGACGCTCTCGCGGCTCTCGTCGTTCTGGGCGAACACCAGGACGGGGAAGCCCTCCTTCACCAGGGCCATGGGGCCGTGCAGCACCTCGGCGGCGCTGAAGGCCTCGGCGTGCAGGCCGCAGGTCTCCTTGAACTTCAGGGCCGCCTCCTGGGCGACGCCGAAGCCGACGCCGCGTCCCAGGACGTAGAGGTTGCGGGCCAGCTTCAGCCGCTCGACGGCCGGCGTCCAGTCCAGGGCCCAGGCCTGCGCCAGCAGGGCGGGCAGGGTGGAGAGGGCGCTCGCCAGGTCCTCGTCGCCCGTCCAGGCGGCGACCAGCTGGGCGATGGCGGCCAGGGCGGCGATGTAGGACTTGGTGGCCGCGACGCTCAGTTCGGGGCCGGCTTGCAGCGGCAGCACCTCGTCGGCCAGGGCGGCCAGGGGCGAGTCGGTGACGTTGACCAGGGCGATGACGAAGGCGCCGGCGTCCTTGGCGGCCTGGACGGCGGCCAGGAGGTCGGGGCTCTTGCCCGACTGCGAAATGGCCAGATAGAGCACGTCGCCCAGGTCCTGCTGGGCGGCGTAGACCGAGCTGACCGACAGGGCGGCCGACGAGGTCAGCACCCCGACGCGGGTCTCGATCAGGTACTTGGCGAAGGTGGCGGCGTGGTCGCTGCTGCCTCGGGCGCAGGTGACCACGGCGCGGGGCGGCTTGCTGCGCAGACGCTCGGCGATCTTGGCGGCGCGGGCGGCGTTGGCGCCCAGCTGGGCGGCGACGACTTGCGAGGCCTGGCCGGCCTCCAGGAACATGCGGGTCGATTCCGCCGTCAGCCGCGCCTGCCCAGTTAGGGGGGGGGAAGCAGGGGGTGCGGGTCGGGTCAAGACATTGGCCTCCAAGACGGGCGTTCCCTTCACATAAGATCGCGAGGGCCTCGGGCCCCGGCGGGTCGGATCCTGAGCGCCTCGGGCGCTCAGGACAGCGCGTTCAGTTCGGCGACGAAGTCGTAGGCGTCGCCGCGGTAATAGGACTGGGTCACTTCCACCGCCCGTCCGTCGGGCAGGAAGCTGCGGCGTTCGATCAAGAGGCCCGCGTCCTTGACCGGAACGCCCAGCAGGTCGGCCTGTTCGGCCGTGAACAGCACCGCGCGCAGCCGCTGCAGGGCGCGGCCGGGGCGGTGGCCGGTGGCCTCCAGGGCTTCGTAGAGCGAAACGCCCACCACCTCGGCCGAGGGCAGGGCGAAGCCGGCGACGGTGGAATATTCCAGCGCCATGGGCGCGCCGTCGGCGTAGCGGATGCGGGCGAAGCGGAAGACGGGGGTTCCGGGCGACAGGCCCAGGGTCAGGGATTCCTCCGGCGTGACGGCGCCCATGGCCTTGCTGATCCATTCGCTGCGCGGAACGCGCCCGCGCGAGATCATGTCCTCGGTGAACGAGGTCAGCTTGGAGAAGCTCTTCTCCACGCGCGCGGCGACGAAGGTGCCCGCGCCCTGGCGGCGGGTCAGAAGGCCCTCGCTGACCAGGCCGTCCAGCGCCTTGCGCACGGTGATGCGCGAGATGCTGAACTCCTCGGCCATGTCGCGTTCGGCGGGCAGGGCGTCGTCGGGCGCCAGGATCTTCTTCTGGATGGCTTCGCGCAGGGCGCGCTGCAGCTGCTTATAGAGCGGCGCGTGATCCTGGCCGTGTCCGTCCAGTCCGCCGATCCTCTCAGAAAACATCGTCAATTTCGCACCCCCGCGCAAAACCGCGCCACCCCGTGACCACCGGGATAGCATATGACCATTTTCGTACCAATAAGAACATGGTCTGTAATTGGTTCTTTTTTGGCCTTGTCATCCGATAAATTTCCGTCACAGTCGCGTTCCGAGGCCTGAGAAGTACCGCGTTCTGCGGATGTCCGCAGAAGAATTGGTATCGGATTGGGCTTGGGGTTCGGCTCCAGGCCCAAGGGTCTGGAAAAAGGGGAGAAGCCGAGTATGAGAAATTTCCACAAGACCATTCTGACCGTCACGGCCAGCGCATTGGCGGTCGCCGCCGCTGCGCCGGCCCTCGCGCAGGACAAGCCGGACGCCGTTGAGGCCGTCATCGTCACCGGCATCCGCGCCTCGCTGCAGCAGTCGATCGAATCCAAGCGTAATTCGGACGCGATCATCGATGTCGTGACCGCCGAGGACGTCGGCAAGTTTCCGAGCTCCAACGTCGCCGAAGCCCTGACCATCGTCCCCGGCGTGACCGTCGACCGTCAGTTCGGCCAGGGCGAGAAGGTCAGCATCCTGGGCACCGACCCGGCGCTGAACCGCACCCTGCTGAACGGCCAGACCGTGGCCTCGGCCGACTGGTTCATCCTCGATCAACCCGGTCGCACCTTCAACTATGCCCTGCTGGCGCCGCAGATCGTCGGCAAGGTCGAGGTCTACAAGTCGCCCGAGCCGCGCATCGACGAAGGCAGCATCGGCGGCACGGTGATCGTCAACACTCGCAAGCCGCTGGACCTGAAGAGCCCGACCATCTCGGGCGCGCTCAGCTATCTCTACAACGATCGCTCCAAGAAGTCCGATCCGCAGGCCTCGGTCCTGCTGAGCTGGAAGAACGAGGCCCAGACCTTCGGCGCCATCTTCTCGGCCCAGCACGCCAAGGACCAGCTGCGCCGCGACGGCATCGAGTCCTACGGCACCATTCCGGCCAGCTACTATAACGGCGGCAACCCGGAAAACCCGGTCAGCTCGATCACCAACGGCAACTGCACCGGCACCTGCGCCACCACCCTGGCGGCCAATCCGAACGCCCGCGGCGTGAACTCGCTGTCGGTCTCCTACTTCGAACAGGAACGCGTCCGCGACAGCTACACCGCCGCCGTGCAGTGGAAGCCGAACGACGCCCTGGAAGTGAACTTCGACTGGCTGAAGATCAAGGCCAGCTACGACAACACCAACCAGTCGCTGTTCGCCTTCCAGGGCAACACCTGGAACAGCCTGGGCGCCCTGACCGACATCACCATCCAGGACAACGTGATCCGCAAGGCCTCGTTCAAGCACGCCCTGAGCGTCCTGGACGTGCAGTACCGCGAGTCCGAGCTGAACTCCGACACCTACCACTTCAACGGCAAGTGGACCGGCGACAACTTCGACGTCTCGGGCGACGTGGGCTACTCCAAGGCCGACGGCGGCACCGGCCGGCAGCTGTACGGCGAGTTCCTGAACTGGGCCGACTACACCGTCGACTTCACGGGCACGCCGGGCGCTCCGGGCGTCCTGACCTACACCAACCCGACCGCCGACGGTAACCCGCTGGCCGACGCCTCCAAGTTCTCGTTCGACGGCGGCTGGGGCGCGGGCGATCCCTCGCAACCGGGCGCTCCGGGCTACAACGCCGGCTGGGGCGGCAACATCGTCTCCAAGCCGACCACCGACAAGGAAACCTACGCCCAGGTCGACGCCGGCTGGAACTTCGACGGCGTGATCAAGCGCGTGCAGGTCGGCTACAAGTACCGCAAGCACGAGACCGACCAGGCCATGTCGGGCGTCACCGTCTCGGTGTACGGCAACCCGGCCTCGGCCTCGCAGTTCAGCCCCTCGATCGTGCCTTCGAACTATCTGAAGGGCTTCGACGGCGTCACCGACCAGATGCAGGGCCGCTTCAAGATCGACGGCGCGGCCCTGGCCGACTACATCGCCTCGGGCGGCTATCTGCGTCCGTGGCAGGCCAAGCCGGTGCCGACGATCTTCGGCAACGCCGAGTTCACGGCCCAGAACTGGGGCATCGAGGAAAAGATCGACGCCCTGTACGGCCAGGCCAACTTCGAGGCCGAGAACGTCCGCGGCAACTTCGGCATGCGCTACGTGCACACCGAGTCCGACAGCGGCGGCTATGTCTGCGTGAACCAGACCGCGTCGGGCTGCGGCACCACCGCCGCCGACTGGGCCTGGCAGGTCAGGAGCAAGAAGTACAACGACTTCCTGCCCAGCGTGAACGTCATCGTCGACGTGACCGACGACGTGGTCTTCCGCTTCGCGGCGGCCTCGGTGATCTCGCGTCCGAACTATGCCGACATGTCGAACTACTTCTGGCTCTCCGACCAGATCCTGACCGGCGGCGGCGGCAACCCGGACCTGAACCCCTACAAGTCCACCAACGTCGACGCTTCGGTCGAGTGGTACTTCGCCAAGGAAGCCATCCTGTCGGCGGAACTGTTCCACAAGGACATCAGCAACTACATCCTGCAGCAGACCGTCGCCGAGCAGCACTTCAACCAAGCGCGCAACGCCGTCACCACCTACCAGATCAGCCGTCCGACCAACGCCGGTTCGGCCTCGATCAAGGGCGTGTCGATCGCCTACCAGCAGACCTACGCCCTGGGCTTCGGCCTGCTGGCCAACTACACCTACGCGGACGGCTCGGCCGACAACGGCGCGCCGCTGCCCTACAACTCCAAGAACCAGATCAACATCAGCCCCTTCTACGAGAACGGTCCGTTCTCGGCTCGGGTGACCTACAACTGGCGTTCGAAGTACTTCACGGGCCTGGACCGTGGCGACCAGATGTTCGTCCGCGCCTACAAGGGTCTGGACGCGACCGCGGGCTACGCCTTCAACGAACAGGTCAACCTGTCGGTGTCGGCTCAGAACCTGCTGGACAGCGAGTACTACGCCTACGCCAACACCATCAGCCTGCCGCGCGGCGTCTACCGCACGGGCCGCAAGCTGCAGGCCACGCTCAGCGTGAACTTCTAAAGCGGGCCAGGCGGGCGCGCGGAGGAAACTCCGTGTCGTCCGCCGCCCATCCTTTCCTCCTGACTGCAAGCACGGAGTCTGGGCGGAGCGGTCAAACGCTCCGCCCGCTTTTTGCCGCCCGCCGCTAACCTAGCCGCATGTCAGCCGAGCGCCCTTACATGACCCAAGTTTCGACGCCCCTCGCCAAGCTCGCCCTCCGCGTCGCGGGCGGCCTGTCGGCGTCCGCCGCCGTCCTGGCCTTCGCCTGCGCGAGCCTCGCGGCGGAACCCCTCCTCACCCTGACGCCCGCGCCCGCCCAGGCCAGCCTGGGGCAGGGGACCTTCGCCCTCACCGCCAAGACCCGCATCTTCGTCGCCAAGGGCGATGTCGAGGCCAAGGTGGTGGCCGGCCAGCTTTCCGACATGCTGCTGAAGGCCCGGGGCCTGAAGCTCGCCGTCGTCGAAGGCGCGCCCGCCGCCGGCGAGGCGGCCATCGTCCTGGCGCGGGGGACTTCTTCCAGCGACAAGGCCGAGGGCTACGCCCTGAGCGTCGCCCCCTCGGGCGTCACCGTCACCGCCGCCAAGCGCGCGGGCCTGTTCTATGGCGCGGTCAGCGTCTGGCAGCTGGCCGTGCAGGACGCCGCCAAGGGCCCCGCCCAGCTGCCCGCCGTCAGCATCGACGACGCCCCGCGCTTCGCCTGGCGCGGCTTCATGCTGGACAGCGCCCGCCACTTCCAGAGCATCGACACCATCAAGTCGATCCTCGACACCATGGCCGCCCACAAGCTCAACACGCTGCACTGGCACCTGGTGGACGACCAGGGCTGGCGGCTGGAGATCAGGAAGTATCCCAAGCTGACCTCGGAAGCCTCGTGGCGCGTCCCGGCCGGGGCGGCGGGCAAGGATCCCAAGACCGGCAAGCCCATCCGCTACGCTGGCTACTACACCCAGGACCAGGTGCGCGACCTCGTCGCCTACGCCGCCGCGCGCGGGATCGTCATCGTTCCCGAGATCGAGATGCCGGGCCACGCCCTGGCGCCGCTGGTGGCCTATCCGCAGTACGGCATGACCAAGACCCCGCCGCGCGCGAACATGGGCGACTGGGGCGTGTTCCCCTATCTCTACCGACCCAGCGACGAGACGTTCGGCTTCCTGAACGACATCCTCGACGAGGTGATGGACCTCTTCCCCTCGCCCTACATCCACGTGGGCGGCGACGAGGCCGTGAAGGACCAGTGGAAGGCCAGCCCCGAGGTCCAGGCCCAGATCCAGGCCCTGGGCGTCAAGGACGAGCACGGGCTGCAGAGCTGGTTCATCCAGCGGGCCGAAAAGCACATCAACAGTCGCGGCCGCCGGATGATCGGCTGGGACGAGATCCTGGAAGGCGGCCTGGCCCCCAACGCCACGGTCATGTCCTGGCGGGGCGTGGAGGGGGCGGTCGCCGCCGCCGCCCAGGGCCACGACGCGGTGCTGGCGCCCGACAGCCACCTCTATATGGACCGCCGCCAGAGCGCCTCGCCCGACGAGCCGCCCGGCCGGATCAAGATCGTCAGCCTCAAGGACGTCTACGACTTCGACGCCGCGCCCGCCGCCCTGACCCAGGACCAGCGCGCCCACATCCTGGGCCTGCAGGCCAACTCCTTCACCGAGCACATGCGCACCGACGAGCGGCTGGAGAAGATGACCTTCCCCCGCCTGATCGCCGTGGCCGAGAACGGCTGGACCCCGACCGACAAGCACGATTGGGGAAGCTTCTCCGCCCGCCTGCCGGCCGAGAGCGCCCGCCTGGACGTGCTGGGCGTGGCCCACGACACCGTGCCCTACGAGCCCCAGGCGACCCTGCGCCCGACCGCCGACGGCCAGGTCTCGGTCGCCCTGGCCTCGGGCCTGGGCCTGGGCGAAATCCGCTACACCACCGACGGCAAGGCGCCGACCAAGGCCTCCAGCCTCTACGACGCCGCCCTGACGGTCGCGCCGGGCAAGACGGTCAAGGCGCGCACCTTCCTCGGCGACGACACCTTGGGTCGGACGCGCGACTATCCGATCACCCTGCTGGCCGCCCAGACCCGCAAGAGCCAGCAACTGGAGCTGTGCGGCGACGGCATCAACCTGTCGCTGGAGGACGACGCGCCGGTGAACGGCCCGCGCGCGGTGTTCGCCGTCAACCTGATGAACCCGTGCTGGGTGTGGAAGGGCGCGGACCTCTCCACGGCCCTGAAGCTGACCGCCCGCGTCGGCCAGGTCCCGTTCAACTTCCAGATCGGCGCCGACCGCGAGAAGATCGCCCTGCGCCCGCCCGCCACGCCGGAGGGCGAGCTGGAGGTGCGGCTCGACAGCTGCGCCGGCGGGCGCATTGCCGCCATCCCGTTGGGCGCCGCGGCGCGCGGACCGGGCGTGGAGACGGTCGTGGGCAAGCTGGCCAAGCGCGATGGCGTCCACGACCTCTGCTTGAGCTTTACAGCGCGCAACGTCGAGCCGACCCTGGTGCTCGATCAGGTCACGCTGACGCCCACCAAGAACTAGAATTCCAAAGCAGGAAGCGTACCGGTGTCCAATCTCGTACTGTCCTCGCCGCTCAAGGGCTGGATCGCTCCGCTGGACGAGACGCCCGACGCGGTGTTCGCCGAGCGGATGCTGGGCGACGGCCTGGCCATCGACCCCCTGGGCTCGACCCTGCACGCCCCCTGCGCCGGACGGGTGATCGCCGTGCACGGCACCCGCCACGCCGTGACCCTGCGCGCCGACAACGGCGCCGAGATCCTGATGCACGTGGGGCTGGAGACCGTGGCCCTGGGTGGCGAGGGCTTCGAGGTCCACGTCAAGGACGGCGACGTCGTGAAGGCCGGCGACCGGCTGATCAGCTTCGATCTCGACCTGCTCAGCCAGCGCGCCAAGAGCCTGATCACCCCGGTGGTGATCACCAATCCCGACGCCTTCCAGATCGTGCGCCGCGAGCAAGACCACGCCACCGAGGTCGGCGACGTGCTGATGGAACTGGCCCCGGTCGGCGGCGCCGGCGCGGTGCTGGCCGTGGCCGAGGGCGAGGTGGCGCGCGAGGTCGTGGTGCCGCTGCAGCACGGCATCCATGCCCGTCCCGCCGCCCGCATCGCCGAAAGCGCTCGCAAGTTCGCCGCCGAGGTGGCCCTGGTCGCCGTCAATCGCCGGGCCAGCGCCAAGAGCCCCGTCGGGGTGATGTCCCTGGCCATCCGCCATGGCGACCGCATCAGCATCGCCGCCAGCGGGCCTGACGCCGACTTCGCCGTCGCCGCCATCGCCGAGCTGATCGAGGGCGGCATGGGCGAGAGCGCGGCCCTGCCGCCGACCGCCGCGCCGGTGGCAGTGGTCGAAGCCGTCCGCGCCGCCCCGCCCGCCGAGCCGGGTCTGCTGCGCGGCGTGATGGCCGCCCCGGGTCTGGCCATCGGCCAGGCCGTGCGGTTCGTGTCGTCCGACATCGCGGTGGCCGAGGCCGGGGCCGGCATGGGCTTCGAGCGCGGCGCGCTGGAAGACGCCCTGGCCGTGGTCCGCGCCAAGATCGAGAAGGCCGCCGCCAAGGGCGACACCGCCCGCAAGGCGATCCTGGGCGCCCACCTGGCCTTCCTGGAAGACCCCGAACTGACCGCCTCGGCCCACCGGCTGATCGCCGAGGGCAAGAGCGCCGGTTTCGCCTGGCGGCGCGCCGTCGGCGGCTATGTCGAGGCCCTGCGCGGCCTGGGCGACCGTCGCCTGGCCGAGCGCGTCGACGACCTGATCGACTTGGAGCGCCAGGTGCTGCGCGCCCTCTCCGGCGAGGAGGACGAGGCCCGGGTGTTGCCGCAGGGCGCCATCCTGCTGGCCGACGAACTGCTGCCCTCCCAACTGATGGGCGTCGAGGCCGGCCAGGTGGCGGGCTTCTGCACGGCCAAGGGCGGTCCGACTTCGCACGTGGCCATCCTGGCCGCCGCCATGGGCATCCCCGCCATCGTCGCCGCCGGTCCCGGCGTGCTGGACGTCACCGAGGGCGCGGGCCTGATCCTGGACGCCGAGAACGGCACGCTGCGCGTCGGCCCCGACGCGGCCCAGCTGGCCGCCGCCCAGACCGCCATCGCCGCCCGCCACGAGCGCAAGGCCGCCGCCAAGGCCGCCGCCCACCAGGAAAGCCGCACGGCCGACGGCCAGCGCATCGAGGTGTTCGGCAATGTCGGCTCGCTGAACGACGCCCTGGCCGCCGCCGCCAACGGCGCGGAGGGCAGCGGCCTGCTGCGCACCGAGTTCCTGTTCCTGGAGCGCGAGACCCCGCCCGACGAGGACGAGCAGGCCCGCCAGTACCAGGCCATCGCCTCGGCCCTGGACGGCCGCCCGCTGATCATCCGCACCCTGGATGTCGGCGGCGACAAGGCCGCGCCCTACCTGCCGATCCCGGCGGAAGAGAACCCGGCCCTGGGCCTGCGCGGCGTGCGCGTCAGCCTGTGGCGGCCGCACCTGCTGAAGACCCAGCTGCGGGCCATCCTGCGGGTGAAGCCCCTGGGCCAGTGCAAGATCATGGTCCCGATGATCGCCAGCCTCGACGAGCTGCGGGCCGTGCGCGCCCTGCTGGACGAGACCAAGCGCGAGATGGGGATCACCGAGCGCGTCGAGCTGGGGGTGATGATCGAGACCCCGGCCGCCGCCGTCACCGCCGACCTGCTGGCCGCCGAGGCCGACTTCCTGTCGGTGGGCACCAACGACCTGACTCAGTACGTGCTGGCCATGGACCGGGGCAATCCGGAACTGGCCGCCCGCATCGACGCCCTGCATCCGGCCGTGCTGCGGATGATCGACCAGACCTGCAAGGGCGCGGCCAAGCATCACCGCTGGGTCGGCGTCTGCGGCGGCCTGGCGTCCGACCTCGTGGCCGTGCCGGTGCTGGTCGGCCTGGGTGTGACCGAGCTGTCGGCCACGGCCGCGACCGTGCCGGAAGTGAAGGCCCTGGTCCGCACCCTGAACGTCGAGGCTTGCCAGGCCCTGGCCCGCCAGGCCCTGGAACTGGCCTCGCCGGAAGCCGTCCGTGATCTTTGCAAAGCCTTCCAGGCTGGAGCTTAAAGCGATGAAGTCCCCGCTCGAATTCCTCCAGCCCCTGGGCCGCGCCCTGATGCTGCCCATCGCCGTCCTGCCGGTGGCGGGACTGCTGCTTCGCCTGGGCCAGCCGGACCTGCTGAACATCGCCTTCGTGGCCGCGGCCGGCGACGCGATCTTCTCCAACCTCGGTCTCCTCTTCGCCATCGGCGTGGCCGTGGGCTTCGCCAAGGAGAACAACGGCGCGGCCGGCTTGGCCGGCGTGGTCTGCTTCCTGATCGCCACCGAGGGCGCCAAGGCCCTGCTGCACGTGCCGGCCGACGTCACCGCCGGCCTGATCGAGGCCCATGCGGGCCTGGCGTCAGCGGCCTACAAGGCCAAGGCCCTGGCCAAGCTCAGCGTGCCCATCGGCATCGCCTCCGGCCTGATCGGCGGGGTGTTCTACAACCGCTTTTCCACCTTCAAGCTGCCCGAATACCTGGCCTTCTTCAGCGGCCGGCGGTTCGTGCCGATCATCAGCGGCGTGGCGGGCCTGGCCATCGCCTTCCTGATCGGCCTGGGCTACGACGGCATCAACGGGGTGGTCGACGGGGCCAGCCGGGCCATCGTCGGCTCGGGCGAGCTGGGCCTTCTGGTCTACGGGTTCCTGAACCGGATCCTGATCGTCACCGGCCTGCACCACATCCTCAACAACATCGCCTGGTTCGTGATCGGCGACTATCACGGGGCCACCGGGGATCTCCGGCGGTTCTTCGCCGACGACCCCAGCGCCGGGGCCTTCATGAGCGGGTTCTTCCCGGTGATGATGTTCGGCCTGCCCGCCGCGTGCCTGGCCATGTACCACACCGCCCGGCCGGAGAAGAAAAAGGCGGTCGGCGGCATGCTGACCTCGCTGGCCCTGACCTCGTTCCTGACCGGCGTGACCGAGCCGATCGAGTTCAGCTTCATGTTCCTGGCCCCGGTGCTCTACGCCGTGCACGCGGTGCTGACGGGCGTGGCCATGGCGGCGATGAACGCCCTGGACATCAAGCTGGGCTTCACCTTCTCGGCGGGCCTGTTCGACTATGTGCTGAACTTCGGCAAGGCCACCCATCCGCTGTGGCTGCTGCCGCTAGGGGCGCTCTATGCCGGGGTCTATTACGGCCTCTTCCGCTTCTTCATCGTCAAGTTCGACCTGAAGACCCCGGGCCGCGAGGCCGACGACGAGGCGCTGGCCGAGCCGGTGGCGACCGGCGGCGGACGCGGCGCCGACTTCCTGGCGGCTCTGGGCGGGGCGGGCAACCTGACCAGCGTCGACGCCTGCACCACCCGCCTGCGCCTGATCGTCGTCGACCAGTCCCTGGCCAGCGAGCCGGCCCTCAAGGCCCTGGGCGCGCGGGGGATCGTCAAGCCGTCGGACAAGGCGCTGCAGGTCGTGCTGGGTCCCATCGCCGACCAGGTGGCCGGCGAGATCCGCGCGGCCATGGCCGGCGGTCCGGTGAAAGCCGTGGTCGCCAAACCCGCCGCCGCTCCGGCCAAGGCCTCGGCCCTGCCCACCGCCGCCGACGACGCCCGGGCCGAGACCCTGGTGGCGGCCCTGGGCGGCATGGCCAATGTCGAGGCGGTCGGGGCCTGCTCCAGCCGCCTGCGCCTGGTGGTGCGCGACAACGCCGCCGTCGACGAGGCGGCGTTGAAGGCCCTGGACTCGCGCGGCGTGGTCCGGGTCGGCGAGCGGTCCGTGCACGTGGTGCTGGGCCCCGACGCCGAGCGGATCGGCGAAGCCGTGCGGTGCCTGCTGCCGGCGTAGGGGCGCCCTCCAAGCTGTCATCCCGGACGAAGCCCGAAGGGCGAAGATCCGGGACCGACCCGAAGCGCTGAGTTCCCGCATCGGTCCCGGATCGGCGCGCTGCGCGCTTGTCCGGGATGACAGGCTTTGGGGTTTCTAGTCCAACAAATGCGCCTTGAAGAACGCCGCCGTGCGGCCGTTGGCCAGCTTGGCGTCGGCTTCGTCGTAGTGGTCGCCGCCGGGGCGGGCGAAGGCGTGGTTGCGGCCTGGATAGGTGTGGATCTCGATCAGCCGATTGCCGTCCAGGGCCGCGTGGATCGTCGCCTGGGCCTTGGGGCCGATATATTCGTCGTCGCCGGCCAGGTGCATCAGCAGGGGCTTGGTGATCCGCTCGCCCTCGGCCACGTAGCGCTCGGTGCCGCCGCCGTAATAGGCCACGCCCGCCTCGGCGTCGCTGGCCGCCATGGCCCGGAAGGTCATCAGTCCGCCCAGGCAGTAGCCGGTGACCCCGACCTTGCCCAAGGCCCCCTCCAGAGTGCGGGCCTTGGCGATGGTGGCCACCACGTCGGACACGCCCTTGTCGAAGTCGTAGCGGGTGTAGAAGTCGATGGCTTTCGCCCAGTTGGCCTCGCTGTGCTCCGACATCGAAAGCCCCGGCTCGAAGCGCCAGAACATGTCGGGGCAGACGGCGATATAGCCTTGGGCGGCCAGCTCGCCGGCGATCAGCCGGATGCCGTCATTGACGCCGAAGATCTCCTGGATGACCACGACCACCGGGGCCGGCGTGGCCGGTCCGGGGGCGGCCGGGGGACGCACGACGAGGGCCTGGAAAGCGCCGTCCGGCGTGTCGATGACGAGGGCCTCGCTCATGGGCGGCCTCCTTGTACAAGCGGTCGGGCGCGACGACCGGCCCGACGATAGCCGACAGACTGGACTCGCGTCGGGCGGCCCGGCTTGAAGATTCGCAACGTCTCCGTCCCATAGCCGACAGAGCGCCGGAGCCTTCGAGGGCGGGGAACCTTCAAGTCACGGCAGGCACGTCCAAGCCGGGCGGGCGGAGGCCGCCTAAGGTCCCGTCGCGCTCGGCCGACGGCCGGGTCTTCTCGACATCGCAAGGACGGGCCTCATGACCACTCCCCCCGACAGCTCTTCGACGTCCGACGACAAGGGCGCCTCGCGGCGCGGCGTCGTCGTAGGCGGCCTGGGCCTGGCCGTGGCGGCTTCGCTGCCCGCCCTCGCGCCGTCGTCCGCGTCCGCGGCGACCCCCAAGGCTTCGCCCCAAACCCCCGGAGACAGCAAAATGAGCAGCGGTTTCGTCACCACCAAGGACGGCACGCAGATCTTCTACAAGGACTGGGGTCCCAAGACCGCCCAGCCCGTCGTGTTCCACCACGGCTGGCCCCTGAGCGCGGACGACTGGGACAACCAGATGATGTTCTTCCTGCTGCAGGGCTTCCGCGTCATCGCCCATGACCGTCGCGGTCACGGCCGGTCCAGCCAGACCGACACCGGCAACGAGATGGACACCTACGCCGCCGACGTCGCCACCCTGACCGACCACCTGGACCTGAAGGGCGCCATCCACGTGGGCCACTCCACCGGCGGCGGCGAGGTGATCCACTATGTGGCCCGCGCCAAGCCGGGCCGGGTGTCCAAGGCCGTGCTGATCGGCGCGGTGCCGCCGATCATGGTCAAGTCCGACAAGAACCCGGGCGGCCTGCCGCTGGAGGTGTTCGACGGCTTCCGCGCCGCCCAGCTGGCCAACCGCGCCCAGTTCTTCCACGACGTGGCCGCAGGGCCCTTCTACGGCTTCAACCGTCCGGGCGCGAAGGTGTCGCCAGCCGTGGTCGAGAACTGGTGGCGCCAGGGCATGATGGGCGGCACCAAGGCCCACTACGACTGCATCAAGGCCTTCTCGGAAACCGACTTCACCGAGGACCTCAAGAGCGTCGACGTGCCGGTGCTGCTGATGCACGGCGAGGACGACCAGATCGTGCCGATCGCCGACAGCGCCCTGATCGGCATCAAGCTGCTCAAGAAGGGCACGCTGAAGACCTATCCGGGCCTGCCGCACGGCATGGCCACCACCCATCCGGAGGTCATCAACGCCGACCTGCTGGCCTTCTTCAAGGCCTAGGCTTTTCGGCTCGAGACTGTGGAAGGGGCGTCCGTCACCGACGGGCGCCCTTTTTGCGTTTTGGCCCTACCCCACCGGCCGGTCGCGGCTGAACACCAGGGCCAGGTGGTCGATGAAGGCCCGCACCGCCGGCGGCAGGCCGCGGCGGGTGGTGAAGACGATGTGGACGATCCCGTCCTCCGAGCGCCACTCGGGAAAGACGTGGACCAGGCGGCCAGTCGCCAGGTCGGTCCGGCAGACGTGGTCGGGCAGGAAGGCGACGCCGGCGTTGGCGGCCGCGGCGTCGCGCAGGGCCAGGAAGTCGCCGCAGGTCATGCGCGGCTCGTGCCGGACCGCGCACGTCGCGCCGTCCGGACCCAGCAGGTCCCAGGTCAGCTCGCCCGACTGGTCGGTGGGGCTGAGGGTGGGCAGGCTCTCGAGCCCCTCGATCCCCAGCCCGGCGCAGCGCGCCGCCAACTGCGGCCCGGCCACCAGGATCCGGCGCGAGCGGCCCAGGGTGCGCATGGTCAGGGCCGCGTCGGTGGTCAGCGCCGTCCGTACCCGCAAGGCCACGTCGATGCGCTCGTCGATCAGGTCCACGGCGCGGTCGACGGCGATCACCTGCAGCCGCACCTTGGGGAACCGCGCCAGGAACTGCGGCAGGCTGGCCGACAGGGTCTCGACCAGGCCGGTGGGACAGCTGAAGCGGATCACCCCGTGCGGCTCGCTCTTGGCCTCGGCGGCGACGGCGTCGGCCTGCTCGACGTCCAGGGCCACGATCCGGCAGCGCTCGTAGAAGGCCTGGCCCACCTCGGTGACGCGGAAGCGGCGGGTGGTGCGCTCGATCAGCCGCACGCCCAGCCGCGCCTCCAGCTGGGCGATCCGGCGGCTCAGCGTCGACTTCGGTTGACGCAGGGCGCGGCCGGCGGGGGCGAAGCCGCCATGGCTGACTACGGCGGCGTACAGCAGGTAGTCGTTGAGGTCGGGCATGGATCGTTCCAAATCTGGAACATTTAGTACCGCATTGCCTGGCTACCGGCCAGATCGTTCCAAGCGCATCTCCTTGTCCACGGCGAACGGTTCGCCGCACAAGCCAAGGAGACTTCAGATGAGCGGCAAGTTCGAAAACAAGGTTGTGGTCGTCACCGGCGGCACCAGCGGCATCGGCCTGGCCACCGCCAAGCAGTTCGCGGCCGAGGGAGCCATGGTGTTCGTCACCGGCCGTCGCCAGGCCGAGCTGGACGCGGCGGTGAAGGCGATCGGCGGCAAGGCCGTCGGCGTCCAGGCCGACATGTCCAAGCTGGCCGACATCGACCGCCTCTACGACGCCGTCCAGCAGCGCCACGCCCAGATCGACGCCCTGTTCGCCAACGCCGGCGGCGGCGACATGCTGCCCCTGGGCGCGATCACCGAGGAACAGTACGAGGACATCTTCGGCCGCAACGTGAAGGGCGTGATCTTCACCGTGCAGAAGGCGCTGCCGCTGCTGCGCGACGGGGCCAGCGTGATCCTGACCGGCTCGACCACGGCCAGCACCGGCACGGCCAATTTCAGCGTCTACAGCGCCTCCAAGGCCGCCGTGCGCAACCTGGCCCGCAGCTGGACCCTGGACCTGAAGGACCGCGGCATCCGCGTCAACGTGGTCAGCCCCGGCCCGATCCGCACCCCGGGCCTGGTCGAGCTGGCCGGTACGGACCCCGCCGCGCAGCAGGGCCTGCTCGACTACATGGCCGGCCAGGTGCCGATCGGCCGCGTCGCCGAGCCCGACGAGGTGGCCAAGGCCGTGCTGTTCCTGGCCTCGGACGACTCCGCCTTCATGGCCGGCTCGGAGCTGGCCATCGACGGCGGCGTGGCCCAGGTCTGAGGGAGGCGGTCATGTCCATCGAAACCCTGCTGACCCGCAACCTCCACGAGGTGTTCGGCGAGCGTGATCCGGCCAAGCGCGCGGTCGCGATCCGGGCGCTGTACGCCCCCGACGCGGTCTTCTCCGATCCGCACGGCGCCCACGTCGGCCATCGCGGCCTGAAACAGGCGGTCGCCGCGCTGCAAGCCCGGTTCCCGGACTACGTCTTCTCGGAGATCGGCGCGCCCGATGTCCTGGAGGACGGCGGCTGCCTGTCCTGGGCCTTCGGGCCGCCGGACGATCCCGCCCGGATCACCGGCCGGGACGAGATCGTGGTCGAGGGCGGCAAGATCGTCGCCCTTCACACCTTCCTCGACCCGCCCCGCGTCTAAGCCACCGCCAGGATCGCCGAGGTCCAGCCGGCCAGGCTCACGGTCTGGCCCTCGACCTCGGCGGTCCCGAAGGCGACGCCTTTGATCGCATGTTCGGCGGGAACGACGTAGCGCACCGGCTCCCGCCCGAAGTTCAGCAGTACCAAGAGGCCGCCTCGGCGATATGCGAAGACCTGCGGATGGTCGGGGTCGATGTCGCGATAGTCGCCCTCGCGCAGGTCGACCGAGCCCCGGCGGAAGGCGATCAGGGCGCGGGTGTGGGCCAACACCGAGTCCGGCCGCGCGGCCTGGTCTTCCGCATTGATCGCCGCCGTGTTCGGATTGACCGCCAGCCAGGGCTTGCCCGTCGTGAAGCCGCCGTTTGGGCCAGCGGTCCACTGCATCGGCGTACGGCTGTTGTCGCGGCCCATGGCCCGGGCGTTGGCCAGGTATTCCGCCTCAGACACCCGGTGCTTCACGTCCTTCCAGCGGCCGGCCACCTCCAGGTCGTCGAAGTCTTCCAGGGTCGCGAACGGATAGTTCGTCATGCCCAGCTCCTCGCCCTGGTAGAGGAACGGCGTGCCGCGCTGGGTGAGGATCAGGGTGTTGATCGTTTTCGCCGAGCGCTCGACCCAGGCCGGATCGTCGTCGCCGAAGTGCGAGACCGAGCGCGGATTGTCGTGGTTGGACAGGAACTGGGTGTTCCAGCCGAATGGCCCGGCCGCCTGGTCCAGCTGGGTGTAGAGCGCCTTCAGCCGGGGCAGGGTCCAGGTGGTCTTGCGCCAGCCGTCGATGTCCATCCGCACGATGTCGAAATTGATCACCAGGTTCAGCTCGCCGCGCCGACTGTCCATCAGGTCGCGGGCCCCGTCGGGCGTGACCCCGAAGGCCTCGCCGACGGTCAGGGTGTCGTAGTGATCCAACACCTCGCGGCGCATCTCGCGCAGATAGTCGTGCAGCTTCGGCCCAGCGGCATAGACGAACTGCGGGGCGCGGCGCTCCGATGGCGTCAGATCCGGCAGCCCCGGCTGCTTCGAAATGAACGGGATCACGTCCATGCGGAAGCCCGACACGCCCTTGTCGAGCCAGAACCGCATCAGGTCATGGACCTCCTCGCGGACCTTGGGGTTCTCCCAGTTCAGGTCGGGCTGCTTGGCGGCGAAATAGTGCAGGTAGTACTGGCCGCTGCCTTCATCGAAGGTCCAGGCCGGGCCGCCGAAGAAGGCGTCGTAGTTGTTGGGCGGGCCGCCGTGCGGACCCGGGTCGCGCCAGATGTAGTAGTCGCGGTAGGGGTTATCGCGGCTCGACCGGCTCTCCACGAACCAGGCGTGTTCGTCGCTGGAATGGTTGACCACCAGGTCGATGATCAGTCGCATGCCCCGCGCCGTCATCCCGGCCAGCAGGGCGTCGAAATCGGCCATGGTCCCGAACTCCGCCATCACCTTGCGGTAGTCGCGGATGTCGTAGCCGTTGTCGGAGTTAGGGCTGTCGAAGTGGGGGCTGAGCCACACCACGTCGACGCCCAGATCTTTCAGGTGGTCCAGCCGCTGGAGGATCCCCGGCAGGTCGCCGACCCCGTCGCCGTTCGAGTCCATGAACGAGCGCGGATAGATCTGGTAGACGACCGCGTCCTTCCACCAGGGGCGGCTCATGCCGCGCCCTTCGCCGGCTTGGTGGCGCGCATCAGGTTGTCGCGCAGGCGGGTCACGCTTTCCTGCACGGCCGGAAAGTCGTCGCCCAGGCCCGTGGCCTCGACCAGCGAGATGTTCGGATCGGTCTCCAAGAGGGCGCGGCCCGCGGGCGTCAGGCCGATCCGCACCTGGCGCTCGTCGGCCGGATCGCGGCGGCGGCTGACATAGCCGGCCTGCTCCAGCTTCTTGAGCAGGGGGGTCAGGGTGTTGGACTCCAGGAACAGCTTCTCGCCCAGCGCCCCTACCGTCTGGTCGTCCTCCTCGGCCAGGGCCACCAGGGCGATGTACTGGGTGTAGGTCAGGCCCAGGGCCTCCAGGATCGGCTTGTAGGCGCGGCCGAACGCCAGGTTCGCCGAATAGACGGCGAAGCACAGGAAGTTGGAGAGCTTTGGGCCTCCAGTGGGCGAGGCGACAGGTGGCGAGGGGGGCGGTGAGGTGGGCATGGCGGTCGCCTCGGGAGCGTGACGGGTCGCCCTCTATATAAATCGCATCCGATTAAATCGGAAGGATGTTGACAGGTCGATCGCATGCGACTAATTACAGCGCGTCCGATTGGATCGGATGCGATATAAATTCAGACAGAAGGAAACCCGCCATGACCGCCAAGGTTCTGTTCACCGGCAAGACCCACATCACCAGCGGCCCCGACGGCGCCGCCCGCAGCGACAACGGCGTCGTGGACGTCAAGCTGGCCCAGCCGCACCCGGCCGCCGAGAACCTGTTCGGCGCGGCCTGGTCGACCTGCTACCTGGGCGCCTTCGAACTGGCCGCCCATCAGCGCAAGATCGTCCTGCCGGCCCACCCGTCGGTCGATGCGGAGATCCAGCTGCTCAACGGCGCCGACGGCTTCTTCCTGAAGGGCCGCCTGAACGTCACCGTCCCCGGCCTGGACCGCGAGATCGCCACCCAGCTGCTCCACGCCGCCCACGAGATCTGCCCCTACTCGAAGGCCGTGAAGGGCAATGTCGAGGTCGAGACGATCCTCGTCTAACCACCCCGCAAGCGCGCCGGCCCGGTGATCCGGGCCGGCCGTTTCGGCTTCTCCGAAGGAGCGGTTCCAGGAGAATGCCGGCAAGTGGCGCCGTACAGTGGTGGCTGTCTATTGGATCTTGGATGGGCGGCTAGCCCTCAGGCGTCGGCAAGCCATCCGTGAGCGTATCTAAAAACAAGCTTTACCGTACGTGGAACGTCGGACCATAACACGCCCTCCAGTGGTTCATTGGGGGGCTTAAATGGAAAAGTTGTTGGCCGGCGCAGACCGGTTGGAGGTCGTCTACCTGGCGATCCTGCGGATCATCGTGCTCGTATTCGCCACCATCGCCTTGATCGTGGCGGCCGTGGTCGCCTTCAACGGGCTGACTAGTCTCATGACCTCGACCAAGGTCGAGACGGAAAAGGTGATTGTCGCGCCTACGGAAGTCGCGACTGAATTGGCGCAAAAGCAGAAAGAGAAGGACGCGGCGGACCAGGGACTCGAGGCGATCCCCGACGCGGCCAAGAAGGAACATGCGGCGTTCCTCGCCGGGCCTTTCGAGGCCTATTACGCTGTCTATCGCGATAGTGCAGCCAAGTATCGCAAACCCGAAGACCCGATCCTCTCGAAGTCCGACCTGGCGACCCGGCTGGGCTACACCGTTGAGAATTTTGCCACGGGCGAGGACGCAACGCTCGCCGCTTTCGCCCATGATGCGGACTTCGCCATGCAAATTACGGCGGCGGCCCGGGGCGTTTCGGCGACGCCGGTCTATATTGCTCAGCTGACGAAATACCGCGCGGCGGAGAAGACGGCCAAGTCGTGCTCGACGCGCTACGTGAACCGCCGGGTCTGGGACTCGCTGAGCTCGAATTGCGATGAGTGGTGGCAGTCGCCCATCGGATGTCCGGTGATCCGCCCAATGCCGGTTCAGGACTGCCAGCCGGCCTATCCGGACGGTATCAAGGGGCCAGGCCAGGCGTTCGCAGAGTTTGACGCCGGATTCCGTACGCTATGGCTCCGGAAGACCGCGGAGGTTAATGACAAGGCCATGGCCGAGAAGAACCGCCGTGAAGCCATCAAGAGCAGCGGCGGGCCAAAGCTCATGCAGGCCGTCTACATCTTCGGCGGTTTCCTGGTGGTGATGTTCTTGTTCCTGGTGATCGCCGTCGAACGTCACCTCCGGCGCATTCCGAAGCCGGCTGAATCGTAGCCGATTGACGGAAAGGGGCAGAGGGACCTCTGCCCCGACCCCGCTCTTACCCGAGCCGCAGAGCAAGGGGCGAGCGTCGGCTTTCACCGGGCCGCTGGTCTCTTGGATCAGCTACTTATTTTCAGGATATGGCGGAGAGGGTGGGATTCGAACCCACGGTACCCTTCCAGGCACGCCGCATTTCGAGTGCGGTACATTCGACCACTCTGCCACCTCTCCAGGGGGTCTTCGCGGGCCGCCCGGGAGCGGCCTTGAGTGAGGGCGGGATACCTAGCGGCGTCGTTCCAAGAGCGCAAGAGCCTGTGACAAGCTTTTATGTCGCGGCGGCCGGTTTTCCACATCCCACCGCGCCGGGGCCCGCCGCGCCTCAGGCCTTGGGTACAAAACCATCTGGGTGCAGCGGAAAAGCGCGATGGTCTTGCCGGTGGCCTCGGCGGTGACGACGGCGTCCCAGACCTGGGTATTGCGGCCGCCGTGGACCAGGGTGGCCTCGCAGGCCACGCCTTCGCCGACGCGCGCGGTGCCCAGGAAGTTGGACTTCAGCTCGATGGTGGTGAAGCCGCTGGCGCCTTGGGGCAGCGAAACCACGCAGCCGTAGCCGCAGGCGCTGTCGGCCAGGGCGATGACGCTGGCGGCGTGCAGGAAGCCGTTCGGCGCCATGTGGTGCTTGGCCACGGTCATGCGGCCGGTGACGCGGCCCGAGACGGCTTCCTTCCATTCCAGGCCCAGCAGGCCCGGCAGGTTGTCGGCTTGGGCGGCGGTCAGTTCTGCGCTCTTGTCTTCGGCCATGGCGGGGTCTCCGGATTCTTCGCGTGCGAAGCATCTATCCGGCGAGGCGGGCGCATGGCAAGTGCGTTTTTAAATGGAACTGACGTCGACGGTCTGGAAGCGCTTGCCGTCCTCGCCCTGCGGCGGCAGGCGGAAGGCGCGGATCCCGACCTGCAGGGCCGGGGCGGCCAGCGGACCGGGCGGCGAGACCGCGCCGGCGCGGCGGGCCACGAAGGCCTCGGCCGAAACGGCGTCGCCGGCGTCGATGTTGCCGACCTTCTGGGCGGCGACGGTGCTGTCGCAGGCGGTCGCTTCGGCCTGGCCCAGCAGGAGGCGGGTTTCCGGCGGCAGGGCCAGCAGCTGGCGGGCGGCGGCGTGCAGGCCGGCGGCGTCGGCCCCCGGGGCGTCGCTGTCGGGGAGGCCCTGGTCGGGCGCGAGAATGGCCGAGCCCGTGAAGACCACGTCGCCGATCTGGTAGGCGGTGGCGCCGGGCAGGCGGCCGGGCAGGGCGATGGCGGTGATCTCGATCCCGCCCATGGGCAGGGCCTCGCCGTCCTGGGCCAGCTTGTCGAAGTCCCAGCCTTCCAGGTC
Organism: Caulobacter sp. GW821-FHT09B08; assembly: GCF_059418225.1. Lineage (NCBI taxonomy): Bacteria > Pseudomonadati > Pseudomonadota > Alphaproteobacteria > Caulobacterales > Caulobacteraceae > Caulobacter > Caulobacter sp. GW821-FHT09B08. The sequence goes on along the minus strand of NZ_JBWKPL010000007.1, from coordinate 154,875 downwards.
GACGCCGTCGGAGCCCAGCACCGGGACCAGCCGCTTGAGGCTGTCCAGCACGCCCGCGCCGATGCAGATCGAGGCGCCGGTCTCGTACTTGACGTGGCCGGCGGCCGACAGATGGTCAGTGTGGACGCCGGTCTCCAGGATCCAGGTCGGGCCCAGGTCCTTTTCGCGCACCTGGGCGATGATGGCGTCCATGAAGCCGGTGTCGACCGCCTGGGTCAGGGGATCGTAGTCGAGCACCGGATCGACGAAGGCGCAGAGCAAGGTGGCCGGATCGGCGATCAGATAGGTCACCCGCCCGGTGGCGGGGTGATGGAAAGCGGTGATTTCCGGCTGCATAGATCGGTCCGATGACGCCCTGAGGCGGGCACCTTGACCGCAAGCTCTTAAGTATCGGCGAACGCCGCGCCACCAAGCTCGCCCCCGAGGCGATAAGTCTCAGCGATAATTTGCATTGTCATCCCGGACAAGCCCGGCGACGCCGGGCGCCGATCCGGGACCGACCTGGAGCGCTGAGCTCAGGCGTCGGTCCCGGATCTTCGCGCTGCGCGCTCGTCCGGGATGACAGGAAGAAGAGTTAGCGCCCCTCGGGCGAGGCCGCGTCGCAGGCGCGGTCGCCGCGCATCTGGGTCACCCACAGGGGCTCGACATAGCGGTCGCCGTCGCGGAAGCCGGGGGCGCAGCCGTCGGGAGTGTCGGACTTGCTCCGGCCCGAGCCGCCGCGCATGTCCAACGACAGGGCCAGGGATTGCGAGGTCCCGCCGCGCCGGCCGTAGCCATAGCCGCCGTAGCCGCCGCCATAGCCGTACCCGTCATAGACATAACCGCCGTGCTTGCCGAAGTCGGTCTGGCTGACGGCCACGCCCAGGGTGCCGGTCTCGCCGATGGGGATCAGGGCCGAGGCGTAGCCGCTGCGATAGCCGCCGGTGCCGATGCTGGCGCCGACCTCGCCGTGGACCTGGCGCTTGCCGTCCTTGTCGAGGGGGTAGCCGTTCACGTCGCGTTCGGCGCGCGGGGTGTAGTCGATGGGATCGCCCCCGAGCGGCGGGGCCTGGGCCATCCAGGCCGAGAGCGGGTCGACGGGCGCCGGCTTGGCGCGTTCGGCCTCGGCGCGGGCCTGGGCGTCGGCCTTGGCCTTCTCCAGCTCGGCCTCGGTCGGCGGGCGGGTGGCGCGGGCGCCGGCGGTGGTCACCACCTCGTCGTCGGCGGAAGGCGCGGCCGGACGGGCGAACGCCGCACCGGGCAGGGCCAGCGAAACGGCGATCAGGGCGGGCAGGGCGATGCGGGACGCGAACATGGACGAAACCTCCGACCCCGCCACTTTGAGCGTGGTCTGTAACCGAATTAGGGCCTGAATGTATCCAGGTTGCAAGGCGAAGCTCCCCGTCAGAGGGCCTCCAGCGCCGCCTCCAGGGCCGCCATGTCCGGCGGCAGAGGGGTCTCGAACCGCAGCGTCTCGCCGGTGATCGGATGGACGAAGCCCAGCACGGCCGCGTGCAGAGCCTGGCGCGAGAAGCCGATGGCGGTGAGCGCGGCCTTGACCGGCGCGGCCGGGGCGCCGGCGCCGTAGACCGGATCGCCCAGGCACGGGCTGCCCTTGCTGGCCATGTGCACGCGGATCTGGTGGGTGCGGCCGGTTTCCAGGCGGCAGGCCACGCGCGAGGCCAGCGGCTTGTCGGGCGGGCCGAAGCTTTTCTCGACCTTGTAGTGGGTGATCGCCTCGCGGCCGCCGGCCTTCAGCACCGCCATCTTCTTGCGGTCGCCGGGCGAGCGACCGATGCGGGTGACGATGGTGGCGGCGGCCGGAGATGGCGCGCTCCGGGTCAGGGCCAGGTACATGCGGTCGATGTCGTGCTCGGCGAACAGGGCCGACAGCCCCTGGTGGGCGGCGTCGGTCTTGGCCGCCACCATCACGCCCGAGGTCTCCTTGTCCAGGCGGTGGACGATGCCGGGCCGGGCTACGCCGCCGATCCCCGACAGGCTGGCCCCGCAGTGGAACAGCAGGGCGTTGACCAGGGTGCCGGTCTCGCAGCCCGGCGCGGGGTGGGCGGCCATGCCGGCGGGCTTGTCGACCACGATCAGGTGGTTGTCCTCGTAGAGCACGGCCAGGGGGATGTCCTCGGGCTCGGGCTCGGCGGCCACGGGCGGCGGCACCCGCACCTCGTAGGTCCCGGCCGGGGCCTTGGCCTTGCCGTCGGTCATGGCGCGGGGCTCGCGGCCGTCCGCGACCAGAAACACCTGTCCGGCCGCGATCAGGGCCTGCAGGCGAGCCCGCGACAGGTCCGGAGCGGCGGTCGCCAGCGCCTTGTCCAGCCGCTGGCCGGCCAGGTCGGCGTCCAGTTCGACCCGCAGCGTCTCGCCAACGCCCGTTTGAGGGGCGTCGATGTCGTCGATTTCATCATCGATCGGGTCTGGGGCCTGGGCGGTCGGCTGGATCAAGGCTTCTTCATGGCTCCGTCATATGTGCGTCGCATCGACGACATCGCCAACGCCTAACGGCTCAGGTTCCTAAGCCTTGCGTATTTGAGGGGATAGTCGATGCGCGCGATCCGCACCACCTTGCTCATGGGGGCTGTCAGCAGCCTGGCCCTCGTCGCGGCCACGGCCCAAGCCGCCGAAACCGCGCCGGCCGACCCGACCACCATCGAGGAATTGGTCGTCACCGCCCAGAAGCGCGAGCAGAAGACCCTCGACGTTCCGATCGCCCTGACCGCCTATTCGGGCGACACGCTGGAAAAGCTGGGCGTGCAGGAGTTCGACAAGCTGTCGCTGTTCGTGCCCGGCTTCCAGGTGCAGAACCAGTCGCCCAACAACCCCGGCTTCGTGATGCGCGGCATCACCTCCGACAGCGGCGAGGCCACGGTCGAGCCGCGCGTGTCGATCTTCCAGGACGGCGTGTCGATCTCCAAGTCGCGCGGCTCGTACGTCGAGCTGTTCGACGTCCAGCGCATCGAGGCGGCCAAGGGGCCGCAATCGACCCTGTTCGGCCGCGGCGCCCTGATCGGCGCGGTCAACATCATCCAGAACAAGGCCGACCCCAAGGCGCTGGACTGGCGTCTGGCGGCGGAGGGCGGCGACCACGGCTACGGCCTGTTCGAGGGCATGGCCAACGTGCCGGTCGGCGACACCTTCGCCATCCGCCTGGCCGGCCGCTACAAGGAGCGCGACGGCGCCATCGAGAACCTGGCGGGCGGCCGCAACCTGGGTTCGACCGACACCGGCGCCCTGCGCCTGTCGGCCCACTGGTCGCCGACCGACAAGTTCAACGCCGACCTGATCCTGAACTACCAGGCCGACCATCCGACCGGCACATCGTTCAAGTCCAACACCTTCAACCCGACCAACACGGCCACCGGCCAGGCCATCGGCGACCGCGATCCCAACACCGGCGCGGCCCTGTCGGCCGGTCCCGGCTTCCTGGGCGGCGCGCAGCTGGGCCTCAAGCGCTTCGTCTCGGGCGCCACGGCCCTGGTCGACTACCGCTTCAACGACGCCTGGAAACTGTCGTCGATCACGGCGGCCCGCCGCTTCCAGGCCACCGAAGTGTTCGATCCGGACGGCTTCGCCCTGCCGATGCTGACCTTCGCCGAGGACGCGCGCGGCCGGCAGTACAGCCAGGAGTTCCGCCTGAACTACGACGCCGGCGGCCCGATCAGCGCCTTCGCGGGCGTCAGCTATTTCGACGAGGACGCCCGCACCCTGGTCGACTCGCAGATCGACGAGCGCTACGCCCTGGCCCTGATCACCGGCCAGCTGACCAAGCCCAATCCGCAGCCGACCGCGCTGCTCACCAACAACGCCTTCCTGTCGGCCCTGGTCACCGGCCTCAGCGGCGGGGCCATCACCGGCGCGGCCGCCCAGGGCATCGCCAATAACCTGCACGCCCACCGCGAGCGCTACACCAACTACGGCACGACCCAGTCGTTCGACGTCTATGGCGACGCCACCTGGCGCCTGAACGAGCAGTTCGAGATCTCGGCGGGCCTGCGCTACACCCACGATGAGAAATCCAGCGGCTACGGCTCCAGCGTCGACGATCGCTCGATCCTGGGCGCCCTGATCGCCCTGCCTTCGATCCTGCCCACCCTGACGCCCGCCCAGCAGGCCGGCTTCATCCAGGGCCTGGCCACGCCCGGCGCGGCCAACATCCCGACCTCGGCCGGCTATCCGATCCCGATGTTCGGCATCGTCTCCCAGCCCACCAGCAACAACGGCGACGTCTATTCCAAGGACTTCTCCGACGAGGGCCTGACCTGGCGCCTGGTGGGCCGCTACAAGCCGACTCCCAACACCAGCCTCTACGCCTCCTACGCCCGGGGCCGCCGTCCCGAGGTGCTGTCGACCGGCCAGCCGTCGGCCCCCGGCGGCGCGGCCAAGTTCACCCCGGTCTCGGCCGAGACGGTGGATTCCTTCGAGGTCGGCGCCAAGACCCGCACCCTGGGCGGTCGCCTGAGCCTGGAGGGTGCGGTCTACGCCTACGACTACGACAACTTCCAGACCACGATCCTGGTCAACACCAAGCCGACCACCACCAACGCCGGCAAGGCCAAGACCTACGGCTTCGAGGGCCAGGCGATCTGGGAGGCGGCGTCCTTCGCCCAGCTGTTCGCCAACTACGCCTACAGCCACGGCCGCTTCGACACCGGCATCTACGACGGCAACCGCTTCCGCCTGTCGCCCGACCACAAGATCTCGGCCGGCGCCACCCTGTCGGCCGAAGCCCTGAAGGGCCGCTTCAGCTTCACCCCGACCTACACCTGGCAGTCCAAGGTCTATTTCTCGGACGACAACGACATCGCCTCGCTGCAGGTCAGCAACCTGCTGCCCGACCTGGTGCGCGACGAGTTCCAGGACTCTTACGGCCTCGTCGACCTGCGCCTGGAGTACCAGCCGTCCTTCGCCCACTGGAAGGTCGGCGCCTTCGTCACCAACGCCACCGACGAGAAGTACATCAAGGACGCCGGCAACACCGGCGACGCCTTCGGCATCCCCACCTTCATCGCCGGCAACCCGCGCTACTACGGCGTGACCTTCTCGCTGAAGCGGTAGGGGTTTTCTTCTCCTCCCCCGTGAAACGGGGGAGGTGTCCGCGCAGCGGACGAAGGGGCGTCGTGCGACGGCCGGACGCCCCCTCCGTCACGATGCGTATCCGCATCGCGCCACCTCCCCCGCTACGCGGGTGAGGAGGTTATTTCGTAGCCTCTTCCTCGCGGCCGGTGATCGAGCCTTCGGTGAAGAGATATTCCTGCAGTTGTTCGTCCGTCTCCGGATCGTTCCGGCGCAGCCATTCCAGAACCATGGCCGCGTGCTCCAGCTCTTCTCGCGCGTTATGCAGCAGGATCTTGCGCAGCTCCTCGTCGTCGCAGTCGTCGGCGCGCTGACGATACCAGTCCACCGCCTCCAGCTCCTCGATCAGGGAGGTGATGGCGTAGTGCTGGTTCAAGGTCTTTGCGCGGAGTTTCTCGCGCGGAACGTGGAGGCCTTCGCTGGACATGCGTCATGATCCTGTTGTGTCCGAAGGCTAACGCACGACCGGTCGAAGCGGCGCCATTACCCCTGGGAGTTGAGCATGACCATCGATAGACGCCGGGCGCTAGCCCTGTTCGGACTGGGCGGCGCCGGGGCGGCGGGCCAGGCGATGGCGGCCACGCCGCGTGGCCTCTACCAGGGGCGGGCCAGCTTCCGGCACGGCGTCGCCTCGGGCGATCCGCTGCACGACCGGGTGGTGCTGTGGACCCGGGCCACCCCCGAGGGCGCCACGACCGCCTCGATCGGCGTGCGCTGGGACGTGGCCACGGACGCGGGCTTCAAGACCATCGTCCGCCAGGGCCACGCCACGGCCGACGCCGCCCGCGACCACACGGTCAAGGTGGACGTCACCGGCCTGAAGCCGGGCGCGGACTACTATTACCGCTTCCGCCAGGCCAAGGACGGCAAGGCCCTGGGCAAGGGCGTTTCGGGCCGCACCCGCACCCTGCCCAAGGGCGCGACCAAGGACGTGGTCCTGGCCGTGGCCTCGTGCTCGCTCTATCCCAACGGCTATTTCAACGCCTACGACGCCATCGCCAAGCTGCCGCGCGTCGATGCGGTGCTGCACCTGGGCGACTACATCTACGAATACGGCGCCGCGCCCGACGACTACGGCATGACCTCGCCGACAGCCAAGAGCCGCGTGCCCGACCCGCCGCGCGAGATCGTCAGCCTGGCCGACTACCGCCGTCGCCACGCCCTCTACAAGACCGACCCGGCCCTGCAGGCCGCCCACGCCCGGGCGCCGTGGATCGTGGTCTGGGACGACCACGAGACCGCCAACGACAGCTGGGTGACCGGAGCCGAGAACCACCAGCCCAAGACGGAAGGCGACTGGACCAAGCGCAAGGCCGCGGCGATCAAGGCCTATTACGAGTGGATGCCGATCCGCGAACCGGCGCCCGGGACCCTGCCCGATGCCGCCTGGCGCGGCTTCCAGTTCGGCGACGTCGCCACCCTCTTGATGACCGAGACCCGGCTGACGGCCCGCACGCCCCAGCTGGACTACGGCCGGGATCTCGCCGGTCCGGACGGCGCGCCCGACTTCGCCGCCTTCGCCGCCAAGCTGAAGAACCCCGATCACCGCATGATGGGCCAGGGCCAGGAGCAGTGGCTGGCCCGCCAGGTGGACGCCTCGGTCAAGGCCGGCACGGCCTGGCAGGTGCTGGGCAACCAGGTGGTGATGGCCCGGGTGGCCGCGCCGAACCTCAAGGCCCAGATGGGCGACCAGGCCTACGCCGCCTATCTGGCCAAGCTGCCGCCCAAGATCGCCAAGCTGGTGGAGCAGGCCCGGGCCCTGTCGGCGATCGACACCCCCGGCAATCTCGACGCCTGGGACGGCTATCCGGCCGACCGCGAGCGGGTCTACGACATCTTCAAGTCGGTCAAGGCGCGGCCCATCGTGCTGGCCGGCGACAGCCACGCCTTCTGGGCCAACGAGCTGTGGGACGACGCCGGCGCCAAGCGGGTGGCGGCCGAGTTCGGCGTCACCTCGGTGACCTCGCCCGGCTATGGCGACTACCTGCCCGAAGCGCCGGTCGACGCGGCGTTCGTGGCTCGCAACAAGGAAGTGAAGTTCACCGACCAGGCGGCCAAGGGCTACCTCCTGCTGACCCTGGAGCACGGCAAGGCCACGGGCGAACTGATCGCGGTCTCCACGATCCTCGAGCCGAAGTACGAGACTCGCGTGCTCAAGCGCTTCGTGGTCACGCCCGGCGACGAGGGCGGGGTCAAAGCGCTGGCGGAGGGGTAGTCAAAAGCAGCTGTCATCCCGGACAAGCCCGGCGAGAGCCGGGCGCCGATCCGGGACCGACCTGGAACGCGGCGCTTAGGCGTCGGTCCCGGATCGGCGCGCTGCGCGCTTGTCCGGGATGACAGATCAGTTTGCTGCTCGGCCAGAACCTCACCCCAGCTTCATCGACAGTTCCACGTCCTCGGCGAACGGGATCGACAGATAGCCCTGGGCCGGATCGCGCACCCGGGCCAGGTAGTCCGGGGCGTAGTCGGCGTTGTCGGCGACGATCAGGGCGCCGGGGCGCAGGCGGCTTTCCACCAGGGCCAGGATCTCCGGATAGAGGGCCTTGGCGCCGTCCAGCAGCAACAGGTCGATGGTCTCGGGCAGGTCGACGGCCAGGGTCTGCAGCGCGTCGCCCTGGCGAATCTCGACCAGGTCGATCACCCCGCCGACGGTCAGATTGCCTCGGGCGCGCTCGACCTTGGAGGGCTCGAACTCGCTGGTGATCAGCCGCCCGCCGCCGTTGTCGCGCAGGGCCGCGGCCAGGTAGAGGGTCGAGATGCCGAACGAGGTCCCGAACTCGACGATGGCCCGGGCCTTGGCGCCGCGCGCCAGCATGTAGAGCAACACCCCCGTCTCCCGTGAGACGGCCAGGGGGAAGTCCTTCAGGCGGCCGTAGAAGTCCGCGTAGTCGGTCTTGCTGCGCATCAGGCGCTCGTGGTCCTCCCCGGTCAGGGCCGCGAAGTCGGGATGGTTCCTGGGCGAGTTGGCCTCGGCCTCCTCGAACAGGCGGTCCAGCAGGGGCGCGATGGGCGCGGTGGTCAGGGTGCTCATGGTGTCTTCAGTCTCGAAAAGGCGCGTCGTTGCGCCCGACTGAAAATGCGACTAATTCGTCAGGTTCGATATTCGCATTGCCAGGCGTCGCCGTGACCGACCGTCCAAGTCCCCGGATTTCCTCGCGAAAACAGCCCCAGCAGGCCCGCTCGACCGAGCTGGTCGCGGCCATCCTCGAGGCGGCGGTTCAGGTTCTGGCCAGGGAAGGGGCGGCGCGGTTCACCACGGCCCGGGTGGCCGAGAAGGCCGGCGTCAGCGTCGGCTCGGTCTACCAGTACTTCCCCAACAAGGCCGCGATCCTGTTCCGGCTGCAGGCCGACGAGTGGCGCCAGACCGCCGACCTGCTGCGCGGCATATTGCAGGACGCGGCCACCCCGCCGCTGGACCGGCTGCGGGCCCTGGTCCACGCCTTCGTGCGGTCCGAATGCGAGGAGGCGGCCATGCGCGGGGCGCTGGACGACGCCGCCCCGCTCTATCGCGACGCCCCCGAGGCCCGCGCGGCCCGGGTGTCGGGAACGCAGGTGGTCCGCGACTTCATGCGCGAGGTCCTGCCCGATACGCCCGACGCCGTCCGCGACCTGGCGGGCGAGCTGATCTCATCGACCCTCAAGCAGGGCGGCAAGGCCTTCTCGGAGGCGCCGCGCACGGACACGGAGATCGTGGCCTACAGCGATGCCATGGCCGACATGTTCGCGGCCTATCTGAAGAGCCTGGCCTAGCGCCTCTCCAGGGCGATCCGCACCCCGAAGGCCACGAAGACCCCGCCGGTCACCCTGTCCAGCCACTTCACCACGCCGGGCCTGCGCAGCGCCTTGGCGATGGGCGCGGTGGCCAGGATCAGTCCGCCGGACCAGAGGAGGCCCAGCACCACGTGAATCGCCGCCAGCAGCAGGCCGAAGGCGGCCGGATTGGCGTCCGCCGGGATGAACTGGGGCAGGAACGAAACGTAGAACACCCCGACCTTGGGATTGAGCAGGTTGTTCCAGAACCCCTTGGCCAGGGCCGAGGCCAGGCCCCCTTGTGGCGGGGCTTCGCCGGCGCCGGTGTCGAAGCTGGCGCGGGGCTTCCTCAGCAGATTGACGCCCAGCCAGACCAGATAGGCCGCGCCCGCCCACTTCAGGATCGTGTAGGCCGTGTGCGAGGCCACCAGCAGCGCCCCGGCCCCGAAGGCCGCCGCCGCGCCCCAGGCCAGGCACCCCAGACCGATCCCCACCGCCACGGCGCTGGCCCGCCGCCAGCCCTCGGCGGCGGCCGTGCGCAGCACCAGAGCGGTGTCCAGGCCCGGCGTGATGGTCAGTAGGCCCGCGGCGACGGCGAAGGCGATCAGGGCTTGGGCGGTGGTCACGGCGATCTCCACACGGTCTGCAAATCTCGTCGCCAACGGCTCGACGCCGTCGGCGCAGGTTGGCGCGATGAGAAGAGCCTCAAGCCTCGCGTTCGACCAGCGCCCCGTTCTCCCAGACGCGGTAGAAACACGACCGGGCGCCGGTGTGGCAGGCGCCCCCGTCGCCTTGCGGGCGGACCTTGATCAGGACGGCGTCCTGGTCGCAGTCGATTCGCAGCTCGGTGACGATCTGCAGCTGGCCGCTGGTCTCGCCCTTCTTCCAGAGGCTGTTGCGCGAGCGGCTGAAATAGTGGGCGATCCCCGTGTCGAGGGTCAGCTTCAGCGCCTCGTCGTTCATCCAGGCGAACATCAGGATCTCGCCGGTGTCGGCGTGCTGGGCGATGGCCGCGACCAGGCCGGCGGCGTCGAAGCGCGGGGTGATGGCCAGGCCGTGCTCGAGCGCGGTCTTGTCGGCGGCGGCGGGGAAGAGCGGAGAGGCGGTCATGGGCGCACATATGGCGTAAAAGCCTGGATCAAGGAACGGGTCGCGGCGCTGGATGCGCGGGCCAGGCCCTGGGCGGAGCGTTCGCGCCTGAACGGCTGGGCCTACGAGTTCCTGCTGTTCGGCCTCAAACAGGCCTGGGCCTGCCTGTTCGGCGGCCTGATGCTGGCCCTGATCGTCGCCACGCACCTGTGGTGGCCGGACGCCGCGCCGCTGGCGCGCTACGACTTTCTCGTCATCGCCTCGGTCGCCATCCAGGCCGCCCTGCTGGCCCTGAAGCTGGAGCGGCGGGACGAAGCGGTGGTGATCGCCGTCTTCCATGTGGTCGGCACGGTGATGGAGGTGTTCAAGACCGCCCACGGCTCGTGGATCTATCCCGAACCCGGCACCTTCCGCGTCGGCGGCGTACCCCTGTTCAGCGGCTTCATGTACGCCTGCGTGGGCAGCTACATCGCCCGGATCTGGCGACTGATGGACTTCCGGTTCACCGGCTATCCGCCGGCCTGGGCGCCGTGGACCGTGGCGGTCCTGGCCTATCTGAACTTCTTTTCCCACCACTACGGGCCCGACATCCGCATGGGCCTGTTCGCCGCCACGGTGGTGATGTTCGGCCGGACCTTCGTGGTCTTCACGCCCGACCGCGTGGCCCGGCGGATGCCGCTGCTGCTGGGCCTGACCCTGGTGGCCCTGTTCATCTGGCTGGCGGAGAACCTGGGCACCCTGGCCGGCGCCTGGGCCTATCCCAGCCAGAGCGCGGGCTGGATCATGGTGCCGGTGACCAAGCTGGGGGCGTGGTTCCTGTTGATGATGCTGAGCTTCGTGCTGGTCTCGGCGACGCATCGGCCCGGGAGGGCGGAAGCTTGAGACATTTCGGCGCCGCCTGGGGTTGTGCGGACCTGACCGTGCGGGCCATGGTCGGCGACGAGGGGACCTTCCATGAGCGATTCATCGATCCGACCGCCACGCGCCCTGTTGTGGGGAGCGGTCCTGCTGCCCGTGCTCTATTTCGGCGTCCAACTGGCCCTGGCGCCGTTGTTCCCCGGCTACAGCCTGCTGCGCGACGCCACCAGCGTGCTGGGCTCGGACAGCTCGCCCGTCGCGACCTGGTTCAACGGGGTGGCGATCCTGTCGGGCTTCGGCGGCCTGGCGGGGACGGCGGGGCTGGCGACGGCCATGAGGCGGGATCCGGCCTGGCTGCGGTGGCCGATCGCGTTGGCGGTGCTGGTCATCGCCCTGGGCTGCTTCTGGGCGGGGATCTTCCCGCTGCCCCATCCGCTGCATCCGAAGAACCCGTCGATGATCGGCGTCCTGGCCTTGCCGCCGCTGCTGGCCCTGGGCGGCTGGCGCGCGCCGTCGTTGCGGCCCCTGCGGGTTTATCTGCTGCTGAACCTCGTGGGTTTCCTGGTCATGATCCCACTGATGGCCGGCGTGATCCCGTTGGACCGCGCGGCACTGGGCGGGCTGCTCCAGCGCCTGCTGACCCTGACGGTGTTCGCGCCGATCGGGGTGCTGGGCTGGAGCGCCCTGCGCCGCGCTTAGGCCTTCTTCCAGATCGGTTTCCCGTTCCCCGGCAGGCCCAGCCGCGACCACTTCTCGCTGACGGCGTCGATCACCGACTGGTCCATGCGGATTTCCTGGCCCCACTCGCGGGTGGTCTCGGGCTCCCACTTGTCGGTGGCGTCGAGACCGATCTTGCTGCCCAGGCCGCTGACCGGGCTGGCGAAGTCGAGATAGTCGATGGGGGTGTGCTCGATCACCGTGATGTCCCGCGCGGGGTCCATCTTGGTGCTGATCGCCCACATCACGTCCTTCCAGTCGCGGGCGTTGATGTCGTGGTCCACGACGATCACCCACTTGGTGTACATGAACTGGCGCAGATAGCTCCAGACGCCCAGCATCACCCGCTTGGCGTGGCCCGGATAGGCCTTCTTCATCGACACCACGGCGATGCGGTAGCTGCAGCCCTCGGGCGGCAGCCAGAAGTCGACGATCTCGGGGAACTGCTGGCGGATCAGCGGAATGAAGACCTCGTTCAGCGCCTCGCCCAGCACCGAGGGCTCGTCCGGCGGACGGCCGGTGAAGGTGGTCAGATAGATCGGCTGCTTCCTCATGGTGATCGCCGTCACCTGGAAGACCGGGAACTTCTCGACGCTGTTGTAGTAGCCGGTGTGGTCGCCGTAGGGGCCCTCGTCCTCGTATTCGTCGAGCAGGACGTGGCCCTCGATGACGATCTCGGCGTGGGCCGGCACCATCAGCGGCACGGTCTTGGCGGGCACCAGATCGACCTTGGCCCCGCGCAGCAGGCCGGCGAACTGGTATTCGCTGAGGGTGTCGGGCACCGGCGTCACGGCCGCCAGGATGGTGCCGGGATCGGCGCCCAGCACGGCGCAGGCGGGCAGGGGCTCTTTCTTCCCCGCCTTCTTGTGGCGGGCATAGTGCTGGGCCCCGCCGCGATGGGCCAGCCAGCGCATGATGCAGCGGTCCTTGGACAGGACCTGCATGCGGTAGATGCCCAGGTTGAAGTCGTCCTCGCGGTCCTTGCCCGGACCCTTGGTGACCACCAGCGGCCAGGTGATCAGCGGCGCCGGCTCGCCCGGCCAGCAGGTCTGGACGGGCAGCTTGGAGAGGTCGATGTCGTCGCCGGTCAGCACCACTTCCTGCACCGGAGCCTTCTTCACCGTGCCCGGCCGCATGGCCATGACGGTCTTGGCCAGGGGCAGCATGTCCAGGGCGTCCTTGAGGCCCTTGGGCGGCTGGGGCTGGCGCAGGAAGGCCAGCAGTTCGCCCACCTCGCGCAGTTCGCCGGCGGTGGTGCGCGGCTCGCCGCCCAGGGTGACGCCCATGGCCACCCGCTTGACCGTGCCGAACAGGTTGGCGAGCGCGGGCATCGGCGAGCGCGTGCCGTCGGGCAGGATCACGTTCTCGAACAGCACCGCCGGCCCGCCCGTGGCCAGCAGGCGCGTCTGGATCTCGGTCATCTCCAGCACGGTGGAGACAGGCTCGGTCACCCGCACCAGCTCGCCCTGCGCCTCGAGGACGTCGATGAATTCGCGAAGCGAGCGATAGGCCATGCCGAGGGACTCCTGAACGGCGCGGAACCTAGAGTCCGCACCGCCCCCCGGCAAGCTCGCCTCCGAAAGCTTCGCCCCCAACACGCTCAAGCTAGGCGCCGCGCGCCCGGCGTGATCTCTGGCTTCACGACATTGAAGGTTGCAGCGCGATGACCGACCTCTTCCCCCCGGCCGATCCCGTCGATCCGCGCGCGATCCGCCGCGCTACCCTGATCCGGCTGGTCACGGGCCTGGCTCAAGGGCTGCTGCTGTACGGTCTCTACCAGGCCGACAAGTCCAAGGTCTGGCCCGCCACCCAGCGCGAGGTCTACGGCGCCCTGCTGATGGTCTTCCTGTTCGTGCCGTTCGTGGTGCTGGCGGGGGTGTCGGCCCTGCGCTTCCGTACCCTGGCCGTCTGGAAGGGCGTGGCGGTGGTGACGGCCGCGGGCCTGGGCGCCTATGGCGTCTGGAGCGGCGATCCGGCGGCCAAGGGCGTCGACGGCCTGGGACCGCACACCTTCCTGGCCATGGCGGCCCTGGTCTTCATCGGCCATCACCTGGTCCAGCCGGCCGACGCGGAGCGGCGGCGGATCGCCCGCTACCCGACCTATTTCGACGTCACCTGGAAGCACGGGGTGCAGGGGGCGCTGTCGCTGGGCTTCACCGGCGCCTTCTGGCTGCTGCTGTTCCTGGCCTCGGCCCTGTTCAAGCTGATCGGGATCGACGCCATCGAGACGCTGATCAAGCACGAGGCCTTCGCCTTCCCCGCCACCGCCGTGATGTTCGCCGCCGCCGTCCAGCTGACCGACGTGCGGGCCAATCTGGTGCGCGGGGTGCGCACCGTGGCCCTGACCCTGCTGTCCTGGCTGCTGCCGCTGATGGCCCTGATCGCCGGCGCCTTCCTGCTGACCCTGCCGTTCACGGGGCTGGAGCCGCTGTGGAAGACCCGCAGCGCCACGGCCATCCTGCTGACCGCCGACGCCTTCCTGATCCTGCTGACCAACGCGGCCTATCAGGACGGGACCGAGAAGACGGCCGTGGTGCTGAAATGGGCCGCGCGGCTGGCCGGCGTCCTGCTGGTCCCGATCACGATCCTGGCCGCCTATGGCCTCTCCCTGCGCATCGGCCAGTACGGCCTCAGCCCCGACCGGATCGTGGCCGCCGCCTGCGTGCTGGTCGCGACCGGCTACGCGGTCGGCTACACGGTCGCGGCCGTGCGGCCCGGCGCCTGGATGAAGGTGCTGGAGACCACCAACATCGCCATGGCCTTCGTGGTGATCGCCGTGCTGCTGGCCCTGTTCACGCCCCTAGCCGATCCCCGGCGGCTGTCGGCGCAGGACCAGATGGCGCGGCTCAAGGCCGGCAAGGTCTCGGCCAAGGACTTCGACTACGCCGCCCTGCGCTTCGACGACGGCCGCTACGGCCGCGAGGCGCTGGACGCGCTGACGCGCCACCCCGATCCGGCCATCAAGGCCGGGGCCGTCGCGGCCACCAAGCTCGAGAGCCGGCCCTACCGCACGGCGGGGGTCCCGGCGCCGGACCGCTTCAAGGAGACCACGGTCTATCCGAAGGGCCAGACCCTGCCCAAGAGCTTCGTCGACCAGACCTGGGGCGTTCTGGAGCAGCCGGACTGCCTGCCCGGCTACCTGACGTGCAGCGCGGTGCTGCTCGACGTCGACCACGACGGCGTGGCCGAGGTGCTGATCTCCAGCGGATCGACCTTCGACATCTTCAAGATCGATGCGGCCGGCGTTTGGGCCAAGACGGCCGAGACCACCCCGGCCTGCCAGGGCGTCCAGAAGTCGCTGGAGGCGGGCGACATCCATGTCGCCCCGTCCCTGCCGGCTCAGGACCTGATCGTCGGCGGCAAGCGGCTGCGGATCGCGCCCGTCCAGCCCTGCGGTTCGGATAGCCAGGAGGTGTTGGTGCAGACGGCGAAGAAGCCTTAGGCCACGCCTTCCGACACCGCGTTCAGCCGCGCATAGACCCCACCGCGCGCCTTCAGTTCGCCGTGGCGGCCTTCCTCGACGACGCGGCCGTTCTGGAAGACCAGGATGCGGTCGGCGCCGCGCACGGTCGACAGGCGGTGGGCGATGACGATGGTCGTGCGGCCGTGCATCAGGGCCTCGGCGGCCTCCTGCACCTGACCCTCGGTCTCGACGTCGAGCGAGGAGGTGGCCTCGTCCATCACCAGGATCGGGGCGTTGGTCAGGAAGGCCCGGGCGATGGCCACGCGCTGGCGCTCGCCGCCGGACAGCTTGATGCCTCGCTCGCCCACCAGGGTGTCGTAGCCCTGGGGCAGGCGCAGGATGAAGTCGTGGGCGCGCGCCTTCTTGGCCGCCTCGACGATCTCCTCGATCGTGGCGTCCGGGCGGCCATAAGCGATGTTTTCGCGCAGGGTGCGGTGGAACAGGGCCGGGTCCTGCGGCACCACGGCGATGGCGCGGCGCAGGGAGCCTTGCGTCACTTCCGACACGTCCTGGCCGTCGATGACGATCCGCCCGCCCTGCAGGTCGTGCAGGCGCTGGATCAGCCGCACGAAGGTCGACTTGCCCGAGCCCGTCGGTCCCACCAGGGCCACGCGCTCGCCCGGGGCGATCTTCAGGCTGAAGTGGTCGTAGAGCGGCGCGCCGGCCGAGCGGTAGCGGAAGGTCACGTCCTCGAAGGCCACGGCCCCGGGACCGCGCTGGAAATCGGGCGCGCCGGGAACGTCGGCGATCTGGGGCGCCAGGCCCTCCCAGGCGGCCAGGTCCTCGGTGTCGTCCAGGCCCTTCTGCATCATGCGGATGTTTTCGCCCAGATTGCGCAGATAGCCGCTCATCAGCATGAAGGCGGTGATGGCGAAGGCCACGTCGCCGGGGGTGGCGGTCCCTTTGGCCCAGGCATGGATCATCGCCGCCGTCAGCCCGCCCTGCAGCAGCACCAGCAAGAGGTTCTGGCCCAGCCACACGTCGGTGAACTTGTGCCAGGTCAGCATCACCGCGTCGCGCCAGGCGGCGGTGACCTGGGCCACGCGGGCGCTCTCGCGGGCCTCGGCGCCGAAGCTCTTGACCGTGGGGTTGGAGGTCACCGCGTCGGCCAGGGCCGCGCCGATCCGGGAGTCCAGGGCGTTGGACTTCAGATTGTAGGGCCGCACATAGCGGGCGGTGACCAGCAGGTTGAGGGCCAGATAGGCGGCCACCACCACCAGGGCCACGCCGCCCGCCAGGGGCTGGCGCAGCAGCAGCATCACCGACAGGCCGGTCAGCACGATCAGGCTGGGGGCCAGCCAGATGGTGGTGGCGTCGGTGACGCTGTCATAGCCCCACATGCCCCGGGTCAGCTTGCGCACCGTGGCGCCGGCGAAGCTGTCGGCGTGCCAGTCGGACGAGAAGGCCTGGACGCGGGCGTAGCCCTCGTTGGTCATCTCCTCCATGTTGCGCGCGGCCAGGGGGATCCAGAACCGCATGGCGATGTTGCGGATCACGGTGAAGCCCAGATAGACGCCCACGAAGGCGACCCAGGCCATCCAGGCCGCGTCGATGGCCGAGGGGCCCTTGGTGACGGTGTCGATCAGACGGCCCGAGGCCCACGGCAGGGCCAGATCGAAGCAGATCGCCACCAGGGTCAGGCCGACGCCGGCCGCGAACAGCCCCTTCCGCCGCAGCCAGAAGCGCACGATGAAGCCCAGCACCCGGGCGTTGCTCAGGGCGCGGCGGCGGCCGGTTTCGTCTTCGTCGTCGATGGGATCGGACATGGTGGGCGACAGATAGGCTTTTAGCGCCGCTTTTTCGACCCGCCGAATGGGCGCCAGCGCAGATACCAGCGGATGGCCGGGCCGATGATCGGGGTGCGCAGCAGCGGCCGCACCGCGTGGGGCCGGGTCTTCAGGAAGCACATCACCGCCCCGATCCAGAAGACCGTGGTCGGCATGCCCGGCACGAAGGCTCCGACGGCGCCCGTGGCGAACAGGGCCGCGCCCAGGCCGTCCAGCACCCAGTGCACGGGTCGGGACAGGCGCTTGCGGGGCGGGCGGGAAGGCGGAGTCATCGGTCCGAATGTGGTCGATCGCGGCGCGCTTCGCCAGTCCTCGCCCCAGTCTGGCGACTTGGGGTTCTGCGCGGGGAAAATAGGGGATTCCCCGATGGCGGGGCGAGCTTGGCCGGGATCATCGTGCGGAGCGTCCCACCCTGTCCGCCCGGAGCCGTCCATGAGGATCGATCCAGCCCGACAGTTGCGTACCGCCATCGCCGCCTATCTCCTGGTCTGCCTGCTGATGCTGGGCCTGGCGCTGACCTTGCCCGTGGCGCGGTGGTGGGGCGGGTAGGTCAGAGGCGCACCCGCTTGCCCCCACCTGACCGCTTCGCGGTCTGTCCGCCCCCGTAGGGGGACGGAGCGCCGAAGGCGCGAAGGGGGCAAGTGCGGTCAGGCGAAGCGCAGGTGGCTCAGCCTATCGCCGCGCAGTCCGGCTCGGATCCGAGGACCGAACTTCGTCGCCGAGGTCAGCCGTTCCACCATCCCGACGTCGCCCGCCCGCTCGAACGCCCGCGCCGCGCCGGTCCACAGGGCGGTGGTGACCGGGTGGGGCAGGGCGATCCCGGCGGCGAGGCCGAGGGCCAGCAGGGTCCAGGCTTCCAGGCGGTCGATGAGAGCGGGCATTGGAACAGGCCTTTCGAAGCTTAAGGAGGAGGGCCACCGCTTGGGGGCTGAGGGCGGCGGCCCTCCTCGAGCGCGAAAACAGCGGGGGATCGCCGTCTCGCGGCGGGACCGTCGATCTTCGGTCCCGGAACGACCTCAGCTTTGGACCTTCGCGTTCGATAAATCCAATTGATCGTTTTTGCCGACGATATTGTCTGCGTCTATGGAAGTTCGCGCGGCGTTGCGCGAGGCCGGAGCGGAAGGCTAAGCCAGGGCCATGACCACGCCCGACAACGCCATCCTGCCCGACGCCGCCGCCGGGAACTGGGTCGACCGCCATGCGCCGCCGGCCCTGCGGCCCTGGCTGAAGCTGGGCCGGTTCGACCGGCCGGCGGGGATCTGGCTGCTGATGCTGCCCGGCTGGCAGGGCATCGCCCTGGCCGCCTCGGGCAAGGGCCAGTTGCCCAATCCGCTGCTGCTGATCGCCTTCTTCGTGGGGGCGGCCCTGATGCGGGCGGCGGGCTGCGCCTTCAACGATATCGTCGACCGCGACTTCGACGCCCAGGTCAGCCGCACGGCCATGCGCCCGATCCCCGCCGGCCTGATCAGCGTCAAACAGGCCTGGGCCTTCGTGATCGGCTGCTGCCTGGTCAGCTTCCTGATCCTGATCTGCCTGGGCTGGCTGGCCATCGGTCTGGGCGTGGCCTCGCTGGCGCTGGTCGCCGCCTATCCGTTCATGAAGCGGATCACCTGGTGGCCCCAGGCGTGGCTGGGCCTGACCTTCAACTGGGGCGCGCTGCTGGGCTACGCGGCCGCGACCCACAGCCTGGATTGGCCGGCCGTGCTGCTCTACGCCAGCGGCATCTTCTGGACCCTGGGCTACGACACGATCTACGCCGTCCAGGACCTGGAGGACGACGCCCTGGCGGGAGTGAAGTCCTCGGCCCGCCGCCTGGGCGACCACGCCCAGAAGGGGGTGCTGGCCTTCTACGTCGCCTGTTTCGTGCTGCTGATCGCGGCGGCCTGGGCGGGCGACGTGGGACCGCTGTTCCTGCCGCTGGCGGGCCTCTTCGCCGTCCACCTGTCGCGCCAGGCCGCCGCCTTGCGGCTAGACGACCCGGTCGGGGCGCTGGCGCTGTTCAAGTCCAACACCCAGGCCGGGTTCGTGGTGTTCCTGGCCCTGGTGGCGGGCGTGTGGAAGCCGGCGGGGTTCTAGCGCCGTAAACCCCCTCAGTCGCTCCGCGACAGCTCCCCCTGAGGGGGAGCATTGCTCGGCCTAGATCCTCCCCCTTTGGGGGAGGTGGCCCAGAGGGCCGGAGGGGGTCTTCGCCGCCCTAGAACGGCCCCGCGTGATAGATCCGGTCCATCGACCGGTTCAGCTGATCCAGCCGGCGGTCGTAGGCGCGGTTCAGGCACGCGCGGTTGGCGCCGCAGGTCTTGCGGTCGCGCAGCCACTGCTGCTGGTCGTCCATCAGGGCGCCGCGGCTGCCCATGCCCATAGTGCGCTTGTTGACGTCGTAGAGCACCGACATGCGCACGTCCTTGTCGTTCAGGGCCATGTTGGCGCAGATCGCCTTCTCGTCGGCGGTGCGGGCCTTGGCGCAGTCGAAGCTGGCCGCTTGAGTCGCGACAGGGACGGCGAAGGTCAGGGCCAGGGCGGTCAGGATCAGGCGCATGGGGTCTCCGGAAAGGGCGTGACGTCGGGTCATCCTGTAAGGCGGAAGATGAATGTGGCATGATGGTTCCATGGCCGTCGCGTCACGTATCAAGCCGCAAGAGCTGTTCACGCCGGAGGAATGGGGCCCGCTGTCGGCGCGCTCGCGCTGGAAGGGGATCGCCATGGTCGCCCATGCCTGGGCGGTGATCATCGGCGCCGGCGCGGTGTTCGTGATCTGGCCCAATCCGCTGACCTACGTCCTGGCGGTGATGCTGATCGGGGCGCGCCAGCTGGGCCTGGCGATCCTGATGCACGAGGCGGCCCACGGCGGGCTGCACCCGAACCTCAAGGTCAACGACTGGATCGGCGAGTGGCTGTGCGCCGCCCCCACCGGCGCCTCCCTGGCCAAGTATCGGCCCTATCACCTGACGCACCACAAATACGCCCAGCAGGCCGAGGATCCGGACCTGGTGCTGTCGGCTCCGTTCCCGACCACCCGCGCCTCCCTGCGTCGCAAGATCGTGCGCGACCTGACCGGCCAGACCTTCTTCAAGCAGCGGTTCGGTCCGCTGCTGGGCAAGCTGAAGGGCGACCAGCCCAAGGGCGCGATCTTCACCGGCGAGGTCACGCGCCAGGCGCCGTTCCTGCTGTGGAACCTGGGCCTGCTGGTCGCGCTCAGCGCCGTTGGCCTGTGGTGGGCGTGGCTGGCCCTGTGGATCGTGCCGATGGCGACCTGGTTTCCGCTGGTCACCCGCCTGCGCAACATCGCCGAGCACGCCCTGGTGGCCAAGGACGAGCCCGACCCGTTCCGCCACGCCCGCACCACCCGGGCCAACTGGATCGAGCGCGCGCTGATCGCGCCCTACCACGTCAACTTCCACGCCGAGCATCACCTGTTCATGCACATGCCGTGCTGGAACCTGCCCAGGGCCCACCGCCTGCTGGTGGCCAAGGGGCGGACCGAAGGCATGCTGAGCGCGCCCGGCTACATCTCCGTGCTGAAGGCCGCGTCCAGCCGCGTTCCGGCCTAGACGGGCCTCGCCTCGCGGCCGCCCCGATGCTCTAAGGCGGCCATGATCGTCCAGACGCTGGAAGGCCGCCGCGCCTTCATCCGCCAGAACACCGTGCTCCAGGCGCCGCCGCACGCGCCCGAACTGGTGCTGCACCTGGCCGACGAGGTCACCCCGCTCTGGAAGCTGACCGAGGAGGCTCTCGAGGAGATCGGCCTGCCGCCGCCGTTCTGGGCCTTCGCCTGGGCCGGCGGCCAGGCCCTGGCGCGCTACATCCTGGACCATCCCGAAACGGTCGCCGGCAAGACCGTGGTCGATTTCGCCACCGGCTCGGGCCTGGTGGCCGTGGCGGCGATGAAGGCCGGCGCCGCCCGCGTGCTGGCCAACGACATCGACGTCTTCTGCGAGGCCGCCGTGACCCTCAACGCCGAGGCCAACGGGGTCGCCATCGACTTCACCGGCGCCAACCTCTTGGAGGGCGAGCCCCCGGAGGCCGATGTGCTGCTGGCCGGCGACATCTGCTACGAGCGGCCGATGGCCGAAGCGGTGATGGCCTGGCTGGCCAAGGGCCGGGCGCGGGGCGCGGCCGTGCTGATCGGCGATCCGGGCCGCACCTATTTCCCCAAGGACGGGCTGGTGAAACTGGCCGAATACCAGGTGCCGACCACGCGCGAACTGGAGGACATGGCGGTCAAGCGCACCAGCGTCTGGACTCTGCCGTGACGGCGATCTAGAACATAAAGAGAACAATCAAGGAGGCGCGGCCATGCGCGAAGACGGCAAGATCGACTATATCGAATGGCCCGCCGGCGACCTGCCGGCCACCAAGGCCTTCTACACGGCCGCCTTCGGCTGGGCCTTCGCCGACTACGGCCCCGACTACGCCGCCTTCGAGGGCCAGGGGACGGACGGCGGCTTCGCGGTCCCGCAGGAGGGCTCGGCCGATAAGCCGCTGGTGGTGCTCTACGCCCACGATATCGAGGCCATGCTGGCCAAGGTGACGGCGGCGGGCGGGACGATCACCAAGCCGATCTTCGCCTTCCCGGGCGGGCGGCGGTTCCACTTCACCGATCCTTCGGGCAACGAGCTGGCGGTGTGGAGCGAGACCTGAGGGCGGGGCTCGCGAAAAACCGTCACGAAACCGCGATAAATCCGTCTCCTGACGATTTGGGGAGCGGACGACGGTGGGCGAGGCCAGGACCTGCGACGATTGCGGGATGTGCTGCAAGCTGATGGGCGTGGCCGCCATCGACAAGGCGCCCCACGTCTGGTGCGGCCATTTCAAGAAGGGCGCGGGCTGCGCCATCTATGTCGACCGGCCCAAGGCCTGCGCCGACTTCTCCTGCTACTGGCTGCACGCGCCCAATCTGGACGACCGCTGGCGACCGGACCGGGCGCGATTCGTGCTGCATCGCGAGGACGAGGGCCGCACCCTGGTGGTCGAGGTCGATCCGGCCTCGCCCGAGGCCTGGCGCAAGGCGCCGTTCCACGACACGTTCAAGGCCTGGGCGGCGCGCGGCGCGTCCCAGGGCCTGACCCTCAACGTCCTGGTGGGCCGGCGCGGCTTCACCGTCCTGCCCGACCGCGATGTCGATCACGGTCTGGTGCGCGAGATCCCCGCATGAGCGACCCCGTTTCCGCCGCCCCTTCCAAATCGTGCGGCTCGTGCGGCATGTGCTGCAAGGTGCTGCACATCAGCGAACTCCAGAAGCCCGCCGGCGAATGGTGCGGCGTCTATCGCAAGGGCTCGGGCTGCGGCGACTACGAGGGCCGCCCGCCGGCCTGCCGGGGCTTCCACTGCCTGTGGCTGACCTCCGACAAGCTCGACGACGCCTGGCGCCCCGACAAGGCCGGCTTCCTGATGTACCCCGACCGCGACGGCAAGCGGCTGAACGTGGTGGTCGACCCGGGCAAGCCGGTGTCGTGGAAGCGCGAGCCCTACTATTCGCGCCTGAAGGCCATGTCGCGGCGGGCCTATGACGGCTACGAACTGCTGGTCTGCATCGGCGAGCGCCGGGTCGTGATGTTCCCCGACCAGGACGCCGACCTGGGCGTGCTCAACCCCGACCACAAGATCGTCAGCGGCTATGTCGAACGCGACGGCGCGCAGGTGCCGTTCGCGATGGTGCTGAGCGACGCGGAGGGGGAGGGGGCGGACCCTCTCCCTCTCCCATAGGGAGAGGGTCGGGGTGAGGGGTTACGGTGTCCGACGGAGCGCCGGCACGCCGTCAGGCCTCGTAACCCCTCACCCTCCCATCGCTGCGCGACGGGCCCCTCCCTCTCCCTCTGGGAGAGGGTCAAAATTCAGAACCTCGGCCGGAAATCCCTCGGCTTCCACCCGAAATCCCGTCGCGCATCCGCGTCGTCGAAGGTCAGGTTCTGGGCCATGCGGTCGCCCATGGTCGCGGTGGCGCCGGGATAGAACGGCTTGGCCAGGGTCAGCAGCAGGCGGAACAGCCACGGCGGCAAGCTCACGATCGCCGGGCGACGACCCAGCCCCTCGTAGATCCGTTCGGCCATGGTCCGGTAGGTCAGGGTCTCGCCGCCCACCAGGTCGTAGGTCCGGTCGTGGGCGGCCGCCGCCGTGGCCGCGGCGATGGCGCCGTCGGCCAGGTCGTGGGCGTGGACCGGCTGGCGCAGGCCCTCGCCCCGGCCCGACAGCGGCAGCACCTTGAACCGCCGGATCAGGCCGGCCAGGCGGCTGACATTGCCGTCGCGGCCCTCCAGATAGATCAGGGTCGGGCGCAGGATCGTCCACGCCACGTCGTTGGCGGCGCAGAACGCCTCGACCGCGCTCTCCGCCTGGGCCAGGGAGGCGGCCACGGCGCGCTCCTCGGCATTGGGCGAGTCCAGCTTGGTGAAGCGGCTGGTCGAGGAGAAGGCCACCAGCCGCACCATGCCCTTGGCCTTCAGGGCCGGCAGGGCCTGGGGCAAGAGCCACAGCGGCGACAACGCGAACACCGTGGCCACGGTGGGCAGTTCGTCCGAAAGGTTCGGGTCGGTCAGGTCGCCGTCCACCCAGCAGACGTCGTCGCCGGGCGGGCGGCGGCTGAGGGCCACCGGCTCCAGGCCGTCGGCGTTCAGCCGCGCCAGCAGGAACTCGCCGATCAGGCTGGTCGCGCCCAGCACCAGGACCGGCGAGGCCAGGATCGAGCGCAGAGGCGGGCGGGGGTTCTCGGCGTCCATCTTCCCCCTATAGTCGTGCTGTGGATGGCGCCAAGGACTTTGGCCATGACCTATGACGACGTCAGAGCCTTCGCGTTCAAGCTGCCCGGCGTGACGGACGGCACGGCCTACGGTTATCCCTGCCTGAAGGCGCACGGCAAGTTCCTGACGCGCGTGTGGGACGACGGCGACACCCTGGTCTGTCCGGGCGTGCCGTTCGACGAGCGCGAGATGCTGATCGAGGCCGAGCCGGAGACCTTCTTCGTCACCGACCACTACAGGAACTACCCCTATGTGCTGATCCGCCTGTCGCGCGTGGAGGCCGGCACGGTGGAGCGGCTGCTGGAGCGCCAGTGGCGCGCCAAGGCCCCCAAGAAACTGCTCAAGGCCCACGACGCCGGCGAAGGGGCGGGAGCATGAAGATCTGGCGTGGCGTGGCCTCGACCATCGTCTGGACCGGGGTGGCGACCCAGTTCTGGCTGATGGTCCACGATCGCCCGCCGCCCGAGGCGGTCCGGGCGATGGTCAAGTTCTTCAGCTTCTTCACCGTGCTCAGCAACATCGCGGTCGGCATGGCCCTGGCCGCTCCGGTCCTGGCGCCGGACCGATGGCTGGGTCGCTGGGCGGGGCGCGCGGGCAGCCGCGTGGCGGTCGGGGCCTATATCGCGGTGACGGCCGCCGTCTACCACGTGCTGCTGGCGGGGCTGTGGAATCCGACCGGTATGCAGCGGGTGTCCGACACCCTGCTGCACACCGTGACGCCGGCGGTGTTCCTGGCCGACTTCCTGGCGTTTCCGCCGCGCGAGACGGCCAGATGGGGCTCGGCCTGGAAGGCGCTGGTCTTCCCGCTGGCCTACGGCGCATGGTCGCTGGTCCACGGGGCGTTCAGCGGCTTCTATCCCTATCCGTTCCTGGACGTGGCCAAGCGCGGCTACGGGGCGGTGCTGGTGACGATGGTGGTGATGGGGATCGGCTTCTACCTCGTCGTCCTGGCCCTGACCGGCCTGCAGCATCTGCAACGGCGGCTGACGCGGACGACGCCAGCGCCTATATCGGCCTGACCCCCGCGCCCTTCAGGAAAGACCGCCATGCCCCACTCGATCCCCGATATCCGCGCGGGCGACGTGGAGATGCCGGTGATCGGGTTCGGCACCTGGCAGTTGGAGGGGGCCGAGGTCCAGGCCCTGGTCGAGAAGGCCCTGGAGGCCGGCTATCGCCACATCGACACCGCCCAGGCCTATCGCAACGAGCGCGAGGTGGGGGCGGCCCTGGCGGCCACCGGCGTGCGGCGCAACGAGATCTTCCTGACCACCAAGGTCTGGATCGACCAGTTCGCCCAGGGCGACCTGCAGAAGTCGGTCGAGGCCAGCCTCCAGCGGTTGAAGGTGCCGCAGGTGGATCTGCTGCTGCTGCACTGGCCCAAGCCCAAGCCGGCCCTGGCCGAGACCATGGCCGCGCTCAACGACGTGCGCGACCGGGGGCTGACCCGGGCCATCGGGGTGTCGAACTTCCCGTCGGCCGTCCTGGCCAAGGCCCAGAGCGCCTCGGACGCGCCCATCGCCACCAACCAGGTCGAGTACCATCCCTACCTGTCGCAGAAGACCCTGATCGTCAAGGCCCGGGCCATGGGCTCGACGCTCACCGCCTGGTCGCCCCTGGCCCAGGGCAAGATCGCCGACGATCCGACCCTGATCGAGATCGGCCAGGCCCACGGCAAGACGCCCGGCCAGGTGACCCTGCGCTGGCAGGTCCAGCAGGGCGTGGCGACGATCCCGCGCACCCGCAACCCGGCGCGGCTGGCGGAGAATTTCGACATCTTCGACTTCGCGCTGTCGGATGCCGAGATGGCGCGGATCTTCGCCTTGGCGCGGCCGGACGGGCGGTTGGGGAATTGGCTGGATAAGGCGTTTGCTTGGGACGTGGATTGATCAGCACTTGCCCCCTACGGACCGCTTCGCGGTCGTCTTCCCCCATAGGGGGAAGAGCCGCGCCGCGCTGACCTAGGCTCCGCCCCCTATGGGGGCGGACAGGCGACGAAGTCGCCAGGTGGGGGCAAGTGTCCCGTGGCGCCGAGCCCTACTTCGCCAGCCGCCCATCCTTCAACGCCGCCGGCTCGAACCGGAAGATCACCTCCGGGTCCGGCTTCTCGATCCCCTTCAGCAGCTTCTTCGGCGCCGAGACGTGCAGCAGCCAGCGCAGGATGTTGATCCGCGCGGCCTTCTTGTGGTTGGCCCGCACGCAGATCCACGGGGCGGGCGTGGAGTGGGTGCGCATCAGCATCTCGTCGCGGGCGGCGCTGTAGTCGTCCCATTTGGCCTGGGCCACGGCGTCCAGGTCGCTGACCTTGAAGGCCTTCAGCGGGTTCTCGCGGCGGGCCTTCAGGCGTTCGGCCTGCGTCTCCTGGTCGATGTCCAGCCAGAACTTGGTCATCTTGACCCCGTTCTCCACCAGCATCAGCTCGAAGGCCGGCACGTCGCGCAGGAACTGCTCCTGCTCGTGGGCGGTGGAAAAGCCCATCACCCGCTCGACCCCGGCCCGGTTGTACCAGGAGCGGTTGAAGACCACGGCCTCGCCGGCGGCGGGCAGGTGGCGGACATAGCGCTGGAAGTACCACTCGCTGCGTTCGCGGTCGCTGGGGGCGGGCAGGGACATCACCCGGGTAGCGCGGCGGTGGGCGTGCTCGGTCAGGCGGGCGATGGCCCCGTCCTTGCCGGCCGCGTCGCGTCCTTCGAAGAGGGTGACGGTCTTCCAGCCTTCCTTGATGGCCAGTCTCTGCAGGCCGATCATCGCCTGCTGCAGATCGGCCAGTTCGGCTTCGTAGTCTTCGAGCTTGCTCATCGGTCGAGCCTACCCCCGGATCGCGCAGTTGCGCTAGAAGGACGCCATGATCCGCCTTTTCGTTCCCCATCCCCTCTCGGCCGGCGCCGGCGTCGCCCCCTCCGTCGACCAGTCGCGATACCTGACGGCCGTGATGCGCCTGTCGGTCGGCGACGAGATCCTGGTGTTCAACGGCCAGGACGGCGAGTGGCGCTGCAGCCTCACCGAGGCGGGCAAGCGCGGCTGCCTGCTGAAGGCTGAAGAGCAGACCCGGCCCCAGGAGCACGGCCCCGACCTCGACCTGGTGATCGCCATGGTCAAGCGCGGCCGGGTCGAGACCATGGTCGAAAAGGCCGCCGAACTGGGCGCGCGTCGCGTGCGCCTGACCCAGACGCGGCGGACCAATGTCGACTTCCTGAAGCTGGGGCGCCTGGACGCCATCGCCATCGAGGCCGCCGAGCAGACCGGCCGCCTGGACGTGCCGGCCATCGAGGACCCGCAGAAGCTGGACAAGATCCTCGACGGCTGGGACGCCGAGCGGAAGCTGATCTTCTGCGACGAGGGCGGCGATGCCCGCCCGCTGGTCGAGGCGGCCAAGGACGCCCCGGCTCCGGCGGCCATCCTGATCGGCCCCGAAGGCGGTTTCGCGCCGGAAGAACGCGAGCGCCTTCGGTCGCTGCCGTTCGTCGTCCCGGTGTCGCTGGGTCCTCGCATCCTGCGCGCGGATACGGCGGCGATCTCGGCCATGACCCTGTGGCAGGCGGCGGCGGGGGATTGGCGTTAGGGCCGGACGCCCCCTCCGTCACGATGCTTTGCATCGCGCCACCCCCCCCGCTTCGCGGGTGAGGAGGAAAGCCGCGCCATCCTCTCCTCCCCCGTGCAACGGGGGAGGTGGCCGCGAAGCGGACGGAGGGGGCGTCCCGGCGCCGAACGAAACCCCCTCTGTTGCAAAACCCGGTGCGCGCCCCCTTGAGGTTCGCTAAGAAAACGCCCAACTGCGCAGCACGACAGTTCGCGGGCGGGTCGGAGGGTATGCCCCTCCCTTCTTGATGCGTGTTTTGGGAGGGATGGCCGATGGCCGAAGCCGCGAGCCAGGAGCGTCCGCTGACGCTCGACGATCTGACCGCCTATTTCGCCAAGGGCTCCAAGCCCAAGGAAGCGTTCCGCGTCGGCGCCGAGCACGAGAAGTTCGGCTTCTACCTGAAGGACCACGCCCCGGTTCCCTATGACGGCGACAAGGGCGTGCACGCCCTGCTGACCGGCCTGCAGCGCTTCGGCTGGAAGCCGGTCATGGAAGGCCCCACGATCATCGGGCTGGAGCGCGACGGCGCCAATGTCAGCCTGGAGCCCGGCGGCCAGTTCGAGCTGTCCGGCGCGCCGCTCCTGACCATGCACGACATCTGCGAGGAGACGGGCAAGCACCTGGACGAGGTCAAGACCGTCGCCGACGAGCTGGGCCTGGGCTTTCTGGGTCTGGGCTTCTCGCCGCTGTGGAAGCGCGAGGACGTGCCGGTGATGCCCAAGGGGCGCTACGTGATCATGCGCAACTACATGCCCAAGGTCGGCGGCCTGGGCCTGGACATGATGCTGCGCACCTGCACGGTGCAGGCCAATCTCGACTTCTCCAGCGAAGCCGACATGGTCGCCAAGTTCCGCATGAGCCTGGCCCTGCAGCCGATCGCCACGGCCCTGTTCGCCAATTCGCCGTTCACGGAAGGCAAGCCCAACGGCTTCTTGTCGGCCCGCGCCAACGTCTGGACCGACACCGACGCCGACCGCACGGGCCTGCTGGACTTCGTGTTCGAGGACGGCTTCGACTTCGAGCGCTACGCCCGCTACGCCCTGGACGTGCCGATGTATTTCGCCAAGCGCGGCGACAAGTATATCGACCTGGCCGGCCGCAGCTTCCGCGACTTCATCGACGGCAAGATCGACGAACTGCCGGGCGAGCGCGCCTCGATCAAGGACTGGGCCGACCACACCACCACCCTGTTCCCCGAGGTGCGGCTGAAGACGTATCTGGAAATGCGCGGCGCCGACGCCGGGCCGTGGAGCCGCCTCTGCGCCCTGCCGGCGCTGTGGACCGGCGTGTTCTACGACGACGCCGCGCTCGCGGCCGCCTGGGACCTCTGCAAGGACTGGACGGCCGAGGATCGCGCCGGCCTGCGCCGCGACGTGCCGCGCCTGGGCCTGAAGGCCAAGGTGGCCGGCCGCACCGCCCAGGACGTGGCCAAGGACTTCGTCGCCATCGCCCGCCAGGGTCTGAAGAACCGCGCCCACCTGAACGGCGGCTTCCTGGACGAGACGATCTATCTGGGCGAACTGGAAGAGATCGCCCACAGCGGGATCACCCCGGCCGAGCGTCTGCTGTCGTTGTACGAAGGCGCGTGGAAGGGCGACATCGCCCGCGTGTTCGAGGACTTCGCCTACTAGAAGGCCGAGGGGGCCTAGAGGATGGCCCGGGCGGCGGCGGCGAGGCCGATCCAGGCCAGGGCGCTGAGGGCCACCGCCGCCAGCCGGGCCCAGGCCAGCTTGGCCCGCGCGAGGCGCGGCTTGGCCGGATTGGGGGCCACGCGCACGCCGGCATTGTAACCGATGTAAGCCACGACGTTCTCTCCCATGCCCCTCTGTGAGCGGGGGCTGATGCGCTCTAGCGCTGCTGTTCATGCAGCGCCCAAAAGGTTAACGAACGCTTTACTGTGGGATGAGGGGAACGTGGCTATATGGAGCCGGTTCCCTCGTAGGGCTTGGCGGCGGGCGGCGGGCCGTCCTC
The DNA here is from genome assembly GCF_059418225.1 of Caulobacter sp. GW821-FHT09B08. Taxonomy (NCBI): domain Bacteria; kingdom Pseudomonadati; phylum Pseudomonadota; class Alphaproteobacteria; order Caulobacterales; family Caulobacteraceae; genus Caulobacter; species Caulobacter sp. GW821-FHT09B08. Next base: position 125,865 of record NZ_JBWKPL010000007.1, on the reverse strand, counting down.
GCGGATGTCGTCGCCTTCCCAGGCCTGGTCGTCGGGCATGGAGACATTGGCTTGCCAGTGCTCGGCCTGGCTGGCGCCCGAGCCGCTGTCGGTGTGCTTGACCACCTCGTTGACGTCGACGGCCCGGGTCTCGGCGGGCGTCAGGCCGGCGCGCTTGAACTCGACATGCTCGGGATAGAAGGCCAGGCGTCCGGCGATCTGGCTGACGCCGGGCAGCGGGTTTTCGTACGACCAGACCGCGTTCTCGATGATCTTGGCGTCGCGATGGATCGTGTAATAGCTGGCCTGCCCCTTGTGCGGGCAGTGGGTCACCTTGTCGGTCTTCTGCAGGAAGGCCATGGCCACGTCGGAGCGCGGAAAATAGCGCACGGGGGCGTAGTCGGCCTCCTGGAGAATCACGACGTCGGCGCTGTCGGCGATCTCGTGACCCTCGAAAAGCACCTCCACGCGACCGTCTTCGCGCGAAAGGGTGATCGGATGGTCGGAAACGGGGGTGTTCATGGCCAATTCTCCCGGGAAACTGGAGCTGTCGCCAATCAAACGCGCGGGAGCGAAACCCGGCTCCGAAGCGGCAAGCCATTGCTTGTGAAACGCAAAGCACCGTGATCTTCTCCCCGCCAATTGGGGAGGGGAGGGCGAAACCACCTGCTGTTCGCCCAGACCGCTTTGTACGTTTCAAGGTTCGTGAATGAATATCGTTGTCGCCGCCGGCATTCTGGTCACGCTCGTGACCGGCGTTCCCGTGCTTATCCAGCTGCTGCGGGGCCATCCGCGCGGCCTGATCATCTGTTTCCTGGCCGAGATGTGGGAGCGGTTCTCCTACTACGGCATGCGCGGGCTGCTGATCTTCTACCTCACCCAGCACTTCCTCTTTGATTCGAAGACCGCCGGCGGCCACTACGGCTCCTACACTTCGCTGGTCTATATCGTGCCCCTGCTGGGCGGCTTCCTGGCCGACCGCTATCTGGGCACCCGCAAGGCCGTCGCCTTCGGCGCCATCCTGCTGGTGGCCGGTCACCTGACCATGGCGGTCGAGGGCCGTCCCGCCACCCAGACCCTGACCTATGCCGGCCAGACCTACGAGTTCCAGGTCAAGGGCCGCGGCGAGGAGCGGGTCGCCAAGATGGTCGTCGCCGACAAGCCCTACGAGGTGGCGGCCAACAAGGCCGGCGACTTCGAGATCAAGAACCTGCCCGCCGGCTCGGCCATCCCCTCGGTCCTGCCCAAGGGCGAGTACAAGCTGGACGTGAAGGACCGCGACCCGCTGTACCTCAACATCTTCTGGCTGGCCCTGGCCCTGATCATCGTCGGCGTGGGCTTCATGAAGGCCAATGTCGCCACCCTGGTGGGCCAGCTCTATCCGCAGGGCGATCCGCGCCGCGACCCGGGCTTCACCCTCTACTACTACGGCATCAACCTGGGCTCGTTCTGGGCCGGCATCCTCTGCGGCCTGCTGGGCGTCAATGTCGGCTGGAACGTCGGCTTCGGCCTGGCGGGCGTGGGCATGCTGGCCGGCTTCGTCGTCTTCGTGCTGGGCAAGCCCTGGCTCCTGGGCAAGGGCGAGCCGCCGAACCTGGCCGAGCTGAAGGCCGCCGTCGTGGGTCCGTTCAACCGCGAGGCCGTGATCTACGCCCTGTCGCTGGTCGTGGTGGGCGTGATCTTCTTCCTGGTGCAGTACACCCCGGTGGTCAGCGGCGCCCTGATCGCCGGCATGTTCGGCTCGCTGGGCTTCATCCTGTGGTTCGCCTTCGTCAAATGCGAGAAGGTCGAACGCGAGCGTCTGCTGCTGGCCACGGTGCTGGTTCTGGGCGCGGTGGTGTTCTGGACCCTGTTCGAGCAGGCCGGCTCGTCGCTGAACCTGTTCGCGGCCACCAACGTCAACCTGACCCTGCTGTCGCACCCCGTGCAGTGGGGCTCCATGGTGCTGGGCTCGCCCGAGCAACTGGCCGCCGCCAACATCGACACGACGGGCAAGCTGTGGGTCAACACCGCGTTCAACGCCGCCCAGACCCAGTCCATCAACGCCGGCTGGATCCTGATCTTCGCCCCGGTGTTCGCCGCCCTCTGGACCTTCCTGGGCCATCGCGGCCGCAACCCCGGTCCGATGGTCAAGTTCGGCCTGTCGCTGATCCAGGTGGGCGCGGGCTTCCTGATCCTGCTGATCGGCGCCCAGTTCGCCGACGGCGCGTTCCGCATGCCGCTGGTCTTCCTGGTGGTCATGTACATGCTGCACACCTCGGGCGAGATGTTCATGTCGCCGGTGGGGCTGTCGCAGATGACCAAGCTGTCGCCGCTGTCGATCGTCTCGTTCGTGATGGCGGTCTGGTACATGGCGCTGGCCATGGCCAACCTGTTCGGCGGCTGGATCGCCGGCATCGCCTCGACCGAGACCATCGGCGGCCAGGTCCTGGACCCCGCCGCCGCCATGGCCCAGTCGCTGCTGGTGTTCAAGATCATCGGCCTGATCTCGATCGGCATCGGCGTGCTGTTCCTGGCCCTGTCGCCGGTCCTGAAGAAGTGGTCGCACGGCTCGGACGACACCAACCCCGAGCCGGCGGCCGAGCCGGCCTCGATCGCTCCGTAGGGGCGAGGCCCCGCGCGAACCCGAAAAGGCCTCGGAGCGATCCGGGGCCTTTTTTATGGTCACGCTGGATTGACGCGAAAATATCGTCAGCGCGCGCTATGGTTGTAAAGCGGCGCGGAGCCGCGTTGGGGGGCGACGGCGTCATGGGCACGACCTACACCATCTTCGGCGCGGGGCCGGCGGGCCTCTACACGGCCTGGCGGCTGGTCACCGGCGGCAAGGCCGTGGCGGGCGACAGCATCCAACTGGTCGAATGGGGCGACTACGCCTTCGACGGCCCCGGCTCGGGCACCCGCCTGCCGGCCGGCCGCATCGTCACCCACTTCTGCGACGACGACCCGACCCAGTCCTATATCGAGGCCGGCGGCATGCGGTTCATCGAGTGGGCCCAGAACCCCCAGACCCTGCAGTGGGAAGGCCACCAGCTGGTCACCCTGACGATCAACGCCCTGGGCCTGGGTCCCAAGGTGGTGCCGTTCAACACCACCACCGACCCGCTGCTCTATCTGCGCGGCGAGCACATCTACCAGAAGAACCTGGCGACCCAGCACGCGCCCTACAACACGCCGGGCAACAACGCCGCCCCGGCCTCGACCCTGTTCGCCAACATCTCCAACCTGATCACCGGCACGCCCGCGCCCTCGACCCGGACCGCCCAGTGCCAGTTCTACGGCGACGGGACCCTGCCGTCGGACTTCAACTCGTTCGTCTATCCGCCCGGCGCGATCGCCGGGAACATCGGCTACTGGAACGTCTTCTACGACCAGGCCGGCAACGAGGGCTACGAATACGCCTCCGACGCCGGGGGCTACACCTCCAACGTCATCAATTGGAACGCCGCCAACGCCGCCGTCTACAACAGCGAGTTCGCGCCGGGCGGTCAGTTCAAGACCGTGCAGGGCGGCTATTCCCAGGTCTTCGTCGAGCTGTTCCAGCAGACCCGGACGGCGGCCGCGAACGCCGGGGTCGGCTTCTCGCTGCAGGCCAACACCCGGCTGCACTCGATCTGGCTGGCCGACGGGGTGATCAGCTACCGCCTGGCCACGGCGGCCGATCCGTTCAAGGGCGGGGAGACCTTCACCACGCCCAACGCCTTCCTGGCCATGCCGCCGGCTTCGCTGGACCTGGTGGCCGAGGCTACGCGCTACGCCGACCTGCCGGCCGGCATGCTGGACATCATGAACCAGCGGCCCGTGCAGCTCTACATGGACGGAGTGATCCGCCAGCCGTCGATGCGGGTGATGCTGTTCTTCGACACCCCGTGGTGGACCACGGCCACCTATCCGCCGGACCTGACCAGCGACGGCCTGCCCAACACCTTCGGCCCCACCATCACCGACCTGCCGCTGCGCCAGGTCTACTATTTCGGCAACAACAGCGACGGTAATCCCAACCCCGTCTACGGCGTGCTCGCCTCGTACGACGACATGCAATACGTCCAGTTCTGGCAGGAGCTGGAGCTGCACGTCGACGAGCGCCGCACCATACCGCTGGAGGAGGACTACCAGGTGCTCCACGCCCCGGCCCGGGCCAACGACACCATGATCCGCATGGTGCTGCTGGAGCTGGCCAAGGTGCACTACGGCAGCCCCGACGACGCCTGGAAGATCCCGTACCCGGTCTCGGCGGTCTATAACGACTTCTCGTTCAACCCGTTCGGGGCCGGCTACCACGCCTGGGCGGCGCACTACGACATCTGCGATGTGATGCAGCGCATCCGCCAGCCCACCGGCCTGGTGGACGGCGCGCCGGGGGCCAACCTCTTCATCATCGGCGAGGCCTATTCCAACGACCAGGCCTGGGTGGAGGGCGCGTTCTGCACGGCGGAGTCGGTGCTGGTCGACTACTACGGCATGACCACCATCGCCGACACCAGCCAGTACCCGCTGATCTGCGCCGGCAGGTGAGCCTTACGTCCGGCGCGGGGCCTGCGAATGCGGGCGCCAGTCGGCGGGGGCCAGTTCGAAGCCTTCGAAGTGGAAGCCCGGGGCCACGGTGCAGCCGACCAGCGTCCAGGCGCCCAGGCTGACGGCGGTCTGCCACCAGCCCACGGGCACCACCACCTGCGGCCGGCAGCCGGCCCGCAGGTCCGGACCCAGGGTGTAGGCGGTCGCGCCCTGGCCGTCGGGCGGCGACAGGGTGATCGACAGCGGCGCCCCGGCGTAGAAGTGCCAGATCTCGACCGCGTCGATCCGGTGCCAGGCCGACATCTCCTCGGCCTGCAGCAGGTAATAGATGGCGGTGGAGGCGGGGCGGCCCTCGTCGGTGGGGGCGTCCTCGAAGGTGCGCTTGTACCAGCCGCCCTCGGGGTGTGGCTGCAGGTCCAGCAGGCGGATGATCTCGCGGCCGCCCAGATCGCCGGAAAGGCCAAGCGGCGGTGTTTCCTTGATCATCCCTTGAACCCGTCCTTGGCGGCGCGAATCTCGCCGAATGCTTCGGCCGGGGGCAGATGAGTGCGCAGCAGGGGCGCGCGCAAGAACGGATTGGTCGCCTTCTCCAGGCCGATGGTGGTGGGCACGGTCGGCTCGCCGCGCTCGCGGGCGGCGAAGACCGCGTCCGCCCGTTCCTTGAGCGCCGGATCGTCGTCGACCGACAGGGCGAAGCGGGCGTTCGAGGCGGTGTATTCGTGGGCGCAATAGACGGTGGTGTCGTCGGGCAAGGCGGTCAGCTTGGCCAGCGACCCCCACATCTGTTCGGCCGTGCCCTCGAACAGGCGACCGCAGCCCAGGGCGAACAGGGTGTCGCCGACGAAGGCGATGCGGTCAGCCGCGTCGTGATAGGCGATGTGGCCCAGGGTGTGGCCGCCGGTGTCGATCACCGCCAGGGCGGTGTCGCCCAGTTTCACCGTGTCGCCCTGGCCGACCGGGCGGTCCAGCGGGGCGATGCGGGTCACCTCCTGCGGGCCGACGATGGTCGCGCCCGTGGCGGCCTTGACCTTCTCGTTGCCGCCTGCGTGGTCGGGATGCCAGTGGGTGTTGAGAATCAGGTCCAGGCCCCAGCCCAGCTTGTCCAGTTCCGCCAGTATGGCGTCGGCGTCGGGCGTGTCGACCGTGGCGACCGTCCCGGTGGCGTCGTCGCGCACGAGAAAGCCGTAATTGTCGGAGAGGCAGGGGAACTGGTGGACGGTCAGCGACATCTTCGAACTCTCCGGCAGGGGCGGGCGTGACGCGAGGGATCGGCCCGCCTACATAGATGAAGCCATCGACCGGGAGACTCAATGCGCCGCGACGTGCTCGATCTCAGGGCCTTCTACGCCAGTCCGCTGGGCCGCGCCGCCCGCGAGATGCTGGGCCGCAAGGTCGAGGAGGCGTGGGGCGACGCGCGCGGCCTGGACGTGCTGGGCCTGGGCTACGCCACGCCCTTCCTCGACAAGGCCCGCACCCAGGCCCGCCGGGTGGTGGCCGCCATGCCCGCCGCCCAGGGGGTCGAGGTCTGGCCCAACGGCGGTGCCAACGCCGCCACCCTGGTGGAGGAGACCGGCCTGCCGTTCCCCAACGCCATGTTCGACCGCGTCCTGGCCGTCCACGCCCTGGAGGAGGCCGACGACCCGGCCGCCGTGCTGCGCGAGCTGTGGCGGGTGATGGCGCCGTCGGGCCGGCTGATCGTGGCCGTAGCCTCGCGCGACGGCCTGTGGGCCGGGGCCGAGAGCACGCCGTTCGGGCACGGCCGCCCGTTCAGCCGCCACCAGCTGGAGGCCCTGCTGCGCGAGGCCGACCTGGAACCGGCCGGCTGGACCCGCGCTCTCTACGCGCCGCCGATGGCGGTGGCGGCCCGGTGGGCCGAGGGTTTCGAGCAGGTCGGGGCGCGCCTTTGGCCGCGTTTCGCCGGGTTGATCCTGATGGAGGCCGTCAAGCAGACCTTCGCGGTCAAGCCAAGGGGCAGCCGGGCCCGGGTGCGGGTTTTCGCGCCGGGCGTGCTGGCCCCCGCGCCGGGAGCGCCCACTCCGATCCGGGCGCCTGTTCGAAAGGCGCCGCGTAATCTAAATGCCGCAAAGGCCTTGGAGCCATCGATTCCCGGGCCTAGCCTTGAGTCGTAGAACAAGCCGCCGCCATCAGGAGCCGCGCCATGAAGATGATCGTCGCCGTTATCAAGCCCAGCCGCCTGGACGCCGTGCTTGAGGCGGTCACCGAGGCGGGCGCCTCGGGCCTGACGGTCACCGAGGTGCGGGGCTACGGCCGACAGAAGGGCAAGACCGAGGTCTATCGCGGCGCCGAGTACGAGGTGAAGCTGCTGCCCAAGGTCAAGCTGGAGATCGCCGTGGCTAACGACGTGGTCGAGCCGGTGGTCGAGGCCCTGCAGCGCACCGCCAACACCGGCAAGATCGGCGACGGCAAGGTGTTCGTCATGGACCTGGAACAGGCCCTGCGCATCCGCACCGGCGAGCGCGACGCCGCCGCCATCGCCGGCTAGGCGCCTCCGCTCAGCCGGGTAGCCCGTCGAACCGGGGCGTGTCCGCCAGGTCCCGTTCCCACGCCGCCTGGTCCGCGCAGCAGATGTGCGCGGTCGGCCGGATGGCGGGCGTGGCGTCAAGGCTCCCGGCCGGCGCGACCAGCAGGGCGCCGTCCATCTGCAGCCTCGGCAGGGCCGAGCCGCAGGTCCCGCAGAAGCTGCGCTCATGCCGCGTCGACGGCAGCCGGTAGGTCCGGACCAGGTCCTCGCCCGACAACCAGGTCAAGGTCGCCTTGGTCGAGAACAGGTTGGCCCCATGGGCCGAGCCGGTGTCCTTCCGACAGCGCGAGCAGTGGCAGAGGAAGAAGCTCTCGAACGGTCCGGCGATCTGGAAGGTCACGCCCCCGCACAGGCACGATCCGGCGGTGATCTGATCGCTCATGCCCATGGCTCCTGGTTCTCGGGGGCGGACGCTAGCCTTCCAGCTCCCGCAGGTCACGCCCGCGCGTCTCGTGCCCGAACCCGGCCACCAGGGCCAGGGCCAGCGCCAGCGGGACGATGATCATCAGGGCGGCGATCTTCAGCGGCGGCACGGCCGCGAGGATGCCGAGAAGCTGGGCGATCAGCCCGCCCGACTTGCTGCACGCGGCCACCCAGCCGGTGGCCCGGCCCCGGACCCGCAGCGGGAAGCTCTCGGCCGTATAGGGCAGCAGGATGGCCAGAAGGCCGTTGGTGCCAATGATCATCAGGGCCACCGGCAGCACGGGGCTGACGCCGGGACGGATGGTCAGGACCCCCGCCACGCCCAGGGCGCTGACCGCGATGGTCGCCGCCAGCGACCACTTGGTGCTCCAGCGGCTGTACAGGAACGCGCAGACGAACACGGTCGGGAAGGCGATCAGGGCCGACTTGGCTAGGAGCTGGCTGGACACCCCCACGCTGTGCCCCTCGGCCACCAGTTCGGCCGGCAGCCATAGCAGCAGGCCGAAATTGACCAGGCCCCAGGCCACGGCCGCCACGCTCAGCGCCGCCGTCAGGCCGGCGAAGCGCCGCTCGATGGGCGGCGGGGTCAGGACGTGGTGGTGCTCTTCGGGCGTGTCGGCCTTCTCGCGCACCACCGAGCCGAACCGCTTCATCACCGCATGGGCCGCGTCGATGCGGCCGATGGCCATCAGGAACTTGGCGGACTCCGGAATGGCGCCGCTGAGGGCGATCAGGATCAGCCCCGTCGGCAGGTTCAGGAACCACATGATCCGCCAGCCGAACTCCGGCTGCAGCCAGGCCGAGCAGCCGGACGAGGCCAGGTAGCCGCCCACCGCGCCCAGGCCGCCCACCAGCACCAGGCTCCAGCCGCGATGCTTCGACGGCATGGTCTCGGCCAGCAGGGCGTAGACCACGGGCAGCAGGCCGCCGGCCGCCGCGCCCATCATGAAGCACATGCCGACGTTCCACCAGAAATCGGGCATGGCCCCGCAGATCGAGGTGCCCACGAACATCACCGCCGACAGCAGGATCGAGGCCCGCCGCCCGAAGATGTCGGCCAGGGCGCCCCAGATGATCGAGCCGGTCACCGTGCCGGTCAGGGCCGCGAAGGGCAGCCAGGCCACCATCGCCTTGCCCACCCCGTATTCCTTGATCATGCCGGGCACCACGAAGCCCAGGCTGGCCGGCTTCATGATGTCGATGACCAGGGCCACGACCAGCACCACCATCAGGCCCCAGTGGGCCAGGGACAGCGGCGCGTCCTCCGGCGGAGTGACCTCGACCGTGTGCTCCAGATGGTGGTCGACGCCGCGCCGGGGCAGAAGGCCCCAGCCGGCCAGGACGCAGCCGGGCGGGATGAGCAGCATCCCCACGGTCATGCCCAAGTCCATCGGCATGCCGGCCAGTTGGTAGCCGATGTCGGCGCCCATCAGGTACATCGGCACGTGCAGGATCACCCCGGCGGTGACCACCAGGCAGCCCAGCCAGAACGCCCACAGGCGCTTGCGGTCGGCCAGGACGTGATGGGCGGGCGGAACGGTTGTCATCGGCGTCCAACAATCATGCGTCGGCGGTCTATCCAAGCGGAGCCATAACATGGCGCCGTGCGTTGACGAATTTCCGTGGCACAAGAGCGTGGTACACGAGCGTGACGACTGAGGGGCGTGGTGCAGGGGGCGACATGGCGGACGATGCATCCTCGCTGACCTCGATGTCGCTGCTGCGGCCCGGCGCGACCTGCTGGCGCGTGGAGCAGGCCGACCGCCTGGCCCTGTTCATCGACAACGACGAGGCCTTCGACGCGCTGAAGGAAATCCTGCTGTCGGCCAAGACGTCGATCTGGATCCTGGCCTGGGTGTTCGATCCCCTGACGCGGCTGGATCCGGACCGTGTGCGGAAGAGCCGCGATCCCCAGCACGTGGACCGCATCGGCCTGCTGCTCCGCCGCCAGGCGGCCCTGAACCCGGGCCTGGACGTGCGGATCCTGGTCTGGGACATGCCCTTCCCGATCGCCGCCTCGCAGCTGTTCGGCCCGCATCGCGGCCAGGTGTTCTTCACCGGCTCGCGCGTGAAGTATCACCTGGACAACACCCTGCCGGCCAGCGCCTGCCATCATCAGAAGGTGGTGGTGGTCGACGGCTCCGTGGCCCTGGTCAGCGGCGGCGACATCGGGGTGGACCGCTGGGACACCACCCAGCACCTGGACAACGACCCCCGCCGCCGCCTGCCCACCGGCCATCACTATCCGGCCCGGCACGAGGTGGCCGCGATGGTCGACGGCAAGGCCGCCGAGGCCCTGGGCGACCTCTTCATCGCCCGCTGGCAGACCTCGCAGGGCGAGACGCTGGAGCGCTCGCCCAAGCCCGAAGAGGCGCCCTGGCCCGACTATCTGATCCCCGACCTGCGCAATGTGCCCCTGGCCATCTGCCGCACCCAGCCGGCCTGGAAGGACCAGCCGGAGGTCAACGAGACGATGCTGATGCACCTGGCCAGCATCAAGGCGGCGCGCAAGCTGATCTATCTGGAAAACCAGTACCTGACCTCGCCGATCATCGTCGAAGCCCTGGCCGAGCGCCTGGCCGAGCCGGACGGTCCGGAGGTGGTGACGGTGGGGCCGGCGCACAGCCCCAGCTATTTCGACCAGATGACCATGGACAGCGCCCGCACCTCGGCGATCAACCGCCTGCGCGAGATCGACGTCCACGGCCGCTTCTCGGCCTTCAGCGCCCGCACGCCCAAGGGCGCGGCGATCATCGTCCACTCCAAGGTGGCGATCATGGACGACCGCATGCTGCGGCTGGGCTCGGCGAACCTGAACAACCGCTCCATCGGCCTGGACACCGAGTGCGACATCGCCTTCGAGGGCAAGGACGAGACCAGCCGCGCGGCGGTGCGGGCCTTCCTGGGGCGGCTGATCGGCCACTTCCTCGACCACGAGACGGGCCACGTGCTGGAGACCTACGACCGGCTGGGAAGCCTGGCGGCGACGATCAACGAACTGGACCGCAAGGGCGGCGCGCCCCGGCGGCTGGCGCCGGTGCCGATCAAGCCGCTGACGGGCGTGCAGCAGTTCATCGCCGACTGGAGCCTGGGCGACGCCATCTCGCCCACCGACGCCTGGCGGCCCTGGGGCCGCCGCCGCCGCCTCAAGAAGGAACTGCGCCGACTGATGACGGATCCGAAGCCGGAACTGCCGGACCACCTGCAGGACTGATCTCCAGGTCCACCACCAGCGGCAGATGGTCCGAAGCCGCCCGCGCCAGGGCTCCGTAGGGCGAGCGCACGCCCACCGTCTCCAGGCCCTTGGTCAGGAAGACGTGGTCGATGCGCATGAACGGGAAGTTCGACGGGAAGGTCGCGGTCGGCGGCCGCCGCCACGTCGCGCTCTGGGTCTGGGCGTCGCGCAGGGCGGCCTTCAGCAGACGATAGGTGGCCGAATAGGGCGTGGCGTTGAAGTCGCCCAAGAGGATGCCCGGCGCCCGCCAGTCCTCGTGGGCCATCCACTGCTCGCCCAGCAGGGCGGCCGCCTGGCGCTTCTGCTCCTGGGGCACCAGGCCAAGGTGGGTGTTGATGATCTGCACCGGCGTGCCCTGGACATCGACCGTGATCCAGATGGCGCCGCGCGGCTCCAGGCCCGGAATGCGGGGATAGAGAGGCAGGCCGTCGGCCTTGACCTTCTTTTCCGGCAGGGCGGTCAGGATGGCGTCGCCATAGAGCTCCTCCTCCACCGTCATGGCGGGGTGGAAGTGGGACGACATCTTCAGCAGTTCGGCCAGGCGGTGGGCCTGGTCCACGCCCTTGGTGCGGGCCCGGCGGACGTCCAGCTCCTGAAGCGCCACCACGTCGGGTTTTTCCGCAGCGATGACCTCGGCCACCCGCTCGACATCGAGTCGCCGGTCCGTGCCCACGCAACGGTGGACATTGTAGGTCATGAGGCGAAGTTTCATCCGTCGAACAGATCGCCTGAAACGCCCTGGGGTTCCGATGAAACGGTTCCGGCCGAGGCGGGGTTGCGGCTGAGCATGAACAGGCAGGTCTCGGACCGCCAGTTCTCGATGGCCTTGGTCGGGTCGATCTGCCGGGCCGGGCCGTCGCCGGCGAAGGCCGCGCAGGCGTCGATGCGCACGTCCAGGTCCTCGGTCAGGGCCAGGAAGTCGGCCAGGGTGCACAGGTGGATGTTGGGCGTCGACCACCAGGGCAGGGGCAAGGCCTTGGTCTCGGGCATGCGTCCCCGGCTCAGCAGCGACCAGCGCACCCGCCAGTGGCCGAAATTGGGGAACGACACCACGGCCCGGTCGGCGATGCGGAGCAGCTCGTCCAGCACGTGGCGCGGATTGCGCGTGGCCTGCAGGGTCTGGGACAGGATGGCGTAGTCGAACGAGCGGTCGGGGAAGTGGTCCAGGTCCTGGTCGGCGTCGCCCTGCACCACCGACAGGCCGCGCGACATGCAGGCGGCCACCCCGGCCGCGCCGATCTCCAGCCCCCGGCCGTCGACCTGCTTTTCCCGCGTCAGCAGGTCCAGCAGCACGCCCTCGCCGCAGCCGACGTCCAGCACGCGCGAGCCGGGGCGGACCAGGCGGAGGATTTCGCGGAAGTCTTCGCGGATCATCGCGCTCATTCCTCCTCACCCGCGAAGCGGGGGAGGTGTCGCGATGCGGATGCGCATCGTGACGGAGGGGGCGTCGTGCGGCGGCCGGACGCCCCCTCCGTCCGCTGCGCGGCCACCTCCCCCGTTTCACAGGGGAGGAGAAAGGCGTCCGATCCCGTCATCAAATCCCCCGCTCCCGTTCCACCGAGCTCAGGAACCCCAACAACGCCGCGTCCATCACCGGCTCGTCCAGCAGGAAGGCGTCGTGGCCCTTGTCGCTCTCGATCTCGACGAAGGCCGCCCGGCAGCCGGCGGCGGTCAGGGCGCGCACGATGTGGCGGTTCTCGGCGGTGGGATACAGCCAGTCGCTGGTAAAGCTGAGCACGCAGAAGCGCACGTGCCGCGCCCGCGCGAAGGCCTGGGCCAGCACCCCGCCATGGCCCGCGGCCAGGTCGAAATAGTCCATGGCCCGGGTGATGTAGAGATAGGAGTTGGCGTCGAAGCGGTCGACGAACGCAGCCCCCTGGTGGCGCAGATAGCTCTCCACCTGGAAGTCGGCGTCGAAGCCCCACGACAGGCCGTCGCGTTGCAGCTCGCGGCCGAACTTCCGCTGTAGGGCCGGCTCGGACAGATAGGTGATGTGGGCGGCCATCCGGGCGACGGCCAGGCCTTTCTCCGGACGCGACTTGCCCTGGGCGTAGGCTCCGGCCTTCCAGTCGGGATCGGCCATGATCGCTTGGCGGCCCACCTCGTGGAAGGCGATGTTCTGGGCCGAATGGCGCGAGGCCGAGGCCACGATCACGGCGCTGAACAGCTTGTCCGGATAGTCCACGGCCCATTGCTGGGCCTGCATGCCGCCCATCGAGCCGCCGACCACGGCCAGCAGGGTCTCGATGCCCAGGGCCTCGATCAGCATGGCCTGGGCCCGCACCATGTCGGCGATGGTGATCACGGGAAAGGTCAGGCCGTAGGCCTGGCCCGTGGCCGGATTGATCGAGGCCGGGCCGGTCGAGCCCATGCAGCCGCCCACCACGTTGGAGCAGACGATGAAGTGCCGGGCCGGGTCGATCGGCTTGCCCGGACCGACCAGGCGGCTCCACCAGCCGGGCTTGCCGCTGACCGGGTGGGTCCCGGCCACGTGCTGGTCGCCGGTCAGGGCGTGGCAGATCAGCACCGCGTTCGTGCCGTCGTCGTTCAGCGCGCCCCAGGTGCGGTAGGCGACCTCCAGGTTCTCCAGCTGGGCGCCGGAGTCCAGCCGCAAAGGCTGATGGGCGGGGAACCGCCAGGTTCCGCCTTCCGACAGCACAGGTCCGGCGAAGTCGAGTTCGGCCATGCCCGCTTGGACCGCCTGGACGCGGTGCTGTCAACCTGCCTGCCAATGGGGCGCTTCCGGTGCGCCTCGGGCAAGGCTATGGAGGGGCATGGACCGACTGATCCTCATGCGCCACGGCAAGGCCGAGCAGCACGCCGCCTCGGGTGGCGATTTCGAGCGCGCCCTGGCGCCGCGCGGCCAGAACGACGCGGGCCTGATGGGCCGGGTCCTGGCGCAGGCCGGCTTGTCGCCCGACGTGGCGCTGGTCTCCTCGGCCCGCCGCACGCGCGAGACCTGGGAAGCGGTCGCCCCGGCCTTCCCTGGCGTCGAGGCCGCGACCCGCCGCGACCTCTATCACGCTGAGGCCCAGGACGTGCTGGCGGCGATCCGCGACGCCCAGCCCGACAGCGGCACGGTGATGGTGGTGGGCCACAATCCAGGCCTGCACGAGCTGGCCCTGCGCCTGGCCCTGGGCGGCCCCACCGACCCGCCGCAGGTCGCCCGGCTGCGCGGCAAGTTCCCCACCTCGACGGTGGCGGTGTTTTCGATCGACGCGGATGGAGCCCCGACCTTGAGCCACCTGTTCTATGCTTCGGAAAACGGCGGGCACGGCGGCGAATGAGTAAGGTCTACAAGATCCTCCCCCGCGCCGAGTGGGAGGCCGCGCGCGCCGCGGGAAGCTTCGAGGGTTCCGCTGTCGACCTGGCCGACGGCTTCATCCATCTGTCGGGCCACGACACCGCCGAGAAGACCGCCGAGCTCTATTTCAAGGGCCAGGCCGACCTGATGCTGCTGACGCTGGAAGCCGACGACCTGGGCGAGGCCCTGAAGTGGGAGGCCTCGCGCGGCGGGGCCTTGTTCCCGCATCTGTTCCGCCCGCTGAGGCCGGACGAGGTCCTGGCCGAGCGGGCGCTGGAGCTGGACGCCGACGGCGTGCCGATGCTGGGCGAGCTGGCCGCATGAGCCTGCACGACATCGCCGCCCGCGCCCTGCACACGCTCGATCCCGAGGACGCCCACGGCTGGGCGATCAAGGGTCTGAAGATGGGGCTGGGGCCGCGCCAGTCCGGGGCCGACGACCCGATCCTGGCGGTCAGCCTGGCGGGCCTGCCGCTGTCCAACTGCGTGGGCCTGGCCGCCGGCTTCGACAAGAACGCCGAGGTTCCCGCCGCCATGTCGCGAGCCGGTTTCGGCTTCGTGGAATGCGGCACGGTCACGCCCCTGGCCCAGGCCGGCAATCCGCGCCCGCGCCTGTTCCGCCTGACCGAAGACCAGGCGGTGATCAACCGCATGGGCTTCAACAACGAGGGCCTGGAGCCCTTCGCCGCCCGCCTGTCGGCCCTCAAGGCCAAGCGGGCGGAAGGTGTGGTTGGGGCCAATATCGGCGCCAACAAGGACGCGACCGACCGGGTCGCCGACTATGTCACGGGCCTGACCCGTCTGTGGGGCCTGTCGGACTATTTCACCGTCAACATCTCCTCGCCCAACACCCCGGGCCTGCGCGCCCTGCAGACCAAGGCGGCGCTGGAGGAACTGCTGGGCAAGATCGCCGAGGCGCGGGGCCTGCTGAAGGCCGCCGGCACGGTGGACTATCCGATCTTCCTGAAGGTCGCGCCCGATCTGGAGGACGGCGAGGTCGAGGCTATCGTCGAGACGGTGGCGGCCAACGGCCTGAACGGGATCATCGTCAGCAACACCACCATCGCCCGTCCCGACACCCTGGTCTCGCGCGACAAGGGCGAGGGCGGCGGCCTGTCGGGCGCGCCGCTGCTGACGGCCTCGACCGCCATGCTGGCCCGCTTCCGCGCCGCCAACGCTCCGGGCCTGGTCCTGATCGGAGCCGGCGGCGTCGCCAGCGGCGCCGACGCCCTGGCCAAGATCAAGGCCGGGGCCAGCGCCGTGCAGCTCTATTCGGCCCTGGTCTATGGCGGGCCGGGCCTGGTCCAGCGGGTCAAGGCCGAGCTGGCCGCCCGGCTGCGGGCCGAGGGCTTCGCCTCGGTCACCGACGCGATCGGCGCGGCATGACGCCCGACAAGGCCCTGGCCTGGCTACGCCGCTTCGGGCCTCTGGGCGCCCTGCTGATCATGCTCGTGGTGGCCCTGGCCACGGGCCTGGCCGGCAAGCTGAACCTGGAGACCCTGCAGGCGCAGGGTACGGCCCTGCAGGCCTATGCGGCGGCCAATCCGCTGAAGTGCGCGGCCATCTATATCGCCATCTACGTGGCTACCGTCTCGGTCTCGCTGCCGGGCGCCCTGATCCTGTCCCTGACCGGCGGGTTCCTGTTCGGACCCATCGGCGGCGGCTTCGCGGCGGTGACCGGCGCGACCGGCGGCTCGACCGTGGTCTATCTGGTCTGCCGCACGGCCTTCGGAAACTTCCTGCGCCAGAAGCCCGGCGCCCTGCTGACCCGGGTGGAGGAGGGCTTCAAGGCCGACGCCTTCTCCTATCTCCTGACCCTGCGCCTGATCCCGGCCTTCCCGCTGCTGCTGGTCAATGTGGCCTCGGGCCTGATGAACATCCCGGTGCGGACCTATCTGCTGGCCTCGTTCCTGGGGATGGTGCCCAGCTCCTTCGTCTATGCCGGCATCGGCGCGGGCCTGGGTCACATCTTCGCCAAGGGCGAGCCGGTGACCCTCCACACCCTGTTCTCGCCGCGCATCTATCTGCCCATCATCGCCATGGGCGCCCTGGCCTTGCTGCCGCCCCTGTGGCGCTATTGGCGAAACCGCCGCGTTGCCCAAGCCCCAGACGTGAAGTAACCCAGACGAATGACCGAGCCGGTCGCGCCGTCCGTTCCGCAACCTTCCAAGCCAGGGCGTCGCTTCCCGTGGCCCGGAGGCCTGTCGGCGCGGCTGCTGCTGCTGACGGCTCTCTTCGTGGCCATCGCCGGCGCCCTGATCCTGCCGCCCGCCCTGGCCGCCTTCGAGGAGCAATGGCTGCTGGACCGCGTGCGGGCGGCCGAACTGGCCTCGACCATCGCCGACGCCGATCCCGAGCGCCGGGTCACCGACAAGGTCTCCCAGCAGCTGCTCGACCAGGCCGGGGTGGTGATCGTGGCCCTGGAGGTGGACGGCGCTCGGCGCCTGGTCCTGCCGTCCGAGCCGCGCGGCCTGAAGATCAAGACGCCCTATCTCGTCGACCTGCGCCGCCAGAACCCCGGCTCGTGGCTGGCCGCCCCGTTCTTCACCCTGAAGAGCGCGCCCGGCAGCATGGTGCGGGTGATGGCCGAGCCGCGCTTCCGCCAGGAGGCCGAGTTCGTCGAGATCGTGCTGCCCGACGCCCAGCTGAAGGCCAAGCTGGTCGAGCAGGTCGGGCGCCTGGCCGGCATGACCATCTTCGTGGCGGGCCTGGCCGGCGGGCTGATCTATCTGTCGCTGAACTTCCTGCTGGTGCGGCCCATGCAGCGCATCACCCAGGCCATGGAGCGGTTTCGCGCCGATCCCGAGGATCCCGCCGCCCGGGTGGTGGTCTCGCGCCGTCGCGACGAGATCGGCCGAGCCGAGCGGGAGCTGGACATGATGCAGGCCGACCTGCTGACCGCGCTCCAGGCCAAGGCCCGCCTGGCCGCTCTGGGCGAGGCGGTGGCCAAGATCAATCACGACCTGCGCAACATGCTGACCAGCGCCCAGATGGCTTCGGACCGCCTGGCCGCCCTGGGCGACCCCAAGGTGGCCCAGGCCCTGCCGCGCCTGGAGCGGGCCCTGGACCGCGCCATCACCCTGGCCAGCGACGTCATGGCCTACGGCAAGTCCAAGGAGCCGGCCCCGGTGCTGCGCAGCACGCCCCTGCGCGCGGCCCTGGAGATGGCGGCCGAGGATTCCGGCCTCCAGCCGACCGGCGTGGCCCTGGAGACGGTGATCGACAGCCGCGAGCAGGTGATCGCCGACCCCGACCAGCTGCACCGCATCCTCACCAACCTGCTGCGCAACGCCCGCGAGGCCATCGAGGCCACGCCCGACCGCGGCGGCAAGGGCAAGGTGTTCGTCGAGCTGCGCCGCGCCGAGGGCCTCAGCCACCTGCGCCTGTCCGACGATGGCCCCGGCGTGCCCGAGAAGGCCCGCAACAACCTCTTCCAGCCCTTCGTCGGCTCGGTGCGGCGCGGCGGCACGGGCCTGGGCCTGGCCATCGCCCGCGAGCTGGCCCAGGGCCACGGCGGCGACCTGATGCTGGTCGAGACCGGCCCCGGCGGCTCGGTCTTCGACCTGACCCTGGCGGGCGTCCCCGAACCCCTGCCGGAACCGCCGCCCGAGCCGGCGAAGCCCAAGGCGAAGTCGAAGCCGTAGGACGCCCTCTCCGTCCGCTTCGCGGACACCTCCCCCGCTACGCAGGGGAGGAGAGGATCGTTGCGGCTTGCTCCTCACCCGTGAAACGGGGGAGGTGGCGCGATGCGGATACGCATCGTGACGGAGGGGGCGTCCTGAGGCTCAAAGCCCCTTGGCCACGCCCTCGCGCCGGGGATCGGCCCCGCCTTCCAGCACCCCGCCCGGCCGCACGATCACGCCGTGCAGGCCCGAGGTCTCGTTCTGGCCGGTGCGGATCGCCACGCCCCGCGCCTGCAGGGCCGCCGTCATCTCAGGCCCGAACTTCTCGACGTCGGCCGAGAAGGTGTCGCCGCGCGCCACGAGGTTCGGCAGGTTGATCGCCTCCTGCATCGACAGGCCCCAGTCGAACACCCCGACCATGGCCTTCAGATTATAGGACAGGATCGCCGAGCCGCCCGGCGAGCCGACGGCGGCCAGGAACTTGCCGTCCTTGTCCAGCACGACGATCGGCACCATCGACGAGCGCGGCCGCTTGCCGCCGGCCACGGCGTTGGCGCCCGGGGCGCCGTCCGGGTCGACCGGATCGAAGTTGAAGTCGGTCAGCTGGTTGTTGAGGAAGAAGCCGCCCACCATCCGGCCCGAGCCGAAGATGCTCTCCACCGTGGTGGTCATCGACACGACGTTACCCATCGGATCGACGATGACCATGTGGGTGGTGCCGGCCGGCTCGCGGGTGCTGTCGGGACCGACGGCGGGCGCGCCCTTCGGCAAGCCGAAGCTGGGCGTCGGCCCGGCCGTCTCGCCGATCAGCTTGGCGCGCTGGGCCACATAGGCCGGGTCCAGCAGGCCTTCGACCGGCACCTTCACGAACGAGGGATCGCCCACATAGCGGTCGCGGTCGGCGTACATCACCCGTTCGGCCTCGGCCAGCTGGGTCCAGGCCACCGGGTCCTTGGGGCCGCGCTTGGCGATGTCGGTGTGCTCCAGCATCATCAGGGCCTGGATCACCGCCACGCCGCTCGACTGCGGATTGGGCACGCAGACGGTGTAGACCTTCCACGGCTTGCACAGGGCGTCGGCGCTGCGCGGCTTGTAGGCCTTGAGGTCCGCCAGGGTCATGGTCGAGGGCAGGGCGCCCTCGTGCAGCTTGTCGACGATGGCCTGGGCCAAAGGCCCCTCGTAGAGGGCGGCGGGGCCCTTGGCGGCCAGGGCGCGCAGGGTGGCGGCGTAGGCCGGGTTCTTCAGGGTGTCGCCGGCCTGGTAGCGCTGGCCGTCCGGCTTGGTGAAATAGGCCTTGGCGTCGGGCGTCTGGCCCTGCGGGATGCGCGGGTTGTTGACCATGCCGGCCATGCGCGGACTGACCCTGAAGCCGTCGTCGGCCAGCTTCTCGGCGTCCTTGAACAGCGTGCTCCACGCCGCCTTGCCGTGCTCCTTCTGGGCCTGGGCCAGCATGCCCACCGCGCCGGGCACCCCGGTCGAGCGTCCCGACAGCACGGCGGTGACGAAGTTCAGCGGCTTGCCGTCCGGTCCCAGGAACAGCTGGGGCGTGGCCGCCTTCGGCGCCTTCTCGCGACCGTCATAGGCCGTCACCTTGCCGGTCTTGGCGTCGTAGAAGACCATGAACGAGCCGCCGCCCAGGCCCGAGCTCTGCGGCTCGACCAGGCCCAGCACCGCCTGCACCGCCACGGCCGCGTCCACCGCCGTGCCGCCGTCGCGCAGCACCCGCAAGCCCGCCTCGACCGCCAGCGGATTGGCCGCCGCCACCATGCCGCGCGGGGTGTAGGCCGGAGCGCTTGTCGCCGCGACGGGCGGGGCCGCGGTCGCCGACAGGGGCGCGCAGCCGGCCAGCAGGGCGAGAACGAGCGGGGCAATCAGGCGCATGGCGTACTTTCGACGGAGACTTACCGAAACGGCGATCAGGCCGTCGCGATCCACGCGCGGTCAAGGTCGTCCTGCCTTTCCAGAAGGGGAGCCGGCCCCCGCCGGTCAAGGCCCGGAGGCCCTTCTCCACAAACTTCGTACATTCCGCATCAAAAGGCGCTTGCGTCCCCGGATCGTCCGGGCTATCTCCCCCGCCTCGCCGAAAGGCAGTGCGCGCCCGTAGCTCAGCTGGATAGAGCATCAGACTACGAATCTGAGGGTCGGACGTTCGAATCGTTCCGGGCGCGCCATTTCTCTTCAAAGACTTAGCCGAACCACCTCCGCCCATCGCGGTGGTCGCGACCGTGTGTCCGCGGCCTCACGGCGCCAGGTCGGCGACCTCCAGTCTCTTGCCGTCGAATTCCGCGTAGCCCGACGACTGGGGCGCGCCCGAGGCGTCGGGGGCGAAGAGGATCTGCGTCGGGTGTTCGAAGTCGGTGGCGGGGCTGAAGCTGAGTTTCAGGGACATGCGGCCGGGGCGGGGGCCTTTCAGGGTCACGTCGGCGGTGTAGGTCGAGACGCCGCGCGGGTTGCTCTGCATCGTCTCGCGGCCGGAATAGACCTGCCGGCCGTCGTCGCTGAAGTCGGCATAGGTCTTTTCGATCAGGCCCGCCGGGGTGCGGCGATAGGCGATGAAGCCCGAGCGGCGGCCATAGACCTTGACGTCGATGTCGCGCGCCTTGCGGGCGTAGTCCTTGACCGTCGAGAGGTCGGTCTGGGCGTAGGCAAGCGCGTCGGGCGTGGTCTTGGCCGGCGCCGGCGGTCCGGGGCGATAGTCCAGCAGGCGCACCATCCGCATCCGCCGGGCGGTGTCGCTCTGGCCGCGCCGGGCCTCCATCCACATCGCGCGGGTCCCGTCGGGACGCCAGGACATCGGCGAGTTGAACACCCAGTCGTCCTCGGTGTTCAGGTCGGCGCCCACATAGCCCGGCCGGCTTTTGGAGTCCGCGATCCGGATCAGGGCCGGGCCGATATTGCCCGGGCGCGTCTGGCGCACGCCCGAGACGGAGTAGTTATAGGCCAGGCCGTTGAGGCCCATGTTCAGGGCGGCGGGATAGGGACGGGGCAGGAGGCTCAGGACGCCCAGGTCGGTGCGCGGCGAGAACCGCGAGGTCATGGTCACGCCTAGCCGCTCGTCGGGCGAGAAGATCGTGGTCTCGTCGTAGCCGGGGTTGTCGGTGATCGCCTCGACCCGGCCGGTGGCCAGGTCCAGCACGGTGGAGTCGGCGAGATCCCGCCGCAGGGCGCCGGCCAGGGAGATGGCCGCGCCGCCGCGCACGAACTGCTTGACCTCGCCGCCGCGCACTGGCTGGGGCATGGCCCCGTCCGCGTGCAGCGGATCCTTGGCGAAGGGCTCGACGGTGCTGACGATGCGGGTCTTGGCGATCCGGTAGCCCGCGCCGGTTCGCTCCAGCTCGCCCGTGAACACGACGGCCGAATAGTTCGCCAGCAGGGCCGTCCAGGCCACGTGGCGGTCGTCGGGCGCGACGATCATTTCCGACCAGCGATGGGCGATGTGATCGCCGTCCGCCACCTCGGGCGGATAATCGACGGGCAGCAGGGCCGGGTTCTCGCAGGTCTCCAGGCTGGTGGCGCATTCGACGACGAAGTCGCCCAGGAAGACGCGCCGGTTGTCGGAAAACACCATGAAGCGAATGCCGTTGTCCTTGGGGCGGTCGGGCAGGGTCGCCGAGAAGAACGGGCGCAGGTGACCGCCGTCGTCGCCCTGGGTGGCCAGGTCGATCCGGCGGCGCGGCTGGGCGGCGTCCTTGGCGTAGGAGACCAGCACCTTGCCGGAAGGAGTGTAGGTGGCCGTCCGAACGATCAGGTTCGGATCGAAGGGCACGGTCTCGATCTGGTAGCGGCCCAGGCCCTCGGCGGTGCGGATCGTCGCCGGTTCGGCGGCCAGGGCGGGGGCGCAGGCCGTCAGGGCGGCGAGGGTCGGGACAAAGCCCAGACGGGCGAGGCGGACTGGCGGCATGATCGCGGGGCTCCTGTGGCGTTCTTCGCCGGGTACAGGGGCGCGGTTCGCCCGCAAGGCCGAATGCGTGACGTATCTCCGGAGCGATGAGACGGACCCGGAAATTGGCGTAGTCTGCCGGTTCACGCTTCGTGAAACGGGAGGGCGGGGACGATGGATCGGCTGCGGCGCGCGCTGCTGGAAGCCTGGGCCATGTCGGCCCTGGCCGTCCTCGTCGGCTTTCTGGGGCCTTTCGGGACCTATACAGGCGCGTCCCTGGTGCATCGGGTCCAGGAGTGGGGCTGGCTGCTGTTCGGCGCCTATGTGGTGGTGCGGCCCTGCGTCTGGGGGCTGGGCCTGGTCGCCGCGCGCGCCGGCCTGCCGGCGGGGGCGCTGACCGCCTGGGGCGTGGCGGCCGTCAGCCTGCCCCTGGCGATGGTCTGGCGCGCGGTGGGCCAGAACGCCTTCCGGGCCCTGGACGGCTATGCCGAGCTGGTTCCGTTCTCGCTGCTGTGCGCCCTGGGCGTGTTCGGCGTCGTCGTCTGGGCGCGGGCGACCAGCCGGCGGCTGGGCGAGCGGCCGGCGCAGGCCCCAGTCCCTCATGTTCCAGAAGGCGGCGAGAGGGCCCAACCCGAGCCGCCTCCGCCGGGCCGCCCGCGCCTGCTGGACCGCCTGGGGCCGGACTTCCGGGGACCGGTCCTGGCCCTGCAGAGCGAGGATCACTACGTCCGCGTCCACGGGGCCAAAGGCAGCGAGCTGCTGCTGATGCGGCTTCGCGACGCCATCGCCGAGCTCGACGCAGTGCCGGGCGAACAGGTCCATCGCAGCTGGTGGGTGGCGCGGGCCGGTGTCGCGGGACTGAAGCGGACAGGCCGGTCGTGGAGCGTGCGCCTGGGCAACGGCGAGCAGGCGCCGGTGGCCCGGGAGTCGGTCGAACGCCTCCGCCGCTCCGGTTTCCTGCCCGAGGAAGACGACGCGCGGTGAGGCCGCGTAAGGCGCTCAAGCTTTACTTGCGCTAAAGGCGAGTATCTGTCCGCTCGAGACTTTGCCGCGCGAAAATTCTCTCAAGAGTTGCGGGCACGATCCAAGATTGTCGTTCAGCGACCGATGTTATACTGAAGCATCGTGCGTCATGACGCCGCGGCGTCGGGGGGCGCCGCGTTCGGTGACGGGAGGGGTGGGCTTGCAGATGTCGAACAGGATCAGTCGCGCCCTGGCGGGCGCCGGCGCGGCTTTGGCTGTCGCCGTTTCCCTTGCCGCGCCGGCCGCCGCCCAGGTGGCCCTGCCGTCGCGCCAGGAACTGGATCCGGCCAATGCCGCCCCCATCGCGGCCGCGCCGCGCGGCGACCTGTTCAAGGGCGTGGAGGCCGGTCCCTGCGCCTTCCGCGACAGCCCGATCAAGGTCACGCTGAAGGCGGTGGAGTTCCAGGGCGCGACGTCTGGAAAGCTGGCCGTGTCGGACCAGGCCCTGGCCTCGACCTATGCCGAATATATCGGCCGTGAAGCCCCGCTCAGCGTGGTCTGCGACATCCGCGACCGGGCGGCCTCGCTCTATCTGCGGCGCGGCGTGCTGGCCACCGTGGTCATTCCCGAGCAGCGGATCGCCGAGGGCAAGCTGACCCTGACCGTGGTCGAGGCGCGCATCGCCTCGGTGAACTATCACGGCGACGCCGGCCCGGCCCAGAAGCAGGTCGTGCGCTTCCTGGACCACCTGCGCGGCATGGCTCCGTTCGACCTGGACGTCGCCCAGCGCTACCTGCTGCTGGCCTCCGACGTGCCCGGCGCCCGCATCCAGTCGGCCCTGAGGCCCTCGCCCCTGGGCCAGGGCGCGCTGGACCTGGAGATCGCCATCGCCCGCGACGCCGTCGACGGCTCGGTGGTGGCCCAGAACTACGGCTCCAAGACCGTGGGCCGCGACCTGACCCTGGCGCGGCTGGACCTCAACGGCTTCACCCCGCTGGGCGAGCGCACCTCGATCCTCGGCTACGGCACCCTGTCCAGCGACGAGCAGCGGGTGATCCAGGTGGCCGAGCGCTTCTATATGGGCGGCGACGGCCTGGTGGCCGACCTGTCGGGCGCGTGGGGCTGGACCAAGCCGGGCGACGCCCTCAAGCCGCTGGAGCTGGAGGGCGAGTCCTTCGCCGGCAGCGTCCGCATCACCTATCCGCTGGTCCGCCATCGTCGCCAGAACCTCAACATCGGCTTCGGGCTGGACTGGATCGACCAGAAGGTCGAGTTCGGCAACGGCGTGGCCGTGCTGACCGACGACAGCCTGCGGGTGTTCTTCCTGCGCCTGGACGGTCACTACGCCCCCGCCTCGCTGGCGGCCCATTCGGTGGCCATGACCGGCCTGGTCGAGGTGCGCCAGGGCATCCACAACCTGGGCGCCAGCAAGTACGGCGACCTCGAGGCCTCGCGTTATCTGGGCAAGCCCGACGCCACGGTGGTGCGGGCCGAGGGCGAGATCGGCGGCCGTATCGCGGGGCCCCTGATCGCCAAGCTGAACCTGGCCTGGCAGCACACCGACGATCCGCTGCTGTCCTACGAGGAATACGGTGTCGGCAACCTGACCATCGGGCGCGGCTACGACCCGTCGGCGGCGTCCGGCGACCGCGCGATTTCCGGCTCGTTCGAGCTCAGCACGACGCCGCTGCCCCTGCCGTTCAAGCTGGAGAACGGCGGCCGGGCGGCCTGGCGGCCCTACGCCTTCTACGACGCCGCCGAGCTGACCAATCTGGGCCTGGGCGGCGGCAAGCTGGACCTGACCTCGGCCGGGGTCGGCCTGCGCGCCCAGCTCACCTCGCGGGTGGCCCTGGACCTGACCTGGGCCAAGCCCTTCGACAGCCCGTTCGGGGTGGGCGACGAACCGCCGTCGCGCGTCCTGATCTCGCTGTCCGCCGCCCTGTTCTAGACCATCGAAGTTCCCGGAGCGTCCGCCATGACCCCGTCGTCGATCCGCCCCACCGCCTCGCGCAACACCCGCCGGACCGCATTGCTGGCGGCTTCCGCCCTCGTCGGTTCCTTAATGGGCGGCGTGGCGACGATGCTGGCCCAACCGGCCCAGGCCGGCACCCTGCCGGGCATTCCCGGCGCGGGCAGCATCTCGGTCTCCAGCGGCGGCAGCCAGCCGTTTATCAGCTTTCCCGACGCGATCACCCTGCAGATCGAACTGAACGCGCCCCGGACGGTCATCAACTGGACCGACCTGCACCTCAGCAGCGGCGACGCGATGAACTTCCTGTTCGACTCCGCCAGCGACATCGTCCTCAACAAGACCACCAGCCAGATCCGGTTCGACAACGGCAGCGTGGTGACCGGCAAGGTCGGGGCGGCCACCGCCGGCAACGTCTGGTTCTATTCGCCCCAGGGCGTGATCGTGTCGCCGGGCGCGACCATGACCGCCGGCGGCTTCCTGTTCGCCAAGGGCTCGGGCCTGGTCGACACCACCTTCGTGGATTCCGCCGCGCCCCTGACCTTCCTGCGTTCGGCCGCCGACGCCCTCATCCAGATCAACACGATCAGCTCGGCCACCAGCGCCTCGATCAACAATACCGGCGACGTCGTGCTCACCGCCACGAGCGGCGCGCTCAACGTCTCCACCGCGATGGGCGCCACGGTGGACATCTCCACCACCTCGGGCTCGATCACCGCCAGCGAAGTCACCGCCACCAGCGGCGCGGCCTCGGTCGCCGCCGGCGGTCCCGGCGCGACGGTCACCCAGATCACCGGCGCCACCGGCGTCGCGGTCTCCTCGAACGCCAACACCTCGGTCGGCGCGGCCACGACCACGACCTCGGGCGACATCCTGATCACCAGCAACGGCTCGGCGTCGCTGACCCTGGGCAATTCGGCGCGCGACGTGAAGCTCATCGCGGACCAGGTCTTCGTCAGCACCATCGACGCGGCGGGCGACGTGTTCGTCACCGGCGGATCGACCGCCTATGTGACCAACCGGATCTTCGCCGGCGACGACATCGAGATCACCGCCTCGGCCGGCGACGTCAGCGCCGGCGGCGCCTACCTGAAATCGACCGGCATCGGCGCCAGCGACGACGCCCACATCCTGCTCAAGTCCTTCACCGGTTCGGTCAACGCCGGCAACACCCTGCTGACCCAGGGAACCGGCGCGCAGGCCGGCGACATCACCATCCAGGCGGCGACGACGGCCAGCCTGGGTGCGGCCAACTCGACGCGCGATATCAATGTCTCCGGCGTCACCGCCAGCCTGACCAACGGCTCGGCGGCGCGCGACATCTTCGTCACCGCCACGACCGGCAGCGCGACCGTGACCACGGCCGCCACGGCCGGCGACGACGTCGAGATCACCGCGACCACGGGCAATATCCTGGCCGGCGGCGCGACCCTGAAGTCCACCGGCGTCGGCGCCCTGGACGACGCCCATGTCCTGGCGCGCTCGACGAGCGGCTCGGTGAATGTCGGTACGGCCATCACCCAGGGAACGGGCGTGGCGGCGGGCAACGTCACGATCAGTTCGGTCACGACCGCGACCCTGGGTTCGGGCGACGCCTCGCGCGACCTGCTGATCGGCGGCGGGTCTGCCACCCTGACCAGCGGCTCGGCGGCGCGCGACCTCGTCCTCACCACCCTCACCGGCGTGGCCACCATCGCCACCTCGGCCACGGCGGGCGGCGACCTGACGATCGACGCCAACGGCAATGTCGCGGCCGGCGGCGCGACGCTGACCTCCACCGGCGTGGGCTCGGTCGACGCGGCCAACGTCCAAGTCACCTCGGTCAACGGGTCGATCAATGTCGGCTCGGCCAACACCCAGGGGACCGGCGCGGCGGTGGGCGACATCACGCTCAACGCCGCCACCAGCGTGACCCTCGGCTCGGGCAGCTCGACCCGCGACCTGAAGATGTTCGGCACGTCGGGCAGCCTGAACAGCGGTTCGGCGGCCGGCGACCTGGTCCTGTCGGTCACCACGGGCGACGCCGCCGTCGTCACCTCGGCCACGGCCGGCGACGACGTGCAGATCCTCACCGTGCAAGGCAACGTCTCGGCCAGCGGCGCGACCCTGACGTCGACCGGCGTGGGCGCGACCGACGACGCCTCGATCCTGGCGCGGTCCAGCGACGGCGCGGTCAATGTGGGCACGGCCATCACCCAGGGCACGGGCGTGGCCGCCGGCGACGTCACCCTGGACGCGGGCGGCACGATCAACGCCGGTACGATGACCGCGACGCGGGACTTCAAGGCGATCGCGGCGGGCACGGTCGACGTGACCTCCGCCACGGCCGGGCGCGACATCACCGTCACCTCCAACGGCGGCGACGCCACCCTGGGCGCGGCCGTGCTGGCCGGCTCGGGCTCGGGCGCCGACCTGGCGATCACGGCCTCGGGCGACGCGGTGCTGGGCGACGTGGACTACACGGCGATCACCACCGCCAACGTCTTCAGCCGCACCGGCGGCGGCACGGGCACGGCCAGCGTCCGCTCGGTCGGGGGCGGCGACGCCATGGTCCATCTGGACACCAGCGCCAAGATCGACACCCTGGAAGGCGTCGGCATCGACGTGACCATCGCCAGCGGCGACGCGGCGTTCGGCACGATGACGGCTTCGGGGGGCGGCATCTATGCCGAGGTGCTGGACGGCGGGATGACCATCGGCTCGGCCAGCACCACCGCCGGCCGCACGCTGGAGCTCTACGTCGCCGGCGGCGACCTGACGGTCACCGGCACGGTCCACGGCTCGGGCCGCACCCATCTGGAGACCGACGGCCTGCTGGACGGCACGGCGGCCACCCTGATCGCCAGCGACGACGACCTGACCCTGATCGGCGGCGACGTGGACGTCGGCGAGGTGACGGCCGGCTTCGCCCTGGAGGCGACCGCCGCGACCGGCGACGTCGTGGTCCAGAAGGCCTTGGCGGGCGAGACCGTCGTGGTGGCCTCGATCAATGGCGACGCGACGCTGCGCGGGGCCGAGGGGCCGGACGGCGTCACGGTGCTGGCCCTGAACACGGCCACCTTCGGCGCCGACGACAAGGCCTCGATCACCGCCGCCAACTACGCCGTCACCAACGCCAGCTGCGGTTGCGGCACGGACGGCCTGCAGGTGCTGTCGTACGACGGCGACGTGAAGGTCAACATCAACTCGGCCAGCAACGGCATCGCCGTGATCGGCGCGGCGATCGACGGCGACGCGACCGTCGTCCAGAAGACCGGCAATCTGGTGATCGACGAACTGGCGGCCTACAACATCACGCTGGAGGCGATGGCCGGGACGCTGGACGTCAACGCCATCAGCAGCGGTGGCGACTACACCGTCACCGCCCAGGGCTTCGTGGGCAATGCCCTGACCCCGTACCCGTTCTTCGGCGACCTGCGCGACGTCACCATCACCGACACCTTGGGCGATCTCGACCTGGGAGCCCTGGCCCTGCACGCCGGGCGCAAGCTGTCCATCACCGCCCAGGACGGCGCGGTGCTGGGCCTGGCCCAGCTGGACGCCGGCACGGGCGTCGGCGACGGCGAGGTCAGCGTGACCGGCCAGGGCGTCTCGATCGACACGGCGACGGCCGATTACGACGTGGCCCTGGACGCGGGAACCGGGGCGGTGACCGTGGCGACCAGCGTCACGGCCGGCTACGACTATCACCTCACCGGCGCCAGCTTCTCGACCAACGCCCTGTCGCCGCTGGGCGCCCGGGCCGGCAGCTGGTTCATCAAGGTCCCGGCCGGCTTCGACTTCGACTTCACCGGCCACGACCTGCAGTATGTGGGCGGCGTCGGCGTCGAGATGGTCGACGGCGACCTGACCGGCGGCGCCATCACCAGCGACACGGGCAATGTCTATCTGGAAGCCAACAACGTCCAGGTCGCGACTCTGAGCGCGACCAGCGGCCGGGTCACCGCGCACGGCAATCTCGGCGACGCCCTGATCGGCGCGGCCACGGCCAGGGACCAGATCATCGTCACCGCCAACCTGGGCGACGCCAGGCTGGGCTCGGCGATCCTGACCGGTACGGCGACCAACAGCCTGCAGGTCACCGCCGTGAACGGCGACGTGGTGCTGGGCGCGGCGACGCCGGGCGCGATCACTACGGCCAACATCGTCACCTCGGCGGGGGCGGCCACCACGGTCGAGGCCTCGACCACGACCGGGACGGTCGACGTCAACCTGGACCACACCACCGGCGCGGACCTGACCACCATCGACGCGCTGGGCGCGGTCAACATCAAGGTCGTCAACGGCGCCCAGCGGATCATCGCCGCGCGCTCGATCAGCGGGGCGGTCAAGATCGATGGCCCCACCGGCGCCCTGACCGTCGACGGTCTGACCGCGAACGCGGACTCGCAGGTGAACGGCGGCGGCGACACGCGGCTGATCTCGGCCCTCGTCGACGGCGACCTGTCGGTGAGCTCGGCCACCGGCAATCTGCGCTTCGGCGACGCCTTGCCTGGGCGGGTCATCGAGGTCAGCGGCGCCCTGACCCTGGACGCGGCGACGAACATCGCCCAGCAGGGCGTGCTGAAGGCCAATTCGCTGGGCGTGACCGCCGGAACCGGCGCCGTCCTGCTGGGCGACAACGAGGTCTCGTACCTGGACGCCGTCAGCATCGCGACCGGCGGTTTCGCCTTCCACGACACCCTGGCCTTCGATCTCTACGGACCCGTCACGGCCGCCGGCCAGACGGTGGACCTGCGTTCGGACCACGCCATCGGCCAGGTCTCGACCGGGGTCATCACCGCCCAGACGCTGACCGGCTCGTCGGTGGGCGGGGCCAATTTCGGGGCCGCCAACCAAGTGGTCCAGCTGGGCGCCTTCACCAACACCGGCGGTCTCTTCAAGCTGGTCGACGGCCGCTCGCTGACCATCAGCGGCGCCGTGCTCAGCACGGGGACCCTGGCCCTGACCTCGCACGCCGGCATGACCTTCGCCAGCACCGGCACGGTCACCGCCAACGGGACGGGCGACGCGATCCTGCTGGCCTCGGACGGGACCTTCACCAATGGCCGCGGCGCCGACGCGGTGACCGCCACCAACGCCGGCGGCCGGTGGCTGATCTACACCCAGGCGCTGGGCAATCCGACCGGCTCGACGGCGGCCAACAGTTTCAACGGCCTGTCGGGCAAGAGCTTCTATGGCTCGGCCTACGACTTCTCGAACGAAGTCTTGGCCGTGGCGCCCAACGCCGGCAACCGCTTCGTCTACGCCTACCAGCCCACCCTGACGGTGACGCCGGTCAGCCGGACCGCGACCTATGACGGCCTGGTCCCGACCACCTCGGCGACGATCACCGGCCTGGTCAACGGCGACCTGGAGGCCGACGCCTGGTCGGGCGCGGCCGCGGTCTCGGGCGCCACCAGCAAGAACGTCGGGACCTACGGCCTGACCGCCAGCGCGGGGACCCTGGCCTCCGACCTCAACTACGCCTTCGCCTACGGGACCGGCTCGCTGCGCATCGATCCCAAGGTCATCACCGGAACCCTGACCGCCGACGACAAGACCTATGACGGCACAGACACCGCCATCGGCTCGATCGCGCTGACGGGCGTGATCCTGGGCGAAACGGTCGGCGCCTCGGGCGCCTACGCCTTCGACGACAAGACCGCCGCCGCCGGCAAGACGGTGACGGCCTCGGGCGTGACCCTGTCGGGCGGCGACGCGGGCAACTACAGCCTGGGCGGCGTGTCGACCGATACGGCCGACATCTTCAGGAAGATCCTGACCGGGACCCTGACCGCCAACGACAAGATCTATGACGGCAACGCGTCGGCCGTCGGCTCCATCGGCCTCACGGGGGTGGTGGTCGGCGACACGGTCTCGGCCTCGGGGGTCTATGCCTTCGACGACAAGACCGCCGCCGCCGGCAAGACGGTGACGGCCTCGGGCGTGACCCTGTCGGGCGGCGACGCGGCCAACTACGACCTGAGCGGGGTGTCGACCGATACGGCCGACATCTTCAGGAAGGTGATCAGCGGCACGCTGATCGCCGGCAACAAGACCTATGACGGCACGCTGACCGCCGGCGGCACGATCGGCCTGACGGGCGTGGTGTCGGGCGACGCGGTTTCCGCCTCGGGCGTCTACGCCTTTGGCGACAAGAACGCCGGAACGGGCAAGACCGTGACGGTGTCGGGCGCGGCCCTGGCCGGGCTGGATGCGGCCAACTACGACCTCGGCGGCGTGAGCGACGGGGTGGCCGACATCCTGCGCCGGGCGGTGACCGTGTCGGCCGACGGTACGTTCAAGGTCCAGGGGAACTTGGATCCCACCCTGACCTATCGCATCACGGTGGGGGACCTGGTGGCCGGCGACGCCTTCACCGGCGGCATCGTCCGCGGCGTCGGCGAGGCGCCCGGCAACTACGGGATCACCCAGGGCAGCCTGGGCCTGTCGACCAATTACGACCTGACCTTCACGGGCGCGACGTTCCGGATCGACCCGCTGCCGTCCAACGACCAGGCCGGCTCGCCGGCGCTCAAGCACCTCAATACCGCGCCGGACTTCACCCTGGACTGGGATCCCGAGCCCAACCTGGACACCCAGGGCCCGGCCTGTTCGGGCGAGGGCTGCCCGACCCAGGCCGCCACGTCCGGCGGCGTCCAGGAAGTGGCGGCGCTGCGCTAGCTACAGCTCGATGATCCCACGCCGCGCGGCCACCGTGACGGCGTGGGTGCGGTCGGCGACGTCCAGCTTGGCGAAGATGCTCTTCAGGTGCGCCTTGACGGTGTCTTCCGACAGCGACAGCTCCCAGGCGATCTGCTTGTTGGCTCGGCCGGCGGCCACCAGGCGCAGGACGTGGGCCTCGCGGTCGCTGAGCGCCTCGTCGATGGCGTGGATGGCGATCTCGTGGGCCACTTCCGACTGCAGGTGACGGCGCCCGGCGTGGATGTTGCGGATGGTGTCCAGCAGCTCGCGGCGCAGGGTGCTCTTGAGCAGGTAGCCGGTGGCCCCGGCCTTCAGGGCGCGCAGGGCCTGGGCGTCGCCGGCATAGGTGGTCAGCACCACGATCCGGGCGTTGGGGAACTCGGCGCGGATGGCCTCGATGGCCTCCAGCCCGTTCACGCCCGGCATCTGCAGGTCCATCAGGGTGACGTCGGGGCGCAGTTCGCGGAAGCGGGCGATGGCCTCGGCCCCGTTCTCGGCCTCGCCCACCAGCTCCATGTCCGACTGCAGGGCCAGGACGGCGGCCACGCCCTCGCGCAGCATCGGGTGATCGTCGACCAGCAGGACGCGGATCCTCGCGCCGGAGGAGGGCGGGGCGGCCAGGGGTCCCGAAAGGGCGGTGGTCATCTTGGGTCTCGCTCGGCGCGGGGTGGCGCGATTCAGTGCGGGAGTGGGTCTTGCTTCCACGGACGTCCGCCGCGCGAAACCCCGAAAGGGCGACACGCGCCTACCCCGTTCGGAGCTTAGCGAAGCGGCCGGGCTTGGGCTAGCGCGGCGCGGGCCGCAACCTAGGGCTTTTCCCTGACACGCCGCCACCCGATCGGGGGTGCGAGGCCTACCCTTCCGGGATTTACCCTTTTGCCCGCAGCCGCGATCGTCCTGTCGCTGTCCAGCGCTGTCAGGAGAAAGCCATGCTCGTCCATGACCTGGAGAGGGAAAGTCGCGGCGCGGCCGAACCGGTGGCTTCGTCCGGCAGGCCGGCCCCCAGCCTGTTCGTCGCCGGACCGTCGGCGGGCAAGCACGGCGTCGCGGTGGACCCTCGTCACCTGCCGATCCCGTACCAGGGCCTGACCCCGCACGCGCCCCGGCCGGACGCGGTGATCGTCCGCGTGCAGCTGCGCGACTATCCCCGGCAGCACTATTGGGAGGACGGCGTGGCCGCCCCGGTGCGCGACATCGCCGCCGGCCAGACCGTGATCCACGACCTGCGTCGCGGACCGCGCCTGCTGCTGGACCAGCCCTATCACGCGGTGCATTTCTACATCCCCCGCGCGGCCTTCGACGCCGTCGCCGCCGGCTGCAACGCCACGCCCATCGGCGACCTGGCGCACGAGCCGGGCGTGGGTTTCCACGACCCGACCATCGCCAGCCTGGCGGCCTCGATCCCGGCGGTCGGAGAGGGCGGGGCGGGGCGCAACCAACCGTTCATCGACCAACTGGCCATGACCCTGGCGATTCATGTGGCGAGCCGATACGGCGGCATGGTGCCCATGTCGCGCGGGGTGCGGGGCGGTCTGGCGCCCTGGCAGGCGCGGCGGGCCAAGGAGATCCTGGCCGCCAATCTGGACGGGGCGGTGACCCTGACCGAGGTGGCGCGCCAGTGCGGCCTGTCGATCGGCCACTTCTCGCGGGCCTTCCGCCAGTCGCTGGGGACGACGCCGCACCAGTGGCTGGTCCAGCGCCGCCTGGAGGCGGCCAAGGACCTGATCCGCTCGCAGACCATGCCGCTGTCGACCGTGGCGCTCAGCTGCGGCTTCGCCGACCAGAGCCACCTGACGCGCGTCTTCACCCGCGAAGTGGGCGCCAGCCCGGCGGCATGGCGGCGCGAGATCCAGCAGTAGGTCTAGGTCGAGAGCGCGCGAAACGCGCGGTCGTAGGCCACCAGCGGAGCGCCCGGGCGGACCGTCAGATGGGTGGCGGTGACCAGCACGATGGTGTGGCCGCCGGCGTCGATGGCCTGGTCGATCACGCAGGCTGTCGAGGTCAGGCCGGCGTGCAGGCGCGGGGCGTGGGGCGAGGCCAGGTCCCAACGTTCGTCGGTGAAGCGCTCGTGGGCCTGGGCGGGCGAGGCGAAGCGCAGGGCCTCGGCCTCGTCGCCGTCGGCCAGTATGGCGATCCCGCAGGCGCCCGCCGCCAGCAGGGCGTCGTGGCTGGAGGCTTCCTTGCGCACGCAGAACAGGAAGCGCGGCGGCTCCACCGACAGGCCGGTGATCGAGCTGACCAGCAGGCCGCGCGGCGTCTCGCCGTCCCAGCAGGAGACGATGGCCACCCCGCTGGCCAGCTTGGCCAAGGCGTCCTTGAACGCCCCCAAGTCGATCGGCGGATCGACCGGGGGCGTGTGCAGGTCATAGGGCGGCTCCGCGCCGGACGAGGCGTCGACCAGATAGGCCGGAGCCTGCGGGACAGCGTCGCCCAGCCAGCGCGGGTCCGCGTCGAAGGCCATCAGCTGGCCGCCGCCGCGGGGTTGGCGTCGCGCTGGGCCACCAGCTCGCGGACCAGCGGGATCAGGTCGCGGCCGTAGGCGACGGCGTCGTTCAGCGGGTCGAAGCCGCGGATCAGGAAGGTGGTGACGCCCAGGTCGTAATAGTCGAGCAGGGCCTCTGCCACCTGCTGGGGCGTGCCCACCAGGCCCGTGGAGTTGCCGGCCGCGCCGGTGACGGCGGCCACGCCCGTCCACAGGCGCTTGTCCAGGCGCGTGCCCTGGGCGGCGGCGTCCAGCAGGCGCTGCGAGCCGGCATTGGGCGGACGGTGGCCGGTGGTCGGCAGGCCAGCCTTTTCGCGCAGGGCCTTGGCCTCTGCCGCGATGGCGTCGGCCTTGGCCCAGGCGGCCTCTTCGGTCTCGGCGATCACCGGGCGCAGCGACAGCGAGAACCGCACCTGGCGGCCATGCTTGGCGGCGGCGTGGCGCACACGGGCGATGGTTTCGGCGACCTGGGCCTGGGTCTCGCCCCACAGGGCGAAGATGTCGGCGTGCTTGCCGGCCACCGGGATGGCGGCGTCGGACGAGCCGCCGAAATAGACCGGGATCTGCGGCTTCTGGTGCGGCTTCACCGCCCCGAACGCCTGGACGACGTTGTAGTAGTCGCCCTTGTAGTCGAACGGCTTTTCGCTGGTCCATTCCTGGCGGACGATGTCCAGATACTCGCTGGCGCGGGCGTAGCGCTCGTCCTTGGTCAGGTGGTCGCCGTCCTTGGCCATCTCGTCATCGGCGCCGCCGGTGATGATGTGCACGGCCACGCGGCCGCCGGTGAACTGGTCCAGCGTCGCCAGCTGGCGCGCCGCGACCGTCGGGGCGGTGAAGCCGGGGCGGTGGGCGATCATGAAGTTCAGGCGCTTGGTCACTGAGGCGGCGTGGGCCACCACCAGCTGGCTTTCCGGCGAGGTCGAGCCGAAGGCGACCAGGGCGCGGTCGAAGCCGCCCTCGTCATGGGCGATGGCGATGGCTTCGACATAGTCGCGGTCGATCACCGGGCCTTGGGCCGGATGGATCTCGGACTGGTGCTGGGTGCCGATGATGCCGATGAATTCGACGGGCATGGGGAGGCTCCGATCTGGATTGGCGGAAAGTTTCGGGTTTGAGCGGGCGCTAAAAAAGCGAGGCTTTCTCAAGGGTTCGATCAGGACGGCTCATCAGGCGGCGACCTTGGCGGAGGTTTCCTTCTGGAGGGCGCGCTTGACCGAGGGGCGGGCCAGGGCCCGGGCGGCCTTGGCGCTCCAGGCCGGATAGGCGGCGGTGTCGATCCCGCGCCGCTCGGCCCAGCGCCAGATGACCAGGGCGTAGGCGTCCACCGCGCTGAAGGTCTCGCCCAGCAGCCACGGGCCGGGGCCCTGGGCCAGGCGCTCGATGTCGTTGAGCGTGCGGGCGAAGCGGGCCTCGCCGGGCGTGGCGAGGGCCGCTTTCACCGTCTCGTCGTCGGCGAAGCGCTCGGGCCGGGCGATCTGCGAGAAGGCCACGTGCACCGTGCTGGCGAACCAGCTCATCACCTCGTAGGCGTGGGCCAGTTTCAGCGGATCGGCCAGGGGCAGCAGCCCGCTGTGCGGATGGGCGTGGGCCAGGTAGGTGAGGATGGCCAGGACCTCGGTCACCGGCTCGCCGTCCACCGCCAGGGTCGGCACCCGGCCGCGCGGATTGACCTTCAGATAGGCCGGCTGGCGCTGCTCGCCGGCCGCCAGGTCCAGGCGCTGGGCCTCGTAGGCGACGCCCAGTTCCTCCAGGGCGATCAGCGGCGCGAAGGCCGAGGAGCCGGGCGCGAAATAGAGTTTGAGGGTCATGCCAATCTCGGTTCTTGAATGGCCTCAGATCACGAAGAAGCCGTGCGAGCCGTCGCGGGCCAGCTGGTCGACCAAGCCGAACTCCCAGTCCAGATAGGCCTGCATGGCCTCGGCGGCGTTGTCGGTCCCCTCGTAGGGGCGCTTGTAGACGTCCTCCGGATCGGAGGCGGCGCGGGGCAGGCCGGTGTCCAGCCGCCGGCCGGTGGCGGCCCAGGCCTCGGTGCCTCCTTCCAGCACGCGGACGGGATGGTCGGAGATCTCCTCGACCTCGGCCGCCGCCAGCCGCGCCAGGCGGCCGTCGGGCGAGGTCAGGACGATGGGTAGGCCTTCGGGGATGCGCTCGAAGGCCTCGGCCAGGCGGGCGCGGATCGCGAACCAGGCGCCGGGTACGTGGCCCTTGCGGTGGAGGGGGCTGGGGGCCAGGTTCAGCACCACCACGGCGCCGTCGCCCAGCGCCACGGCCAGGTCCTCGGGGCTGATGGTCTCGACGGTCGGGATGGCGGGCGCGGCCGCGCGCCAGGCGCCGGTCTCCAGCTCGCCGTCGAAGCCGCCGTCCAGCACGTAGACGTCCCAGCCCAGCTGGGCCAGCCACGAGGCGCTCATGTCGGCGCGGGGACCAAGGTCGTCGGCCAGCACGATGCGGGCCCCGCGCACGGGGGCGAAGACGTCGGTCTCCTGCACCAGCTGGCCGCCGGGCGCCGAGCGGAAGCCGGCGATGTGTCCGGCGGCGTATTCCTCGGGCGTGCGCACGTCGAAGCGGTAGAGGGTGCGCTTGCGGTCCTGGGCTAGGTCGGCCAGCCCCTCGGCGTCGATCCGGCGCACCCCGGCGCGATAGGCCACGTCGCGGGCCTTGGCGCGGGCTTCCTCCAGGGTCTGGTCGGAGACGGCGGGGAAGCGGCGGCTCTGGCCGTGCTCGAGGGTCTGCTGGGCCAGGGTCCAGCCGATGGTGCCGTTGCGCAGGGCGAAGACCGGGTTGGGCACGCCGGCGTTCACCAGCGACTGGGCGCCGATCAGGCTGCGGGTGCGGCCGGCGCAGTTGACGATGATGGTGGTGTCCGGGTTCGGGGCCAGCTCGCGGGCCCGCAGCACCAGCTCCGCGCCCGGGGTGCTGACGCCGCCCGGGATGCTCATGGTGGCGTATTCCTCGAACCGGCGGGCGTCCAGGATCACCTGGTCGGCCTTGGCGTCGATCCGGGCCTGGACTTCCTGGGCGGGCAGGGAGGGCGTATGGCGGCGCGCCTCGACCAGCTCGCCGAACGCCTTGCTGTAGGAATTGACGTCCTGGAAGAGCTCGTAGCCGGCGTCCTTCCAGCCCTGCAGACCGCCGGCCAGGGCGCGGACCTGGGTGTAGCCCAGGGCCGCCAGCCGCTTGCCGGCCGGCGAGACCAGGCCCTCGCCGTTGTCGTAGAGCACGATCTTGGCGTCCTTGCGGGGCACGCGATCCAGGATCTCCAGCTCCAGCCGGGAGAGCGGCAGCTGCGAGGCGAACAGCGGGTGAGCCCGGGCGAACGGGTCCTCCTCGCGCAGGTCCAGCAGGGCGATCTCGCGGCGGGCGATCCAGTCCTGGCGGACTTCGCGCGGGGTGACGGTAAGCAGGGTCATGCGTTGAGTTCCGCCAAGACGGGTTTGGAGCGATCCCAGAGGTTGGGCAGGGTGGTGTTGGCGTAGCCGGAGACGAACCGCTTGGGCCGGCCGGCGGCGTCGTAGGTCGAGCGTTCCACCGCGCCGATATTGGCGCCGTAGACATGGATGCTGATCGAGACGCGGTCGTCGAAGGCGTTGGTCACCTGGTGGACGTCGCCGACCGTGGGCGACACCGCCTCGACCTCGCCGCGCTCCAGGCGGTGGACCGGACCTGTGGCCGCGAAGGCCCCGGCCCGGCGCTCGAAGCGCTGCGACAGCTCGGCCCCGCGCAGCACGCCCACCAGGCCCCAGACGGTGTGGTCGTGCACCGGCGTGGCCTGGCCTGGACCCCAGACGAAGCTGACCACGCTGAACCGCTGGCGGCTGTCGCAATGCAGCAGGTACTGCTGGTAGCGGGTCGGGTCGGGCTGGGCGTAGTCGTCCGGCAGCCAGTCGTCGCGGGCGATCAGCCCCGCCAGCAACCGTCCGCCCTCGGCGAGGATCAGGTCCTCGTCCGAAGTGGCGTCGACCAGCGTCCCGAAGGCGCCGACAAAGTCTGCCAGTTTCTGCAGATTGGGACGGTCAAGGCGGGGCTGGCTGCTCATCGGATCACAGCGCGTACTTGAGCGTGACCAGCCAGGTCCGCGGATCGGGGTAGTTCTTGTAATAGACCCCGGTCGAGGGCGTGTAGGTCGAGCTGACCGGCTTGTCGGAGTCCAGCAGGTTGCGGCCCGACAGCACCACGCTCCAGCGCGGGTCCGGCGTCTGCCAGGTGACCACGCCGTTCAGGAAGGTCTGGGCCGGGGCCTCGTCCTGCGGGCGTTGCAGGGCGCTGAAATAGGTCTTGGTCTGGTACTGGGCGTTCAGGCCGACCCGGATCGAGCCCGGAATTTCCACCGGCACGTCGTAGGTCAGGCCGCCCGAGACGCTCCAGCGCGGCGAGTTCAGCAGGCGGTGGCCGTCGGCGTCGACGCCCAGGCCGCCGGCGTTCTTGTACTTGTCGTAGACCGCAAACAGATAGCCGGCCGAGCCCTGGATCGACAGGCGCTCGGTGGCGCGGACGTCGCTCTCCAGCTCCACGCCGTAGGTGTGGGCCTTGCCGGCGTTGCCGCGCACCGAGTTGCCGGGATAGGCGGGGTCGGTGTAGGCGACCTGCAGGTCCTTGTAGTCGTTGTAGAACACCGCCAGGTTCACCCGCGCGCGGTGATCGAACAGCTCGGTCTTCAGGCCCGTCTCGTAGGTGTCGACCTTCTCGGGCGCGAACGGCCGGGTGGCCAGGTCCAGGCGGGTGGCGCGATTGTCGAACCCGCCCGACTTGAAGCCCCGCGAATAGGTCACGTACTGCAGGACGTCGGGCGTCCACTGGAACTGGGCCGACAGCTTGGGGGTGATGGCCGAGAAGATCTTGTCGGCCTGGCCGGCGATCGATTGGCCCACCACCTGGCCCTGCAGGTTCAGCACCTTGTTGTCGAAGGTGAATTCCTTTTCCTCGTTGGTCCAGCGCAGGCCGCCGGTAACGCTGAGGCGGTCGCTCAGCGCATAGGTCGCCTCGCCGAACACCGCATAGGCGTCGGTGTTGGTGATGTTGTGGGCGCGGGCGAAGCCGTAGTTGCCGGGCGTCGTCACCGGATCGGTGGGCAGGGCGTTGCGGCGGCTGTAGCCGTCGCGCTCCACGAAGAACCGCTCGTGCAGATAGAACAGGCCGCTGGTGAAGGTCAGCTTGCCGTAGTCGCCGTTCAGCTGGATTTCCTGGGTGACGTACTGATCGTTGTAGTGGATCAGGTTCTTCTGGATCAGCGCCGCCTGGCCGTCGTTGTCGTAATAGACGGGGTTGAGGTTGAAGCCGCCGTACGAGGTGACCGACTTCAGCTTCAGGTTCTCGTTCAGCTCGTACTGCACCCGCAGGGCGCCGCTGATCTGGTCCAGGTCCTGCTTGGGCTCGACTTCCGAATAGGAGCGGTCGGTGCGGTGCTCGCCATTGGGCTGGGTGACCGGCACGTAGCTGCGGCTGTCGCTGCGGTCCTTCAGGGCGTTGACCGTCAGCAGCACGTCCAGCTTCTGGATCGGCGTCCAGCGCAGCTTGCCGCGATAGGCGTCCAGGTCGATGCGGTTGACGCCGTGGTTCAGGGTCGGGTCGAAGGTGATCCCGTCGCGCTCGTGGTGGATGTAGGACAGGCTGCCGGCCAGCTTGCCCTCGACCAGCGGACCCTCGATCAGGGCGCGCACGTCGACGGCGCCGTAATTGCCCAGGCCCACCTCGGCCTTGGCGCGGACGTCGTCGCCGGGGTCGCGGGTGATGATGCGCAGGGCGCCGGCGCTGGAGTTGCGGCCGTACAGCGTACCCTGCGGGCCGCGCAGGACTTCGACACGCTCCAGGTCGTTGAACTCGACCATCGAGCCGATCTGGCGCGGGATGTAGACGTCGTCGACATAGACGGCCAGCACCGGCTCCTGGATCGGATCGCTCTCGCCCACGCCGCGCAGGGCGTAGGTCTGGGTGGTGTGGCTGATGGTGACGCGGCTGATGCTGAAGTTGGGGATCTGGCCCGACAGGTCGCGGATGCTGTCGATCTTGCGGTCGGCCAGCAGCTTTTCGTTGAAGGCCGAGATGGCGATGGCCGTCTTCTGCAGGTCGGTGGCGCGACGCTCGGCGGTGACCACCACCTGTTCGACGGCCGGGGCGGCGGTGGCGTCGGCGGTGGCCTCGGCGGGCGTGTCCGCGGCCTGGGCGGCGCTCGCCAGCGCCAGGGCCGAGGTTCCGGAAATCCAGTAGAGCGAAATAGAGCGTAACGACATGATTATCCCCGTTCTTGTTATCGGGGATAAGCGGCAAACAGCCGTGGCGTCTCAATCCATATAAAATCAGTAGATTTAAAGCTTATCTCATATCGAGATCGCCAATAAGACCTATGAATATTTCTACGCATCGGGAAGGGCGCTGCTGAGGCGGTCGTCCCACAGGGGGCGCACGTCGACCTTGGCGGGGATCAGGCCCGCCGCCGCGAAGGCGTCGGCGACGCCCTGCTGCGAGGCGATGGCCGCGTCGCTGATCTTCAGCAGGCGCGTGGGGGCGCTGCGTTCCTTGAACTCGCGCAGATAGAGGGCGGCGGGCACGCCGGTGGCGGCGCTCCTCGCCTGAGCCCACCGGGCGTCGTCGGCATTGGCCCAGGCGGCCACCTTGGCGTAGCGGCCCAGATAATCGCCCAAGGCTTGGCGCTTGAGCGGGTCGTCCAGGGCCGACTTGGCGGCGGCCACCAGATAGTTGCCCGACAGTATGCCCAGCGCCGTGCGCAGCACCCGCGCCCCGGCCGCCCGGGCCTGCTGGACGATGACGCCGTAGATGATCCAGGCGTCGATGGCCCCGCTGGAGAAGGCCGCCAGCCCGTCCTGCGGCGACAGGGCGACGGGCTTGATGTCGGTCCATTTCAGGCCCGCCTCGTCCAGCAGGCGCAGCAGGATGTAGTGCGAGGTGGTGGCCTTCACATAGCCGATGCGCTTGCCCTTCAGTTCGGCGAAGGCCTGGACCTTGCTGTCCTTGGGCACCAAGACGACCTGGTTGTTCACGTCGCCCTGCAGCACCGCCACGATGCGCACCTGGTTGCCGGGCGCGCCGGCCACGAAGATCGGCGGGATCTCGCTCATGCCGCCCACGTCCAGGGCGCCGGCGTTGATGGCCTCGGCGATCAGGTTGCCGCCGGCGAACTCGGACTTGGCGACCTCGTAGGGCGTGTCGGCGACGCCCGCCTGCGGGAAGAAGGCCTCCAGATTGCCGCGATAGGTGGCCGCGCGCAGGGTCAGGTCTTCCAGCGAACCGGGCGCGGCGGCCTTGGGCGAGCAGGCGGCCAGGGCCGAGACGCCGGCGACGGAAAGGCCCCCGGCGAGAAGATGGCGACGGGACAGGATCATCAGTCGAACAGGTCCGGCTCTTCTTCGGTCACCACGTCCCAGTAGGGCTGGAAGGCCCAGAAGCCGCCGGCCTCGCTGCCCACCTGGCCGGCGGTGTGCTTGGCCACCTCGGGCGGCATCGGCTTGGTCGGGCCGGCGGCCTCGGCCAGCAGCTGGGTCTGGCAGGCGTTCTCCAGGGCCAGGTAGCGCCAGACGGCGGCTTCCACCGATTGGCCCACGGTCAGGATGCCGTGGTTCTGCAGGATCACCGCCTTCTTGGAGCCCAGCGCCTTGGCGATCTTCTGGCCCTCGCTGGTGTCCAGCACCACGCCGGAGAACTCCTCGAACAGGGCGTGGTCCTCGTAGAAGGCCGCCGAGTCCTGGGTCAGGGGATCCAGCAGCCGTCCGAGCGCCGACCAGGCCTTGCCGTACAGCGAGTGCGAATGGGCGGCGGCCACCACGTCGGGCCGGGCCTCGTGCAGCTGGGAATGGATGGCGAAGGCGGCGCGGTTCAGGCGCGCGGGGACCTTGGCCGGCGGCTGGACGATCTCGCCGGCATGGCTGACCAGCATCAGGTCCGAGACCTTGATGCGGCTGAAATGGACGCCGAACGGATTGACCCAGAAGTGGTCGGTCAGCTCGGGGTCGCGGGCGGTGATGTGGCCGGCCCCGCCCATGTCGAAGCCGTGGCGGCCGAACAGGCGGTACGAGGCGGCCAGGCGCTGCTTGCGATAGAGACGCTCCTGCTCGTGGGTGGGTTGGACCGGGATTTCACGCGAGCCGAACTCGGGCAGCACGGTCTCGATCTTGGCCGGGTGCGGGCCTTGAGCTTGGAACGCCCCCCTTACAAAGGAATGGGCGGGGCTGATGGCGGTCATGAGCGGTGTCCTTCAGTAGCCGCGCGACAGGTCGACGACGTCGGCCAGGGGGGCGCCGGACCGGAAGCGGGCGAGGTTCTCGGCGAAACGGGTCGCCAGGTTGATACGGGTGTCGGGCGTGTGGACCGAGGTGTGGGGCGACAGCCGGACCTTGGGGTGGCTGTAGAAGGGGTGCCCCTCGCCCAGCGGTTCGGGATGGGTGACGTCCAGGCTGGCGCGGGCCACGCGGCCGTCGTCCAGGGCCTCCAGCAGGGCCTGGTCGTCGATCAGGGCGCCGCGGGCGACATTGATCAGGTGCAGGCCCGGCTTGGCGGCCGCCAGCACCTCGCGGCCGATCAGCCGCTGGGTCTCCGGCGTGGCCGGGGCGGCCAGCACCACGTGGTCGCTGCGGGCGAACAGGGTCTTCAGGTCGGCGACCCGCTCGACGCTGGGAACCGGGATCGGCTTGTCCGAGCGGCGGGTGGCGATGACGTTCAGGCCCAGGGCCTGGGCGCGCGGGGCCAGGGCCTCGCCGATCGCCCCGAAGCCGACCAGGCCCAGCGTCGTGCCGGAGACCAGCTTCAGCGGCTGCTGGTTCCA
The DNA here is from genome assembly GCF_059418225.1 of Caulobacter sp. GW821-FHT09B08. Taxonomy (NCBI): domain Bacteria; kingdom Pseudomonadati; phylum Pseudomonadota; class Alphaproteobacteria; order Caulobacterales; family Caulobacteraceae; genus Caulobacter; species Caulobacter sp. GW821-FHT09B08. The sequence goes on along the minus strand of NZ_JBWKPL010000007.1, from coordinate 83,494 downwards.
GCGCTCGGCGCGGTCGATCCAGATGTCGGGCAGGCGCTTGGCCTCGGCCAGTATGGCGGCCAGGGCGAACTCGGCCAGGGCCACGGCGGACGAACCGCGCGCCGAGGTCACGACGGGGCCGTCGAACAGCCATTCGGGATAGAAGTCGATGCCGACCGAGACCAGCTGCACCCACTGGACGTCGAACGGCCACCCCTTGGGCGGCTGGGCCGGCAGCTCGCCGCCGGCCTTGCGGAACGGGGCGGCGACCAGGACCTTGGCCTTTTCGGGCAGCAGGGTGGACGGGCCGGGCGGCACGGCGACGATGTCGGCGTCGCCCACATGCTGGGCGAAGACGCTGTTGAAGACGTCCGGCAGCTGGCTGGCGACGACCAGGCGGTTCATCGAGCGGCCTCATAGGTCGCGAAGGCGGCCTTGCCGGCGCTGGTGAGCACCACGTCCGACTGCGGGGTGTGGACCCGGCCGCACAGCACGTCGCGGTGGTGGCGCTCCAGGGCGTTGTGGCGGGTCAGGCCCGGATTGCCGGTCAGCTTCAGGGCCTTCTCGACGGCCGTGATGGCGTTCTCGGTGACCAGGTGCTTGACCAGGCTGGCCTCCACCCCGCCGACCTCGCCGCGCGCGGCGGTGTCGAGCAGCACCTTGTTGGACAGCAGCAGACCATCGATCTCACCGACCGCCTCCTGGAAGCGGGGCAGGGTCGACAGGGCCGCGCCCAGATTGGCCGGCTTGCGGTTGGCCAGGAAGTCGACCAGCCAGTCGCGGGCGGCGCGAGCCTGGGCGTCGTAGATCGCCGCCGTCAGCACCGCCGACCAGGCCGCGAAGCTGGCCGGATAGGGCGGGGGCGAGCCGGGCGGCTGCGGGTCCAGCGCGTGGTCCAGCGGAACCAGCACGTCCTCGAAGACCACGTCGTGGCTGGCGCTGGCGCGCAGGCCCAGGTGATCCCAGGTTTCCTCGATGACCACGCCGGGCGTGTCGGTGCGGACCAGCCAGCCGCCGACCAGCGGTTCGGCGTCGTCGCTGCGCGCCCAGACCACGAACCAGGTCAGGGCGGTGGAGCCGGTGGAGTAGATCTTGCGGCCGCTGATCCGCCAGCCCTCCGGCGTGCGGCGGGCGATGGTGGCGGGCAGGCCGCCGCGCGCGGGGGTGCCCAGGTCCGGCTCGACCCGCAGGGCGTTGATCAGGGCGCCGTCGGTGATGGCCTCGCCGATCACCCGCTGCTTGAGGTGCTCGGGCCAGCCGGAGCGGCCCTCGACCGAGGCGTGGAACAGGTACTGCATGACCAGCACCAGGGCCGTGGCCGGCTCGCCCCGGGCGACCGCCGAGACCACCTTCAGGGCGGTGGGCAGGTCGGCTTCCAGGCCGCCGAGGCGCTTGGGCGCGGTCAGGGCCAGCAGGCCGGCGTCGCGCAGGGCCTCGAAATTGGCGGTCGGGAAGCTGGCCTCGCGGTCGTGCTGGCCGGCGGTGGCGGCGAAGGCGGCGGTGAGGCCGGGCAGGACGGCGTCTAGGTCGGGCAGGGCGGGCGCGTCGGCCAACCGCAGGGCGGCGGCTGTCACAGGACGACCTCGCCGGTCGGGAAGGCCACCAGGGCAGGGGCGGGCGTGGCTTGCGGGGCCGGAGCCTCGACGCCCAGGCGGCTCAGCAGGCGGCGGCGGATGGCGTGGAAGCGGCTGTCGGGCAGGCGCGGGCGCTCCAGCGTGATGCGCTCCTCGGCGGCGATGCGGCCCTTGTCCAGCACCAGCACGCGGTCGGCCAGGGCGATGGCCTCGTCGACGTCGTGGGTGACCAGCAGGACCGAAGGCTTGTGCTCGCGCCACAGCGACAGCACCAGATCGTGCATCTTCAGGCGGGTCAGGGCGTCCAGGGCCGCGAAGGGTTCGTCCAGCAGCAGCAGGGCCGGCTCGCGGACCAGGGCGCGGGCCAGGGCGGTGCGCTGGGCCTCGCCGCCCGACAGGGTGGCCGGCCAGGCGTCGAGGCGATGGCCCAGGCCCACTTCCTTCAGCGCGGACTCGGCGCGAGCGCGTATGTCGGCGCCCTTCAGGCCCAGGGCCACGTTGCGCCATACGCGCTTCCACGGCAGCAGGCGGGCGTCCTGGAACACCACGGCGCGGGCGTCGGGCGTGGTCACGTCCTGGCCGGCGGCGGAGTCCAGGCCCGCCAGGGTGCGCAGCAGGGTGGTCTTGCCCGAGCCGCTGGCGCCCAGCAGGGCGACGAACTCGCCCGGGGCGATGGTCAGGTCCAGGCCGTCGATGACGACGTTGTCGCCGAACCGGCGGGTGAAGCCCTTCAACTGGACGGTCGGCGTCTCGGCGTTGGTCGAGAGGGCGTCGAAGGCCCGGTTGCGGATGCGGGGCTGGGCCATGGTCATTGCTCCACGAGGCTGGGGCGCCACGCCAGCGCCTTGCGCTCCAGCGTGCGGACGAGGGCGTCGGCGGCGAGGCCGAGCAGGGCGTAGACGAGCAGGCAGACGACGATGATGTCGGTGCGCATGAAGTCGCGGGCGTTGTTGATCAGGTGGCCCAGACCCGCCTGGGCGTTGATCTGCTCTGCGATCACCAGCATCACCACGCTGATGGAGAGCGAATAGCGCAGGCCCACGAAGAACGACGGCAGGGCGCCGGGCAGGATCACCTCGCGCACCAGATCGCGGCCCGACAGGCCGAAGCTGCGGGCCGCCTCGACCAGCCGCACGTCCACGCCCCGGATGCCGGCGAACAGGTTCAGGTACAGCGGGAAGACCGCGGCGGTGGCGATCAGGGCCACCTTGGGGACCTCGCCGATGCCGAACCAGACGATGAACAGCGGGGTCAGGGCCACCACCGGCAGGGTGCGCTTGATCTGCATCAGCGGGTCGACCAGCGTCTCGCCCCAGCGCGACAGGCCCGAGATCAGCCCCAGGGTCACGGCGATGACCAGGGCCAGGCTGAGGCCCGCTCCGGCTCGGGTGAGCGACACCGCCAGATTGGCCGGCAGCTCGCCCGAAATCGTCATCTGCCAGAAGGTTTCGGCCACGGTGGAGGGGGCGGCCAGCACCCGCGCCGGGATCACGCCCAGCCGCGAGCCGGCTTCCCACAGCAGCAGCAGGGCCGTCGGCGACAGCCACCGGGCGTTGGACAGCCTGGGCCAACGCCATGCTGTAGCTTGAGAATTTCTAAGGGTGACCGCCAAAGACATGGGGGTGGAGCCGTTCCGTAACCGTTGCGGCGCGAGCGCCTTTGCTCCACAGAGAAAGGCGTTGAAACCCTACTGGATCAATAGACTTATCCTCAGGGGTCATATCAGAGTTTCTCATAGACCACCGACGAGGCGCGTATCCCATGGCCACCAACCTGCCGACCGAACTGCTGCGAAGCTTCGTGGCCATCGTCGACTCCGGCTCGATGTTGAAGGCCACCGAGCGCGTGTTCGTCACCCAGTCGGCGCTCAGCCTGCAGATGAAGCGGCTGGAGGAGACGGTGCTGACGCCGCTGTTCCACCGCGACGGCCGCCGCCTGACCCTGACCCCGGCGGGCCAGGCCCTGCTGGTCCACGCCCGCGAGATCCTGGCCCTGAACGACCGGGCGGTGGTGGCCCTGACCGGCGACGCCCTGGTCGGGCCGGTGCGGGTGGGGCTGGTGCAGGACTTCGCCGAGACCCTGCTGTCGGGCGTGCTGGCGCGGTTCAGCCAGCTCAATCCCGACACCCAGCTGGAGGTGCGGGTCGCCGGCTCGCCCGAGCTGCTGGACCTGCTGGCCGGCGACCGGCTGGACGTGGTGCTGTGCATGGGGCCGGAGGACGATCCGAACGCCGCGCGGGTGGCGCCGATGGTCTGGCACGGCGACGCCGAACTGACCGAGCTGCCGGTCCTGCCCCTGGCGATCCTGGCCCCGCCGTGCCGGTTCCGCGACGCGGCCCTGGCGGCCCTGGAGCGAGAGGGGCGGCCCTATCGCGTGGCCCTGGAGACTCCCAGCCTGTCGGCCCTAAGGGCGGCGGTCGAAGCGGGTCTGGCCGTGACTTGCCGCACAGCCCTCTTCCGTCCGAACCGCGCCACGATCTTCGAGGGCCTGCCGGCCATGCCGCAGGTGGCCTATGTGCGCCGGGTCGGAACCGCGCCGCATCCGGCCATCGCCAAGCTGTCGGAGCTCATCCACGCCGCGGCGCTAGAGCTGTAAGCACGCCCACCGCGGCCTGGGCGGCCTGGACGCGGATGTCGGGCACGGCGTTGATCTCCCACAGCGCCCCCCGGGTGATCGGGCCGACCGCGAACAGGGTCTGGTGCGTGCGGCCGTCGGCGCGCACCACGCGGTGATCGGCGTCGACGTCCAAGCCCAGGCGCAGGGGATCGGCGCGGATCAGCCCCATCCGCGCCAGGCCCGCCACCAGGGGCTCGGTCGAGCGCTCGACATCGGCCGAGGGGCCGGTGCAGTTGACGATGGCGTCGGCTTCCAGCCGCCAGGTCTGGGTCTCGCCGCGCGGCCGCCAGACCACCCCGACCCGGCCGTCCTCCAGCAGGCCCACGCGCTCCAGCTTGCCGGCCAGCACCCGCAAGCCGCCGTCAGCCCGCATCCGCGCCAGGGTCTGCGCCACCTGGGGCGACAGCCGGTGGCGATGCACGTCCCAGAAGGCCCGGGCATGGCGCAGGAAGGCGGCGCGGCGCGTCAGGCTCCAGCCGCGCCACAGGCCTTGGGTCGCCGGGCGCAGGGCGTCGATGGCGGTGCGCCAGCCATGGGTCTCGGCGGTCTCGCGCAGCCAGGCCAGGGCCTGCAGCGGCGACAGGGACGGCGACGGCGGGGCGGGCGGCGGCGAGGGCGGCGCGCCCTGGTGCTCGCGCGGGGTCAGGCCCCGGCGCGAGAGGGCGATCAGCGGCCGCCCCGGCGCCGTGCGGGCCAGGGACAGGGCCGCGTCCACCATGGTCAGGCCGCTGCCGAGCAGCAGGATCGGCCCGTCGCCCTCGGCCAGGGCGGCCGGGTCCCACCGCCATGGGTCGGCGACATAGGCGCTTGAGGCGGCCAGAGCGGCGTCCACCGCTTCTGGCGCGCAGGGCGGCGGATTGCCCAGGGCCAGCACCACGGCGTCGGCGGCGATGGTCCGGCCCATGCCGCAGGTCAGGCTCCAGCCGTCGCCGTCGGGCTCGACCGCCACGATCTCGTCGGGGGTGATCAGGAGGCGGCCCGCCGCGTCGGGCCCCGCCGCCAGGCCGGTCAGCAGGCTTTGCAGATAGCGCCCATAGTCGCCGCGCGTGGCGAAGCCGCCGGGGCCGACGTCCAGGTCCTGCGTCTTGAGCCAGTCCACGAAGTCGGTCGGCCGGTCGGGCCAGGCGCTCATGTTTCCGGCCCGCACGTTCAGCCGGTGGGCCGGATCGTCGGTGGCGTAGGCCGCGCCCAGGCCGATGGGGCTGCGTCGCTCGACCAGCACCACCCGCACCGGCGCGTCCTGGGCCAGCAGATGCAGAGCGGTCATCACGCCGCTGAAGCCCCCGCCGATCACGGCGACCACGGGTGGGGAGGGTGAAGTCACGCCTAAATCCTACGCATTAGATAGGAGTTCATCGCGCGGCGCCGGGATCAAGGCAAGTCCTTCGCCTGCTGGGCGGCCAGGGATGGTGGCCGGTCTTCCGCAAACCGGCCGGTGATCGAAAGGTTGCAACAATCTAGATAGGATGCTATCTAATATCGATAGCAAGCTACCTATCTGGTTTCCCATGGCCCTCACCCCCCGCCTTCTCGACGAGCGGACCTTCACCGGTTCGCTGCTGCGCCTGGCCCGCATCTATCGGCGCGAGGTCAACCGCGCCCTGGCCGAGCACGACCTGTCGGACGCCCGCGCCCTGCCGGTTCTGCACATCGCCCGCTCGGGCGGCGGCATGCGCCAGGGCCACCTGGCCGAGGAGCTGGGCGTCGAAGGACCCTCCCTGGTCCGCATCCTCGACCAACTGTGCGCCGCCGGCCTGGTCGAGCGCCGCGACGATCCCAAGGACGGCCGCGCCAAGACCCTGCACCTGACCCCCGAGGGCGACGCCCTGGCCGTGGTGGTCGAGAACGCCGTGCAGGAGCTGCGCACCCGCCTGCTGGTCGATGTCAGCGCCGAGGATCTGGCCGCCACGGTCCGCACCTTCGCGGCCTTCGAGGCCGCCCTGGACGCCGCCGCAAATCCCGGCCAGGAGGGCTAAGCGCCCGCCATGCCCAAGTTCGACAGATGGACGCTGCTGTTCTCGGTGAACAGCTTCGCGGCCTCAATGCTGGCCCTCTATATCGGTTTCGCCCTGGGCCTGCCCCGGCCCTACTGGGCGATGACGACCGCCTATATCGTCAGCCAGCCCCTGGCCGGCGCCATGCGGTCCAAGGCGGTCTATCGCTTGCTCGGCACCCTGCTGGGCGCGGCCGCCGCCGTGGTCATGGTCCCCAACCTGGTCAACGCGCCGGTGCTGCTGTGCCTGGCCATGGCCCTGTGGGTGGGCGGCTGTCTGACCATCTCGCTGCTGGACCGCACGCCGCGCTCCTACGTGCTGATGCTGGCCGGCTACACCGCCGCCATCGTCGGCTTTCCCAGCGTGAACCAGCCGGGCGCGATCTTCGACGTGGCCGTCTCGCGGGCGGTCGAGATCGGCCTGGGCGTGATCTGCGCCACCCTGGTCCACAGCCTGGTCTTCCCCCGCCCGGTCGGGACGGTGCTGCGCCAGCGGCTCGCCGCCTGGCTGGGCGAGGCCGACCGCTGGGCGCTGGACCTGCTAAAGGGCCAGGACGCCGCCGCCATCGACCGCGACCGCCGCCACCTGGCCGCCGCCGCCAGCGAGATCCACCTGCTGGCCGTCCATCTGCCGTTCGACACCTCGCGCCTGCGCGAGACCACCGGGGCGGTGCGGGCCTTCCACGACCGCATGCTGCTGCTGATCCCGCTGCTGTCGGGCCTGGGCGACCGGCTGGAGGCCCTGAAGGACGTCCGCGATCCGCTGGTTCGCGCCGCCCTCGACGACGTCGCCGCCTGGATCGAGGCCGGCGCCCCGCGCGAGCCGGGCCTGGCCCTGGTCGAACGGCTCCAGGCCCTGGCCGCCGGGCGTCGCGACGCCGACTGGAGCGGCCTCTTGATCGAGAGCCTGCTGGTGCGGCTGGCCGAAGCCGTCCAGGCCCTGAACGAAGCCCACGCCCTGATGGTCCGCCTCAGCGATCCCGACGCCCCGCTGTCGCCCGCCCTGGAGGCCGCCGCCGCCACGGCAGGCCGCCGCCGGATGCACGCCGACTTCCCCCTGGCCCTGTTGTCGGGCGGCGCGGCGGCCGTCGCCATCCTGCTGTCCTGCGCGGCCTGGATCGGCCTGGGCTGGGGCGACGGGGCGGCCGCGCCGGTGATGGGGGCGGTGTTCTGCTGCTTCTTCGCGGCCATGGACGACCCGGTGCCGGCCATCAAGAACTTCGGCCTGTTCTCGCTACTCTCCCTGCCGCTGGCCGCGCTCTACATGTTCGCCGTCCTGCCGGCCATCGACGGCTTCCCGCTGCTGGTGGCGGTGATGGCCCCGCCGCTGGTGTTCCTGGGGCTCTACATTCCCAACCCCAAGACCATGGGCGCGGCCCTGGCTGTGATCATGGGCTTCGCTAACGCCCTGGCCCTGCAGGAGAGCTTCAGCGCCGACTTCGCCGCCTTCCTCAATGGCAATCTCGGCCAGTTCGTCGGTCTGCTAGCGGCGATCATGGTCACGGCCGGCCTGCGCTCGATGGGAACCGACGCCAGCGCCAAGCGCCTGCTGGGCCGCACCTGGACGGGCCTGGCTCGGCTGGCCCGTGCGCGTACCGCGCCCGAGCCGACCGCCTTCGCCGGGGTGCTGGTCGACCGCCTGGGCCTCTTGACCCCCAAGCTGGCCGAGACCGGCGATCCCGTCGGCGTCGACGCCCTGCGCGACCTGCGGGTGGGCATGAACCTGGTCGCCGTCCAGGCCGCCAGGCCGGACCTGCCCCGCGCCGCCAGCCTGGACGCCGTGCTGGACGGGGTGGGCGAGCGGTTCGCCGCCCTGGCCGCTGGACGGACGCCGCCGCCCGACGCCGAGCTCCTGACCCGCGTCGACACCGCCCTGCGCGACGTCGCCGGCGCGGCCTCGGTGCAGGGCGTCACCGGCCTGGTCGGCCTACGCCGCAACCTCTTCCCCGACGCCCCCGCGCCCAACCTCATTCCGGAGCCCGCCCGATGATCGGCGAGATCAACCTCGACGGCGTCCTGCTGTCCTCCGTCCTCGTCTCGGCCGTGATCGCCCTGGTCGCGTCCTTCGCCCTGCGGCGACTGCTGTCCTGGGTCGGCGCCTATCGCTTCGTCTGGCACCCGGCGCTGTTCGACACCGCCCTGTTCGTCATCCTCTGGGCCGCGGTCGTCGCGGTCCCCCTGCCGATCGTCTGATCCATGCCCAAGCTGAAAACCGTCCTGCTCACCGGCGCGCGCTTCGCCGTCACCGCCGCCGTCGTCGCCGCCGCCGTGGTCGGCGGCCGCGCCCTGTGGACCCACTACCAGGTCGATCCCTGGACCCGCGACGGCCGTGTCCGCGCCGACGTGGTCCAGGTGGCCCCCGATGTCTCGGGCCTGGTGACCAAGGTCCAGGCCGTCAACGACCAGAGCGTCAAGGCCGGCCAGCCGCTGTTCTATGTCGACCGCGAGCGCTACGCCCTGGCCCTGCGCCAGGCCGACGCCAATGTCGCCGCCGCCCGGGCGACCCTGGCCCAGGCCCGCCGCGAACTGGTCCGCAACCGCGCCCTGGGCGAACTGGTCGCGGCCGAGAGCACCGAGCAGAGCGCCGCCAAGGTCGAGCAGGCCGACGCGGCCCTGGCCCAGGCCGCCGCCGCCCGCGACGTGGCCAAGCTGAACCTTGACCGCACCGTGGTCTACGCCCCTACCGACGGCTTCCTGTCGGACCTGACCCTGCGCACCGGCGACTATGTCACGGCCGGCAAGCCGGTCCTGGCCCTGATCGACAGCCGCTCGTTCCGGGTCGAGGGCTACTTTGAAGAAACAAAGCTGTCGGGCCTGAAGGTCGGTATGCCGGTCTCGGTCAAGGTGATGGGCGAGCCGGGCGCCCTGAAGGGCCACATCCAGTCGATCGCCGCCGGCATCGAGGACCGCGACCGCGTGGCCGGCGCCAACCTGCTGCCCAACGTCAATCCCACCTTCAGCTGGGTGCGCCTGGCCCAGCGGGTGCCGGTGCGGGTGGCCCTGGACCAGAGGCCGGGCGACTTGCGGATGATCGCCGGCCGCACGGCGACGGTCGCGGTGCTGGGCATGGATGGGAAGCGCGGCGTCGTGACGGGAGCCGGCCGATGAGCCCGCTGCGCATTCTGCTGGCCGCCGCCTCGCTGTCGGCCCTGGCGGCCTGCACGACGGTGGGGCCGGACTACAAGGTCCCCGAGGCCGCCAAGGTCAAGGCGTCGGCCGCGCAAGGGCCGTTCATCGAGAGCGCGACCCCCGCCGTTAGCCAGGCCCCTGTGCCCGAGGGCTGGTGGAGGCTCTATGACGACCCGGTGCTGAACGGCCTGGTGCAACAGGCCCTGGTCGCCAATACCGACCTGCGGATCGCCGCCGCCAACCTGGCCCGCGCCCACGCCGTGGCGGCCGAGGCCGACGACGCCGGCGGCTTCTCGGCCGGGGCTTCGGCGGCGGCCATGCACTCGCGGGAGTCGGGCGAGCAGTTCCTGAAGGCCGAGCAGCTGCCGGTCGAGAACCTGGCCGACGTCGGGGTGAAGGTCTCCTACCAGGTCGATCTGGTGGGCCGGATCAAGCGCGCCGCCGAGGCCGCTCATGCCGACGCCGAGGCCGGCCAGGCCGCGCTCGATCTGGCCCGCGTCAGCGTCGCCGCCGACGTCGCCCGGGCCTATGTCGAGGCCTGCGCCAGCGGTCACGAACTGGCAGTGGCTCAGCATACGGTCGATCTGCAGTCGCGGAGCCTGGACGTCACTGGCAAGCTGGTCGCCGCCGGGCGCGGCACCAGCCTGGACGTCACCCGCGCCAAGGCCCAGCTGGACCTGTCGCGCGCCGCCCTGCCCACCTTCGAGAGCCGTCGCCGCGCGGCGCTCTATCGCTTGGCCACGCTCACCGGCAAGACACCGGCCGAGTTCCCGCGCGAGGTCGAGGCCTGCGTGGCGCCGCCGAAACTGTCCCAGCCTCTGCCGGTCGGCGACGGCGCGGCCCTGCTGAAGCGCCGTCCCGACGTGCGCGCCGCCGAGCGCGGCTTGGCCGGAGCCACGGCGCGGATCGGGGTGGCGACGGCGGCGCTTTATCCCAGCGTCTCGTTCGGTCTCAGCGGAGGCTCGACGGGCCTGCTGGCCGACATCGGCACGGCGCCCGCCAACCGCTGGGGCCTGTCGTCCCTGATCAGCTGGACCCTGCCGGGCGAGGGCGAGCACGCCCGCATCCGCGCCACGGAGGCCGGGGCCGACGCGGCGCTGGCGCGGTTCGACGGAACGGTGCTGAACGCCCTGCGCGAGACCGAGACCAGTCTGGCCGTCTACGCCCACGAACTGGACCGCAACGCCGCGCTGAAGTCGGCGCGGGACGAGGCGGCGACGGCGGAGGGCCAGGCCCAGACGCTGTATCGTGCGGGGAAGAGCCCGTACCTGACGGGGCTGGATGCTCAGCGGACCTTGGCCACGGCGGAGGCGGCTTTGGCGGCTTCGGATGGCGCTCTGGCGGCGGACCAGGTGAACCTGTTCCTGGCGCTGGGCGGCGGCTGGGAGAACGCGCCGGCGGTGAAGGTGGTGCAGGCGGCGCGGTAGGGCTCAGCGGCGCACCCACTTGCCCCCTTCGGGCCTTCGGCCCTCCTTCCCCCGGAGGGGGAAGAGGACGGTGAGTGTGTGCGTCCTCCGCCCCCTACGGGGGCGGACAGACCGCGAAGCGGTCAGGTGGGGGCAAGCGGGTGTGCGCCGGCTCTTAGGTTCGCCAGCCTTCGCCGCGATGCTCATCCAACCCCGGCGCCGTCGGCTCCACCCGCCCCGGTTCCTCCCGAAACACCAGCGGCGTCCCGACCACGGCATTCCCCTCGGCGTCCCGCGAAATCATCCCCCGCGCCGCCACGGCCGGATCGTCGAAAGCGTCCTTCAAGCTCCGCACCGGCGCGAAGCAAATGTCTCGCCCTTCGAACCACGCCTCCCACTCGCTCTGCGTCCGTGTACGGAATGTCTCCCGGAAGAAAGCCCGCAACGGTTCCTGCCCGGGCCCGGGCGGCAACCGCGCATAGTCCAGCAGATCGCTCCGCCCCAGCGCCTCCAGCAGGTTCGCCGCGAACTTCACCTCCGAGCCGCCCAGCACGATCCAGCGGGCATCGCTGCACTCATAGAGATTGAACATCGCCGCCCCGCCCCACGAGCGTTCGGCTTTCGGAACATTGGCGCGGCCCTCGGCGAACACCGGCCCGGTGGCGTTGGGCGTCCAGGCCATCAGGCTGTCCAGCATGGCCACGTCCAGATAGTCGCCCCGACCGGTCTTCTCCCGCCGCAGCAGGGCCATCAGCACCCCCGAGAGCGCGGTCAGGCTGGCCAGGGCGTCGGCGGCCATCAGGCCGGGCATGGCCGGCTTGCCGTCCTGGCCTTCGTTCAGCGCGACCAGCCCGGCCAGAGCCTCGACGGCCAGGTCGTGAGCCGGGCGGTCGCGATAGGGACCGGTTTGGCCGAAGGCGCTTATCGAACAGTAGACGATCCCCGGATTGACCGCCTTCACCGCCTCGTAGCCGACGCCCAGCCGGTCGACCACGCCGGGACGGAAGGCCTCGACCAGCACGTCGGCCTCGGCGGCCAGGGCCCAGAACGCCGCCTGGCCCTCGGCGCTCTTCAGGTCCAGCTGCACCGAGCGCTTGCCGCGATGGGTGTTGCGGAACCACACCGTCTGGCTGTTCGTCGACAGGCCGATATGGCGACTGGGTTCGCCCTCGCCGACCGGCTCGACCTTGATCACGTCGGCCCCGTGGTCGGCCATCATCAGGGTCAGCATGGGTCCGGGCAGGAACAGGGACAGGTCCAGGACCTTGACGCCGTCGAGCTTCATGCCGCCTCCCACCTCGTTTTGCCGATGATGCGACGGGCGTCCGTCCGCGCCTAGGGCGACGCGAGGGAAGGGCGCTTGTTTCCAGGCAGGGATGGACGTAGGCAGGCCCGCGTTACCGCTATCGCTGCCGAGGCTCCATGACCGTCGCCCTCCAGACCGCCCGCGCCCGCGTCGAGATCCTGCCCGCCCTGGGCGGCGCGGTGGGCCGCTTCACCTGGGACGGCCGCGACGTGCTGCGGCCGGCGCCGGCCGGGGCGAGCGACGTGCTGGAGACGGGCAACTTCGCCCTGGTCCCGTTCTGCAACCGCATCCGCGACGGGCGGTTCAGCTTCGGCGGCCACGACGTGACCCTGTCGCCGAACCTGGGCGACCACCCCCACGCCCTGCACGGCCAGGGCTGGCGCGTCGCCTGGACCGTGGTCTCGGCCAGCGAAACGCAGGCCGTGCTGGCCTTCGACCACGCCCCCGGCGAATGGCCCTGGGCCTATCGCGCCGAGCAGACCTTCACCCTGGGCGATGACGGCCTGCTTCAGGCGCTGTCGGTGACCAACACCGGCGACGCGCCCATGCCCGCGGGCCTGGGCTTCCACCCCTATTTCCCGGCGCGCGAGGGCGAGCGGCTGCAGGCGGGCGTCACGGGCGTGTGGATGATCGACGCCGACTGCCTGCCCACCGTCCATGTCGACGGCGCCTGGCGTTCGGACTGGGCGGCCGGGGCGCCGACGGCGGTCAGCGAGCTGATCGACAACTGCTACACGGGCTGGAACGGGGTGGCGGCCCTGTCCGCGCCGGGCGGGGCCAGCACGACCCTGACCGCTTCGTCCGAGTGCCGCTGGCTGCACGTCTATTCGCCGCCGGGCGCCGACTTCGTCTGCGCCGAACCGGTCGCCAACCGGCCCGACCCGTTCCACGGCGAGGACAGCGGGATCAAGGTCCTGGCGCCGGGCGAGACGGCGTCGGTGTGGATGCGGGTCAGCTCAAGCTGAGCCAATTATAAACTCCGTCATCCCGGGCCTTGTGCCCGGGACCCCTCTATCCGCCGCAAGTGCAGTGGTGTGGCGCGATGGCGCGCCATTGTACCTCACGTGGAAGCTGAACCAGGGGTCCCGGGCACAAGGCCCGGGATGACGGCTGAAAGGTGGGGACCGACCTCAATCCACCATCGCTTCCAGCATCTCCCGATCCCGCAGCAGCACCTTGCGGGCCGTGGGCAGGGCGATCAGGCCGTCCTGCTGGAACTGGGTGAGGGTGCGCGAGACGGTCTCGATGGTCAGGCCCAGATAGTCGGCCATGTCCTGGCGGGTCATGGGCACGTCCAGCAGGGCGTCGGCGTCGGTGCGTTCGGCCAGATCCAGCAGCAGGGCGGCGACGCGCTCGCAGGCGGCGCGGCGGCCCAGCATCAGCACGTGGTCCTGGCAGCGGCGCAGGCTTTCGGTGGCCAGTTCCAGCAGCCTACGGGCCACGTCGCCGCGTTCGTGCGACAGGGCCTCCAGCGCCGGGCGCGGCATGACCCGGACGATGGCGGGCGAGAGGGTCTGGGCCGAGGCCCGATAGGTGGCGCCGCTCTCCAGGCCGAACACCTCGCCGGCGAAGTGGAAGGCCTCGATCTGGCGGCGGCCGTCGCGCAGGATGCGGCAGGTGCGCAAGCTGCCCGAGATCACCTGATAGACCCGGTCGGCGCGCTCGCCCTCGTCGAAGATCGTCTGGTCGCGCGCGAAGCTCTGATGCAGCCCGTCCAGCACGAAGGCCGCCGGTTGGCGGGTGACCACGGCGGGGGTGGTCTGGATCACGGACAGCATGGCGATCTCCCGATCTGGTAGCGCGCACACTCTCCTCCCCGAGAGCTGGGCGGTACAGTCGGGACCTATGCCTAAGGGGGACTACCTAGGATGGCTTGAACGATCCGGGCGTGTTCAACCACCCCGTGTCGAAAGGGTCATGCGCACCAGGGCCGCCAGGTTGTCGGCTTGCATCTTGGCCATCAGCTTGGCGCGGTAGATTTCCACCGTACGCGGACTGATGCCCAGGTCGCGGGCGATCACCTTGTTGGGGTGGCCGTCGACCACGCCGTCCAGCACCTGGCGCTCGCGTTCCGACAGGGTGGCCAGGCGCTGGCGCACCACGGCGGCCTCGTCGGAGGGCTGGGCGCTGGGGGCGGGCAGGGCCGAGCCGGCCTCCAGGGCGCGGGCCACGGCGTCCAGGATGCGCGCCTCGCCGAACGGCTTTTCGATGAAGTCCACCACCCCGGCCCGCATGGCCTCGACGGCCAGGGGGATGTCGCCGTGGCCGGTGATCATCAGGATCGGCACGCGGCAGCCCCGGGCGTTCAGTTCGCGCACCAGCTCCAGCCCCGTCATGTCGGGCATGCGCATGTCGGTGATCACGCAGCCGGCCCCGTCCAGCGGCAGGGCGTCCAGCAGGGCCAGGGGCGAGGCGTGGCTGACCACCTCGAAGTCGGCCGCCTCCAGCAGGAAGGCCAGGGACTCGCGGGCGCTCTCGTCGTCGTCGACCACGTGGACCACGGTTTCACTCATCGTTTTGGTCCCCCTCGAAGGTGTCTCGTCTCGGCGGCAGGGTGAAGTGGAACACCGTCCCGCCCTTGGGATTGGCCTCGGCCCAGATGCGGCCGCCATGGGCCTCGACGATCGAGCGCGAGATCGACAGGCCCACGCCCATGCCTTCGGCCTTGGTGGTCATGAACGGCTGGAACAGCCGCTCGCGGAAGTCGTCGGAAATGCCCGAGCCGGTGTCGGTGACGCTGACCTGGACGGCGCCGCTGTCGAGCAGCTGACTCTTAATCAGCAGGTCCCGACGCGACGACTCGGCCATGGCGTCCACGGCGTTGCGGATCAGGTTGACCAGCACCTGCTGGATCTGCACCCGGTCGGCGAAGACGGCGTCGGCCTTGGGGTCCAGCTGCAGGCGGGTGGAGACCAGGTGCTCGCGGGCGCCGATCAGGGCCAGGGCGGCGGCGTCCTCCACCACCTTGGACAGGCTCTCGGGCGCGCGCTCGGTGGCCCCGCGCCGCACGAATTCGCGCATGCGGTGGATGACGTCGCCCGCCCGCAGGGCCTGGGCGGACGCCTTGTCGACGGCGTCGCGGACCTTGGCCTGGTCCTCGGGGCGGCCCCGGTCCAGCAGGCGGCGCGAACCGGTCAGCAGGTTGGCGATGGCCGACAGCGGCTGGTTCAGCTCGTGGGCCAGGGTCGAGGCCATCTCGCCCATGGCGGTCAGGCGGCTGACGTGGACCAGCTCGGTCTGCAGGTCGCGCAGGCGGGCCTCGGTGTGCTGGCGTTCGGTCAGGTCGCGGATGAAGCCGGTGTAGAACGGCCGCAGGCCCCGGGTCTCGCCGACCGCCAGCTCCATGGGGAAAGTCGAGCCGTCCTTGCGCTTGCCCACCACCACGCGGCCCGTGCCGATGATGCGGGGCTCGCGGGTGCGGCTGTAATTGGCCAGGAAGCCGTCGTGGCCCACGCGGTCGGGCTCGGGCATCAGCAGGCTGACGTTCTGGCCGATGGCCTCGGCGGCGGTCCAGCCGAACAGGCGCTCGGCGGCGGGGCTGAACGAGGTCATCAGGCCGGCGGGGTCGATGACGATCACCGCGTCGGGGGCCGAGTCGAGGATCGACTGCAGGTGATGGGTCATGGCCGCAGCCCGGGCCCGGGCGGCGTGGAACCAGCCGCCGCCGACCGACATGCCGAAACCGATCATCACGAACACCAGGCTCGACAGGGCCGTGGCCTGGTCGGGAACGCCGCGCACCTTCAGCAGCCACACCGTCCCGGCCGCCAGCACGGTGGCGAACAGGCCCGGCGCCAGGCCGCCGACCGCCGCGCTGATCAGCACCGACGGCACGAACAGCAGGAAGGCCGAGGGCGCGGTGAAACCCGGCGGCAGGGCCAGCTGGACCAGGGCGCAGGCCAGCACCGTGGCCAGGGCCGCCAGATAGGCCCGAGGACGCAGGTCGCTGTGCAGCGTGCCGGCGGAAGCCGTGGTCATCACGTGATAGCGGTCTCCGCTGCGCAAGGGTCGGCTACCCTATAGCGCCTGGCGCGGAGATTGGCAGTTCCCGTTCGCACAAGGCGCGCGGAGCGGGGCGGTGGCTGACCAGGACCAGGCCCTGGCCGGTGCGCTTGAGGCGCGCGTCCAGGCGCTGGACGACCAGGGCCTCGGTGGCGGGATCGAGGCCCTCGGTGGGTTCGTCCAGCAGCAGCCAGGGGGCGTCGCGCAGCAGGGCGCGGGCCAGGGACAGGCGCCGCCGCTCGCCGCCGGACAGGCGCTCGCCGTTCTCGCCGATCCACGTGTCCAGGCCCTGGGGCAGGGCGCGGACGCGGGCTTCCAGGGCGGCGTCGGCCAGGGCGTCCCACAGAGCTTCGTCCGAATGGGCGCCGGCCAGGGCCAGATTGGCGCGGACGGTGCCGGCGATCATCGCCGCGTCCTGTGGGGCGTGGGCGAAGGCGCGGCGCAGCACGCCGGGGTCCAGCTGCGTGACCGGCAGGCCGGCCAGGGTCAGGGTCCGGCCCGTCGTGGCGCGCAGGGCCAGGAGTTGCTCCAGCACCGTGGTCTTGCCGCAGCCGGAGGGGCCGGTCAGGACCAGGCGTTCGCCGGGCTTCAGCGTCAGGTCGTCCAGCGCCAGGCGGGGATTCAGCAGGGCCAGGTTCGAGGGGGCGGCGGGGGCGTGGACCAGCACCGCGTCCAGCCGCTGGGCCGCGGCGTCGGCGGCGGCGTCCTGCTCGAACGCCTTGCCCAGGCCTGCGAGACCTTCCAGCGCCATGGCCGTGGCCAGTCCCGCCATGGCCGCCAGGGGCGTGGCGGCGTCGTGGGCGAAGGCCAGGACCAGGGCGACGGCCAGGCCCAGCACCCCGCCTTGCAGCACCATCAGCCAGCCGGAGGCGGCGACGGCCTGGCGCTTGAGCGCGTCCAGCGCCGCGCCCTTGGCGGCGATCTCGGCGGCGGCGCGGTCCTGCACGCCATAGACCCGCAGCTCGGGCGCGGCGGCGGCATAGGCGGCCAGGGCGTCCTTCAGGTCTCCGGCGGCCCGCTGGATCGCGGGGCCGGAGCCGGCGGTCAGGCGGCGGGCCAGGGCGCGGGTGGCGACCAGGGTGACGGCCACGGCCAGGACCACCGTCGCGGCCGCGCCCCAGCCGGCGGGGGCGGTCATGGCCAGGCCCGCCGCCACCGCCGCGCCGGCGCCCCAGGGGGCCGAGAGGCGGATGAAGCGGGTCTCCACCGCGTCGACGTCCTGCACCAGCCGGGCCGAGGCCTCGCCGCGCGACAGGGCCAGGGCCTGCGCGGGCGGGGCGGCGGCGAGGGCGGCGTAGAGCCTGGGGCGGATGGCGGCCAGGGCCTTCAGGGCGGCGGCGTGGCCGGAGAGGCGCTCCAGATAGCGGAAGGCGGTGCGCAGAATCGCCAGCAGGCGGATGCCGGCGCTGGGCAGCAGCACGTTGAAGGCCTGGGCGGCGGCCAGGCCCGCGACGCCGGCGATGGCCGCCCCGGTCAGGAACCAGCCCGATAGGCCCAGCAGCAGCACCGCCCCGGCCCCGACGATGGCGGCCGAGATCGCGGCCAAGCGCAGGCCGTCGGCGTGGCGCTTGCGCTGGTCGCGGATCAGCTTGGCGAGGGGGCTGCTCATAACCTCACCACCCGGTCGGCGATGGCGGCGACGGCCTCGGAATGGGTGGCGATCAGGGTCGTGCGGCCTTCCGCGGTGTGGGCCAGGATCGGCAGCAGGGCCAGCTCGCTGGCGGCGTCGAGGTCGGCGGTGGGCTCGTCCAGCAGCAGGATCGGGGCGGGCTTGAGGATGGCGCGGGCCAGGCCCAGCCGCCGCCGCTCGCCGCCGGACAGGCCGGCGCCGCGCTCGTCGAGGACGGCGTCCAGTCCGCCACGGCCGGCGAGGACGGCGTCCAGGCCGACGGCGCGAGCGGTCTGCTCCAGGTCGCGGCGGCCGGCGTCCGGCCAGGCCAGGGCCAGGTTGTCGGCCAGGGTTCCGGGCAGGATCACCGGCGCCTGTCCGGCCCAGGCGACCGACGGCGCTAGCGAGCCCAGGTGCGACAGGCGCTCGTCCCCGACCAGCACCTCGCCGCCGCTCAGGGGCGCCAGGCCCAGCAGCAGATTCAGAAGCGTGGTCTTGCCGCTGCCGCTGGAACCCAGCAGGGCGACCAGCTCGCCGGGCGCGACTTCCAGGTCGAAACCGTTGAGCACGGGGATCTCGTCATAGGTCACGGTCACCGCCTGGAAGCGGATGGCCGGCGGGGCGTCGAAGACGGCCGGGGCGGGAGGCGGCGCCGGAGTGGGCAGGGCGGCCAGGGTCAGGGCGGCGGCCTCGGCGGCCTGGCGGTCGTGATAGGCGGCGGCCAGGCGGCGCAGCGGAGCGTAGACCTCCGGCGCCAGGGCCAGGGCGAAGAAGGCGCGCTTGAGGTCCAGCTGTTCGGGAACCGGGAAGGGCAGCAGGCGCAGCAGGTTGAAGCCGCAATAGACCGCCACCAGGGCCACCGACAGGGCGGCGAAGAACTCCAGGGCTCCGGACGACAGGAAGGCGACCCTCAGCACACGGATCGTGCGCCGGGCCAGGTCGTCGGCGGCGACGGAGAGGTCACGGGTCACGCTGCCCTCGGCCTGGAAGGCCAGCACCACGGGCAGGGCGCGGACCCGGTCCAGGAACAGGCCCGACAACCGTTCCAGGGCCAGGAACTGCCGCCGCGACTCCTCGGCCGCCGCCCCGCCGGCCAGGGCCATGACCAGGCCGAACGGGACCAGGGTGGCCAGCAGGATCCCGGCCGCCACGGGCGTGGCCACGGCGATGGCGGCGATGATCAGCAGGGGCGCGACGACAGAGGCCGTCCGGTTCGGCGAGAAGCGGGAGAAATGGCCGTCCAGCGCCTCGACCCCCTCGACCACGGCGGCCAGGGCCTCGCCGCCGGCCGTGCGTCCGCCCAGCACCGAGGCGACGGCGTCCTGGCGGGCCCTGGCCTTGATCCCGGCGGCGGCCTTGGCCCCGGCGTCGGCGGCGCGGCTGGCCAGCAGGCCGCGCGCCAGGGCGGCGACCGCGATCAGCGCCAGCCAGGGCGTGGCGGCGGCAAGGCCGCGCGGCAGGGCGTCGATGGCCAGGGCCAGGCCGGCGGCGAAGGCGATGGCGGCGAGCACGTCGACCACCAGCCACAGTGACGCGGCGCGGGCCGACGGTCCGGCCGCCTTGGACAGGGTCTTCAGCCAGGGCCGCGCGACGGCGTCGAGG
Organism: Caulobacter sp. GW821-FHT09B08; assembly: GCF_059418225.1. Taxonomy (NCBI): domain Bacteria; kingdom Pseudomonadati; phylum Pseudomonadota; class Alphaproteobacteria; order Caulobacterales; family Caulobacteraceae; genus Caulobacter; species Caulobacter sp. GW821-FHT09B08. The sequence goes on along the minus strand of NZ_JBWKPL010000007.1, from coordinate 64,278 downwards.
TCGGCGGTGAAACTGGCGGACATGAGCCGTTGTTAGGAGCAGGGGACGAGGGCGTCCTTGATCCGGATCAAAGCGCCCTGGCCACAACGCGTCTAGGGGTGGAAAGTCCTTGGTGGACCGATCGCCAACGACAACCGGAGCAATTCATGGATCCCGCCGTCGTCGACCTATCCCGGCTGCAGTTCGCCCTGACGGCGCTGTACCACTTCCTCTTCGTGCCCCTGACCCTGGGCCTCTCCTTCATGCTGGTGATCATGGAGAGCGTCTATGTGATGACCAAGCGGCCCGTCTGGCGCACCACCACGCGCTTCTGGGGCACGCTGTTCGGCATCAACTTCGTGCTGGGCGTGGCCACCGGCCTGACCATGGAATTCCAGTTCGGCATGAACTGGTCCTACTACTCGCACTATGTCGGCGACATCTTCGGCGCGCCCCTGGCCATCGAGGGCCTGATGGCCTTCTTCCTGGAGGCCACGTTCGTGGGCCTGATGTTCTTCGGCTGGGACAAGCTGAAGCCGGTCACCCACCTCCTCGTCACCTTCCTGGTGGCCCTGGGCACCAACCTGTCGGCCCTGTGGATCCTGATCGCCAACGGCTGGATGCAGAACCCGGTCGGCGCGGCCTTCAATCCCGACACCCTGCGCATGGAGGTCGTCGACTTCCGGGCGGTCATCTTCAACCCGGTGGCCCAGGCCAAGTTCGTGCACACCGTCAGCGCCGGCTACACCATCGCCGCCGTCTTCGTGCTGGGGATCAGCGCCTTCTACCTTCTGAAAGGCCGCCACGTAAGCGTGGCCAAGCGCTCGCTGACCGTCGCCGCCGCCTTCGGCCTGGCGTCCTCGCTGTCGGTGGTCGTGCTGGGCGACGAGAGCGGCTACGCCCTGACCGACAACCAGAAAATGAAGCTGGCCGCCCTGGAGGCCATGTGGGAGACCGAGCCCGCCCCGGCCGGCCTGACCGCCTTCGGCATCCCGGATCTCAAGGACCGCACCACCCACGCCGAGATCAAGATCCCCTATGTGCTGGGCCTGATCTCGACCCGGAGTCTGGACCGTCCCGTGGCCGGCATCTTCGAGCTGGTGGCCCAGGCCGAGACGCGCATCGAAAGCGGCCTCGTCGCCTACAACGCGCTTGAGACCCTGAAGGCCAATCCGACCGACCTGGCGGCGCGCGGCGTCTTCGAGACCCACCGCCGCGACCTCGGCTACGCCCTGCTGCTGAAACGCTACGTCGCCGACCCGCGCATGGCCGACAAGGCCCTGATCCAGAAGACGGCCTGGGACACCGTGCCCAACGTGCCGGTGATGTTCTGGGCGTTCCGCATCATGGCCGGCATCGGCTTCCTGATGATCGCCCTGTTCGCCACCGCCTTCATTCTGGTCTCGCTGCGCAAGCACGATACGCGCTGGTTCCTGCTGCTCGCCGTGACCGCCATCCCGCTGCCGTGGATCTCGACGGAGCTGGGCTGGGTGCTGGCCGAGGTGGGGCGCCAGCCCTGGGCGGTGGAGGGCGTGCTGCCCACCTTCCTCGCCCCCTCGTCGCTGAGCGTGGCCCAACTGCTGACCAGCATCGTCGTCTTCACCCTGCTCTACGGCGCCCTGGCGGTGGTCGAGGTCGGGCTGATCCTCAAGACCATCAAGAAGGGCCCGTTCGCCGAGCAGGAAGCCTTCCCGTCCTTCAGCGGCCCCCAGGCCGGCGAAGCCGTCGCCTAAGGAGATCGGACCCATGGAACTTCCCATCGACTATCCGACGCTGCGCCTGATCTGGTGGGGCCTGCTGGGCATCCTGCTGATCGGCTTCGCCCTGACCGACGGCTTCGACATGGGCGTCGGCGCGCTACTCCCCTTCGTCGCCCGCACCGACGAGGAGCGCCGCATGGTGATCAACACCGTCGGCGCCACCTGGGAGGGCAACCAGGTGTGGTTCATCACCGGCGGGGCCGCGATCTTCGCGGCCTGGCCGCTGGTCTACGGCGTCAGCTTCTCGGGCTTTTATCTGGCCATCTTCCTGGTGCTGACGGCGATGATCCTGAGGCCGGTCGGCTTCAAGTACCGGTCCAAGCGGCCGGACGCCCGCTGGCGCTCGTTCTGGGACTGGGCGCTGTTCGTCGGCGGTTTCGTGCCGGTGCTGGTGTTCGGCGTGGCCGTGGGCAACGTGCTGCAGGGCGCGCCGTTCAAGCTGGATGGCGACCTGCGCAGCACCTATCACGGCGCCTTCTTCGGCCTGTTCACCCCCTTCACCCTGGTCTGCGGCCTGCTGTCGGTCGCCATGCTGGTGCTGCACGGCGCGGCCTGGCTGGGGGTGAAGGCCGAGGCCGGGGCGGTGCAGGACCGCGCCCGCAAGTTCGGGACCGGGGCCGGCATCGCCACCCTGCTGCTGTTTCTGGTCGGGGGCCTTCTGGCCACGCGCCTGGGCTTCCGGCTGGAAGGCGCGTTCGACCCCGCCGGCCCATCCAACCCGCTGCGCATGACCACCGTCGCCGCGCCCGGCGCCTGGTTCGACAATTTCGGCCGCCATCCGTGGATGCTGATCGCGCCGGTCCTGGGCTTCGTGGGCGCGCTGGTCGCCCTGCTGGGCCTGTGGCGGCGTTCGGCCCCGCTGGCCTTCGGCGGGTCGTCGGCCTCGGCGGCGGGGATCATCGCCACGGTGGGCGCCTCGATGTTCCCGTTCATCCTGCCCAGCACCGTGGACGCCCATTCCAGCCTGACGGTGTGGAACGCCTCGTCCAGCCACTCGACCCTGTTCATCATGCTGATCGTGGTGGTGGTGCTGATGCCCGTCGTCCTGGCCTACACCGCCTGGGTCTACAAGGTGCTGTGGGGCCGTACGAGCACCGCCGCCCTGAAGACCGATCCCGCCCTGTACTGAGGAATTTCCGCCATGTGGTATTTCACCTGGATCCTTGGCCTGGGCCTGGCGCTGGCCTTCGGGGTGCTGAACGGCGTCTGGTACGAGTTCAACCTGACCGACGACGGCGACCTGGGGACGTCGGAGGCGGACTAGCGTCGGCCAGACGCCCCTGTGTTACGCGGGGGAGGAGAGGGGCGGCGCCCGCTTCTCCTCACCCGTGCAGCGGGGGCAGGCGCAGGGAGCATTTTCGCCCCGACGCGACAATTCGACGCCGTCCTGTAAGCGTCGCATTAACCGTTATTAAACGGCGCTCGGGCTCTTCTGGCAGTCGACGCGAAACCGGTTTTCGGCCTTTCGCCAGAACCTTTCGAGCCTTCGGGACCTGACCATGACCGACCACGCCGAACCCGCCCTGGAACTGATCTCGTTCTGCATCGGCGAGCAGGAATTCTGCATCGACGTGAAGACCGTCCGCGAGATCCGCGGCTGGACCCCGGCCACGCCGATCCCGCACGCCCCCGCCTTCCTGAAGGGCGTCATCAACCTGCGCGGCGCGATCATGCCGGTCATCGACCTGCGCAACCGCCTGGGCCTGGGCGTGACCGTTCCCGAGACCCGCCACGTGATCGTGGTCGTGGAATGCGAAGACCGTCTGGCCGGCATTCTGGTGGACGCCGTCAGCGAGACCTTCACCGTGTCGCGCGAGCACCTGCAGCCGACCCCGGACCTGGGCACCGACGAGCTGCGCTTCATCCAGGCGATCATCTCGATGGAAAGCCGCCTGATCACCTATCTGCGCATGGAAGACGTCTTCCCGGCCCAGGTCAGCCAGGCGGCGTAAGCCCCGCTCCGGCTCCCCCTAAGTGACCGAACTCACCGCGGCCGACTGGTTCGATCGCGGCGTCGCGGCCAGCAACGACGGCCGCCAGGTCGAGGCCGAAGCCGCCTTCCGGGCCGTGCTGGCCATCGATCCCGCTCATGGCGAGGCGCATTTCGGCCTGGGCCTGACCCTGATGGCCGAGCGCCGCTTCGCCGAGGCCGCGCCCAGCCTGCGCCGCGCCGCCGACACGCCGGGCGCGCCGGCCCTCTGGTGGACCTGTCTCGGCCAGGCGCTCTATATGGGCGGGGCCTTCGCCGACGCCGTCTCAGCCTTCGACGCGGCCGAGCGCCTGGAACCGCTGCTCGAGAACGCCGACCTGACCCGGGCCCAGGCCCGAGCCTTCGCCACCATGATCGACGGCGACGTTGAGGCCGCCCTGGCGCCCTATCCCGACAACGCCCTGGCCATCGCCCGCGAGGCGTTCGCGGTCTTCGGCGTGTTCGGCTATCTGGACGCGGCCCGCGCGGTGGGCGCCTGGATCGTCGCCCAGGCCCCGTCCGACCCCGTTCCCGCCTACATGTTGCAGGTGCTGGCCGATCCCACGGTGACGCGGGCGCCGCCGGCCTATGTCGAAGCCCATTTCGACGCCTTCGCCGAGCGGTTCGACTATCAGCTGGTCGACATGCTGGACTATCGCGCGCCCGAATGGCTGGCCCAGCTGCTGGCGGACCACGCCGACGGCTTTTCCGAGATCCTGGACTTGGGCTGCGGCACGGGCCTAGCGGCCGCGCCCCTGGCCCCGTTCGGCGGACGGCTGACCGGGGTCGACCTGTCGGGGGCGATGCTGGCCAAGGCCAGCGAGCGCGAGGCCTATGGCGAACTGGTCCAGGCCGACGCGGTGACCTTCCTGCGCGAACGGCCCGCCGCCTTCGACCTGATCTTCAGCGCCGACGTGCTGATCTATTTCGGCGACCTGGCCGAACTGTTCGCTGCCGCGACCGCCGCCCTTCGGCCTGGCGGCTGCCTGGCGGTCAGCATCGAACTGGCCCAGCAGGACTGGACGGTCCTGACCTCGGGCCGCTTCGCCCACGGCGACGCCTATGTCCGTCGCCTGCTGGCGCCGGCCTTCGACCTGTTGGCGCACCGCACCATCCCGCTGCGGCGGGAAGGGACGGGCGTGGCGGAGGGGGCGCTCTACGTCCTGAGGCGACGCTAGGGAGGGCTAGTTGCCGCGAACGATCCGCGCGGCGGCGGCGTGGAACGCGGCTTCGGCCTCGGCCGCGGCGGCCACGGCGTTGTGGCGGTCGGCGGCCACCGGCATGGCGGCGCGGCCGGTGTTGGGGGCCGCGTAGCTCTGGGCCACCTTGCGGGAGTCCTGGGCGCGCAGGGCGGCGTTGTTGGACACCGTCTCGTGCCACTGGGCCAGCTTGCCCGCCGTCAGGGCGTCGTCGGCCGGCAGGTCGCCGTGATGCACCACTTCGCCGAAGCCGATGGCCACGAAGCCGTGGATGACGCCGTAGTCCTCTTCCGACAGCAGGAAGGTGATCTGCCGCTCCTCGACCTGGCCGGTATAGACGTCCTGCTCCGGATCGAACTCGCGCAGCACCAGCACGTCGCCGACGGCGAACTCGCGGTCGTTGCGGCGGATCTCGAAGCGCTTCTTGCCCGAGCGCACGGCGGCGAAATACTGGGGCCAGGTCTTCAGTTCGTGACGGGTCATGGGAGATTCTCGGAAACGGGAGGCGTGGCCTTAGCCGGCGGACGTCGCCGGAAGGTTAAGGCCTGGAAGCGATGTTGTGGACTCCTCCGCGTGTGGAGGAAACCGGTTCAGGTCAGACAGGTCCGGGCGATCTCGGCGCGCAGCTCGGGCAGGCCGTAGCCCTTCTCCGACGAGGTGGCCATGACGAGCGGGAAGGCCGCCGGTCGCTTGGCGATGGCCTTCTGGGTCTTGGCGACCGTCTCGTCCAGCTCGGCCTTCTTGATCTTGTCGGCCTTGGTCAGGACGATCTGGTAGGAGACCGCCGCCACGTCCAGGGCGTCCAGGGCCTCGGTGTCCACCGACTTCAGCCCATGGCGGGCGTCGATCAGCAGGTAGACGCGTTTCAGGTTCACCCGCCCGCGCAGATAGGCGCGGCCCAGGTCCTGGAACTTGTCGGCCACCGTCTTGGACACCCGCGCGAAGCCGTAGCCCGGCAGGTCGACCAGGCGCAGCTTCTCGGCCAGCACGAAGAAGTTGACCTCCCGCGTGCGCCCCGGCGAGTTGGAGGCGCGCGCCAGGTGGTTCTGGCCGACCAGCCCGTTGATCAGGCTGGACTTGCCGACGTTCGAGCGGCCGGCGAAGGCCACCTCGGGCAGGCTGGGGGGCGGCATGCCGTCCATCCGCACCGCGCCCATCATGAAGGTCGCCGGCTGGGCGAACAGCACGCGGGCGGCCTCGATGTCCTCTTCGCTGTAGTCCAGCTCGTCCATCAGGTGGCCTCGACGGACTTGCCGCGCAGCTTGGCGATCAGCTGGTCGATCGGGTTCTCGACCTTGTAGCGGTGCATGATGATGTACTGCTGGATGATCGTCAGCACGTTGCTCCAGCACCAGTAGATCACCAGGCCCACGGCGAAGCCCGACAGGGTGAAGGTGAAGATGATCGGGAAGAACTGGAAGATCTTCTGCTGCACGGGGTCGCCGGCCGGCGGGTTCATCGCCGTGGTCAGCCACATGGTGATGCCGTAGAGCAGCGGCCACACGCCCAGGTGGGCGATCGAGGCGCCCAGGAACGGCAGGGTCGCCGGATCCCAGGGGATCAGGCCGAACAGGTTGAACAGGCTGGTCGGCTCGGGGGCCGACAGGTCGACGATCCAGCCGAAGAACGGCGCGTGCCGCATCTCGATGGTCACCGTCAGCACCTTGTACAGCGAGTAGAAGACCGGGATCTGGATCAGCATGGGCACGCAGCCCATCATCGGATTGATCTTCTCCTTGGCGTACAGGCCCATCATCTCCTGCTGCTGTTTCGCAGGATCGTCCTTGAACTTGGCCTTCAGCTTTTCGACCTCGGGGGCGATCTTCTTCATCTTCGCCATCGACTCGTAGCTCTTGTCGGCCAGCGGGAAGAGGGCGAGCTTCAGCAGCACGGTCAGGGCCATGATGGCCACGCCGAAGTTGGCGGTCAGCTTGTAGAAGATCTCCAGGATGTTGAAGATCGGGCGGGTGAAGAACCAGAACATGCCCCAGTCGACGGCCTTGTCGAAGCTGGGCACCACCTCGGCCGGACGGTTCCAGAACTGCCACCAGACCACCGGCTTGCCGCCGTACTGATAGCGGGTCAGCAGCGGCACGGTCTTGGCGCCGGCGAACAAGCGGGTGGTGTTGGTCACGGTGGCGCCGGCCGCCAACTGGCGGGCCGAACCGGCGAAGGCCGACTCGTAGATGTCCACGCCGTTGTACGGGGTGACCTTGAAGCGGCCCTTGATGGTCTCGTTCTGCTCGGGGATCAGGGCCGACAGCCAGTACTTGTCGGTCATGCCGATCCAGCCGCCCTTGGAGGCCAGGTCGCTCTGGTCGGGGCGATCCTTCTTCCACTTGGGATACTTGGCCTTGTCCTGCAGCAGGTACTTGCCGTTCTCGACGCCGTCGATGCCGCCCAGAACGCCGATGCCGCCCTCGTAGACGATCTGGGTCTTGCCCAGGCCGTGCGGGCCTTCGGTGGGGATGCCCTGGCGCTGGACCGAGGCGTAGGGGGCCACGATCAGGCCGTTGGGGCCGGCGTTGCGGACGCTGTCGGCGACCGTGAACATGGCGTCGGCGTCGACCGATATGGTGCGGGTGAAGACCTGCCCCTGGCCGTTGTCATAGGTCAGGACGACCGGGGTCGTCGGGGTCAGGGTCTGGCCGGGCGCGGCGGTCCAGACGGTCTGGGTGCCCGGCGCGCCGGGGATGCCGCTCCAGCCGAAGTCGGCGAACCAGGCGTGCTCGGCGCCCTCGGGGCGGAACAGCTCGACCGGCGGGGAGTCCTTCTTGACCGTCTGGGTGTAGCGCTTGAGCCAGAGGTCGTCGATCCGCGCGCCCTTCAGGGCGATCGAGCCCGACAGGGCCGGGGTGTCGACCGCGATGCGCGGGCTCTGGGCCTTGGCCGCGTCGCGCGACAGGGTCAGGGGACGTGGCGTGCCGTCCGCGCCGATGGTCATGCCCGGCTGCAGGGCGACCTTGGCCTCGGCGGCCTTCTTGGCCTGCTGGGCGGCGGCTTCCTTGCGCTGCTGAGGTCCGGCGTACAGGAACTGATAGCCGATCAGGATGGCGAACGCGCAGACGAGGAACATCAGCGTGTTTTTGTTGTCGTTCTGCTGCTGCATGGATGACTTAACCAGAAACGGAGGAATTGGACGCGGCGGGGGCGTGCGGAGCGGGCGGCGAGCCCGGGCCCGCGCGGTCGATGTCGGCGGCGAGGCTTATCAGCGCGGTTTTCACGTCGTCAAGCAAACGCCCCCATGCCCGCTGGCCGGTACCGCCGCGGGCGATGAACACATAGTCGCAAGAGGGGCGGCCATGAAGGGGGAGAAGCAGCCTGGCGGCCTCGCGAAGGCGTCTTTTGGCGCGATTTCGCTCGACCGATCCGCCGATCTTCTTGGTGGCGGTGAATCCGACCCGGATCAGCGGGTCGTCGTCGTGGCGCGGGCGCATCTGCATGAACACCGCCCCGCGCGCCAGATTGGGCGCCTTGGCGGCCTTCAGGAAGTCGGGGCGCTTCTTCAGGCGCTCGATCTTCGGGGGGCGGGGAGATGTCATGACCTGCCCAGAAGGAAGGGGGGCTTCGGTCATGAAAAAAGCCGCCCTTTCCGGCGCAGGCGCTGGGCCTGGTTCGAGGAAAGGGCGGCTTTCGTCATGGTCTAGGGTCCCGCCGAAATGGAGACGGGAGAAAGGCTGTTAGGCCGTCAGGCGCTTACGGCCCTTGGCGCGGCGACGCGCAACGACTTTTTGGCCGTTCTTGGTGGCCATGCGCGCGCGGTAGCCGTGACGGCGGGCTCGCACGAGCTTCGACGGCTGGAATGTCCGCTTCACGAGGTGGCTCCGAATACAATAGTGGGACGCGAAAGCCGCGAGGCCGCCGCGAGTGAGGGGCGGTGGATAAGGGAACGGGCGGGCGCTGTCAACCGGAGTCAAAGCAATGGGTTGCGCGAACTTGCCCCCACCTGGCGGCTGCGCCGCCTGTCCGCCCCCATAGGGGGCGGAGGACGCGCGCACCTAGCTTCTTCCCCCTGTGGGGGAAGACGATCGCGAAGCGATCCGTAGGGGGCAAGTGTTCGCCCTCAGAGATCCGGCCGGATCACAGCCTTGCCGACGACACGCCGCTCGGCCAACAGGTCGAAGGCGGCGCGCCAGTCTTCCAGCGGGAACTCGGCATGCACATGCGGCCGGATCGCGCCCTCGTCCGCCATGCGCCACACCGCTTGGGCGTTCTCGCGCCCCTTCTCCGGAAACTGCCGGCCGTACTCGCCGGCCCGCACGCCCATCACCGAAAAGCCCTTGATCAGCGGCATGTTGACCGAGACGGTCGGGATGCGGCCCGAGGTGAAGCCGATCACCAGCAGGCGGCCGTCGAAGGCGATGCAGCGCACGCTCTCGTCGAACACGTCGCCGCCCACGGGGTCGTAGATCACGTCGGCGCCATGGCCGCCGGTGATCTCCTTCACGCGCTCGCGGAAGCCGCCGGTGACGTTGACCACGGCGTCGGGGGCGTAGAGGCGCTGGATTTCCGCCAGCTTGTCGTCCGAGGCCGAGGCCGCGATCACCCGCGCGCCCAGGGCCTTGGCCAGGTCCACCGCCGCCAGCCCCACGCCGCCGGCCGCGCCGTGGACCAGAACCCATTCGCCCGGCTCCAGCCGAGCCCGGCGCACCAGGGCGACATAGGCGGTGAGATAGGCCGCGCCATAGGCCGCCGCCTCGCCGAACGACAGCCGCGCGGGCTTGGGCTTCAGGGCGTCGGCGTCCAGCACCGCGAACTGCGCGAACCCGCCCAGCCGCGCCCCGCCGACCACGGCGTCGCCGACGTTCCAGCCGGTGACGCCTTCGCCCAGGGCGGCGACCTCGCCCGCCAGGTCCAGGCCCGGCGTGAAGGGCAGGGGCGGCTTGAACTGGTATTCGCCGCGCGTCATCAGCAGGTCGGGGAAGTTGACGCTGGCCGCCTTGACCGCGACCAGCACCTGGCCGGGACCGGGCGCCGGCGTGGGAACGTCCCGCACCGCGCAGCCGGCGAAGTCGGGGGCCAGGGTCTCGACGACGAGGGCGCGCATGCTCAGGCCCGCTGGGCGGCGAACTGTTCCTTCACCAGCCGCGCGATCTCGCGGCAAGCCGCGTCGGCCGCCGGCACCGCCCCGGTGAACGCCGTGAAGCCGTGGGCCAGGCTGTCGTAGCAGCGGTAGGTGGTCGGCACGCCCGCCGCGATCAGGCGCTTGGCGTAGGCCTCGCCCTGGTCGACCAGGGGGTCGAAGCCGGCGGTGGCCACCACGGCCGGGGCCAGGCCCGACAGGTCCTGCGTCTTGTCCGGTGACAGGCGCGGGTCGGCCGGGTCGGCGTCAGGGCCTATATAGTGGCCCATGAACCAGTCCATGATCGGCCGGCTCAGCGGGTAGGCGTCGCCATAGGTGGTCATGGACGGCGTCTCGCTGGCCACGTCGACGGCGGGATAGATCAGCAGCTGCAGGGCCGGCTGGGCCTCGCCCGTCCGCTTCATTTCCTGGGCGACGATGGCGGCGAAGTTGCCGCCCATCGAATCGCCGCCGATGGCCGCGACACCAGGGGCGGCCCCAAAACGTGCGGAATTATCGCGGCCCCAGCGGAAGGCGGCCAGCACGTCCTCCAGCCCCGCCGGGAAGCGGTGGTCGGGCGCCAGGCGGTAATCGACCGACAGCACCGCCGTGCGGCAGGTCTTGGCCAGGATCCCGCAGAAGGCGTGGCAGGTCTCCAGGTCCCCGATCACCCCGCCGCCGAAATGGGCGAAGACGATCAGCGGCGCGCCGCTGTCCTGGTCGGCCGGGCGATAGGCGCGCAGCTTGATCGGCCCGCCCGGTCCTTCGATGGAGAGGCTTTCGTTGCGCACGCCCGGCTCGGGCGGCCCGCTCATGGCCGCCAGTCCCTGGGCGCTGGCGGCCCGGGCCTGGTCTGGCGCGAGACTGGTCATCGACGGCATCTTGGCCGCGGCCGCCGCCAGGAACTGGAAACGCGGGTCCAGGGTCCGCCCGCCGCGATAGACCGTGCCCCCGCCCGACATCGCCCGCAGCACGGGGCTGGGCAGCGACATCAGGACCTTGAGGATGAACTTCTGGACGGCGGGGTCGGCCATTCGGGCTCTTTCTTGCGGGACGGCTAGGAGAGTGTCAGGGGCTGGGCAGGGCCGGCAGGCCGCCCAGGATCATCCGGACGGCGAAGTCGGCCGCGCCCTCGACGTCGATGGGGCGGCGCTCCAGCATCTTGTCGCCGATCTCGCGGGCCACGGCGATGCAGGCGGCGGCGAAGTAGTCCAGGTCCACGGCCGGGGCGTGGTCGTGCTCCAGCACCTTGGCCAGGGCGGCGTGGACCTCGTCGAACACCGCCTGGATCTCGGGCGTGGCGCGGGCGTGGGGGAAGACCTCGCCGGCCGGCCGGTTGACCCGCCAGCTCTCGTGCTCGCCTTCCAGGAACTCGAAATAGGCGCGGACCGCCCCGCGCAGGAAGCTCTCGAAGTCGACGGCCTTGTCGGACTCGGCCCGCAGGATCGGCCGAAAGCGCCGCGCGCCGTCGTCGGCCAGGGCGTCGAACACTTCTTCCTTGGACTTGTAGTAGTTGTAGAAGGTGCCGCTGGCCAAACCCGTGCGCCGGATGATGTCGCGCACCGTGGCCGCCTCGTAGCCCAGCTCGCCGAACACCGCCCGCGCGGCGTCGAGGATCGCCTGGCGGTTGGCGACCTTGGTCCGTTCGCGCTTGCCCGGCTTGTTGTCCTCGACGGGCGGGCGGACGGGGAAATAGGCGATGTTCGACATCGTAGGCGACTCTTGGCGAGGCCCGAATGACGCCCCGTCATGATTTCAGCCTCATTCCGCCGCCAGGGGCAAGGACTCTGACGCCCGGGCCGGCACCGGCAGGGCGCCGCCGGCCGCCCGCGCCCGCTTCTCGCCCGCCGCGATCTCCTTCTTCAGGTCGGCGCAATAGACCCCGAAATCGACCTGGATGGTGTGGCGGGCCGAGGCGTAGAACTGGCCGGTGTGGCGCTCCTCGTCCTTGGCGGTGATGCGCTCCATCTCGGCGCGGGCGGGCAGGGCGTAGCGGCCGGTCAGGTAGCCGGCCACCAGCTTGGACTGCTGCTCGGCGAAATTGACCAGGGTCGGCAGGGCCTGGGCCAGGCCCATATAGAAGAGGTTGGGCGTGCCCGGCTTCATCATCCGCTTGAACAGCGGCAGGCGGTGGTTCGCATCGGGAACCAGGGCCGGCTCGTCCAGGAACGGGAAGCTGATCTTGTAGCCCGTGGCGAAGACGATGACGTCCACCGGCTCGACGCTGTCGTCGGCGAAGCGGACGTGGCGGCCCTCCAGGCTCTTGATCGCCGGCTTGAAGGTGATGTCGCCGCAGCCGGCCCGGGTCAGGAACTCGCCGCTGACCGAGGGGTGGGCCTCCAGCGGCTCGTGGTCGGGCTTGGGCAGGCCATAGTCTTCCATATTGCCCACGTGCTTGCGGATCAGCTTGCGGACGATGGCCAGGCCGAGCTTGCGCGGCATCCAGGGCGGCATGGCCGATTTGTCGGACGGCTTGCCGTTCAGATATTTCGGGAACACCCACACCCCGCGCCGGGCCGAGACGATCAGCTTGCCGGCGATGGGGCGTTGGGCCAGCTCGCTGGCGATATCCATGGCCGAATTGCCCATGCCGACCACCACCACGGTCTTGCCGCGCATGTCGACCGGATCGAACGGGTCGCTGTAGCTGTGGGCGTGGAAGGCGGGGCCGTCGAAGTGGCCGGGATACTCCGGAACGCGCGGGTCCCAGTGGTGGCCGTTGGCGACGATCAGCACGTCGTAGAGACGGGTCTCGCCGGTCGACAGCGTCACCGCCCACAGGCCGTCGTCGGTGCGCGCGGCCTTCTCGACCTTGGTGTTGAAGGTGATGGTCTCGCGCAGGCCGAAATGGGCCACGTAGTCCTTGAAGTACTGGAAGACCTGGCTGTGGTGGGGGAAGTCGGGCCAGTCGGCCGGAACCGGAAAGTCCTCGAAGGCCAGCCGCCACTTGCTGGTGTCGATGTGCAGGCTCTCGTAGCAGGCCGAGAGTCCATTGGGGTTCTTGTAGTACCAGTTGCCGCCGATGTCGTCGGAGGCTTCGAAGCAGTCGTAGGGGACGCCGGCGTCCTTCAGCCGCTTGGCGGTGGTGAAGCCGCTGCAGCCCGCGCCGATGATGCAGGCTTTCGGGAGCCTGGCTGGTGGCGTAGCGGAGGTCATCGCCTCCTCCCTGACTTATCGTTGTTCAGGTGAGGGTATCAGCGTTATGCGAGCCGTCAAACTGCCGTTGCGGCAGTCTCAGTTGCCCAGCGCCCGGGGCGAATAGGTCGCCGTGCAGCGGGTCTTGCACTGCATCCAACTGGTCGGACAGGTGTCGTCGTCGCCGTTGGCGCGGCAGAAGAAATAGGTGCGGTCGCAGGACGAGCGGCACTGGTTCGGATCGCGGGCCTGGGCGGCGCCGGTCAGGGGGATCAGCGGCGGGGGCAGGGCGGCGGCCTGGACCGGTGCGGCGGGCGCCGGCGAGACGATCACGCGCGTCGGCTTGGCCGTCTGGGCGACGGCCGAACCCGACAGGGCGGTCAGGATCAGCAGGCAGGCGAGGGCGCGGCGCATGGCGGCAGACTAGCCGCGCGGCGTTGAGGTCTGGTTAACCACGTTTCCCGGTCGCGGGGCAGGTCGCGCGCGTGGCTTCGTAGCGGGCGAAGGCCTGGCTCTTGTCGCCTTCGCGCGCCGTGATCGTCCAGGTCAGCTTGTCGCCCGCCAGGGCCCAGCGATTGAGAAAGCTCGAGGGCGGGTAACTGTAGGACAGCTCGAAGCCGTCCTCGCGCACCGCCCCGGCGCCGGTGGCGGTGTAGTCGCCGCCGAAGCTGTCGGCCCAGTAGCCGGTCAGCATGGCCGGGAAGGCCCCCTTGGGCGCCTTGGCCCCGATCGTCAGGTGGGCGGCGTAACGGTCGGCGGGATCGGCCTTGGCCTGGCTGTCGGCCTCGATCACGACCAGCGCGCCCAGGGCGACCGGCCGGACGGAAAGGTCCAGGGTCACCGGCTTGCCCATGACCTCGCCCGCGCCATGCCAGCAGCCTTCGAGCGCCTTCACCTGGGCGGGGATCGGCGCGGCCGGGGCGTCCTGGGCCAGGGTCGGCCCGGCGGTCAGCGATAGCAGCACGGCCAGAGCGCTCGAAACCTTCATCCTTCGTCCCCCTCGAAAATCCCATCCGCCTAGTGGCCTGATCCGCGCCCGACTTCCAGCGGGCAAGCTCAGGGCTGTGAGGCGGCCAGGAAGGCGCCCAGGCCTTCGGCGAGGTGGTCGAACATGGTGCGCATCCGCACCGTGGCGCGCAGGTCCTCGTGCATGACCAGCCAGACGGGCAGGTCGAAGCCGATCTGGCCCGCGCAGACCGGGACCAGGTCCGGATCGCGGCGGGCGATCCCGTGCTGGACGAAGCCCAGGCCGAAACCGGCGCGCACCGCCGCCAGCTGGGCCAGATCGCTGTCGGCGCGGAAAGAAAAGCCCTGGGGCGGCAGCGGCACGCGCTGGACCAGGCCCCGCAGGAACGGCGTGCCCTTGTCGAAGCCGACGATGGCATGGTCGCGCAGTCCCTCCAGGTCGGTGGGCGCGCCGTGAGCCTCGACATAGCGGCGGTGGGCGTAGAGGCCCAGATGGGTGTCGGCCAGGCGGCGGGCGACCAGAGCGTCCTGGGTGGGGCGGACCATGCGCACGGCGATGTCGGCCGCGCCGCGCAGCAGGTCCTGGGTCTGGTTGTCCAGCGACAGTTCCACCACCACGCCCGGATGCAGCGACCGGTAGGCGGCCAGGATGGCGGGCAGCACCTCGGCGCCGACGATCTCGCTGGCGGTGATGCGGACGATCCCCCGGGCGGTGTCGCCCGCCCCGGACGCCGCGCGGACCAAGGCGCCGGCGGCCCCGGCCATGGCCCGGGCGTGGGGCGCCAGCTCCAGGGCCGCCTCGGTGGGCTTCAGCCCCTGGGGCGAGCGGGTGAACAGGGCCACGCCGAGGTCGCGCTCCAGCTCGGCCACCTGGCGGCCCAGGGTCGGCTGGGTCAGGCCCAGGGCGCGCGCCGCCGCCGACAGGCTGCCCTCGGTCAGCACCGCCAGGAAGGCGCGATAGAGGTTCCAGTCGGGCTCGCTCATTCATTCATGCATGGCAGATCAAGACGGTTCGTCAATTCTCGTTTGGCTGTGGAGGGGCGATCTTCTCGTCATCGAACACGGGAGACACGGACATGACCTCTTCGCACGACACGCGCACCGCCCTGGTGATCGGCGCGACCGGCGGCATCGGCGGCGAGGCCGCCACGGCGCTGATCCGCCACGGCTGGACCGTCCGGGCCCTGACCCGCCGACCCCAACCCGCCCGGCCGGGCGTCCAGTGGATCGAGGGCGACGCCATGGTCGCCGCCGACGTGGCCCGCGCCACCCGGGGCGTCCAGCTGATCGTCCACGCCGCCAACCCGCCCGGCTATCGCAACTGGGGCAAGCTGGTGCTGCCGATGATCGACAACACCATCGCCGCCGCGAAGGCCGAGGGCGCGCGGATTCTGCTGCCGGGCACGGTCTACAACTTCGGCCTGGAGGCCTTCCCCTTGGTCGACGAGACCGCGCCCCAGGCCCCGGCCACCCGCAAGGGCAGGATCCGGGTCGAGATGGAGCGGCGACTGAAGGCGGCCGCGGCGGACGGCGCGCGGGTGCTGATCGTGCGGGCCGGCGACTTCTTCGGACCGCACGCCGGCAACAACTGGTTCGGCCAGGCGGTGGTCAAGCCGGGCGCGGCGGTGCGGTCCGTGATCGAGCCGTCGGACAAGGGCGTGGCCCATGCCTGGGCCTATCTGCCCGACCTAGCCGAGACCATGGCCCGGCTGCTGGACCAGGAGAGCCGGCTGTCGGCCTTCGAGGTCTTCCATTTCGGCGGGCATCTCTTGAGCTGGGGCGAGATGGCCGCCTCGGTGCGGCGCGTCACGGGCCGGCCGAAGCTGCCGGTGCGCGGCTTTCCCTGGCCGCTGATCGTGGCCCTGTCGCCGGTCGTGCCGCTGTTCCGCGAGATGGCCGAGATGCGCTACCTGTGGCGCGAGCCACTGGTGCTGAACGACGGCAAGCTGCGCGCCTTCCTGGGCGAGGTCCCGCACACCCCGCTGGACCGGGCGGTGGAGGCGAGTTTGCGGGCGCTGGGGTGTCTGCCCTCTTCGAACCCTCTCCCAGAGGGAGAGGGCGGGGCCCGCCGCGTAGCGGTGGGAGGGTGAGGGGTTACGCCCTCACCGATTTCGCACCGAACGCCCTGCCGGGACGCCGTCAGACGTTCTAACCCCTCACCCTGCCCTCTCCCTCTGGGAGAGGGTTCATTTCAACTTCCCGATCAGCGCCATCGCCGCCGCCGGGTTTCTCACCTTGGCCCCCGCGATGAAGTAGGCGAAGACGTCGCCGCGTTTGGCCCAGGCCTTGGTCTGGTCCACGATGCCGTCCAGTTCCTCGGAGCTCATGCCGGTGGGCTCGCCCTCCTTGCTCGACATCAGGCGGGCATAGGTGAAGTCGGCGGTCGGCTCGTCGATGCAGGGCCAGGTCGGCTCCTCGTCGTCGACGGCGTAGACGATGGCCGCGCCGTACTTGGCGGCGAGATCGTAGAACTCCTGGCAGGCGAAGGTCGGACTGCGGACCTCCAGGGCATGGCGCGCCGGGCGGCCGCCGATCTCCTTGGGCAGCAGCTTCAGGAAGCCCTCGAAGTCGACCGGGTCGAACTTCTTGGTGGCCATGAACTGCCAGTTGATGGGGCCGAGCTTGGGGCCCAGTTCCTCCAGCCCCTGGCTCAGGAATTTCTCCAGGGAGTCGTTGTTCTCCGACAGCACCCGGCGGTTGGTGCAGAACCGGCTGGCCTTGACCGCGAACACGAAGTCGTCGGGCGTCTCGTCGCGCCACTTCTGCCAGCTGTTGGGCTTGAAGGTGGAATAGTAGGTGCCGTTGATCTCGATGCTGGTCAGCTTGGACGACGCATATTTCAGCTCGTCCTTCTGCTTGAGATCGTCGGGATAGAAGGCGCCCCGCCAGGGCTCGAACGTCCAGCCGCCGATGCCGGTGCGAATGACGCCAGTCATGCCGTGTTCCCTTCCTGTTCTCGCGGCGCACCCTAGCAGCGGCCGCGAAAACCGGAAGCGAAAAATCTAGCGACGGACCTGCAGCTCCTGCACCTCGGCGCGGCCGGTGCGCTTGTCGAAGACGCAGGTTGCTTTGCCGCGCGCGCCCTTCATGTGCTTGGGCTTGTAGACGCCTTCCAGGTTGGAGACGGTGACCGACTGATAGGTGTCGCCATAGGCGGTGACCCGCACGTTGCGCAGCTCGCTGGCGGCGGCGACGCAGGCTTTGTCGGAGCGGACGCGCAGGTCGTTCCACGATCCGGGCGTGGAGGCGTGGGCGGCGCAGGCGGAGAGGGCCAGCAGGGCGGCGGCGGTCAGGACAAGGCGCATGGGGAACTCCGACGGTGGGGAACGGTGGGGCTTAACGTGTCGGTGTGACGGTGGGTTGCGCACTTGCCCCCACCTGACGGCTGCGCCGTCTGTCCGCCCCCATAGGGGGCGGAGGACTTAAGCGCGGCGTCCTCTTCCCCCTATGGGGCAAGGAGGGCCGAAGGCCCGAAGGGGGCAAGTGATCAACATTCAACCCGGTTCACCGACAGCCCCACCGCCAACCCGCCCAGCGAGGTCTCCTTGTAGATCTCGTTCATGTCCTCGCCGGTGCGCTTCATCGTGGCGATCACCTTGTCGAGGCTCACCGAATGCTGCCCGTCGCCCAACAGCGCCAGGCGCGCGGCGTCGATGGCCTTGATGGCGCCCATGGCGTTGCGCTCGATGCAGGGGATCTGGACCAGGCCCCCGATGGGGTCGCAGGTGAGGCCCAGATTGTGCTCCATGCCGATCTCGGCGGCGTTCTCGATCTGGTCGTTGGACCCGCCCAGCGCCGCGCAGAGCCCGGCCGCCGCCATGGAGCAGGCCACGCCGACCTCGCCCTGGCAGCCGACCTCGGCGCCGCTGATCGAGGCGTTCCTCTTGTAGAGCGCGCCGATGGCCGCCGCCGTCAGCAGGAACATCCGCACCCCCTGCGGCGTGCCGTTGTGGAAGCGGTGGTAGAAGCGCAGCACCGCCGGGATCAGGCCGGCCGCGCCGTTGGTCGGGGCGGTGACCACCCGGCCGCCGGCGGCGTTCTCCTCGTTGACCGCCATGGCCCACAGGTTGACGAAGTCCATGGCCGCCAGCGGATCGCTGATCTGGCGCTCCAGGCGGCCCTGGATGGTCTGGTGAATCTGGCGGGCGCGGCGCTTGACGTCCAGGCCTCCCGGCAGGGTCCCGCTCTCGCGCATGCCCCTGTCGATGCAGGATTCCATGGCCTGGAAGATGCGGTCGAGCCCCGCCTCCAGCGCGTCCTGGTCCATCCGCGCCAGCTCGTTGGCGGCCATGACGCCGGCGATGGAGATGCCCGCGTCGCCGGCCCGTTGCAAAAGGTCGGCGCCGCTCTCGAACGGGTGGGGAATCTGCGGGCCTTCCTCGGGCGGGGCGTTGCGGCCCATCTCGCTCTCGTCGCGCACGAAGCCGCCGCCGATGGAGAAGTAGGCGCGCTCGGCCAGGACGGCGCCGGCGGCGTCGAAGGCCGTGAAGGTAAGCCCGTTGGGATGCTGGGGCAGGCGCTCATGGCCGGCCCAGACGATGTCCCTGGCCTCGTCGAAGGCGATGGGGTGGTCGCCGCCCAGGTTCAGCGACTGGGTCGCCTTGGCCTCCAGCAGGGCCGCCTCGCCGGCGTCGGGGTCGAGCTGCGCGGGGACGAAGCCCATCAGGCCCAGGATCACCGCCCGGTCGGTGGCGTGGCCGCGCCCGGTCAGGGCCAGGGAGGCGTAGAGCCGCGTCTCCACCCGGGCGACGTCCGGCAGCTTGCCCGCGTCGCGCAGCCGGCCGACGAACAGGTTGGCGGCCGTCATCGGCCCCATGGTGTGGCTGCTCGACGGGCCGACGCCGAGTTTGAAGAGGTCGAAGACGGAGGCTGTCATTTTTTGGTTTCACAAACGCGTTTGGCGGCCCGGAACGGATTTGGGGACACACACTCACCCCTGAACGGCGCGGATAATCTCCAACGCCTGGAGTGAGTGTGTGTCCCCGCCTTCATCCCGGACGGTAGAGGCTTACTTCCGGTCGGCTTTCGTCGTGTCCCGCAGCGCCTTGAACTCCGAGCCCGCCTGCCAGTCCGGCCAGGTGCGGGAATTGGCGAGGTCCGCGCCCACGTCGTAGAACAGGCCGATGTCCTGGGCCTGGCCGGTCAGGTCCCAGTCGGGCGACCATTCGTCGGCGGGCTGGTGATAGCGGCTGGCGGTGTAGTCGGCCCGGATCTTGGCGCCGGCCTCCTTGCCGCCCGTCACCAGGTCCTCGCCCGAGCGGATCGACAGGGCCGGCACGCCGCGCTTGGCGAACGAGAAGTGGTCCGAGCGATAGAAGCTGCCGGCCTCGGGCTTGGGGTCCGGGGTGAAATAGCGGCCGTGGATCTTGGCCTTGGCCACCAGCAGGTCCTGCAGGTCGACCTTGCCGTCGCCGGAGGTGGAGATGTCCTTGGCCGGTCTGGCCGCCGACAGGGCGTCGATATTGAGGTCGCCCACGGTCTTGGACAGCGGATAGAGCGGGTTGGCCGCGTAGTATTCCGAGCCCAGCAGGCCCTTCTCCTCGGCGGTGACGGCCAGGAACAGGATCGAGCGTTGCGGCGCGGGGGCGCTCTTGAAGGCGCGGGCCAGCTCCAGGATGGCGGCCACGCCGTCGGCGTTGTCGATGGCGCCGTTGTAGATCGTGTCGCCCTTGGCGTCGGCCGGACCCACGCCCAGGTGGTCCCAGTGGGCGCTGTAGATGATCGTCTCGTCGGGATGCGCGGTCCCCTTGATCCGGCCGGCGATGTTCTTGGAGACGATGGTGGAATGGTCCACCGCGTAGTCGGCCGAGAAGGTCGCGCCCTTCAGCGTCACCGGCTTGAAGCCGCGCGTCTGGGCCGACTTCTTCAGGGCCTCGAAATCCAGGCCCGAGGCCTTGAAGAGGTCGACGGCCACGTCGCGCTGGATCCAGGCCTCCAGGTTCGGATGGCTCTTGGCCGGGTCCTTGCGGATGATGTCGAAGCCGGCGCCGGTGTTGGAATTCTTGACCGTGGCCCAGCCGTAGGCGGCCGGCGCGGTCTCGTGGACGATCAGCACCCCGGCCGCGCCCAGGCGGGCGGCCTCCTCGTACTTGTAGGTCCAGCGGCCGTAATAGGTCATGGCCTTGCCGCCGAAGTCTCCGGAACCGGTCTCGAAGTCGGGATCGTTGACCAGCACGACCAGGACCTTGCCCTTGACGTCCAGGCCCTTGAAGTCGTCCCAGTTGCGCTCGGGCGCCTTGATGCCATAGCCGACGAAGACCAGCGGGGCGTCCTTGATGGCGACGGCGTCGACATTGGTCATGGCGGCGCGGATGGCGATCTGCTCGCCCTGGGCCAGGGGCGTGGCCTTGCCGTCGACGGTGAATTGGGCGGTGACCGGACCCTTGATCTGGAACCGGCCCAGCGGCACGTCCTGGGTCCAGGCGCGGGTCCCGTCGGTCTTCAGGTCGCCCGCCGGCTCCAGGCCGATAGCCTGCATCTGGCCCGCCACATAGTCGACCGTCTTGGTCTCGCCCGCCGTGGCCGGACCCCGGCCTTCGAAGTCGTCCGACGACAGCGTCTTGATATGGGCCGACAGCTTGGCGGGGTCGATCTTGGGCGCGTCGGCGGCGTGAGCCAGCACAGGCATGGCGATCAGGGCGGTCGCGAGCAGCAGGCGTTTCATCGGGCCTCTCTTTTGGAGCAGATCTTGATCGCTGGGCGCGGACCCTAGCGATCTTCTCCTCACCCGCAAAGCGGGGGAGGTGGCTGGGCGCGCAGCGACGAGACGGAGGGGGCGTCGTGCGGCGGCTGGACGCCCCCTCCGTCACGATGCGTATCCGCATCGCGCCACCTCCCCCGCTGCGCGGGTGAGGAGAGGGAAGGGCTAGATCTCGCCGGCCAGGATCCGCCCGTACAGCACCGGGTCCACGTTCCCGCCCGAGCAGACGATGGCCGCCGCCTGGCCCTTCAGGTCGATCTTGCCGGTCAGGGCGGCGGTCAGGGCCACGCAGCCGCCGGGCTCGATCACCAGCTTCAGGGTGGAGAAGGCGTAGCGCATGGCCTCGGCCACCTCGGCGTCGGTGACGGCGACGATCCCGGACAGGTTCCGGCTGTTGATCGGCCAGGTCAGCTCGCCCGGGATCGGGGTCAGCAAGGCGTCGCAGATCGAGCGGGCGCCCTCGTCGATGGTCTCGCGCCGGCCCGAGGCCAGCGACCGGCGGGTCTCGTCGAAGCCGGCCGGCTCGGCGCCCCAGACCTCGGTGCCCGGCGACAGCGCCTTGACCGCCGTGGAGACGCCGGCGATCAACCCGCCGCCGCCGACGGGGCTCAGCACCCGGTCCAGCGCCACGCCGAAGGCGCGGGCCTGCTCGACGATCTCGATCCCCGCCGTGCCCTGGCCGGCGATGATGTGCGGGTCGTCATAGGAGGGCACCACCACGCAGCCGCGCTGGGCGGCGATCTCCTGCGCGATGGCGACGCGGTCCTCGGTGAAGCGGTCGTAGAAGCGGATCTCGGCCCCGAAGCCGCGCGTGCCCTCCACCTTCACCGTCGGCGAGTCGGACGGCATGACGATCAGGGCCGGGCAGCCCACCAGCTGGGCCGCCAGGGCCACGCCCTGGGCGTGGTTGCCCGACGAGAAGGCCACCACCCCGCGCCGGCGCTCCTCCTCGCTCAGCTGGGACAGGCGGTTATAGGCGCCCCGGAACTTGAAGGCGCCGGCCCGCTGCAGGGTCTCGGGCTTGATCAGCACCCGGCCGCCCAGGCGTTCGTTGAGCGCGGGGCTCTCGATCAGGGGCGTGCGGACGGCCAGGCCGGCGAGGCGCGCGGCGGCGGATTCGATGTCGGCGAAGGAGATCGCTGGGGCGGTGGTCATGGGTGACACGTCTAACCCCGTCGCGACACGACCGAAACCCTTTGCCAGCTGCGCCGTTCAAGCCATAAGAGGACACACGATCCTGCTGGGGAGCACTC
Source organism: Caulobacter sp. GW821-FHT09B08 (assembly GCF_059418225.1). Taxonomy (NCBI): domain Bacteria; kingdom Pseudomonadati; phylum Pseudomonadota; class Alphaproteobacteria; order Caulobacterales; family Caulobacteraceae; genus Caulobacter; species Caulobacter sp. GW821-FHT09B08. The sequence continues at coordinate 42,255 of NZ_JBWKPL010000007.1, read as the reverse complement.
CGTGAAGAAAGCCCTGTTCGCCGCCGCGGCCGTCGTCGCCGTGGCCGTCGCCGCGCCCGCCCTGGCCGGCGAAGTCTTCGTCGGCGCCTACAAGCACGACGTCACCTTCCTGGGGAAGGCCGTGGGCCTGGGCGCCGCGGGCCGCGAGGACGGCGTCGACATCCATCTGGGCTATCGCACCGACAAGATCGAAAGCCTGCGCTGGCTGGGCAAGCCGCAGGTCCACGCCATGGTGTCGATCAACAGCGAGAACACCTCCAACTTCGTGGCCGCCGGCTTCGACTGGCGCATCGAGCTGGGCAAGCCGGGCGGCTTCTATCTGCGTCCGGGCATGGGCCTGGCCTATACCGACGGTGAAACCGGCCTGCCGCCGGTGAACCAGCCGGGCATCAGCCAGGAAGAGATCGATCGCCGCCTGTATCTCTACTATCACCGCATCGACTTCGGCTCGCAGGTGCTGTTCGAGCCGGAACTGGCCCTGGGCTACGACATCAACGACAAGTGGTCGACCGAGCTTTCCTACACCCACCTGTCGAACGGCCAGATCTTCCACCAAGGCAAGAACCAGGGGCTTGACGACGTCGGGGTCCGGCTGGTCTACAAGTTCTGAACCGGGCGGCCTCCTCAAGCGGGGCCGCTGCGCCGATCACAAGATATGAAACGTCCGCCGCCGAGTCCTGTCGAAGGGCCGCGGGCGCTTTTCGGCAGGTGATAAGGCATATCTGAACATGGCCAATGTGACCGTTGTCGGCGCCCAATGGGGCGACGAGGGCAAGGGCAAGATCGTCGACTGGCTGTCCAACCGGGCGGACGTCGTCGTTCGCTTCCAGGGCGGCCATAACGCCGGCCACACCCTGGTGGTGGACGGCAAGGTCTACAAGCTGGCCCTGCTGCCGTCGGGCGTGGTGCAGGGCAAGCTTTCCGTCATCGGCAACGGCGTGGTCGTCGATCCCTGGCACCTGCTCTCCGAGATTGCCAAGATCGCCGAGCAGGGCGTGATCATCGGTCCCGACCTGCTGGTGCTGGCCGACAACGCCACCCTGATCCTGCCGCTGCACAAGGACCTGGACCAGGGTCGCGAAGCGGCTTCCAGCCAGAAGATCGGCACCACCGGCCGCGGCATCGGCCCGGCGTACGAGGACAAGGTGGGCCGCCGCGCCATCCGCGTGGCCGACCTGGCCGATCCGGAAGCCCTGAAGCCCAAGATCGAGCGCCTGCTCAGCCATCACGGCGCCCTGCGTCGGGGCCTGGGCCTGCCCGAGGCCGACGGCGAGGCGCTGTTCGACCAGTTGATGGAGATCGCGCCCAAGATCCTGGCCTACGCCCAGCCGGCTTGGCGCCTGCTGGACCAGTCGTACAAGGCCGGCAAGCGCATCCTGTTCGAAGGCGCCCAGGGCGCCCTGCTGGACGTCGACCACGGCACCTATCCGTTCGTCACCTCGTCCAACACCGTCGCCGGCCAGGCCGCCGCCGGTTCGGGCATGGGGCCCAAGGGGCCGGGCTACGTGCTGGGCATCGTCAAGGCCTACACCACCCGCGTCGGCGAGGGCCCGTTCGCCTGCGAGTTGGACGATGAAGTGGGCAAGCACCTGTCGACCGTGGGCCGCGAGGTCGGCGTCAACACCGGCCGTCCGCGCCGCTGCGGCTGGTTCGACGCGGTGCTGGTGCGCCAGTCCGTGGCCATCAACGGCATCGACGGCATCGCCCTGACCAAGCTGGACGTGCTGGATGGCCTGAAGACCCTGAAGATCTGCGTCGGCTACAAGATCGGCGACAAGACCGTCGACTACCTGCCCGCCGGCATGCGCGATCAGGCCGCCGCCCAGCCGATCTACGAGGAGATGGAAGGCTGGAGCGAAAGCACCGCCGGCGCCCGCTCGTTCAAGGACCTCAACGCCAACGCCATCAAATATGTGCGCCGCGTCGAGGAGCTGATCGGCGCCCCGGTGGCCCTGCTGTCGACCAGCCCCGAGCGCGACGACACTATCCTGATGCGCGACCCGTTCCAGGGTTGATCGTCCGCGCCGCCCCTCTCGCCTCGCGTGTGGGTGCGAGAGGGGCGGCCGGCGCGCCAAATTGTCCGACTTCGGATACGGTCATGGTTACGATTGCTTAGCAGGACAGGGTTTATGAGCTTCCTTCTCTAGCGAGGGGGAAGCCGGGCCTTGTCCGCAGTGCGTCGCAAACCAAGGCCGGTGAACAAGGCGGATCGCCTGACCCGCAGCCTGCGGGCTTTGGACCGCACCGCCTCGACCAGCCGCGTGCTGAACCTGCTGGCCATCGAGGCGCAGAGCAGCCATCGGCCCGAGCACGGCGAGGCGCCGCTGTTCCGCAACCGGATCCTCAACACCGCCCTGGTGGTCAAGCACCGCCTGCGGACCGACGACATCTTCCTGTTCGACGAGATCCGGCCCAACGCCACCAAGATCATCATCCCGTTCGAGCGCAGCGATCTGGGCCTGGGCGGCCAGTCGTTCTTCGTGGGCCAGCGCGGCTGGGTCGAGCTGCTGCGCGAGGCCTGCAACGAACACACCGACATGGCCCGGGATCTCGCGACCCTGCGGCTGATCGACCAGCTGCCGTCGCTGGACCCGTTCCTGCTGCGCGAGCACCTGCGTCGCCACGGCGTGATGGTGGCGGCCTGCTACTTCGCCCTGTCGACCGCCGACCTGGAACAGATGCAGAGCTTCGTGGCCGGCGAGATCTCGCAGCTGATCAACCTGGCCTTCCGCGACGCCGGTCGCGTGGTGCCCGGCGCCCACACCGCCCGCCTGGTCGAGGCCCTGCTGTCCACCGACGTCGACGAGCGGCTGGAGCCGCTGCGCGAGACCCTGGTCATGGACGGCGAGAGCTTCAAGGAGGGCGTCTTCAGCTGGAAGGGCTTCCTCTATTACAAGTGGATGCTGACCCGGCTGTGGCCCGAGCTGAACGCGGTGGGCGGCGAGATCGCCCGGCTGTCGGTGACCGGCAACCGCGAGGCCGAGACCGCCCGCTACATCGAAGACACCCGCAAGCGCCTGCGCCAGGGCATCGTGGTCGAGCGCAAGTCGATCATGCGGGCGCTGGACGTCTACGACCGGGCCTTCGAGGACCTGATCGACAACGGAAAGCCCCAGGCGTTCCGCGAGTTCCTGCTGCGCGCCCCGGACATGTTCCTGTCGCTGGGCGAGAAGGTCGGGGTGATCGCCCACATCGCCAGCTTCTGGCGCTATCGCTTCCAGCCGGGACAACCGCTGGTGGCCGACGTGGACGAAGCCGTCGACATTTTCCAGGATTTCGACGCGGGCCTAAGCACCAGCCGAGCGTTCTGAAGTAGAATTTGTCGCAGGCGCGACGGCATAAGCGGTTTTTTACCATCGCCGCGTTAGGATGGCGGCGAGTCAGAGTTGGAGCTCCCGGGTCTCGTGTTCGACGGCAATCCCCGCACCTTGCAGCGTATCGCGGCGAAGATGCAGCGCGTGCTGGTCGTCGACCCGAACACCGCGGCCGTGCGGCTGCTGAGCGACCAGCTGCGCCACGTCGGCAACATCCAGGTCTTCCACGCCACCTCGATCGAGGCCGGCTGGTCGATGGCCCGCACCGTCGATCCGCTGCTGGTCTTCGTCGAGCACGCCTCGGCCGGCGTCGACGGCCTGGCCCTGGCCCGCAAGATCCGTCGCAGCGACCTGGCCTGCCGCGAGAACCCGATCATCATGTGCACGGCCGAAGCGACGGCCGAGGCGATCTTCGGCGCGCGTGACGCGGGCATCCACGAGTTCATGCGAAAGCCGTTCACGATCAAGGATCTGGAGCTTCGCCTGCAGGCCGTGACCCTGAAGCCCCGCGACTGGGTCGAGGCGGTGCAATATGTCGGTCCCGACCGCCGCCGCTTCAACTCGGCCGAATACAAGGGTCCGCGCAAGCGCAAGGCCGACGCGGCCGGCACGCCCGCCGCGCGCCTCTCCCAGGCCCTGCGCATCGTCAAGTCGGCGGCCCAGGCCCTGGACACCGATCCGGCCCAGGCCCGCCGCGCCCTCACCGCCCAGGCGGTGGAGCTGAAGAAGGTGGGCGAGGCGGTCAAGGACGCGCGCCTGGTCGAGGCGGCCAACGCCCTGGAGGCCGTCACCACCGGCGGCATGGGCCGCGCCGAGCTGCTCAAGCGCATCGACGGCCTGCTGGGCTTCATGGCGGCCGACGACGACGGCGGTCGCGGCGCGGCCTGATCGATCCGAAGACCGGACACGAAAAAGGGCGGCGTCGCGAGACGCCGCCCTTCGTCGTTTCGCGCGGTGGCGTTCCTTAGAACGCCATGCGGGCGATCAGCTGGAACACCGGACCGGCGTTCTCGCGCTCCAGTTCGTACTCGTCGAAGTTCCGGTCGTTCTGGTCTTCGATGGTGGTGAACTTGTTGAAGGTCTCTTCCTTCTTGCTGTCCAGCAGGTTGGAGCCGGTCAGGCGGATCGTCAGGTCCTTGCCGATCCGCTTTTCGAGGAAGATTTCCAGGTCGCCGCCGTAGGTGGTGGTCACTTCCTCGCCCACGACGCGGCTATAGGCCTCGCCCTGCTTGCGGTAGGTGACGCCGAACGAGGCGCCCCAGGTGGGGACGTCCTGGATCAGGCCGACGTTCAGCACGTAGTCGGACTGGCTGTTGAACTTGCGCGAGCCGAACTCGTCGTTCACGTCGCTGTCCAGCCACGAGTAGTTCAGGAACACGCCGGTGTTTTCCAGGCCGATGACGGTCAGCGGCGTCGACAGGTCGAACTCCACGCCCCAGACCTTGCCGTCGCCGGTGTTGCGGGCCGAGTAGACGAAGGTGCCGGGACCCTCGTCGCCTTCCGCGCCGGTGTTGGTCAGTTCGATCAGGTCCTTGACCTTGCGGTAGAAGACGTTGACCCCGGCCACGCCCGACTTGCCCAGGCGGCGCTCATAGCCCACGTCCAGGCCCCAGGCGCTTTCCGGCTTCAGCTCGGGATTGCCGATGAAGTCGTTGTCGCCCAGCTCGGCGGTCAGCAGGGCCGGCGACAGGTAGTCGAAGCTGGGGCGGCGGATGGTGCGCGCGCCCGAGACATAGATCTGGTCGTCGTCGGTCACGTTGTAGCGCAGCGAGGCCGAGGGCAGCAGGAAGTTGTAGTCGATGTCGGTGGTCGAGGGGACGGTGCGGTCCTCCAGCGTGACCTCGGTGGTCTCGTAGCGCAGGCCCGCTTCCCACTTCACCGCGCCCGACTTGCCGTTCAGCATCACGTACGGATCCAGGCGGGTCTGTTCGAACGAGGCGTCGCCGCCGTCGATCACTTCGTACGGACCGAAGGCCGGCGGGCTGGCGTTGGGCAGGTTGTAGCGGTTGCGCGGAACCTCGGTGACCAGCAGGTCGCGCTCTTTCTTCTCGTACTGCACGCCGAACTGCAGGGTCACGCCCTCGGAGAGGTCGCGCTTGTGCTCCAGCTTGGCCGAGAACTCGGTGTCTTCCAGGTCGGTCTTGGACTTGTCGCGGGTGATGCGGTCGCCGTCCGGATAGGGGGTGGCGTCGCGCAGATATTCGGTCTCGTCCTCGAACTCGGCTTCCTTGTTCTTGAACGAGGCGAAGCCCAGCTTCAGGCTGGTGGAGCCGCCGAACATGTCGTGCTTGTACTTGCCGTTGATCGAGTAGCTGTCCTGCTCGATGTCGACGTCGTTGTCGTTGACCGTGCTCAGGTGGGCGTCGTCGCGGATGTCCTCGTTGTACTCGATCGAGTCCTCGTCCTGGTAGCGGTCGGTGTGGACGTAGAAGCCGCTCAGGTCCAGTTCGCCGCCGGCCAGCGGGGTCTGGTAGCTGGTGTTGAACGAGTAGTCGGTGCCGTTGCGGACGTCGGTCTGGACCTCGCTGTTGTTGATCGGCGCGCCCGGCTCGTCATAGCGATAGCTGAACTTGTTCTTGGGGTTGCGGCGGCCCTGCACGTTGGCGCCGATCAGCAGGCGGCCGGGGCCGACCTGGCCGCCCCAGACGCCGCCCACGGTGCCGCGCACCTTGCTGTCGTCGAAGCGCAGGGCGCCGACGCGCACGAAGCCGCCGTCCAGGGCGTAGGAGTCGCGCAGCACGATGTTCAGCGCGCCGGCCACGGCATCGCCGCTACGGTTGGCCGAGGCGCCGCGATAGATCTCGATGCGGTCGATCAGCTCGGCGGGGATGCGGTCCACAAAGAAGGCCGAGTCGGCGCCCGAGCCGAACGCGCCCGAGCCCGAACCGGCGCCCGGCACCTTCTCGCCGTTGATCAGGATCTGGGTGTAGGCCGGGTCGAGGCCGCGCAGGCGCACGCCGTCCGATTCCAGAACGTCCGACAGGAAGGCCACGCTGGGCACGCGCTTGAGGGCGTCGCCGGCGGTCAGCGGCTCGAAGCGCTGGAAGTAGTCCAGGTCGTAGTTCAGGACCGGAGCGGCTTCGTCGGAGCGGTTGCGGTAGGCGATCTTGGCCTGGACGACCAGTTCCGACGCCAGGGTCGGTTCGTCCAGCACGGGCGCGGCCGTGGCGATGGGCGCATCGACCTCGGCGGCCTGGGCCGCGGCGGCCAAGGCGATGGGCGCGAGCGCGACCAGCGCGAACAGTGCGGTCTTCTTCATAAGGTACCCCCGGTCATCGGCGCGGCCGTTGACGTGGCCGTTCGCACGTGATTTCACGCGGCGGGGCATAAATTCGCCACGAACCTGGGGCCAGTGATGTTTCTTCGACGTTTTTATCTCTGTTTTGTGACAACGGTTGGAATTTCTCTCCTTCTGGCCGCCTGTGGCGCGCCCGATCCGGAGGCGAAATCGGATTCCGACAAGATGCTGGTCGGCGTCGGCACGCCCGTACCCGCAGCCGGAGAGACCCAATCGGTAGCCACACAGCGCGCGGACGCGGCTGACGACCCGGAAATCTGGGTCGACCCCAAGGACCCCTCGCGCGTGGTGATCTTCGGCACCGACAAGCAGGCTGGTCTGTACACGTACGATCTGAGCGGGAAGGTCACGGGCTTCATTCCCGACGGCAAGCTGAACAATGTCGACCTGCGTGGCGGATTGGCCACGGCCAAGGGCGAGCGGGTGCTGGTCGCGGCCAGCGATCGCGGCCGGATGGGCGCGGCCCTCTATCTGATGGATCCGGCCACCCTGAAGGTCGAGCCGTGGGGCCTGGCGCCCCTGGACCTGGCCGAGCCCTACGGCCTGTGCGTGGGCCGTCGCGGCCAGGACTTCGTCGTGATCGTCGACGGCACGGACGGCCAGGTCCGGCAACTGCGCGTCGCCGTCGGCGCCGACGGCAAGCCGGTGGCCACCGAGCAGCAGCGCTTCGCGGTCGGCAGCCAGACCGAGGGCTGCGTCGTCGACGACGCCAAGGGCGTGCTCTACATCGGCGAGGAGGCCAAGGGCATCTGGCGCTACGACCTGGATCCCGCCAAGGGCGCTGCCCGCACCCTGGTGGCCGGGGCGCCGTCCGACATGCTCAAGCCCGACGTGGAGGGCCTGACCCTGCTGCGCGAGGGCGCCAAGACCTGGCTGATCGCCTCCAGCCAGGGCGACAGCGCCTTCGCCGTCTGGCGCGTGGACGGTGCGCAGCCTGTCTATGCTGGGCGCTTCTCGGTGGTGGCGGCCAACGGCGTGGACGGGGTGACCGGCACCGACGGCGTGGCGGCCCTGGGCGGCCAAGTCGGTCCCTATGCCGAGGGGCTGGTGGTCATGCAGGACGATGTCGACGTCGACGGCGAGGCGGCCTCCACCACCCGCGAGCGCCAGAACTTCAAGCTGGTCGACTGGCGGGCGGTGAAGAAGGCGCTGAAGCTGTAGGGGCCATTCAACTGTCATCCCGGACAAGCGCGTAGCGCGCTGATCCGGGACCGACGTGGAGCGCTGAGTTCACGCGTCGGTCCCGGCTCTTCGGCCGGGATGACAGCTGAAATTTAGCGATCCGTCCTCGCCGACCTAGTCGAACGAGACGAAGGACAGGACGTTGCCGTCGGGATCGCGGACGTGGAAATCGGTCCCGCCCCACAGCTGCTTCACCAGGGTCTGGCTGAACAGGGCGCCTCGAACCTTCAACTCCTCGAACAGGCCCTGCACGTTCGAGACCTCGATGGTGGCCAGGATCAGGGACGTCTCCACGGCCGCGGCCTGGGCGAAGACGGGCTGGTGGACGAAGCGCAGGTGCAGGCAGACCCCGTCGCGCGACACCGCGCCGTAGAACGGCGGGGCGCCGTGCAGGAAGTCGACCTGGAAGCCCAGCATGTCGCGGAAGAAGTCCGCGCTGGCGGCGACGTCGCGCACCAGCAGGATCGGGGTGACCGTCCGCAGCACCGGCGGCCCCGCTGGCGGGCGCGGGGTCTTGGGCGCGTCGGCGCTGGCGGCCTTCAGCGCCGCCCAGTCGGCGTGGCCGGCCTCGACGGCGACGATCTCCTGGGCCAGGGCCAGGGTGAAGGGCAGGTCCAGCACCTGGCGGTCGGTCAGGTCGCGGTAGCGGGGCAGGCGGCGCAGCCGCTCGCCGATCGAATAGTCGCCCTCGCCATGACGGCGGAGCAGCAGCTTGGCGTGTTTGCGATAGGTGTCGAGCGTGGGCATGGGCGCATTCCGGCTGAGGTTTCAGCGGGCGGGCCTAGCCCTTTCGGCGGTCGCCGATGCGCCCCACGGGAACGGCTCCAGCGGTAGGCGGCCGGCGGCGGGGCGTCAAGCCGCGCGCGTCAGCCAGTGGCGCAGGGCGCCGTTGACCGCGCCCGGCGCCTCCATCGGCGTCATGTGGCCGGCGTTCGGAATCACCACCAGGTGCGAGCAGCCGATGGCCTTGGCCATCTCGTACTGGCCGGCCAGAGGCGTGATGGCGTCGTGCTCGCCGCAGACGATGACGATGGGGCAGGAGAGGGCCCGCAGGGCGGCCGCGCCGTCCTCGCGCGGTAGGCTGTTCTGGCGCACGAAGACCTCGCGGCCCAGGCGCTGGGTCATGGCCTGGATGCGGCCGGTCAGGTCCTTGTCTTCGAGCCGCGAGGGATCGACATAGGCGGCCATCAGCCGGTCGGCGATGCCCAGGAACGCTCCGGGGCGCTGGGCCGCGGCGTTGGTCGCCCGGCGCTGGGCGGCGCGTTCGGGGGTGTCGACGCGGAGGGCGGTGTCGATCAAGGCCAGGCGCTGGATGCGTTCGGGCGCGAGCCGGGCGATCTCCTGGGCCACGTAGCCGCCCATCGAGAAGCCGGCCAGGGCGAAACTCGGCTCGGCCTCCTCCAGCACCTGCTGCGCCAGCGCACGGATGCTCTCGCCGCGCGTCAGGTCGGGCACGTGGCAGCGGGCGACGTCCGAGAGGCCGGAGACCTGGTCGCGCCACAGCTCGGCGTCGTTGAGCAGGCCGGGCAGGAGCAGCAATTGAGGAAGATCGGTCATCGAAAAACGCCCCGGACCTTTCGATCCGGGGCGCTCCAGTCATTCAGGGTCGGAAGGCTTTTAGGCCTCGACCATGTTCTTGGCGATGGCGGCTTCGCGCATCGACTTCTGCAGCTTCTCGAAGGCCCGCACCTCGATCTGGCGGACCCGCTCGCGGCTGACGCCGTATTGCGAGGCCAGGTCTTCCAGGGTGGTGGGGTCGTCCTTCAGGCGACGCTCGGTCAGGATGTGGCGCTCGCGGTCGGTGAGCTCGACCATGGCCTCTTCCAGAAGCGTCATCCGCAGGGACTTCTCTTCGTTCTCGGCGACGACCGTCTCTTGCGAGACCTGATCCTCGTCGGCCAGCCAGTCCTGCCACTCGCTTTCGCCGTCCACGCGCAGGGGCGCGTTCAGCGAGGCGTCGGGGCCCGACAGGCGGCGGTTCATCGAGATGACCTCGCTGTCCAGCACGCCCAGCTTGGTGGCGATGGCGCTGACCTGCTCGGGGCGCAGATCGCCGTCCTCGAAGGCGCTGATCTGGCTCTTGGCCTTGCGCAGGTTGAAGAACAGCTTCTTCTGCGCGGCGGTCGTGCCCATCTTCACCAGCGACCACGAGCGCAGGATGTACTCCTGGATCGAGGCGCGGATCCACCACATGGCGTAGGTGGCCAGGCGGAAGCCCTTGTCGGGCTCGAACTTCTTGACGGCCTGCATCAGGCCGACATTGCCCTCGGAGATCACCTCGCCGATCGGCAGGCCGTAGCCGCGATAACCCATGGCGATCTTGGCCACGAGACGCAGATGGCTCGTCACCATCTTGTGGGCGGCTTCGCTGTCCTGGTGTTCCTTCCAGCGCTGGGCGAGCATGAACTCCTCGTCCTTGGCCAGCATGGGGAACTTGCGGATCTCGGTGAGGTAACGCGACAGGCCGCCGTCCGGCGACATCACCGATAGAGAATTCACGGCCATGGAAAACTATCCCCTTGGTGCGGATCCGCCCGTCGTTTCGCGCGCCATCACCCCCACCAGATTGGTGAGATAGGAACGCGTCACAGCGAAGGTAAGAGCGGGTAACGCATTTGTAATGTCCGACAACCCGGCTCGGGTATTGGACGAAACCGCCTTCGAGTGACCTCGAAGACAAAGTGAGAATGAACGTTCATTCTCAAAACCGCAAGCCTAAAAATCTATAAGGCCGCGACGGAAAGCTCGGCCCGCACGCCGGGGGCGTTGTCGCGATAGGCCAGGGTTCCGCCCATCTGGCGAACCAGGGCGTCCATCATCTTGCTGCCGAAGCCGACGCGGGGACCCTGCTTGCCGCCGCCCTGGTCGGCGACGATCAGGCGCATGCCCTCGCCGTCCTCGACCAGGCCGATGTCCAGCCGGCCGGGCTTGCCGCGATAGGCGTACTTCACCGCGTTGATGAACAGCTCGGTGACGATCAGGCCGATGATCACCGCCTTGTCGGTGGACACGGTGACGGGGGCGGCCTCGACCCGCACATGGCGCGCCCATTCGGGATCCAGCGTGCCGGTCATCTCCTCGGCCAGCTCGACCAGGTAGCGGTCCAGGGCCACGGTCTCCAACTGGTCGCCGCGATAGAGCCGGCGGTGGACCAGGCCCACGGCGGTCAGGCGGCGGCTGGCCTCCTCCAGCGGTCCCCGGGCGGCGGGGTCCTCGATGGACTTCATCTGGATGGTCAGGAAGCTGGCGGCCAGGGCCAGGCTGTTCTGCACCCGGTGGTTCACCTCGCGCAGCAGGAAATCCTTCTGGCGCAGCAGGTCGTCCTTGTCCTGCAGGGTGGCGCGCAGGTGGCTGTTCAGCTCGGCGGTGCGGCGGGCGCGGCGCAGTTCCAGGAGCTCGTCGCGCAGGCGCAGGGCCGCGCCGGTCTCGGCGGCGGTCCAGGGGCGCGAGCGGCCGCGCACGGTCTGGGTCCAGGCGTCGAACGAGGCGCGCGGGGTCAGCACCCCGTCCGGCCCCGTGGCCTTCACCGGCTCGCCGGCCCAGCGCACGGTCTCCACCTGCTCGGCCCGGGTCCACAGGATCGCCAGCAGCGGGGCGCGCTCGATCACCACCCCCATCAGCCCGGCCGCCAGCGGGTGCGGCTCCATCTCGGGCAGGACCGCGCCGGCCTGGTCGGTGGACGGCGCGCCGCCGGCCTCGGCCTCCAGCAGCCAGTCGCGCAGCCGCGACAGGGCTTCGGGCGCCGGCGGCTTGCCGGCCGTCTCCACGCCGTCGTTGCGGAACACCGCCACCCCGTCGGCGTCGCCCAGGCGCAGCAGGTCGCGAGCATGCTCCTCCAGCGCCAGGTCGCCGGTGTCGGACCGCCCCAGGGCGTCGACCAGGTCGTCGCCCAGCGACCGCAGGCGCAGGCGCTCGCGATAGCTCTCGGCCTCTTCCTTGGCGCGGATCTGGCGCGACAGGCCGCCGGCCAGGGCGCGGCAGGCGGCGCGAATGTCGTAGGGCAGCAGGCGCGGGATCTCGTGGTGGCAGGCCACCAGGCCCCACAGCCGTCCGTCCTTGACGATCGACACCGAGGCCGAGGCGGTGACGCCCATGTTGCGCAGGTACTGCAGGTGCACGGGCGAGACGCTGCGCAGGGCGCAGTCGCTCATGTCCAGCGGCGCGTCCAGCGGCGGCAGCAGCGGGGCGGGGACGTAGTTGGACTCCGGGATCACCCGCACCAAGTTGCGCACATAGAGGGCGCGGGCCTGCTTGGGGATGTCGGAAGCGGGGAAGTGGTGATTGAGGAAGCCGGCCACGTGCGGGGCGCGGCTCTCGGCCACCACCTGGCCGGCGTCGTCCTCGCCGAAGCGGTAGATCATCACCCGGTCGAAGCCGGTCAGGTGGCGGAACTCCAGGGCCGCGCGGTCGTAGAGGGCCTGCAGGCCCGCGCAGCGTTCGAAGGCTGCGGCGGCGGCCTCCAGCTGGCCCAGGATCTGCGAGCCGGCCAGGGGCTGTTCCAGGCCCGGCTCGACCTCGAGCAGCACCTTGTCGCCCTGGTAGCTGACGCTGACGTCCAGGTTGCGCCCGCGTGCGGGAAGGGTGCCGACGAAGCCGCCGGTCGCGCTGGAGGCGGTCAGGGCGGCGATGCGCCGGGCCAGGCGGTCGTCCAGCACCGCGCCGATGGCGCTGCCGATCCAGGTCTCGACCGACAGCACGCCCGCCACGTCGCCGGCGGCGTGGCGAACCTCCAGGGTGTCGCGGTCCAGGACCAGCAGCACGCCGTGCGGCTGGATGGCGCCGGGAATGTGGATCGGCTCGCGGTCGCAGCCGTCGATCTGGTCCTGGGTGGGGAGCTGGAAATTCATGCCGCGCGCATCCAGGCTTCGATCCGGGCGAACGCCTCCAGCCCGTCATGCCGGTGCCTGGTGGCCGCGCGCGGAGAGTCGAGGATCGGCGATGTCATCAGGGCGTGGGTTCCCGCGGGCCAAGGCCGAGGTTGGTATCATAACTTTGAACGAACATGTTCACTGTCGGATGGTCGACGCAAGTCGGCGCACGGCCTTGCCGGGGCGCGGCGCATGCTCATCTAATGGTCGCGCTTGACGCCCAAGGAGGCTTTTCATGTTGCGTCTTATCATCCGGGCCCTGATCGCCGCCGCCGGCCTGTGGCTGGCGTCCGAGATCGTGCCGGGCATCGAGGTTCCGGGCGGCTGGACCAGCCTGCTGATCGCGGCGGTCCTTCTGGGGGTGGTCAACGCCGTGGTCCGGCCGATCGTCTTCGTGCTCACCCTTCCCCTAACGGTGGTGACGCTGGGTCTGTTCCTGTTCGTCGTCAACGCCGCCATGCTGGGCCTGGTCGGGCTGATGATGAAGGGCTTCGTGGTCGACGGCCTGTGGGCCGGGATCTTCGGCTCGATCGTGGTCGGGCTGGTCAGCTGGGTCGGCCACCTGCTGATCGGCGACGGGCGCGAGCGGGACTAACCCACCGCCGTCGCGGCCAGGTCGCGCCAGGCGCGGGCTTCCTTGCGGAAGTGGGAATGGGTCTTGGCCAGGCGCTTGTCGATCTCGACCAGGGCGTCGCGCGCCTCGTCCTTGCGGCCGGTCTTGGCCAGGAACACCGCGTAGCGGGCCATGCCCTCGAAGCCGGGCAGGTGGGCGGCGGCCCAGCGCAGGGCGGTGTCGGCCTCGGCGTCGCGGCCCAGGGCGTGATAGGCGCGGCCCATGGCCAGGGCGACATTGGGCGTGCGGGCGGCAGGCGACTGGGCGCTGAGGCCCTCCAGGATCGGCAGGGCCTCGGCGGCGCGGTCCAGCTCGATCAGGGCGTTGGCCCGGCCCAGCAGCAGCTGCGGGTCGTCGGCGTACAGGCCCTGCAGCGCTTCGGCGTACAGCCGCTCGGCCTCGGCGTGCTTGCCCAGGCCCGAGGCCGCCGCCGCCAGGCGCGCGCGGTTGGCCACGGTGGGGGCGTCGTCGACGGCCTGGGTCGCGGTCCGATACTCGCGCTGAGGATCGAGGATCTCGCGCGCGGCCTTGCCGACCCGCTGGGCCTTGGCCCCGCCCAGGAACTCGGGCGCGATGATCGCCAGCAGATAGACGATCCCGCCCAGCGGCTGGAACAGCAGGATGATCATCAGCCAGTACATCTGCTGGCCCGTGCGCACCACGTGGACGCACAGCGCGATAGAGAAGATCAGCGACAGGCCGAGGGCGGGAAACATCGGAAACTCCAAGCTCTACCTTGGGTCTTTGTCCCCTGGGCGAGCATACGTCAATCGTCGGCTTACTCCGGCTGGCGCGCGGCTTTTTTAGGGTCGGCCTTGGGGGCGGGGGCCAGGCGCAGCACCTCGGCCTGATAGCGCTCGTCGTCGCCGGCCGCCGCGAACGGCAGGGCGTCGCAAAGGGCGTCCAGCATCGGGTCCAGCCACTGGTGCTCGACCTTGTGGAAGTCGCCCAGCACGTAGTGCATGACCGCGTCCTTGTGGCCCGGATGGCCCACGCCGATGCGGCCCCGGCGGAACGTGTCGCCGATCTGGCTGGTGACCGAACGGATGCCGTTGTTGCCGGCCGCGCCGCCGCCGGCCTTCATCCGGAAGCGGCCGGGGGCCATGTCGATCTCGTCGTGGAAGACGATCACGTCGGTCGGCTTGAGCTTGAAGAACTTCATGGCCTCGCCCACCGCGCGGCCGCTTTCGTTGTAGTAGGTGCGCGGCTTGAGCAGCAGCAGCTTGACCGGGCCGTCGGGGGTGGACACCTGGCCCTCGCACGCCTGGCCCTGGAAGCGCGCGCGCCAGGGCGACGTGCCCCATTTCCGCGCCAGGGCGTCGACGGCCATGAAGCCGACGTTGTGGCGGTTCTTCTCGTACTTGGGCTCGGGATTGCCCAGGCCGGCGAGGATCAGCATCGCTTGGTGCTCGACAGTTCGAACGAAAAAGGGCGGTCAAACGAAAACGGGCGGACCCGAAGGCCCGCCCGCTCTTTAGATCGGTTCGGTCACCCGACCGAGGGGCGATTAGCCCTCGACGGTGGTGTCGCCGGCGTCCGACTGGGCCGAGGCCGAGGCCTTCAGGTTGGCGATCACGAAGTCGCGGTCCTGGGCCGGGCGCACGCCTTCCGGCAGCTTCACTTCCGAGATGCGGATCACGTCGCCCAGGTCGTGCTTGGCCAGGTCGATGACCAGCTCTTCCGGGATCTGGTCGGCCGGGCAGGCCAGCTCGACGGTGTGGCGGATGACTTCCAGCGTGCCGCCCTTCTTCAGGCCCGGCGAGGTTTCGTGGTTCTTGAAGTGCACCGGCACTTCGATCTTGATCAGCTGGTGCTCGTCGACGCGGTACAGGTCGAAGTGCAGCGGCTCGTCGGTGACGGGGTGGAACTGCACGGCCTTGGCGATGACCGATTGCTTCTCTTCGCCGTACTTCAGGGTCACCAGGTGGCCCAGCAGCTTGCCGGTGTAGAGCGCCTTGCGGAATTCGTTGGTCTTCACGGCGATGTTCACGGGCGCCTGGGCGCCGCCGTACAGCACGCCCGGGACCTTGCCCTGGCGGCGGGTTTCGCGCGAACCGCCGGTGCCGGCGCGGTCGCGAAGTTCGACGTTGAGAATGATCTCGGCCATGTCTTGTCTCTCTGGAGAGCCCCATGCTCTCGAAATGCGGAGCCGCCGCACAAGACTGGATTGTCTCGCCCGGTCGACGTTTTTGGGTCGCGCCTCATACACAGAACGGCCGCCCGTTGCAACGGGCGCAAAGGTCGCCCTTCTCCCCTTGCGGGAGAAGGTGGCCTCCGAAGGAGGTCGGATGAGGGGTCTCTCCGTCGCCAAACGAAGAAGGGCCGCATGGCTGGCGCCGTGCGACCCCTCATCCGTCAGCTTCGCTGACACCTTCTCCCGCAAGGGGAGAAGGACGAGTTCTAGCTCTTCTTCTTGGCCGGGGCCTTCTTGGCGACCGGCTTCTTCTTGGTGGCCGCCGGCTCGGGCTTGGGCGGCGGGGGCGGCTCGTAGGGCATCTCGGCGCCGGCGGCCTTGATCACGCAGGCGCCGGTGTCGATCAGGATGTGCTGGCCCAGGCAGAAGACGTCCTCGTAGTGCGGCTTGGCCACGGCCAGGCACTGGTAGAGGTTCAGCTTGGCCATGTTCAGGCACATGGCGCTGGCCGGCTCGGCCATCACCTGGTCGATCAGGGTCAGCTTGTCGTCGCCGGCGTAGCCCAGGGCGGCCAGGGCGGCCACGGCCATGCCGCGGATCACCAGGGGCTTGTAGGGCGGGGCGGCGGCGCGCGGGGCGTCCACCAGCGGAACGCCGCCGACCGAGGCCTGCTTCAGCTGGTCCATGTCGGCGCTGTCGGCCAGGGCCGGGGTGGCCGACATGGTCTTGGCGTAGGCCAGGCGGCCGTCGCGGTCGAGCACGGGCAGGGTCGACCACTTGGCGCGCTGCACGTCGTAGGCGGCCTGCTTCACGGCCTTGCCGGCGGTGTAGACCTTCAGCCCCTGACCGCCGAGCGTGTCGATGATGCGGCCGGCGGCGGTGTCGCTGCCCTTGAAGGCGACCACATAGGCCGGGTCGGCGATGATCTGGTTGATCACCGACTGGCGCTGGGCCGGATCGGCGGCGAAGGCGCGCACCGAGGCCACATAGGTGGGGTCCTGCAGGGCCAGGACGGCGGCATAGGCCGTGGCGCCCGACAGGAACTGCTTGGGCTCGTAGCCGACGCCGACCTTCAGCGAGGCCTGGATCTGGTCGCCGTTCTCGAAGGTGGAGCCGATGGCGCCGGCCCGCTGCATGTAGCCGCGGAAGGCGCTGGCCTTCTCGACGATGCTGGACGACAGGGTGATCGGCGGCGGAGCCGGCGGGGCGGCCACGACGGGCGGCGGCGGGGGCGGCGGCGTCTCGCAGCTGGCCAGCAGGCTGGCGGCGGCCACGGCCAGCGCCGTCAAGGCGGCGCGCGTACGCGTGGTGGAAAGCATACCCGGAACATCCCCAATGAAATAGAACGCCCGCCCATAGCACTGGCGCGCGGGCGAGATTGTGACAGTCAGCCCGTTAACCACGTCTTGACAAGCGTGGCCGTCAAAAAGCCGAAACGCTTTGTGACGGCTCCCGTGACGGTTGTTTCGCTTCGGGAGCGCGAACCGCCTTAGTCGAACAGCTTGGAGACCGATTCTTCGTTGGCGATCCGGCGGATGGCCTCGCCGATCAGCGGGGCGCACGAGACGTAGCGAATCTTGGGGCAGGCCTTGACGACGTCGGAGGCCTCGATCGAGTCGGTGACCACCAGCTCGGTCAGCACCGAATTGGCCACGCGCTCGGCGGCCGCGCCCGACAGCACCCCGTGGGTGACATAGGCGCTGACCGAGGTGGCGCCGTGGGCCATCAGGGCGGCGGCGGCGTTGCACAGGGTGCCGGCCGAGTCGGCGATGTCGTCGAACAGGATGCAGCGGCGGCCCGAGACGTCGCCGATGATGTTCATCACTTCCGATTGGCCGGGGCCCGAGCGGCGCTTGTCGACGATGGCCAGGTCGGCGTCGTTCAGGCGCTTGGCCAGGGCCCGGGCGCGCACCACCCCGCCGACGTCGGGCGAGACCACCATCAGGTCGTCGCCCAGCTGGTAGTTGCGGATGATGTCGTCGGCCAGCAGGCGCGAGGGCAGCAGGTTGTCGGTCGGGATGTCGAAGAAGCCCTGGATCTGGCCGGCGTGCAGATCCATCGTCAGGACGCGGTCGGCGCCCGAGCGGGTGATCAGGTTGGCCACCAGCTTGGCCGAGATCGGGGTGCGGCCGCCGGTCTTCCGATCCTGGCGGGCGTAACCGAAGTAGGGCAGCACGGCCGTGATCCGCTTGCCCGACGCGCGCTTCAGCGCGTCGATGCAGATCAAGAGCTCCATCAGGTTGTCGTTGGCCGGATAGCTGGTCGACTGGATGACGAAGACGTCCTCGCCCCGCACGTTCTCGTCGATGGTGACGAAGACCTCGAGGTCGGCGAACCGGCGCACCTGGGCGCGGGTCAGCGGCATGTCGAGATATTCCGCGATGGCCTGGGCCAGGGTGCGGTTGGAGTTGCCGGACAGCAGCTTCATGGTCTTGTCTCGGGGAGGGGTGTCGCCGTTGCCGGGGCTTCTAGCAGTCTCGGGCGACGGAACAACCCCGAGTCTCGATTGATCGTGGTTATTCTTCTGGCGATGTTTCGGGGTCATGCCTCGAGCGCGATCGCCGAGAGAAGTCGTCCGTAGTCGGACTCCCCGGCCAGGAAGGCCCTGCGGTTGGAAAAGAACAGGTCCGGCTCGGCGCGGGTGTCGTGGCCGACCCACTCGCGGGCGCCCACGCCCGCCGTGTCCAGACGATCCAGCACGAAGGCCGGCAGGTCGAACATCCGCTTGTCGTCGGCCGCGCCGGGCGCGAAGAATCGGCCCGAGCCGGGGCTGTCGGCCTCGAAGCGGTGCAGGAACTCCAGCCCCACCTCGTAGGACCGGGGCCCGATGCAGGGGCCGACGGCGGCCACCATGCGGGCCGGATCGCCGCCCAGGGTCACCATCCGGTCGACGGCGGCCTGGACCACCCCGTCCAGCGCCCCGCGCCAGCCGGCGTGGGCGGCCGCCACGATGCGGGCCACCGGATCGGCGATCAGCACCGGGGCGCAATCGGCGTGCAGGGCGCCGCAGACCACGCCCGGCGTCTTGCTCACCACCGCGTCGCCCTCGGGCCGCGCGTCGCCCCACGAGCCATCGGCGACGATGGCGATGGTCGAGTGGATCTGGAAACAGGTGTTGAGGTCTTCCGGCGCGGCCCCGAACCAGGCCGCGGCCCGGGCGCGGTTCTCGGCGACGTCGGCCGGCTCGTCCTTGCTGCCGCGCCCGACGTTCAGGCTGGAATAGATCCCCGTCGAGACCCCGCCCTGGCGGGTGAAGAAGGCGTGTTTGACCCCGGCGACGGCGGCCAGCAGCGGCGACTGGACGGTGGGAAGGTCGTGCATCGCTAGACGTCCTCGAAGAGCGGAGGCGAAAGGTCGGGGGCGAACAGGCAGGCGACCTTGAACAGCTCACCCATCTGCGCCGGTCCGGTCAGGCGATCAAGCTGCCTGGCCAGCTTGTCGGCCTGGTCGGGGCGACTGGCCGCGAGCGCCTGGGCGCGGGCCTCGATCCCCAGGTCTCGCAGGAACGCGCCTTGCGACAGGATGGGCCCCGTCCCGGCGCCCGCCTCGCGCGCGGCGGCGGCCACGGCGGGGAAGTCGGCCCAGACGGTCAGGTCGGCCTGGCCCGGCTGGTCCAGGGGCGAGACCTTTTCGTGCGCCTTCAGGGCCTGGAGGGTGTCGCCCGGCCCGGGCGCGTCGCGGCCATAGTCGATCAGCAGCGCCGCCCCGCCGTCGCGGGCGACCCGGTGGCCGATCTCCGAACCCAGGGCGGCCTGGGCGGGCGAGGATTCGACGACGGATCCGACGGGATAGCTCCCTTCCCCCTCGATGGGGGAAGGGCCGGGGATGGGGGTGAAGGCGGTTGCGGATATGGCGCGGCCCGCGTGTCGTCCGCCGCCGTGGACACCCCCACCCCCGACCCCTCCCCCATCAAGGGGGAGGGGGGATTTGGGCTGGATGGCCCGCAGTCCGAACGCCAGCTCACCCGCCTCGTCCAGCCCCACCACCCGCTCGGCCCAGCCGGTTTGCGTCCGCACGAACTGATGGGCCGGCAGGCAGTCCAGCAGCTCGTTGGCGACCAGCAGCAGGGGCGCGCCGGCGGGCACGGCCTCCAGGCGGTCGGCCCAGCGCGGGGCCAGGGCGGCGTCCGCCAGCCGCCGGCCTTGCGCCGCGCGCAGGGGCGGGGAGACCTCGACCAGCCACAGGTCGGCGGCCTCCAGGAACTCGGGCATCAGCCGCCCGGCGCGCAGGATGTCGGACATCAGGGTTCCGTCGCCCGGGCCCATCTCGACCAGCCGCACCGGCGCGGGACGGCCCATGCGGTTCCAGGTCTCCAGCAGCCACAGGCCGATCATCTCGCCGAACATCTGGCTGACGCCCGGCGCGGTGAGGAAGTCGCCGGTTTCCCCCAGCGAAGGTCGATTGGCGTAGTAGCCGTCGCGCGGGTCGTGCAGGCAGCGGGTGAAGTACTCGGCGACGCTGATCGGGCCGTCCTGGGCGATCTGCGCCCGCAGGCGGTCAAGCAGGCTCATGGTCTTCCGCGAGGGCGTCTTGCTGCGCGACCGGCTCGCGCAGGGCGCGCCACAGCAGCCACAGGCCGACCAGCAGCATCGGGGCCGACAGCATCATCCCCATGGTCAGGCCGAACGGGAAGTCGGGCATGCCGTGGTCGGGATTGCGCACGCCCTCCAGCGAGAAGCGGAAGACGCCGTAGCCGATCAGGAAGGTCGCCGACAGCGCGCCCCGCCGCTGCAGCCACTTCAGCTTGTGGGCGGCCAGCCACAGGATCACGAACAGCAGCACGCCCTCCAGCGCCGCCTCGTACAGCTGGCTGGGATGGCGCGGCTCGGGACCGGCCGGGCAGCGGCCCTGGTTGGCGGCCCGGATGGTGTCGTTGCAGAAGATCATGCCGAACGGATGGTCGGTGACCCGACCCCACAGCTCGCCGTTGATGAAGTTGGCGCAGCGGCCGAAGAACAGGCCGATGGGCGCGACCGGCGCCACCAGGTCGCCCAGCTTCAGGATGTCGATCTTCTGCTGGCGGGCGAACAGCACGATCGCCGCGCAGACGCCCAGGAAGCCGCCATGGAACGACATGCCGCCTTCCCAGATCTTGAAGGCGGTCATGGGGTGCTGGAGCAGGCCGTCGCGCTGCTGGTCGTTCACCAGCATGTAGAACAGGATGTAGCCGATCCGCCCGCCCAGGATGATGCCCAGGGTGATCCACAGCACCAGGTCGTCGATCTGCAGCGGCGTGGCCGTGGGCTTGTGGCCGCCCCACGGCTTGGGATCGCGCACCAGCCGGACCGCGTAGCGCCAGCCCAGCAGGATGCCGGCCACATAGGCCAGGGCGTACCAGCGCAGGGCCAGCGGTCCCCATTGCAGGGCCCAGGGGCCGATGTGGACGACGGGGTCGATGTCGGGAAAGATCACGCCGAACAGCTCCTGGCGGGACAGTAGGCCGCACCTGTAGCGTGCTTCCTCTTCGCTTTCATCCCTCGTTTCCCATATAAGCGACGCGCAAACCGCGCCGCGTTCTGGAATCTCGATGCACAGCCAAAACCCCTTCCTCGACGAATTCGCCAAGCTGACCCAGGCCGCCATGGGCATCGCCCAGACCGCCGGCGAGGAAGCCAAGACCGCGATGCGGGCCCAGGCCGACCGCCTGGCCGCCGAGTTCGACCTGATCCGGCGCGACGATTTCGAGGCCCTGAAGGCCGAGGTGGCGGCGCTGCGCGAGGAAGTCGCGGCCCTGAAAGCCCAAAAGACTACGGGGAAAGCGCCGGCCAAGAAGGCGGCGCCGGGTAGCGATAACGCGGCCGAATAGGCGAGTTTCGTTCCCTTTCGACGTGAAGGTGGTTGTGACGCCGCCCGCGAAGCAGATTAGAGTCCTCCGAGTGGGTGATTTGGTCGGGTCCCACGACCCGTCTCTCCCCGGGGGCAAAAGGTTCAAATGGACACCCAACCGGAAGAAGACGACGTCCTGCTGGCGATGGATCCGCTCGAGGTCGTCGAGCACGTCCTGGCGGCCGAGAACCTCACCTTCGACCGCACCGAGGACGGCGACCTGGCCTTCGCCCTGACCGGCGACTGGAAGGACTACGAACTCTGGTTCGCCTGGCGGCCCGAGGCCGACTGCCTGCAGCTGTGCCTGTCGCTGGACCTGCGCGCCACCAAGACCAAGCGCGCCAGCGCCTACGAACTGCTGTCGATGATCAACCAGCGCGTCTGGCTGGGCCACTTCGAGGTCTGGACCGAGGACGGCGAGGTGGTGTTCCGCCACGCCCTGGCCCTGCCGTCGGGCGAGCGCCCGACCATGGCCCAGGCCGCCTCGATGATCGACGCCGCCGTGGAAGCGGCCGATCGCTTCTATCCGGCCTTCGACTTCCTGCTGCACGGCGCCAAGACCCCGGACGAGGCCATGGCCGCCTGCATGTTCGAGACCGTCGGCCAGGCCTGACGCAGCCGGGGACATGCCCTTGGGCGTGTCCCCAAACCCTGGCTCGGCGCTAGCTGATGGGGACACGCCGCAAGGGCATGTCCCCGGCCGCGGTCCCCTCCACATTCCCGCCTTGGCGGATGCGGTCCCGCGCGCGACCTGCTAGGCAGGCCGCCTCGACTTCAGCGGAGCCGCCCATGACCACCCCCATCCTCCTTCTCGGCGCTGGGCGCATGGGCGGGGCCCTGATCGAGGGCTGGGCCAAGGCGGGCGCCTTTTCGGCCGGCGACCTGATCGTCCGCGATCCCAATGTCGATCCCGCCGCCTTCGCCGGCGCCAGCGTCAATCCGCTCCTTGAGGCCCTCGCCGCCGCCAAGACCGTGCTGCTGGCGGTCAAGCCGCAGATCTGGCGCCAGGCCGTGGCCGACGTCGTCCCGCACCTGGCCCCCGACGCGGTGATCGTCTCGATCGCCGCCGGGGTGCGCGCCGCCGACATTTCCGAAGCGTTCGGCGGCCGCGCCGTCGCCCGGGTGATGCCCACCACCGCCGTGGCCATCGGCCTGGGCACGGCCAGCATCTATGCAGACACGGCGGATGCCCGCGCCCGCGCCCACGCCCTGCTGGCGCCGGTGGCCACCGTGGTCGACCTGGACGACGAGGACCTGATGCACGCGGCCACCGCCGTCTCGGGCTCGGCGCCGGCCTATCTCTACGCCTTCATCGAGGCCCTGGAAGCGGCGGGCGCCGGCCAGGGGCTGGACCCGGCCGCCTCGGCCCAGCTGGCCCGCGCCACCATCGTCGGCGCCGCCGCCCTGCTGGGCCAGGGCGGCGAGGAGCCGGCCGAACTGCGCAAGCAGGTCACCTCGCCGGGCGGCACCACCGCCGCGGCCCTCTCGGTGCTGATGGGCGAGGGCGGGTTCGGCGACCTGCTGCCCAAGGCGCTGGCGGCGGCGGTGCAGCGGTCGGTGGAACTGGGCGGTTGAACGGATCGGGGACAGGCACATGTGCCTGTCCCCAGCCGTGTCTTAGGCGAAGGTTCTTGTCAGCGCCTTCCGCACCCGCCATTTCCCTTCCATGACCGCCGCCGAAGACATCCTCGATCGCGCCGCCGCCGCGGCCCTGTCCCTGGCCGCCGACCGGCCCTGGACCCAGATCAGTCTGCGCGACATCGCCCTGAAAGCCGAGATCCCGTTCGCCGAGCTCTACGCCCGGGCCGACGGCAAGACGGCGGTGCTGAACCACCTGGCGACCCGGTTCGACCGCGCCGCCCTGGGCACGGTCTCGGCCGATGACGCCTCCACCCACGACCGCCTGTTCGACGCGGCCATGGCGCGGATCGAGGCCATGGAGCCGCACCGCGCGGCCCTGGTCGCCATCAGCCGGTCGGAGAGCGTGGTGGTCTCGGCCCTGCGCTTTCCCCGCACCGCCCGCGCCATACTGGAAGCCGCCGGCGTCGACGCCAGCCCCGCGCGCCTGACGGCCATGTCGGCGGTCTGGGCCCGCACCCTGCAGGTCTGGCGCGACGACGAGGGCGCGCTGAACCGCACCATGGCCGAGCTGGACAAGCGGCTGAAGCAGATGGCCACGGGCCTGGAGAAGGTCGGGGCGGGGGTCTAGCCACAACCGTTGAAGACAAGAAAAAGCCCGCCGGGATCGCTCCCGGCGGGCTTCGCCGTTTCAGGCCGTAAGCCCGATCAGCTCTTCTTGACGTTGGTCGGCAGTTTGCAGCCGCCGTTCATGTCCTTGGCCTGCAGGCACGACAGCACCTCGGTCGCCTTGGGGGCGGCCTGGTTCAGCGGATAGGCCATGACCCAGCCGGGCAGGCCGTCCGAGCAGGCGACTTCGACGAAGCCCTGGGTCGGGGTCTGGCCCAGGACGCGCGAGCCCGAGACGGTGCAACTGCCCTTGCCCAGGGCCTTCAGGTCGCCGGTCAGGCGCGGATAGACCGCGTCGGCCTTGGTGAAGCTGCAGCGATAGCCGTTCAGTTCGGCGGTGACGCAGTCGTAGACGGTGTTGCTGGTGGCGGTGAAGATGCCGATGCCGCCGTCAGGACGGTTCGAGCACTGCATTTCCACGATCTCCTTGCGGGGATCCTGGCTGGGCAGCATGCCGTACTTCGCGACCTTGCAGTCGAAGCCGGCCTTGGTCGACAGCTTGGTGTAGAGGCCGGCCTGTTCGGTCTGGGCCGCCACGGCGTCGCTCAGGGTGCAGCCGCCGCCGACGAAGCCGGCCTGGGCGCAGTCGATCGAGCGGGCGAAGGCGCCGGTGGCCGCCGTCTGCTGGTAGACGTAGCCCTTGCCGTCCTCGCAGACGACTTCGAAGTAGTTGTCGGTCTTGGTGCTGAGGACGTAGCGCTTGTCCTTGACGACGCAGTTCTTGGCCGCGGCGGTGTTCAGCGTGTCGACCACGTTCAGCAGGGTGGCCTTGTCGGTCAGCTTGCAGCTGACGTTGGCGCCTTCCTCGTAGAGCAGGCAGCTGTTGACCGTCACGTCCTGGCCGACATTGACCGGGCTGGCGGTGGTGACGATGTAGCCCGAGCCGCCCTTACAGGCGACTTCGAAATAGGTGTTCTTGGCGCCGGCGCCGATGGCGCGGGCGTTCTCGATGTCGCAGGCGGTGTTGGACTTGGCCAGGTACGGCGCCAGGCCGGCCTTGGGGTCGGCGTTGCCGGGCAGGATGCACTTCAGCGAGCTGGGCTTGCCGTCGGCGGCCGGTTGTCCGGTCTCCAGGCAGCTGTAGCTCTGCGGCGTGGCGTCCTTCTTGGCGACCAGGGCGAAGCCCAGGCCTTCCTGACAGGCGACTTCGTAGTAGTCGGTGGCGGCCTTCTTGTCGGAGCCGACCAGTCGGGCGTCCGAGACCGTGCAGGTGACGCCGGCGGCCTGGGCGATCGCGGGAGCGGCCTTCATGCCGGCTTCGCGCGACTTGGCGTCCACGGCGGCGGGCTTTTCCTTCTCCTTCGGCGCCGAAATGACGGCGGCCGGGATAAGCGCGGCGAGCGCGAGGGCGGCGGTCAAGCCGATCGCGATAGGCCTCATGGGATATGTCTCCTGGGGGTAATTCCTCGCGGCGGACTTAAGGCCCGCTTGCATCAAGGGTCAAGATGTCGTCCGACAGGGGCGCAATCATGGCGACAGGCGGGGCGAGGCCCCGGACGGCCTGTCTGGCCGGCTGTCTGGCCGGCGATCTGGGCGGAGGACGCGACATGCGCGACGGGATCGAGGACGCGGCCAAGGCCGTCGGCGGGGAAGAGGGCGCCGAGCCGCGCCGGCCCAAGCTGGTCTTTCCGTTCGAGACGGCGCCTGAGGCGGGCTCGGGCCAGGCGGTCGAGGTGGCGCCGGGCGTGCTGTGGCTGCGTCAGCCTCTGGACGGCTCTCTGGGCTTCATCAATGTCTGGGCCATCGCCGACGGCGAGGGCTGGGCGGTGGTCGACACCGGCATCCAGACCAAGGAGACCGCACAGGGCTGGCGGGCGGCCTTCGCCGAAGCCCTGGGCGGGCGTCCGGTCACCCGGGTGATCGTCACCCATCTCCACCCCGACCATGTCGGCCTGGCCGGCTGGATCGCCCGCAAGTTCGACGCGCGCCTGTGGATGACGCGGCTGGAATATTTCCAGTGCCGGATGCTGGTGGCCGACACCGGCCGCGCGGCCCCCGAGGACGGGGTGAAGTTCTTCCACGCCGCCGGCTGGGACGACGAGGGGATCGACGGCTACAAGGCCAAGTTCGGCGGCTTCGGCAAGGCCATCTACCAACTGCCCGACAGCTATCGTCGCATGGTCGACGGCGAGGTGTTCCGCATCGGCGACCACGACTGGCGCGTGGTGACGGGCCAGGGCCATTCGCCCGACCACGCCTGCCTGTGGTGCCAGGACCTGGGGGTGCTGATCTCCGGCGACCAGGTGCTGCCCAAGATCTCTTCGAACGTCTCGGTCTTCCCCACCGAGCCCGAGGCCGACCCGCTGACCGACTGGCTGACTTCGTTGGCCAAGGTGAAGGCCACGGTCCCCGACGATGTCCTGGTGCTGCCGGCCCACAACGATCCGTTCCGGGGGCTGCACGCCCGTATCGACGGCCTGATCTCGGGCCACGAGCGGGGCCTGTCGCGCCTGGCCGGCAAGCTGTCCGAACCCAAGCGGGTGGTCGACGTGTTCGGCGCCCTGTTCGCCCGGCCCATCGGGCCGGACCTGCTGGGCATGGCCACCGGCGAGGCCCTGGCCCACCTCAACTGCCTGATGGGCCGGGGACTGGCGATGCGCGAGGCCGACGATGACGGGGTGAACTGGTATCGGGCGGCGGGCTGAGCCCCTTGCGCCGCGTCGTCCTCGCCACCGCCGGGTCGCTGGGCGACCTGCATCCGTTCCTGGCGCTGGGCAAGGCCCTGCGCGCCGTCGGCTTCGCGGCCGAGATCGCCACTTCGGCCGAGTACCGCGCCAAGGTCGAGGTCGAGGGGCTGGGCTTCCACGAGGTGGGGCCGAGTCTTGCGCGGCTGCACGCCGACCTCGGCATGGACCTGGCCCAGCTGACCCAGGCCATCGCCGCCTCGGACACCTTCCTGTTCGAGAAGATCATGAACCCCTACCTGGCCAGCGCCACGCGCCAGATGATCGAGGTCTCGCGCGGCGCGGTCGCCATCGTCGGCGGCAGTTTCGCGGTGGGGGCGGCGACGGCGGCCGAGGCCCTGGGCCTGCCCTTCGTCTCGGTGGCCCTGCAGCCGACCGTGGTGTTCTCGGCCTACGACCCGCCGCTGCTGCCCAAGGCGCCGTGGCTGGGTCCGGCGACCGGCGGGCCGCGCCTGTGGCTCAATCGCGCGACCATCGCCATCGGCCGGGCGACCACCGACGGCTGGACGCGTCCGGTCGACGTCCTGCGGCGGGAGCTGGACCTGCCGTCCAGCCGGAAGAACCTGTTCTTCGACGCCGGGCGCGGGGCGGCCCTGTCGCTGGGGCTCTATTCGCCGCTGCTGGGACCGCGCCAGCCCGACGCGCCCGACAACTTTGAGGTCGTCGGCTACGCGCCCTACGACAGCGACCTGGGCGGGCCGGCGATCCTGCCGCCGGCGCTGGAAGCCTTCCTGGCGGCCGGACCCGCGCCCCTGGTCTTCACCCTGGGCAGCGCGGCGGTGAACATCCCGGGCGACTTCTATCGCGAGAGCCTGAAGGCCGCCCGCCGCCTGGACCGCCGCGCCGTGCTGCTGGTCGGGCCGGACGGAGACCCGTCAGTCGCCGACGGGGCCGACGACGCCGTCGCCGTGGCCTATGCGCCGTTCTCCCTGCTGTTCCCGCGCGCCGCCGCGATCGTCCACCAGGGCGGGGTGGGGACGACCCAGCAGGCCCTGCGGGCCGGCCGCCCCCAGCTGGTCGTGCCGCATCTGGGCGACCAGTTCGACAACGGCGCGCGCATCGCCCGCCTCGGCGTCGGGGCGGGCCTGGCGCGCGGGGCCTATCGGGACGCGGCCGTTGCGTTCGCCGTCGACAGGCTGCTGGACGATGCGGGTCTGGTGGTCGAGGCGGCCTGCCTGGGCGAGGTCGCGGCCCGCGAGGACGGCGCCGTCGAGGCCGCCCGCCGGATCCTGGCTCTGACCGAAACATTCGTTTGATATTTCGTGCGCGAACTATAATCTCCCGCGCCATGACCACGCCGCCCGATCGTCGCCTCGTCTTCCTGCTCAACGTCGCCCATCGCCGGGTGACGCGCTATGTCGAGGCCAAGATGGCCGCCAAGGGCGGTCTGACCGCCGCCCAGTCCGGCGCCCTGTTCGTGCTCGGCCAGAAGGACGGCGCCCTGATCGGCGAGGCGGCCGAGGCCCTGGACCTGGCCCCCTCGGCCATGACCGGCCTGATCGACCGCATGTCGCGCGCCGACCTGGTCGAGCGCCGCCCCGACCCCAAGGACGGCCGCGCCTTCCGCCTGCACCTGACGCCCAAGGGCGAGCAGGCGCGGCACGAGGCCAAGGCCGGGGTCGAGGGCCTCAACGCCCATCTCACCGAGGGCTTCACGGACGAGGAGATCGCCGTGGTGTCCCGCTGGCTGGTCAGCCTGCAATCGAAATTCCCCAAAGGAGACCCCCATGACTGACCACGTTTCGGTCGCCGTCGACGCCGGCGTGATGACCATCACCCTGGCCCGTCCGGACAAGAAGAACGCCCTCTCCAACGCCATGTACGGCGTGCTGGCCGACAGCCTGGAGCGGGCCGAGACCGACGCCTCGATCCGCGTGGTGGTGTTCCAGGCCGACGGCGACAGCTTCAGCGCCGGCAACGACCTGCAGGACTTCGCCGCCCAGGCCACCGGCGCCTTCACCGGCGAGCGGCACGTGATGCGGTTCCTGAAGAACCTGGCCAAGGCCACCCGGCCGCTGGTCGCCGCCGTCCAGGGCCAGGCCGTGGGCGTGGGCACGACCATGCTGCTGCACTGCGACCTTGTGTTCACCAGCCCGGACGCCAAGCTGACCGTGCCGTTCGTCAACCTGGCCCTGGTGCCGGAGGCGGCGTCCAGCCTGCTGCTGCCGGCCCGCATCGGCCACGCCCGCGCCTACGCCATGTTCGCCCTGGGCGAGGCGGTCAGCGGCGAGACGGCCGCGGCCTGGGGCATCGCCAACGCCTGCGTGCCGCTGGAGAGCTTGCGCGCCAAGGCCCAGGAGGCCGCCGCCCAGCTGGCCAAGCGTCCGCTGGGCGCCCTGACGGTGACCAAGAGCCTGATGCGCGACGCCGAGGCGATCTCGGCCCTGATGGACAAGGAAGGCGAGCTGTTCGGCCAACGCCTGCAGACCGCCGAAGCGCGCGAAGCCTTCATGGCCTTCGCTGAGCGCCGGGCGCCGGATTTCTCGAAGGTTGGCTGACACGGCCGGGGACATGCACTTGTGCGTGTCCCCAAGTCTCGGCACGGCGCTTCTTGATGGGGACACGCACAAGTGCATGTCCCCGGCTCGTGGCGATCGCCTTGGGAATTCTGGCTCTGAAGTTGTAGCGTCACCTCAACGATAAAATCAGGGAGCGACACGTCATGGCCGAGCGTATCAAATCCGCCTTCGGGCCCTATACCGACGCCCGCGAGGTGGTGGCCGGCCAGGACCTGACCGGCAAGGTCGCCATCGTCACCGGCGGGGCCACGGGCATCGGGATCGAGACCGCCAAGGCCCTGGCCGGGGGCGGGGCCGAGGTGGTCATCGCCGTGCGCAAGCCGGACCTCGCCGAGGCCGCCGTCGCCGAGATCGACGCTGTCGCCACGGGCGCCAAGGCCAGCTGGTCGATGCTGGACCTCTCCAGCTTCAAGTCGATCCGCGCCTTCGCCGAACGCTGGGGCGACCGGCCGCTGAACCTCTTGATCAACAACGCCGGGGTCATGGCCTGCCCGCTCGCCTATACCGAGGACGGGCTGGAGATGCAGATCGGCACCAATCACTTCGGCCACTTCCTGCTGTCGGTGCTGCTGGCCCCGAACCTGGTGGAGGGCGCGAAATCGGGCTGGGGCTCGCGGCTGGTGTCGCTGTCGTCGATCGGCCACCGCCGCGCGCCGATGAACTTCGAGGACCCGCACTTCCGCAGCCATCCCTACGACAAGTGGGAGGCCTATGGTCAGGCCAAGACCGCCAACGCCCTGTTCGCGGTCGGCTTCGACAAGCGCTTCAAGGACCGGAATGTGCGGGCCTTCTCGGTCATGCCCGGCGGCATCATGACCCCGCTGCAGCGCCATCTGCCCATCGAGGAGCAGCGGGCGATGGGCTGGATCGACGAGAACGGCAAGATCCTGGACGGCTTCAAGACCCCCGCCCAGGGCGCCTCGACCAGCGTCTGGGCCGCCGTCGGCGCCGAGCTGGACGGCGTCGGCGGGCTCTATCTGGAAGACCTGCACGAGGCCGCGCCCTGGGGCGAGACCTCCGGCTGGTCGGGCGTCATGCCCCATGCGCTGGACCCCGAGGCCGCCGAGCGGCTGTGGGCCCTGTCGGTGGAGACCACCGGGGCGGACGCGGCCTGATGCGCCAGCAGACCGTGTGGCGCCTGGCGGGCGTCGCCGCGATCCTGGGCGGGCTGATCGACATCGTCGGCCCGGCCCTCTATCCGCACCTGAGCCAGCCCTTGAAGCTGTCGACCTATGTGCTGATCGACGTGCTGCTGCTCTTCGGCATGCTGGGCGTGCAGTCGGTGGCCGGGCGGGTCATGGGCTGGCTGGGACTGCTGGGCTTCGTGATCGCCGTCGGCGGGGTGCTGCTGGTGCGCACCTCGGCGGCGGGGATCTGGGGCGAGGCGTCCTACACGATAGCCTCGGCGATCTGGTCGATCGGCATGGTCGTGGTGGGCGCCGCGCTGCTGCTGAAACGCGGCCCCTTCCGCATGGCCGCGTCCTTGTGGATCGCCGCCTTCGTCATCGGTCTTGCCGGTCTGGTCCTGAAGGATCAGGGTCTGGCGCACCGCCTGGCCGCCTGGTGCTTCGCCCTGGGCTTCGTCGCCGCCGGGGTCATCCTGGCCAGAACCGCATCGAGAGCAGAAGCATGACCACCCTCGCTGGAAAGACCCTCTTCATCACCGGCGCCTCGCGCGGCATCGGCCTGGCCATCGCCCTGCGCGCCGCCCGCGACGGGGCCAATATCGTGGTCGCCGCCAAGACCGCCGAGGCCCACCCGAAGCTCCCGGGCACCATCTACAGCGCCGCCGAGGAGATCGAGGCGGCCGGCGGCAAGGCCCTGCCGCTGATCGTCGACGTGCGCGAGGAGGCCAGCGTCCAGGCCGCCGTCGACAAGACGGTCGAGACCTTCGGCGGGATCGATATCTGCGTGAACAATGCGTCCGCGATCTCGCTCACGGGCACCCTGGCCACCGACATGAAGCGCTACGACCTGATGCACCAGATCAACGGGCGCGGCACGTTCCTGACCTCGAAGATCTGCCTGCCCCACCTGAAGAAGTCGGCCAATCCGCACATCCTGGCCTTGTCGCCGCCGCTGGACCTCAATCCGCGCTGGTTCGCCTCGCACGTGGCCTACTCCATGGCCAAGTACAATATGAGCCTGTGCATGCTGGGCATGGCGGAAGAGTTCCGCGCCGACGGCGTGGCCTGCAACGCCCTGTGGCCCCGCACCGCCATCGCCACCGCCGCTATCCAGTTCGCCCTGACCGGCGAGGAAGGCCTCAAGCACTGCCGCACCGTCGAGATCATGGCCGACGCCGCCCACGCCATGTTCCTCAAGCCGTCTCGCGAATTCACCGGCCAGTTCGTGATCGACGACACGTTCCTGTATGGCGAAGGCGTGCGCGACTTCGACAAGTATCGCGTGGACCCGACCGCCACCCTGATGCCGGACTTCTTCGTGCCCGAGGACAGCGTCCCGCCGCCCGGCGTGGTGATCGGGTAACTCAAACACCGCTCATCCCGGCGAATGCCGGGACCCAGATGGAATGGCTCTGGGCCTGACGCCATGAGCGCCAAGCTTTTCCAATCATCCACACAGCCATAGGATCTGGGTCCCGGCATTCGCCGGGATGAGCGAATTATTTCGGAGGCCGCGTCTTCCTCGCCGCCGCCACGGCGATAGAGCGCCTCGCCCAGTCGACCATCAGGTCCGGTTCGTCCAGCGCCTCGGCGGGGGCGGACCAGTAGGCCATGGGGCTCATGCCGAACGGCGCGAACTGGGTGCTGCCGGCCGCCTCGAAGTCGGGCCGCAGGGCCTCGTCGCCCTTGAGATAGAGGGTGTCGTCGTCGATCAGGGCGAAGAACAGGCCTTGGGCGTAGAGCCCGACTCCGCCGAACATCCCGCGATGGGTCAGCGGTCCGACCGGGGCGAGCTGCTCGAGCACGAAATCCAGATAGTCCGAAGAGACCGCCATATGCCCGTCACCATCCGCCCGGCCGTCCCCGAGGACAGCGCCTTGATCCTGGGGTTCATCCGCGACCTGGCCGAGTACGAAAAGCTGCTCGACGAGGTGGCGACCACGCAGGACGACGTCACGGTGGCGCTGTTCGGCGAAAATCCCAAGGCCTTCTGCGACATCGCGCAGATCGACGGCGAGGCTGTGGGTTTCGCGCTGTGGTTCTACAACTTCTCGACCTTCGTGGGCCGGCACGGGATCTATCTGGAGGATCTGTTCGTGCGTCCGACGGCGCGGGGCTCGGGCGCGGGCAAGGCCCTGCTGGCCAATCTGGCGCGGCGCTGCGTGGACGAGAAGCTGGGCCGGCTGGAATGGGCGGTGCTGGACTGGAACGCCCCGTCCATCGCCTTCTACGACAGCCTGGGCGCGGCCACGATGGACGAGTGGACCGTGCGGCGGATGACGGGGGATGCGTTGCGCAAGCTGGCAGGGCGGTAGACCCCCCTCAGTCGCTCCGCGACAGCTCCCCCAGAGGGGGAGCATTGCTGGGCGTAGATCCTCCCCCTCTGGGGGAGGTGGCCCGGAGGGCCGGAGGGGGTTACTCCAGCCGATCCGCCTTGCGCAGCTCCGGGAACATCTTCGCCCACGCCCCGGTCACGATCAGCGCCCCGACGCCGCCGAACACCGCCGCGCCGACGGGGCCCAGGAAGCGCGCCGCGACGCCGCTTTCGAACTCGCCCAGCTCGTTCGACGCGCTGATGAACAGGCCCGAGACGGCGGCGACGCGGCCGCGCATGGGGTCGGGGGTGACCAATTGCACCAGGGTCTGGCGGATATAGACCGAGATCATGTCGGCCCCGCCCAGCACGGCCAGGGCGCCGACCGACAGCCAGGTCCATTTCGACAGGCCGAACACCACCGTGGCCGCCCCGAACAGCGCCACGGCGCCGAACATCAGCAGGCCCGCGTGGCGGCGGATCTGGTGGCTGGCCAGGAAGATCGCCACCAGGGTGGCGCCCACCGCCGGGGCGGCGCGCAGGATGCCGAAGCCTTCGGCCCCGACGTGCAGCACATCGCGAGCGAACACCGGCAAGAGCGCCGTGGCCCCGCCCAGCAGCACGGCGAACAGGTCCAGCGAGATCGAGCCGAAGACGATCTTGTTGCGCCAGGTATAGACGAGGCCTTCCTTGATCAGGGTCCAGCGCGAGCCTGGCTGGACGACCGGCTTGGTCGACTGGCGGATGCCCAGCAGGCACAGGCCGCCGACCAGGAACAGGCCCGCCGAGGTGGCGAAGGCGGTGGCCGGCGAGATGGCGCAGAGCAGGCCCCCCAGGGCCGGGCCGATGATCGAGCCGCTCTGCCAGGACAGCGAGTTCCAGGCGATGGCGCGCGGCAGCAGCGGACGCGGCACCAGCATCGGCCCCATGGCGCTGGAGGCCGGCGACAGGAAGGCGCGGCCGGCGCCGAACAGCACGGCGACGGCGAAGATCGGCCACAGGGCCGTGTGGCCCGACCAGGCCAGGAAGCCCAGGGCGCCGGCGCAGAGGATGTCGACCCCGATGGCCGCCCCGACGATGGCCTTGCGGTCGTGGCGGTCGGCGGTCTCGCCGGCGGTCAGGGTCAGGAAGAACAGCGGGATGAACTGGGCCAGCCCCACCATGCCCAGCAGGAAGGCTCCCTGGCCCTCGTTGTGCCCGGTTTCGCGGGCCAGGGTGTAGACCTGCCAGCCGATGGTCACGCCCTGGATCTGCACCGCCAGGGTGGCCAGGAACCGCGCGACCCAGAAGAACAGGAAGTCGTTCTGCTTGAGCAGGGCGCGCATCGAAGTGTCGGTCGCCTCTATGGCGGACGGGACGGAGTCGGGATCGGGGGGGAGGTCGGTCATCGGGCGCGGACCATGTCCCCGACCGAGCGCTGCCGCAATCGCGTTTGTTTGATAGCTCTGTTGATTTCGTTGACGGCAAGCGCCCTAGGCCCTATTTCGCGCCCCTCGGAATGAGGAAGGACGTCATGCGACGCCTGCGACGAACCTGCGCCGCGCGGACCGGAGTCCGCTACTGAACGCCCCGGTGGCGGCCGTCTCGGCCGCGTCACGATCCGGGGCTATGTCCCCCTTCGTGTTCCGGATCGTTTAGCGCCATGTCGTCTTCCGCCGTCGTCCCTTCGTCCATCCCGCCCTCGGTCATCGTCGAGCGCCCCGAGCACGCCCGCGCCGTCGAGGTGCTGGTCGACCGCGCCTTCGGGCCGGGCCGCTTCGCCAAGTCGTCCGAGCGCCTGCGCGAGGGCAACCACAAGCTGGACGACTGCTCGTTCGTGGCTCTGCACGAAGGCCGGGTGATCGGCAGCGTGCGGCTGTGGCCCGTGACCGTGGGCGGCGTCCCCGTCGCCTTCCTGGGCCCGCTGGCCGTCGACGCCGGCGAGCGCAAGCACGGCCTGGGCCAGGCCCTGGTCGAGGCCGCCTGCGAGGCCGCCGCCAAGGCCGGCTGGCGCGCGGTGCTGCTGGTGGGCGACGCGCCCTATTTCTCGCGCATCGGCTTCACCGCCGCGCCGGTGTCGAAGGCGATCATGCCGGGTCCAGCGGATCAGCGCCGCGTGCTGGTCAAGCCGCTGGTCGAGGGCGGTGAGCTGGGACTGGCGGGGGCGATCCGGATCGGCTGAAGACCCCCTCAGTCGCTACGCGACAGCTCCCCCGGAGGGGGAGCATTTGCGCCGCGACAGATCCTCCCCCTCTGGGGGAGGTGGCCCAGAGGGCCGGAGGGGGCTCGCGAAGCGAGCCTTGAGCCCGACGCCCGCTTGGCCTACCTGAAACCCATGACCGCTGACCCGACCCCCTCTGGCCTCGCAGGCGTGACCGCCGCCGCCAAGGAAGCCGGCCGGCGCGGCCTGCCGCCGGTGCATCTGTGGCATCCGGAGCACTGCGGCGACATCGACATCCGCATCCGCAAGGACGGGGTATGGTTCCACGAGGGCACGCCCATCGGCCGCGAGGCCCTGGTGCGATTGTTTTCCACCGTGCTGCGGCTGGACCCGGACGGCTATCACCTGGTCACGCCCGTCGAGAAGCTGAAGATCCAGGTCGAGGACGCGCCGTTCATCGCCACGCGGGTGGACCAAGTGGGCGAGACCCTGCGCTTCCAGACCAATGTCGGCGACGAGGTCGAGGCGGGTCCCGACAATCCCATTCGCGTCGAGACCGACCCGGCCACCGGCGAGCCCCGGCCTTATGTGCACGTGCGGCGCGGCCTGGAGGCCCTGATCGCCCGGGCGGTGTTCTACGAGCTGGCCGAGCTGGCGACCGAGCGCGACACGCCCGAAGGACCGCGCCTGGGCGTGTCTTCGAACGGCGCCTGGTTCCCCATCGCCCCGGCCGGGGCGCATCGGTCGTGAGCCTGACACGAGACGAACGTCGCGCCTGGATCGCCGGCAAGCTGGATCCGATCAGCGACTACGATCCGGCCCTGGACGCCCCGCGTTCGGACTTCGACCTCAATCCGACCCTGCGCCCCGACAATCCCCATGCCCTGCGCCCGGCCGCGGTGCTGGTGGGGCTGGTCGAGCACGAGGACGGCCTGTCGGTGCTGCTGACCCGCCGGGCCGACACCCTGCGCAGCCACACCGGCCAGATCGCCTTTCCCGGCGGCCGCTGCGACCCGGGCGAGACGCCGTGGGAGACGGCCCTGCGCGAGGCCCAGGAGGAGATCGCGCTCGATCCCAAGTTCGTCACCCTGGCCGGTCTGCTGCACGGCTATCGCACGGTGACGGGCTTCCACGTCACGCCGGTGGTCGGCTTCGTCGATCCGGCCGCGACCTTCGTCCCCAGCCCCGACGAGGTGGCCGACGTCTTCGAGACGCCGTTCGCCTTCCTGATGGATCCCTCCAACCACCAGCGCCAGCACCGCGACCTGCCCGACGGCGAGCGGCGGTTCTTCTACGCCATGCCGTGGAACGAGCGGTTCATCTGGGGCGCGACGGCGGGCATGCTGCGGGGCCTGTACGAGCGGCTCCACGCGCCGGACGAAACATCCGACGACCGCTAGTCTCCGTTAGGTAAACCACGGAGAAATCTATGGTTAAGCTTCTCAACGGGCTTGTCCCCTCGCGATAATCGTCTGAAATGCGTCGCCCCGCGCGCGGGGAACGTGTTGCGTACCAGTGGGGGAGTCGCGTGAGCACCGAGACCATAGGCATAACGCCCTGGATGGCGTTGCCGGAAACCCAGGCGGTGATCGCCGCGCTCGAGGCCCGGGGCTTTCCGGGCTGCGCGCGGTTCGTGGGCGGCTGCGTGCGCAACACCCTGATGGGTAAGCCCATCGACGACATCGACATCGCCACCACCCTGACGCCCGACCAGGTGATCGAGGCCCTGGGCGACGCGGGCCTGCGCGCCATCCCCACCGGCGTCGACCACGGCACGGTCACGGCCTTGTCCGGCGGCAAGTCCTACGAGATCACCACCCTGCGCCGCGACGTCTCGACTGACGGCCGCCGGGCGGTGGTGTCGTTCACCCAGGACTGGGATCAGGACGCCGAGCGCCGCGATTTCCGCTTCAACGCCCTCTATGTCGACATCCACGGCCGGCTGTACGACCCGACCGGCGAGGGGGTGAACGACGCGCGCGAGGGGCGGGTGGTGTTCGTCGGCGACCCGATGACCCGCATCCGCGAGGACTATCTGCGCATCCTGCGCTTCTTCCGCTTCTACGCCTGGTACGGCAAGGGCGAGGCCGACCAGAAGGCCCTGGCCGCCTGCAAGGCGCTGAAGGGCATGGTCGAGGGCCGCGCGGCCGAGCGCACCCAGAAGGAGCTCTTGAAGCTGCTGGCGGCCGACGACCCGCGCCACGCCCTGCGGATGATGGCGGCCACCAGCGTGCTGTCCTCGATCCTGCCGTTCGTCAAATCGCTGGCCCGGTTCGAGGGGCTGATGACCATCGAGACCGAGCAGCTGTTCGAGAACGATCCCGAGCTGCGCCTGGCCTCGCTGATCCCCGACGATCCCAAGATCGCCGAGCAGATGGCCGAGCGCCTGCGCCTGTCCAACGCCCTGAAGGAGCGGCTGGTCGAGGCGGTGGGCAAGTCGCCGCGCATCGTCTCGTGGATGAGCCCGCGCGAGACGCGCCGGGCGGTCTACGCCCTGGGGGTGAAGGTGTTCAGCGACCGGGTGAAGCTGGCCTGGGCCGGGGCGGGGCGCACGGCCACCACCCCGCAATGGCGCGGCCTGCTGGCCCTGGGCGAAAGCTGGACGCCGCCGGCCTTCCCCCTGACCGGCGAGGAGGTCCTGAAGGCCGGGGTGCCCAAGGGCCCGATGGTCGGCGAGGTGATGCGCGAGGTCGAGATCTGGTGGATCGACCAGGACTTCATCGAAGACAAGTTCTCGGCGATCGAGCGCCTGAAGGCCGTGGCGCAGGGGATGGTGTACTAGGACGCACGATCTCCCTCTCCCCTTGCGGGAGAGGGTGGCCCCACGAAGTGGGGTCGGGTGAGGGGTCTCTCAGAACTCTCCGGACAGGGCTTTCGACCCCTCATCCGACCTGCTTCGCAGGCCACCTTCTCCCGCAAGGGGAGAAGGAATCTTGAACTCAGCCGTTCGCGCCCACAAATGCCGCTCATCACCCGCTGCGCCCGGAGCCCCCATGAAGATCGGCCTGCTCGAGACCGGCGAACCGCCTGAAGCCCTGCAGCCCGAGTTCGGCCGCTACGGCCTGATGTTCCAGGATCTTCTCGGCCCCGGGCACACCTACGTCACCTACGACGTCCAGGCCGGACATCTGCCCGCCGATCCGGGCGAGTGCGACGCCTATATCGTCACCGGCTCGGCGGCGGGGGTCTATGACGACCTGCCGTGGATCGCGCCGCTGAAGGCGTTCCTGGTGCAGGCGCGCGAGCAGCCCCTGGTCGGGGTCTGTTTCGGCCACCAGGTGATGGCCGAGGCGTTCGGGGGCAAGGTGGTCAAGTCCGACAAGGGCTGGGGCGTGGGGCTGCACGCCTACGACATCGCCGAGCCCCAGCCGTGGATGGGCGAGGTCGCCGGCAAGGTCGCGATCCCCGCCTCGCACCAGGACCAGGTGGTGGTGATCCCGCCCGGCGCGCGGGCCGTGGCGGGCAGCGCCTTCACCCCCGCCGGGGTGCTGGTCTATGACGACCGCCCGGCCATCTCGATGCAGTTCCACCCCGAGTTCGATCCGGCCTATGCGCGGGCCCTGATCGAGGCCCGGCGTGGCAGCCGCTTCTCGCAGGCCCAGGCCGACGCGGCGGTGGCCAGTCTGGAGGCGGCCAACGACCGGAGCCGCGTCGCCGCCTGGATCGAGGCCTTTCTAAGCCAAGGAACTTGAAGCCTGGCCGTCGGAAATCTGGCAACCTTGGGCGCACCCTGGCCGTTGCGGGTGAAACGCGGGAGATCGGGATCATGAAAGCCGTCACCATCGTGCTGGCCGCCGGTTCGCTGATGCTTGGAGGCGCGCTGCTGTCCAGCGTCAGCCTGGCCGCGCCCGAGACCAAGCCCGCCGCTCCGGCCGAGGGTCTGAAGAGCCCCGCCGATTTCGTGTCGATCAAGGATCCGGCCGCCCGCTCGGTGGCCCTGTTCACGGAAGCCGGCAAGGTGATCGAGAGCCCGCGCTGCATGAACTGCCACCCGGTCCAGCGCGCCCCCACCCAGGGCGACGACCGCCATCCGCACAATCCGCCGATGGTGGCGGGCCAGAGCGGCCACGGGCCGGTGGGCCTGCCCTGTTCGTCGTGCCACGGCCCGGCCAACGTCCCGACCTACGGGGTGAACATCAAGTCGATCCCGGGCGACCCGAAGTGGGCCCTGGCCCCCATCGAAATGGCCTGGCAGGGCAAGTCGCTGGGCGCCATCTGCGCCCAGATCAAGAACCCCGCCCGCAACGGCGGCCGCAGCCTGGCCGAGCTGCACCACCACATGGCCGAAGACCACCTGGTGGGCTGGGCCTGGAACCCTGGCGAGGGCCGTAAACCCGCTCCAGGCAGCCAGGCGGAGTTCGGCGCGCTGATCCAGGCCTGGATCGACACCGGCGCTAAGTGCCCCAAGGCCTGAGGCCTCTGCTCGGATCGATTGCGTAACGCTGGTATGCAATCCTGAGAATCCGCCGTATCGTTCCTCCATTCGGGTGGGGGGACGCATGGAAAAGTTCGACGACGTGCTGGCGACCATCGCCGCGACAGGCGGCCTGGGCCTGGCCGCCATGGCCCTGGTCGACGTCATGAAGGCCATACCCGGCGGCGGGGTCTCGCGCGTCGGCTTCAACCACATCCGCAAGGTGCTGCGCCTGTTCGACAAGGTGCTGGCCCGCGCCGCCGGCGACCAGTGGGAGGCCGTGATCATGGCCCACTGGATCAATGGCCGCGACCGTGACGACCAGGTGGGGGCGATCCGCTCGCTGGTGCGGCTGGGCCTCAACGCCGACACCGCCGAGCAGCTGGCGGGCATCGGCAATGTCGATCCGGCGGCGCTCAGCAAGGCGGCCGACAAGCTGTCCAAGGGCGCGCCGCTGGGCGAGCCCGAGATCAACCTGATCGGACGGGTCGAGTCGTCGGTCGAGGCGCGGCTGGACGCGGCCTTCGACCTGGCCGAGCAGGCCTATCGCAACAAGGCCCGGGCCCTGGCCGGAGCCATCGCCGTGGTCCTGGCCGTAGGGGCGGGCTACCTGCTCAGCACGCCGACCGCGCCCATCGACCTGCGCGTGGCGGCCCTGGTGGGCCTGCTGGCCGTGCCGATCGCGCCCATCGCCAAGGACCTGGTCGGCGCCCTGACGGCCGCCGCCCGGGCGGTCAAGCCGCGCGACGGCTGAGGCGGGTCATGAGTCTCTACGTCAATCTGCGCTACGAGGCGGTCGGCGGCGGCCTGCGCAAGGATCCCTACCTGATCGAGGGCGACGGTCAGGCCGCCAAGCCGATGATGCGCTCGCTGACCAACAGCGAGGCGGCCGCGCGCGTGGCCGGACGCACCGTGGTGTTCACCGTCCACGGCTTCAACATCTCCTACGCCAAGGGCCTGTGCTCCTTGGCGCGGCTGGAGGAGAAGCTGGTCCCCCTGCTGCCGTCCCACTTCCTGATGGTGGGGGTGCTGTGGCCGGGCGACTTCATCATTCCGGCGATCAACTATCCGGGCGAGTGGCGCGACGCGGTCAACGGCGGCAAGGCCGTGGCCCGGTTCGCCAACACCGTCCTGAACGGGGCGGCCGACTTCTGCTTCCTGTCCCACAGCCTGGGCGGGCGGCTGACGCAGGAGGCGGTGGCGGGGCTCAGCCGCAAGGCCTCGCGGGTGTGCCTGACGGCGGCGGCCACCGACGCCGACAGCCTGGAGCGGCCCTACAACACCACCGTGGCCAACAGCGACCAGCTGACCTGGCTGGCCTCGCTGGAGGACATGGTGCTGAAGCTGGCCTATCCGATCGGCGACTGGGCCGGCCACGTCTTCTTCGGCGACAAGGACGACGACCTGGCCGGGGCCCTGGGCCGCTACGGCGCCAAGTGGCCGCGTACCCACAAGCCCACCGCGCGGGGCTTCACCGTGCCGAACGATCCGAAATACGACCACGGCAACTACTTCCCGCCGGGCAAGGCCTCGGTCCCGGACGGGGAGACCCAGGAGCAGGTGGCCAGGTTCGCGGCGAACTTCCTGAAGGGCGGCGTGCCCACCTGGCCGCCGGTTTAGGCCCCAAAATTCCGCTCATCCCGGCGAATGCCGGGACCCAGATCCTATGGCGTTGAGGATGATTGGAAGGGCTCGGCGCTCATGGCGTCAGGCTCAGAGCCATTCCATCTGGGTCCCGGCATTCGCCGGGATGAGCGGAGTTTTTGAGTGTCCTACGGCCACTTCACCTCGGGTGGCATGGAGCTCAGGATCGACTCCACGTTCCCGCCCGTCTTCAGCCCGAACATCGTGCCCCGGTCGTAGAGCAGGTTGAACTCCACGTAGCGGCCGCGCTGGATCAGCTGCTGCTCGCGCTCGTCGGCGGTCCAGGCCTCGCCCATGCGGCGGCGGACCAGCTGCGGATAGATCTCCAGGAACGCCTTGCCCACGTCCTGGGTGAAGGCGAAGTCGCGATCCCAGCTGCCGCTGTCGTGGTGGTCGTAGAAGATGCCGCCGATGCCGCGCGGTTCGTTGCGGTGGGGCAGGAAGAAGTACTCGTCGCACCAGGCCTTGTACTTGGCGTGCCAGTCGGGATGGTGGGCGTCGCAGGCGCGCTGGTAGGCGGCGTGGAAATCGATGGCGTCGGGGAAGTCCTGCCGGCGCTGGTAGCCCAGCAGGGGGGTCAGGTCGCCGCCGCCGCCGAACCAGCTCTTCGTGGTGGCGATGAAGCGGGTGTTCATGTGCACGGCCGGCACGCGCGGATTGGTCATGTGCGCGATCAGGCTGATGCCGGTGGCGAAGAACCGGGGGTCCTCGTCGGCGCCGGGCATGTTCTTGGCCATTTCGGGGGTGAAGGTCCCGAACACCGTCGAGCAGTGGACGCCCACCTTCTCGAACAGGCGGCCGTGCATCATCGACATCACCCCGCCGCCGCCGGCCTCGCGGTCCCACGGCTTGCGGACGAACCGGCCGGGCTGGCCGGGATAGAGGTCGGCGGGGGCCTCGTCCTCCAGGCGCTCGAATTCGGCGCAGATTTGGTCGCGCAGGCTTTCGAACCAGGCGCGGGCGGTGGCTTTCTTCTGGTCGAGGGAGAGGGCGTCGGTCATGCCCAGCGGATTAAGCGGTTGCCGGCCCGCGCGCAAATAGGGAGCGCCGCCTAAGGGGTTTTGCGGAGGGGGAGGCCGAGCCTGGCGGCGGACAACGCCGATGGCCGGCTTAGGGTGGTTAGCGGAACAACGTCTAGCTACAGTGCGACGCCAATAGCGCCGGAAGTTTTGCGATGCCCATCTTCTATTTTCTGGTGTCCGCCCTGTTTGGAGGAATGTGGGCGTTCGGCCTCAAGTCAGGCGCGGTGTGCGTCGGCGGCTCTCCGTGGAAGCCTCACTTCATCCGTCGCCGGGAAAATCTGGCAGGCTATGTCGTGGTGATGCTTCTGCTTGGTTTGCTTACCCTCTTCGCGCTAGCCGAGGGTGTCGCGGAGCTCGGCTAAGGCACCAACAAACGTCCGCAACGGGTCGAAAGCCGACCCGCAGGGGTCGGTGCGAACCTTACATCTCTTGGAGGCTGCAGCCCGGCGATCGTCTCGCCGTGAGATGTAAGGATGGCTGCCCTTCGTGGGCGAAGGCGGGCTTGGCGCGCGATCCCTCTCCCCTTGCGGGAGAGGGTGGCCCCACGACGTGGGGTCGGGTGAGGGGTCTCTCAGAACTCTCCGGACAGGGCTTTCGACCCCTCATCCGACCTGCTTTGCAGGCCACCTTCTCCCGCAAGGGGAGAAGGAAGACCTCGCGGGGATCGGCGCGGCTCTATCCCCGCTCGGCGCGCGCGAAACTCCAGCTTTTTCAACGCGCTGCACAAAAATCAGCGTCACAACCGCCGCTGCGCTGAAACCTCCCGTATCCTTGTCTCACCTCGTCGCATGGAAAGGGCGCATGGCCAGCGACCGATGCGGCGGCGGGGGGTGATCGAGCGGGACTGGGCTGGAGGGGGTTACTCCAGCGTGTCCGGGGACTTCCATCGTTGGGGAGCCCGCCCGCCGT